>DASZTS010000145.1:0-92527 GCA_035547915.1 Pirellulales bacterium | reverse complement strand
GGATGCGCGGTTGTTGGCTAGGTGAAGTCGGCCAAGTCCTGGAAGAGCTCTGCCACTGGCAGACTCAACTCGGCGAGCCGGATCAGGCGACACCCGAAAATGATCCTCGCCAGATCGTCGCCAAAACAATTGGCTACCTGAGAAACAACAGCATGCGAATGAACTATCCTGACTATCGCCGGCAAGGCCTGCCCGTGACCACCGCTTGGATGGAGTCGCGGGTGAAAGAGATCAACTATCGTGCAAAAGGAACGGAGATGTTCTGGAATGATCCTGAAGGAGCCGAGGCGATTTTACAGGTTCGCGCCGCGGCCCTGAGCGACGATGACCGGCTGGTCCGCCATCTTCGAAACCGTCCCGGCTATCCGTTCCTCCGCCGACCCAGAGTACCTAAACTACCGGTGTAAAACCTCCCGAACTTGGCGTGCACCCGCGCCGTGAGGGTCAACGCAACGAGTCTAGAACATTTGTCGCCCCATAAATCTTGAATTTGTGAGGGTGCCGATGGGCGCGGACGGCCCCGGCCGAAAAGCCGCAACCGAAAGCCACAATTCCTCTTGTGTCACATACCAAGCCCTACTTATGCTAACGGTGTACGGGCCATGCGCGTCTTGGCCGCAAGGGTCCTCGATGCTTCCCCTTACGCCAAGCGGGTGGACGATGGAAAGTTACCTGGCAGCACAGGGAACGGAAATCCGGCCTGTCAACCGCGGAAACTTACGAATCTGTGAAGCGCAGGGGAAGCGCCTGCGCGAGGCGTTCATCCGGCTACCCTGGAAAATCTACTCCGCGGACCCGAATTGGGTGCCTCCGCTGCTGATGGAGCGGCGGGAGTTCATCGACCCCCACCGCCATCCCTTCTATTTGCACGGTGCGGCCGCACCACTTCTGGCCTTTCGCGGCGACGAGCTCGTCGGCCGGGTGCTGGTCAGCGACGACCCGAACTACAACCGTGAGCACCAGTCCAATCTCGGCTGCTTCGGCATGTTCGAGTCGATCGACGACGAAGGCGTGGCACGGGCGCTGATCGAGGGGGCCGCCGACTGGCTGCGCGCCCGCGGCCGCGACGGGCTGCGGGGCCCGGTCGATTACTCCCTCAATTACGCCAGCGGGCTCCTGGTCGATGGATTTGATACGCCGCCGCGGTTCATGATGGGGCACAACCCCCCCTATTACGAACGACTGCTGCAGTCGTGCGGTCTGAGGAAGGCCAAAGATCTGTACGCGTGGTGGTTCGACGACTCCAACGACATGCTCTCCGTCTGGGGACGCCGGGCCGAACGGCTCGCCGCCCGTGGACGCGTCCAGGTTCGCTCGCTGCGATTCGAGGAACTCGACGCGGAGATCGAACGCTGCAAGGTGGTTTACAACGCCGCCTGGGAGCGAAATTGGGGATTCGTCAAGATGACCGACGCCGAGTTCCATCACCTGGCCAAGCATCTGAAGGTGATCGCCCTGCCGGAATTGTTGCTGCTGGCGGAGGTCGACGGCGAACCGGTCGGCTTTTCGATGACGCTACCCGACCTGAACGAGGCCATCCGCCCGCTCAACGGCCGCCTCTTTCGCTGGGGGTTGCCGATCGGCGTCATCCAGCTCTATTGCAATCGCCGCCGCGTGCGTACCGCGCGGTTGATGGCCCTGGGCATCCTCGAACCGTTTCGCCGCCGCGGCGTCGCCGAGCTATTGATCCTCCGCACACTGGATTACGGCAAGCACCAGGCCGGTTTCCACACCGCCGAGTTGAGTTGGACCCTCGAAGACAACGACCTGATCAATCGAACCATCGAGGCGGTCGGCGGGCACCGCTACAAGACATACCGCATCTACGAGCGGGCGATCTAACGCGCTCTGGAGAATCGGCTTTGGCGACCGATTTCTCTCCTGCGAAACTCCGGCTCCGGCACGCTATACGGCGGCTGTTATCGGTTCGCGCTGCGCCGCTGTTTGCCGGCCGCGCCATTGCCGTTGTGGCTCACCGTGTGGCCCGAGTTGAGCTTGGAAAGCTCCTCGGCCAGGGCCGACACGGTGTAGCGAATCTGCTCCTCGGTGTGCTTCGAGGTGATGAAGAATCGCAGACGGGCCGCCTTTTCTTCGACGGCAGGGTGCACGATCGGCTGCACATTGATGCCACGCTGTCCGAGCGCCTGCGAGAGCTGCAAGCAGCGGATCGAATCGCCGAGAATGATCGGGATGACGGGCGTATCCTTGCTCAAGCCGGTGTCGAGCCCCTCGTCCTTCGCCAGCGCCAAGAACAACGCAGCCCTGTCGTGCAGGCGGGCAACGCGCTCCGGCTCGTGTTCGAGCACGCGTATCGAAGCCAACGCCGCCGCGGCGTTCGAGGGAGAGATACCGACGCTGTAGACAAAGCCCGGAGCCGTGTATTTGAGGTATTCGACCACGGCCTTGTTGCCGGCGATGTAGCCGCCGCAGCTTCCGAACGACTTGCTCAGCGTACCCATCCACAGGTCGACATCGGCCGGGCTGACATTCCAGTACTCACCGATCCCGCCTCCCTTCTCGCCGAGCACGCCGGCCGAGTGTGCTTCGTCGACCATCAAGAAGGCCTTATGGCGCTTCTTGACCTCCACGAATCGTGGCAGATCGGGAATGTCGCCGTCCATGCTGTATGTGCCCTCGATGGCCACGAGCACGCGCCGATAGTCGCCACGCAGGTCTTGCAGCAGACGGTCGACGCTTCCCCAGTCGTTGTGCGGGAACGGTCGCCGACGAGCGCCCGACAAGATGCACCCCTGGATGATGCTGTTGTGCGCGAGCGCATCGTGCAGGATCAGGTCGCCGGGGCCGAACAGATGGCCGATCGTGGTCTCGTTCGTCGAATGTCCGCCGACGTAGACGATGGAATCGTCGGCGCCGATCAATTTGGCGATCGCGAGTTCCAATTCCCGGTGGATCGTCTTCTCGCCCGACACGAGCCGGCTGGCCGAAACCGATGTGCCGAAGCGGTCGATCGCCTCCTTGGCGGCCTTGGCCACCGTCGGATCGCCCGACATGCCAATGTAGTTGTAGCTGGAGAAGTTGATCAGCTCGCGGCCGCCGATCATCGTCGTGTCGTTGGTGACGCGCTCGTGAACGTTGAAGTAGGGGTTGCCCACTCCCTTGTGTTGCAGCATCTCCAGGCTCTGTTTGAGCCGCAGGTATTCGGGATAGCGGTCGAAGCGGTAATGCTCCGGCGGAATCGTTTCGCCGCGCGGTTCACCGACGGCTTCGCCACCGCCCAGGTATTTCTCGACCGCTTCGACCACCTCGCGGCAGGTCTCGAGCTGCGGCAGCACCTCTTCGGGGAAGCGGCCGCCAAACCGCTCTTCGAGCGAAGCCAGAATCTCCATCCGCTCGAGCGAGTCGAGCCCCAATTCCACGATGCTCGAATCGAGCGACAGGCCACGAGCCCGCTCTTTCGCGATCCGATGCACCTCGTCGAGCACCTGCTCGGCGACCGATTTCGAGATGGTGGCTTTGCTCTTGGCGGGTGGTGCCGCGTGCGGCTCGCTTTCCTGCGGCTTGGCCGCATGCTCCGCTTTGCCAGTTGGAATGACCGTTTGTTCCGCGATTTCGTCGCGTTTTACGGCGGTGTCGGAAGCAGCTTCGCGAACCGTGCTATCCGCAGCACGTGAGGAGACGGTGTCGGCCGGGTTGGCCTCGACCGTCGCTTCGGCACCGGCGCTGGAACGGCCGATTTCTTCGAAAGCACCCTCGAGGAACGCGTTGCGGCAGGCATGACGTTGAATCTTGCCGCTCGACGTCTTGGGAATGCTGCCCGGCTTCACGAGGACGATGGTATCCACCAGCAATTCGTGCTCGCGACCGACGTCTCGGCGGATCGCCTCGAATACTTCGTCCAGATCGCCCTGCTGCCGGCGTTCCATCTCATAGACGATGATCAGTTTCGGTTCGTCGCCAACTTCGGTGGTGAAGGCGGCGCCGCAGCCGGGACGAATGCCCGTGTGGCTTTTTTCGACGGTCAGTTCGATGTCGTGCGGATAGTGGTTCAACCCGCGGATGATGATCAGATCCTTCAACCGGCCGGCGACGAACAGCTCGCCGTCCTGGAAGAATCCCAAATCGCCGGTGCGCAAGAACGGACCGTCGTCGACATCTCTTAAACGGGCGCGGAAGGCGTGTTCCGTCTCTTCGGGTCGCCGCCAATAACCTTGGGCGACGCTGGGGCTCTTGACCCAAATCTCGCCGACGTGCCTCGGACCGCAACGGGTGAGCGCCTGGGGATCGGCGATGACGATCTCCTCGTCCGCCAGCATCTGGCCGCTTCCGACCAACCAGCGGGCCTCTTCGTCCATCGCGGGCACTTCGATCACCCGACGGTTCTCGAGCGCCTTGGCGTCGAAGGAACGCACCACAGGAGGTGCGGCCCGCAAGCCACCCGAGACGATGAGGGTGGCCTCGGCCAACCCGTAGCAAGGATAGAACGCCTCGCGTCGAAAACCGCAGGGCTCGAACATCTCGGCGAAGCGATCGAGGGTCTCGGAACGCACCGGCTCGGCCCCGTTGAAGGCGATGCTCCACGAACTGAGGTCGAGCGTGGCTCGCTGCTGCGGCGTGACCTTGCGCACGCAGAGATCGTAGGCGAAGTTCGGCCCACCGCTCACAACCGCGCGGTAGCGCGACACCGCTTGCAGCCAGCGAAAGGGGCGCTGCAAGAACGACATCGGCGACATGATGACATTCAGGGCGCCCTGGTAGAGCGGGCAAAGAACGCCACCCACCAGCCCCATGTCGTGGTAGCTCGGCAGCCAAAAGACGCCGCTGACCGAACGGGTCATCTCGAAGGCATAGCCGATCTGCCCGCAGTTGTGCAACAGGTTGGCGTGCGTGAGCATCACGCCTTTCGGGGTGCCGGTCGACCCGGAAGTGTATTGCAGGAAGGCGAGGGTGGTGCTCGTACAACCGGGCCGCCGCCACGATTGCTCGATGCCGGCCGGCACCGAATCGGTGTCGAGCCAGGTGAGCCGCTCCAGCTCGGGCGTCTGACGCAACACCGGGGTGACCCGTTCCAAGACCGATTGGGTAGTCAGGGCAACCTTTGCCTCGGCGTCGCAAGCGATGGCTTGGATACGGTCTAGCTTACGGTTCATGCGCGGCGGATAAGCGGGCACCGCCACGACACCGGCATAGAGGCAGCCGAAGAACGCCGCAATGAACTCCAACCCGGCCGGAAACAACAACAGGGCGCGCTGCCCCTCGAGGCCTTGCGATTGGAGCCAGGCCGCTATGGCACGTGCCTGCCGGTCGAGCTCGGCGTAGGTGATCGGGGCTTCGTCGGTCTCGCCGTCGGTCAGAAAGATATAGGCCGTACGACTGCCTTGGAGCCGCGCGCGGCGCTCCAGCAGGTCGACCAGCGTGGGGGGGCTGAAGAACGAGCTGAATTGTTGTTCGTCGCCCATTCCTAGGCCCTCGTAAGGTTCTGATCGCCGCACTTCGGGCGCGCGGGCCGCCCTCGATCCACCGCTAAGGTCATGCACCACGCTTATGCGATCACCATGCCTGCTTAAAGCCGCGCCGTCTTTCGTAAATTTAGTAAATGGCACAGTTTACCACTCTTAAACCGAGCGTTCAAACACCCCCCGGAACGACGGGACCCGGGCGCAGAAGGCCGTTTGCCTCCCTTTGCCAATTGGCTTTATCGGTTTAAGCAGAGGCATTGATGAAACTGTTGCCGCAAACGCTAAACCCATTGTCAGATTGCCCTTCTTCGACCACGGAACGGAGGTTTGGGAAAGGAGCGCGGTAACCTGGGGCCCAGTTCGGCTCTCCAAGGTTAGTAAGCGTTCGTATGACCATGTCCCGCGTTCGCTGGACCATTTTGCGGCGTAGGTGCTTTGGCACTTTTGTGTGGCTATGATACACCTTACGCACTGGGACAAACGACGGGACAAAATGCAGACGCATTCCGAACAGGGCTCGACTGCTCCTGCCCCTTGGTCCGCGCCCGCGGCCAACGACCTGCGCGGACGCTGGGACTGCGAGTGCGGCAAGACATTGCGCTTCGAGCGCTATCTGGCAGGCAAGAAGGCGCGGTGCCCCGCGTGCGGTCGTGGCTTCACCATCCCGCAGCTTGCTCCCGCGGCCGGTGCCGAACTGACCATGCGTGGCCACAACGGGCCCATCCACTCGGTCGCCTTTTCGCCGGACGGACGACTACTCGCGACAACGGCCGACATTGTTTCGTCCGACGCCGCCAAGAGCGAATTGGCGGAGACCATCTTGTGGGACACGGGATCGGGCTCGGCGTCGGCCATCTTGCATTGGCATCGCAAACCGGTCGGTACGCTGGCTTTCTCGCCCGACGGCCGGCTGCTGGCGAGCGGCAGCAAAGACCATTCGATTTCGATCTGGAACGTCGAGCGCGGTCTGTGGGACGCGGTGATGGGCGTGCACGAACGCGCATTGCGCGGCCACCAGGCGCAGGTGACTTCCGTCGCCTTCTCGCCCGATGGACAAACGCTCGCCAGCGCCGCGGCCGATCGGACCGTTCGTTTCTGGAACACAACGTCTTGGCAAACGACCGCGGCCATCGACACGGGACGCACCGGGAACGGCCGCCTCGCCTTCTCGCCATGTGGGCGTTACGTGGCGGCGGTTTGGACGGGTCGCGGGCCGGTCACGATCTGGAAGACCGGGACGAGCGAAAAACACATGGAGCTGCTCCTGTTCCGTGAAGACGACACCGAAGATTACGGCGTCGGATTCTCGCCCGATGGGACGCGAATTATCGTGCTCGGCCGCAATCTGGTGCGCATCTGGGACCTGACCACGTGTCAGGTGCTGGCATCGTTCGAGGCGCCGGGCAGCGAAGCGATCGCGGTGGCTCCCCAGGCAAACCTGATCGCTACGGGGGGACTCGCGCCGGAGAGCAAGGCGAACGTCAGCCTGTGGGACCCCGCCACCTTACTCGCGATGCGAGAATTCGAAGGCCACACTCAGAGCGTGGCGGCCATCGCCTTTTCGTCCGATGGCAAGATGCTGGCCAGCGGTGGCCGCGACGGCGTGGCCAATCTGTGGCTCGTGGGTTGATTCCGCCGACCGCCGACCGGCAATCCCTCTTCGCGCGGATAATACCGCTCCACGACGTGGTGGAATTCGGCCGGCGTGCTCACCCTCGCGGCATGTGTACGGAATTCCCTCGCTCCCGGACGCCCCTGGGCATAGCAGCAGGCGAACTTTCGCATCAGGCGCGTTCCCTTGTCGGGGCCGAAGCGGGCCACGACCAGGCCGAAGTGGTGCAACAAGAGCTGTTGTTCTTCGGCCAGGTTCAGGTCTCGTGGCACATTATCGCCCCTCAACGCGGCCGCGGCCTGGCAGAACAACCACGGCTTGCTCAACGCGGCGCGGGCGATCATTACCCCGTCGACCTGGTAGTTGGTGAGGGCGGCCACGACCTTTTCGGGGCTGTCCAGGTCGCCGTTTCCGATCAGCGGGATGCGCTTCAGGTGCTCCTTCAAGGCCGAGATTCGTTCCCAGTTAGCCGACCCTTGGAAGAAGTCCTGCGCCGTTCGCCCGTGCACCGTAAGGGCCGCTCCGCCGGCTGCTTCGACCACCTGGGCCACTTCCGTGGCCGTGATGCAATCGCGCGTACAGCCCAGACGGATCTTGGCCGTGACGGGGGTTGGGGCACAGGCGGCTGCGACGCGCTCCACGATCTGCCCGATGCGATCCGGATAGCGCAAAAGATACGAACCGCTGTGCGCGTCGACCGTGATCTGCCGTACGGGGCAGCCGAAATTGATGTCGACGACGCTGACACGGAATTCGTGGGCCAGTGCGGCACCGACGTCGGCCAAGATGGCTGGGTCGTTGTCCCAGATCTGCACCGCCAGCGGACGTGGTTCGTCTTTCACGCCCCACAGACGGTCGGGCAGCTCCTGCCGCCGCGCGCCCTGCGATACGAAGCCCTTGGCGCTGATCATTTCGGTGGCCTGCAACCCCGCGCCGCCGAACTGTCGCACGATCTGTCGATAGGCGTAGTTGGTGAACCCGGCCATCGGCGCCTGCAAGATCGGCGGATCGACCACGACCGGGCCGATCTTCAAGGGCGGTTTGCTGACGCTTGTCGACTCGGGCATCACTGTCTCGCGAGCATTTGCCGGGCTCCCCAGTTTACGCGAATGCCTCACTTCCGCAAACGTCGGCCTGGCAGACTTTGCGGGTCGAACGGGTTCTGACGACGAGCGGGGTCGCTGCTCAGCCGTGCCGGTTCTGCTGCCGATTCCAAATGCCAGGATTGCGCCGGTCGATCACGATTTTCCGATCGCGGGGGGCAGTCTCGCACACGCTTTCTTGAGACGAATATGCGGTTGACGAAGTTCGCGCAGACGTTGTGCATCTTGGGAGTCGGTTTGGCGCAGTCGAGTGTCGTGCAAGTCCGGTCGGTGTCTGCCGCGGACGATCCTGCGGCAACCGCGGCGCCGGAGTCGGACCCGTCCCAAGACGAACCGTTCGATGACGTGCTCGGGGCCGAGTCGGCGCCGCGGGCCAAGGAATCCAACGTCACGGTGTACCAGTGGCTGGCCGCAAAACGGCGCGCCCCGAACGGTTCGCCAGCGACGGCCGACCAGCCACAAGCCAGCACGCTCAACGGGACGATCATCGGGGTCAACCTCAGAACGTCCACCGTCGATGTAGAGTTTGCTGGTGGCCGCGAGCCAACGGTCGGGAGTCAGTTCAGCATTCACCGCCATCGGGTCTTCGGTACCGAGCATGTAGGGCGACTCCGGATCGTGTACCTCGCCGGCGGTGGCCGCGCGATCGCCAAACCGGCCGGCGGCACCGACCTCAATCGGCTGCTCGAGGGCGACCGTGTCAGCGGGCGCATTGTCTCCGGCGCCGGTTCCGGCGAGAGCGACTCGCAGGCCGCCGATCGCGAACTCACGACGGTGGCTCGCTCGCACAGGATGGCGCCGGCCGTGGCCGAGATGTCTGATACCGACAGCCTATCCAGCGACTCAGCAAATTCGACGGATGAGGAGACGACGCCAGCAGGCCGTAAGGTACCCAAATTGGTAGCGAAGTGGGCGCGGGCGGCGAAGAAGTTTGCCGGCAAGTCCGGCGAATCGATGTCAGCCGACGAACTGGACGACGATCGGCCACCGTTCGAGTTGTCATCGACCGACAATGAGTCGGAGCCGCAAGACTCGACGGATCTCGCGACCCGGACACCGCCTGCCTCGTTGCCCGCGGACGAGACCGAAACAGACGTCGCTCCGCCGCAGTCACTGCCGAACCGATCGGGCCTCGAAACGCGTACGCCTGCGCACCCGAGATGGGCGGCACTGACGGCCCGGTCCTGGAAGACGTTGCTGAAACCGATCGGACGCTCGCCCGACACGGCCGCACTCGAGGAGCAGACCGCTCGGTCGGCCGCACCGACCAAATCGTCGACCAAGGGATTGTGGTCCATCGCGAAACCAGCAGCTAACCCTACCAAGCCGGCCAAACAGTCTGCCATCGTCCCGGCCTCCGCCGAGTTGCCGCCGTCCATCCTTCTCTTCGAAGACGACCAACCGACGGAACCGTGACGTGCCGCGACCGCGAATATGGCGCTTCGCGGCCGCTTGTTGTGCGTAGCGAGTAAATTGGTCAGGCCTAATTCTGGCGTGCGGGCAGCTCATCGTTGTCGCTCTTCGGCCACGGCGGGTAAGCTGTTCTTTTGTCTTTGAAGGGTGCCTGGTTGCCGTTCCTCGGTTCGCATACATCGATCGCCGGCGGTTTGTATAAGGCGGTCGAACGCGCGCACGCCGTGGGCTGCGATTGCGTGCAGATTTTCACGAAGAACGGCAACCAGTGGCGGGCGAAGCCGATTCTGCCGGCGGAAGCGGAACAGTTTCGGGCGACGCTGGCGGCGCTCGCGATCGGATATCCCATCGCGCACAATTCGTACCTCATCAATCTGGCGAGCCCCGACGATGCGTTGTGGCGACGCAGTGTCGAGGCGATGGTCGTCGAGGTGAATCGCGCGGAGGAACTGGGGTTGGCGTATGTTGTGACGCACCCGGGCGCCAGCCTCGATAGCGGCGAAGAACAGGGGCTGCGGCGGATCGTCGCGGCGCTCGACGACGTCCATGCGGAAACGCGCGGAGTGGGTGTGCGGATCCTGCTCGAGACGACCGCGGGGCAAGGGAGCTGTCTCGGCTGCCGCTTCGAGCACCTGGCCACGATCCTGAACGGGGTGCGAGAGCCGGAGCGTCTCGGCGTCTGCGTCGATACATGCCATATCTTCGCGGCCGGCTATCCGCTGGCGACGGTGGACGAATATCGGGAGACGATGAAACAGTTCGCCACGATCGTCGGGCTGGAGCAGGTCAAGGCGTTCCATCTCAACGACAGCAAGCGAGAGCTCGGCTCGCGCGTCGATCGGCACGAGCATATCGGCCAGGGGCTGCTCGGCCTCGAGCCGTTTCGCCATCTGCTCAACGACGGCCGTTTCGAACACGTGCCGATGTACCTGGAGACGCCCAAAGGGCTCGTCGACGGCGAAGAGCTCGACGTCATAAACCTCCGCACACTGCGTGGGTTGATCGATTGACGCCGCATAGCTTCGAAACCTGCCCGAGAACCGACGAGCAGCCAGACGCGCCCACTTGGGTGCCGGTTCTAGGGGGGCTGTTCGAGTGGCCGCCGAGCCGCCGATCGAGATCTGTTCGGAGCAACCGACAAAACCGTGACGCGACTCGAAAATCGGCGTTTCATGGCCGATTGTTTCCCCGTGGCGCTCGGGCTTTCGTGCGTGGTCGGCCGCGATCGGTTTTCGCAGGTCGATCGGGTTGTAGGCCATGTGCCGCGGGCCCGTGCCCTTTGGGAGCCAGGCCATGAGTGACGGTCGTAGCGGCCGCACGATGGGAGAAGAGGTTAGCGTTTTCGCACGGGCGCGGGTCTGGCGCGAAAGTTGACCCTCCCGGGCGTGACCGCTACGATGAACGTGCAGTCGGAGCTATCTTTTATTGTTAGCACGGGCGGCGCTCGATGGGTCTCACCTACTTTAAGCGCTTTCGCATGGAGATCGATCTGAGCGATCTCTCCGCGCCCGCATCGAGACTGCCGCCGGGTTACCGATTCGTCGCCTGGCGGCCCGACCTGCTGCCAGCCCACGCCGAGGCCAAGTACAACAGCTTTCGGTCCGAGGTCGATGCCAACGTCTTTCCCTGCCTTGGTGACTACGACGGTTGCGTGCGGTTGATGCAGGAGATCAGCCACAAGGAGGGCTTCTTGCCCGAAGCCACCTGGCTGGTCGTCACGGACCAGGGTACTTCGGAGTTCTGCGGCACCATCCAGGGGATACGCGATCGCTCGGGGATGGGCGCCATCCAGAATCTGGGGATTGTGCCGGAACATCGCAACCGCGGCCTGGGCTCTCACCTGATGCACAAATCGCTGGAAGGCTTTCGCCGGGCGAATCTACCGCGGGCGTTTCTCGAAGTGACCGCCCAGAACGAAGGGGCGATCAAGCTCTATCGACGGCTCGGCTTCGTCAAAGCGCGGACCGTCTACAAGGCCGTCGAAGTGACGCCCTTTGCGCTCCGGTAGCCGTCGTCGCGACGCCGGTTCTCCAAAACCTCTCTACGCCAGCAATTCGATTGCCGCTACCATGGCGGCCCCTTATCGTGGGCCGCCCATGAAAAGCCTCCATTATCGCCGCTGGATCGCACTGCCCGTTATCGTCGGCCTGGTGCTCTGCGCCTATGCCTGGGCCATTGCGACGCCGGTCGTCGGCGAGCCGCGCTCATTACCCGCGCCGGTCGGCGAAAAGCTCTGGTCGTTCGGCTTCGTCGGCGATACCCAACTCGGCGAGGGGATTGTCGAAGACGTCTTCGGCCACTTCGAATCGGAAGAGGTGGAGTTCGTCCTGCACCTGGGCGACATTGTCGACGACGCGGCGTCCGACGAGCAATGGGACGAGGTCCTCTCGGCGGCGCGGCGGCACAAGCTTTGGCTGCGCCCCGTGGTCGGCAATCACGACCGGCTCCTCGGCACCAGCGACCGAGGTGAAACACGCTTTCGCGAGTTCTTTCCCGAACTATCCGATACGTGCTATCGCTTCGAGCACCGCGGCTTGATATTCGTCATGCTCAATTCCGAGCGCTCGCTGTTGCCCGGCACGCCCCAATCGCGCTTCCTGACGAACGAGTTGGCTGGGCTGACGGACACATCGATTGTCTGTTTGCACCGGCCGGTCTTTACGTGCGGGCATCGCGACCTGGCCAACCAATTCTTGCGGCGTGTGTGGTTGCACTCGCGGTTGGTCGACACTCCCGTGCGGCTGGTGCTGGCGGGCCACCACCATTATTACGACCGCACGAGGCCACTCGACGGCATCACCTATGTCGTCAGCGGGGGCGGCAGCCGCAAGCTCTATGCGGCGGAAGCTCCCGACCGCAGCACGGCCGCCTTCCGCGCGGGCGTGAACCACTACGGGTTGGTCGATGTCTATGCCGACCGCCTGGATGTAAGAGTGCTCGCCGTCGATGGTGAGGAGATCGATCGCTTCCCGATCGAACGCGAGCGATCGCAGGACGAATGACCGCGTGCTATCGACCGGCCTATCGTCAACCGGTCAGATCGAGCAACGATCCACTCTGGCCCGTGGGATCTTTAGGGCCTTCGGGTGTTTCATCCGTGGCAGATGCACCAGACCTGGTCGGTGGCCGTTCCCACAGGCGGCGGCCGTCGGCGTCGCGATCGCTGGTCGCTTCGTCGCCTTCGGTCGTACCGACGCCGGCGGCGTTCTCGGCCTTCCGGTCGCCGTCAATCCGCCGCTCCTTGGCCGCCGTATCGAGTTGCGCACGTTCCGTTTCGCTGCCCCGCGCCTGGAGCGACGTGGCCGCCAGGCTCGCCGCAAATGTCGTCGGACCGACACTCATCGCAGCACCTCGGTCAGTTAGAGCTAGAGGTTGGCAAGGAACCGACCCCGCATTTCGAGAAAAGCCTCGATGCGGCGATCGGTTTCTTGGCAATCCCTTGATTTAGAGCAACCGACAACAGCGGATTGCTCTAAATGCAACCGACAAAACCCGAGAGCCCAATCGCCACAATTACCGTCAACGTGGCGATGCGGGTTCTCGGGATAGGCTCTTGCAGCAACCGCCAAAACGGGTCTTGTATCCGAACAAACCGGCGTTTCACGGCCGATCTTGCCCGCGACACTCCCCGGCCCTGTCAGCCGCTGCTACTTGGGCCCACTTGAACTATACCCTTGTTTTTCAGGCGGCGCGGCACGGCCCATCAAGCGTCCGTCGCGCGGAGCGCGGACGGACTGGGGTGCCGGATCGGCCTGAAAGCTTCGGCGTGCGCCCTCGACATAGGGAAAGACTCGGTTGCGCGTCGTGGGATTGTCGAGGGTGCCAGAGACATCGATTTGCATGATCTGCTGGCTGGCGGCACTCACCACCTTGTCCAGTATCGGGAACGGAGCATCGCCCCGTCCCACCACCGCGTAGAACGAAAGTTGCACGGTGCGGTCGAAGCCCATCTCGCCGCCTCCGCGCAGACTCACCGCATCGCCGTTGCAGTTCACCTTGTTCAGATAGATGTGTTCGCCTTCGATGCGGAAGTCGACGTCGGCCGTGTTGAACGCCGTCGTATCGGGCAGGCGCCCGCTCAGCGGCTTGAGGAGCGCCACCATCACGGGCAACTCGAAGAGGTCGGCGTCGCGCAGCCGCACCGAACCACGCCCGGCGAGGTGGTGGGCGCCGCGTCCGGTGCCGTGCAGATCGACTTCGGCCGACACGATACCGCTCAGTTTCTGTTTGCCGGCGATCGCTTCTTGAGCGCAGCGGGCCAGGTCGGCCGCCGTGAGCGTGGCATAGACCGAATACTTCGGGGTCGCTCCCGAGGTGACGCGGCCATCGAGCATGACCGTCCCACCGTAGATCTTGGCGGTGACGGCGCGGCCCGACACGGCGCCGCGCTGGCGATCGGCGGAGCGTCCACACAGCACGACGTTGTTGTCGAGCCAGATCGGTCCCAGGCACTGCGTGAACTGAAAGTCCTTGTACGTCAGCGAATCGAGCCCCAACTCGCCGTTGCACACAAACTGCCGGCCGTCGAACGAGCCCCAGAGTTGCACCTCGCCGAAGATGTGTTCGAGCGCGATGCCGCAGTCGAGGGCGACCTGGTGCCCCTCGATCTGGACGTTCCATTGCGCGGTCATTTCCGACGACGACTGGCCATTGCTCGCCAGGGTAAGCTCACCGCGCAGGTTCATTGTGCCACGAGGTTGAAGGTCGGTCACCGCCTTCTTCAAGCGGCCGTTGAGCGCCTGCACCAGGTCGCGATCGGCCTTGAGCCGATCGACTTCGAGGCGCTCGAAATGGAGCTGCCAACCCCCTTCGCCGTCGAGCAGGCATTCGCCCTCGGCCGCGAGCTTCGTCGTGCGGTGTTCGCCGCGCACCTTTTGCAGCGTGACGCGGCCCTGGTGGTATTTAAAGACCCCGCGCAGCTTCTCCACGCGATAGGGAAAATACGTCGGTTCGATCGACACCGCGACACTTTCCGAGTCGTACAGGGGCGAGAGCGTTACCCATAGTTCGGGCTTGCGCTGGCCGGGCAAATAATGCAGATCGGCCTCGATGTCCATCAGCCCTCGCGGCCTCAGGTCGCGCCAGAAACGCGCGGCCGCGGCGCTTTGCATGGCCAGGGCGTCGCGCAGTTCGTCCTCCAAGGCAATGGCCTTGCCGGAGAACTTGAGCGTCAGGGCGTTGCCGTTGGCCTGCGGAATAAGCCGCCCGTGGCATTCCACGGTGCCGGTGTCGTTCGTCCCCTCCAGGTCCTTGAATTCCCAGACGTCGTCCTGCATGACGACCATGCCACGGATGTTGTCGAGCGGGTAGGGAAAGGCGTCGTATTTCAGGGAGCAGCGGTTGAACGAGAGCGTGAGCTTCTTGTGGAGTTGCGGCGGCGATTCGCGGCCGTGCCACAGGTCGAACGAAACATTGAACGTCCCGCGCGGATTGAGCGAACGGACGATGCGGCGGCAATTCTCGTTCAGAGCCAGAAAGAGCTTTTCGTCGAGCCGGATACTATCGCCGCGGACATTGAGCTTGCCGACCGGTTGCGCGCCCAGGTGCGCGAACTCTCCGAAGAGGCGTACCTCTTCGCCCTCGGTGAACGCCTTGAGATCGAGCTTGAGCAGCCTATCGATCAGCTCGATCCGCCCCTGGGCACGTTCCAGTCGATAGGGAAACTTGTAGTACGAGAACGAGACGTTCTTGCAGGCGATGAGCAGTTCGGGCCGCCAGGCGTGGCCGTCGTATTCGAGCTTCAGGTCGGCGTCGAATTCGCCCGCCGGCAGGAACTTGTGCCATTCGCTCTGCCAATCGAGCGGCAAGATCGACTGAAGCTGCCGGTCGAAGACCATGCGCCGGCTCTTGGCCACGAGCGAGCAGGGACTCTGTTTCGAGTATCCATGACGCTGTAGATCGACGGCGAGCGTGGTCTGTCCGTTGTGGGCGGTGACGTCGGTGAGCGACATGTCTCGGTTGTCGAGATGGAAATTCCCCCGTAGGTCGGTGAGCGAATAAGGCAACCGCGGGTCGTCGATGCGGCCGCGCGTGACCCTTCCGGTGACGTCGAAATCGAGTCCGCCGTCGGCACCGGGATGGGCCAAACGGAAGCGTCCTTGGGCCTGGCAACGCAACGATCCCAGTTCGGCCAGCCGCCGCGACAGCACGGCCGGCAAGGCGCGCACGAACTCGGGCGAGAAATCGAGTCCTTCGAGACTGCCGGCGATCGACCAGTTGGCGCCGGACGGCGCCAGTGTCGCGTCGATGTCGACTCGCTGGAGATGATCGGCCCCGAAATGCCCCTGGACGCGCAACGGCGTGGGCTGGGGCTTGGTTTTTCTTTTGGTGCCGTCCGGCGCCTTGTCCGCCGGCCCGGCCGCCGCGACCGTGGCCGCCTCGAAAGTGAGTTGCGCGTCGCGCACGATCAGGGCGCCGCCCTGCTGTTTGAGCGGATCGAGGATTTCCACGACGCCGTTCTCGATGACGCCGCGCGGGGGATCCTTGCTCAGCCGCGGCAGCGGCAAGAGCTTCGCCGCGCTCCACGCGCCGTCGGGCCGTTGGGCGACCCGTATCGTGGGCCTGCGGAAGACGACGCGGCTGACACGCAGTTCTCCCCGCAACAGTTCCTGCCATTCCGTGTTGCCTTCGAGCAACAACTCCTCGATGTAGATCAGTTCGGCGGTCGGGCCCGACACGTTGGGCTCGACGATCGAGAGGCCGCGGATCTCGATACCCTTGCCGACGAGAAATCGCGCCGCCCGAACGCTCACGGCCAGTTCCGGATAGTGCGCGGCGATCTTGGCCTCGACGCGGCGCCGCACTTCGTCGTCGAAGCGCTGATAGAACAACGGCACCCCGGCCGCCGCTGCCACCGCGACGAGCAGCACCGTCCACTTGAACGATCGCCAGCAGAATCGTGCTACGGGGCGGACGATGGCCGGGTCCCTCGCGTAATGGCAGCCGCGGTGAAGACGAGCAAGCCGAGCATCGGTGGCTCGCGGTACCGTAGGGAACTAACGAAAACCAGGTGCAGCAGCGTGAGATAGACGGCCGGAAGCCAAGCGATGGCGGCCGGCCAAGGTTTGCGGCGCGTGATTGCGATGCCCACCAGCGCTCCCACCAAGGTGGGCAAGTACGTCACCGCCGTGACCAGACGCAGCAGCACGCCGCCGTGTTCCCGATCATTCGGCCAGACGTTCCACATGCGGACGAATTTTGTCACAGCCAGGCGGCACACCTGCGCCGGGTGCTCGGTGGCCCATTGCAGTGCCACGTTCCGTAGCCGGCGATCAAGCCGATATTCCTGCGGCTGATCTGGGGCTGACGGACGGCGGTGCTCTTCGGCGACAAATCCCTCCACGAACCACATATCGCTCGCGCCCGTTGCTCGTGGGTTCAGCCCGTCGTAGAGGCTGGCACCCACTTGCAAGGTCGTGGGTACAAATCGTCCGACAACCCGAAAGCTCCGCCACCACCACGGTGCCATCACGACAGCCACGGCCAACGACATGATCAATGCCAACTTCAAGTGTTCACCACGGCGACGGGTGAAGGGCAGACCGGCCAACGCGACGAACGGCACGAAGAGCAGCCAATCGGGACGCACGAGCGTCGCCAAACCGCCGAGAACACCTGATGCCGCGGCCCAGGCCAGTTGCCGCCGTCCGGAGGTTTTGCCGGCCTCGTCTTCTTGGTGATTGGCCTGCTGCGAGGCCGACTCTTCGCCGCAGTTCCAACTCTTGATCCACATCGCGATCTGGGCCAGATAGAGCGGGCAGAAGGGCGCTTCGCTCAACACCACCATGCTCATGGCGATGGCGCCGGGATAGCAGGCAGCCACCAGCGCAGCGAGCGTGCCCGTGCGCCGATCGAACAGGATCGTCGTCAGCCAATAGATGGCCGCCACCGCCGCGGTGCCGAGCAGGGCACTCAATAGTCGCGCGTAGAGCACGGGCATGTGGTCGCCGAAGACCGACAGCATCGTCGCCAGCATGAGCGGGTAACCGGGCATGCGCACGATCCGCGCGTCGGGCGAGCCGTACTCGTAGGGCTCACCGTGGGCGATGTGTGTGGCGAGGATCCAATAGGCTTCGCTGTCACCGAATTCGAAACGGTGCCCGGGTGGAACCCGAGACTGCCACCAGAAGCAAGCTCCCAGGCGCAGAATGAGCGCGAAGGCCAAGACGGCCCACAACGCGGCGCCCGAAGAGAGACGTTTCAGGCTCATGGCCCAGCCGGAACGTGACAAAAAGTGGCCTATGCTATGTGCTTTACGCAGGCGGGGTCAAGCTGGGTTTGCCTCGCCCGAAGCAATTGGCATCAAAACATTTACTTGCCAAAACCAGGCGTTATACTCGAAGGCTTCACGTTCGCTTCCGCTATCCCCCGCCCCGCCTGTCTATTTAGCCCCGCTTTTCATCCGGAGTGCCCGATGATTGATCGTCGCTGGTTATTCATTTGCAGTTGTGTTGCGCTGGTCACGTCGGCATTCACGTTCAGCATCCGCGGCGACGTTTTGCAGGAGATGGGCAACGCCTTTTCGATGAGCCAGGCGGAAAAGGGGGGCATCGAAGGCGCGGTGTTCATCGGCATGGCACTGTCGATGTTCTTCGGCGGCTTCGTGTGCGATTTCCTGGGCATGAAGCGGATCATGTTCCTGGCCTTCGCGTCGCACCTTCTGGGGTCGTTGGGAACCATCTTCGCCGAGAATTTTCTCAAAATGTTCGGCGATGGTGCCACCCCCTCGGTGACCTACTATTGGCTCTACGCCTCATCGATGCTGATGGGCTGCGGCAACGGGTTTACCGAGGTCGGTATCAATCCGCTCATCGCCACGCTGTACCCAGACCGCAAGACGCATTATCTGAACATTCTGCACGCTTGGTGGCCGGGCGGGTTGGTGATCGGCGGACTCTCAGCCCAATTCTTGATCCGTCGCGTATTTCCCGACGGCATCGGTCCGCTCGCCATGTGGCAGACGAGTCTCTGCTTGATCGCATTGCCCGCCTTGGCCTATGGGTTGATGCTCATTCCGGCGTCCTTCCCGCTGACCGAGCGTGTCGAGTCGGGCGTGTCGAACGCCGATATGTTCAAGGAATGCCTCCGGCCACTGTTTCTGGTCTGGGCGGTTTGCATGTTGATGACCGCCGCCACGGAGTTGGGACCACAGAAATGGCAAGAGTCGGTGATGCAGAGCACGGCGGGGATCTCGGGTACGCTGATCCTGGTCTATACCTCGGGTATGATGTTCGTCCTGCGACATTTTGCCGGTCCGATCGCGCACAAGCTCTCGCCCGTCGGCATGCTGACCGGGTCGGCGGCTTTAGCGGGCACGGGGCTGTTTCTGTTGAGTTATGCGAACAACGCCGCCACGGCGTTCGGCTTTGCGACCATCTTTGGGCTGGGCATCGCCTACTTTTGGCCCACGATGTTGGGTGTCACCGCCGAGCGGTTTCCCAAGGGCGGGGCGTTGGCACTGGCGCTGATGGGGTCGGTCGGAAACCTCTCGATCTCGCAGGTGCTGCCGCAGATGGGTCGCATCGTCGATCGTTACGCCGTGAGCTATGTCGAGCAGACCGACCCAGGGATGGCCGAAAATATTCTGAAAAAGGACGATGCGGGCCATTACACGAGCCTCGATCAGGCGAGAATTGCCGAAAACAACGGCAAAGATAGCGACGAAGCCAAGTTGGCGGCCGAAGCCCAGAGCCTCGGTTACCGCATGGCCTTCCGCTGGGTATCGATCTTGCCGGCCGCCCTGATCGTGATCTTCACGGGCGTGATTCTCTACGACCGCGCGCGCGGCGGTTACCGCGCCGAGATCCTCATCAGCCGAGACGAAGAAGACGAGCTATTTGCAGGCGGCGTACAGGGGGCCGTGGAATAGCGTCACGGCGAATGTCGTCTACGTCCCGTTGGCGTAGCGATCGAGGATCTGCTGCAGTTGCCGTTGATACGATGGCTTCACCAGATGGTAAGTGATGCCGACCGACTCCGACTTGCGGAAGGCCTCATCCTCGCCATGCGCCGTCACGGCGATGAAAAGAGGCGGCTCGGTAGGCCGCTGCTGCCGAAGCTGGCGGACCAGTTCCCAGCCATCCAGGTCTGGCAGGCCGAGGTCGACCACGACCACCTGTGGGCGAAAATAGGGAGCCAGGGCGAGCGCTTCGCCGGCCAGCGTGCAAACCCGGGCCGTATAACCCCAGTCGCTGAGCGTCTTGCCGAGCACTTCGCCCACGTCGAAATTATCTTCGACCACGAGCACGCGCAGTGGCTCTGCCGGCGCTCCCGAACCGGACGCGGCTGCCGCTCCCGTATCGGGTGCGTGACTGAGAAGCAGACGCTTGGCGATGGTGGCCACCCGCAGGGGTACCATCGACCCCGGTACGGGCAAAGCGGAAAAACAACCTGACCACGTTGAACGCATGGAAACCTGGTGGGCTCGCTTTGCCGGACCAGCGACACAAGGTAGGTAGGACGAGCGAAACGCCCATCGCGATTCCAGTTTAACCGGCGAGAAGGGTACGTCAACCGGGCCATGACGAGACCGGATCTCAAATACAGCGATCGCACGTTCGCGCAGCGACCTGTTTGAGGATTGCGCCGGGCGGATATCCGGCGCCGCGACCGCATTTCCGTCCATTCGTGATCCGAACCGCACCAGCCGGCGGGAATGGTGTTTGACAGCTCGCCGTAAGCCATTTAGAGTTAATAGCTTGAAGTGATCCGCGAGGTGGCGGGCCAGGAAAGGACGAGGTTTTAATCGTGGCCGAAAAGCCCTGGGGCGGCGTTTTTGCCGAGGCGACTGATCGCCGCGTCGAAAAGTTCACCGAGAGCGTGAGCTTTGACCGCCGGCTTTATGCGCACGACATTCGTGCCTCGATCGCCCACGCGCAAATGCTCGCGAAAGTTGGGCTGCTCAATATGGAAGAGTGCCACCAGATTGAGCAAGTCTTGGAAAGTATTCGCCAGGAAATTGAGCAGGAACGGTTCCCGTTCAGTATTTCTCTGGAAGACATCCACATGCACGTGGAGCGCGCGCTCGTCGATCGCTTGGGCGACGTCGGCCGCAAGCTGCACACCGGCCGTAGTCGCAACGATCAAGTCTCCACCGACCTCCGCCTCTGGGTCCGCGACGCGATTGACGAGATCTCACAGCGGCTCGTCGACCTACAGAAGGCGTTCGTCGCGCGTTCCGACGACGATCGCGACGTCATCCTGCCCGGCTACACCCATCTTCGCCGCGCGCAGCCCATACTGGCCCCGCATTATTGGTTGGCCTATTGCGAGAAATTCGAACGCGATCGCGCACGCCTTGCCGACTGCCGGCGACGCGTCAACCAACTCAGCCTGGGAACGGCCGCACTGGCCGGAACGACCCTGCCGATCGACCGTGAAGAGGTTGCCCGGCGATTGGGTTTCGAAGGTCTGGTCGCGAACAGCGTCGATGCTTCCAGCGATCGCGATTTCGTGGTCGAGTTCGTCTCGGCCCTGGCGATGGTGCAGGTCCACCTCAGCGCCTGGGCCGAGGAGTGGATCATCTGGTCGACCACGGAGTTCGGCTTCCTCGAGCTGCCGCAAGCATTTTGCACGGGCTCGTCGATCATGCCCCAGAAGATCAACCCCGATGTGCTCGAGTTGGTGCGGGGCAAGACGGCCCGCGTCGTCGGCAACCTGAACTGCCTGCTCGTGCTCATCAAGGGCTTGCCGCTCGCGTACAATCGCGATTTGCAAGAAGACAAACAACCGCTGTTCGACTCCTACGATACCGTGCGAAGTTGTCTGGAACTGGCCGCTCCGCTGGTGCGCGAAACCAAGCTCAATCGGGCGGCCATCGCGTCGCGGCTCGAAGAAGGACACCTCGACGCCACAACGCTCATGGAGTGGGCCATCAAGCGGGGGGTGCCTCAACGGACCGCTCACGAGATCGTCGGGAAGTTGGTCCGGCGGGCGTTGGATGGCGGCGTCGCCCTCGATCAGTTGCCGCCCGAGGATCTGTACCAGGCCCACCCGGCGATCGATGCGTCTGTCCGCGAGGTGCTCGGACCGCGCCGCGCCGTCGAGGCCTTTGTCAGCTACGGTTCCACGGCGCCGGATGAAGTCGGTCGCCAACTCGAAGCCTGGCGCCGGAGGTTGGAGTTATGAGATTACCGTCGTGTGTGCTGCGAGTTACCGCCATGCCTCGGCGTGCCAGCGCGATCGCCCTTGCTCTGCTCGGCATGGCATGCGTCGCTACCATCGTGAACCGCGCATCCGCCCAGGACGACGACGAATTCGGCGACAAGCCGGCCGCCACGAGCAAGAGCGAGGAGCGGAAACTGCGGCCGAGCAGCGATCCGGCCGTAAAGGCCCTGCTGAACGCGAATCCTTCGACGCCGGCCGAATTGCTCAAGGCGATCGACGTGTTGCTCAACTTGCGAGCCAACGACGACGCCTACGCGCTGCTGAAACAGTTAGAGAAGGCGAAGCTCGGCGAAGATGCGTGGGCCGACTTGGTCGAACAATTCGGCTCGGCCTTGTTCGTGCGATTGGGATTGAATGCCGACCTTCAGCCCGAAGGGAACCAGATATCCGACACGGCACTCAACGCAGCCGACCGCCGATCACGCGATCCCGCACGCCTGGCCAAGCTGATCGACCAACTCCAAGACCCGTCGCCGGCCGTGCGGCGCGGCGCAATGCTCCGGCTCGCCTCCGGCCGCGAAACGGCGATTCAGGCTCTAACGTCGGCACTCATCGATCCGGACCGCGCGGCACAGCGGCCGGCGATCCGTACGGCGTTGGTACAATTCGGCCGCGACGCACCGGGTCCGTTGGTGGCGCTCGTGCGGTCGTCGCAGCCCTTGGCACAGGTCGAGGCGATTTATTCCTTAGCGGAACTGGGGCAGTCTCTATGGACGCTCGATCTGCTCGCTCCCGCACTGCTTTCTACAGCTTCCACGGAGGTTCGAGCGGCCGCGCGCGAAGCGCTGGTCGATCTTTTGGGGCGCCTGCCCGATCCAGACGAAGCGGTGACGGCTCTTTCTCGCAGGGCTGAGGCGGGGTTTGCCGAAGCGCTGAAGGAGCCCGACCTGGAAGCTTCACCCGTGGCTCAGTGGCGTTGGAACGAAGAGAAGGCAGCGTTGGACTACGAATTGTCGCCCCCGCTGGCAGCCCGACTCGATCGGGCGGCCGATCTGGCGGGCGACGCCGCCAAGCTGGCCCCCCGCAAACGCGAATCGGCGTGGTTGGCGCTCGCGGCCCGCGTCGAGGCCGAAGCCTACCGAGTGGGAATCGATCAGCCGCCGCCGACCGGACTCGGCTCGGCCGCGGCTCTGCTTGAATCCGAAGATGCCGACGTCTTGGACGGACTTTTGACCTACTCGCTGACAAACGGTCATACCGTGGCCGCTGCTGCCGCGGCGCGGGCACTGGGCGCTATCGCTCGACCCGAGGTCCTCTATCGTTGGCAGCCGGAACCGGGATCCCTCGTCGAGGCGGCCCGTAGCGGCGACCGACGCCTCCGCTATGCAGCGCTGGCGGCGATCATGCGATTGAAACCGGCCCGGCCTTACCCCGGCTCGAGCCTGGTTGTCGAGGCCTTGGGTTACCTGGCCGGTTCGTTCTCGGCGCCCCGTGTGATCGTGGGCGACGCCAGATCGGCTGAGGTCGAGTTGCAGGCCGGCCTGTTGGCCAGCCTCGGCTTCGAAACCGACTCGGCCACGAACGAGCGCGACGTCGTCGCCCAAGCCATCGCCTCGCCCGACTATCTCTTCGCGTTGCTCGATTACACGCTTGCGGCACCCACCTCGGGACAACTACTACAACGACTGCGGCGCGACAACCGCACGGCTCGCCTGCCGATAGGTATCATCGCCTCGACCGAGGACCTGGAACGTGCCAGGCGTCTGGCGCAACGCACACCCCTGACGACCGTCATCTACCGTCCGGTCGACGAAGCGGGGCTGGAGTATCAGGTGCAGCGCTTGTTGGCTCAGGCCGGCCAGCGGCTCGTGCCGATCGAGGAGCGGCGCGATCAAGCGCGTCAGGCGCTGGCTTGGTTGGTGGAGATTTCGTCCACCCAACAAGATGTGTACAACCTGCGGCGGATCGAGGCGGCGCTGGCGGCGGCGGCTCAAGTGACCGATTTCAGTCCGCCGGCGGCGAAAGTGCTGGGCACGCTCGGCACCGCCAGCAGCCAGAAAACGCTGGCCGACCTTGCCAGCCAACTCGCACGGCCGGCGGACGTGCGAGAGGCGGCGCGCGGAGCGTTCGCCCACAGCGTCTCGCGCTTCGGCACGCTGTTGACGACGGGCGAGATCAATCAGCAATACGCACGATACAACCAGAGCGAGCAAGAGGACGCGCAGACCCAGGCAATTTTGGCCTCGATCTTGGATACGATCGAGGCCCGCGCGGCGGCCGATCAGGCGGACGAATGAAAGGAGAAAGGGTTTAGAGGCTGGCAAGAAGCCTTCCGGCGGTCCATGAACAACGTGGCCGGCGCGCTGGTACTTTGGCAACCTCGAAGAAGGCTATCGACAGGTCGATACGGCAACGGAACGTCTCCGTTTCCGGCTCCGGCGCGGGGAGAGGATCTTCGGCGTCGGGTGCCCTGTTCGAATTGCCTTCTTGGCCCGTGTAAACATGAGTCCCACCTATCGTCCCTACGCTTCGCCACAACCATCGGGTCCGCCGCTGGCCGGCATAATCGGCCACGGTCCTGCCATGCAAAAGGTCTACGAGCGTACGCGCCTCGTGGCCAAATCGAACGCTTCGGTGTTGTTGCTGGGGGAGACCGGTACCGGCAAGGAACTGATCGCCAAGGCGGTTCACCAACTAAGTCCGCGCGGCAGCGGGCCGTTTGTGCGCGTCAACTGCGGCGCGCTTTCCGAGAGCCTGCTCGAAAGCGAACTGTTCGGCCATGTGCGCGGCGCGTTCACGGGTGCTTTGGAGAATCGAACGGGCCGGTTCGAGGCGGCGCACACGGGCACGATCTTTCTGGACGAGATCAATTCCACCACTCCCAAGTTGCAGGTGAAGCTGCTGCGCGTGCTGCAAGAGCGGGAGTTCGAACGCGTCGGCGATACCCAGACCATTCGCGTCGATACACGCGTCATCGCGGCCAGTAACCGAGACCTGCTCGACGAGGTCGAGGCGGAACGCTTTCGCGAGGATCTCTATTATCGTCTGAACGTCGTGCCCATCTATCTGCCTCCGCTGCGCGAGCGGCGTGAAGACATTGCCGAGCTGATCGGCCATTTCCTCACGATCTACAACGAGGAGAACGACCGCTACGTCGTGCACATCGAATCCCGTGCCATGGAAGCGCTGCAAGACTATCATTGGCCGGGCAATGTGCGCGAGCTACAGAATTACATCGAGCGGGCGGTCGTGCTGGCGACGGGCGACGAATTGACCTGCGACCTGCTGCCCGAGTCGGTTCTTGGCCAGCGGCGTCCGACCAGTCGGCGGTTGAACGAAGTCGATCCCGAGATTCTGGCGCAGGAACTAGTGCAGCAGGTGGTGGCCGCGGCCGGCCCCAACGCCGAAGATCTCTACAACAAGATCGTGAATCGCGTGGAACGCGAACTGTTCGCCCAAGTGTTGGCAAGCTGCGACAACGTGCAGATCAAGGCCGCGTCGAAGCTCGGCATCAACCGCAACACGCTGCACAAGAAGCTCAAAGAGCACGGGCTGGACAGTACTGAAGAAAAACCGCAGGCAGTTGGGGCGCGGGTTTAACCGGCCTGGCGCTGCTTCTTCGCGATTTCAGTAACCACGGCTGACAGAGCCCGTACTACTGGGCCGCGCTCGTGTTCGTCGGGCCAAACTGAGCCAATAGCAGGTCGGGCCGCAACGTCGTTCTCCGCCGGTTGGAACGATCGACGCGGACAATCGCCCACAGACCGACCGGGTCGGTCAGCTCACGTTCGTTGAAGGCGTCGGCGAACATCTTGGCGGCCGACGGATCGTAACTGGTGAAGGGCGCCGGGTGCAGCGAGGCTGTCCCGGGACGCCGTTCGCTCTCTTCTACGAGCAGGACCTGATAGAGGGCGTTCATCGAACGGATCCTTTGACAAGAGAGGGTGAACGAAAACGGAATGCAGAACGAAAGGTCGCGGATGTCTGGGCTGCTTCGGGCCGTCCTGTCGCGCGCAGGGGCAGCCGATGTCGTGTGGTAGCGCGGGGCGCTTGGAGCAACCGACAAAGCTTGATCAGGGCCTGTGCGAAGAGATTTTCGGCGAGCGGAATCATCCAACCGCAACACCGACCTTCGGCAGGCACCTACGCAAAGCTCGGAATCGACCTGGAAAACGGGTCTGGGCGTTACTCGACGGCGTAACGCGACCGGCAGGCGCCTGCCTGACTTGGTAGTGGGATGAAGTCTGAGGCCTCAGAGCCCCGACAAAACCGGGACGCTGGCTCCGGTTTTGTCGGTTGCTCTGAAGGGATCGGCCTCGAATGGGTTTCGCCATAAGCGAACACTAGATAGTGTACATATGATCCGATGGTTGTCAAGCATGCGTGGCCCCAGAATCTGGTGCGGCGCGCCGCGGTCGGAATCTTCGTTTGGGACCACCGCGCCTAATCGACGACGTGCCCATTACCGTCGTCATATCCACTTCCGGTCGAATCTTCGCGATGCGAACGCGCCGGTCTGACAACTCTGCCAACACATCGCTGCAAGAGGAACTCCGTCATCGCGGAGAGCCATTGTTGGCCTATCCGGCCGCGGAAGCCTGGCAGGCCGTGGGAGGCAGTGAGGGCGTCGCGGCGCTGATCGACGACCTCTATCGTCGCATCGAGCGGCACGAGCTCCTGCGCGAGGCGTTTCCGCACTTCAACAATGCCGAGGCCGCGCGTTTTTTCACACAGTGGTTCGGTGGCAGCCGCGAATATTCGGACGACCTGGAGGGCGGCCTGCTGCGGCGGCATCAGCACCGCTACATCAGCCCCCAAGGGGCGGCGGCATGGATACACTCGATGCGTGATGCCCTGGTCGCCCGCGGTCTCGACGCGGAGCCGATCATGGGTCCCCTGGTGCGCATCGCGAAGGCGATGATTCACAGCCCGGAGACGGAAACCAACGATCTCTGCAAGAGTTGCGATGCGGTGCAGACGCGACAGCAAGTGGAGTTCGAGGCTCTTCTCGACGCGACAGCTCGAGGACGTACGGAACGTATCCGCCGGGCGCTGGAGGAAGACCCGGCATTCGCGCACCAGCGGGGTTCGCACAATCGCACGCTGGCCTGGGTGGCAACCTACCGCAAGCGCGCAAAGATTCTCGATCTGACGCTGCAAGCCGGCGGCGATTGCAATGCGCCCGGTTGCGATCCACTGCACACGACGATGGCTTGCGACAACGTTCGGTTCGGTACCGGTGTTTCAGTCACCCCGCTGGCGATAGCCAAGAAATGGAATCCGGCGCTCGTTGAGCCATTGCTGGAGCATGGCGCCGTCGACGACGCGTTCACGGCAGCGTGGCTTGGCGACTTGTCCGCGCTCCGCGACCACCTCGACCGCCACCCGGAACTGGTCCACACCACCGATCCGGCCGAGGATTTCCAGGAAGTCACCCTACTCTGCCACGCGGTCTGCGGCGGCAGCATCGATGCCGTGGAACTGCTTCTGGAACGCGGCGCCGAGGTAGGGCGACACAGCGGCAAGTTACTCACGCTGGCGGTCGCGATGGATCGCGTCGATCTGCTCAGACTGCTCATCGAGCACGGGGCCGATGTCGAGCGCGTGCGGCTACTGGGTCGCCTCGATGACGCCGAACGCCCCGTCGCGGATCTGCTCATCGCTCATGGCAAAAAAGTACCTCACTGGATGCTACCGCGGGCCTGCCGGCCGGATGTGAGCAGCAACGAACTGCACCGCGTCACCGTGCTGCTCGATTACGGCGCGAGCCTCGAGGACCGGGGCCGATATGGACTCACCGCACTACACTATGCCGTGCGCGGCGGGAAACTGCCCCTGATCAAGCTGCTGCTCGAACGCGGCGCGCATGTCAACGCGCTGGACGAGGACGGTTTGACGCCGCTCCTGCACCTGTCGAAGACTCGCTCCAAGGCCGATCCGGTTTCCGTCATGGAACTGCTCGCCGGCGGCGGGGCCGATCTCGATGCGCGCGACGAAAAGCAGGGTACGCTTTTGATGTATTTCGCGCGGCAGGGCAAAACCGGGGCCGTACGTTGGCTGCTGGCGCACGGCGCTGATCGCAACGCGCGCAACGAGCGAGGTAAGACGGCGGCGGACGTCGCACGGGCGCATCCCGCGATCGTCCGGTTGCTAACGAAAGGATAGAGGTGGCAACAAAACCGCGGTTGTCCTACGGAGATCCCGCGAGCCGGCTAAATTCGTCGAGTCGCGTTTGCCAGAGCTGTGCCAACTCGCGCACCTTGTCGGGGTGACGGTCGGCCAGATTGATCGTTTCGGAGCGATCGACGCTCAGGTCGTACAGCTCCCAAGGCCCGGCTTGGCCGGCGGCGACGAGTTTCCAATCACCGACGCGGATCGCACGGTTCCCTTCGTGTAGCCACCAAAGACAATCGCGCTCCACGTTGCCGTCTTTCGCCAGGGCCGGTACAAAACTCTTGCCCGGCGCAGGCGGCACCGGCTTTTCTTCCCACATTTCGGGCCTCCGGCCGCCAACCGTCTCCAGAACGGTAGGCACGAGGTCGATGACGTGTGCCGGTGTGTGCCGCAGCTCGCCGCGGGCTGGGATGCCACGTGGCCAGTGGACGATGAACGGCGTCGCGATGCCCCCTTCATGGACCCACGTTTTGTGGCGGCGATGCGGCGTGTTCGCCACGGTCGACCAACCCGGCCCCAGGCAGAGATGCGTAGCCGCCGACCCGAGCGGGGCCGAACGGTCGTGCCCGTCGTCGCGAACCATGATCTCGGCGCTGGCACCGTTGTCGGAGAGAAAGAAAATCACCGTGTTGTCGTACGCGTTCATCGCGCGAAGCTGATCGAGGAGCCGTCCGATTTCGCGATCCATCCGGTCGACCATCGCCGCGTGGACGGCCATCTTGGCGGCCTGTAGCTCGCGTTGCTCGTCGGTCAGTTCGTTCCACGGCAGCGGACGGTTGATCTCGCCCGCCCCAACCTTTTTGATCGCCTCGGGAAAATCGTACGGCGGACCGACGTTGCGCTCCACCGACGACAGGGGACACTCGACGATGCCAAGTTCCTTCATCCGCTCGTATCGCTCGCGGCGCAAGACCTCCCACCCTGCGCGATAACGCTCGCGGTAGCGGGCGATATCCTCAGGCGGTGCCTGCAACGGGAAGTGAGGCGCGTTGAAGGCGACATATTGAAAGAACGGCCGATCGGCGTATTTCTCGGCGTGTTCGCGCAGATGACCCAACGCGTGATCGACGATCGCCGTGGTGGCGTAATAGCCGCTGCCCCGCTCGATGGGCGGCAGTTTCTCGTTGTCCTCGTAGCTCACCTTCGGGCTGAAATAGCGTCCCAGATCCTGTAGGTAATATGAACGATCGAAGCCGCCGGCCAGCGGCATGCCGTCGACGTGCCATTTGCCCGAATGATACGACCGGTACCCGAGCGGCTTCAAATAATCGGGCAGTAGTCGGGCCCAGACAGGCCGTACACCGTTGCCTCCGCTCGGCATACCTTTCAGGCCTGGCACGGTATCTCGCCGCACCTGCTGCGCGTAGTAGCCGGTCAGGAGCGCCGCGCGCGTCGGCCAGCAGCGGGCCGTGTTGTAGAACTGCGTGAACCGCAATCCGTCTGCCGCGAGCGCATCGAGGTTCGGCGTAAGAATCTCCGAGCCGTAACAGCCGAGGTCCGAATATCCCAGGTCGTCGGCCAATAGGACGACCACGTTGGGCGGTTTGGCTGGGTCGGCCGGCAAAGCGGTCCGTGAAGCAACGGCCGCGATGCCTGTCGCCGCGAGAAGGCACAGGAAGACTCTGTCGCGCTTCAATGTCGATATCATGCAAGGCTGCTCCGTGGAGAGACCAACCGGGAGTATTGGCAGCCGTGCGGCAATCGTCAATCGTGGCGACTACCTTTGGTCTGCGGCGCGCGAGCCATGTCCGTGCCGAGACGGCGTTGAAAGCCGTTTCTTATCCGTGCCGGGCGCCGATCAAGTACAGGAACGGAAACAAGAACACCCACACGATGTCGACGAAGTGCCAATAAAGACCGGCGATGTGGACCGGCGTGGAGTAATCGCCCAACAGACCGCCCCGCAGCGACTTGATGAACAGCACCACAAAGACCCCCATGCCGATGAGCATGTGGATGGCGTGGATGCCGGTCATGACGAAGTAGAGATCGAAGAAAAGTTCCGCCGTCGCGGGCGATGCCTGCCCCTCGTAGACGAACGGCAGGCCGAACATCGGCATGTGGTGTTCTTTGTACTTCTCGTAGTATTCGTAGAACTTGATGCCGAGGAAAAGCGCGCCGAGCACCATCGTCAGTGCCAGACAAACGACGAGCATCGTGCGGCGCGAAGCCTCGGCGGCGTGCACGGCGAGCGCCACCGTGAGGCTGCTACAGAGCAGCACGCCGGTGTTGATCGAACCGAGCCAAAGATTCATGGTCGAACTGGCATCGGCGAAGCCGGCCTCGTCGTGCAGCCGGTAGACGGTGTACGCCAGAAAAACGCCGCCGAAGAACAAGATCTCGGTACAGAGGAACGTCCACATCCCCAGTTCGTCGGCCTCGCGCTGCTGCTCGAGATCATCGAATTGGTGAGCAACCGGGCCATGCACGGAAGGTGCGTCGGACATCAGCCTGCTCCTTCCGCTGCGGGCAACGCCACGGGGCGGTCGCGTAATTGGCCGTCGAGCGTCGGGTAATCGTACGGTTCTTCGGTGACGATCGGGGGCGTAGAGAAATTCTGCGTCGGCGGTGGTGAGGAGGTTGTCCATTCCAGCCCCGTCGCGCGCCACGGATTGGGTGGAGCATGTGGGCCGTATCGCAACGACCAGAGCAGGTAAGTCAGCGGAAAGAGGTAGCCGACCGCCAGAATCGACGCGCCGGCCGACGACATCACGTTGAGTACCTGGAATTCGTCGGGATAGACGTGGTATCGCCGCGGCATCCCGAGGTAACCCAGCACGTATTGCGGAAAGAACGTCAGATTGAAACCGACGAAGATCAAGATCGCCGAGAAACGGGCCCAGGTCTCGGGGTACATGCGCCCGCTGATCTTAGGCCACCAGAAATGAAGGCCGCCGATATACGCCATCACCATGCCGCCCACCATGATGTAGTGGAAATGGGCGATGACGAAGTAGGTGTCGTGCACGTGCACATTCACGCCCAGTGCCGCCACGAACAGTCCGGTGAGGCCGCCGATGGTGAACAGGCCGACGAACCCCAATGCATACAGCATCGGTGTGTCGAAGCTGATCGTGCCCTTGTAGAGCGAGGCGGTCCAATTGAACACTTTCACGGCCGAAGGAATGGCCACCAGGTAACTCAGCATCGAAAACACCATGCCGGCGTAGAGCGACTGACCCGACACGAACATGTGATGCCCCCACACGAGAAAGCCGAACACGGCGATGGCGAAGCTCGAAAAGCCGATGAACTTGTAGCCGAAGATCCGGTTGCGGCAGAAGCAGGGGATGATTTCGGTCACCACACCCATGCCGGGCAGGATCATGATGTAGACGGCCGGGTGCGAGTAGAACCAGAAGAGATGCTGGAACAGGATCGGATCGCCACCCAGCCGCGGGTCGAAGATGCCGAAGCCGAGCAGGCGTTCGCAAGCGACCAGGAACAGGGCGATGGCCACCACCGGTGTGCCGAGGATCTGGATCAGGCTCGTGGCGTAGATCGCCCAGATGAAGAGCGGCAGCCGGAACCAAGTGAGGCCCGGAGCACGCATCTTGTGAATCGTAACGATGAAGTTCAATCCGGTGAGAATCGACGAAAAGCCGACAATAAAAACGCCGACGGCGGTGGCCATCACGTGCGTGTTGCTATACGTGCTGCTGTAAGGCGCGTAAAACGTCCAGCCGGTATCGACTCCGCCGGCCGCGAGTGCATAGAGCGTGAAGAGCCCACCGAGCGTGTAGACGTACCAGCTCATCAGGTTGAGCTTGGGGAATGCCAGGTCGCGGGCACCGACCATGAGCGGCACCAAGAAATTTCCCAGAGTGGCCGGGATCGACGGCACGAGGAAGAAGAAGACCATGATCACGCCGTGCGCCGTGAACAGCTTATTATAGGTCTCGGTCTGCACCAGGTCGCCCGCGGGCGTCATCAGGTCGAGCCGTACCAAAGTGGCCGCCGCTCCGCCGATCACGAAGAAGAACGTGATCGACAGCAGATACAACAGACCGATCCGCTTGTGGTCGGTGGTCAACAGCCACGACCTCACCGTGTAGCCGGCGTTCAGGTAATTCCGCTTGGGCGGCGCCTCGGCGATTGGCAGTTCGTCCAGAGTGGCGGTGCTCATGGTTCGGTCCGGGCCCGTTCTTGCTTGGCCAGCGATTTGATGTAGGCGATCACGTTCAGCAACCCTTCTTCACCGAGTTGGCCCGCGAAGCTGGGCATGATCGGTCGAAACCCGGCTACCACCTGGGCTGCCGGTTGCAGGATCGACCGGCGCAGATAGTCCTCGTCGGCCGTCACGGTCTCGCCGCCTTCCAGCTTCACCGGGTTGCCATACACTCCTTCCAGCGGCGGGCAACGGCTGGCCGAACTGCCGCCGCGGTGACACGTAGAGCAGCGCATCTCCTCGAACAACCGACGTCCCGCTTCGACCGGCGACTCGCCCGGTTTGCCGCCTGAAAGCCAGGCCTGGTAGTCGCTGGGCTTCATCACCACCACGCGTCCTTTCATCAGTGAGTGGTTGGTGCCGCAGTACTCGGCGCAAAACAGGTGATACTCTCCGACCTTCGTGGCCTGAAACCAGGTGCCGCTGTAGCGGCCCGGCAACACGTCCTGCTTCACGCGGAAGGCGGGCACGAACAGGCTGTGGATGACGTCTTCGGAGATCATGTTCAACCGCACGGGCTGATCCTGCGGCACGTGCAACTCGTTGATCTCGCGTTGTCCGCCCGGATGCTGAAACTTCCACATCCACTGCTTGCCGACGACCTGCACCTCCAACGCCCCCGACGGTGGGCGGCTGACGTCGAAGAAGAGCTTGGCTCCCCAGAAAAAGATGATCATGGCGAGCACCAGCGGGCCGACCATCCAAAGCACTTCGACGGCCCAGGGGTGATGCGCGTGCGCCGTGCGGTCGACCTGCGCGCCGCGGCGATACTTGATCGAGAAATAGACGATCAGCACCGCGACCATCACGGAAAAGAATGTGGCCACACCGAGCAGGAAGAAATAGAGCATGTCGACTTGCGGCGCGTGCGTCGAAGCCTGCTCGGGTAAGAGGCGGAACGTATCGTCGATCATGCGTGGGCTTCCGCGTCTTTGCTGCGGCGGCGTTCCAGCCGGTACATCGAGAACAAGAAGCCCCCCAGCAAAACCACCGTGAGCGAACCGGCCAGGCGGATGACGTTCGCGATCACCACGCCGTACTTACCGGTCAGCGGGTCGTAGTGGAAGCAGAGGAGCAGCACCTGATCCACGGGCGAACCGATACGGCTCTCGCCGCTTTCGACCAGCGCCAATCGAAGGGGCGTCGGCTCGTATTCGATGCCGTACAGATACCGCGACAGTTTCCCTTGGGGCGTGGCCACGATCAGGCCGCTCGCGTGCGCAAACTGATCGCTCTTCGGGTCGTACCGATAACGAAAGCCAACCGCTTCCGTGAGCCGCCGGATCGATTCCTCGCTGCCTGTCAAGAAATGCCATCCTCGCTCGGCACCCTCGCGGCGATAGGCTCGCACGTAGGCCGCCTTCTTTTCGGCAGCGAACTCGGCCGTCTCGCGCGGGTCGAAACTGACGGTGACGACTTCATAGTCGTGGCCGATCGTGTATTTGACGGCTTGGCTGCTCTTCAAAAAGCCATTGAGCACCTGCGTGCAGAGCATGGGACAGCGATAGTAGACCAGTAGCAGCACGACCGGCTTCTTCTGGAAGAATTTTTTTAGCTTCACCGTTTGGCCTTGCTCGTCGCGCAGCTCCAGGTCGAGCGGCAATTGTTCGCCGAGACGTTGGTCGATGCCGACCTGGCCGACCATCTCGGCTACTTCGCCCTGATCGGCCGGCGGCCGGTATGCCGCTGGAGCGAAGGGACGTTGGGCCAAAACGAAGTCGGCATGCCACGCGACAACGACGACTACCAGCCAACGAACGGGTCGCCAATGATTCATCTCGCACCGCCATAGATTGCTCACCGCGCGTCCTCCTTGGCGGCGGATTCCTCGGCCGGCTCGACTCGCGGCACTTCGGCACTCGTTTTAGGCAGGCCTTCTGCAACCAACAAATCAATCGCCCTCTCGACCGGCAATTGCACGACGCCGCGCTCTTTGTCGATCCAGCGATAGGTGGAAAGGGCCCGCTCTTCCGCCTTGCGCATGCTCTCCAGATCCTTCGCCGGATTGGTTTGCAGCCGCGGCGTGGGCGGCGATTGGTCGCCGGCGAGCGGGCTGAGCCGCGGATCGTGCTGTTTCGCGCCGGCATCCAGCCGGCCGAAGAACCAGATCAAGAACAGGCACACCAACGCGACCGACGCCGCGAGCGCCAGCGCCGCAAGCACCATCGGCCGACCACGCACGTCGGTCGTTTCGTGCTGCGCAGCCGACGTTGACTCAGGCGTGTGCTCGTTCATGAGCGTCCTCGATCTGTTCGGGGTCATAAATGGGTAGATCGGCCCGCACGGCCAGACGCCAGAAGAACACGGCCAACCAGAAGCCACCGATCGCGGCCGTGGCCGCCGGCAATTGCCAAGGGAACACGAGATGTTCGGGAAATACACCGGGCATCGCCAACCAATACAAATCGACGAACCGCATCAGCAGGAGCCAGGCGACCAGCCACATCAGCCGCCGCTCGCGCTGCTTGACGTCGCGCGACAGGAGCAGCGCAAAGGGAACCGCGAAGTGAAAGACCATGAGCACGAGCACCACCAGTTCGTAACCGCCGACGGAGCGGCGCAGGTACCAGACGTTCTCTTCGGGGAGGTTGCCCGACCAGATGATCAGGAACTGCATGAACGACGCGTACGCCCAGAACATGACCATGGTCAACAACAGATTTCCCTGGTCGTGTCGCCGCGAGGTGTTTACCACTCGTTTCCAGGGGGGATAGCCTTCGAACAGGCTCATCACCAAGACGCACAACGACATGCCGGCCAGCGTCTGCCCACCGAAGTAGATCACACCATACATCGACGAGAACCAATGCGGCTCGAGCGACATGACCCAATCGACGGCGGCGAACGTCATGGTGAAGCCATATAAGATGAGGCCGGCCCCGCTCACCCGCTGCATCCAGAGGCTGCGCCGCGATTCCGGGTCGGAATCTTCATTGGGAGAGAGCCGCGCGACGAGCAGTGAAAGGACAATCCAGATGGCAAAGTAGGCGATCGCGCGGGCTTCGTAACCATCGACGTTGAGCCAATGCGCCTTCTTCTGCAAATCCTCATCGGCCTCCATGTGCGATGGATCGGCCCATTCGTAAAGCGTGCCCACGTTCATGGCGATGGGCACAAACGCCAAGGCCATCAGCGGCAGCGTGCTGTGAGCGGCCTCGGCGATGCGGCGAATCGGCAGCCCCCAGCCCCCACCCGTCACGCCGTGCAACATGCAGACGACCAGCGATCCGAGCGCGATGCCGAGCCAGAAGAGAAACGCAACCAGGTACGACGCCAGGAAGGTTTTGGAGCCGCCGCCATAGCCCAAGCCGCACAGTACCGCGCCGATCACGCCGACGACGAGCGACATTGCGCCCGCGCGGCGCAACAATGCATTGCGATCGGCATGGCTCATGGGGCGGCTCCACTGCCGGTTGGCGGCCGCGACCCAGATCGATCTGGCCGTTCCGCATCGCCATCGGTGCGTTTCCGCCGCTCGATTTCGCGGTGCTCGATTTCGCGGTGCTCCCGCTCGCCTTCGGCCGGTGAGCGCCGGTGCTCACGGATGTCGCGTTCGAGCTTTTGCTGACGTTGGGTATCGAGCTTCTCGGCCGCTTCGCGCTTCTGGCGTTCTTCCTCTTGCACGGATTCCGAATCAACGATCTTGTCGCGCAGTTCCTCCGGCACGTCTTCGATTTTGCCGTTCTGGCTGCGTTGCAACGCGCGAATGTAGGCGGCGATGGCCCAGCGGTCGCGCGGTGAAACGCGGCTGGCGTAGCTGGGCATGGCACCAAAGCCGTTGCTGGCGACGTCGTAGAAATGGCCGATTGGGCTGTCCAGCAGGCGGTCGGTGCCGACGAACGAAGGCGGTTGCCGGAAACCTCGCTCGACGATCATGCCCCGCCCATCGCCCAGACGGCCATGACACGGCGAGCAATAGATGTCGAATCGTTCCCGGCCGCGTGCGAGCAGCGCCCGGTCAAGCTCGAGCGGCAGTTCCGTGACGTATTTGCCATCGACTTTGCCTGTATAAAGGGCCTCATCCTCGCGCAAATCGCCGCGGGCGACGGTACCAGCTACCAACGGTCGAGCGGACGCCCCATCGTCGAAGAACGGGTTCGCTTCGAGTGGTTCGAACCGTGTCTCATCGTACATGTCGAGCATGTCGCAGCCCGACACGGCGAGCGTCACCATTACGGCCAGCGGAACCGCCAAAGGAAAGCCAGGGATCCTCACGGCTCCACCTCGAAGACGCGTGCGGGCTGGAGGCTTTCCAAGAACTTCCGCGTATCGCCCAGGTGGAAAATGCGATCACGGGCTTCGATCACCAGGAAGAACCGATCTCGGCTGGCGCGGACGAATTCGGGCACGTTGAACACCGGGTGATACGGTTGCGGCAGGCCATTCAGCGCGAGCATGCCGAACAGCGCGGCGAACGACGCACCGAGCACCGCCAATTCGAACGTGATCGGGAAGAAGGCGGGCCAACTGTGCAGCGGACGACCGCCCACATTGATCGGGTAGCTGACCACCGATGCATACCAGAGCATGAAATACGCTCCACCCCCGCCGAGCAGACCGCCGATCAGCGTGACGAGCGGGAGCCGCGTGCGACGAAATCCGAGCGCGTCGGAGAGGCCATGCAAGGGAAACGGCGAATAGCCGTCCATCTGGCGGTAGCCCGCTTCGTGCGCGCGCCGGGCCGCTTCGAGCAGGGCATCACCCGTTTCGAACTCGGCCATCAGAGCGTAGATGTCTTTGGGTGTTTCCATGGCAAAGCCCGTATCACTCTCCTTCTCCCTCGCCGCTGGTTTCGCTCACCAGCTCGCGAAGTTCGAAGATGGAGATCATCGGCACGAAACGGATAAACAGGAAGAACAACGTCAAAAACAGACCGATCGAGCCGAGCAACTCGGCGATGTCCCAGACGGTCGGGTAATACATGTGCCAGGCCGACGGCAAATAATCGCGATGCAGGCTCGTGACAATGATCACAAACCGTTCAAACCACATACCGGTTTGCGTCACCAGCGAGATGATGAACAGCGCTGTGACGTTGCGGCGGATCGCCCGAGACCAAAAAAGTTGCGGCACGAAAGCATTGCAGACGACGATCAACCAATAGGCCCAAGCGTATCCGCCGAGCATGCGATTGACGGTGACATATCGCTCGTACGGGCTGCCACTGTAGTAGGCGTAAAACACCTCGCAAAAATAGCCGTAGCCGACCATCGAGCCGGTGGCCAGCATGACCTTCGCCATATTGTCGAGGTGCTTGAGCGTGACGAAATCGTGCAAGCCGTACATCCAGCGCAGAGGAATCGTCAGCGTGAGGACCATCGCAAAGCCCGAGAAGATGGCGCCGGCCACGAAGTAGGGCGGAAAGATCGTGCTGTGCCAGCCGGGCACGATCGCCACCGCGAAGTCCATGCCCACGATACTGTGCACCGAGAGCACAAGCGGAGTAGCGAGGCCGGCAAGCAAGAGGTAGGCCATTTGATAGCGGTGCCAATGCCGAGCGCTGTTCCGCCAACCCATGGCCAACATTCCGTACACGATCTGGGCGAAGCGATTGTGGGTCCGGTCGCGCAAGGTGGCCATGTCGGGAATCAGGCCCGCGTACCAGAACAGTAGCGACACCGTGGCGTAGGTCGAGACGGCGAACACGTCCCACACCAGAGGACTACGAAACTGGGGCCAGAGATCCATTGTGTTCGGATACGGCAGCAGCCAGTAGAAGATCCACGGCCGTCCCAGGTGCAACAGAGGAAAGAGTCCGGCACACGCCACGGCGAACAGTGTCATCGCTTCGGCGAAGCGGTTGATGCTCGTCCGCCATTCCTGCTTCAAGAGCAACAGAATGGCCGAGATAAACGTCCCGGCATGCCCGATACCGATCCACCACACGAAATTGACGATCGGAAAGGCCCAGCCGATCGGAATATTGGTGCCCCAGATGCCGATGCCGGTGGCGAGCAAGTACGTGGTTGCGTACAGAAACACCATCAACAGCACAAAGCCGACGGCGAAGCCGATCCACCAGCTCTTGGGCTGTTGGGTCTGCACGATCGAGCTGATCTTGTCGGTGACCGAGCCATAGGTGTGGCCCGGCCTCAACACCGACATGCCGCCGATGGACGCACCGCTCGAAACGTCAACAGGTCGCTCGCTCACGTCTTCTTCCCCTGCACGTATTCGAGCAACTCGTCGATGTTGTGGTCGCGCGGGTCGAGCGACGGTGTATCGCGAGCGTCTTCGGCCGCGAGTTCCGGATGCGGGTTTCCCAGCCGCGCCAAATAGGTAGTGCGCGGCCTCGTGTTCAACTCGGCCAACACGCCGTAATTCAGCGGCGACTTCTTGAGCTGCGCGACCTGGCTCTGCGGGTTATTCACGTTGCCGAACACGATGGCCCGCGTCGGGCACGCCTGCTGACAGGCGGTTTGCAGATCACCATCGGTGACCGGACGGCGGTCTTTGTGGGCTTCGATCTTCGCTTCCTGGATGCGTTGCACGCAGTAGGTGCATTTCTCCATCACGCCGCGGCTGCGGACGGTAACATCCGGGTTGCGAAGCATCGCGAGCTGCGGCTCGGTGTCGTAGTGGAAGAGCGCTTCGTAATTGAGAAAATTGAAACGCCGCACCTTGTAGGGGCAGTTATTGGAACAATATCGCGTGCCCACGCAGCGGTTGTAGACCATCTGATTCAGCCCCTCGCTGCTGTGGACCGTGGCGCCGACGGGGCAGACCAGTTCGCACGGCGCCTTCTCGCACTGCATGCAGAGCATCGGCTGGAAGTGCGTGGCCGGATTGTCGATCTGTCCCACGTAATAACGATCGACGCGCAGCCAGTGCATCGCGCGGCCGTGCGATACCTGCTCCTTCCCCACGATCGGCGTATTGTTCTCCGCCTGGCAGGCGATGACGCAGGCATTGCAACCGATGCAAGCCGTCTGATCGATGACCATTCCCCACGCGTTGTCGTTCTCCTGGCGTTCGGGAAAGTCGCTCTTCTCCGCGGGGTAGAGTGTCGGCAGTTCGAATGGATGGTGGCGCTCTTCGCGGGTCTTATCGGGATGACCTGCGAGCAGGAAGTCGGGGTCCCGTCGATACTCTTCGAGCGTGCCGAACTCGACGATGTCGCGCCCCTCCATGCTGTAATGGTCTTGCGTGACGACGAGTGGGTAGCTAGAACCGGTCCGGCCTAATTCGACGCCGGTCGCATACCAGGCGCCCTTTGCCGGCTTCAACTCGTAGGCATCGAAACCGATACCCGTACCCACGCGACCGGCTCGCATCCGGCCGTAACCGAGAGTAAGGCCGATCACGCCATCGGCCTGCCCAGGCATGATCCAGATGGGAACCTCGAGTTTCCGTCCGCCCAGATTCAATTCAACCACGTCGCCGTTGGCAAGTCGCTCGCTCTCGGCCGTCCTCGGACTGACGCAGGCGGCGTTGTCCCACGTGAGTTTGGTGAGCGGCTTGGGAAGCTCCTGTAGCCAACCGTTGTTGGCGAATCGCCCATCCCAGACGGATGGATCGGGAGAGAACGTGACCTCGAACGCTCCGTCACCCGCCGGCGGTCTGCCACCCGGAGTGTCGCGACCATCAAAGACAAGCTCGACATCGCGCGGCGCCGCTTTTGTATCGGGCACGACGCCGTCGTGAACCGCTTTCCGCCACAGACGGCCGAAGTCGTCGGAGTCGAGCCGCTTCCGCCAATATTGCTGAACGGTTTCGAAGGTTGCCCGATCGGCCTGACCGAGCAGCACCGAAATCAACTCGTGCGCCGTGCGTCCGCCGTAAAGAGGCGCGATGAGCGGCTGCACGATCGAGGCGGTGCCATCGTAAGCGCGCGCATCACCCCAACTCTCCAAAAAATGCGCCGACGGAATGTGCCAATGGGAGAGAAACGAAGTTTCGTCGTAGTACGGCGAAAGATGGACGGTCAAAGCGACGTTTTTGAGCTGCCCCGCGAAATCGAGCTCTCTGGGAGCGTTGTAAACCGGATTGCCGCCGCAGATCGCCAGCAGTTGCACGTCACCTTGCTCGATGTCGCGAACCAACGTTGCGAGCGAGGAAGCATGATCCTCCGGTCGCACTTCGACCGGATCGACATATTCGAGCGTAGCAGCAACGTTCTCCAACTGGTGGTTGATCGCGTGCACCAGGGCGTGTACGACGGGCGGCTGACCATCGCCCGCCAACACGAGGCTGGTGCCACGATGTGCCTGCAAGTCCGACACGAGGGCGTCAACCCATTCGCCTGGTACGCCTGCCGGCATGTCGCCGCCGCTTCGCAATTCGACGCCTACCCGCGCGGCGATGGCGCGGGCCAGCGGCTCGATTTCCGAGGGAGCGATCGGCAGACGGTGATCGGCCACGGCGCCGACGAGGCCGGGCGTCGATTCGACCGCGTACAGTCGGTTCATCCGGGGATTGTCGCCGGTGACGCGGCGGCCATCGATGAACTCGCGTGCATAACGCACGCTGCCGGGCATGGCCGAGAGGAAATCGGCATCGAGCGAGACAATCACTTCCGCTCGATCGAAGTGGTAAATCGTGTCGACGTAGTCCCCGAAAGCGAGCTTTGCACCGGCGCGAACGTTATCGCGACCGCACGGCTCATATTGATGCCAACGGGCTTTGGGCATTTCGTCCAACAGCGTCTGCAACTGATCGCCCAGCGTGGGCGAAGTGATCGTCTCGGTGAGGATTCGCAGCCCGCGTCCTCCGCGCTGTTTGAGGGCCGGCAATTCCGCGGCCAGTGCGGTCAAGAAGTTATTCCATGTGTCGACGCGCTCGCGGTGCATGACGGTTTGCGAGCGATCGGGATCGTACAGCGAAAGGATGGCGGCTTGCGTGAAGGCATCGGTGGCGCCGAGGCTGGCCGGATGGTCCGGGTTACCCTCGATCTTGATCGGCCGGCCCAGGTGGCTCTCGACGAGAATGCCCGTGGCATATCCGCCGAGCGTCATGGCGCTGGCGAAGTAGAGCGGTTTGCCCGGCACGACCTCTTCCGGCTGGCGGACGTAGGGCACGATCTTTTCTTCGGGTTGGCGCAGGCATCCCATCGAGCCGGCCAGTCCCAACGAAGCCGCCATCAGTCCGAGAAAATGCCGGCGGCCGATGGCGTCCATCCATTCTCCCGCTTGGCGCGGGAACTCGCGCCGCAGGTATTCGTGGAATGTCGGCGTGTCGGCGAGCTGTTCGAAGCTCCGCCAATATTCGCGCCCGCCGCCGGAGGCCAGCCGAGCGCGGATCGCCTGCCAGTCGATCTCCTGTCGATCGACGATCGGCAGGCTGAACGGCGACTGCCGTTCCGCTGATTCCGTCACGATTTGTTCCGGCTCGCTCATCGGTGGCAGGTCCAGCAATCGAGAAGTTGTTCGGATTCGACACCATTCTCCTGCATCAGACGCAAGGCATCTTCGTGCGAACGTGGCCGCGCCGCGGGACCGAAACGAAACACGGCGTCCCGCTCGCGGATCGCGTCCGCGGGTTTTTCATGACAATCGAGACACCAGGCCATCTGGAGCGATGCCGCACGGCGCATGAGTGGCATCTGGTCCACACGGCCGTGACAACTTTCGCAGCCGATACCCTTGGCGATGTGGATGCTGTGGTTGAAATAGACGAAGTCGGGCAGGTCATGAACTCGCGTCCAGCGCAGCGGCTTCCCGGTGCGAAAGCTCTCTCGCACCGGTTCGAGCATCGGGCTTTCTTTCCAGATTTGCGAATGACAGCTCATGCAGATTTCTGTTGCCGGCAATCCCGCGAAGGCCGAAGTTTCGACGGTCGTATGGCAATAGCGGCAGTCGATGCCCAAGCCGCTGACGTGGTGCTCGTGGCTGAACGGCACCGGTTGTTCACGAAACACGTCGACTTCGGTGACGTAGGGCGATCGCTCGATGCGATCGGCCAAGAAGGCGAGCGCCGCCAGCACGAACAAGGCACCGAAGATGGTTGCCTTGCTGAACGTGTTCATGCTGGGATGGAATACCTGGGGCATCGCGTACGTCTCGCGCCGTCATGAGACCTGCCCGCCAATAAAAAAGGCCCCAACTGCAAGCAGTTTGGGGCCATCAGCGCCGCCTTTTGAACCAGGCCCCTTCGTGGGCCCGTGGCTGCTTGGATGATAGGCGAATTCACCTATTAGTCAACCGCCGCGCGCACCGGCTGTCGGTCAGGTAGCAGACTAGACCGTGAGCATTCGGTCTCGTGCGGCAACGGGCCATCGTGCGACCGCTCGACCGTTCTCGACGACGACCGCTTCGCGGTGCAGCGCCACGGTCGGACAGATGTGATAGGGCACGCCGTACAGACAGTCGCCGACTTTGAATTCTTTGGCGAGAGGGCTTTCGACGGTAAGGTGCTCTTCGCTGTGTACGACCGGGACGGCTTCGGGCAGGTCGAGCAATGAGACCCGCGGCTGCTGGTTATCAGGCGATACTGCTTTGTAGCCCAGATCGAGGCACAATCGCTCCGCCGTCGGCTTGCTGACGACGCGGGTCAGGAGCACGGCTGAGTGCAAGAAATCGAAATCGGGGAACTTGGTGGCATAGCCGATGTCCCAGAACACGCATGTGCCGGGACTGCACTCCACATCGGAACGTCGGGCGTGGATCGGAAAGGTCGGCGTGCCGCCGGCGACGACCCGCGGCACCGGCAAACCGCCGTCGATGAGCGCACGCCATAACGTGTCGACCGAAGCAAAATCTCGCCGGACATGCTCGGCCCGTTCGGCAAGATCGGCATCGCGAATGTGCCCGTCGTAGACATGCAGCCCGCCGGGACTGACTCCAGGCAGCGTGGCTAACAACCGATACAGATCGGCGGCCGCCGCCGGTGAGATCCCCGAGCGGTGCATGCCGTTGTCGATATCGAGCACGATTTCGATCGACCTCGATCGGTCCGCGAACTGTCGCGAGATGGCACGCACGGCCTCGGCATCGTCGGCCAAGGCCGAAAATCGCGTCTCTGGGAACGATTCGACGAGCTTGAGCAGGCGGCCGATGTTCGGTCCTACGATCGGATAGGCCAAGAGCACATCGCGGGCGCCCGCTCGCGCCAGCATCTCAGCTTCGGCGATCGTCGCGCATTTGAATTTGTCGATGCCCGCGGCGAGTTGCAGCCGAACCATCTCGGCCATCTTGTGCGTCTTCACATGGGGCCGCAGCCGCGCCGTACCGCCTGCCAGCGAGATCATCCGGCGAATGTTTTCTTCACATCGGTCGGGGTAGACGATGAGCGCCGGGGAGGGAATCTCCTCTACGTTGTCGATCTCATACCAACGTCGTGCCATGCTGCCAAAAGCTCTCTCGAGTGGTGTTTTCGATTCCGCCATCCAGTAATGTCACTGCCGCTGCAAATTCGATGGCGTGGCGGGGGCATTGCCGCCCCGGATGACGACATCGGTCGCCGGGAATGCGGCCTGGATCGCGGCAATGACGGTCGAACTGGCCTTATTGCCGACAACGATACGTCGCGGCCGTAGCGTGTGAATCTGTGGGATCAGCCCGAGTAGCGTGGTATCGTCCGACGGACCATCGCGCCTGGCGATCGATACCGCGCGAACCTGGCCGAGCATCCGCGGCGAATCGAAGAAGACCCGCCCGCCGGCTTGCTCGACGGCCCGCGCCGCGACTTCGCATCGATGCCCACGATTAACGTTCACGCCCAGCCACAGGCAAAACACGGTCAGATAGACCAGGCCCGCCTGTACGGAAAACTGTAACCGCCGAGGTGCAAGCAGCAGTTCCCCCACGTTCTTTAAGTGCATCTTCCACGAGTGCCGTCCGAGCGAGGCGAGCCAGTCGGGATTGATGGCCGAACTCAGGTGGGGAACCAGCAGCGACAAAACGCCGCCGAGTGCGGCGCAGCAAAAAAGCTCCACCAAGGGGCGCAGGTTTCCGCCCGCGACATGGATGAGCGCCACGGTGGCTACTGCGATCACCGAGGAAATCGCCAGCCAGCACAGGACGCGCGTGGGACTCAACGGCAGGCGATGGTACATGGCCCGTATTGTAACGCCGCGTCGCCACCGGTTGTAGCGGGGCGGCCGAGCGCACACGTTGCGGTTAGCGGCATTGACAGGCCACCGTGAACCTAGCGGTTGAACCGGCTTCTCTCTACAATACCGGCCTTGATAAATGGGCGAAATTTCAGGGAGAGTTTTCGTTGATTCGCACCCATACTTGCGGCGAACTGCGACTGGAGCACGTCGGCCAGGAAGTCACGCTTTGTGGCTGGGTCGACTCATATCGCGATCACGGAGCGGGGCTCTTGTTCGTCGATCTGCGCGACCGCTACGGTCGGGCCCAGATCGTATTTGCCCCCGAGTCGGGGGCGGCGGTCCAAGAACAGGCCAAGTCGTTGCGTACCGAGTTCGTCATCGCCGTGACCGGCAAGGTGGCCCGACGCCCCGAAGGGACCACCAACCCCGAATTGCCCACCGGCGAAGTCGAACTGCGCGTCAAACGGTTGGAATTGCTCAACAAGAGCCTCACGCCTCCGTTTCAGCCGGGTGCCCAGGAACTGCCCGGCGAAGATCTGCGGTTGAAATACCGCTATCTCGATCTGCGCCGCCCGGTGCAACAACGCACGCTGCTGTTGCGGCATCGCATTATCAAGGTGATGCGCGACTACTTCGACGAGCACGATTTCATCGACGTCGAGACCCCGATGCTCGGTCGCAGCACGCCCGAAGGCGCCCGCGATTATCTGGTGCCGAGCCGCGTTCACCCCGGCTCATTCTATGCCCTGCCCCAGTCGCCGCAGCTCTATAAGCAGATATTGATGGTGGCCGGCTACGACCGCTACGTGCAGGTCGCCCGCTGCTTCCGCGACGAAGATCTACGGGCCGATCGCCAGCCCGAGTTCACCCAGCTCGACCTGGAAATGTCATTCGTCGGCGCCGAGGACATCATCGGCATCATCGACGGGCTCGTTGTACGGGTGGCGAAAGAGATACTCGGTCTCGACGTTTCGCTCCCCTTGCCCCGCATGACCTACGATGAGGCGATGGAGCGTTTCGGCCACGACGCTCCCGACCTGCGCTTCGACATGGAACTGATCGACGTGACCGACCTGGCACGCGAGGCCGAGTTTCGCGTATTTCGCGAGGCAGCGGAGTCGGAGCTGCGGGTGCGTGGCATCAATGCCCGGCAAGCGGCCGCGAATTATTCGCGCAAGGCGATCGATGAATTGACCGAATTCGTCAAGCAGAACTTTGGCGCGAAAGGCCTGGTGTGGTTCAAGGTCGAGGAGAACGGCACGCTCGCTTCGCCCACGGCCAAGAACTTTGCGCCCGAGTTGCTCGAACGCATCCGGGCACGGCTCGACGCCTCGCCGGGCGATTTCTTGCTCTTCGTGGCGGACTCGTTCGAGGTCACGTGCAAGGCGCTGTACGCCTTGCGCAAGCGTTTCGGCGAAGAGTTGAAGCTTTACAACCCGGGCCAGATGCACTTCTCCTGGGTCGTCGAGTTCCCGATGTTTGCCTGGGACGAGGAAGAGAAGAGCTGGGCGGCCATGCACCATCCGTTCACGGCCCCTCGTCCGCAAGACCTGGAGATGTTGAGCAGCGAGCCTGGTAAGTGTCGGGCGGTGGCGTACGACCTGGTAATCAATGGTTCGGAAGCGGGCGGCGGCACGATCCGTATCCACGACAGCCAGATACAGGCACTCGTCTTTTCGTTGTTGGGCATCGATGCCGCGCAAGCCAAGGAGCGGTTCGGCTTCCTCCTCGATGCCTTGCAATACGGAGCGCCGCCGCACGGTGGAATCGCCCTGGGAATCGATCGCTGGGTCATGCTCTTCGGCGGGCTCGACAACATCCGCGACTGCATCGCTTTCCCCAAGACGCAGAAGGCCGCCGACCTGATGACCGAGGCGCCTAGCCAGGTCGCCGCGCGGCAGCTCAAAGAGCTGAAGATCCGCGTCGATAAGGAGGCATGAGATGGCTGACACACCAATAACCGCTGCTAACGTGAGCCCATCCTCTTCGGGCCGAAAGCTCGTTGTTACGGGTGTCTTACTCGCGCTGGCGGGACCGGCCGGCTATGCTGCCCTGATCGCGGCGCACCGGCTGCCGATGCCGTGGTTTCTGCCGATCAGTGCCACCCTGGGCGCGATCCTCATCGCCGCATCGCTTTGGCGGGCACGTCGCGTCGGACGCATCCTAGCGCTCGTGGTCGTGCTCCTGTTGACGGGCTTCGAATGGATGTTTGTGTTCGCCACGCGCTTGCCGGCGTACACCGGACCGGTCGCGATCGGGCAGCCATTTCCGTCGTTCACCACGACGCGGGCCGATGGCACGACCTTCACGGATGACGATTTACGTGGCGGCCAGACGAACGTGCTGGTCTTCTTTCGCGGACGTTGGTGACCCGCTTGCATGATCGAGCTGGGTCAGCTCGAACGTCGCGAGGCGGACTTCGCCCGTCGCAAAGCGCGGATCGTTGTTTCCTCGATCGAGGGGGCCGAGGAGGCCCAGCAAACTCAGGCCGACTTTCCGCATCTGCTGGTGCTCTCCGACGAAGAGCGAGGTTTGTCGAATGCGGTGCAGTTGATCCATCCGCACTCGACGCCCGAGGGGGGCGACACGTCGGCGCCGACGACCATCATCGTCGACGAGCAAGGCACCGTGCGGTGGCTCTATCGTTCGCCGTCGGCGATCGCTCGACTGTCGCCCGACGAAGTGCTCGAAGCACTCGACGCCCACCGCGCGCGTTGATGTGACGGGCCGGGGAATGAACCTATTCTGCGCGGTCAGCGATGCGAAGTGCAAATCGTAACGGGCACTCCCCAGGCTTTGACCTGCTCTCTATAATCGGACCGGCATGGCTATTATCGAAATCAGCCGACTTGCCAAGTCGTACCGTGTGTACCAGAAGCGGGAAGGGCTACTCGCCTCGCTGGGTGGCCTGTTTCGCCGTGAGTATCGCACGGTCGAAGCGGTGCGCGGCATCGATTTGACGGTCGAACAGGGCGAATTCGTCGCCTTCTTGGGACCCAACGGCGCGGGCAAGACGACCACGCTTAAGCTCCTGTCGGGTGTCATCACGCCCTCTTCGGGATCGGCTTCCGTCATGGGATATGTTCCCTGGAAGCGCGAGAACGCCTATCGCCGCCGCTTCGCCTTGGTGATGGGGCAGAAGAACCAGCTCTGGTGGGACTTGCCGGCTCAGGAGTCGTTTCGTTTGCATCAGCAAATCTACGGCATCGAGCCCGCACAGTTTGAGCGAACCCGCGACGAGATGGTCTCGCTCTTGCAGGTCGGCGGGCTGCTGCGGCAACCCGTGCGAGAACTATCGCTCGGCGAGCGGATGAAGATGGAACTGATCGCCGCCTTGCTGCATTCGCCCGAGGTGCTCTTTCTCGACGAACCGACGATCGGCCTGGACGTGATCGCCCAGCACAACATCCAGACCTTCTTACGGCACTATCAGCAACTGCGGCATATTACGATTCTGTTGACCAGCCACTACATGAAAGATGTCGCCGCGCTCTGCAAGCGGGTGATCATCATCGCTCACGGCCGCATCATGTATGATGGGTCGCTGGCAGGCATCGTCGATCGCTTCAGCAGCCACAAGATCATCAGCCTACAATTCCCGGCCGATGGCGAAGCGCCGACCGACTTGCGTCGCTACGGCGACATACTCGACGAGCACTATCCCAAGGTCAGGCTCCGCATCTTGCGTCGTGAAGTGCCCGAAGCCTTGGCCGATTTGCTGGCCCGTTACACTATCGAGGACGTGAGCGTCGAAGATCCGCCCTTGGAGGAAGTGATCGCCGAGATGTTTTCGCTGGCCGGCGAGCAGATAGCCGCCGAAGAGCAGATCAAGGCTGCTGCCGGAAACGCCTAGCGGCGGCGAGTTGAAATTCAGACGCGAAGCATTTCACACCCGAGTACCAATCCCTGCATGCACACGGCGTGGACCATCTTGCGAACCTGCATCGCCGAGCGGTTGGTGTACCGCGGCGATTTTGCGCTAGGCACGCTGATGCGGTTCTTGCCGATCGTCACGCAGGTATTCCTCTGGCAAGCGGTATTCACGGCCAACGGCGACAAGAGCATCGCCGGGTACAGCTACCACGACTTCATCGCTTATTACCTGCTGACGATGATCGGACGAGCGTTCTCCAGCATGCCAGGACTGGCCTCGGGAATCGCCCTGCAAATCCGCAACGGCGAGATCAAGAAATTCCTCATCCAACCGATCGATATGATCGGCTTCTTGCTGATCGGCCGCGTGGCCCACAAGCTGGTCTATTACACGGTGGCTACGGCTCCCTTCGCGTTCGTGTTCTTCCTCTGCCGCGATTTCTTTCCCGGCTGGCCCGACCTGGCGACGATGGGTGCCTTTCTGCTCTCGCTCGTACTGTCGTTCTTGTTGGGGTTTTTTCTGGAGACGACGCTGGGCATGATCGGCTTCTGGTTCTTGGAGGTCAGTTCGCTCCTGTTCGTCTACATGTTGTTCAATTTCTTTTTCTCGGGACACATGTTCCCCATCGACATGTTGCCGGGCGCGTGGGGCGGTATCGTTCAGCTCCTGCCACTCAAGTATCTGGCCTACTTTCCGGCCGCCGTGTTCCTCGGCAAGATCCAGGGAGCGCAACTCGCCCGGGAGTTGTGGTTAGAGTTCTTCTGGCTCGTGTTTTTCATCGTGGCCAGCCGCGTGGCATTCAATCGGGGCCTGCTTCGCTACAGCGGATTCGGGGGATGAAGAGATATTTGATCCCATTCGAGCTGATGAAGGCCTGATGCAACATGGCGGATCGCCCCAACTACTTACGGGTCCTCGCGACATTCGCCCGCAACAGTCTGGTGCGCGACATGACGTTCCGCGCCAACTTCATCATCGACGGCATATCGTCTCTCTCCTGGGTGCTGATGAACCTGGGGTTCTACGTGCTGATCTTCGAGTACACCGGCGAGATCGGGGCGCAGACCGGCTGGCATAAGTACGAGTTCTTCGTCTTCCTCTCGACGACCCTCTTCATCAACAGCCTGGTGCAGACCTTTTTCATGCCGAATGCCAACGAGTTCGGCGAACTGATCCGCACGGGCAATCTCGATTTTGCGCTGCTGAAGCCGATCGACACGCAATTTCTCGTGTCGTGCCAGCGGATGGAATGGTCGAGCCTGGCGAACTTTGTTTTCGCGGGAGGGTTGCTCGGGTATTCGTTGTGGAAGCTCGACTTCCGACCGTTGCCGGTACAGACACTGCTGTACCCGATCTATATTGCCTGTGGCGTGGCGATGCTCTACAGCCTGATGATCGTGCTCTCGAGCGTTGCCGTCTGGCTGGGCCGCAACCAGAGCCTGTACGACTTCTGGTTCTATATTACGAATTTTTCGCGCTACCCGATGGAGATCTACGACGGCCCGATTGGAACGCCCTTACGGCGAGTATTCTCCTTCGTGATACCGATCTTGCTGGTCGTCAACGTGCCCGCTCGCCTGCTCGCTAAGCCGCTCGAGCCCGAAAACTGGCCGTTGGCCGCGTTCGCCTTCTTTGCCACGCTGGCCAGCCTCTTCGTGTCGCGCGCCATCTTCCATCGCGCGCTCATCAGCTACCGCAGCGCGAGCAGCTAACACGCTGGACGCGGTCGGTCGCTAGGTTGGCAACCACGGCCGCGCCAGTTCGCCGCCGCGCAACCCGCCGCGCTGGTTAGCCTGCCAATACTCGCCCGTCGCCACGTCAAGGCATGTCAACCAGCCGGCACCGCAGGCCCAGGTGTCGATGCACACCGCGTGGCCGAAATTGAGCGGCACGCCCGAGGACTGGGGCGTGTGGCCGCAGACCATGGTCTTGCCACTTTGGTGCGGTATGGGATCGTAGAGCCGTTCCCAGAGCAGGAATTCCTCGGGCTGCTCGTCGAACGGCAGATCGGCCAGCGCGTTGGCGTGTACGAAGAAATGGGAGTCGGTCTCGTACCAGTTCCGGCAACCATGTTCCAAGAATTCCCAATGCTCGTCGGGCACATCGTCGAGATCCCCTTCGCCGCCGCGCATTTGATAGGAGACGAGCGTCGCCTCGCCGCCGTAGCTCAACCAGCATTCGCGCGAGACCTCGTTCGTCCGCGAATCGAGCATCATTCGTTCGTGATTGCCGAGCAACGACACAAGGTTGCCTTTCCTGCGCCGTTCGATCAGCCAATCGAGCACGCCGGCCGAGTCGGGACCGCGATCGACGTAGTCGCCGAGCGTTATCAACAAATCGTCGGACCCCAGGCCGACCGCCCCAACCAAGGCCAAAAGCGCGCTATAGCAGCCATGGATGTCGCCGATCGCCAGAACCCTCAAGGATCAACTCCTTTCGGCGTCCGCGCGTGAATCTCGCTCGACGGCAACATCCTGAGTGGCTGCTCCGAAGAGCCTGATTCGCCGCTGATTCATGCCTTGTACACCTTGTTCCCGTCGTCGTTGACGTCCTTAGTCGCATTGCGGGTGTCGATCACGAGCGGGGCGTGTCGCACGATGAACTCGTAGTCGTAGGCGGAATGGTTCGTGGCGATCAACACGCAGTCCTGGCTGGCCAGGAATTCGCGACTCAACTCCGAGCTTTCCATCGGGGGAAGATCGTGATGCCGCATCGCTGGCAACTCGGGGACATGCGGGTCGTTATAGCTCAGCACCGCCCCGCGGGCGAGCAGCAACTCCATCAGCACGAACGACGGGCTCTCGCGGGGATCGTCGACGTCTTTCTTGTATGCCACCCCCAATACGCAGATCTTGCTCCCTTTGATCGGTTTACCACGATCGTTCAATGCCGCCGTCAATCGTTCGATCACGTAATTGGGCATCTGTGTATTGATTTCGCCGGCCAATTCGATGAACCGGGTCGGCAGGCCATGCTTGCGCGCCACCCAACTCAGATAGAATGGATCGATCGGGATGCAATGGCCGCCCAGGCCCGGCCCGGGATAGAACGGATGGAATCCGAACGGCTTGGTGGCAGCGGCGTCGATGACCTCCCAGACGTCGATCTGCATGCGGTCGTAGAGCATCTTCAACTCGTTCACCAAGGCGATGTTCACGGCCCGGTAGGTGTTTTCGAGTATTTTGCATGCCTCGGCCACCTCGCAGCTCGAGACAGGCACAACCTCGACAACCGCCTCTCGATAGAGCGCCTCAGCGAGTCGTGCACTCGGCTCGTCGATACCGCCCACGACCTTGGGTATCACGCGGGCGCTGAACTGCGCATTGCCGGGGTCTTCACGCTCGGGGCTGTAGGCCAGGTAGAAATCGCGGCCGACCTGCAAGCCGCTCGACTCCAAAATCGGCAGGACGACATCCCGAGTCGTACCGGGATACGTCGTGCTCTCCAGCACAACCAATTGCCCCGGACGCAATACCGCGGCGATCTGTTGCGCCGTACCCTCGACATAGCTCAGGTCGGGATCGCGGCTGTCGGACAGGGGCGTGGGCACGCAGATGAGAACCGCATCGGCTTCGGCCAGCCGCCGCATATCGGTCGTCGGGGCGAAGGTTTCTTCGGCCAGGCAGCCGGCGATCCACTCTCCCGAGATATGGTTGATGTAGCTTTCGCCGGCGAGCAGTCGGTCGACCTTGGTCTGATCGACGTCGAAGCCCAGCGTGCGGTAACCGGCCGACAGGAACGCCCGCACGAGCGGCAATCCGACGTAACCCAGTCCGATCACGCCGACGCGGGCCGTTTTTTTTCGGATGGCGGACTCCAACTCATCGGCCGAGCATGTAGCCGATGCGACGGAAGGTCTTTCCTGAGAAGTACTTGCTGGCATAATGGCTGTCCGCGATTTCCGACGGGGGATTGGTTGACCAGCACCAAGTTTAGATTGCCGGGCGGCGAAAGGCGAGTGTGCCAGTTGCCCTGCCGGGAATGACCCCGATAAGATGCTCGTTCTTCAAAAAAGCTCCGGCCCTCATCAGGATTTCCTGCCGTCGAAGGAGACAGCGTGACGAATGCCGAGCAGATCGGGCCGACCTCGGGCGATACAAGTCTGAATCCTTACCAATCACCCGCGCTGATTGAAGGGGCCACCCCGTCGCGCAAGGGCACCACCCGCGAGATCGTCGCCTGGGCCATCTATGACTGGGCGAACAGCGCCTATTCGACGCTCTCGATCACGGTGCTCGTCTCATACATTAAAGACGACGTGCTGCCGGGCGACGCCGGCACGATTTTGCTCGGCGTCGGCTTGGGTGTGACGACATTCGCCTCGGCGCTCATCTCGCCAATCGTCGGCGCAGTAGCCGACACGAACTGTAGCAAACGACGCTGGCTGGCGGGCACCGCCTTGTCCGGCGCGGTGGCTTCGATGCTCATGTTCTTGGCGACGCCCGACTTGGCGTGGCTGATGATCGTCCTTTACGTGATTTCGGTCCTTGGAATGGAGCTATCGCAAGGGTTCTACAATGCGTTTTTGCCGGAGATCGCCGAGGATGAATGGATGGGCCGCGTATCGGCGTGGGGGTATGCCGCGGGGTATGTAGGCGGCGGCCTTGCGCTGTCGTTGGTTGTGTTACTTCTTATGTTTGGCCGCCACATCGGATTGCCCGACGACCTTGTTTTTCTGAAGAGACTCGGCCTGCTCTTGATGGGGCTTTGGTGGGGTGTGTTCACGCTGCCGACCGTACTTATCCTGAAAGATAGAACCCGGCCCGGCAACCAGCGGAAACCATTCCTGGAGGCAGCGCGCGTTGCCTTCAACGACGTGGGCCGCACGCTCAAGAGCATACGCTCGTACCGCATGCTGACGATCTTCATGCTGGGCTTCCTCGTCTATAACGACGGGGTTCAGACGGTCGTCAGCCAGGCGTCGGTGTTCGCCATCGAAAGGCTGGAAATGAAGGCGCAGGAATTGGCCGGCGTGGTGCTGATGATCCAGTTCATCGCCTTGCCCGGCGCCCTGGCAGTCGGCTGGCTGGGTGATCGAATCGGTCAGAAGCCGGCGTTGATGATGTGCCTGGCAGTATGGACGGCAATTCTCGCGTTGTCTTTCCTGGTCACCGAAAAATGGCACTTCTGGTGCATGGCAGCGGCCACTGCGCTCGTGCTGGGTGGTACCCAATCGGTGAGCCGTGCGATCATGGGATTGATGACGCCACCGGAGAAGACGGGAGAATTCTTCGGGTTCTTCAATTTCTCCGGGAAGGCCACCAGTGTCTTCGGCCCCGTTTTCTTCGCTTTGGTACTGACCAAGACCAAAAGCCCAAACATGGCGCTTGTGAGCCTTCTGGCCTTCTTTGTAGTGGGCTGGGCGATCGTCGCGCCGCTCAACGTGGCCGAAGGACAACGGCAAGCCCGGACGACCGGCGAAGCCGGATCGTAAGCCGAAGATCCTCGGCGCACTTGGGGCCTATGCCTGGCCTATGTCTCACGTGCGCTGTAACAACTCGGCCAAATGGAGGACTTCGAGCGGCTTCTGCAACCGGCGCAGCCGGCCGCCGACGTTCATCAGGCAGCCAGCGTCGGTGGAAACGAGGCAGTCGGCTTCCGTTTCCAAAATGCACTTCACCTTGTCGTCGACCATTGCGGTCGAGATATCGGGGTAGCGCACCGAGAACGATCCACCGAAGCCGCAACATTGGTCGGCGTGGCGGAGCGTGAGTAGTTCGGCACCCTCGACATGGCGAATCAGCCGCTCGGCTTCGTCCGTGAGTCCCAGGCCGCGCAGGTGGCAGGCATAGTGATAGGCAACCTTGCCGCGGTATTTGGCGCCGACCTCGACAATGTTCAAGCGGTTGACCAAGAAATCGCTCAGCTCGAAGGTGCGCGAGGCCAGTTCCACCGCCTGCTCATGCCAATCGGTCTCGGCCTCGAGCAAGTGCGGATACTCGACCTTGACCATGGCGGCACAGGAGCCCGACGGAACGACCACCGTGCGATCGCCACGAAACACAGAGATAGTGTGCTTGGCCTGCTGCCGGGCATAGTCGGCGAAGCCGCTGTTGTAGAACGGCTGGCCACAACACGTCTGTTGCTCGGGAAAGTCGATCTCGTGGCCCAACCGCCGCAGCAGGCGGACCGTCGCTTTGGCCGCCTCTGGCCGTAACACGTCACCCAGACAGGTGACCATCAGTGAGAGCTTCATCGCGCTAGCCCGCGGGGGGCGGCGATGGAGGCGAGGACGGCGGCGCAGAGGGAGGATTCTCGGGCTTTTGGCGGTGCCGTTGATACGCCGAATTCAGCGTGTCGAGCAGGCCGGGAATCTGCTGCGCCGACATGAATATCCGGCTCGAGACGGCCGAGCGCGGGTAAAAGGTGGTGATGAAGTCGAACCAGAACTCCGACGGCGTATGGCCGATCATCACGGCGTTGGAATAGACCCCGCTCAGCACTTCGTCGGGCAGCTTGAGCTGATCGTAGAGATCGGAGATGCTGGCGCGCGGTTGGTTGGGCGGCGGGGTCGGTAGAGCGGGCGGAGGGCCGAAACGTTGCTCATATTTTCGCAGATTGTCGCGCAGGGCGGCGATGTATTGCGAGAATACGACATGCGGGAGGACGACCCGCGAACCGACTCGATGCGGCGACCCGAGTCGGACGAGGAAATCGACGACGAATTCGTGTGCTCCGTCGAACACCACGGCGCCGGTCGAGAAGACGCCGCGACCCACCTGCTCCGGCACCCTCGCACTAACGGACGAATGCTGTACCTGTTCGTTTACGGCGCCGGGCGGGGATCCGGGGTTCGGTTCGCCGGGGGCTGGCTCTTCGGGTGTGCTCATATCGCGTGTGTGTCGTGCTCAGCGCCTATCCGCAAACCGGTTTTGCGACCTCAACGGTCCCGCAGACCAGGCAAATCCCAGGTAGATTCTAAATGCAAGGTTAGCAAGCTTCGGTTCCATAATAGCAGGCCCCGCCGACTGCTGCATCCGGTGCGCACGGCATCGCGGCGGAGATTCTGCGAACCTGGCGCAGCGGTGACGGAACAGTGCCGGTGTTCGGAACGAACCCGCAATCACGCGTTCGCGGAATCCTCGGGCCGGCTGCTCGTCAGACGAAAGAGTTCGTCCGAGAAACCGAGAGTTACCCGATGCTGGCCGTCGCGCACGCCAGCAGTAGCCCCGAAGGTTTCAAGTCGTGCACGACGTTTGTGGGATCAAGCCGAGAGCACGTGTTGCCAGGTGAAGGCGCCCACATTGCCCTCTTCGCGTCCTGCGGCGAGCTGCTGCGAAATCTCCGCCGCGATTCGCTCGAGGGTCGCTTCGGAGTTCGCCGGCGCGAACATCCAGGCGTGGCATTGCCACTGGTTGCTGTCGCAGCCGAATTGGATCTGCCCGATCCCCTCATCGTCCGCTTGCCAAACTTCAACGAGTGCGTTGGGTTGCATAGGAAAGTCCTTTGTCATTCGGGCCACTATTCTAACGCGCCACCCCATAAACTCCAGACGACTCCTCCAGGGCATCCAGAGGCGTTGGCGAACCTATCGACGACTGTTTATATTTATACCTTGAAACCGCCTAAGAGCGGCTGACACAGGGGTTGTTGGTCGCCCTGAAATCCCGCCATGCCCGGAGTGATCCGTGCTGCTCGCCCGCCTTAACGCCGGCTGTCTGACTTGGTTGGCAGTAGTTGCCATCGCCAATGCCAGCAATGACTTAGAGCAATCCGACGCTCTGCGGCTCGCGGTCGAACCTTCCCAAGTTACGCTGTCGGGTCGGGATGCCCGGTTTAACGTGTTGGTCGACGGTCAGCGGGCCGACGGCCGAACCATCGATCTCACGCGGGAGTCGCGTTACCGATCATCGTCGCCCACGGTCGTCGAAGTATCGCCGGAGGGAGTTCTTTTCGCCCGTAATGACGGCGCGGCGGATATTGAAATTACCGCCTGCGGGCAAACCGCGGTTGTGCACTGTACTGTGTCCGGTACCGGCCGGCCCATTCAGTACAATTTTGCCGGCGATATCGTGCCGCTGCTGAATCGGTTCGGATGTAATTCATCCGGCTGTCATGGTAAGGCCGAGGGGCAGAACGGCTTCAAGCTCTCCGTGTTCGGTTTCGATCCGGCGGCCGACTACCGGGCGCTCGCCATGGAAGATCGCGGCCGCAGAGTGTTTCCCGCCGCCGCCGATCAAAGCCTGCTCTTGCGCAAAGCATCGGGCCGAGCTCCCCACGGTGGTGGGATCCGCATCGACCCGCTCTCGCGCGAATACCGCATCATCCGCGAGTGGATCGCCGACGGGTTACGATTTGGCGATGCCGCCGATCCGTACGTCATCGGCATCGCGCTCGCTCCCCGCGAACGGTTGCTCGATTTTCGGGCCACTCAGCAGCTTCGCGTGCTGGCTCGCTACAGCGATGGCCGCGAGGTCGACGTGACGAGCCTGGCCCGCTTCCAGTCCAACAACGAGTCCTTGGCGACCGTTGACGAGTCGGGCCTAGTCACTGCGGCCGAAACGCCCGGCCAGGTGGCCGTCATGGCCGGATTCATGGGCCAAGTCGATCTCTTTCAGGCTCTCATTCCACGCCCCGGACCGAGGGTGAAAATCGAGCAGGTCGTCGAATCCAGCTTCATCGACCGTCATGTGGCGGCCAAGCTGGAGAAGCTCAACCTCGCTCCCTCGTCGCCTGCCGACGACGCGACTTTCTTGAGACGGGTCTATCTCGACACGATCGGCACGCTGCCGACGGCCGAGGAAGCGAGACGCTTCTTGGCCGACACCCGCGACGACCATCGCCAGCGGCTCGTCGAAGAGTTGCTCGTTCGCCCTGAGTTTGCCGATTTTTGGGCGCTGAAGTGGTCCGACCTGTTGCGAGTCGATCGGATCGCGCTGGGCCACAAAGGTGCGTACTCGTATTATCGTTGGATTCGCGAGAGCCTGGCGGCGAACAAACCGCTTGATCGGTTCGCCAGAGAATTGCTGACCGCGGAAGGACCGCTCGCCGAATCGCCGCCCGGCAATTTTTATAAGGTGGTGCAGAAGCCGGGCGATATGGCGAGCACCCTGTCGCAGGTGTTCTTGGGCGTGCGCATCTCCTGTGCCGAGTGCCACCATCACCCCTACGATCGCTGGAGTCAGTCCGACTACTATGGCATGGTCGATTTCTTTGCGCCGCTTTCGCGGCGGCCGTCCGCGCACGGCGAAATGCTCATCGCCGCGGCTGCGGCCGAGACCAAGCATCCGCGCACGGGAGAGATCGTAGAGGCCCACCCACTCGGTGCGCCGACCACCGAACCATCAACGGGCGACCGGCGGGGCACGCTGGCGGCCTGGCTCACGTCGCCGGAGAATCCGTGGTTCGCCCGCAATCTGGCCAACCGCGTGTGGGCGCACTTCCTGGGCCGGGGGCTGGTCGAACCGGTGGACGACATGCGGGCCACCAATCCGCCCAGCAACCCCGAACTGCTGGACGCTTTGGCCCAGCACTTGGCCGATCACCAGTTCGACCTGCGAGCACTGATCCGCGCCATTACCGCGTCGCGCGTCTATCAACTCTCCAGTCGGCCGAATGAAACCAACGAGCGGGATGAGCAAAACTATTCTCGCGCTCTGCTCAAGCCGCTCTCGGCAGAAGTGCTGCTCGATGCAGTCTGTCAGACCACGGGTGTCGACGAGAAATTCGCGGGAGTGCCCGAGGGGTATCGCGCGGTGCAACTCTGGGACAGCGGCGTCTCGCATTACTTTCTAAAACTGTTCGGCCGTCCGGTGCGGCAGACACCGTGCGAGTGCGAACGCAACACCGAGGCGAGCGTGGCCCAGGTGCTGCATTTCCTCAATTCGCCGCGGATCGAGGAGAAACTCGCCCATGAATCGGGACGCATCAAACGTTTGGTAGCCCAAAATGCCGACGCCAGTGAATTGGTCGACGAGCTCTATCTGACCTTTTTCAGCCGCTTTCCGGAGCCGGAGGAGCGCCAACTCGGCATTGAGCACGTGGTGGGTGCGAGCGACCGCCGCCAAGCTGCCGAGGATCTGGCTTGGAGCATGTTGAATTCGTTGGAATTCGTGTTTAATCATTGACGAGTGACGTACGAAAAGGGTGCCCGATGTCCGCGCGATCCCTCGGCTACTGCGACGGTCTCCCTCGCCGCGACCTGCTGCGCATCGGCTGCGCGGGGTTGTTCGGCACCGGCGTTACGCTCCCCTCGATGCTACGTGCCGATGAGCAACGGCGCGACCGCGACGGGGTTTCGCTGCTGATCGTGTATTTGAAGGGCGGCTTGAGCACGATCGACACCTTCGATCTGAAGCCCGACGCGCCGGCCGAATTTCGTGGTGAATTCAATCCGATTTCCACGAATGTGCCGGGCATCCTGGTGGGCGAACACTTGCCGCGTCTCGCGCGGCAACTCGACAAGTTTTCGCTGATTCGCTCGTTCGGGCACCGCAACTCGAATCACGGCGAAGCCGATCATTACATGCTCACCGGCTATCATCCGGTAGCCGGCTTCAACCCGACGATGCGGCCGAACAACCAGCGCCCGTCGCACGGCGCGATCGTGGCCCGCTCGCTCGGTCCACGAGGCGGCGTGCCGGCCTATGTGTGCGTGCCGCGGATGCACGAAAGCGGCGGCGCCGCATACCTCGGTCCGGCGGCCGAGCCGTTCGTCATCGAGGCCGATCCAGCGGCGCCCGGATTCGAAGTGCCCGACCTGCTGCCGCCGCTCACGCTCGATAGTCGCCGCCTCGGCAGCCGGCGCGACCTTCTCGCCCACGTCGACCGTTATCAGCGTTCGGCCGAGGCCGAGGCCAACCAGCGAGCCGCCACCACAGAGGCCTTTCGGCGACGGGCCTTTGCGTTGATGACGTCACCCGAAGCGAAGAGGGCGTTCGACATCCATGCCGAGCCGGACGCCGTGCGTGACGCCTATGGGCGTCATACGTTGGGTCAATCGTGCTTGATGGCCCGACGACTCGTCCAAGCGGGCGTGCGTTGCGTCACCGTCGAACACACCAACTGGGACACGCACGACAACAACTTTGCCATGCTCAAGAAAGAGTTGTTGCCGTATCTCGACAGTGCCTTGTCGGCCCTGTTCGCAGACCTGGCAGAACATGGACTGTTGGAGACGACGCTTGTCGTCGTCACAGGCGAGTTCGGCCGTACGCCGCGGATCAATCGAAATGCGGGACGCGATCACTGGGGGCCTTCATTCACCGTAGCGCTCGGAGGCGGCGGATTGCGCGGAGGTGTCGTCGTCGGCCGATCGGACGCGCGGGCGGAGAAGCCGGCCGACAATCCGTATGGTCCGGAAGACCTCGCCGCGACGATGTATCATTTGTTGGGCATTGATCCTGACGACGAATTCCACACGCCGGAGGGCAGGCCGGTGAAGGTGGCCAATCAGGGGCGTCTGATCCGCGAGTTGTTATGAGACCGGCCAATCTCATCTCTGCGGCTGCCGCCCTCCTGTCTCTTGGCATCGTGCCGTGGACCGTGGGCCTGGCCGATGAGCCGGCGATCTCATACATCTTTCCGGCCGGCGGTCAGCGTGGAACGCACGTCGAGTTCCGTGTGGGAGGTTTGTACCTGCACGAGGGCGCCGACTTCGAGATGCTCGGGCCGGGGGTTGTCCCGGTGGCCCGCATCGCGCCAACGAACACGGTCTGGTTCGAAGGCCCGCTGTTACCGTTGGCTGCCAGTCAGCAGAAGGAAGACTACCCCAAGGACTACGCAGGGCACGTCGATATCGCTGTCGACGCCTCACTTGGAGTCCGCGCTTGGCGCGTGGCAACGTCGCAGGGTGCCACGCCGAGCATGAAGTTTGTGGTCGGTGAGCTACCGGAGATGATCGAAGAAGAAATCGACGGTGCACCCGTGCCCGTCGCGGTCAGCCTGCCGGTGACCATAAACGGTCGGATCTTTCCGCGCGAGGACGTCGACGACTGGACGTTCACTGCGAAGCAGGGCGAAACGATTCGCGCCGAAGTGATGTCCGCCCGACTCGGCTTGCCGCTGGAGGCACGACTCGTGCTCTACAATGCGGCCGGCCGCCCGCTGGCCGAAGACGTCGGATCGCTCGAAGGTGATCCATGCTTGCACGCCGTAATCCCGGCCGATGGCAACTACCGCTTGCGAATCCACGACGTCAATTTCGGCGGCTTGCAGCACTACGTCTATCGGCTGACGTTGACCAGCGGGCCATTCGTCGAGCGGGTCTTTCCCTTGGGAGGCCGGCGCGGCAGTACCGTCCAGTTGGAAGTTGTGGGCCAGGCGCTACCCGCCGCGCCGGTCGAGATGGCGATTCCGACCGATGCCGAGGAATGGCACGTGGCACGGCTGCCGCTGGTCGGCGGGTTGTCGAACCCCATTGGGTTGGAAACCGACGATCTCCCCGAATCGCTCGAGGTCGAACCGAACGGCGCGACCCGCGAGGCCACCACCGTCTCTCCGCCCGCGATGTGCAACGGCCGAATTGCCGCGGCGGGCGACCGTGACGTGTGGGCGTTTCAGGCCCGGCGTGGTGAGGCGTTCGATCTGACCGTCAGTGCGGCTCGTCTCGGTTCGCCGCTCGCCGCGATACTCGTCGTCGAAGGCGCGGATGGCAAAGAATTGGCACGGGGCGAGGAGTCACCCGCGAGCCGGAGCGATGTACGGGTTCGATTCACGGCCCCGGAGGACGGATGTTATTTTGTGTGCCTCACCGATCGGTTTGCGTCGCGGGGTGGTCCCGCATTTGCATACCGATTGCGCATCGCGCCGCCCGGCGAAGGCGATTTCCGACTAACGTTGTCCAGCGACGCGGTGACCCTCTATCGCGGGGGACAAGCCAAAGTGCGTGTCACGGCGGAGCGAACGGGGAACTTCGGCGGTGCGATCGATCTGGCGGTCGAAGGATTGCCGGTCGGTGTGACGACACAATCGGTACAGATCGCCGCGAATCAATCGCAGGTCGAAATCCCGTTCGCCGGGGGCTCGAAAATCGGAGCCACGCGTCTCACCGTGAGGGGCTTGGCCACGATCGGTGATCGCCAGGTGGCGCATGTGGCGACGCTTCCCACGCGAGTGGGCGAAGCGCCCGTCGACAGTGTGCTCCTGGCGGTGTCGATGCCCACGCCCTTCGAAGTGCAGGGGCAGTATGACCTCGCCTTCGCTCCGCGCGGCACCACGCTGAAGCGGCACTACAGCCTGCGGCGTTTTACCTACGACGGGCCTCTGACGGTGCGACTCGCAGACCGCCAGGCGAGGCACTTGCAGGGAGTAACAGGGCCGCTGGTCACGGTGCCGGCCGGTGCCTCGGAGTGTGACTATCCGGTGTTTCTACCTCCTTGGATGGAACTGGGCCGCACGAGCCGATCGGTGGTGATGGCCGTGGGGGTCGTGGTCGATAGCGACGGCAGTCAGCATACAGTCAGTTTCACGTCGCAGAATCAGAACGAGCAGATCGTCGCACTCGTCGGTCCCGGCGAAATGAGCGTCCAGGCGAGCCGCACTTCCTTGGCTTGCTTGCCAAACACTCAGGCGGAGCTTCGCGTGCGGATCGCGCGCGGTGTTGCCCAACGGCAGCCGGCCAAGCTCGAACTGGTCTTGCCGCCGCACGTGCGGGGAATCTCCGCCGAACCGGTGATCGTGCCAGGCGACGGCGACGAGGGAGTTTTGAAGATTTGCTGCGGTCCTGAATTCGGCCCGTTGAATATGCCGGCGAAGATCCGTGCTATCATCGAGCGCGACGATCGGCCCGTCGTGGCCGAAACGGCGCTCGATCTCGTGAGCGGTGCCGTGACCCCATGAACCGCCAGGGCAGGCACTGCGAACAGTGTGGCCGGCCCATCTGCGGCAGGGTGGGAATTATCTCCGCGGACAGCATCTTTTGTACGCTGCGTTGCAAGCTCCGCTTTCCGGTTGTGCTGCGACGGCGAATGATCGCCCATTACTGCCAAATGGCAAACGACGCGTCGACCTGGATCGCGACGACGCTGGAATGGAACAAGGCGCACCCCGAGGAAGAACCGCTCGACGTGGAGCCGTTGCGGCTCGTGAATTACGGCGCACTCGAGATCGTCGAGGCACTGCGCGCCTGGGCACCCATACCCGAGCGTGCCCTCCGGTTGATTCATTCCGCCATGATCGAAAGCGGCAAAAGCTAAAAACGTCTGTCAGGGCTAGGAAGCCGTAGCGCCGTGGCCAAACGATCGGCTGTGAACGCCGACTTCTTTGGAGCTCGATCCGGTTTTGCCAGTTGCTCCAAACTGCTAGAGCCTCGCCGGCCCGGCAGAATCGTGGGCTGCCTTTCGTCCACTAGCCCTTGCCGCCGCTGACTCGTTCCACGGCATGCTTAGCCGCAGCGCTCACATTGGGATCGGTGTCGGCAGCCGCCTTCTTCAACTCCGGCAAGGCCGACTTGGCCGCCGATCCCAACTCGCCCAGCGTGGCCGCCGATTCCGCTCGCACCAGCGGGCGTTCGTCCGACAAGCCCTTGATGAGCGCCGGCACAGCAGACTTTGCGAGCTTCGAGTCCGTCGGATCGATCCGCACCAATGCCCAAGTCGCGGCAAAGCTGGTGAACTCGTCGTCATCGGCCAGCAACTTTCGCAGATCGTCCGAGGCTGCCTTGGCGGCCGGGCCGATCTTGCCGAGTGCGTAGATGGCGCTCTTGCGTATGCCTTCGTCGTCGCTGCCGAGCGACTTGATCAATTCGGGAACGGCCGGAGCCGAGTCCGCGCCGAACAGGCCGAGCACGAATTGTGCTTCCCGGCGGTATTCTCCTTCGGCGTCCTCAAGCGTTTCGGCCAGCGCGGGCGCCGCGTCCTTGGCTTCCGGCCCGATCTGTGCCAAGATCCGCACGGCATACAGCCGCAGGTCCTTGTTCTTCAGGCCATTGTTCGTAAGGCGCGGCACGATTTTGGGCCCGAGCGAAGCCAGAGCGTCGATAGCGTTGTTGATGACCGACTGGTCGTCGTCTTGGACGGCCTTGATGAGCACCGGAGCTACCACATCGGGCGGCGGATTGACTTCCGCCAGAGCACGGGCGGCGGCCCGACGCACGTCAACCTTCTCCGATTTCAGACCTTCCACGATCACCTTGGTGGCCTGATCTTGTATCTGCGTGTCGTCTTTGGCCACGCGGGCCAGGGCCCATGCGGAGACGACTTGCAGAAAGGCGTCGTCGCCTTCCATCGCCTTTGTCAATCCGGCTCGGCTCTGCTTATCGCTTGCGCCGATCTGCCCGAGGGCATAGGCTGCGGCGTAGCGCACGCCGTCGACCTTGTCGCTATCGAGCGCCTTCACGATGACGTTCACCGCCGACTTGGCATCGGGACCGATTTGGCCCAAGGTCACCAGCGCCTGCAATCGCACGCTAGGTTCTTCGCTCTGTTCGAGCTTGGCCAAATGCGGCACGGCTTTCTTTGCCGCCGGACCGATGTCGGCGAGTGCCAAGCAGGCCCAGTAGGCAGCCTCTTTGTCATCCAGACACTCCATGAGGAAAGGCACCGCCTCGGCGCCTCCCTCGGCGATGGTTGCCAATGCCGCGGCCGCATCGGCCGGCTCGGCCTTCTTGAGCGTTTGCACCATCTTGGGCATGATCACCGCGTGCGGCAGGTGCAGACTGCGCAGCGCTCGCAAGGCGGCACGGCGCACGAGCGATTCTCGATCGCCTACGAGCCCGAACAATCCGTCCACCACTGCCGCGCGCTTGTCGCCGATCTGGCCCAAGGCATGCGCCGCATGGCCACGCACGTCGGCATCATCGTCTGCCAGGGCCTTGACCAGATTGGGCACGGCCGATTTCGCCTTGGGACCAAGGTCTGCCAACCCTTCGGCTGCTTCCGAACGCTCTTCGGCGCTGGTGCTAGCCAGTTTCTTGGCAAGTGATGCCGCGTCGTCCGCCGCACGAGCCAGCGCCGGCGATAGCAAAGGGGCCAAGATCAGAGCAGTAATCAACGTTCTCATAGGGTGTTGCGTCATCGATGCTTCCTCACTTCTTACATGTGTTGAGCCGCGTAAGTGAGGCTCTCGATGAATTTCTTGGCCTGGATGTAATCGTTGGGACGGTAGTCTTTGATCCGGGCTTTCAACTCGCCAAGACAGTCGCTGCTGGCTTGTTGAAATTGATTGTAAGAGTCGTAGCTGAACGTCTCGGGCTTCGCCGTGGCCTCCTGAAAAAACTCTTGGGCCGTCTGACGATACGATTCGAAAGCGTCGTCACGCAGCACCACGGGCCAGGCGATCTTGCCGCTCACCGGGTCGAGTTGGCTGGCGGAGAGTGCCTGTGGCAAGCCAATCTGAGCCATACGATAGAGTTGCTCCGATGTGGGGGGCGGTCTACGCAACGAGTCCTGGTAGGACTGAAGCATCCGCTCGCGATCGATGTAAGCCTGCGTAGACTTCATCACGTTGTCGATGTACTTCGAACGGGCATCTTCGACATTGCCGGCGGCCTTGGACGTCATGAGCGTGGCCATGCCCGCCGATCGCACCATGTCGGCCATGCCGATGGCATACCCTTCACCGGCCGTCGAAGCGTAGTAGCCCCCATAGGGCATACCGAAGAATTGTCCGAACGCGGCCAGCGGGCAGCCGCCCAGTATCGATAGTGTCAGCAAGGTCAAGGCGGCCAGTCGCATACCGGTATTAGTCCGAAAGGAGAAGGGCCGCAGGCTGTGACGCGGACGAGCGCGCACGCCTTCGCGCGGCAATCGTAGAAATTATTAGCGCCCATTATTGTCGCTGGAATTGCAGCGTCAAGCATAAAAAGAAAGCGGCAACCTCTTTGTTTTGCCGGCTTTCCGGCCCCTGTTAGGAAGCGCCGCGACGATCGACCGGCTGGTCGATTGGGGTACGCAATCTCATTCCGGCCAGCGTCGGGTTTGCCGCGGTGCGCGCCCACGATCGGTCGGTGGCTTGCTGGAGGATGTCGATCGGCCGCCTAGCCGAGGACTAGGGGGACTGATTCCCGCTCGTCGGTTGTTTGGATTCACTCCGTCGCTATTTACATTCACTATTTTTTCACTCGCGGTGGCAGGTTCTAGTCCTCCAAGCGATTGCCGTTTGACCGGCGTTTCAAGCGGTATCCGCGGTTGGACATTCGGCGAAGAGAGCGTGTACAATACAGGCGATCCCTCCGGCGGGCGGTGCGCGTGCGCGGCCGCGCACGCACCCTTCCCGCCTGTGGCATGCGCCGCCCCTGCCCGACCCTCCTGCCGTGCCTTCGAGACGAATTCATAACGCCTGGCTCACACCACTCGCCGTCTGGCTGGTCCTGCATGGGCTGATGATCGCCGCCCAGCCTGTGTTCGCCGATGGGGCTCAGACCGGTGAGCAGATCTATCGGCAATCGTGTGCCCGTTGCCACGGCTCGCGTGGCGAGGGCGTCACGGACGAATACGCCAAGCCGCTGATAGGCGATCGCCCACTTGCCGACCTGACGAAGGTGATCGCGGAGACCATGCCCGAGGATGAGCCGCAAAAGTGCGTCGGCGACGACGCGGCCAAGGTCGCGGCCTACATCTACGACGCCTTTTATTCGAAGGCGGCCCAAGCCCGCAGCAGCCCGCCGCGGTTGGAACTGGCCCGACTCACGGTGCGCCAATTCCGCGAATCGGTCGCCGACCTGATCGGTAGCTTCCGGGAACCGGGTCGCTGGGACGGAGAACGCGGCCTCTCGGCCGAGTATTTCAACAGCAAGCATTTTCGTGGCGACAAGCGGGTGCTCCAGCGACGGGACGCAGCCGTCGATTTCCATTTCGATACCGCGAGTCCCGTGGCCGAGCAGATCGACGCCGCCGAGTTCTGCATCCGCTGGGAAGGCGCCGTCCTGGCGCTCGAAACCGGCGACTACACCTTCAACGTCAAGACCGAGAACGGTGTGCGGCTCTGGGTGAACGACCGATCGCGGCCGCTCATCGACGCCTGGGTGCGCTCGGGGAGCGACATCGACCACCGCGAAACGTTGCGCCTCATCGGCGGCCGTGCTTATCCGCTCAAGCTCGAATTCTTCAAGTCCAAGGACGACAAGACGACGACCACGGCCTCGATCGCGCTGATGTGGAAGCCTCCCAAGCGGATCGAGGAGCCAATCCCGGACCGGCAGTTGTCGCCGCACCGAGTGCCGCCCGTTTTTGTCGTCGAAACACCCTTCCCGCCCGACGATCGCAGCACCGGCTACGAGCGCGGCAGCTCGGTCTCGAAGGCCTGGGACCAGGCGGTCACATACGCCGCCATCGAAGCGGCCGATTATATCGCCACACACCTCCAGGAACTGGCCGGTACGAGTGACGACGCGGCCGATCGGGCCGAGAGGGTGCGCGAGTTCTGTCGGCGGTTTGCCGAACGGGCGTTTCGCAAGCCCCTCACCGACGAACAACGAGTGTTCTTCGTCGACCGGCACTTCGAGCAGCCCGCGAACGCCAACGCCGTGAACGCGGCGGTCAAAAAAGTGGTGCTCCTGGTGCTCAAGTCTCCACGGTTCCTCTATCGGGCGTTCGAAGGCGGTGGCTATGGCGCCGCGGACCGGCTGGCGCTCACCTTGTGGGACTCGCTGCCCGACGCAGCTCTGACGGGTGCTGCCGCAAGCGGCCAGCTCGCCGGTCCGTCGCAGGCCGTTGGCCAGGCCGATCGAATGGTCGGCGACCTACGAACCAGGGCCAAGCTGCGCGAGTTCCTGCACCAGTGGCTGAAGATCGACCAGGTCGACGAGTTAAGGAAAGACGACACGCTGTTTCCCGAGTTCAACGACACGATCGCTTCCGACCTGCGCACATCGCTCGATCTCTTCCTCGACGACGTGGTCTCGAGCGATACGGCCGATTTCCGGCAGCTTTTCTTGGCCGACTACCTCTATCTGAACGGCCGGCTCTCGGCCCTGTATGGAGGCAACCTGCCGGCCGATGCGCCGTTTCAGAAAGTATCGCTCGACGCGGGCCAGAGGGCGGGTATCGTCAGCCATCCGTTCCTGATGGCTCGCTTCGCCTACCATGCCACCAGTTCGCCCATCCATCGCGGGGTATTCGTGGTCCGTAGCCTGTTGGGGCGGCAACTCCGTCCGCCGCCCGAAGCCGTCGCCCCGCTCAGTCCCGAATTGCACCCCGATATGACGACCCGCGAGCGGGTGACGTTGCAAACCAGCCCGGCGGCTTGCGCCAGTTGCCACAGCATGATCAATCCGCTCGGGTTTCCCTTGGAGCATTACGACGCGCTGGGCCGCTACCGCAACGACGAACGGGGACGGCCGATCGACGATGCCGGCGCCTATCAGACGCTCGCCGGACCGAAGGTAGACGTGCACGGTGCGCGCGAACTCGCCGTCTTTCTGGCCGGTAGCGAAGAGACGCACGCGGCCTTTGTGGAACAGTTGTTCCATTACATGGTCAAACAACCGGTGCGGGCATTTGGTGCCGACCGCCCCGAGCAGCTCAGGCGATTCTTCACCGAGAACGGTTTTCATATCAGGCGACTGCTGGTAGAGATCGCCGCCGTCTCGGCCTGCGAAAGCGTGCCCGCATCCGTCGCTGCGAAATGAGGCGGGCGGGCAACAACCATGGGCGAACTAGCCGCGATCGTCTTGTGCGGAGGTGAGAGCCGCCGCATGGGACGCCCCAAAGCCTGGCTCGACTTCGGCGAAGAAAAACTACTCTCGCGGGTCGTCCGCCTCGTCGGCACCGTTGCAGACCCGGTGGTCGTCGTCGCCGCCCCAGGACAGGATCTACCGGTGTTACCGGAAGGAACCACGGTGGCCCGAGATGCCCTGCCAGGCCGCGGCCCGCTCGAGGGCCTGCTCGCCGGTCTGTGGGCCTTGCCGCCCGAGACTCAGTTTGCCTATGCCACGGCCACCGATGCGCCGTTTTTGAACCCGTCCTGGATCACCTTGCTCCGTCAAACGATCGGCAGCGACGACATGGCCCTTCCCTATGTCGGTGGCCGGCACCATCCGTTGGCCGCGTTGTACCGAGTACGTTCGGTCCGCCCAGCCGTCGAGCGGCTTTTGAGGGCAGACCGTTGTCGATTGCTCGACTTGATGGAGGCCGTGCGAACCCGTGTCGTCCGCCAGGAAGAACTGGAAGCCGTCGATCGGGGTTGCCCGACGTTGCGGAACCTCAATTCGCCCGAAGAATACCAACAGGCGATTCGAGACGCCCGCTTGTGACAGGCCTGAGAGGATAAGGCCGGGCTTCGAGAGGGCCACTTTCGTCGATCGCGGTGGCCATTATACTGTCAACTTAGAGCGGCTGACAAAACCCGGAAGCCGGAGCGCCCGTGGGCGAAAAATCGGCCGTGAAACGCCGATTTTTGTGGAGCGAAATCCGGTTTTGTCGGTTGCTCTCTTAGTCGTCGAACTTGCCTCCGATCCGCCTCTAGCCGATTCCTTCTATGCCCAACGCCTTTGATCCTTATCGAGAAGCGCTCGTGGTCGAGACGCAGACCGTCTGGCCGGACGAATACGATGCCTGGGACGAGGACGAACGCGATCGGGTCGCGGCCCGTCTGCACTCCGAGCCGCAGGCCGCCTCCGAGATGGATTACCTCCGCTTGCACACCGGATTCTGCCGCCAGATAACGGTCACCCCGGCCGACATCGAGCGCGTGGGGAAATAACGCATCTTGTCCGACCTCTGCCACGTCTTCGTACCGCTCGGCGAACGAAGCTACTCGATAGAAATCGGTACGGACAATCTCGCGCGCGTCTCGGCGCTCGTCGCCGCTCGTGGGGCGAACCACGTCGTCGTGATCACCGACGAACACGTCGAAGAGCCGCACGCCGCGACCGTCGCGGCCGCCATCGCTGAGCACGACGTCGACGTCGATCTGGTGGTCATCGAAGCCGGCGAGCCGAGCAAATCGCTCGAGACGGCCCAGGATCTTTGGGGAAAGCTGTTCGATCTCGGCGCCGATCGCAAATCGATCGTGGCGGCGGTCGGCGGCGGCGTCATCGGCGACTTGGCGGGGTTTGTGGCGGCGACCTACGCCCGTGGCCTGGCCTTCTTGCAGGTGCCCACCACGCTGCTGGCCCAGGTCGACAGCTCCGTCGGCGGCAAGGTGGGTGTGAACCTGCCCGGCGGCAAGAACATGGTCGGTGCCTTCTGGCAGCCGACCGACGTGTTGATCGATACCGCCGTGCTCACGACATTGCCGCCCCGCGAATACCGAGCGGGGCTGGCCGAAGTGGTCAAATACGGCGTGATCCTCGACGCCGAGTTTTTCGAGTGGCTCGAAGAGCACACCGCCGAACTGAACGGGCGCGAACCCGCGGCGCTGCGGCACGTGATTGCCCGGAGCTGCCAGTTGAAGGCGGGTGTGGTTGCCGCCGATGAGCGAGAACTGACCGGCTTACGCGCCGTGCTCAATTACGGGCATACGTTCGGCCATGCCTTCGAGGCGCTCACCGGCTACGCCGAGTTGCTGCATGGAGAAGCTGTGGCGATCGGTATGCTGTGTGCTTCTCGGTTGGCGGAACAACTCGGTCGCATCGACGGTGCGACGACCGAACGGCAACAGCGGCTGCTCGAAGCGCTCGGCCTGCCGACGGAGGTGCCGCCGCTCGATCCCGAGAAGATCGTTCGCACCATGTCGCACGACAAGAAGACCGAGTACGGTCGGCTGCGGTTCGTTCTCCCTTCACGACTGGGGCACGTCGCGCTCGTGGGCGACGTGCCGGCCGATCTCGTTCACGCGGCGCTCCGGGGCTGATCGATGAATTCACGTCTACTTCCCGCCAGCTTTTTGTTCCGTTTCGCCCTTCCGTGCCGCTACAAGACTCCGCTGTGGAGCGAGCGCGGGGCCGAACTTGATGAATCGTACCGGCTGCCGGAGCTGACCGAGATCGACGCTCAGCCGACCTTCGCCGAGTTGCGCATCGCTTGGAGTGAGGCGGGGCTGGCCTTCGTCGCCGAAGTGCGCGGCAAGAGGCAGCAGCCCTGGTGTCGCGAGAGCAGGCCGGACGACAGCGACGGCGTGCGGCTCTGGATCGATACCCGCGACACACACAACATCCACCGCGCCAGCCGTTTCTGTCACCAATTCGTGTTCATGCCGGCTGGATCGGGACGAGGGCTCGACGAGCCTTGTGCCGACCAGGTGCTCATCAACCGCGCCAAAGAGAACGCCAAGCCTGTGCGACCGGGCGTGTTGCGTGTTCTGCGCGAAAAGCGGCCCAATGGCTATCACCTGGAGGGGCTGATCCCGGCGGCAGCGCTGACGGGCTTCGACGCGGCGGAGAATCCCCGGCTGGGCTTCACCTACGCCGTGATCGACCGCGAGATCGGCGAACAGACCTTCAATTGCGCCAGCGACTTCGCATATCGCGAGGATCCGAGCCTGTGGGCCACGCTGGATTTGGTGCGGTAAACCCGCAGGCTCCTCATCGCACGGCTTGATTTACCCGTCTGATAGCCGATGGCCCGCGCGCGAGCTTGGGGCCTCATCCCATTCTCTCGGCCAATCCCGGTCTGTGCCGCTCTGGCTGGATGGCGAACCCGGCTGGATGGCTGGTAATCGGCAAGCTGGATAAAGATGGCTCGACTCTGCCGGTTCGTTGAACTTCTCCAAATAAACCTGCTCGTCAAGGTCGATTCCGCTGTACGAGAACCCTAAGGGAACACATCCGGCGCACGGTCACGATTCGCCGCCGGCGACGTGCCTTGTTCGCGGGCTTCTGAGGTCACCGCCATGAATTGCAGACTGCCTGGTTCGTTGTTCCTTGGCGTGCTGTTCGGCGTATTGTGTTGCGCCGACGGAGCCGAGGCAAAACAGTATGACATGGAGTCGACGGACCGGCCGCCGGCGGAAGCCGAAGAGTCTCTCGCCACGCCTTCTCCGGATGGAGCGTCGTCGTCGACCACGAACTCTACGGCGAACAGCCGGGCGAGCCTGCCATACACTCCCTACCCGGCCGGCCTACCGTGGGTGATGACTCCGCAACCGTTTCGCGTCCCGATCCCCGATCGCATCTATTACCCTCCGCACACCTATGTGCGGAGGTGCCCATACTATCCGCGTGGATATTATTGGGGTGCCAATTGGCGGTTCAACGTGATCGGCCGCGGCAACCTGCTGTTCTTCGGCACCTACCGTTACAACCCATATCTGACGTCGGCGATCGCCAGCCACGATCCCGAGTTGCGCAATCAACGTCGCTACGCACCGCCGCCGGGTCCCGCCGGCCAGGCGATGCTGCTCGGCGCAGCAGGGCCGGCGGCGCCCGTTCCGTTGCCGCCGATCGCGGGCGAAGAGTTCGGTGCCACTGGCAAGCCGCACGATCGCCCGCTGGTGGCCACTGTCCGCAAGGCGCCCGACAAGCGGCCGGACGTAGCCAAATCGAGCCGGCGCACGGCCCGTACGCCGGCCGAGTATCCGACGGAACCTCAGGACGCGCCCGCTCCCGAAGCCGAGAGCAACGAATCGTCCGCGAGTGGCCGCTCTTCGGCGTCGTCGATCTCGCGTTCTGCTTCGGCCAGGACGGTAGCCACTTCGCGGCGGCTGCCCAAATAGTAGCAAACGCCGATCAGGGCGATAAGCACCGTGACCGCACGGTAGCAAAGTGAGACGACGAAACCTTGACCGTCGACCACATGCACGTCGAGCGGCACCCGCTCGTAGAGCATCTTCACCACCGCTTCGAACGCTCCCAGACCATTGCCCGGCAAGGGCAGCACGCCGGTGACGAACGCCAACGGGATCATCACGAAATGGTCGGCCAGCGATGGACATTCACCCGGCAGACCACGAGCTACGAGGTAGACCGACAGGGTGCTCAGCGTATGTACGCCGACGCTCAGCACTGCCGAGATCACTAGCATCCCCATGCGACTGCGATAGATACGGATCGCTCCCAACAGCTTGCCGAAGATCGAGCCGACCTTGGGAAGTCGGTTGAGCATGGCCGAAAAGCCTCCTTGCGTGACCCCCGGAATCAGCAGCACCAGGATACCGACCGCTCCGGCCGCCGTGGCCAAGAGTGCGCCGCGGCAGATGACACGAACCGTTTCGTCGGCGTTGTGGAGTTGGCCCGTAACCAGGATGGCCACGGTCGCCATCACGAACAACATGTAGAGACCGATCAGGCGATCGATCACAACCGTGGCGACGGCCTCGGGCCGGCGGCCGGGGAACTGCCGAGCGATGAAGACGGCCTTGAACAGATCGCCGCCGACCGCTCCGAACGACACGAAGTTGAGCAGGTAACCTAGGAAACCGAGCCGCAAGGCATCTTTCAGCGTGAACGAGAGCCCCAAGGCGCGCACGAGCACGTGCCACCGCACGAAGGTCAACAGCACACCGCCCAATCCGGCCACCACGGCCAGCGCGAGCAGGCCCCACTGTTTGGGCTGGTGGGCCAGATCGGCGAAAGCCCGGTTCTGGCCGGTGTCGATGATGAGCCAGGCGACGATGCCCAACGAGACCCCGAACTTGACCAGGTTGAACAGTATCTTCTTGATATGCGGTTTGATTCGGTGCATGGAAAGCCAGGTCGAAGGATCGGCGAGAGCCTGTGCGCGCGGCACAAGCGCTTCGGCTTGACAGCGACAAATCATGGTGATAGGTTTTTCCGTTTGACGCGGCAAGATCAATTGGCCGAGACCGTGGCGATATGCGCCGCAAGTAGCCATTGCTAAGATTTTCTTGCAAATCGTAACGGAGTCTTAACGGGGGATTAGCTCAGTTGGGAGAGCGTCTGGCTGGCAGCCAGAAGGTCAGGGGTTCAAGTCCCCTATCCTCCACTTAAAAACCTCGGTAAATCCGGGGTTTTTTTATGCGCCGAAGTTGAGGCGGCTTCTCAGATTTTGCCGCATTCTGTGTCATTTCGCAGGAATTCTGTATCGCTTGCTGTATCACCTGGACACTTGGTTTCAGCTTGCTCCAAGAGTCGGGGGTGGCTGCGGTGTGGTGAGACACGCAACCAATAGAGGTGGACGGGCATTCTGTGCAAATGCGAGAACTCCTGTCCCAGAGCCGGTATCAATTCCGGCCCGCAGCTAAATCCCCGCCTCCTTGACCAGCACGGCCAGCGTCACCTTCAGGGCCGCGGCGACCTTGGTCATCGTGTCGAGTGTGAGGTTCTGCTCCCCGCGTTCGATGAACCCGACGTAGCTGCGGTGCATCCCGGCTACGTCAGCGAACACGTCTTGGCTGAGCTTCAGGTTTTCCCTCCGGCGGCGTATGGCCTGCCCCAGCCTGACGGCTTCCGGGGAGTGCGGTTTCTTCTTGGCCATGCCGAGAGCTTGCCATCTTGCGATCCATAACGCGACTATCTATAACAAGGCTACTTTTAGATAGCGTTACTCCCAAGGGCCGCGGTGGCCGCGGGAGATCGCCAGAAAGGAGGGAGGTCATGCGGATCGCGGGTGGGATTGGGTTGGTGGTGGCGACGGTTTTCTTCTGTCTGATGCTGTTGTGCATGGCGTCGGGCGCTCACATGCAGAATCAGGTGAATGCCTTTTCGGGCTTCGAGAAGGTGGCTCAGTCATTGACGGGTTTGGACAAGGAAAACCAGGCCCGGATTGATGGAGCAATGCTTGGGGCTGTCATATTCTTTCTGGGCATGCTGGTATCCGGGGGAGTGGGTGCGGTGATGATCGGGTCTACGTTCATAAAGAAACGCTGGTAAAGGCTGGCCCTACAAAGACGGCTCGTGTCATCACCTGCAGGCGTCTGACGATGGATCGTCAGGCGTCTTTTTCTTTAATGGACGCTGAAAAGGCTGAGGATGCCAGGTCGGGCCTGGCCTTGGGTCGTTCATAGAGGTGCCTTTCAGGGAAGGTTCAGCCCCACGGGCGGCCACCGAGCGAAAGCGCAGCGGGCCGGCAAGAGCCGCTCGCGGCAGCGAGTCGGTCAATGTCCGGCCGGCCTGCCAGCGGGTCACAGGGCAGCGCGCAGGCGAGCCGGGGTTCCCGTGGGGATTAACCGCCCGTTCCCTATCGGCTCCGGGCGGCTTGTTTTTCCTCGCGGTGGAGGTCGCGCCAAAGCTGCATCAGGACGTGCGCGCCAGAGGCAACCGCCAGCACGCACATCGACACGGTGGCGATTTTCTGGAAGACCACGCTGTCGCCTGCCCCGGCATTGCGGGCCAGATGGTTGGCTTCTCGTGCGATGGACGACAGGGTGTGCGGCGATGTCATGCCGCGTGAGGGTGCAATGGATCGGCGGCCAAGTCAAGAAAAAGTGCAACCGGCACGTGTAGGCTTCGTCCGGCGCTTTTGCTCACTGCGGGCTTTATTCCTGCTCAAATCCATAGTCCGTGAATTTAAGCGTTCGGCAGTTCTCGGTTACGTCGCGGACGAGTTTGTCGCCCGCCCCGTCGGCAAGCTCGGCTTGAATCTCGATGGCGATTACGACCCTGGAGCCGACCATGCCGGTGAGGTGTTGAACGACTTCTTCGGCGATCCGGGATGCGTCGCGGCCGAGGCGCATGGGATCGACCTGCACTGAGCCGTGGAACCGGCGGGGCTTTGCGGTCTCGTCGTGCGATGGAGTTAGATGGGTTGAAGCACCGCCGCCGGTCGTTGGATTCGTGGTCGAGGCCCCTGCCCCTGATTGGGATGGGGATGATGTACCGCCGCTATTGCCTTGTGCCGAGGCGGCTGCGTCCTGGGTAAGCTGGGCCGACGCCGCTTCCGGCTTAACGAGCAGGCTACGGTCGTCGGGAATGATGCGTGCGGCCTGCCCGGCACGAAGACCTTGGTAGCGATTTCGCTGCTCGTCCCACGCTTCCGCATACGCAAACGTTTCGCTCCACATAAGGCTGGCCACGCCTTCCTGGATGGCCGCAATCAAAACCTGTTCGTCGCGCAAGCGTGGCAGGTAGAGATAGCGGGCCATGTATTCACAAAGCTGCTTGGTGCTCACATGGTTGCCGGTCCACAAGGGCACTCGGTCAAGTTCGGCGCGGAGCCGGACGGCACCCATCTGCACCAGCAAGCATTCCTCGCTCCTTAGTTTCTTGGCCGCACGGGTGGCCAAGCTATCCTGGCCTTGCAATTTCAAGTCGGTCCAGAAAATGGTTTCTTCTTTTGGATCGGGTTGCCCCGGAACAAGTAGCCAATGGTATGCCTCCGCGATGCGCAAATCGACGGATTCGTCGGCGCTTTGGCGCTTAGTTTCGGCCTGCCGCGTCTGGAATTGGTCGAGGTTTAGCGGAACGCGTTCGTCCCAAATGGAGGTCCAAGCCAAATATTGTCGGACAGATTGCTCCAACTCGCGGAGCCGATTGGTGTCGCCAGCCAGAAATACAAGCGTGTTCTTGTAGTTGCGACGCGCCGTTCCACGTGATTCGAGGATCGCCGCGGCTTCGCGGCGGGCGGCGCTTTTTTCGTCGCGATTGGCGTGGGGGAAGTCAGGCCCAAGGATGACAAGCCGGGCTTCCTTCTCGTCGGGAATGTCGCTGCTTGGAACGCAGACATGGACTTTCGAGAAGTCAGCCCGCGTCCGGGCTTCGCCACGCAGGCGTTTGACGATCTCGTCGGTTACCTGGTCGTCAGACAATTGCCCAGCGCGGTCGTCGGCCAGGCGCGTCACCGTGGGCTGGGTCGAATACCAGTAACGCTTACCATCGACATACAGATAGGTGGCACTGTCGGTCAATCGCCGTAGCGCGTCGCCAAAGGTGGCGACCGCCTCGCCGGGCTGTACACAACCCAGCTTAACCTGCCGTTCGTCGATGCCACGGTGGGCGGCGCGCATGGTCGGCGCCGAACCCATATAGATCGTCCGGGCCACGCGACGGCTGGCGGAGTAGCGGCCGAGATTAGGATTATCGCGGTCGAGCGCCAGAGGCAATGAATTGGCCCCGTCCACGTCTTTTTCAAGTACCGGTGCCCATTGGTCTTCCAAGTAGCGGGTCAGTTCCCATTGCACCACCTGGTCATCGACTGGAACATTGCCCGGAAGGATCAGCAGATTACTATCCTGGCGTTCCCAGAGAGAATGGATCACGGCAGCCATCAACCTCAACACGCCACGTGTCCGTTGAAACTTGTCGAGCGTTGACCAGTCGCTGTAGAGGCGATCGAACAGTTCTGGGTGAATGGGATAGGCCATCTTCATCCGGCGCTCGTAGTCCGCTTCTCGGCAGTCGGTGGGGAATTCCTGCTGCTGTGCGCCGTACAAATCCACAAATGCGCGGGCCACCGCATCGCGCGCGACGAACTGGTCACCGGAGAGCGGCTGAAACAGCCGACGGCGTACAATTTCGAAGCCCTCGTCGGGGCTGGCTGGCCGCCAGGAAGCCTCGACGCGGCCAATCGCGTTTTTCAAGCGGGCGAGCGCCTCGCGCCCCCTCTCCCCGCCCACTTCGATGTCGGTGACGCTGCGCTCGGCCTTCTGGTGCGGACTTTCGGAAGCCGGAATGCTGACGACCAGCAACGTGTTCTTGGCCGCCTTAGCGGCTTCGCTGAGAGCCTGGGCGAATGTGAACTGCGTTTCAAACGTGCCGGCCGGCAGGTCGGCCGTGCCGTGAAGCTGGCGGGCATAGGCCACCCATTCGTCGATCAGGATCAGGCAGGGGCCATATTTGTTGAAGACTTCTTTGAGCGAGTTGCCGGGATTCGTGGCCCGTTCGTCGTCTTCCTTCACGAGCTTATATCCTTCTTTGCCTCCGAGCTGCCAGGCGATCTCGCCCCACACCGTGCGGACGGTCGTGCCGTCGGGCTTTTTGTGCGGCTTGCCCGGCGAAATCTGCGTGCCCACAAAAACGGCGCGGCGGACGGTTTTGGGTAGGGCAACACCCACCTCCTTAACCAGCTCTTCGGCGCCGGGCAGGTCGGCCGGTGATGTGCCGGAAACCAGGTGATAGAGCGCCAGCATTGAGTGCGTCTTGCCACCGCCAAAGTTTGTCTGGAGTTCGACAACCGGATCACCACCTTGCCCGGTCAGTCGCAAGATGCCTTGCGAAAGCAGACGCCTCAATCCTTCGGTGAGAAAGGTTCGCCGGAAGAATTCGGTCGGATGCTTGTATTCATCTGAACCCTCACCCTGGTAAACTTGCCACAAGTCGGCGGCGAATTCGGCCTGCTGATAGCGACCGCTGGCAACGTCGGGATGGGGCGTGACGACCTCGCGCCACGGTCTCAGGCCACCCTGCGGTTTGCCCTCGGTTGGCTGTGCGGATTTTTTTCGCATTTCCTGCCGACGCTGGTCGTCGAAAAGCGTCCGCATCACGTCCATCCGCATTTGCCCGACTTCCGCGGCGGAATCGGCGGCAGACACAGCGTTCAGCATCCGCTCCATTGAATCGAGCGCGCGGATGGCGTCGTTGCTGCTGAATTGCTCGTTGTGTGCCCAGCGATTGCGAGCATCTCGTAACTCGCTGACGATGCTCCGCTCGGCTGGGCCTAGCGTAACCCTGAATACGGCGTTCCACTGATCCCAAAGGAGCCCAAGCAGAATTTGCGGATCGTTCAGGCTCGCCGGCTTTGGCTTCGGGCTGCGACCGGAGTTGTCAGGTAGCGCCGCGTGCCAGTTATCGCCAAGATGCGACTTCAGCTCGCGTTCGACGAATGGACGCAGGCCGGCTGCCAACAGGTCCAGCCCTTTGCCTACCCGCTCACGGTTTGAAATTGCCATCCCTCACGACCCCTCAGGTAAAAAGTTCCTGTTGTGGCTGCGCCGCAGATTGCCGGTTCCGTATTGAAAGCGCAAGCTTTGAGACCTCCGGCCACGCGATAACTAGGCTGTTGTACGCCATCGCCTCCTCTGCCCATTTCTTCCGCTCGCAGATCGAATAGAGACGGTAGGCTAGCTCGCGCGCCACCTCCCCGAACCCACCCAGCCTGTTAAGCAACGTTGCGGTCTCACCCTCGCCTTCACTTTGGAGCGTCCGAATTAAATGTTGTGTAGTTTCCCAGACGGTCAGACGTTTGTCAGTCGAAGGATTCCAATCACTGGGAAGCTCGGCCCTGCCGACAAGGCGCACTTTTCCACCTTTGGCATGCACAATACCCGCATCAACGAGACCATTGATTGCGGTGTTTTTCGCCTTGCTCAGCGTCTCGGCCACTCCAAACGACTCTTCTTTGGTTCCAAATTGCTCAAACCAGGCTAGTGCCCAGCGAGTATCAGTGTCAAAGTCCCCTTCCTGCTCCGCTAGCACTTCATCAAGCACCTGATTGATAATTCGTAGGGCAGTTCGAGTCGCCATTTGGGTTCCGTCCGATTCGATGACTTTCGAGTAACGTGTGAATACTGCCATACCAGGACCGATGGCCGATTGCGCCATATCGACGGGAGCCACGTTCCCGCTCTGAAGGTCACGAAGAGCATCCGGCAATTCGCTCCGAAGGGCATCCATAAACTGTTTTCGCGTGGCAAGAGGAGCATCAGCCGGTCGAGGTCTGCAGACGAGCGCAATAGAAGATGCGAGGGCATTGCGTTTTGATTCACGCAAACCACCCGACTGCTCCGTGCGAATCGGCCATGTGCCTTGAATCGAGCATCCGGCCGAAATGAGGCTCGTTAGCATCTTCTCCCACCCTGACGACACATGCGACTGCTGGTCATCGTCATCACCTTCGTCCGTTTCCTGCTGTTTAAATGCATAGAACACGGTCATCGGATATTCTTCATTCGCGTTACTGCGAAACCGAGTAAACGCGCTTGACGCGCCCTCCTCGAAATGCTCCACCGCCCGCCGTCGGTCATTATCGAAACGACCAGGTTCTGCGATCAATTCGGCGTCCTTTGGCGTTAGAACAGTGCTAAATAGCATTGGGTATGCGTCTCCTAAGCACCGTCGCAACCACACGTAGAAGAAATCCGACAAGTTTGCATAGCCGATGTTGTCGTAATATGGAGGATCAGTTGAAATAACCGGCGGCCCCATATCCGCCATTGGGTGATGAGCGGCATCCAGTTGAGATACGCGCCCAAGCGTGACGCTGGGAAAGAGCGAGTCTAATGCCGAGGCGGCCTGTTCGACTCCAAGCATCCAATTGCCCGATGAGTCACTAAAAGGATTAGCCTCGGCAAAATCCCAGACCATTGAAAGCGTCGGCAGACCGAATGTACTTACCATCTTTTCGAGTTTCACGTACCAGGAGCAGAGCGATGACCAGTAGTTTGCAGCCTTGCTCAATGCGAATGCCAGATAAGTGGCGATTGCGACGACGCGCTCGGGATCAGCCGCGATGGGCCCTTGCCGTGCCTTTGTAATCTCACGAACGAGGTCCGCAAGTGTGCTTAGTGCGACGAGCTGACGAGGCGTGAAGAGGGCGGAGTGGGAGGTCATTCCGTATCGCTGAACGCGGAATCCGAGCGCTTGATCCGGTAGCGTTGTCGATGGCTTCCAGATTTCGATATCTGCGGCGGCCTCAGCGGCGCTGGTTTGATCCGTCGTTGGAGACACGTATACCCGATTTCTACGCCCCTCAGCAACTATGGCCATCAGTTGCTGGCCCATGCGCCCATTTGTTGCTTCGTCGCGAATATGATCGAGCGGAATGACTGATCCGCAAAGCAAACATTGGGCTCCCCGACGGTTAACATTCCCGTCGCGGAGTGGCGTCTGCCCGCGCACGACGCGAAACTGCACTTGCCTTTTCTTGGAATCAATTATCGGTTCGATGTGCGCTTCGTTGCCCTTCTTGCCGGATAATTCAAATGTTTTAGCAATAGGCGTTTTGGCGGCACACGCGGGACTAGGGCATTGAATTGTCCTGGCCCATATCCATGCGATTGCCGTCAATTCTTGCCCCACGTATTCTTGCAGGTCAGGTCGATCTAGCGACGCGTCCTTGGTGATCTTGACTCTGGGGTAGAGATGGCCAATCCGTTTTTCGGCTTCACAGCGCATCCAACGGCCGTAATAACGTACATCGTCGGCCAGCCCCTGCGCTCCCTGCCACGTCGTAACGACTTTCTGCGCGTCGGAATGCGATTGCCATTCTGGATTCACTGGAGGCTGGCCGGCGAAAGCGGGTGGAATCTCAATGAGTGCCTTGGTGATTAGCACTGGGACGGGATTCAGGTCGCTAGCATACGCTCGCAGGCCCAGCCTCTGTGCCTCTAGAGGAATCGACCCACCGCCACAGAAGGGATCAAGGACCGGCGGAGCGTACTCTGCTAAGAATGCATTGACGAGCTCAGGCGAGGCATTCATAAGCACCATTTCCCAAGCTGTGGTCCCATCTCCGGATGCCGGTCCGCGGGGGTGCTTTGATCCCTTCTCTTTGCCAACGACAACAGACTCTTTGGCAAACTCGCCATTCTCGATTTTGCGAGATGCGATACACCGGGCTATTTCGGCTCGCGCCGAGTTAATGACGCGAGGACTGGTTGAATTGTCCCATTGAACGAGCTCCTCAAGCAGGTTGAAGAGAGCGGCACGTTTGATGCCTGCGCGATCTTCGTCGACGGCTCCATCTATCTTACGATAGGCGGGGTCGCTATCCGGATCATCGACCAACGAGGCAAAGAGGACTGCCCGGCAGGCAGCCAATGGTCGACGCGCCCACCATAGATGGAGCGTGCTCGGATGGCCGTGTCGGATGGACTTCTCTCGTGCAGATGCCTCGTTGATGGCCTTAAGCGGCAAGGCAACTTCTATTAATTTGCGTCTAAATGGTGCTCGCATGGAATTCACCGATTCTGTTGGGCGCGCTGCAAGACGAAGCGCGCGACAAGTGGAAGTATCCGTTTCAATGTGGTGCCCGCACCGCCCCCTCCTCGGTGTGTGCCACCGCGGCTCTCCGGAAGCTCGCGCAGTAAAGTAGAGTAGTTATAAAGGTCGTTGGATGCACGAGCATGCGACTGCAAATGCACGGTCCATTCACGTAATAGGTTGCCTTTTGGTGTTACCATTCCATCCCCAACGCCGGCCGCATTGGCGAGCTCCTGCATCCATGCAGGGCGCTCCTGTAGGAAACGAAAAGCCGCTGCAAAACACTGCTTCACGTGACCCTGTTGGCGCTGAACAACGCGATCCTCGTGCAGCATGATGAGATGGGACGCAGCCGGCAAGGTACGATTGTCGGCAAGCCACTTCACGAATTCCTCGAGAAGTGCTTGATTTGGCTCAACAATCGGTGGCTCGGGGAATTCGTGGTCAGTTTCTTGCTGCGCTACGTCGATTTCCTTTAATTCGCTTTTTAGCTTGGCTTTTGCGTGCTTGATGAGCGTCGCGTGGCGCGATATCCAACCTGAAAGGTGGTCGTTCGTGACAAGGATCGCGCCTGGGGTACTGGCAAGGGTTAGAAGCTTCCGTGCCTTTGCAGCAGGAGTCCCGGCGAGTTGGATCATCAGTTCGACGTTGGCCTCAAAACCGCCTCTCGACAAATTGGCGGAGCCAACGAGGGCAGAGGCGTCGTCGGCAAAGTATGCCTTGGCATGAAGGCTTCGATGCGCAAAGAGTTGTGTTGGCCTCCGAGTGCCATCGAGCCTGCCCAAAAAGTTGCAGAGGGCTTCTGGATTGGAGACGCCGGTCGCCCAGTCGCGCAGCGATAAACGTGTCCAGAAACTAAAGGCCACCGACCGCCGCAACGAGTGCTCGATTAAGTTTAATCCTTCGATAGAATAAAATGGGGTAAATATCGTGCAATCGTCGCGCGCCGATTGTACCAAGTCGCGTAGGATGTCCCATCGAGCGAGCACCGCGTCACCGTTCACACTGTGATCTCCAAATTGTTGTGCTGGCACAATTGTGTCACCAGCGGTGGCACTTTTTCATCGCCGACGGTTTTGTGCAACGTCCTCTTGCTCATGCCGGCTCCTGCCCCATCGCCAGCAATGCCGCCAGATCGTAGTTTACGCTGGTGGCGTTAAAGTCGGGCTCTTTCTCGAATGGCACACGGACATAACAGACGGCCTCGCGATCGGCATCGAGGATCGCCAAGGCCAGGATGAACTGCTCCGGCTTGTTGAGCCCGGTCAGGATTTCATTCTTGGTGATGGTCACGGTCTTGGCGCCACGCACTCGGCCCTTCACTTCAAGAAAGCGGAGCAAGCCGGAGTTCGGAATCGCAGATTCAACATCGTAGCCAAGATTTTCGTCGCTCACGTCGCGGGGAACAAAACCGAGCCGGCGTTCGGTCTCCATGACAGCCAGCATTGCTCTTCGCTCGGATTCCTCGGTGCTGAGGGCGAAATCGGGCGGTATTTCCGATGCTTGGCCGGTCAATTGCCGTAGAAGGCCGATGGGAACGATCATCGCGCCGCCCAGAACAACCGGGGGCAACGCCGAAAGCTTTCGCTCCTGTTCAAGTTCTGCCAGCCGCTTTTGCAGGCGGGCGGAAAGCTCGTCGGCTCGTTGGCGGGCCAAGCCGGAATTCAACTTGGCATTGACCTTTCCGGCAAGCTCCTGGTCTTTGAGCTTGATCGCTCGGTCATCCCAATAGTTGATTTCCTTGGTGAGGCGCTCCTGGACGGCGGCCCTGGTCTTGTCGATTAGTTCTTCTTTGCGCCGGCGCAGCTCGCTCAGATGCTCAGGAACGAGATGGATCGCCGCGTGCTCCATCGCCTCGACTTCGAGATCAGACCGCAGCCATTCCGGCGAAGGGTGGCCGGCAAGCGTGGCCGCCTCTTCCGGTGTTGGCGGTCGATAATCCAGGTACGGTGCGGGGCCAGCATTGACCGTGTCGCCCGCCTGGTTCACCTCAACGAACTGCATCCGCTTGGAAACGATCCGGCGATTGCCGGCTCGGTCAGTGCGTGCGTCCTGGATAGAGTGTTCCAGATACAGCAAAGCGCGCGGCTGGTCCTCTTCGTCGCCGTCATCAATCAGGATCGCGCCGCGTTTGAGCAAGTCGCGGTGCCGCTCGATCACCAGGTCGAGCGTCGCGTCAAGCAGCGGGTGGCCGGGACATACGAACGCGGCCAGCGGTTTGCCAGGGACACTGATTAAGGTCTTGTCAAAGGTGATTCGCTCGTAGCGTTGCAAGACCGCCTGCCCTCGTCCGATTTGCCGGTCGCGATTGCGAATGACGGCAGGCACGTGCTTGATCTCGTACCGTTTTGGTTCACGCTCGTGGATGGAACCGCCGAGCAGTTTGAACGCCTCGATGAAGAACGATGCGATGAAGTGCGGCTGAAGCCGGCGGGCATCGGCCCGCTCCATATCTTCACGAATTTGCCGAACGCGCGTGACGTCCATCGCGTCGTGCGTCAGCGCCCGGCCTTCGACCAGGTCGCGAAGATGCTCGCGGTCCATCGCATGATCGACGACTTCAAACAGGCGCGCCTTGACGTCCGGCTGATCGCCATAGCGGATGGCCTCCAAAAGCAGCTCGCGCAACGGGCGATCCTCGAAGGTGAGCTGGCCAAGCACGTCGAAGACCTGGCCGCCCAGTGCCTCGCGTTCTTCGTCAAGCTTTTCCAACAGGCGATAATAAACCTCGCCTTCTCTGGTATCCTTGGCGACCAGGTTCCACAGATGGCAGACTTCGGTCTGGCCGATGCGGTGGATACGCCCGAATCGCTGTTCGAGGCGATTGGGATTCCACGGCAGGTCGTAATTGACCATCAAGTGCGCACGTTGAAGGTTGATGCCCTCGCCGGCCGCGTCGGTGGCGATCAAGATTTCGACTTCCTTATCGTGCTTGAAAGCTTCTTCGGCTTTTCTGCGGTCCTCGCGGCCGATGCCGCCGTGAATGAGGACCACGGCTTCCGGCCGGCCAACAAGCGCGCTGATTTTCTCGGTGAGGTAGTTCAGTGTGTCGCGGTGCTCGGTGAAGATGACGAGCTTGCGACGGTGCCCGTGCGCATCGAACATTTCCGTGTTGTTCTGAAGCAGCCGGGAAAGTTCATCCCACTTGCGGTCGGTGCCCGATTGGCGCACGCGGTACGCCATTTTTTCAAGTTCCGTCAACTGGGCGATCTCGGCCTTGAGCTCAGCGATGGTGCGGGCGGCCGACGCCTGATCGACTACTTTCTCCTCCGTATCTTCGACTTCCGCGTCGGGTGCGTCGTCGAGGTCCTCAAGGTCGTCAAGCGTCAGGAGCGGCAGACCGACATTTAAGTCGAGCCCAACTTCGGCTCCCCGCTTGACGAGTTGTTCTTCGCGAAGCCGTTTCTCAAGGCGCTCGCGGCGGCGACGAATGGATTGGTAGATGGCCTCGGGTGACGATGCCAAGCGGCGCTGCAGGATCGTCAAGGCAAAGCCGACCGTTCCTTTGCGACCATCGTTTTCCAGGGCCTCGGCCCGATTGAATTCCTCGCGGACATAGTCGGTTACCTCCTTGTAGAGGGCAGCTTCGCCGTCGGAAAGCGCGTAGTTGACGGTGTATGCACGGCGCTCTGGGAACAGAGGAGTGCCGTCGAATTTGAGCAACTGCTCCTTGACCAGCCGGCGCATCATGTCGCCGGCATCGGTGACGTGGACGCCGTCGCGGAATTTGCCCTCGAAGCGGTCACCGTCCAGCAAAGCCATGAAAAGCTGGAAGTCGGCCTCTTTGCCGTTATGCGGCGTGGCGGTCAAAAGCAGGAAGTGCCGCGTCAGCGTCGCCAGCAATTGGCCGAGCCGGTAGCGCTTCGTGTACTTGACCTCATTGCCGAAGTAGGTGGCGCTGAGTTTGTGGGCTTCGTCGCAGACAATCAGATCCCAATCGGTTTGGAGCAGTTTGGCCTGGGCGTTCTCGTCGCGGCTCAGCTTGTCCAAGCGGCAGATCGCCAGCGGCACTTCCGTGAACCAGTTTCCGGTTCGGGCGACTTCGAGGGCGTCGTTCGTCATGATGTCGAAGGGCAGATGAAAGCGCCGGTCGAGTTCATCCTGCCATTGCTCGACAAGGTTGCCCGGGCAGACGATCAGGCAGCGCTGCAGGTCGCCGCGCGCGATCAGCTCTTTGATAAGCAACCCGGCCATGATCGTCTTGCCAGCGCCGGGATCGTCGCCGAGCAGAAACCGTAACGGTTGCCGCGACAGCATTTCTTCGTAGACGGCCGTGATTTGGTGCGGTAGCGGCTCGACTAAGGATGTGTGGACGGCGAGCAGTGGATCGAAGAGATAGGCCAGCCGAATGCGGTTCGCTTCGGAGAGAAGGCGAAACAAAGCACTGTCACCGTCAAAGCTCCAGGGCCGGCCTGTTTCGACGATTTCCAGTGTCGGCTCGCGGTCTCGGTAGAGCAGCTCGTTGCCGAGGCGGCCATTGCTGTCCTTGTAGGTCACGTCGATGGCTACGGTGCCGATCCAACGCACGTCGCTGATCGTGGCCACCGAGTCGGGTAATATCCCTTTGACGGCTGCGCCGCGGGTGATTTCTTCGAGTGTGGCCACGCGTGTTCCCTTCTACCCGCTTGCAGCCTGGGTGATTTGGCCCGAAAGCGCCTTCGCCGATGCTGCCGACACCAGGAAATAGCGCCAGGCGGTCCCGCAATTTTCGGCTCGGATGTCGTGCCCCCTCGCGCGCAGCGTCGTGACACATCGGGAAATGGTCGGGATCGACACGCCGACTTCTTCGGCCAGCATGGGCGTCGAATAGCGACCGGTGCGAATCAAGCGCAGCACGCGATCGAGGCGGCGTTCGATTTTCAGCGATTGCTGATAGATCATGCGATGGCTCCTTGCCTGGGAGTTCTCTGTCTATTGAGCATTGATAGACTTGTCAAGCGGGCTGGCGAACGCAAGTGATTGAGCCCTTTGGTGATGCGACGCGAGTTTTCGATGCGGCAATTGTGTCACACGGCGACACTTTCGCGGAGCCAGAACGCCCACCTTGGATTTGGACAGGCCGTTGCCTAAAGGGGGCCGCGAAAACTACGTTCAACGAAGCGAACGAAGCAGGGTGTGGCGTCAGAGGGCTGAAATGCCCTTTCGCTCTTCCTGCCCTGCTCAGAATTCGATTTTGACCCGTCCAGGCGCGACGGGCTCGGTCTGAATCCTGAATGAAAACACTGCCTCCCCCCCAAGCAATGCGCCCAGTTGACCGTCACTCTTTGCGGGTCGTTCAAGGGTTTAAGCAATCCCTGTGGATAAGTCGGCGGTCTTGGAAGTTAGAGCTGGCAACCCGTCGCCGTCGCCTGCGTGGTTGGAACGCGCTCCAGCGACGGGATTAGCGAGGGAGTTTTTCATATAAGAAAGAGGGCACAGGTTAACCCGTTGTTTTGACTGAATCGGAAACGACAGCTTTTGACGGTCGTGCGTCAAAAGGAGACGCTTGACCGCCAAAAAGTGCTTGCGCTTTTGTCGTTCATGTGCCAGTGTGCTGACTGTTAAGTGACAAAATCGGAGGGCAAAAATGACGGATGAGCGCCAGATTGCGGAGCTGCCAGCGAATCAGGTCACAACAAAGCGGGGCTTCCCTGTCTACCGCACGAATCCGAGCATTCCGCCGACGAACGGCATGCCCACGCGCAGCAAGCGGTTTCATGTGCCTGGCGGCAAAGCTGCCATGATCGTCGATAACAGCACGGGCGAGGTCCGAGGCATCGGCGGCATGGGGTTCTGGTGGGAAGAAGAAGTCGACAGCACCCGCTTCGTCAAACTGTTTCTTGACGGCATCAAGCAGGCCGCGGATTTGTCGAAGACCGGCATCCAGGTTTTCGAGCTGGTCTACCATCAGATGCGGGCCAATCCCGGCTCGGACGAGATCAAGCTCAACCAGTATGTGGCCAGGGATCACGGTATGAGCGATCGCACGTACCAGCGGGGTGTGCGCGAGCTGCTCGAAAAGGAATTCCTCTTTCGCAGCCCCAGCGATGGTGTTTTCTTCGTCAATATCCGCTTCATGTTCAACGGCGATCGGCTGGCTTTCGTCAAGGCGTATCACCTGAAGGATGCCGCGCGGCAACCGGAGTTGCCGCTGTCTGAACCACCGGCCCTCCCCTCGCCTTCCGGGCAAGTCACGTGATGTAGCCGTTTGTCCTGAGCCAAGGCTCAATCGCTTGCTCAAGAATGTCGCACAGCGTATTCGGTTCCTTGCCCTCTAGCTGCCTTTCAAGAGAAGCCCGCTTAAGGGCTGCGGCGAAATCAGCGCGGATGCGCGTGCTTAGCGGCGATCGGGCGATGTTGGCCGTAGTCGCCGGCGCGGCGGGCTTAGCCGTCGTCTCCCCGCTTGGGGCGCGGTATATGAAGTCTTTCTCGACGCTGGGATCGACCGGCGGGGTGGCCGGTTTAATGCCTGCGACGAGAGAACGACGATCAGCCATAGTTGCCTCCCTTTATCTGACCGCCACAGCCGGCGCCGCACCGGCTGCTTTTGCCGACTTCCGAATCGCGGCCGGCAGAATCTCACGGAAGAGATGATTGACCTCGTCGGCCGCTTCGCGGGCACGCGCGCCAAGGTTCCAGACCACGGCGCCCTGCCCCGGCGCGTCGGCATAGATTTGCCGCAAGATCATCGCCGTCTTGGCGAGCGGCAAGTGCAACGCCGCGGCGGCTTCCTTCATGTCCTGGGTCAGGCGGTAGTTCTTGCCGACCATGCTCAGCACGATCACCGCCCTTGGCACGCCCGAACGAATATCCTGGGCCTGACGCAGCACTTCGGTGGCCTTAGCCAGCGCCCTGACTTCGAGCATGCTGGCCTTGCACGGCACGATCGCCATGTCGGCGCGCAGCAGCAGCGCACGGCTCGTTTCGGTCTGGCTGCCCGGACCGTCGGCGACAACAAAATCGGCGTCCTGCTGCAACGCCGGCAGGTCGTTTAATATGACGTCGGGATTGTCCAGGCGAACCGCCTTAACCCCCGGAACCGCCTCCCGAATCCACTCCGATGACGATTGCTGCGTGTCGCAGTCGGCGAGTGTCACGCGGTGGCCCTGCTCATGGAGCCAGGCGGCCAGGTGAACGGCGAGCGTCGATTTGCCGACTCCGCCCTTACTGTTGGCAATGGCGATAATCATGGGGCGACGTTACACCACTTGCCTGCAAGCTGGCAAGCATTATTTGCAGCAAGCTGTCTTGAAAGAGAGCTGGGTTGCGAACATGAAAGCCTGCATGCGACCTTGAATGATGGAGTGAAAGCAGGCTGTCATCCCAACATGCCAGTAGTCTGACGTGCATGCTTACATGACCGCTAACAAGCTTGCCTTCTTTCCTTCTTGCAAGCAGACATGCTGACAGATCGACAAGCCAGCAAGCTGACGTGAAAGTCTGAAAGAAGGCAAGCATGTCATCATGCTTTCATGCTTGCTTGACAGTGTGCAAGTCAGTCAGCCAACTGTTTGACAGGCTTGCAAGCCAGCAGTCCAGCAAGCAGGCTTGCAAGCCTGAAAGCCGACTTGACCGGGGCAATTTCCTCCTAACGCCAGCGGAGCAGGCGTTAGGGAAGATGTCTGAGTGCTTGGGTTACTGCCTGGCTTCCTGGCACCTGCGCAAAACCGACCCCCTCCCGAAGCGCCGATTCGTGCGGTAAGTCAGCCGGCTAATTGGCCGGCTTATGGTGCCCGATGTCAATTTCAGAAGCCGCTTTCAGCAGAATGCAGAAGCGGCTTTCAGCAGAGCTGCAGATGATGTTAGCCACTTAAGCAGAGGTAGGCTCAAAGACCGAGATGGAGACGCAGGATCGTCTCGACGCGATGCATTTCATCGCTGGTCAGCGAGGCGAGGGGAGAGAGCAGGCGCCTCTTACTGACGGTGGCGAGCTGGTCGGCCATCGCCTTGCACTTGCGTCCGTCGATGTCGACCAGCGTCTCGCACGGATAGAGCTTTTCAATGCGGCTGCTTATGGGGACGACCTGAACTCGGTTGGCGAATTGGTTGGCCGTGTTGTTGCTGACGATAATGGCCGGTCGCCGTTTGCGGATTTCGCCGCCGGTGGCTGTCTCGAAGGTTACCCACCACACGTCACCACGCTTCATCGTCGAGCGTGGGCGTCATGGCGTCGGTCCACTCGTCGGCATCACGCTCGCGCGTCTCGTCGGCTGCCATTGCCTTGTAAGAGGCGGCAAGCGTGTCCTCGATCACGAAGGGTCGGGCCAAATTCTCGAGAAACTTCCCGATGTTGCCACGGCCGATCAGCGCGTGAAGCCCATCGTAGACGGCTCCGTCGATGGATATGGTGAGTTTGCGGTTCATAATCCTTTACGTATTCGCATACGTACAGGGTGCCACGTTTTTGGCGTATCCGTCAAGGAAAATCGGTGGCATGCCAACGGCGCCACGATTCGCGGTGCTCCGGCTTGCCGTTCTGCCAACCGGCGCCCAATCGGCTCAGAGTTCGACGACCTGGTAGTCGTCCGTGACGGCCGACCCTTCCTTGCGGAGGAGGGCCCGAACCTGATTTGCCGTTGGTGCAGCCGGGAGGTACCAGTTCACCATGTAATCGTCGCCGTCCGCGTCGGAATGCACCCAGCCGGTGACGCGTACTGCCATGCCCCTGGCCTTCATACGCCGGTCGCGCGACGCGATCGCCTGCTTCATTGCTTTATCTTCGTCGGCCCACTCGGCTTCGATGGCTGCCAGGAAGCATCGCTCGCAGAGCCCTCCGCGGTTGGTTTCAACCGTGGCAGGATCGAAGGCAGGTGCCGAGCATTTCGGGCATGGCGAAATCCGAACGGCCGCCAGCAGGCGTTCAACATCGGCATCGGTATAGGTGCTTGCGTCTTTCGTACAGTCGGCGGCATGAGCTTCACCCAGGCACTCGCCAGAATCTCGGCACAGCCTGACCCCAATCTGAAGCGGGTAGGCGTGGTACATGAAGACGCAGGGCGATACGCTGGCCTCCAGCGTTAACCCATTGTCCAGGCGCCGCACGTAGGTCGTTCGCTTGGGTCGCTTGGTCTGTTTATCAATGCTCGTCATGGTCGAACCTCCTCTCAGGATGTTTAAGCCGGCTTGTGCAAGATGCAACGACATTCTGCGTGCTGGGACCGGGCACAGATCGGCCGGCGTCGTGGATCGCGATGTAGAACCACATGGCCGGACCTCTATTCATCCGAATCGAAAAGGATAACCACCTCGATTTCAGCGTCTTCCGGAAACGGCGCCTTGCTGATGAGATAGCCGACGCGGTTGACGAGGTGGTAGCCGCTGATGACGTACTGGTTGCCGTCATCGCCGTCAACCAGCGTCCAGATTGTGAGCGGGTCCTGGCGCAGCACGAAGGCGAGCTCCTCGCCATAGGTTTCAAAAAGGCAGCCGGGCCCGTCGCCGAAGCCCCAGCTTGCGTTGGGATTCAGGTGATTGGCAACAAGCGGGTATGCCGCGTCGAATTCGTCTTCGCTTAGCGTGATCGTGCGGGTCATGACGATAGCTCCTTGTCGTTTCGTTCGGCGATGTAGTGTTGGTAGGCGATGCGGTCGAGCTCCGCGAAGCTCTCGCCCTTGCGGTCGCACCAGTGCCGGGCGTCGGTCAGCAGGTCGATGAGCCCTTCGCGGCCGGTATCCCAGTCCTGGCACCAGGTCAGGACGTGCTCGACACGCATAGCGCGGCGGTCGTTGTGCGTTAGGGTGCGGCGCTTCATGGCTTGGCCCTCCAGTTTCTGGCACTCGGCAAGGCGTTTAGGGCGTCGACGATCAGCCGTATGTCGGCCCGCGTGCGTTCCATCCAGTCGGGATGGCTGTCCCAGAAAACCGAATAGGCGAGGTCTCGGCCGGTCTTCGTGTCATGGACGACCCAGTGGTCGTCGCAACCGTTTTTGTCCCTGCCGTAGACGTAGCGTGGTTTCTTCTTGCTCATGGCGATGGCTCCTTTTCGCTCAACCGTCGTTGCCGGTGAGGCGGAGCTCGGCGAGCTGCCGGTCGAGATACTCGGCCGGGTCGTCGAAGTCCGCATCGCAGCCATCCGGGAACTGGTCGAGGAAGGCATTGAGGCGGTCGATGTTGCTTGCGAAATGCGTCGAGTGCAGACTGGTCATGATTGAATCCCTTTCGGTTGCGGGCGGAGCCGGCAGCCCCGCCCGGTTGAGTTGCTATTTCTTCTCGGATGCCACACGCAGCGAGATGCTGCCGTCGAAGGGCATGCAGTCGAGCTGGATGTTGAAGCCTTTGCCGTCCTTGTGCTGCCAGGCGGCGCCGATGCGGGTCCAGATGCTGTCCTGGCCTTCGCGCTCGCGCACCTGGTAGGCGATGTGCGTCGGTGCCTTGGAGGCCGCTCCGTTGTCGTTCGTGCTCATAAGAGGTTCCTTTCGCTTTTGCTGGAACGCTTGATTGCGTCCTGTGGGACAAGCGCCCGCCTCGGCCTTAGACGGGCAAGTCAATCGAAGGGGGGTGGGTCCCGCTGCAAGATTTACTTGCACGTCGGCCGTGGCAGCTTCCCACACAAAGGACGCATGGAGCGTTCACAGCGGCGAAAGTGTCCATGAGCGATAACGAACGCGAGCCGGCGCTGACGGCACCGATCGCCATCGGCACCGGACAGGGCGGTGGGACGGCCGTGGCATTGGAGCCGCATGGGGAAGCACGCGGCACAACCGGCAATAGCAAAACCCATCGAGAAGCATTGACTATGGCGCGAAGACGTGAACGTATAATCCGCCATGCTGAGGATGTTCCAGAACAGCCAGCCGGCCGGGGCGAAGAGCTACTATTCGACCGCCGACTATTACACGGAGGGCCAGGAGCTTGCCGGCCAGTGGCGCGGCGAGGGGGCGAGGCGGCTCGGCCTCGAAGGCAAGATTGAGCAGGCCGACTGGGATGCGCTCTGCGACAATCGGCACCCGGCGACGGGTGAGCAGCTCACCGCCCGCATGCGCAGCGACCGGACGGTGGGCTACGACATGAACTTCCACGTGCCAAAAAGCGTGTCGCTGCTTTACGCCATGACGAAGGACGAGCGGCTGCTTACTGCCTTCCGCGAGGCGATGGACGGCACGATGCACGATATCGAAGCCGAAATGAAAACCCGCGTCAGGAAAGGCGGCAGGAACGAGGACCGCACGACCGGCAACATGGTGTGGGGCGAGTTCGTGCATTTCACGTCGAGGCCGGTCGATGGCGTGCCCGATCCGCACCTGCACGGGCACTGCTTCGTCTTCAACACGACCTGGGATGGCAGCGAGCAGGCATGGAAGGCCGGGCAGTTCCGCAACCTCAAACGCGACGCGCCGTATTTCGAGGCGGTGTTCCATTCGAGGCTGGCGCATCGTCTGGAAGAGCTCGGCTTGGAGACCGTGCGCGGCAAGCACGGCTGGGAGCTGGCCGGGGTCGATCGCGACACCATCGAGAAATTCTCAAGGCGGACGGCGCAGATCGAGGAGAAGGCGAGAGAGAAAGGCATCGACGATGCCGGGGCCAAGGCCGAGCTTGGCGCCAAAACCCGCCAGTCGAAGAAAAGGGACATGAGCTTCCCCGAACTGCAGTCGCTGTGGCGGGAGCGGATGACGAGAGACGAACGCGATTCGCTTGCGGCGCTGGAGAAGAATCTCGGCACCGAAGCCCTGGTCCCCGACGGCACGGCGGCGGTAACGGCCGTCGAGTATGCCACCCAGCATTCCTTCGAGCGGAAATCCGTCATCGACGAGCGGCGGTTGCTGGCCGAGGCGTTAAAGCACGGTGTCGGCAAGGCGACGGTCGAGGAGGTGCAAGAGGCACTTGCCGCAAGCGATGTCATCACGGCCGAGCGGCACGGGCGGCGGATGGCGACCACGCGCGAGGTGCTGGCCGAGGAACGGGGCCTCATCGCGTTTGCGCGCCAGGGCAGGGGTACGTGCCGGCCGCTTGCTCCCGATCATGACGGTTTCAGCCGCGACTGGCTCACGGACGAGCAGAAGCGGGCGGTTGCTCACATCACCGGCTCACGCGACCGGGTCACCATCATGCGCGGCGCCGCCGGCGCCGGCAAAACGTCGCTGATGCAGGAGGCGGTGGAGCACATCGAGGCGGCCGGCACG
>DASZTS010000144.1:0-127254 GCA_035547915.1 Pirellulales bacterium | reverse complement strand
TTTTACAGGTTCGCGCCGCGGCCCTGAGCGACGATGACCGGCTGGTCCGCCATCTTCGAAACCGTCCCGGCTATCCGTTCCTCCGCCGACCCAGAGTATCTAAACTACCGGTGTAAAACCTCCCGAACTTGGCGTGCACCCATCGGTGCCGGTGATGCGCGCACATCAGACTTTTCTCGTGTCGTAGGCCCAATGCAGCAGGGCCTGACGCTGTTTGCGCCGGCACGAGAGGTCGCCTCGGCGGCAGTTCTTCTCGATCTGGGCGAGGTGCCGCCGAATGGCCCGCCAGCGACGGATCTGCCGATCGTCGTCGTCCGAGCGTCGGCCGAAATAATAGCGGCAATACCATTGAAACCAGCCGCGCGGATCCTGGTCGTTGATCCAGCCGTTCGCACGCCACACGGAAAGCGGCTGCGACGCGTTGATGCCGAAGTAATTCAACTCGGGGTCGTGCCGCTCGTGGCAAAGACGGGCGCGGTCGAACCAGCCATCGGGGAACTCATCGGAGCAATCGGTCATATACTTGCCGCCGAACACGCCCAGTTCGAGCATCTGCTTGGGGGCCAACTGCGGCCGAAAGTCGGCGTCGAAATTCTTGCCCGCCGGCTCCGTCAGATAATAGACGTAGCCCTGCTGCATCAGGTCGTTGACTTCGACGCGGCGCTTCATCGGATGGGCTCCAATTATCGTCGACAGGCTCGCATCGGCAATCGTGGCTGCCTGCGACGATCGTGCCGAGCGAAATGAGGTTGTCGGAAATCTTGCGTGAGGGTGAAAACACCCTAAACTTCAGCGAAGTGCGGTCGCAAGCGAGCGCGGTGAACTCTTTCTGAAAACCGGAAAGCGTCTGATTTGAACCGTATTCAGTTCCTCAACCGACTCATCGAGTTTTATCGCTACCGCACCTACCTGGAGGTTGGCGTCGCGGGTGGAGACTGTTTCGCGGCGGTGCAAGCAGCCGTCAAAATCGGCGTCGATCCCGATCCGTTGGTGCGCGAGCACAACATACCCGGCGGTTTGCTGTTCTGTTGCACGTCCGATGTTTTCTTCGCGGCGCTCAACGGCCGCAACTTCTTCGACCTCGTCTTCATCGACGGCCTGCATCAGCACGAGCAGGTCTATCGCGACGTCGTGTACGCGCTCGATAACTTGGGGGTGGGGGGAACGATCGTGTTGCACGACTGCAATCCGCGTAACGAAGCGATGCAGCGCGTGCCCCGCGTGCAAGACGAGTGGACGGGCGATTGTTGGAAGGCCATCGTGAGGCTGCGCGCCTCGCGACCCGATCTGAAAGTCTCGGTGCTCGATACGGATTATGGCTTGGGCGTCGTCCAAAGAGGACGGAGCCAGCCGCTCCGGCTCGCCAAGCGCTGGGACGAGCTGACCTGGAACGATCTGATGGCGCAGCGCGAGGAGCTACTCGGCCTCACTCCCCTCGATCAGATCGATCGGTATCTGTGCCGAGGCTGACCGCCCGCAAGCGTGCGAGTTCGGCGCGTAGGCGATGGATGCGTTGCGGTTCGGCGGTGGCCAACTCGCCGATCCGTTTCTCGATCCGTTCGGTCAACTCCTGCCGGTCGATCTCGATCAGGATCGGCCGCCGCGGAGAGCCACGCACGAGCTCTTGCAGTTCGTCTGCCATCCGTTGAAACACGTCCGCCCAATCACCAGGCCGCCGCTGCCGAAAGAGTCGCACGGTGGGATACCAGATCGAATCGTCTCGGTCGAGCAGCCAACGCCAATCGCCCGAATAGTTCAAGGCCGTCCAGACCGGGGCTGCCATCGCGCCGGCCAGGTGCCCGACCGCGGTGTCCACCGTCACTACCAGGTCGAGATTGGCGATGATGGCCGCCGTATCCATGAAGGGTCCCGCTTGCTCGTCGAGCAGGCCGCCGAACGAGACGACGTCGAACGCGGCCTTGCCCTCTGCACCGCCGATCTGTTCGCTGCCCGGTCCCTTCTGCAAGCTCACCAACTGCACACCCGGCACCCTGGCCAGCGGCTCGAAGTCGGCGAGCTTCGTCGACCGGTGCCGGTCCCACGGATACCGCGAATTGCCCTGCCAGACGATGCCCACACGAAAGCCCGCGAGCGGCGCCAACTGGCGCCGCCAATGTTCGACCAATTCGGCCTTGGCCGCCAGGTAGGGCACTGCGGCCGGGATCGAGTGCGCGCCGCCGCCGAGCAGGAGCGGCAGGCTCATGAGCGCGGCTTGCACGTCGAAGTTCGGCGGCGGCTCGCCCAGCGCCACGAGTTGGTCGATGTCCGGGCAACTCGCCACGATGGGCAACAACGATCGTTGGCACTGTACGATGACGCGCCCGCCGTACGCTTTGACGATGGGCGCGTAACGCACGAACTGCAAGGTGTCGCCCAGGCCCTGCTCGCCGAAGAGCAGGATCGTGCGGCCTGCCAACGACGAGCCGTCCCAGACCGGCTCTGTGTATGACGGTTTGGGGAGCGTGCGGGGGCAACGCCAGCGCCACTCATAGGCCGGCCAACCGCGCGCGAAATCGCCTTGCAGCAGCCATAACAACGAGCGGTTCCAGTGGGCGTCGGCATAATCCGGCTTCAGCTCGAGCGCGCGGGCGTAGTAGCCGTGCGCCTCGTCGAACCGGCGCAATACCGAGACCGCCGCCCCCAAGCTATTGAAGGCTTCGGCGAAATCGGATTGTAATTCGACGCCCCGCTTCAGGTGCTTGATGGCGGCCTCTGGTTCGCCGCGCCCGATGAAGGCCACACCCAGGTTGACGTGGGCCTTGGAGTAGTCGGGCCGCAGCTCGAGCGCCCGCTGATAGCACGTCACCGCCTCGTCGAGCTGACCGCGGTCGCGCAGCACGTTACCCAAGTTCTGGTGTATCTCGGGCACCTCGGGCTTGATGCCCAAGGCCTGCCGATAGCACACCTCCGCCTCGTCGAGCTTCTGCTGTTCACCCAAGGCGAACCCCAGGTTGACGAGCGCCTCGACATGATCCGGCTTGAGGGCCAGGCATTTTCGATAGGCCGCCTCCGCCTCGGCCCACTGTTCTTGCTGCAAGAGCGCGTTGGCGACGTGGAAATGACCTTCCGGCTCGCGCGGCTCCAGTTCGGCCGCCTGCCGGAAACAGGACAGGGCCTCGTCGGTGCGCTGCTGTGCCTGCAACAGGTTACCCAATACGAACCAGACGCGGCCGTTGCGCGGCTCGCCTTGCAGGATCTGGCGATACCCTTCTTCCGCTCGATCGAATCTGCCCGCTTGATGATGTTGCCAGGCCGAATCGAAGCGGTCGCCGTTCGTCCGTTGTCGGTCCTCAGCAGCTTGCACTTGGAACGCTCGTCGCCGGCCATAGATTTCCCGATCACGGCCTCTTATTGTAAATGAAATCGCACCGGCCTGCGTTTCCGTACCGCGCTCCGTCCCTATCTTCCGAAACGGACTCTCGATGCACGTCCTCTTCGTTCATCAGAATTTTCCGGCCCAATTCGGCCATATCGGGTCGTACCTCGTGAAGCAGAAGGGGTTTCGTTGCACGTTCGTGTCGCAACAGCCGCCGGGCAACGAGGGCGGTATCGAGCGCGTGCAATACAGCATCCAGGGCGGCGCCACGCCGCAAACCCATTTTTGCAGCCGCACCTTCGAGAACGCCGTGTGGCATTCGCACGCCATCTACGAAGCCCTCCGCACGCGCGACGACATCCGGCCCGATCTCGTCGTGGGGCATTCGGGCTTCTTGCACACGGTCTTCCTGCGCGAGCTCTACGACTGCCCGATCGTCAACTACTTCGAATACTTCTATCACACCCGCGGCACCGATATGGACTATCGGCCCGATTTCCCCTATCCGGCGATCAATCATCTGCGCGCTCGGGCCCGCAACGCCGGATTGCTGCTCGACCTCGAAGATTGCGACGCCGGGTACAGTCCCACCCGCTGGCAGCGGAGCTTGTTGCCGGCGACCTATCGCGCGAAGGTGCGCGTCGTCTTCGACGGCATCGATACGAACATCTGGCAGCCGTTGGTGGGCGTGCCGCGGCGCGTGGGCGATCGCGACATCCCCAGCGACGTTAAAATCGTGACCTATGTCTCGCGCGGCATGGAGAGCATTCGCGGTTTCGATATCTTTATGAAGACGGCGCGGTTGCTCTGCCAGCGACGCCAGGACGTGATCTTCGTGGTGGTGGGCGAAGACCGTGTCTGCTACGGGGGTGACCTGGAGTTCACGGGCCGTCAGACCTTCAAGCAGTGGGTGTTGTCGCGAGACGATTACGATCTCTCGCGGTTCATCTTCACCGGCTTGATGCCCACGACGTCGCTGGCGCAGCTCTTCGCCATCAGCGATCTGCACATCTATCTCACCGTGCCGTTCGTCCTCTCGTGGTCGCTGATGGACGCGCTGGCCTGCGGCACGACGGTGCTCGCCTCGGACACCGCGCCGGTGCGCGAGATGATCGAGCACGAACAGAACGGCCTGCTCACCGACTTCTTCGACAGCGAGCGCATGGCCGATGTGGCCGAAGCCGTGCTCGACCATCCCCAGGATTACAAGCACCTGGGTGCCGCCGGCGCCCAGATGATCCGCGAGCGTTACAGCCTCGATGTCTGCCTGCCCAAGATGCTCGACCTTTACGAAGAGGCGACGCACACCCGCCGCGGCCGGTGACCGGACCGCCGAAGAGGTCGTGGGACAAAGTCGGTTTCCGCCACCCCCGCTGAGGGTGGTGTCCCAACAGGTTGCGTTGCTGGCCCACAGTCAAACGTAAACCGGCAAGAGTAGTCGGTTTTAGCGCGGTGCCTGAGAAGTAGGCAGACTAGAATCTGGTCGGGTCCGAACCGTGGAACGATTCGTGGTACTTCTTTAGTGCTTCCGCGCGCTGGTGCTCGACGTAGGCTCTATGCGAGACGACGCCGGCGAGGTAGCACGTCACGCAGGCCATCAACCACAGCAACGTCTTTAACAGCGGCTGACAAAACCCGGAAGCCGGAGCGCAGAGGGAAAAAAATCGGCCGTGAAACGCCGATTCTCGAAAGCTCGATCCGGTTTTGTCGGTTGCTCTAAGGAGAACTGGCGGGGCACGGTCATTAGTCCACAATTTGCTGCCATCTTGTGCCGTCTAGTAGCGTGATTCCCACCCGCTCTAGATCTAGATCATCAAGTCCAATGGATCGGCTGGTCGAGCAGCCGCTGCACGGCCATTCCCACCAAGAACGCCCCCACGACCAACATGGCGATACCCCCATTAGACCGCACCAGAGCGGCGAGGCAACGTGGAGCGCATAAAAAACCCCGACACTGGCGTGCGACGGGGCGGGAGTATCGGGACGTCCAGAAACCCGATTGGGGTCTTATCGGCTGTGAGGCGGGGCTGGGCGATGGTCTTTGGCGCAAACGGGGATCTTGGCGGCATCAAACCAGTGACTTTGACCGAGCCCCCGACCGCCTCGGCGAATCGCTGTAGCATCGACAGCCGCGGATCCTCGGTCTTGCTCAAAAACTGCCGGAGCCCTCTAAGTTCTGAACGAATAAGGCAGAAAGCGGCCCATCTCCCCGGCTGAATAGCCACCCCGCCGAGGCTTTTTCCTGCGCCGGGCGGTAGAATCGATGGCATGGGCGAGAAACGAAAGATAGAGGGTGTCGCCCGGGCGGTGTTTCTGGCATTGTTGCTGCTCGTCGGCTACCCCCTCAGCATCGGCCCGGCAATTCTGATCTACGGGGCCACCGGTCGCAACAAAGCATTCAACGACATTGCGAATGCTGTCTATTATCCAATGGCCTTCGTGCCGGGGCCATTTTCGACGGCGATAGAGGAGTGGCGAGATCTCTGGGACGTTTATGGCGTGTGCGGAAAGTACGGCGTGCCCGAAGAATAACCCTCTGCCTAAAACCCGCTCTGGTATCCTCAGGCATGGACGAGAATCCGAATCTGCCACCTCCGCCAAAGCGAAGCGCCGCAACGCCCACCTGGATCAAGGTGATTCTCATCGGCCTTCTCGTCTCCGTCGGGCTGTGGGCCGCTTTGCTCTTCTTTGCGTTGAAATATTTCGGAACCCAAGCACCGATCATAGATTCTCTGCCTAGAATCCCGGCACCCCGCTAGGCAGTCGTTTCGAGGTTTTTATTTGACGGGGCGGTAGCAACGCAGGTGTTGGGACACCACCCCCGCCGAGAACCGGCGCTTGAACCGAGCCCCAACTAGTGGATAATGCGGTGCTGTCCAAAAGTGGGGCAGCGCGTTTCCCTGCTGGGAATTGGTTCCCGAGGCTCGACTATGAGCGAACTGGACGGACAGACGATCAATTGGTCGCCCGACGCGAGTTGGGCGCAGTCGCGAGAACGTTTCATCGAAGCCTGGCAACAAGCCCTCCGCGACGGTGGGGAGCCGCCCAGCTTGGATCGAGTTTTGTCGGCATTTGCCGAGCCACCGAGCGTCGAATTCCGCCGCGATTTGGAATCGCTCGACGCCGACTTTCGTGGACGGCGGCGCGGCGGTCAGATGCCGCCGACTAACGACGGCGCCACCGTGAACTTCGCGCCGGACAAGCCGACGCGCGGCCAGACGGGAGACACCGCCGCGGACGATACGGGATCGGGAGCCGATTTGCTCGGCCTCGGCTCGAACGGTTCGAACAATGCCGGGCCGGCGACGATGCACCACGGCCCGCCGTCCCCGGCCGACGAACAGGGATCGACGGTGACGGGCGTCTATCAGCCACGCGAGCGTGCCGCGCCGCGCGACGGCAACGCCGAGACTCGCGCCCAATTCGGCGACGACACGCCGGCCGCACACCCCGGCGATCCGCTCGAAATGTTGCCGAAGACGGTGGCCGGCTACGAGATCCTGGGCGTGCTGGGCCGCGGCGGCATGGGCGTGGTCTACAAGGCGCGGCAACCCGGCCTCAAGCGGCTCGTCGCGCTGAAGATGATCCTGGCCGGCGGCCATGCCAGCGCCGCCGATCTGGCCCGCTTCCGCAGCGAAGCCGAGGCGGTCGCCCATCTGCTGCACCCGAACATCGTGCAGGTGTACGAGATCGGCGAAGACGACGGTAAGCCTTACTTCTCGCTGGAATTCGTCGAGGGGACGAGTTTGTCGGGCAAGCTGGGTGGTAAACCGCAAACGCCCAAGCAGGCGGCTCAATACATCCACGTCCTGGCTCAGGCGATGGCCGTGGCCCACGCGCGCGGCATCGTGCACCGCGACCTCAAGCCCGCCAACATTCTGGTCAGCCACGAAGGCACCCTCAAGATCACGGACTTCGGGCTCGCCAAGCGATTGGAAGAAGGCGACGGCGGCCAGACCCGCTCGGGCATGATCTTGGGCACGCCCGACTATATGTCGCCCGAACAGGCGTCGGGGCGCGTCCACGAGGTCGGCCCACCGGCCGACATCTATGCTCTGGGGGCGATGCTCTACGAGATGCTCGCCGGCCGCGTGCCGCTGCGCGGCGCCAGCGTGCTCGATACGTTGCAACAGGTCGTCGCCAAAGAACCGGTTGCGCCGACGCAGCTCGAACCCAAGGTGCCGCGCGACCTGGAAACGATTTGCCTGAAGTGTCTGCAAAAGGAACCGGCCAAGCGGTACGCGCGGGTCGACGAACTGGCCGAAGATTTGCGGCGTTTCCTCGCGGGTGAGCCCATCCTGGCGCGGCCCATCTCCGCGGCGGAACGGGCCTGGCGGTGGTGCAAACGCAATCCGCGCGTGGCCACCTTGAGCGGCGCCGTGGCCTTGCTGGTGTTGGTCTGGGGGGTCAGCGCCTCGGTCGTGGCACTGAAGTTCAAAGAAAAGAATGCCACGATCGTCGACGCGCTGGATGACGCCGAGAAGGGGTGGGGCGAGGCCAAGAAGGGCTGGGACGAGGCGGAAAAGAACCTGCACGCGTCGCAGGTGAACGAAGCCGAGGCGAAACACAACGCCGAGGTCTCTGCCCAACTGGCCGTGCGCGCGGAGGCCAACGCCGACGCCGCCAAGGATCAACACCGCAAGTCCGTCGATCTGTTGATCGAGTTGGGGGCTCACCTGGAGCAGCGATTGCAGGGCCGGCGCAGCCTGCTGGAGAAGCCCGAGTTACGCGCGCTGCAAGGCGAACTGCTCGAAATGGTCCGCTCGGCCATGACCGCGCTGGCCAAGGAACTCGAAACGAGCAACGTGACCAACTTCGCCATGGCGAATACCTGCTTCAACCTGGGCGATCTGCTGGTCCGCTTCGGTCACGGCGAAGAAGCGATGCGGCAGTACCGCTACGGATACAAGGTCGTGAAGCAGGTTGTCGACGAACAGCCCGAGAGCGACCTGGCACGGGCCAACCTGGCGCAGTTCCTCATGCAATTGGGCAAGATGGAATTGGAACTGAACGACGATGCCGGCTCGGCGCGCAAGCATTTCGTCGAGGCCCACGACCTGCAACAGGCCATCGCCGACAAACCGCAAAACAATGGCAATTACACGGTGGTCGACAACCATCGGTTGCTCGCCTTCTACGACCTCTACACGGGCGTCGCCGATCTGCACCTCGGCCAGCCCACCGAGGCGGCCAGGAACTTCAATGCCGCGCTGGCGCACCGCGAAGCCTGGGTGCAAGCCGAGCCCAACAATGTCACGGCGCGCAACTACCTGGCAGAGGTGCAGTATTACTTGGGCGTCGTCAACTGGCACCTAAACAATCTGGAAGCCACGCAGGATCATTTCAGGAAGGCCCTCACGATCTGTCACGGCTTGGCCGACACGTTTCCCAACGACTTCAGCTTCAAGCTCGATCTGGCCGAGATGTACGGAGCGTATTGCGACGCCAAACTGCGCCTGGGCAAGCCCGACGAGGCTCGGGCTGTCGTCGCCAAAGCGCTGGAGTTCTTGCAAGCGGTGCTGGCCCACGATCCCGACTTCGTGTCGCGCCAGGCGCTCTTGGCGCAGAACTACGAGCGGCAGGGGCTCATCGCGCTGGCGAAGCAAGAGACCGATGAAGCCCGCCAGCGCTTCGACGAGGCCCGCAAGATTCGTGGCGATCTGGAATTGGTCGACCCCAAGAACCAATCGTGGAAGATGGCCAGCGCGCTGACCCTGGCACACTGCGGCAAACCCGCGGCGGCGGCCAAGAAATCGCAGGAGGTCGTCGACCAAGCTCCCGGCAACGTGCGCATGCTGCTGCAAGCGGCCCGAACTTGGGCGGTTTGCGCCTCGGTGGCCGCAGATGCCACGGAGAAGAGCGGTTATCAGAAGCGCGCGGTCGATGCGCTGCGCAATGCCACCCAAGGAGGCTTCCGCGACCCGATACTGCTGGAAACCGACCCCGAGCTTTCCTCGCTCGGCGACAACCCCGACTATCGCGGCATCTTGTCGCAAATCAAGGAACGGAGCTCCGAGACGAGTTCTTGAAAGACCGCGGTTCGTCTCATCCTCACGGAAGGTTTGATGATCCGGGATGAATCGCCTCTCACGGCAGGTTCGCCGTGAGAGGACCGTGGCGGCCGCACCGATCGGCCCGGGCGAATTACTGACGCGCCCGGTCGTGCGGTTCGGGGGGCTCGGGGGCGTCGCGGTTGGCGGAATCGGCGGTGGGCGCGTCGCCGGGCGACGGGAGGGAGTCGTTGTCGGTGGACTCGGATCGAGGCAGGCTGGCTGGCGTGTTCGCGGTCGATTCGCTCGGGGCCGGCGCCGCATCGGACGATTCGTCCTCGGTGTCGGCGCCGACCGGTCTCGGTACCATGGTCGACTCGTCGAACGGCTGCCCGGGTTGCCCCATGTATTGGGGCATCTTCCCGCGGCTGATGACGCCGGGCCGCGTGTAGCCGTAGTTGATGAAGTGGGCGCTGTCGCGCTCGCGGGCCCGTTTGCGGGCATCGAAGTAGGCCTTGGCCGGCCAAGGACCTTCCGACAAGTAGATGCCGTCGTATTCGAGCAGCGAGTTCTTGCGGTAGTGGACCTGGAGGATGGCCACGTTGTAATCGACGAGTGCACGATAGTAGGCGATCTCGGCGTCGGCCAATCGGCGCTGGGCGTCGAGCAGCATGTCGAGTGTGGCGGTGCCCACCTCGTAGGTGGCGCGCACGGCCTCTACCTGCTTGGCGGCGGCCACGCGGCGGTTGAACGTCGTGCGGCTCACTTGGTAGTTGCGGTCGATATCGCGGATGGAGTTGGTCAGCACGTGCGAGAGCTCGAGTTCCTGGTCTTGCAGGAAGGCCCGCGATTGGGCCAACACCAACTCGGCGTTGCGCACGCCGGACATAGCCAGGCGGAAGCCGACGGGCATGGTGAAGTTCAAGCCGAGCTGCCAGCTCTGGTAGTTGCCGTTCCACAGCGTGTTCCAGGCACCCGAGTTGGGCAGCGGGTTGTTGGGGTCGTAGGCCACGCCGTTGTAGTTGACGAGATCGTTGCCGAAACCGCCCCAGTGATACAACGCCTGGGCGTCCAAGCGGGGCATCAGGTAGTTGCGTGAAGCGATCAGCTTCAACTCGTTCTGTTTGACGACCCATCGCTGGCGCCGCAGTTCGACGCTGCGGGTCAGGCCCTCGGTGAGCACCTCGTTCCAGTTGAAGCGCACTTCGGCCGTCGTCGGATCGTCGGACGGACGGATCAACCGACCGTCGGTCGGCGCCAGGCCCATCATGTATCGCAACCGGCTCTCGGCCGTGTACAGCAGGCCCAGGTTGTTTTCGACTTGGGCACGGAAGAGGAAGTATTGTTCGCGGGCCGCCGCTTCTTGTTCGGCCTCGCCGCCGCGGCTGCCGGCCACGAACAGGGCGTGTACCTTGCGCCAGGTTTGCAGGGCACTGTCGCGCCCGGCCTGCACGGCGTTGAGGTTGCGATAGTTGTAATAGAGGTCCCAATAAGCACGCTCGACGTCGCTGACCATGTTCCGCACGCCGGCCTCGAAGTCGGCCAGGGCGATGTCGACGTTGATGCGAGCCAGCACCACGCCGTTGAACGTGCCGGGGAGGAAGTTGGGGTTCAGCGCCGGGCCGTTGGTGCCCTGGCCGGCGTTGATGCCGTTGTTCGTGTTGGGGCCGGCGATGCGGTTGAACTCCACGCCCGAGCCCTGCAAGATCGGATGGCGGAATTCCATCTCGATGGCCGGCGTGTAGGCCTGGTGATATTGGTTCGCCGTGCTATTGTTCGCGTTGTAGTTCGTCAGCTCACGCATGAAGACGCGATCGCCCGTGGCCGTCACTTTGGCGATTTCGGCGTTTTGTTGGGCGTAGTTCTGCTCGAAGACGGTCGGCTGGAATCCGGTGAAGTGCTGGTTCTGCGGATAGTTGTTGTGCTGCCAGTACATCTGCGAATCGATGTACGCATCGAATTGGCTGAGCGCCGCTTCGACGCCGTTGGCCGTGTTCGATTCCTGCATGGCCGGGTTATAGATCGTCTGGCTCGTCTGAGCCGTGCCCAGGCTCTGGCCGTTGAGGTTCTGGCCCTGCGTCTGCAACAGCACGCCGGTGGGGGCGATCGTCTGGTTTGAGGCCGGCAGACCGGGCGTGAAGAGCAAGCCGCCCAGGTTGCGGAGCACCTTGCTGTTGGCCAGCGCCGTGCGCAGCGCTTCCTCGAGGGAGACGTCCCAGATCTCGGTGACCTCGGGATTGCTCAGCGTGAGCGGATCCTTGGCCTTCGACACGTCCTCGATGCGATCGCTTTCGACGTCGGGGTATTCGATGTCGGTGGCCATGCCCTTGTAGTGGGACATGTCCTTGTCGTCGAAGAGGTAGACCGGCTTGCTGGGACTGCATCCGCTGGCAAGCACGGCCCCACAGGTCAAGATCACGACGTATGCGCGCAGACGACGGTTCATTTTGGTGCCACCCTGTTTCGCTGGCCGCATTCGACCGGCCGCTACGATGTGCGACCTGAGTCGACGGCCCAGTAAAGTTCCTATCGACGATAGAACCGTTAAACTTGGGAGAGTCTCTTTATCCAGAAAGTGCGGTAAATGCGGAAAACTCTTCGCAAATAACGCAGATTGAACGTCACATCTTGCCCAAAGGCGGCCGCGGGGCCGTTTGGCACGTCGAGCGATCCTTTCCGGGTGGGCTCGGTAGAGCGTCAGGCGCGGTGGCATACCCCAGTGGTAGGTCTCGCGGACGCGCGATTGCGACTGCCGGTCGAGTCGGAAAACGATCGCCAGGCGTCTTTTTGTGGCTAGAATGAGGACCGTTGGATCAGCCCACCACGGTCAGCCGATGTCCGATCTCGCGTTCTGTTCCCGCGCTTCGCGCCGTGCCTTCCTCCGCCAGGCGGGTTGCGGCATGGGATCGCTGGCGCTGGCATCGCTGTTGTGCGACGAGCGTCGCGCGACGGCCGACACGGCATCGACGGGCGCGGTTCTCGGTGCGCTGCCGCCTCATTTCGCGCCGCGCGCCAAGCGGGTTATTTTCCTCTTCATGCACGGCGGCCCGAGTCACGTCGACCTGTTCGATCCGAAACCCGAACTGACGCGACACGCCGGCCAACCGCTGCCCGAGAGCTTCGGGCCCGTGATGACCCGCCGCAAGGTGGCGGCCAATCCGTTGTTGGGTTGCGTGCGGCCGTTCCGCCCGCGCGGCGAAGCGGGGCTCGAGATCAGCGACTTCCTGCCCGAGTTGTCGCGACTGGCCGACGACCTGTGCGTGCTGCGCGGCTGTCACGGCGACAGCGTCAACCATCCGCAGTCGGTGTATCAGATGAACACCGGCGCGATCCTCATGGGCAAGCCGAGCCTGGGGAGTTGGCTCAGCTACGGCCTGGGGAGCGAGAATCAGGATCTGCCGGCCTTCGTCGTGATGCCCGATCCGGGCGGCGGTATCAAGGGAGGGCCGCCGGCGTGGGGCAACGGTTTCTTGCCTGCCGCGCACCAGGGCACGCCCTTTAGGGCAGGCCCGAATCCGATTCTGAATCTGCGTCCGCCCGCCGGCGTGGCGCCCGAGCGGCAGACGGCCATGCTCGATTTCATTCGCGCCCGCAATGCCGAACATCTGGCCGAGCGTGCGTTCGACGACGAACTGGCCGCGCGCATCCAGTCGTACGAATTGGCCTACCGCATGCAAACGGCCGCGCCCGACCTGGTCGACCTGTCGCGCGAGACCGACGAGACGCGTCGCCTGTACGGCATCGGCCAGGCCGAGACCGACGAGTTCGGCACGCGCTGCCTGCTGGCCCGCCGCCTGGTGGAGCGCGGCGTGCGCTTCGTGCAGTTGTACGCCGGCGATCTGAACGGCTGGGACGCCCACAACGACGTGCCGAAGAACCACGGGCAGATGTGCCTCAAGACCGACAAGCCGATCGCCGGCCTGCTCACCGACTTGAAGCGTCGCGGTCTGTGGCACGAGACGCTCGTCGTCTGGGGTGGCGAGTTCGGCCGCATGCCGATGAGCGAGTCGGGCACGGGCCGCGATCACAGCCCCTGGGGCTACAGCATGTGGCTGGCCGGGGGCGGAGTGCGCGGCGGCATGGCCTACGGCGCGACCGATCCGCTCGGCCTGCGCGCCCAAGAGAACAAGGTCCACGTCCACGACCTGCACGCCACCATCTTGCACCTGCTCGGTCTCGACCACGAGCGTCTCACCTTCTTTCACAATGGCCGCGAAGAGCGCCTCACCGACGTCAGCGGCCGCGTCGTGCGCGAAATCTTGGCGTGATCCCTCTCCCGGCGGCAGCAGCGCCAAACCGGGCCCCCACCAAGATCCCTCTCCCGCCGGGAGAGGTTAGGTGAGGGCGGCCGACCCAAGACCGGCTTTCAACCATCGCCGGTCGCTCCATTGCGCACCTCGCCCTTGCCCGCTGCTCCACCCCCACGTCATGCTGCTCTGTATGGCCAACCCGTCCTCCACGCCCAGGCCGAAACGACGTCGGATGCAGATCTCTCTGCGCACGGTGCTCGTGTTCGTCACGATGCTTTGCGTGGCCTTGAGCCTGTGGGCCGTGCCGGCGGAGCGTCAGCGGCGGGCAGTGGCGGCGATTGAGGCTCTCTACGACGGACGGGTCGAGTACGCGCCGCCGGGCAAAGTGGCGAGCGACACGTTCCCGATGGCCTTTCTGCGCCGATGGCTGCCTCGCGACTATTTCGACGAGGTCGTGGAAGTCAAATTCATCGGCAATAAGGGCACCGACGCGGGACTTGTGCACCTGCAAGCGATGGCAGGTTTGAAACGGGTTTGCCTCAACGGAACTCAGGTCACGGATGCCGGGCTTGCCCACTTGCGAGGGCTGACCTCCCTGCAAGAGATTCAGCTTCTCGAGACGCAGGTCACGGATGCTGGCCTAGCCCACTTGGCAGGACTGACGGACCTGGTAGGGCTTGCACTCGACTACACTCGGGTCGCGGGTGGTGGGCTGGTCCATTTGCAAGGGCTGTCGCGACTGGAAGACCTGGGTCTCGCTGGCACTCAGGTCACGGACACTGGGCTCGCGCATCTGCAAGGACTTAACGGCCTCCGATCACTGGGGCTCGCTCACACCCCGATTACGGATGTCGGAGTTGCCCACCTGCGAGGACTGACGAGTCTCCAGTGGCTCAATCTCAACAGTACTGGGGTCACCGACGCCGGACTCACATACTTGGAAGAACTGACGAACCTGGAATTGCTCGGACTTGGTCACACCCAGGTGACCGATATTGGAGTGGCCCGACTGCGAGGGCTGACGAGCCTTCGATGGCTCAATCTCGAGGCCACCCAGATCACGAACGCTGGGCTCGACCACTTGCAAGGGCTGACGGAGTTGCAATCGCTTTTTCTCTTCGACACGCAGGTCACATCCGACGGATTCGCCCGACTTCGCTCGCTCCTGCCGGATTGCAACATACACGAACCGTGATCAATGCGCCGGCATTGCGGCCAATCAGGCTCGTATGCGCGCGATGTGCACGCCGCTCGAGACCTCTGCTCGCACGGGCACTTCGTCTTGCGCGTCAATCGACGTAGATGAACTCGTTGAGGTTGAACATCGCCAGGCAGAGCTCGACGAGCGCGGCGGGCGGTGCCGCGGCATCGGCCGCTTCGGAACGTAACGACGTCGACGATAGAAACGCCGCAGCGGACGATCGCTCGCTGGCGGTCGGCTGCCGACCCAGGGTCCGTTCGTACAAGAGGTCGATCTGCGCGGCGACGTCGAGCGGGTGCTGGCCGGCGAGGTAGGTGGCCAACTCGCGCGCGGCCGCGAGAGACAAATCGGAGTTGAGGAGTGCCAGCGCCTGCGGCGCGGTGGTCGAGACGTTGCGGCGCGGACAGGAGACGGTCGTCTCGGCCCGGTCGAGCACCTCGAAGAGCGGGTAAGGCAGATTGCGGCGGACGAACAGATAGACACTCCGACGGTGGATCTCTTCTTCGTTCGCGCTGGCCTTCCATTGGCCCGGCAGGAGCGTGGCCACCAACTCCGCCGGCAAGGGGGCCATGATTCCCGGCCCGCCGTGCCCCTGACTCAGGGTGGCGGCCGCGGCCAACATGGCGTCGCGCACCGCCTCTCCTTCCAACCGGCGGCCGTTCATGCGGGCCAGCCAGCGGTTCTGCGGATCGGCCTGTACGGCGCTCTGCCAGAGCGTCTGGACCGCGGCGGTCTCGGCTGGGTCGGTTTCGTTGGCTTTCCACGAAGACGAAGTCGGTCGGCTCGAGCGGCGGTAGGCGGCCGATGTGACGAGCAGGCGGTGCATCTGCTTCAAGCTCCACCCGCGCTCGATCAACTCCGTGGCCAACCAATCGAGCAGCTCGGGATGGCTGGGCGAGTCGCCCAAGATGCCGAAATCGCCGGGCGTGCGGCTCAGGCCCTTTCCGAAATGATGTTGCCAGATCCAATTGGCCAGCACGCGCGGCGTCAGCGGCTGCCGGCCCGAGGTCAACCACCGCGCCAGCTCCGCGCGGCGGCCGCTGCCGGACGATGGAACCTCCGAGCCAGAGGCTGCCGTCTGCGGACCGTTGGCCGGCACCTCGCCCGAAGCGTTGGCGATGCGCGGAAAGGCCGCTTCGACGATCGGCCCCGGTCGACGAAAATCGCCGCGGATGAGCAGATGGCTGACCGGCACGGTACCGCTCTCTTGCACCACACGCCCGGCGGGCGACGGCTTGAACAGGTCGGCTGATTCGAAGATGGCCCGCAGGCGGTAGAAATCGGCCTGGCTGATCGGATCGAATTTGTGGTCGTGGCACTGCGCGCACCCCACTTGCAGGCCGAGCAAGGCGGTGCCGATGGTCGAAGTGATCTCGTTCAGCGCCATGTGGCGGCGCTCTTCCGCCAGGTTGATGTCGGGCATGTCGGGCCCGGCCAACAGAAAACCGGTAGCCACCGCGGCCTGCGGCTCGTTCGGCCGCAACTCGTCACCGGCGATCTGCAAGGAAATGAATTCGTCGAGCGGCATGTCGCCGTTCAACGCCTCGATCACCCAGTCGCGATAGCGCCAGGCGTCCTTGCGGACCAGGTCGTGTTCGAAACCGTCGGTCTCCGCGAAGCGGGCCAGGTCGAGCCAATGCTGCGCCCAGCGTGCGCCGTAGGCCGGCGCCGCGAGCAGCCGATCGACGACCCGTTCATACGCGCCGGGTGCGCCGTCTGCCAAGAATTCTTGGATTTCGTCGGGCCGTGGCGGCAAGCCGGTCAGGTCGAACGTGACCCGCCGCAACAGCGTGCGCCGATCGGCCGCTGGCAGCGGAGCGAGCCCGGCCTGCTCAAGCCTCGCAAGGAGGAATCGGTCGATCGGATCGGCACCGTTACCGCCGGCTTGCGGCGGATGCGGGCGGCTCAGCCGCCGGTAGCCCCAATGATCGCGGTCGGCCGGCGTGATCGGCGCCTCGTGCAACTGCCCCGGCGCCTCGTCGGAACGTGCCGCCCGTGCGGCAACGATGATCGCCAGCGACGCGACGGCGAGTCGCATTCTCCGCAGCCAACGGCCAAGAAGGGACACGCGATCGACTCCTCCCACAAAGCGCAAACTCGACCATGACAGTCTATCCGAAAACGGTGCGGAACGCCCGATTGTGTTCCACCTCAGACGTCCGTACCCTGCGGGCGGATGATCCGATAGCCCGCGCGGCGCACGACGAGGAGGCTGATCAGGACGATTATCGTCTCCCACTCCGTGGTTCCTATATAAACCCAATAGCGATCGGCCGGGTCGTGGGTTGAGAGATGAATCAAGGCCGCGCTCGCCGCGGCCAGCATCAGCGGAAGGGCTGATCGCAACCACGGCCGTCCCAAACCGAGCATCGCCCAGAGCGAGGCGAGCGTCTGACCGCCGAACAGAACGCCGATCAGCGTGGCCACGAGCACCGCTGAGGCGGCCGATTCGGCGTCGTCCAGACCGTGCAGCGCGCGAACGATCGCCAGTAGCAGGCCGATCAGGGAGGTGAGGCACAGGATCTGGCCGATCGAGAACCGCACCCCTTCGCGCATCGTGTTCGGCCGAAATTCGTCGGCCCCGACGACTTCCACCCCCCACTGTCGCAAGAACAGGGCACAGATCGACACCACGAGCATGGGAGCACCGATCCAGATCGCGATTCCGATGAATTCCCTGGCCTGTCCCCAATCATCAACCACCGCGATCATCTGACTGCTCACCAGCAACGCGCCGGCCACGGCACCACAACAGCGCACCCAGCGGCGCCCGTGGGAGAAGATGGCCCACAGCGCGAGCAGACCCGCCTGGCTGACCACCAAGCCGACCAAGGCGGCCACGGACACCAAGTAACCATCGTCATCCGGATGCAGGACAAACCGCATCCAACCGACAAGTGCCAAACTCGCCAACAGGTGACGGCCGACCAGCTTTTGCGTGATGCTTTTCATGTGTCGTCGAGGCTGATAGCCGGGGCGCGACTTCCTCTTTCCCTATTCCTTCTTGCGATTGATCTTCAAGAGCAGGGCGACGAAGACGGTCACAGCGATCCCGCCGCCGACAACGAGGCCGATGCCGAACGCTAGGTTTTCGGCAGATATCTCGGCAAGCATGGGTGACTCCTGCTGGTTGTATAGGCGGTCGCCGTCTTGCCCGAACGCTATGAAGCGGTCCAATGTCCGTTCTGGCCAATCGAGAACGAGTCGAAGTCGTCGAAGTATTAGAGCACCTCTTGCAAGATGTTGTAGATGCTGTGGTGTGGCAATGCGGCGAGACACGCAACGCCGGGGAGATTCGTTTGCCGCGACCGGAATCCGGGCCACACCAGCTCCGGTCTCCCGCATATCGGTAATGGACTGAGTGGCGTGACCTGATAGGACCGGAAAATACTACACCTATTCTGTCTCCCGACGGGGAGGCCGGGTGAGGGCAAGAGAAGCCGGCCTTTATCTATTTAGGCGGGTAATTTTGGTTTCGAAGCCACGCCCCGTTAGGTTTAAGATTCTGAACAGGCACCATGAGCGGTGGCCCGATTGGCAGGCCGTTGTTTATCTCTTAAACTGTGGAGCCTGAAAAGAGGTAGCGCGTGCCGTAGTTCGCGCGCCGCCGGCGGGTCGTTTCGGAAAACCATTGGCCAAGTGGTGAACCATGACTGTTTCGGCGGCCGATTGGGTGGGTGTCAAGCTTTCCGGTGGACGGTATCGAGTCACTGGCAAGTTAGGCGAAGGCGGCATGGGGTTGGTCTATCGGTGTTGGGACGAAAACGTCGGACACGACGTTGTCGTCAAAGTGCCGCGGCGGTCGATGATGGACGACCCCGGCTTCGCCGCCCGATTCAAGGACGAAATTCGTTCGCTCATCAAGTTGCCGCATCCGCACATCGTCAAGGTCTTCGATCTCGGCGAGTACGACGGGTTGCCGTTCGCCGTGATGCAGTTTCTGCCCGGCGGTAGTCTCGAAGATCGCGTCTACCATGCCGACGGCAGCGTGCGGCCGATGTCACCGGCCACCTTGGCCGGTTGGCTGCCGCACGTGGCCAAGGCCCTACAGTTCATGCACGGCGAAAACTATGTGCATCGCGATGTGAAACCAGCCAACATCCTTTTCGATGCCCAAGGCAACGCCTACCTGAGCGATTTCGGAGTTCACAAAGCACTGGCCAGCGGCCAAACGCAGGCCAAGGCGCGCACGGGCACTGGCATGGTGCTGGGCACGCCGCATTACATGGCGCCGGAGTTGGCACAAGGAGATGCCGTCGACAGCCGTATCGACCAATACGCACTCGCGGTCACCGTTCACGAGGTTTTGAGCGGGCAGAAGCCCTTCGATGGTCCCACCGGCCTGGCCATCATGTTCTCCCACGTGAACCAGCCGACACCGCGGCTCGACGCCGTCGTGCGCGACATTCCTCAGGCGCTCGCGGAAGCCGTTTTGCGTGGGTTGCAGAAGGATCCGGCGGACCGTTTCAAGTCGTGTTCGGCGTTCGCGGCCGCCGTTCTGGCCGGCGTCGGCGGCGCGGTAGCGAAGCAACCCGGCGTCGCTGGCGGCACAGCGCAGCAGCCGCGCGTCGGAGGGGGGACCGCGGCGCTGAGCCCGTTGCCTGTCGCTTCGCGGTCGGTTTCCAATTCCGGATCGCAGGCGATCCAAGGAACACAGAAGAGTCTGCGCCCCGTAGTACCCACGATGGCCATGGCCGGACCCGCGCCCGTGCCGATCGCTCAACCGAGCGCCGCGCCGTCTTCATACGTGAAGCGCCCCAAGAAGAATCCGGCGGTCGCGTGGCTCACAAGCTCTGTCGGTATCGCCACCATCAGCGCCGTCGCGTTCTTGATGGTCGGTTTGGCCGTTCTTTCGTCCTCGTCGAGCGGGAAGAAGGGCGGGGGCGGTGGCCAATCTTCGTCCACCAGCTCGCAGCAAACCGACCAAACCACCGATCCTTCCCCGGACCCGAAGCCCGATCCCAACCTACCGGCGATGGTCGCAGAATGGAATCGTAAGGCGACGGAGGTCGAAGCGGATATGCCTCCTACCGTCTCGGATATTCTGAAGCGCTTGGAGTACACGAACGACGCGGAGTTGCGCAACTCGCTCGAACAGGCCGATGCCGATCGCGATGCGCTGGCTGCGGATGAACGTCTGGACGAATTGCATAAGCTGGCGGGCGAGATCGCGAGCGAGAACCGAGTACAGGACCGGCTCGCGCGTATCGATAACCAATTGAAGACATCGGTTGCCGATAGCCCCCAGGCGACGGCCGAACTAGAGACGTTGGCGGAACTCGATCGCATGCTACGATCGTGGCAGCCGGTGACGATGACGCAGGCCGTCCGCACCCGCGCCAACCAATATATCGAGCAGAAGGAAAATCGAGCCCTTCAATACCTGGGCGCTTGTGCCCTCTTGCGAAACAACTCTCTTCCCGACACCGTGCGAAACGAAATGTTGCGCAACTGGGAAGCGGCTTATTCCGAGCAGCGGCGCGCCGAGATCTGTATGGCACTGGTCCTATCGGGCAACCGCGATCTGGTCGACGAAGCCATGCTGCGGATCAACAAGGAGCCGCGCTTGCTCGGCATGTATAATCCCGAAGATCTGTTCGCAGCGATCGAAGGAAACCGAGCGTTGTGGCAACCCGCTCGCGATGCGCTGACGAGCCACTTTGCAAGCTCGAATGCGGAACGGGTGGCCGCGGCTTTGGGCCCTCCCGCAGTAACCAAACCGCCCGTGCCCCCTGAGATGGAGGACCTCGCTTCGACATCGGACGAGTCGAAAACGAATCTTTCCGGCGGCAAGACCAAAACGAAGAAGACGAAGATTTCGGGTGATAACTCGAAGCCGGTTGACCTTCGTCAATTAGGGGGTAAGTCGAAGACGACTCCGTCCAGTTCCGCGTGGACTGTTCCCATTTCGTTGCCCGGCGGGGGAATCTTGAAACCCGGAGACGTGCAGTTGCAGGGTTTCCAACTTACGAACATCGACAGAGGGATGCCCAAGAACGCGTACTCGTATAAGAATCCGAATTGGCCCAGTAGCGAACCGCAGGTCCGTTCCGCATACAGTTTGAACAAAGGCCAATCGCTCAAGCTCGACGGTTATACGGTCGTTCGCCAAGAAAACGGGTCGCCCAGGTTGGTAGTGAAATTCGACGATGACGATCGTGACGGACCGCTGCGATTCTGGGACGACGATGGCAACATGCGTCTCTATGCCGACTATAAGAACGACCGATTGCACGGCCTCGCTTGCCTTTTCGAAAACGGCATGCCGGCAGTCGTCATGAGTTTCGAAGGCGATCTGCTGAGGGCGCAATATCTGGTGGATCACAGCGGCGGCAGTCCCGTAGCCCGACCCGCCAACGAATTGCCGCCCGACGTGGCTGGAAATTTGGCGGAGGGGGCAAAGAAGTTCAAGGAGTTGAGCGACTATATCGAGGGACAAGAAAAGGACTTCAAAAAGCAACTCAAGGACGCGTTCGAGGTGTACCAGCGAAAGTGGATTGCGCAACGCAACAAAGTGAATCGTCAGAGAAGCAAGATGAACGAGGCGAGGAGTAGGGCCGAGTATGAAGCGGGCGTAGCCCGCACTGTCGGTGCCATGACGATCGCCGGCGGGGGCGGGCTTTTCTGATCAGCACGGCCGGTTTCGGTAGCCACGCGGTGGATCTGGGCGCGAATCGAGCGAGCAGTTCTCGTGCGATGCTGCATTCAATGGCCAGTACTCGCGGGGACTCTGGCAAAGTTCTCCCCCGGGTCGCCGCCTTGATCGAGAACCCCGGCCCTAGGGCAGCTTGCCCTGCAGGCGCGGGCGCGAGGACGAGACGGAATTGGTTCCCAGTCCGGCGGCCGCTTCGTCGTTGGCGGGCTCGTCGGGATCGAATCTCTGCCACTTGCTGCCGTCGCGGAATTGGACGATTTCCGTCGAAACATAGCGGACGCTCTTCTTCGAGCGTACCGCGGCGCGGGTGTGACCGATCGAGATCGGCCGATCGATCTCTTGTTGGATGGCCATGCCGGTGAACAACGCCCCGACGACGGCCGCGACCCAGACCACCGTCATCACGCTCACATAGGGTCGGCGCATGGCCGTCCCCGCGCGTTCCGCGTCCGCACTGGTAGAACCGCTCACATTGCCGCCTGGCTGAGCTTCCATTCCATGCCATTCTTTTCTATCAGGCCCACTTCGGCAATGTTCTTAAAGAAAGAGCAAGGATCCGGCCACCCCGGCTCCTCAGAGAAACGGGTGACGACTGGATCGCGCTCTTGAAAATCAGCGTTTCTCGGCCGATTTTGGCGCAGTGCTCGGGCTTCCGCTCTCGCCAGCGGCTTTAGCGCGACCAACGACAACCGGATCGCACTCCAGAAAATCCACGTTTCACGATTTTTTCCCACGGCATTCGGGCTTCCAGCTTCAGGCAACCACTCTTAGAGCAACCGACAAAACCGGATCGAGCTCCACAAAAATCGGCGTTTTACGGCCGATTTTTCGCCCACGGCGCTCCGCTTCCCGGCTCTGCCAGCCGCTCTTAGACCGACCCGCTCCCCCAGAAGCAGGGTGGCCGACATCGCGAGCAATCCGCGCCGCTTCCAATTCTCGATCCGCGTGATGCTCGTGGCGACCGCCTCCGTCGCCGCCGTGGTCGGGGCGATGGTGGCCGAACCGTCTCCGTGGTCGTGCTTGGCGTTGGGGTCGCTGTCGGTGCTCTTTGCCTCGGTTTCGATCATGACGGCATGCATGTCGACCGGACGGTTTCGAGCGTTTTGGACATGGACCGCCGTGCCGGCGTTTTTGGGGGCCGTGGGCGTGTCCATCTTCATCTACCCGTTGAGCACCTACGCCGACATCAACGACGATCTTTCCGCCATTGCCGAATTGCTGCGTGTCGGTCGGTCCTGTGGTGCATCTCGTTGAGCAACGGTATTCTTTGCGTGCTGGTTCGCTCGCTCATTTGGCCCCCGCCACCGACGCGCGGTGACGCATCGGGCAATCCGATGTCAGGATGACGCACGAGCGGGGATGGGCGAGCCGAGAACGCGACTCGACAGGCGGGCACGCTGAGGTCCGCCGCAGGGCGTGTCCCAACGCCAACCGCATATCTCATTACAACTCCGTTAACACGCTCGCCGGCTGCTGCCCTTTCTATCGGTGATCGCCCGGCTATTTTTCAACTCTTCGTTCCGGCTGTCAGGACGTATCGGTCGTCCACCATTCACGGTGGGCCGGGGGGCCCGTAATATTGAGACGGCCATTGTGACCAGGCGTTCGTTGGTCGATCGATGCGTTATCGTTTGACGTTCAAGTTGTGCCCGCTTCTCGTGGCCCTGCTGGGCACAACCGGCATGGCCGCCGAGACGGTCACAAACTCGATCGGCATGAAGCTCGTTTTAGTCCCACCGGGCGAATTCATGATGGGCGCCAACGAAGATGTGGCGACATCGATGGCGCGTTTCGCCTACGCCAAGAAGAGTTGGTTTTCTGGCGAAACACCGCGGCATCATGTGCGGATCAACCGCGGCTTCTACATGGGTGCCTATGAGGTGACGCTCGGGCAGTTTCTGACGTTCTATCACGACGCCCACTACAAGCTCGACAGCGAGCGCGATGGTCGCCCCAACTGGAGCTACGACGCGCGAGACAAGCTGGTCCAGTCGCGCAGCTTCGTCCCCTGGAGCCCGGGCTGGGCGATCAACTTCAACCACCCCGTCGTGTTCGTGAGCTGGAACGACGCCACGGCCTTCTGCAAATGGCTGAGCGAGAAGGAGGGGAAGACGTATCGCCTGGCCACCGAGGCCGAGTGGGAATATGCCTGTCGGGCGGGCACGACCACGCTGTATCACAACGGCAATGACCCCGAGAAATTACCCCTCGTGGCCAACGTCGCCGACGCCACCGCTCATGGCCATATGCCGAACGCGAGATTGGTTTACATCACCGCCAAGGACAAGAAGAGGAAGACGAAGGTACCGTTCCCCTTCCTGGCGGCGAGCGACGGCTATATTTTTACGGCGCCGGTGGGCCGCTTTCGCCCGAACGCGTTCGGCCTCTACGACATGCACGGTAACGTGACCGAATGGTGTTCGGATTATTACGACGACGACTATTACTCAAAGTCGCCCGAAGACGACCCCCAAGGCCCGCAGACCGGAAAGGATCATGTGTTACGCGGCGGCGGCTGGTATAACGTGGCTGCGCGCGTGCGATCGTCGGACCGCTTGAGCGCGCGGGCCGACCGCCGCTTTCACATGTGGGGCTTCCGCATCGTCTGCGAGCTCCCCCTCCTCCACCTCGACACCGACGGCCTGAACCTACAGCTCTGATCGTAGAACAGGCGTCGCCGCCGGCAATTGCCAGACTACTTGCCGGTTTCGAGCGGAATCGTCTTCTGCGTCGGACGTTGGCCGCGGAGCATTTTGGCGCCTTCGCCGGCGAGCCGCAGGTACCAGTCGGAGGGCAGCCCGTCGTAGGTGACGAAGTGGCCCGGCGAGGGAGGTTGGTTGCTGACCTTGAAGATGGCCGTCCCTTCGTCGACCTCGTCGAACATGGCGATGCAGACAGTGCCCGTCCCGAGCTGCGACAACTCGTAGAACTGCTCCCAGAAGAATCGACCACCGTTGCGCGGAATGATCGTGGTGCCGGGCGGCTTGCGCTTGAGGTTGTCCCAACTGAAGCCGGGATAGACCACCGGCAGCCAGAGCACGCCCCGCTCCTCGCAGGCCCGTTTGTCGGCCTCCCACCAGCTCATCGAGGCATGCACCACGCCGTCGGCGTCCTTGGCGTAGTTGCCCACGTTCCAGGGTGAGTAGGCGTTGAAGCGGAAGACGATCTTCTGCCACTCCGCGTCGCGCCGCCAGTCCCAGTCGCCGCCGCCGATCAGATAGGCCGAGTAGGGACCTTCCGCGCGGAAGAAGTCGATCAGCCGGTGGGCCAACTCGGCCGTCATCGCATTGCCGGGACTGTTCTTATAAAATCCCCAGACGTGCACGACGGGTCGTCCGCCCTCCGTGAGGTAACGTGGATCGGCGGTGATGCGATCCTCGACCATCTTCTTCCAGTCGGCGGTGAGCACCTCGAAGATCTTGTCGCCCGGCATGCCGGCCACGTCGTAGGTCAGGGCCCACACGCGACCCGTCGTGCGGGCGGCACCGACCACGTGTTCGAGCACCTGCTTGCGAGATGCGTAACGATCGGCGAGCGGCCCGCCCGGCAGATCGACCACGAAATGTTGTAGGAAGGCGCCGTCGATGCCGTACTCCCGCATCCAGCGGAAATGCCGCTCGACCGTTTTGCGATTGGCGGAACTGAACAGATACGCCGGCTCACCATCGCGCTCGGTGAAGCCGGCCGCCGGATATTTTTCATCGTCGTCGTATTCGTTCAGGTCGGGCCACATCTCGAAGGCGAGCGTCTCGGTCGCGATCCGCTTCTGATCGCGGCTCCAATGCCGCCACCCTTCGTGAGCCGAATCGCCCGGACAGCGGAACCAGCCCTGGTAGCCACAAAGTACTTTTTGTCGAATCGTTGTGGCGTCGACTTCGCCCTCGCCGGCGCTGACGAACTCGGAGCACAGCGTGCCGAGCGCGATGGCGATCGGCAAGCAGGCTTTCACAAGAGCGGCTGACAGAACCCAGAAGCCCGAGCGCCGTGGGAAAAAAATCGACGGTGACACGCCGATCTTTTTGAAGCGCGATGTGGTTTTGTTGGTTGCTCTCAAGCAATTCGGTCGCATAGAGGTTCGATTAACGCGTGGTCGTCTGTCAGAGAGAGCAGGTTTCTGATCGCGGGCGCTTGATCACACTTACGTTTGCTCAGCGACGTATAATAGAAGTATCGCTCTGTCGACGATTATATCGTGGGCGCAGAGACGGCTGGGTGGCGGGGCGTGGTCGAAGTGCCGAGTTGCCGCGGCAGGGTCAAGAATTTGCACGGGGGCCGTTGCTAGCCTATTCTGACTGCGCCGGAGACAGTTTTAGAGAAAGGGGGAACGCAATGTCGGTCGAAGCTCGCTTGACTCGCTTGGAGTCGCAGAATCGCTGGCTCCGTCGTGCGGTCGTGGTCGCCGTGGTCGGGATGGTGCTGCCGTGGGTGATGGGAGGTAAGGACGGCAAAGACTCGGTCCAAGACGTGGTCCGTTCCAAAAGCCTCCAACTCGTCGACAACGACGGCGAGGTCCGCGGTGGGTGGAGCGTCGCGAAGGACGGCCTGTGCAAGTTCACCGTCTACGGCACGTCGCAGAAGGGCGCGCCGGCGATCATGTTGATGGCCAATGCCGATGGGGCGAGTGTGCAGATCGAACGCGACGGACACATCGAATGGGCTCGGCCGCCCCGGTTGTCGGCCCCGTCGGACTGATCGTAACTTTCCCCCGACGACGCCATACATTCCCTCTCCCACCTGGACCTGGGAGGTCAGGTGCGGGCGATCGAGACCGCGGACGTTATTTTTCGTCGGGTGCTTGTTCGCCTGCGGGCGGCTTCACCTTCAAGACGCCTGCCTCGGATTTGAGGACCGAACCGCCCAGGTCGAGACTGACGATGAGGATCGCTTCGTCCAGGAAGCCCGGCTGGCGGTATTTGTGGATGGGAGAACGCGGGGGTTCGGGTCGGCGCATCCAATGCCAGTGCCACTTCGGCTGATTGTTCTCCGCCACGAGAAAAATGTCGTCCAGCGGCAACTCGAACACGACCTGCTCCTGTCCCGGTTCGACCCAGACCAGCTTGGCGTCTTCCTTCTCTCGCGTGTGCTTAATCAGGGTCATGAGGCCCGATTGCACTTGAACGTATCCGCCGTCGAATCCCACCGGCACATGCACACCGCGCCGGGTGTCATTCCGTAGCACGCAGCGCATCGTCGCCTTCGACGGCGTCGACGGGTCGTACTCCTCGACCGAGAACGACACGTGCACCCACACGGGCGGTTTGGGTTTGGTCTGCGCCGGCTCGTCGGCAGTCGTCGCCGGTGCCGGCAGCACAAGGACGAGCAGCCCGATGGCGTTCCACTTGCGCATGATGCAACTCCTTCCTGACGAATCGAAGCGCCATGCCCCTCCAGGCAATCATATCCCTTCAATGACTCACCTGGCACTTCGGCAGCGTATTCCCAAGAGCGGCTGACAAAACCTGGAAGCCGGAGCGCCGTGGGTCAAAGATCGGCTGTGAAACGCCGATTTTGGTAGTGTCCCAACACCTGCGTTGCTACCACCCCGTCAAGCAAAAACCCTGAAACGACTGCCTAGCGGGGAACGAGAATCCCGATTCCGACTTCCACGATGATTGCGGTGCCAAGTCCCTTGACTGTGACGATCGGGCGAGCCGGCTTCGCTTGTGAGATTACTTCTTCTCTCGGCGCCTTGTACGGGTTCTCGTCCATGCCAGAGGGCAGCGCGCTATTCCTGTGTCCCTGATACATGGTCGGACTTCGGGCGATTTACCCAGATTACCCACGCAAGGCACGCGACGCTTCCCACTGCCCCCCCTCCAAACGGCACGACCTGATCCATAAAATCGAGTCCATCCGGCTGTCGCTGAGCAAGGGCGATCAGGTAGCCGACACTAAGGCCCACGGTGCTGAGTGTCGTGAAGGCGGTTAGCCAAATTGCTTCTGGCGACCGCCACTTCCCCTTCTGCTCGGTGCATCGTGGGGCTTTGGAAGGGTTCTGGTGCATCCCCTGATTCTAGCCTCGGCGGGGCGGCTATTCAGCCGGGGTGGGTTCGGCGGCTTTCTTGGGTTCGGGCTTCGCGTCGGCCTTTGGCTCGGGTTTGGGGAAGGCTGCCTCCATTGTCGCCAGAGCTGTTATTGCACGATCGAACCCGTCGGGGGTGCCGGGCTTCACGAGTGGGTCAATGACTTCTTCCATAAACGCCTCGTAGTCAGCGAATGGCACCCCCGCCGCTCTGGCGCGACAACGAAACGCATGAATGGCTGTCGCGGTCCTCGTGTCTAGATTTTTTTGGTCGTCACCCAGAAGCGTGGCAACGATTTTGGTAGTGTCCCAACACCCGCAGGGGTTGGGACACTACCCCGATTTTTCGAAGCTCGATCCGTTTTGTCGGTTGCTCTAAAATGCCGGACTGCCAGGCGGTCGATGTGCGTGCCTCCGATCGCCAACATCTTCAACTTGGTCAGTCGACCACGGAGATGCTCCAACGACTTGGCGGTGATCTTTGTATTTTGCAGATCGAGTTCCTCCAGGTTGGGCAGTTCGGCCAGAAAGGCGACCCCTTCGTCGGTGATGCCCGTCCCGGCCAAGGGCTGACCCACCCAAAGCGAACGGACCTGCGTCTTGCCCCGTAAGTGAGAGAGCCCCGTATCCGTGAAATAGTTGGATTGCAGGGCTAGCGTTTCCAAGGCCGGCAATCGAGATAATATCTCCAATGACCGGTCTGTGATGCATGAGTTGTCGATATGGATCCATTTCAGTTTCTTGAGACCCGCCAGATGGGAGATACCTTCGTCGGTCACCAGCGAAGCGCCCCACATGCGGAGATCTTCAAGATCTCGCAGGCCGCCGACATATTTCAGCCCCTCGTCCGTGGCCTGATCCTGCCAGACTAAGAGCGGCTGACAAAACCTGGAAGCCGGAGCGCCGTGGGGCAAAAATCGGCCGTGGAACGCCGATTTTTTGCAGCTCGATCCGGTTTTGTCGGTTGCTGTAAGAGTTTCTTCAGCTTCGGCAGGTCGGCGACGTGCCGTAGCGTGTCGCCAGACACGTTCAGGTTGTCCTCATGGCGACCCGAATCGTTGCTGTAGACCAGGTTGACGTCGACCACGGTGAACAGGAAGTCTTCGCCGATCCGGTCGACCAGCCATGCCGGCAGGCCGGGGCGGGCCTGTATGTCGAATGTGCCCGAGCCGGGCGGCTGCTCTTGGAAGTCGTAGTGCACCCAGCCCCCCGCCGCGCGAATGGCCCGCACGGCCGCTTGCTGCCGCCGCGCCCTCTCGACATAGAACCCGAGCCAGATGGCCACCGCCGTCGTCACGACGAGCAGTGTCCGCAGGCCGAACTGCAAGAAACGCCGTTTCACGAGAGGCCCTTTCGTCACGCCGTCTCATCCCTCCCAGGGGTCACCGAGCGCATCGCCTACCGAACAGAGCATGCCCATCGCGGAGTTACGCGCGCGGGCGTTTACCGCTTCTTCCAGTCGATGCCGGAGAGCGAAGCGAGGGCGAGGAGGAGGGCTTGGGTGCCGTCGCGGTGGTGGTTTTGGGCGGCGAGGGCGATGTAGAGCTGGTTGGCGAGCGCGAGGCCGGGCAGCGAGAGATTCATACGCCGGGCTTCGGCGAGGGCGATGCCCATGTCTTTGATGAAGTGCTCGACGAAGAAGCCGGGATCGAAGTTGTTGTCGATGATGCGTGGTCCGAGATTGGAGAGCGACCAGCTTCCGGCGGCGCCGGAGGAGACCGACTGTAAGACGGTGGGCAGGTCGAGTCCCGCGCGGTAGCCGTAGAGCAGGGCTTCGCAGACGCCGATCATGTTGGTGGCGATCAGGATCTGGTTGACCATCTTGGTGTGTTGACCGGCTCCGGGCGGACCCTGGTGGACGATGGTCTTGCCCATCGCCTCCCAGCAGGGTTGCAGGGCGTCGACGACTTCCTTCTCGCCGCCGATCATGATCGAGAGGCGGGCTTCGCGGGCGCCGATGTCGCCGCCCGAGACCGGCGCGTCGACGCTATGGACGCCGCGTTTCTTGGCCTCGGCGGCGATCTCCTGCGCGAGTGCCGGTTCGCTCGTCGTCATGTCGACGAGGATGTTGCCCGACTTGCTGCCGGCGAGCGTACCCTGCGGACCGAGCACCACCTGGCGCACATCGCTGGGATAGCCGACGATGGTGAACACCACGTCCGAGGCCTCGGCGACGGCCTTCGGCGAATCGGCCCACTTCGCCCCCTTGGCGAGCAGGGCTTCGCCGCGGCCACGGCTGCGGTTGTAGAGGGTGACGGGAAAGCCCTTGGCGAGCAGGTGCCCGCACATGCTCGTGCCCATCACGCCGATGCCGATCCAGCCGAGCCGGGTGCTGCCCGGCGATACCTGGTTGACCGCCATTACCATCTCTCCACGGGACGTTCGATGATTTCTCTGAGAATGATCGCTTGCCGCAGGTTCTGCGGGTCGGCCACCAGTGCGGCGAACAGTTCGTTGGCCGGGGGTTCGGCGGGTTGCTGTGCCGATTCGGCCGGGCTGCCGGCCGGCGGCGCATTCGCGGCCGACTCGTTGATCCGACCGACGGTATGGTCGAGCGACTGCATGTGGGCCTGGAACGCGGCTTCCGTCTGTTCGACGTGCGTCAGACGTTCGCCGCGGCCCGACAGCTCGCGGTTGTCGACGTTCGGCCGCACGGGCTCGGGCCAGCGGTTCGACGGCAGCTCGGGAACGACACGCGCCTCGACGACCTCGGGAGTCGCCACGCGCCGTGCTTGTGCCGGGCGGACTTCGGCGGCCGGTTTGCTGGTGGGGCGCTTCTCGGCCGCCTTCCTGAGGAATTCGGCCACTTCGTCGGTCACGTCCTGCCGCGCGGGCGGGCGCGGACGCGCGACGCGCGGATCGGGCCGCGCCTCGGGCGCACCGGGTCGGCGTTGCGGCTGCTTGGCGCTCATGCCGATGAAGTGGTTGAGTAGGTAGATCAAGAAGGCGACGAGCGGGATGAACTTCATCCAATCGTCGGCCGCGCCGAAGAGAGGCGCGCCGAACGGCATCGCACCGAGCAGCTCCGCTGCGGAGAAGAGCGTATCGAGTGGCGGCGCAACAGGCGTCATTGGGCGGCCGTCCTGACGGACGTGCGCATGCCGCCGCCGGCGATGGCGGTGCGCATGTCGGTGTCGGCTTGAACGTTGCGCAGCTTGTAATAATCGAGGATGCCGAGCGTACCGTGCTGGATGGCCTCGGCGATCGCCTTGGGTACCTCGGCTTCGGCTTCGACCACGCGGGCCCGGCTCTCTTCGATGGTGGCGACCATCTCCTGTTCGCGGGCGACGGCCATGGCCCGCTGGCCCTCGGCCTCGGCCCGTGCACGCCGCGTGTCGGCCTCGGCCTGGTCGGCCTGTAGGCGGGCACCGATGTTTTCGCCCACGTCGATATCGGCGATGTCGATCGAGACGATCTCGAACGCCGTCTGCGAATCGAGCCGGCGGACGAGCACGGCCTTCGAGATGCGGTCGGGGTTTTCCAAAACTTCGGTGTGCGACTCCGACGAGCCGATGGCGCTGACGATGCCCTCGCCCACGCGGGCGATGATCGTCTCTTCGGTGGCACCGCCGATGAGCTGACGCAGATTGGCCCGCACGGTGACGCGGGCCTTCACCTTGAGCTGAATGCCGTTCTTGGCCACCGCGTCGAGCGTCTGCCGGCCAGAATTGCGGGCCGGGCAATCGATCACCTTGGGATAGACGCTGGTCTGCACGGCTTCGAGCACGTTGCGGCCGGCGAGGTCGATGGCGGTGGCCTGCTTGAAGTCGAGATCGATGATCTTGGCCTTGTTCGCCGCGATGATGGCACGGATCACGAGCGGCACGTTCCCGCCGGCCAGGTAATGGGCCTCGAGCGCCTTGCTGGTGATGCCCATGTGCTCGCCCAATCCGGCCTGCACGGCCATGATCTTGCTGCGCACGATGACCGCCGGGTTGACCTTGCGAAAGGTCATCCCCCACAGGTCGAAGATTCCGATGCCGGCCCCCGTGCTGACCGATTGGATCCAGAAACGGAAGTAACGGGCGAAGACGGCCGAGACGATGACGAAGCCGATCAGGACGGCGATGAGGAACACCACCCAGATGATCGTCATCACGTTGTTCTCAGCGGCGAATAGCAGGCCAGTCATAAAGGGTTACCTCTCGCCAGAATCGTCTCGTCGCCGGACCCGGTTGTCAAGGATCCGCCATCACGCGGCCGCCGATTCGTTATAATCGACAGCCGGGGTAAAGTCGCACCAACATCGCTCGGAGGACCGAGTTATGCGTTTGCGCCACTTGCTGGCTTGGCTGACCGCCGGGCTCGTGTTAGGTCCGCCTGGCGGGGCATGGGCCGAGACACCGGTCGATCTGGATCGGGTCGATCGCGGATTGAAACGCGAGCCCACCTACGCCGAAATGCCGCGTTACTGCCTGCTGGTCTTCGGTCCCCAGGCGGCCACCAAGGTGTGGCTCGTCTTGGACGGCGAGACGCTCTACGCCGATCTCGACGCCGACGGGGACCTCGGCGAGGAGGGCGAGCGATTCGCTCCGCAGAACCGCCGCGATTTGAAAAGCCTCGATGGCGCGTACCGCGACTGGGAATATCAGGTCGGGGATGTGACGCCGCTGGGCGACGGAGGGCGGCACACGCGATTCGAAATCGCCGTTTACCGATCGGGCGACGAGCCGTTGTCGCACGTCCTCAAGTTGTGGGTCAACGACAAAGTGCGGCAGTATGCCGGTTGGGGACCGATCTTCGCGCCTCGTCGCGAAGACGCGCCGATCATCCATTTCGGCGGCCCGGTGCTCTGCCGGTTGCTGCGTTCCAAGAGCATCGACCGCCGGTCGAAGAGTCCGGAGATCCATTTTTGCTTTGCCACGCCCGGCAAGGGGAAGCATTCGTTCGCCTACATCGGTTACGAAACCGTCCCTCAGGATCAACCGCCGCAGCTCGAGATCGAATGGCCGGCCGCGGGCGGCAAAACGGTACATACGAAGGCGACTTTGCCTGACCGGTGTTGATATTACGAGTTTGAGGGCCCCGTGCGGGTCCCAAGCGAAGTGGTGAACGGTACCGCCACGGTGACGGTGACACTCCCGGAGGTCGACCTCTTCGAGTTTGCCAGCCGAACGATGGAAGTGAAGGTCGAAGATTGAGCGATCGATCGGCCCACTCCGCCACTCGCGGCAGCTTGTTAATCGCACCGGGGCGACGTAAAATCCGGTCAATTCTGGTCGGTTCGGGCAGCGGCCGGCGGAAAGAGTCTAAGAGCCTGTCCGAGAACCGATGTTGCGACAGGAACGATTCGACTCGCCAGCAGGTTTTCGGATCGGCTCTAAAGAATCTTTCGTCGCGTTTCGGTCTGCCTTTTCGCATCCCTCACAATCCCGGAATCAACTCGCATGGCCACCGCCACTTCCGAAATCCGTCCCTTGACCGCCAAGGCCTTCCGCACGCCCGAAAAATTCACGGAGTTCTGCCGCAACGGGGGAAAACCCCTCGGCGGCATCATCGGCGGCGAACAGGTGGCCGGCTCGATGAACGCGACCTTCCAGACGGTCGATCCGGGTTCGCAAGAGGTGCTGGCCACCATCTGCGAGATGGGCGAAGCCGAGGTGGCGCTCGCCGTGGCCACGGCCCAACGGGCCTTCGAGGGGAAGGACGGCAAGGGTTGGCGCGATGTCGATGTGGAAGAGCGGATCAAGCTCGTGAAACGGTTGGTCGAACTGTGCGACCGCGATCGCGACGTGTTGTTGGCCTGCGAGATCCGCGACGGCGGCAAGGTGTCGGAATTGGCGCAGGGCGATTTCACGCAGATCCGCGAGTGCGCCGAATACTTCAGCGGCGTCGCCCGCCGCATCGCCATGGGCGATGGTCCGGCGATGCAGGTCTCGGACGCCGTGCGCGGCTTCACCTACCGTGAACCCTGGGGTGTCGTCGCCGGCATCATTCCCTGGAACTATCCGATCGTGTTGACCGCGTGGTTCATGTTCCCCGCCTTGCTGTCGGGCAACACGATCCTCATCAAGCCGGCGGAAGACACACCGCTCTCGGCCCTCTATATCGCGAAGCTCGCGCAGGAAGCCGGATTCCCGGCGGGCGTGATCAACGTGCTGCCCGGCCGCGGCGAGATCACGGGTCACGCCATCGCCGAGCATCCGGGCGTGCGGTTCATCGCGTTCACGGGTTCGCCCGGCGTGGGGCAGGCGATCCTGCGGACCTGCGATCGGAACGGTACACGCATGAAGCGCGAGATGGGTGGCAACGGCTCGGCGATCGTGCTGGGCGATGCCGATCCGGAATTGGTGGCCCGCATGATCGGCCGTTACACCAACCAGCACTTCGGCCAGACCTGCTGCACGATCCACCGCGTGTTCGTCGACCGCAAGATCGCCGACGACTTCATCGACGCCGAATTGGAATTCTTCAAGGGGTTGAAGATCGGCTACCAGGCCGACGAGGGGACGCAACTCGGTGCCGTCATCAACCCGACGCAGCGTCGTCGCATCTTGCAGGCCCAACAAGAAACGGTGGCCCGCGGTGGCAAAGCGCTGTTGGCGGGTGGCGAAGCGACCGTCGCCGGCAAGAAGGGTTTTTATGTGAAGCCGGCCCTGTATCGCACCGAGCCGGGCGTCGACGTGAACCCGCTGGAAGTCTTTCATACCTATGCGACGATCTGCCCCGTTTCGTCGGCCGAGGAAGCGCTCCAACTCGCCAACAGCTCTCCCTATGGTCTGGGCGCGAGCGTCTGGACGAAGGACATCGAGCGCGGCGTGGCGCTCGCCAAGAAGTTCCGCGACGGCACCTGCCAGGTGAACTGCCACAATTCGATCGCCTACGGGCTGCCGTACGGCGGGCAGGGGATCTCCGGCGGCCCCGGCGGCGGCGTCAACTGTGAAGAGACGTTCTTGGACTACACCCAAGTCAAAGCGATCTACGTCGCCGACTATCCTGGGTAACCGTTCGCGGGAATGACCGTCGACGGCACCAAGGTGCCGCAAAACACGGCGCCGCGACGGCCGCCGATGCGGGATGCGACAGGCCACGAATGACGATCGTCGGAGCCGGTGCCGATAGACTGGCGCCGGTTCCGTCGATCAGTCGGTTTTCGGATCGGCTCTGAATCATGTGGTATTCCTTGCTCGCCGACTTTGTCGTCGCGATCCACCTGCTCTACGTCGGTTTTATCCTGGTGGGACAGGTTGCCATTCTCGTCGGCGGTTGGCGGCGCTGGTCGTGGGTGCGGAACCGTTGGTTCCGCTGGACCCATCTCGTGGCCATCGGCATCGTGGCCTTCGAGGCGCTGGCGGGCATCGTCTGCCCGCTGACGGTCTGGGAAGACGAACTACGTCGTCTGGCGGGCGAAGACCCTTCCGAAGGGACGTTCATCGGCCGCGCCGTCCATGCGGTCCTGTTCTTCGAACTACCATCGTGGGTCTTCACGACGGTTTACGTCCTCTTCGCCGTCATCGTGGTGGCCACTCTGTGGATCGTCCCCATCCGTCGCCGCAACGAAACGGCACGGCAGGTTCCCGCGTGACCGCCGACACGACCGGGGCCTGATCGACACCCAACACTTCCCGGCAGAAGGTCGTGTCCTCGGATTCAATCGGGCGCGGGTTTCGGCGATCAACCGGACGGTGGCCGAATGGTCGTCACTTGCCTTGGCCGGCGAGGCGGGCCTCGCGGCGGCTCTCCATCTCGGCCAACTGTTTCTCGCGCAGCGCGGAATGAGCGGCGACTTGCTGGCGATGGGCTTCCGCGCGCTGAGCCGCTGCGTACTGCTCCTGGGCGGCCATCATCTGCATCTGGGCCATACCCATCTTCCACATGGCAGCGGCATACTTGCCACCACCGCGACCGCGACCTCCTCGGCGAGCCTGAGCGGTGCTGGGGACGCCGATCAGCACGAGGGCTATGCATCCGAGAATCAGGGCCAATCTCACGGCTGGCTCGTTGATGAAGGTGTGACGGTCGGTATTTCTACGATCATCGTAGCCCGCGCCGCCGGGTACAACGTACTTTCGAGAAAGTAATCGTGCTCAACTCGGACGACACTGCATCATCGAAAGGTAGTGGGCTTCGCCGAGAAAGCCTTCGCCAACGCCAAGAGCGACAACCGCGAGGTCTCCCGGGCCGTTTCGGTGGTAGCGCACCACCCCGCAAAAGACCTCCTAGTCGGAGGCGACCGTAGAGGCTTATAATGCGCGTTTTTCCTATCAGCGGCTGCAATGATCAGTATCGACGAACGCGAACGAGAGCTGGGCCGACTCGCGGATGAAAAGGTGCTGGTGCTCGACTTCGGGTCTCAGTACGCCCAGCTCATCGCTCGACGCGTCCGTGAACAGAACGTCTATTGCGAGATCGTCCGCCATTCGATCACCGCCGCCCGTGTCCGTGAGCTCAACCCGCAGGGCCTGATCCTCTCGGGCGGCCCGGCGAGCGTGTATGAAACGGGCGCCCCCAAATGCGATCCCGACCTGTTCCGCCTGGGCGTTCCCGTGCTTGGCATCTGCTACGGCATGCAGCTCGCCTGCGAGGTGTTGGGCGGGGCCGTGCGGAGCGTGCCGGCGCGCGAGTTTGGCCGGGCGGCGCTAAAGGTGGCCGAGGCCGACGGACTGCTCGCCGGCCTACCGGGCGAAACCGAAGTCTGGATGAGCCATGGCGACCAGGTCACGTCGATCGGCGGCGACTTCAAGCCGTTGGCCGCCACCCGCACCTGCCCCATTGCGGCCGTCAAGCACGACTTCCTGCCGATCTACGGCATCCAATTCCACCCCGAGGTCACGCACACGCCGCTCGGCGGCCAGGTGCTGGGTAATTTCCTCTCGCGCATCTGCGGCTGCCGGGGCCGCTGGCACCTCGGCGATTTCGCCCAGGAGACGATCGGCCGCATCCGTCGGCAGGTGGGCGATCGCCGCGTGATCTGCGGACTGTCGGGAGGGGTCGATTCGGCCGTGGCCGCCGCGCTCATCTACCAGGCCATCGGCGACCGGCTCTCCTGCATCCTGGTCGACAACGGTCTTTTGCGCAAGGAAGAAGAAGCGGCCGTCGTAAGAGAGTTCACGAGCCACTTCCGGGCCGATCTGCGCGTCATCAAGGCCGAGGATCGTTTCCTGGCCGCGCTGGCCGGCGTGACCGATCCGCAGGAGAAGCGTCGCCGCATCGGCCGGGTCTTCATCGAGTGCTTCACGCACGAGGCGGCGAAGATCGAAGGGGCCGAGTTCCTGGCCCAGGGCACGCTCTATCCCGATGTGATCGAAAGCGGGGCCGCGGCCGATGGCCCGGCGGCCACCATCAAGCTGCACCATAACGTGGGCGGCCTGCCCGACGACCTGTCGTTCAAGCTCGTCGAGCCGTTGCGAGACCTCTTCAAAGACGAGGTGCGGCGCCTCGGCTTGCAACTCGGTCTGCCCGAAGAGATCGTCTGGCGTCATCCGTTCCCCGGGCCGGGGCTCGCCGTGCGCTGCCTGGGCGAAGTGACGGCAGAGCGGCTGGCCCGTCTGCGCGAGGCCGATGCCATCGTGGTGGCCGAGATCAAGGCCGCGGGGTTATACCGGCAGACGTCGCAGGCGTTCGCCGTGCTCCTGCCCGTACAGAGCGTGGGCGTGATGGGCGATGCCCGCACCTACGAAGAGACGATCGCGGTCCGCTCCATCGACACGGAAGATTTCATGACCGCCGATTGGAGCCATCTACCCTACGACGTGCTGGCCCGCATCTCGACGCGGGTCATCAACGAGGTCAAGGGCGTGAACCGGGTCGTGTACGACATCAGCTCCAAGCCGCCCGCGACCATCGAGTGGGAGTGAGGGCTCCGTCGGGTTACGGGTAGCAGCTTTTCCCGGCCCTGGAGTGGCCGCAGATAAACGCGGATAAACGCTGATTAAACGACTGGTTTTGGAGAAGATGCCGGGAGGAAGGATGGAACGCCCCTCACGGAACGGAGGCACAGACTTCTCCATCTGTGTTTATCTGCGTTTATCCGTGGCTAATCACGTAGATAGGCGATTCGAAACAATCGCCCTGGACCGTGGTTGTGGCGGATATGCCCGAATCGCAGCCAAAAAGGACTGCTTGCAGGGCGATGCTAGCATTGCTATGCTAGCAGGCCCAATTCGGGTTGTCCCGTGATGGAAGTGGTCTGTACAGACCGCCTCTGGGAACAGCCCTATCGCGCGGCTGTCCGATTCCTTACTGGCTGAGCAAGGAGGCCCTCCATGCTGGTTCTGACTCGCAAAGTCGACGAGCGTATTCATGTTGGCGACGAGGTGACGATCACCATCGTTCGCATCGCTCCCGGGTGTGTGCGCATCGGCGTCGAGGCGCCTCCGCACATGGCCATCCTGCGAGGCGAGCTGGTCAATGGCCCGTCGTCGGTGGCACTGGCGAGAACCGATTCCGACGTTACCGTATAGGCCGATCGGACTGTATAGCACGGTGGGGCGATAGGGCGTCTGATTCGGCGGAGAGCCCGAAAACACCCGTCGGACCGCGCCGTCAGCCTTCCGTTTTGGGAACCGCCGCGGTGCGTGGCACGGCTCGCACGCCGTGGGGATCGCGCAAATCGAGGTCTTGCGGGCCGCGCGCGCCGTCGAGCGTGCCGTGCTCGGCCGCGTAGTGGCGCAGGCGAGAGAGTTTGTCGGCCGCGGCCGCCTGTTCATCGGCGCCCGGACCCGGCGCCGGTCCCCAATGCACACGGGTGCCGGCCTTGGTGAGCAAGTCGAAATCGAGCGTGCTGGCCTGTACGTGGGCCGACTCGGCCGCCAGCCCGATCTGATGCAGGCCGAGTTCCTGCCAGGTGTCGATCAACACGGCCGCCAGCCGCGCGGCCGCCACGACGCGCGAATCGGCCCACCGCGTGCCCGCCGGAGGCGGCGTGACGCTGCCGATCTCGGCCAACCGCGGATAGCGACCGGCTTCGAGTGGCGAGAAATCGGCCGTGAGAAGCTGCACTCCTTCGCCATCGACCGGCAGCAGGCCGTCGTGCACGCGCACCATGAGCACGGGCCGGCGATAGACGAGATCGACCTGTACAACCGCCGGAGACCGTTTCGTCACGCGCACCACCTTCGCCACCCAGGGATGGGCCGCGAACGCCTCGTAGAACCGTTCGCCCAGATCTTCGTCGAGGTCCGAAACGGGTCCGGCCAGGAAGATGTCGCGCACCACCTCGGCTTTGATGTCGGTGCGAATCCAAGCAGGCGGAGGCGTCGCGCTGACCGCTTCGGCCTGCACCACGTGACGGGGTGCGGCGTATACATCCTTGCGGACCCTCTGCCATAGGGCCCAGACGCCGCCGGCGCACATCCCTAACACCAACAAGCCTACAAACAAACGCGGTACCAATCGCTTGGCGCGGCGGGCCCGGGACGCTTCGCTCTTGGCGGCCGGTTTCTCGGGTCCGCTCATCGTTTCGCCTCCGCGAGCAGGGCGTCTTCGATCATCCAGCGGCAGAGATCGGGCATGTTCATGCCCGCCTGCTCGGCCGCCTTGGGGGCCAGGCTGTGATCGGTCAGGCCGGGAACGGTGTTCACCTCCAGCACCCACGGCTGGCAGTACCGGTCGAGCATCACGTCAACCCGCACCAGACCCGACGTATCGACCGACTCGGCCGCGGCGATGGCTGCGTCGGTCAGCCGACGGGCAGCCGCAGCCGGCAACCCATGTTCGAAGCGGTATTCGGTGAGGGCGCTTTCGTACTTGGCCTCGTAGTCGAACAGGCCGCGCGGCGTGACGATCTCGAGCGTCGGCAGCGGCTCGCGTCCGAGCACCGCCACGGTGAACTCACGTCCGTCGATCCAGCGTTCGACGAGCACGACCGTATCGAATCGCTGGGCGTCGGCTACGCACGCACGCAACTGGCCTGCGTCGGCGGCGAAACCGACGCCGATGCTCGACCCTTCTCGATCGGGTTTGACCACCAGCGGAAAGCCCGTGGCCTCGGCCCATGATAGGGCGGCCGACAGTCCATCGTCGCCGGCGATGACGCAATATTCGGCCGTCGGCACTCCGGCCGCGACGAACCGCTCCTTGGTGGCCGACTTGCTCATGGCCCGTTCCGAGGCGGCCGGTCCGGAACCCGTAAAGGGCACGCCGAGCGATTCCAACTCCGCCTGCACACGCCCGTCTTCACCGGCCCCACCGTGCAAGGCGATGAAGCAGACTTCGAACCGCGACCAGTCGATCTGGTACAAGCCGATCGCCGCCGGATCGAACATCTCCGCGCGGTAGCCGGCCGCGGTCAGGGCGTATGTCACCGCCTGCCCGCTGGCCAAGCTGACATTGCGCTCGGCCGAATCGCCCCCGGCCAACACCGCCACGCGCCGCCCGCCCGCTGTAACGTCGTACATGGCCATCCTCCTTGACGGCATTTTTTAAGACTGATTCAAAAACAATCGGCGAGTCGAGCCATCCCGGCAACCGATCGGCAAGCGCACCCTTCTCGAACCGGCTCTTACCCCGTTACCAAACCTCGATCTCCATCTCCAGTTCGACTCCCAGCCGGTCGGCCACGCGGCTGCGCACGAGTTCGATCAGCCGCAACACGTCCTGGGCCGTGGCACCGGCCTCGGCGACGATGAAGTTCGCATGGCGGTCGCTCACTTCGGCACCGCCGATGCGCGTGCCCTTCAGGCCGGCCTGGTCGATGAGTAAGCCGGCGCTCATGCCGCGCGGATTCTTGAAGATGCAACCGGCGCTCTGATGGCCGAGCGGTTGGGCGCTCTTCTTCACGATCCACTGCTGCTGCATGCGTTTGGTGAGCTGCTCCGGATCGTCGGGTTCCAACTCGAACTCTGCCGCCAGGATGACCAGGTCGTCGAGGCTGCTCTGGCGGTAGGCGAACACGAGTTCGTCGCGCTGACGCTGGCTGACCTCGCCGCTACGGGCCATCACCGTGGCCTGCTCGGTCCATTGACCGATGTCGCCGCCGCGGCTCCCCGCGTTGCCGTGCAATGCACCGCCGATGGTGCCGGGAATGCCGACCAGCGTCTCCAAGCCAGCCAACCCTTCGCGCACGGTGGTGGAGATGACGTGCCCCAGTTTGGCCGCGCCGCCCGCGATGACCCGCCGGCCGCGGATCTCGACCTGGGCGAAGCCGGCTTCGGGCAGGCGCACCACGACCCCCGGCACGCCTTCGTCGCGCACCAGCACATTCGATCCGCCGCCCAACAACCGGACGGGCAGTTCTTCCTGCTGACAACGCGTGACGAGCTTGGCCAACTCGTCGGCGTCGCGCGGTTCGGCGAAATACTCGGCCGGGCCACCCAGATGGAACCAGGTGTGCGCCGCGAGCGGTTCAGCCAGCCGCACGATACGTTCGAATTCGTCTTGCAGTGGCATTCCAAATCTTCCGGATGTCGCCGGCCCCCAGCGTGAGCAGCACGTCGCCCGCGGCAACTTCTTCTCCGACCTCGTCGGCCAGGCGGTCGAGCGTGTGTCCGCCGAGCACATCTGTCCCCTGTGCTCGTGTGCGCTCGGCCAATTCGGCGGCGACCGCGGAGCACGCGGGGCCGGGCATCTCGCGCGCCGGAAAAACCTCGGCGATCGCCACACGATCGGCATTTTGCAGGCTCGCCGCGAACTCGTCCAGCAGCCGACGGGTCCGCGATACCTGGTGGGGTTGAAAGATACACCAAATCCGGCGACTGGGGAACATCTGCCGGACGGTGGCCAGCGTCGCGCGAACGGCCGTCGGGTGGTGGGCGTAGTCGTCGTACCAGGCGGCCTCGCGCCACAGCCCGACCCGTTCCAGCCGCCGTGCCAGCCCGGCAAACCGGGTCAGCCCCTGTGCGATCGCCTCGTCGCCGGCCCCCGCTTGGGCGGCCAAGGCGGCCGCGGCTAGCGCGTTTTGCAGGTTGTGGCGGCCGGGGAGGGATAGGCTGATCTTCGCGATCCGTCCGCCGGGCCGCAGCAGGTCGACTTGGAACCGACCCCCGTTCTGCGACAGGATTTCTGCACGCCAGTCGGCCGGCGCGTCGAGGCCGTACGTGACGATCCGCGCACGGGTCATACCCGCCACCTTGCGGGCGACCGGACAGTCGGCGTTGAGGACGAGTGTTCCGCTGCGCGGCAATCGCCGGACAAAGTCGCCAAACGCCGCAGTCAACTCGGCGTCGGACGGAAAGCAATCGAAATGATCGGGCTCGATGCCCGTGAGGGCGGCCAGGCGCGGACAAAGGTGCAGGAAGTTGCGGTGATATTCGCACGCTTCGGCCAACAGATAGCGGCCCTGTCCGTGCCGTCCGCCGGAGGTCTGGCCGAGCGGCGTGCCGCCCCCGATGACCGACGGATCGAGACCGGCGGCGATGAGGATTTCGGCGGTGAGGGCCGTCGTCGTGCTCTTGCCGTGCGTGCCCGCCACGGCCAGGCCGATGCGGCCCTTCATCAATTCGCCCACCATCTGCGGATAGCTGTATTCGGGCAGGCCCAGCTCGTGGGCGCGTTGCCGCTCGGGGTTCTCAACGCCGACCGCATCGCTGTAGACCACCAGACGCGCGTCGGCCGGCATCTGCCGCGCGGCATGGCCGCGATGGACGAGCACGCCCTTGCTCCACAACCAGCGGGCCTGCTCGGGTGCCAGGTCGGACCCCGTGACGGTCCACCCCTGATCGACCAGCGCCTCGGCCAGCGATTGCATGCCGGCCCCCGCGATACCGATCAGGTGGGCCGTGCGTTGGGCGGTCGATGTCAACTGCCGCGGGAGCACGCGCGTCGACTGGAGAGCAAGCATCACTCGGCCGGTCTCGGGAGAAGTTGAGGTGGATCGGGCCGGATGATAGGTCGCCTTCGCGGTCTGCGTCAATTGCGGTCGAGCCGAACCGCCGTGAGCGAACGGCATGTCAGGAAAACGCGGCTTGCAGCCACATAAACCAACCCGGATAATTTTTGAAGCCGATGCGATAACCCGCGACACCGGTTGTCGATAGGCTTTAGCGCCGGACTGATCCGATAACCCGTTGGCGAATCGAACCGTCCACACAGTTCATGAAGCGATTCGTGCTCCTCGACCGCGACGGGACGATCAACGTCGAACGGCACTATCTGTCGGATCCCGAGCAGATCGAACTACTGCCTAACGCAGCCGCCGGCCTTGCCGAAATGCAGCGACTCGGCCTGGGGCTCGCCGTGGTGACGAACCAATCGGGGGTGGCCCGCGGCCTGTTCGACGAGGCCCGGTTGGAGCAGATCCATGATCGCCTACGCGAACTGCTGCGGGTCTCCGGCGTCGAACTCGCCGCGATCGCCTGTTGCACCCACCATCCCGACGCAGGTTGCCGTTGCCGCAAACCGCTGCCGGGCCTGGTCGAAGCCGTGGCCCGCGACCACGAGTTTTCCGCCTGGGCGTCGTTCGTCATCGGCGACAAGCCCTGCGACGTCGATCTGGGTCAGGCGATCGGCGCCACCACGCTGCTGGTGCGCACCGGATATGGACTTCGCCACGCCACCGATGCCGCCGTCCGGCCAGATTACATCGTCGACGACCTGCTGCACGCCGCCCGCGTCATCGGCGGCTTGTTATGACACCGTCTGTCACGGAGAAGACAGGCTGGCCGAGGAGGTAGGGGCTTGCCAGGGCACCTGTCCGCCGCGCTGCACGTGCAGCCGCAGGGCGGCGGCAAGTTCCAAGAACTTTTGCCGTTCTTTGGCCGCCAGATCGGTCGTTTCCTGAGGGTCGCTCGCCAGATGATAGAGTTCCGGCGGCCCGAAGGGGTTGTTTTGTACAAGCTTCCAATCGCCGCGCCGGAGCGCTTCGATCGTCTTGCCGCCATAGGCCGGGCCCCCTTCGCGGCGCACGAAGTAGACTTCCCGGTCGGCACGTGCCGCCGGTTCGCCCAGTAATTGCGGCAGGAAGCTCACGCCGTCGATGCCGTCGGGAGGGCTCACTTCGGCCGCGGCCAACACGGTCGGAAAGAGGTCCATGCTCAGCGCGAGCTGGTCGGTATGCGTGCCCGGCGCGATCTGCCCCGGCCAGCGCACGGCACATGGCACGCGCAGGCCCCCTTCGTACATGTGGGTTTTGCCGCTCCGCCACGGGCCATTGTGCGCCTCGTCGCCGAGCAGGCCGCCGTTGTCGGACGTGAAGAGCACGAGCGTCTGCTCGGCGAGGCCCGTTTCGTCGAGCTTGTCGAGCACGCGGCCGATGCCCGCGTCGAGGTGTTCGATGAGTGCCACCAACCCGGCCCGCTTGGGCGATAGCTCGGGCTCGCGGCGGCGGATCCTGTCGAGCCATTCGCGAGGAGGCTGGATCGGCCCGTGCGGCGCGTTATAGGCCAGATAGAGAAAGAAGGGCCGTTCGTCGTCCGCCTTCGCTCGCTCGTCGAGATACTGACAGGCCCAGTCGGTGAAGAGATCGGTGGCGTGCCCTTCCGGCGAGATCGTTTCCGCGTCGCGGCGCATGAAGTTGTGGCCGTGCCGCAAATGAGTGCGGTAATCGTCCATCATGTCGCCCAAGAAACCGTGGAAGAGATCGAATCCTCGGTCATTGGGGCGGTTGGGAGGGTCATAACCCAGGTGCCATTTGCCCGCGATTGCCGTGTGATAGCCGGCCTGTCGCAAGACGTGCGGCAGGAGCGTGGCGCCCGGCGCCAGATAGCCCCACGAATCTTCGGGCTCATCGCGGATGACGCCCGGCACGCCGACGCGATCGGGATAGCAGCCGGTCAGCAGGGCCGCCCGCGTCGGCGAACAGACGCAACTGTTCGCGAAGAAATTGTCGCACGACCTGCCCTCGGCAAACAGGCGGTCGATGTTGGGCGTGCGGATATCGGGAGTGCCGAAGGCCGAATAGTCGCCGCGGCCTAGATCGTCGGCCAGGATGACAAGCACGCACGGCGTCTTGTACGGCGCCCGCGCCGAGCCGGCCGACGTCACGCCGATCACCGCGCAAGCGGTGACGAGCAAACAAAACACGGATGCCGGTCGCGAGCGGAGGGAGCGAACCATGGCAAGTGACAGCGGGCGGCGAAAAGCGTGGCGTGGTCCTGACAGTTGGATTCTGCTCCGTCCGGCACACCGCCGCAAGCATTTCTGGCCCGATTCGGGCCGGCATCGTGATGTTGCCGGTCCGTACTTCAACCCGCCTTCGAATCAACTCCGAAGGTCGCCGAAACCGATAGGGCGGCTTCAAAATTACCGCTTGCGACGCCGACGTCAGGCCAACTGGCCGACATCGAGACCGACGCGGTGGAACTCGGCCGACGTCTCGAAGAGCGGCCCATTGGGGTGGCTCTCTTTGGCGACGAGCATGGCTTGCACCACCGCGCCATCCTTGGTCTGGATTCGCAGACAAAGACCGGTGGAATGCAGCGGCCGGGCATGCAACAGCCGCAGCCCGTGGTCGGTCAGCGAATGCACGATGACCCAGAACGGACGCTGCCTCTTGCCAGTCGCCGCCTGCATTTCGATGGCCGAGGCGACCAGCGGCGGACAACCGCACGTATCTTCGGGTACGTCGGGAGCCAGGCGGCGAATCAGTTCCACGAAACTTGTCGGGTGCGGCATCATGAGGTTTCTTGCCAACCGGTCGCAAGCCGGGGCGCGGTTAGGGGTGTCTTTGAAGAACGGCCGCTGTGTGGACGACGGAGGCGTGCCGCGTCCGTCGAGGGGGGACGGCTGAAGCAGGCTCGGCCCGGCAGCGCCCCTCTTCTCCGGACCAGCGCCTCTCCGCCCGCGACTCGCGCCGCTGCGCTACGATGGCGGAATAGAGGTCTGGTGGCAGCGTTCGGAAAAAGGTTGCACCGGCCGCCGATTGCGGCCCATATAGGGGAGCCAGCCAGAAGGGGCTGCGGGTGGCGCGGTGCGTCGGTGCGCAACAGACGAAGTCGCTCGACCGCACGCTCGTGCCGCGAACCAGTGCCACAGCGAGCCCCCGCACAAGACCAAGATCGAAGGGTCATTCCTTGACCTCGACCAATTGAGCCATCTTTGAATAGATCGAACGGGATGCCTCTTCCCGTCGTGGGGCGAACCACGTCAGACAGACTCTCGTAAGACTATAAACCGCATGGTGTTGGGCGACAAGATCGCTATGATTGCTGTGGTCATTACAATCAGTGTTTTCGACCCATTTTGACACGGGTACTTCCCTCGGCCGTAATCGCAGAGTAATCTCGTGGTGGGTCGGCAGTCGCCGTGCGAACTGCGTTGGATGGAGCCCGAAAAAAGGAACGGATTCATGCCCATTTTGAGCGCGGAGACGGACTGCTTCCCCGCGAACCTGCTGGCTGGATTGGCCGTATCGGACCATGAGGCACCCCTTCGCGGAGCCGAAACGAGCGATCGCACCTGGTGGGTGATGCATACCAAGCCACGCCAGGAGAAGAGCGTGGCGCGCGATCTGTTGTGTCGCGAGATGTCCTTTTACTTGCCGACGATCAGCCAGACCAAGATCGTTCGCGGCCGCAAGCAGGTCTCGCACCTCCCCTTGTTCACCGGCTATGTGTTCCTTTTTGGCAACGAGCTGGAACGGCACTCGATCATGATTACCAACCGGATTGCCCACTTTCTCAGCGTCGCGGACCCTCGCTTGCTGACTCGCCAATTACACGACCTGTCGCGCTTGATTTCGGCAGGCGCCCCGCTGACGGTGGAAAGCCGTCTCAAGGCCGGCGACCAAGTTCGCGTAAAGAGTGGCGCCCTGGCGGGTGTCGAAGGCACGGTGGTGGCCCGCCGTCGCAGGTGTCGCATGATCGTCTCCGTCAGCCTGTTGCAACAAGGCGTCTCGATCGAGATCGACGATCATCTGCTCGAGCCGATCGGCTGAAAAGCCGAAGCGAATCACCGGATCCGTCGAAAAGCGTTGTCAAACGTGCGCGACGTCCGGCGCCTCGCGTCGATTTGGTCGTCGGTCAAGAGCGACTGACAAAATCCCGGAAGTCGGAACGCCGTGGGCGAATAATCGGCCGTGAAACGCCGATCTTTTCGGAGTCCGATCTGGTTTTGTCGGTTGCTCCAAGAAAAAACCCGATCAGAGCCGGGAACTCTGACCGGGATCGAGAGGCCGTCGCCGACACCCTCAATGGGAAAGAGTGCGGCGGCATCGTGCAAAGGTTACGCGCGGCCGATTTCCTGGACCGTTGAGTTCGGAAGCGGGTGGTGAAACCCTTGCCCCGTGGTCAGCCCCTTGCCTACTCGACCCGTCCGCTCATTGCTTCAATTCACCGCCACCGCCCGCCGTTGCCGCTCGGGCGGCGCGGCAGGCTCTGGGGTGCGGGTAACCTGCCATCCCGCTGCCGGGCCCGTGTCGGGAATCTCGCGGGAACTGATTGAAACGGGCGGCGACCGACCGGATACTGGTTGCGGCAGAGAAACGGGATAGCCGTTGAAGACCGCTTCCGCGCTCGCTAAGAGTCTGTCCGAGAACCGATGTTGCGACAGGAACGATTCGACTCGCCAGCAGGTTTTCGGATCGGCTCTAAATAATTCCCACCCTACGCCCTGACTACACGCCCAACCAGGAGTCCGCAGCATGAAGAGCTTCGCACCTTGTCTCGCCGCGATGATCGCCTTTCTTGTCGCTTCGCCGGCCCTCTCGCAGGAGAAGGCCAAGCCCGTCCGCATGGGTTGCGGGCTGATGACCTTCGACACGGTGCCGGGTTGGGGGCTGCGGCCCGACGGACAGTCGGCCCTGGGGCCCACGCACGGGTCGGTCGTCATCGACAAGGACGGTAACGTTTACACGAGCGCCGACAAGGGGGTCGTCGTCTTCTCGCCGGACGGCAAGGTGATTCAAGAGTATCTGGGCGACAAATACTCCCGCATCCACGACATGAAGATCCGTCAGGAAGGCGGCGACGAGTTCATCTACGGCGCGCGCAACGCCAACGCCGAAGGGATCAAGTTCAATGCCCATAGCGGCGAGATCGTCCTCAAGTTGGGCTTTCCCGAAGCGTCGGGCCTGAAGCTGACACAGTTCAACCCGACCGCCATCGTCGTCGCCCCCAACGGCGACATCTTCTTGTCGGACGGCTATGCCAGCAACTACATCTTCAAATTCGATCAGACGGGCAAGTACCTGATGCATTTCGGATCGAAGGGGAACGATCTGAAGCAATTCAATACGGCCCACGGCATGGTGCTCGACACGCGCTACGAGCCGCCCCGGCTGTTGATCTGCGACCGCAACCATCAGCCCAAGGGCCGGCTGCTGCACTACGACCTCGACGGAAACTTCTTGGCCGAAGTGATCACGGGCTTGGGCATGCCGACCTCGGCCGCCGTCCAGGGAGACTACGTCTCGGTGCCCGACCTGCAAGGCCGCGTGGTGATACTCGACAAGAGCAACACGATCATGGCGGTTCTCGGCCACAACCCCGATCCCGCGAAAGGCGGGAACTTCAACATCCCTCAGGATCAGTGGGTGGAAGGCATCTTCAGCGGCACGCACGGCTCGTACTGGGACAAGGACGGGAATCTTTATGTGCAAGACTGGAACGTGGCCGGCCGCATCATGAAGCTCGTGCGAGTCAAGTAGCGTAGATGCTACTGTCGCCGCGAGGCGCAAGCGCAACGGCGAGTGCCTGCGCAGCGCGTTCCGGCCGGAAAAGGAGCCGAGGACCGTTCCGATGGCTGCCCGCTCCCGAGTTAGGGCTTGCCTGCGGGCCACGCTTTGTCATAAGTAGGGAAAGGACGGCCAGGCCGGAGGCCCGCGCGAGCCCTGCGAAGCCGTGACCCACTATCAAAGGAGCTGATGATGCAACTCGGAATGATCGGACTCGGCCGGATGGGCGCCAACATGGTGCGGCGGTTGCTCAAAGGAGGGCACGAGTGCGTGGTCTTCGACCGTTCGGCCAAGGCGGTGCAGGACCTGGTCAAGGAGAAGGCGTCGGGCGCGTCGGATCTGAAGGCGTTCGTCGGACAGCTCAAGAAGCCGCGGGCCATCTGGTTGATGGTGCCGGCCGCGGTGGTCGACGAGACGGTCAAAGAACTCGTCGGCCTGCTCGAACCGGGCGACGTCGTGATCGACGGCGGCAACTCGTACTACATCGACGACATCCGCCGGGCCAAGGAACTGGCGTCGAAGAAGATCGAATACGTCGACGTGGGCACCAGCGGCGGCGTATGGGGGTTGGAACGCGGCTACTGCATGATGATCGGCGGCCCCGACGATGCAGTTCGCCGGCTCGATCCGATCTTCAAGACGCTCGCTCCGGGCGTCGGCGACATCCCGCATACGCCGGGTCGGTCTGGGGGTAGCACCGCCGAGCAGGGCTATTTGCATTGCGGCCCCAACGGCGCCGGCCACTTCGTCAAAATGGTCCACAACGGCATCGAGTACGGCGTGATGGCCGCCTATGCCGAGGGGCTGGGCGTGTTGCACTGCGCGAACATCGGCAAACGGACGCACGAGATCGACGCCGAGACGACCCCGCTGCGCGATCCCGAGCACTACCAATACGATCTCAATCTGCCCGACATCGCGGAGGTATGGCGACGCGGCAGCGTGATCGCCTCGTGGCTGCTCGACCTGACGGCGGCCGCGTTGGCCAAGGACGCCTCGCTGGCCGAGTTCGCGGGGCGCGTTTCCGATTCGGGGGAGGGGCGCTGGACGATCAAGGCGGCCATCGACGAAGCGGTGCCGGTGCCCGTGCTGACCACGGCACTCTACGAGCGCTTCAGCTCGCGCGGTGAGTCCGATTTCCAAGACAAGCTGCTCTCGGCCATGCGGTTCCAATTCGGCGGACACGTCGAAAAGGCCGCCAGCAAATAGCGCCGAGCGGTGTTTTCCTTGCGCTCGCGACAGCCCTGCAACTACAGCAGGGCTTTTTTATGCTGAACTGCCGCTATAGCATCGTCTTGCCCTAAGCTTGCGACAGCCCTGCAACTACGGCAGGGCTTTTTATGTTGAACTGCCGCTATAGCATCGTCTTGCCCTAAGCTCGCGACAGCCCTGCAACTACGGCGGGGCTTTTTTATGCGCGGAGGTCCGCATACTTCGATCGCCAACTCTCCATCAACCGAACCAGGTCATCCGCTTGCATCCCGTAAGTGAAGGGCAGGAAGCGATCGAAGCCGCCGAATTCTTGATTGATGCGCCGTAGCTCTCGTTCCCCGCGAAAACTTGGGGAAAACCGAAAACAGACCCACGTCCGATTGCCAAAGTAGACAGGGAAGAACTCGGCGACATCCGACCAGCGAAAGGCCGAGACGCGGCTCATCGTACCGAAAGAGAAACCCGTCTCGGTGAGGCGCAATCGGCTGCGAGGCGAGAACACGGTCCACATGAGGATGACGAACGAGACGAGGCCGAACGCAACACTCAGGCAGCCGACGATCTTATTTTCCGGCATGAGCAGTGCCCCACCGCCGCCAAAGAAGACGATGCCGATGACGAACCAGGTCACATTCGGCTTCAGCACGAGCTGCTCGGTTCGCGGCCGTTCTTGCATGAGCGAGATGTCGCCGGACTGCAACGCGTCGGATTCGGGAGGGTCACTGGCGCCCCAGGTGCTTGCCGCGCACCATCGCCGGTGGCCGCGATTGGGACCGCCCGGTCGCCGACCAGTCGGCTTCGTGCGGCGAATGCTCCCGCAGCCACGACCGTAATGGTACGTCGTCCTCGGCCGGATCGTAACAGCCGTTCGCCGATTGGCCGTCGCCGAGGATCTGACGGCGAACGGGGTCGAGCTGCGGATAGAGGTGCTTGACCGTCATTTCGTCCTTCGGACGCAGCCATCGGTACGCGTATCCATACCAGACGACCTTGCGGGTCTGGCTCCAGAAATTCGGGCTGCGTGAATGCCAGATGCGCCGATCGATCAGCACCGCGCTGCCGGGCTTGAGGCAGAGCGGCTCCGCTCCCGCCGGGTTCGATATGCCATCGGCCGGGCAGTCGATCTCGTCATACAAATGAGAGCCCGGCACGACGAGCGTGTTACCTCGATCGGGTCGGCTGACATCGGTGAGGAAGTAGCCGATCTTGAGAGATAGCCGAGGCCGTGGCTGCGATTCGATCTCATCGTTAACCCGCATGCTGTCTTGGTGCCAGGCGACGCGCCATTTGAGCGCGGCGGCGTTTGCGGGCGGCGTCAGATCGACGTGCGAATGGTACAAGTAGATATTCCAGCCGAGGATTCCCCACACTTTCGGAAAAGTGGTCGGGCAATCGATCAGCTCGACGAGCGCCGGATCTTCGTGCACGATATTGGGGATCGAGAGCAACTTGTCGCGAGTTTCGTCCGTACGCACGCGTCGGTCGATGCGATCCGCCACGGCGAGCAAGCGTTCCAGCATCGCCGGCTCGATCGCGTCCGTAACGGTCAGATAGCCGTTGGTGTTGAAGAAGGCGAGCTCATCCGCGGTCAACCGGTGGGCCAAGCAATTCGGTGTCATGGTTCAGGGGATCTATGAATCCGGCGTTGTGTGGCGATTGTCTTGCTGGACGGCCATTCTGGCCTCGTTCGCCATTCACAACAACATGATCGAGGGGAAGCGTAGGTTTGCCAGCTCGCGATAACCCAGACCCAGTCCGCTCCTACTGGCAGCGATTGCAATGGCCTTTCAGGAGGACTTCCGTCACGCGACCGGGCGCGGCACGCTGGCCGACGAGAGAAACGGCGGTCTTGAGCGAGAGATCGGGGACGCACGAGACGTCGCCGCAGTCGACGCACAGGAAGTGGGTGTGATCGGCGTCCGCATCTTCCGGCTGCCGCAGCTCGAAACGCCAGACGTGGTCGCCCAACTCCAGGCGGTGCAGCAGGCCGACGTCGGCCAGCTCGACAAGATTGCGATAGATCGTCGCCCGATCGAACCCCTGAGGCGCGAGATCGTCGGCCACCTGTGCATGGCTCATCGGCCGACCCGCGCCGAAGAGCTTGCGCAGGATCGCCAGCCGAGCGGGAGTGCAGCGTAGACCTCTGTCGCGAATTAAGTGGCGGACCTCGTCCAACGACGGACCGGTCGCCCGTTTGGCGCGCTTGCTCACTAGGTTGGGAGGGACCCTGCTTCTCACGGGAACGTACAGCCCGGCGAAGGCCCGTGATGCGTGGCCCGGCCGCACGTGTTGGTCATGTCGCAATTGTAGCTGGGCCCGGCGGCGCGGGACAGGGCGGAGACGGTCGGGTGGTGGCTCAAAAGTGCGTGCCCGGCGGTTTACCTGTACAAGAGGCCACGTTCTCGATACACTTATTATCAGGAAGTGTGTCAGCCGCCCAGGACGGCGGCGAAAAGCTCATCGAAGGTCCACGTATGATCGGTGAGCCCCGCCATCATGGCAGCCGTGGGGCGAAGCTTGCCCGGCTTGCGGGTTCTCCAACAGAAGTTGTAGAACGCGGCGAAGACAGAGAAGGCCGCTTCCAGGTTGCGAAGCTTCTTCGAGAAGCAGTACGTCAGCCGCTTCAGCATCAACCGTTGCGTGCCGTTCAATCGCTCCACGTGGCTGGTGCATATCGTCCACTTGTCGGCCTTGGTCATGCCCCGTCGTGGCGTGCGTTTGGTGCCTATCATCTCGCTCGGCGTATAAATGATCTTGGCATTTCGGTACTGCTTCACTATCGTGCCCCAGCGCACGTATGCGCCGAACGCCAAGTCAACCGCCTCGGGATAAGCCGCGAAAGCGTCCGTGCTGATCTGCACGATGCGGCGGAACGAACCGTGTGCGAAAGCGTGATCGTCGCTTTCGTGCGGCTTCGGCCAAACGAGCCGCCCTGCCACATCCAACATGAAGCGTCGGGCCATATCGCCCGACCGCTTGCCCACCACGAACGACGGCATCAGCTTCGTCGTTTGATCCACGCACGTCCAAAGGTAAATGTCGCCAATGTCGTGGCAGCGCTCGCGCTGCTCGATCGTCAGCCGCGCCTGCTTCTTAAGCACGAACGTCCATTGCTCGTCGAACTGCAAATGATCGAGCACGAGCCCACGCATGCGCTGATCGAGAAAACGGCGGCAGGCATCGCCGAAGTGGAGCAACAGCTTACAAACCGTGTTGCGTTGAAGTCCGGTAATCCGTGCGGTCGAGCGGAGCGACGAACCTTCGGCCAACATGCGAAGTGCCAGCTTGGCGTCGTCAACCGAAATGGTCATCGTGCCGAGCGGCTTAGGCTGCGCCTCAGTCCAAGTCTTGCCGCACGATATGCAACGCCAACGCTGGCTGCCATTCCGGTTCTTGCCCATTCGTTTTCGCGACGTGTGCGCGCAGGCTATCATCATAGCGCCGTTTCCCTCTGTGAGGGCCGGTCGCTAGAATGGCTTTACCAAGAGCAGTCTGGCGACCAGCCGGATTGTCTGCCCCGAAGCGATTACCAGTCGCTTCGGGGTTTTCTTTTCACGCCATTTATTGTATCGACATTTAAGAAGCTGGCAAGGGACTTGCGACGGGTTTTTTTGTCGTTACAATTTTGTCATGGACACTCAACGTGGAAGGCCACCGAAGGCCGAAGAAGATCGGCGCACAATCCAGTTTCAAGTTCGGGTATCGCCCGCCGAGCTAGAGCTTCTGGAACGCGCCGCAGGTGGCAAAACGTCAACCTGGGCGAGAAAGACGCTCCTAGCGGCTGCCAAGCGGCAGATCAAAGCCTAAGGGGAATCGAACCCGTCCGGCGCGAACCGGCCCCTAACGCGGCTTATAAGACCGCTGCGCGACCAACGCGCGGGCCACCCTCCGAAAGGAGAGGGTGGCTAAAGAACAGGCTGGCACGCGACGACTTCATGACCGCAAGACACGGTTGAACTCGGGAGGTTCCCTCAATGTCGAAACAGACAATGCCGACACCAACATTTTCTGTCCGCTTTGTTGCCGAAGGCATATCGCCGCAACAGGTGCCGCTCCGCGCTGTAAACGACGCTTTGTCTGCCGTTCAGGATATTGCGAGCGGTCGCGATCCATTCGTTACAGCGAAGGTTGACCCAGGTAAGGCAATCAACTTGGTTCGCGTAAGGGGTGGCTCCGCCATCTATTCCTGCATATCGCATTCCCCAGAGGAAGCGATGGCGAATCTTACCCGCGCCGGGTCGCTCATCGCGTCGGCCGCTGGCCAAGTCGAGGAAGATGGCTCGTTGGTGTCCGTCTTGAAGCCGCTGGAAAGATTATCCGAGGTAGCGCGAACCGTGCATTGCCGCCTTGAGGTAGTCTCCGATCCCGATGGGCCGCCGTTGCTTGTTGTTGAGGGTAACGACTACGAGCGAGTGTCCAAAAAACTGCTGGTTCGTGGCGACGCGACGGTTATCGGCTCTATTAAAAGGGTTGGCGGCAAGACGGAAATGAGATGCGCCCTGCAAGTCCCAGGGCGAACGCATCTTCTCTATTGCGGCGTTGCTAATCGGGATCTCGTGCAACGACTTGGGCAGCACCTATACGAGAGAATTGCAGCCGTTGGCCCAGCAGTGTGGATTCACCGAACGTGGTACGTCTACGACTTCAAGATCGTTGACTTCTCTCAGCCCAAGATGGGAGCGGCCAATGAGGCAATCGAGCGATTACGAAAAGCCGGGCTATCGGGATGGGACGATGTCCCGAACCCGGAGAAAGTCATCAGAGGCATGAGGTAGTGAGCGCCGTATCCTTCGATTCGATGGTCTTGATTTACGCTGGTGTGGCTCCATCGAACCACATCACGCCCGCGCCAGACTTCAACGAATTGAAAACGCGGTCGCTGATGCTTTTGCATGACATATCCGAGAAGCAAACGGCATGTATCCTGTCGGCCATCGTGTTATCGGAGCTGCTGGTGCATGTTCCCCAGGGCAAGACGGGGCAATTCTCTGTCGAGTTCTCGACACAGTTTATCGTCGCTCCGTTCGATCTACGCGCGTCGTCAATCGCAGCGGAACTTTGGTCGAAATACAAAGTCGAGAAAGCGAAGTCTCAAGGTGGCCTGCCAAAAGCTGACAGATCGGTTCTTCGTGCCGATTGCCTGATTGTGGCGTCCGTCCGCGCGATGGGTGTCACAGATTTCTACAGCCATGACAAAAACTGTCGCGCGTTCGCCAGATTAGCTGGGATGAACGCCCACGACTTGCCGGAAATCGAAAAGTCGATGGTCGGTAAATGGATGGCGGCAGACATAAACGCCGGACTTGACCTTCCCGCGCCGACGAAGCCTATGAAGGGCGACAGACCGAAGCGAAAAAAAAAGAGGCCACGGCAGTAGGATCACCACCCGGCTTTTCACCGGGCACGCACTTTTGAGCCACCACCGACGGTCGGGTGTGATACCGAGGAGAAGTTGCGCCGGTCAAGGCAGCCCACAAGATAGGCGACCTTTTTTGAAGAGCGTTACGACGACTATGCGGAACTCACCGGCCTGATGTACCCGAAGAGAGAGGTATGCCTTCGCAACGGGGTTAAAATCGGTGAGTGGCGGACAACGGAAATCAAGTTTCCTGACGAAGTGGAACAGAAGACGTTTCAAGAGCCATAGCGGGCAAACGGCCGACGGCCCGCTGGTTTCCTTATCCTGTGCCATTCCCGCCCATGACCCAACGGTTTCAGTTCAGCTTGAAGCGGTTATTGCTGGTGGTCCTTTTTGTCGCATTCGCGGCGGCACTTGGAGCGCGGGCCATGCGAACGCCGTTTCCAGAAGCAATTTACATCTGGACGCTGGCCGGCGCGATGGTTGGGGCGGCGTGGGGCATCTTCATGACTGCGGAGAATTAACCCATTCCCCGGCCACAGTTCCCCCTCCGCGTACGCCTCACGGCGTGCCACCCAGCCGCACTCCATTGCCAACGGCGTCCGTCTGGTCCAAACTCATACCGTCGATGCGCATCTTCTCCCACGTGCGAGGCCGACGTGAGCAACAACCCCTTTGCTGGGCCGCCGAATATAAATCCTTACGCATCGCCGGATGCACGAGTCGATTCTGCCTCGTCGGGGAATCCTTTACTGGTGCCGGCCATTTTCCTCTTGATCCTGGCGTCGATCTTCGTGTTGCTCATCGTCGTATCGCTCCCCATGCAATTCGAGCGAATTCGCGACATCGATACGTCCACGCCGGAAGGAGCGGGCGAGATGTTCGGTAGCGTTGCTTCGTTGGTGGTCTGGCTGGTGATGAATCTGGCGATCGTCTTAGGCGCGATCGCGATGATCCGGTCGAAGAGCTATGGCCTCGCCTACACGGCCGCCATCTTTTCCGTCATTCCGGTTTGCTCGCCTTGTTTCGTGCTCGGCATTCCCTTCGGAATCTGGGCGCTCATCGGGTTGAGCCGACCCGACGTGAAGAAGCGTTTCAGAACCGATCCCGAAACAGCTTGGCGATGACGTCTGCGTTTGCTGCGTCGGATCGGTAGGAACCGACGATTTCCGACAATCCATTTCGCCCTTCCTCGGAGCGTGCGGACTACCACACGGCGATCGGGCACACGGCGATCGGGCACGTGGCGCAGCGACCCAGCCGACGGTCTCATTTTAACGATCCATTTCGAAGACGACCTGACCATTGTTCTCATGCCCCGCATGGCGATAATGGGAGCTACGCCACATCGGGCCTTCGGCGCTATGGGAAAAGATATGGAACGACTCATCAGGCGGTGCAGCCCGTTTCTATTTGCTTGCTTACTGGGACTTCTGCTCCCGGCGAATCTCCTGTTCGGCCAAGAGAAGAAGAAAGAAGACGACGAGCCCGCGACTCGGCCGGCACCGAAGGCCGACCCGGCCGACTTCGGCTTGAAGACGCCCGAGGGCACGCCCAAGCCGGGCGGCGGACGGCTCGTGCTCATCAAATCCCCCGACGAAGAGTTGGTCGTCGCCAAGACCTTGGTCGAGGTGGCCGACCAGCTCGTGGTCATGCTGCCCGACGGACGCTTGCGCATGCTGCCGACCCTCGAGGCCACGCCGACCGACCGCAAATTCGAGCCGATCTCGATGCAAGATATGGCCAAGAAGCTGGTCGACAAGACGTTCGCCGGCTTCAAGACCCGCACCACCAAGAACTACGTCTACATCTACAACTCCAGCGAGATGTTCTGCAAGGGCACGAGCGCCATCTTGGAGTCGATGTACCCATCGCTCGTCAGTTATTGCCGGCGGCAGAAGATTCCCGTCCACGAACCCGAGACGCCGCTCGTGTTGATCCTGTTCCGCACGCAGGACGAGTTCGACGAGTTCCACCCGATGCCCGACGGAGTCGTGGCCTATTACAACGGCGTGACCAACTACGTCGTGATGTACGAGCAGTCGAAGCTGCTCGACGTCGCCCCCGATCTGGCCGTGAAACAAGCGATTTCGACGATCGCCCACGAGGGCGTGCACCAGATCTTGCACAACATCGGCGTGCAACAACGGCTCTCGGACTGGCCGATGTGGATCAGCGAAGGGTTGCCGGAATACTTCGCGCCGACGACGAGCAAGGGCGCCCGCTGGAAGGGCGTGGGCAAGCCCAACGATCTGCGGATGAGATCGCTCCAGAACTATCTCAAGCAGGGCCCCGGCCGCAACGACATGGTGGGACCGACGACCTCGGCCGAGGCCCTGACGTCGACCGGCTACGCGACGTCCTGGGCGCTGACGCACTTCCTGGCCGAGCGCCGCAAAGAAAAGTTCTACTCCTACCTCCGCGAGATAAGCGGCCGCGGTCCGCTCGAAAAGTTCACCGAGCAACAGAACGTCGAGCAGTTCAAGAAGTTCTTCCCCGAGGACACGACGAAGTTCGACACGCAGATCTTGCAGCACCTGCAAAAGCTGCCGTACGAAGACCCGATCGAGAACCAGACGCACTACGTGGTGGCGGTGAAGACCGGCGTTCGGCGGGCCTACATGATCACGACGTCGCCCAAGGCCATCGCCGATTGGCGGAACGAGGTGCTCTCGAAACAGCCCACGACGCAATTCATCATCCAGGCCTTTCCCAACGCCGCGACGGCCAAGCTCTTCGCCAAGTCGATGGCGCGGGCCCTATGAAGTTCGGCGACATCGCGGCGCAGGCTTCGCGCATCGCGAAGTCGCTCATTTCTCACCGCGCCGGAAGCGCCCCGCGATGACGCCGCCGGCAATCGCCCACACGAACACCGCCAATGTTTGGCCAGCGGTGTAGAAGAATTCGCTGGGCGGAGCCGAAGCTGGGTATCCGCCGGGGGGCAAAGGAAGGCCGTCGCCTATCCTCCAGAGCTGATAGTACACCTGGGCCAAGATCGCGTTGGAGACCAACCAAGGCATTTCGACTCGATCGGGAAGCGCCGAGCTTAGAGCGGGTGACAAAACCTGGAAGCCGGAGCGCCGTGGGTCAAAAATCGGCTGTGAAACGCCGATTTTTCGAAGCTCGATCCGGTCTTGTCGGTTGCTCTTAGGATGTACGCCCAACCGACGATCGCACACCCGGCCCAGAACCGCCGACGTTCACGGCTCGCGTAGAGTGCCCCTAAGACCGCAGTCATCAAGAATGCGAAGAGCGATGCCGCGAGCACGGTGCAGAGCAGGTCGGAAGCATACCTCAGCGACACGCAGGCGATGGCGATAAAGGCCACGCCTCCGAGCAACCATCGGAGCGAGAACTGCATGCTCATTCCGATACCGAGTCGGTCGGCTGTTTCTGAGCGGGAGCGCCGAGGCTGGGGTTGTTGAAGTCAAAACCAGGCGTCGCGTTGCCTCCCACAATCTGCGCACCTGCTGGGGAAATCGTCCGCACGAACGTCCCGTCCTGTTGCTCGACCACGGTTATCGAGAACCCTGATGAAGGTGGCACGGCGACCGGTATTTGCGAGGCCCGCTCCTCTCGCAGACGACGCTCACGCTCAAACTTGATCCCACCGAAGAACGCCGCCACGACGAGCATCAGGACCAACAGTGCCCGGATTGTGAACTGCGGACGTCGCATTGCTTGCCTCCTTGCCTGGGCGAAGATGAATGGCCATTAGACCAGCGCCACATCGGCAGGGCAAAGCCGAAGTCGAGGAAGCACTGAGCTCAAAGCCACACGAGCCAACCAAAAAAGACCATATCGGCAATGAGGGCCACCGCTACGAAGCTCTTCGGCTTCCGCATACTCGACCATGCGGTGACCAGAGACAGGCCAACGCCGATCAAGGAGACGAGCAGAACCATCGTGACCGGCCCGCTATCCTCTCCTGATCGCCACGGCGCCTGCCAGACGGTCCATGTAGCATCGGCGAAGGAACCGATGGCCACGAAGGCAAAAAAGGCGGCTGCCAGCGAAGTCGAGACCGTCAGCACCCAGGCGAGTTGGCGCGGCAACAGATCGCTGCTGCCAGGCTGCGCACTCGTCGCCGGCGCCTTATACGGATTCTCGTCCATTACCACATCGTACCGCGCACGCCGGCTCACCGTCTGTACTTGTCGAGCGACTCCAAGACATCAGCCGGAGTGTTTGGGTTACGGGCCAGACACAGATTGGTTCCTTCTTGATCGCGGCTCGAGAGTTTTCGCAGTGCGTCGGCCGAAGTGTTTGGATTACTCGCGAGACGGTTGTCGAGTTCGTAGCCGGCTTGAATGCCGTCGAAGTCGACCAACTGACTCAACCGCTCGGCGGGCGTGGCTGGATTCGAGGCGTCCGCAAGGGCCCGGCTACCGGCTGCGTACTTCCAGCTTGCGAATGAAATCGCCACGCCCCATCCGAGCAGCGGCAGTAAGCCGACGATCAATGCCCAACGTTTCGACCGAACGTAGAGGAGCCATTTCAAGAACCAACTGCCGGCCAGAAACCATAGACCGAGCTTGATGAGCCAAAGCATCCACCAAATCGCCATCTGGGGGTCAGCGCCGTGCTCCCACATCATCGCCACCTCGCATCCGGCGCGCAGACATAGCAGCAGGAAGACTACGGTAGAGGCAATCGCCGCCACCGACCGTCGGCCCTGGACGTCGCCGTGATGCGATGAGTTGGCGGCCTCGGCCGATCTGCTGGCCCTCGCCGGAGTATTTTCTGGAAGACGCGATTCACCTGATGCGTGAGCCATCGGAGCGCTGCCGGATATTTGAAGATGCCCACTTCCGCGCCAGTGGAGCACAACTTGTACCCCCGGCGTGGTAATCGGCGAAGTAACCGGAGTCGGCAGGGCCGAGCGCCCGTATAATCTTTTTCTTGGCCAGACGGTGAGTTCGCGATTCGATTCGAGCTTTTGGATTGGACGTTGGCGCATGGCCGTTATCCAGCCGTCTCAGTTCACCTTGGCCGCATCGCTCACCGCCTTGGCTCTGGCGGGGACCGGACTCGGTGCGATGAAGATCTGGCGCAACACACCGTTGGGCCAGTTGAGCGGCGGCATTGCGGTTCTCGTGGGCGTCGTTTTAGCGCTGACCGCGATCGGCCGGCATGTCCTCGGTCCCCTCGATGCGGCTGCACGTCACCGCCGGCGTCCCACTCAATTCACCATGGCCGACTTCCTCGCGCTGATGTTTTTGTTCCAGCTTCCGGTGGCCCTCATCCGTCTGGTGATACCGTACACCACTTCCGGAGTCGGGCTTGTGTACGGTTTTGCATGGATTGCCAGCCTGCTGATGTGGGGCACGTCGGTGCAAACGCTCTCGCGGGCCGGAATCCAAACACCGTGGCGCCGCGTCGTGTTTCTATCGGCCGTGCTGCCCATCGCCTATTTCGGTTCGGTGGCCTTCGTTGCCACCATCTTATTCGGTGCGGGCGCGGTGCTCTTCGACGGGGCTGCCCGTGCCATGAAGGGATGGCCCTGGTTGATCGCCATCGGCATAACGATGCCGTTCGCGTTTTATTGGGCCGCGCGGTTTGTGCGCTCGATGGTCATCCATTCGCAGTCGGAGGAGGAGCCCTGCCGCGCGATGGAGCCCTGATCTGGGCAACGCCTCCAGCCGCTCCCAACGTTCATCGATCGGCACGGACCGTCCGATGCCCAACAGTCCGTATCGGCCGCTTCTGCGGCAGTAGGACATCGGTGTGAGCGGCGCAGCTACTCTTTCCGAATATCGCGCTCCCACAAGAGCCATGCGCAAAAGCATACGCCTACGAGTAACACGTCTCGCCCGATGCCTCTGTCCGCAAGCATCGCGGAGATGAACGCTACGGCGAGCATCAGCGCCGTAACGTCTTTCAAGCTGAACTGAAACCGTCGGGGCACGGGAAATAGCACTCGGATAAGGAAGACAGCGACCCTGCGCCGCTACTCCGATTTCTCGTCAGGCTCTTCGTCGGCCACCACGGGTTTGACCATGGTGCCATCCATCAAGACGATGAGCATGATTATGTGCAGATCCGAAGCTCCATTCGTCTTCGGATCGACGGGAATCGCCTGATACGTCGCGTTCCACAATCCCGGGTTTTCGCCGACGAGCAGATTTAGGTTGGTCGCCTTCCATTCCCAGCCGCCAGGTCACAAGGGAATCGTAGGTCAGTGCCAGTAGGCCAACTTCTCGGCACGGGTGGTCTTCCTAAGTGGCCTTCCGGTCCTGCTTGCTTGCCGCCTTCTTCTTAGTTACCTTGGGCATGTGCCGGCCTTGCCTGCGGGTGCCAGGTGCCAGAACTGGTGTCAACAGCATGATACCGACCAGCAGGAAACGGCCGATAAAGCCTGGAAATAAGGCACTTAGGACAGGTAGCTCAGTTGGTAGAGCAACGGACTGAAAATCCGTGTGTCGCCGGTTCGATCCCGGCCCTGTCCACTTCTCTCTAACTCCCGCCGAAACGAAGATTTACGTTACCTGCCGACGGTCGGCAGTGCGGCCAAACCCGAGGAGCCAAACCGGTAATCTACCGGTTTGAGGCTACCAAGGAGGTTCGCACTTATGCCCCGTCTCATTCACGCGTTGCCCAAATACCGTTGCCACAAAGGCAGCGGCCAAGCCGTCGTTACGATCTGTGGGACCGATCACTATTTGGGGCCGTGGCGCTCCAAGCAAAGTCGAGCGAAGTACGACCGCCTCATAGGCGAATGGATTGCCAGCGGCCGGCCGGCATCGGGCATTGAACGCACCGGCACGACGATCGTCGAGCTCTGCGCCGCGTACCTGGTGTGGGCCAAAGGGTATTACCGTAAGAACGGCCAGCCGACGCGCAGCATCGAGCGCGTTCGCCTGGCCCTGGCCGTGCTACGCGGCACCTACGGGCACACGGCCGCGGCAAACTTCACGCCCCTTTCGTTGGATGCGACTCAGCAACAGCTCGTGGACGAAGGGAAATCACGCCCCTACGTCAATGCCCTGGTGGCCCAGATAAAACGGGTGTTCTCTCTCGGCGTGCGAAAACTGCTCGTGCCGCCGAGCGTTTTCGAGGCACTCCGTACCGTCGGAGGCTTGAAAAAAGACCGCACGACGGCACGTGAGCCGACGCCGATCGGTCCCGGTAGCCGACACGGTGGTTGATGCGACACTCGCCGAATTAGCCCCCGTCGCGGCCGATATGGTTCGGTTTCAACGACTGACCGGTGCCAGACCTGGGGAGGTGTGTAGCCTTCGTCCGTGCGACGTAGACCGCAGCGGCGAAGTTTGGGTCCATCGGCCGGCGTCACATAAGACGCAGCACCACGGCCACGAACGGGTGATTTTCGTCGGGCCCAAGGCTAAGGAGATCCTGTCCCGCTACCTACTGCGCGCCGCCGACACCTGCTGCTTTTCGCCCGCCGAAAACCGGAAGGCCCACGATGCGCTGCGGCGGGCCGCCCGGAAAACGAAAGTTCAGCCGTCGCAGCGAAACCGAAAGCAGGCGCGGCCGCAGTCGAAGCCCGGCGAGCGTTACAGCGTCAATGCGTATGAGCAGGCCGTCAGACGAGCCGCCGAGCGGGCTGACCGCAAGGCACGCGCGGCGGCCGAGAAGGCCGGTACCCCGCCGGCGATCGGCGCGCGGTTGATCCCGCACTGGGCGCCGAACCAGTTGCGCCACAGCCGGGCGACCGAGCTGGCCCACGGGTACGGGAAGGAATACGCGAAGGCTGTGCTCGGGCATAGCAAGATGATCGTGACGGACGTCTACGTCGAGCCGGACCGCGAGCGGGCCGCTTCGATCATGCGAGAGGTGGGATAACGGTTTGGTCGGCGCGACTTCGGCGCCGGCTCGCTACAATTCGGTTCGTCGGGTCCAGCGGGCTGATCACCCGCGTAGGCCGACTGGTGCCTGTGCTAGCGATTTCCGCACGGCGCCAGTCAGCCGGCCCGGCCGCCCAAAGGAAATCGCATCATGCGTTACTCTGACGAAGAACTGCGCGCGATCGCGCGCACGGCAAAACAGGTGGCCTCGTGTGCTTTGACGCTCCGGCAAGCTGTCAACCCTGCCGACGTGCGACACTGGTCGAGATCAACTTGCTTCGCGCTTTGGCGATTTTCGTTGGCTCTGGCGCCAGCAAGATTTTCGTTCAACATTTGGAAACACCGTGAATTTCCGGCCCAACTGCGGCCAGAATGGCCAGACCTTGGCAGCCTGCTTACTCGAATTCGCTGGGGCGCCGAGCGGATCGCGCCGTGTGTTGGTATCTACCAACTTGCTGAATACCGACCGTCCAAGCTTGATTTGGTGGCCGATGAATACGTTCGGGGTTTCGTGGCAGAAATCCGCGGTCTAGAACTGGCCGACTCCATTCACGACCTACGCGATGCCGCCGGCCAACTGGCGTCGTGGCTAAAACGCCCGGCGAGAGCGGACATGACAGCGGACAGAAGAAAAGAAATCTCGCATCGCAAACCCCTCATTAGCAAATTTGTCGTTAAAGCAAAAAGGACACACAAAAAAGGGGGTAATCTCACGCGTTTAGCCGTGGATTTCGCCGCTCGATACGGCGGGAAGTCAGAGAACTATCTGCGGGCCTTTAGACGTGCCATGAACCGGACATAGTCAATGTCCGCACTGGCAGTTGTGCCCAAGCGGCTTACCTTGCATACGTTCGCATTGGTCAGCACGTGTCCGAGGTACCGCATGATCGATTTAGCAAAAGAAGGTCCGCCCATCAGTCTCGCCGAAGTCCCGCGACAGCGATGTGTGCCGCGGCGACCGGGAGGGAAAACGATCCACCTCGCGACCGTCCACCGATGGGCGACGATCGGCATAAAAGGCGTTGTGCTTGAGACGCTCCAATGTGGCCGTACCAAATGCACCACAACCGCCGCAATCCAACGGTTTTTCGAACGGTTGTCCGGTCCTTGGACGGATCCCGCAAGCAATCCATCGGGCGGCCCGCGCACTCGACGCAAGGCCAATAGCGCCATTGCTGAAGCCGAGCGAGTTTTGGACAGGGCTGGCGTTGGAGGCGGTAACGGCAGTCACGTCCGTGGCTGTCGTGCTGGCGTTGAAACCTAAAAGGGGCTTTTCGTCACCGGCACTGGTCGGCCGGCGTGGCGCGTCGTCTGGCTGGCGCGACGCACATCCAACAAAGACGCGAGCTGCCCGCTCCCCGGCCTGGCAGCTCGCGCAAATATTGAAACCACGTGAAATCTATCAGTCATCCCCATCGCGGGCAATCTTGGCCCGCGCGCGAACCACGTTATGGCGCCGACCTGGTCGGCACGCTCGGTCAGCAATTTGCGGCATTGGCAGTCTTTTTCGCCATCCCGGATGAGGTTCGGCGGATCGACCGCGACGGCGCTTGGCGATATGCCATTGACGTTGCGCGGGGGAGTGTTGCCCGATGAGCGCAATTCTACTCGCCCCCGAACCGGCCACCCGCTCGGAAGCTTTGCCCGACACAGTGCGAGGTCCGTTTCTGAAGTTGTCGCGGGCTGCGATGCTCGAAGTTGGGTCAGCCGCCCAAACGCTCGCTGCGTTCTACCTGTTGACCGGGAATGACCCACAACGCCGTACTTACGCCCGATTACAGCTTGTGGCCGAGGCGGCAGGCCTGTCGATCCGGACCGTCCAACTGCATATCGAGCGGCTTATCGCGTCTGGATGGCTCGAATCATTTGGGCGCGAACACACGGGGCAGTCGTCACACCGCCGGCGGACAACAACATACGGCCTCACGAAGAAGGCTGTCGACACAGAAAATCCGTTCGCTCGGCTCCCAAGGTGGGCGACGGCGGTCGAGTCCTGGGCCGAGCGGGCAACGCTCGCCTGCCTGGTAAGCCGACGTGACGTCGTCGAAGGGCAACGCGGCAGTTTCGTCAGCGTCGAAGAGACCTTGACCGTGCGCACCGTTTGCAAGCAGACGGGCCTCACTGCGAGATCGGTCAGGGCGGCAAAGCTGAGTCTGGCGGCCCGTGGCTGGATCCGCGTCGCGGCCGGCGATCCCAAGCTCAGCATGGCCGACGCGATGGCTCTTAATCTCGACGCGCAGCTCGACACAGCCTTCCCCGCATTCGAACTGCACGAAGGGTCGCGCAGCGGCGACTGTGTCGACGACCGGACCAAGCACCGTGATTCGGAAAACGGGCCGAGGCAGCAATCGTCGGACGGGCCCACTGAACCCCCGGGAAGAGTTTGCGCACATCCGCGGAAAAGTTTGCGCGTAACCCCCGGAAAAGTTTGCGCTCGCAGTGATTTAGAACCTGTTAAAAGAACTGGTCAGAAAGAACACGCCCGGCGCGCTGGTTCTGACCAGTTTTTCCAAGTTGATTCAGAGGCAGATGTTGCGTTAGCCGGTACGGCTTTTCGTGCTTTGGGCTACACCGGTGACGATGGCGCCATCATTTGGAAAGCCGCGGCGTGGTGTCGACTCAGCCTACTGAGCACGAACGCGCTCCTCAGTGCCTGCCACGGGGCAAAATTCTGTGCCCAGCGCAATCCGCTCGGGTACCTTCGACGCTGCCTCGAAGAATCGATCGGTGGCCCTCAACGTCTCGGCCAGTTCGAGCGGTCGACAAAACTGCCGCGCGGTTTTGTGCCGCGGCCTCCGTCGGAGCGCGACATGCTGGGCGAGCTCGGCCTGCGGCCCCAGATCGCAGGCCCGGAAGCCCCGATAGAACGCGACGCCGACGCGAGACGTGCCGAACTGCGGCGCGCTCTGGAGGCCGCCGTATGACGGCCAACGGACGAAAACGAGCCGCTTCCCTCGATCGCGTGCCACCGCAGGATATCGACTCCGAACGAGGGGTGCTCGGGTCAATTCTGCTCAACCCGAGCGTGTGCGACGAAGTCATTCTCGCGGTTAAAACTGATGATTTCTATTTGCCTGCACACCAGGTGTTATTCCGAATTCTCACCCAAATGTGGGACAAGGGCCGCCGGATCGACGACACGTTGCTGGTGGCCGAACTAAAAAAACGAGACGCGCTTGAGGACGTGGGCGGACAATCGTACCTGATGGAGATAGCCGAAAGCGTTCCTACGGCCGCCAATGCCGTTTGGTACGCAAAAATCGTTCGCGACAAAGCGACGCTGCGGTCATTGATTCACGTCGGCACAGAGATGGTCCGCGACGGGTACGACGAAAGCGGAGAGTGCCGGGACAAGATCGTACGCGCCGAGCAGCGTTTGATGGCGGTTCTTGAAAACCAGGGAGCCCGCGAACTGCAACAGTTTGAAGACGTCCTCCACGAGGCTTACGACGGAATTACGAAGCGGTCGGAGAACAAACGCGCGAAAGGTATCTCCACCGGCTTCCCAGAGCTTGACGATCTGTGCCGCCTGCGCGACAGCGAACTGATCATCGTCGCTGCCCGGCCGAGCATGGGGAAAACAGCCTTTGCGACGACGATCGCGGAATACCTGCTCCTTCAGGAGGAGAAGCGTGTGTTGTTCGCGAGCCTCGAAATGAGCCGCTTGGCCCTTGTCGATCGCATGTTGCTCAGCCTGGCACGCGTCGACAGCCGTCGAGCAAATAATGGCCTTTTGGATCAGAAGGACAGGAGGGAGATCGTGGCGGCGGTAGCTCGCTGGGGTCAAGCGAGAAATCGATTCCTGGTCGACGACGAGGCGGGGCGCACAATCTCCGAAATCGCCGCGCAGGCCCGCCACACCAAGCGCAAGGGCGGGCTGGATCTGCTCATCATCGATTATTTGCAGCGAATTCACGCGGAAAATCCGCGAGAAGTGCGCGAGCAGCAGGTCGCGCAGATGGCCCGCCGACTCAAAGATCTAGCGCAAGAGATTGCCACTCCAGTGCTCTGCCTCGCGCAGCTCAATAGGCAAGCCGATCTGCCGCAGGCGCCGGCGGGCAGGGCAACCGAAAAAACCCCCGACCGCCGACATCGGCCAAAGCTGAGCCATCTGCGGGAAAGCGGCTCGATCGAGCAGGACGCCGACATCGTTCTCCTCATTCATCGTGAGGATTACTTCCGCGAGGACCAAAAAGCCCACGACGGCGATGCCGAGATCATCGTTGCGAAGAATCGCAATGGTCCCACCGGGACCGTCAACCTCGAGTGGGCTCCTGTCTGGACTCGGTTCACGAGCAAGAAGCTGTTTTAATCTTTCGGAGTTACGCCAATGGGAACCAACGTTCAATACGGCCAGGTCCTGCTAAAAAACGTCCAGACTCGAGCCTGGGAAGAGGCTTGGCAGTTCGATGAGTCGGACACCGACGCACTCTATGCTAAATATAATTTGGAATTTGAAGGAATCATTCACGCCAACGCCGCGCTTCTCGCCCAGACGCCGCCCTTCAACTCGGCGCCGGCCTACACCTATGGCGGATCGGGCACCGACGCAGTTTCGATCTACCAGCAAATTCGAGCGTGCTTGCATGAGCCGCGGCAACTACTGACCGTCACTTTCAACGGCCAACAGGTGTTGCGCGCCCTGCACGTGGATGCCGGCACGGATCCCGATTGCGATGTCCGAAACGGTCCCAAGCCGCGCTTCGTCAAGCTGACCCACATTGCGAACAACGTCGTTTTCCATGTGGTGTTCGGCATCGAGGTGTGCAAGCTCGAATGCTGTGTCCTTAACACTGGAACGGCGCAATTTGTTGCATCCACGACGCCGCCGGGCTTGGTCTTGAACAACCGCTGGAGTGTGGCGGAGGCGATGGATAGTAATTTCTTCACGACGCGCACGATCCGAGGCAAACTGGTCTGCTCTCAGTCCATGGCGGCCAACCTCAACACGTTGCGGCCGCAGATCGTGCCAACCCTCAAGCCCGGCTTCAAACGCGAGTCGATCGAGTTCGCCGTGCTGCCAAACGGCCTGGAGGCAGATTACACGGTCGTTGATCGCCAGGTTCACACCGCAGCCCCCTTCCCGGCGACTCGGATGCAGGCGACCTTCTCCGAGCAAAACGACCAGCAGACAGCGTTTTACTCAGAGATCAGGGTGGTTATGGAAGGGTCGCCCAACAGCGACAAGGCCCTGCTATTGACCCGCTGCGTGCAAGTGGCGGCCGCCCGTCTGGGCGACCCCAACACGTGGTACCCGACTAGCGATCCGACGAAGACGGCGACTTACATTGAACAGATTGCGTTGACTGAACACTTGGGCGAGACAAACATGGTCGAGTTCGTTGCACGACTGCGACGACAGCCGCCGGTCGGAGGCGGAGCGTTCATTGGAAACCTGCCGGCGCTTTCCACCAACAGCAATTTCGGCCAGCCACTCCAACTCCCGGGTACGCCCACCAACTACGATCCGGCCCAGTCACCCGTGCCCTGGCCATTTGGCTACACGCCGGGCGGCGATGCGCGCGATCCCAGCGACGACAGCAACCCGGCCATCGTGCTGTACCTTTCCGCGTGCTTTCTACAGACGCCTTGCGACAATCAGCACGGAATTTCGCAGGTCACTGGTCTGCCGGCGGGCGGCCTCACACAAGAGGACTCCAAAAAGAACGAGCCTTACGTTTCGTCGACGACGGTGAGTGCCCTCTCGCCCTGGCAGCCCGCGTCGAGCTCGGTGCTCGCCGCGGTTACCCCGGGCACGGTCTGGCTCTTTTATCGGGCCGAATCGGTTTACGAGTTTCCGCGGCTCAAGGTCGGCCTACCGATCGCCGGCGATATCACCAACCCGGCGCAGAACGCCACGAGTTTTGTCAGCTTGGCGCTGCCGCAGGCCCGGCGCATTGTCCGGATCGATGCTGAGCGGATCGGCGCCCCGCCCACGATGCCGATGCCGATGGAAACCTACGTAGACGGGCTCATTACCGGAACGCTCCTGAAACATCGCATAGTCGCCTACCCGTCGACCACGACCGTCGATGGCGTGAACCGGGTTTTCCGACTGAAGGGGGAATACATTTTTGGGTTGAACCGCGCACCGCTTCCAACCGAGACGCTGTTGGTCGGCCGGTTGCCGTTCGTCGCGACGAGCCAAGATTCCGAGCGGTTCAATCCGGCGAGCATCTATGACGTGACATTGGGCCCAGGGGCTGGTGCATTTATCCAGGAGTGAGGATGTTCCGCGTCGCGTTTAGAACTGTGCTAGTGGGCCCAGAAGACGTATACCTGACGAATGAAGACTGCGGGGTAGCAATCGGCAGCAATTGCTCTCCGGACACGAGGCCGCAGCTGTGGCTGCCGTCGGCCGATGTGCGGGGCCAAGTGCTCTTTCTCGTCAAGAGCCACAACGACCGCGTCGACGTCGCAGTCTTAACGTTGCAGGACGATAAAATCGTGCACCACGAGATCTTCGACGGCGTCCTGCTCGGCGTCCAAGGTGAAAACGTGCTACTCGTGGCCAGCGGGGCCGGTGCCTGGCACGTTGTGACCAGCTCAAATCCCGTGTGGCTCAAGCGGTGAGGGTCGAGGTATGGCCAAGCGCAAACCGAAATCGAATGCCGACACCTTCCGCGTCGAGGAACGCGCCGGCCGCTGGTATTGCGTAGGCCCGGGCAACGCCGACCTGGCCAGCTTCGCCAACCAGACGGAGGCCGAGCACTACGTCAACGCCTACCGCGAGGTGTTCGAGATCCTGTCGCGCGATGTCGGCGCACCGATCCGACCAGGCGGCGGCAAGGAAACGGCCGAGCGGTTGTCATCTGCTCGATTGGCCAACGTCGGGCGTCTCGCCGCGGACGCCGCCCGGCAATTCGTCGAGCAACATCAGACGTCGCCCGTCGAGGCGGCCGCCAAGCCGCATGCGCCGGCCACCGAGACACCGTCGCGCAGCGGCGAGCTGACCAAGGCCGATTTGCAAGCGGCTTTACGCAATAAAGAGGCAAAGAAGCCCCGCGCACCACGCCAGCGGTCGCCGATCACCGAGAAGCCGCCTCGCGCCAGCCAGGTCGTGCGATCGATGAACCGCGAACGCAAGAAGCGACAGCCGAAGGCCCAGCCACCGGGCGAGAGACCACGCGTCGGACGTGTGCCGCTGCCCTCGACAGAAATGGTCCACGGCGGTTTCGTGCTCGAAGACGCGTCCGCCGGTCTCACGGCGTTCGATCTGTCGCAACGGCTGGCCCAAGCGCCGCCGGCTTTCCCGCTGGCCCAACAGCAGGCGCAGGCACCCGCCCAAGCTCCCGTTCTCCCCGCGCAGCCGCCCAAACTCCCCGCGCAACGGCCGCCACTCCCGGCGCAACAGATAAAGCCCCCTGCGCAGGCCGGTGCACCGCCGATCATCCAAGTGGCCCAGCAACCAGCGGCAGCGCAAGGTCAGCCACCGGCGATGCCACAAACAATCGCGCCATCACCACGACAACCCGCACCAATCGAGGTCGCCCAGCGGGCCATACCGGCAACCGTGCAGCCGGCCGCGGCGACGCCCGCGCCAGCAGCCGCACAGCGACCGCAGCCGAGCCCGCCGAGCACCAAGGCCCAAACCATCGTGCAGCGGTTGGCAACGCCTCCGCACAGGCCGGGCGCCAGAAGTACGCCGGCCACGATTGATCCGACGGGGATCATGCGGCCGCCCGCACCGGGCAACGCCATTCTGTCGCCGCCTCAGCAACAGCCGTCGGCCGGCGCCAAAACCGCCAAGATGCTGGGCGGTCCGCCCCCGTTGCCGCGCACCTCGGCCGCCCCGTTCCAACAGCAGCACATTCCCACGGCGTTGTCGATCGCGCGACCGATGGCCCAAGCAGTCAATCCGCCCGCGGCACGCGCTTCCACGGCTCCGGTACCGACCGCCACGCCCGTGCAGCCAGCCACCAAGGGCGACGACGCGCGACCATTGGCCAAGGAGATCGGCCAGGCCATCTTGCAGTTGTTCGGCCGGATCGCTGCCATGCTGATGCGAGGCAGCCACGGACACAACCAGAACGCCCGACACGGAGGCGGTCACCACGGCGGTGCCTCGGCCCCGGTGAACGTCGTCAAAGGCGTCCTGCCGAGCGAAAAGGCGACCGGCGGCTGGCGCGGTCACCTGGAGCGCTTCCGTCGCTCGCCGGCCATGGGCAAGATCGGCGGTTTCGTATCGCGAGCGATGGGCAAAGGTGGCGGCGGCGGCATGGGCGGCGCGATCGGCCGCGGCATGGCTGGCCGTGCGGCGGCGAGCGCCGGCCTCGAGATCGCTGGCCTCGGTGCCCGCTTCGCCGCCTTGGCCGGTCCGGTTGGTATGGCCGGCGGGGCGATCGCTGGATTAGGCGTGGCCGCCGTGAAGGGCACGATGGCCATGGAGCGGATGGGCGGCGAGATGCTAGAAAATCAACGACACTTGCGCCAGTTCAGCGGCGGCATGGCCAACACGTTCGCCATGCTTGATCGCCAAAGAACTTCTCTCGATGTATTGCGTGCCACCAACACAGCCAAGTCGGCTCACAACCTGGCAAGAAGTGAAATACAACTGCAGACGGCACTTGCCCCGATGCAAACGGCCCTCCAGAACATCGAGAACAACATCATGGCGAAAGTGCTCGACGTGCTCACGAAAGGGGTGAATGCAACTATTGATATCGCTAACACGGTGTTACCGAAGCCTTTGAAATCGAAAAAATAAAGGACCCCCAACGGCAATCGGACTTCCCGACGACGAAGTTTTTGGACGGAGTTATGAAGGCCCGCTGGGGGCAGCCGAAGAACAAGCCTCCAAAAAGGTAAGCGACCGTGTCAGCTCGCACCAAAACAGCTTCGATTTTCCTTCTCGGATGCCTCCTGTTGGCCATCTGTGCGGCACGCCTCGCGTTGTCGGTGTGTCGCTGGTCGATCTCGATGGGTTGGATCGAGCTCCGGATATGTGCGAACAGCGCGGCTAAGAAGGCGTTCGTCCTGGCGAACTGGGCAGTCTTCGACCGGTTGAACGAGCGAAGGGCCCGGTTGCTGGCATCGCGTCCGAAACTGATTACCGCGCGACGAAAGCCGCTACCGCCAAGAGACAAACGCCGGGAACGTCCCGGCGCATAAAAAGGGGCCGCTCCGGTTGGCCGACGAACGGGACGTTCAGCATTGACAACGTTGTCCACCTCACCGAAAATTTTTTTGGCGTCGCGTTTCCGGGGGTAGGGGGCCTCATAAAAGGTCCTGTAGCATAAAAGCTACTGACTTCTTTAAGAAGTGTTGACGCTCATTTTTTCACGACGATAATGCCCGCCGAGCTTGAATCGGTGGAATGCATTTCGATCACGATCACGGCCGCTTGGCTGTGAGGGTGCGTGTGTCGCGAGGTACACGCCGGCGTCTACACCGAGCCGAAGCGACCCTCTCAGACTCGCGGCTTTTTGCTGCGCATCTCGCGCGGAAAAGGGCTCTCTTATGGAGCGTCGCTTCATCGCGGCCGCCGCGGTTGCCCTCGCACCGGTGGCTCCCCCTCCGTCAGCGATCGATCGAACTGCTGAACGAGCCGAACCGCAAGTTGCCGTTCTCCTTTTGCTCGTCCCGCCCTTTGGCTGGCAACCCAAGAGCTGGCGCGAGGTCCCGCCGGCGACCGAGGATTTCTCCTTCAGTGTGGTCGACGTGCAAGAACCGCATGCGGCCGGCATCTGCCGACACGTTGCCAAGCGGCATAACGTCGACCAGATGAGAAACGTCGACGGTCCGAAGACGTGGGCCGTTGTGGCGATCACGAACGGGCGAAAGATCGATGACCACCGGCGAATGTTACCCGGTGTCCGGAAGCCGGCGGGTGTCACCTGCACGGATGGCCGATCGGTGAAAGGAGCGGCCCGCGTATGAGGTTCATCGATTATTTCGAAACAATTTACGTTCGCGAAAAGCTGGCCGGCAGCAAAAAGACGAACCTGAAACAGTATCGGATCATCGTCCGTGCCTTCCTGCGAAAGTACGGAGCCGACGTGCTCTGTTCGGACATCACGCCGGCCATGGTCGATGAGTTCGAGTAGTGGCGGATCGAGCAAGGCCACGCCGCGCGCGCCTTCCGTTACCGCTCAACGATGGTCGCCGTGATGCTGCACTACCATAAAAAGCAGGGCCAAGCTTCGAATTTTTACCATCGACAAAAGGGGCCACCAGCCGGCCAGTTCCAGCGGCGCCGCCCTGGTCGCGCGGCGCGGGTTCATCCGCTCGTGCCAGGCGAGTTGTGGCACCTCTATAAAACGAGCTATCGGCCGAAGGAACTACGGGGAGGGTCGATCAAAACTGACGTGCAATACCGGATCCAGCTCAACCACTTCGCCCGCTACCTGGGACGTGAGGCGGTGCTGACTGACCTAAATGAAAACGTGGTATGTGCCTTCCTCGATGAGCTTGCGAAGACACGCGCGCCGCGTACCGTGAACAAAGCTTACTGGTGTTTGATCGCCTTGTGGACTCACGCGGCGAAACGACGGCTTGTCGACGGGTTCCCCATGATCCAGCCGATGGACGAGCCGACTCGGATCCCCGAGGCCTGGCAGCTCCCAGAACTCGGCCGCTTGTTCGACGCCTGCCGACAGCAAGCCGGGACCATTGACGGAGTGCGCCTGGCCGATTGGTGGTACGGCGTGCACGTAGTCTGTCTCTACACGGGTGAACGAATTGCCGCGGTCCAATCAATCCGTATGGCTAATGTTAACTGGGAGCGTGCCGAGATCTGCATTCCGGCGGAGGCGCGTAAGGCGAAGACTCGGGACATGGTTTACAAGTTGCCGCTTCACGCGTTTGATGCCTTGGCGGCGATCCGCGAACCGGGCCGCGAGTTGCTCTTTCCGCCGATGAACCTGGGTACGTTCTATCATCGATACAAAAGGCTGTTGAGGGATGCGGGTCTGCCCGCCGATCGGCGTTGCAAGCCGCAGAAACTGCGGCGGACGTTCGCCAGTTATCTTGAAGCCGCTGGCGGGAATGCCACGGCAGCTCTCGAGCACGCGAGCCGTAGCGTAACCGTTCGCAACTACCTCGATCCGCGAATCTGCGGCGGCCAAAATCCAGCCGACCTGCTGCCACCGATCCCGACGGCGAAGAGGGAGGGCGATGCCGCATGACGCCTGACAAACAGAGCAATCGCCCAGGAGATGGTTGGCATCGAAAACCGGGTGGCCACAAGAACAAACGCTGCCCGATTTGCGACTGCCCGGCCCACGTGAGCGGTTTACATCGGCTGGCCGGCGAAGGCCACGAACGGAAGTACCTCCAGCGGAAGAAGTCGCCTCAAGGTTGGATTGAGACGGAGGTCGGGCCGCGATCGATCCGACGAGTCGTCCGCCCGGCGTCCGGTCCAACAGATCGCGTAGTGAGGTTGATCGCACAAGCGGCCACGATGCAGGCCAACGGCAAGCCGCTGAACGAGATTGCCGCCGCTCTCGATGTGAAGACGCCTTCCATCAGCGATTGGCGCATCCGGCACCCCACGCTGTGGGACAAAGCGCACTCGCGAGCAATGGAGGCAAACCTCCTGCTCGTCCGTGAATTGGCTGGCACGGAAGCCGTCTTGCGAGACCCAGGCGAATCGCTCGCTAGAGCACGATCGGCAGAGCGCTGGTGCAAACAAGCTGGCGAGCGATTGTTGCCGCCGGCTGCGGAGATGACGCTGTGCCGATTCTACGAGACTTACTACAAACCGAACTGCTTGGCCGGCAACCGCTCGAAGAGCTTCGAGCGGTACGAGTGGGTAATGCGTGCCTGGCAATTGTTCACCGGCGATCCCCCCTTGGTCCAAATAACAACGGAGACACTGGCGACGTTTCGTGATGCGATTTCCAGGCTTCCCGGCCGGAGAAGGCTCGGCTACACGTCGCCCAACACGGTTCGCTGCTGTCTCCGGCATCTTCAGGCCGTGCTCGACAAATCAGGGCCGCCGGGCCGGCGCAACCGCGATGCCGCCGGCCTGTTGCAGGTCGTCCCTTGGATCAAGCCACCCCGCGAGCTGATCAACCCACCACGGCATGTTTCGCTCGAAGATCTGTCCGCGGTCTACATCGCGACTGCGTGCATGGAAAAGCCAATCCTGGCTGGCATCAAGCCGCCGGCGTGGTGGCGATTGCTGCTGGTGCTCGCTTTCAATACGGGGCTCCGGCGGCGGACACTCTTTTCGTTGCGGATGGGACACATCGACTGGTATCAATCGCAATTGGTCATACCAGCGACGATTCTCAAGAACGGTCGCGGGCAGGTCGTGCCGCTAGGGCCGACGGCAATGCACCATTTGCTGGCCACACGCACGGACCGCGAATTCGTGCTGCCCTTCCCCCGTGACATAAGCGATCTCTATCCGCTCCTCTATCGGCTACAGGACATGGCCGGCATTCCACGGTCGCGCCGGTTCGGGCTACACGCCATTCGTCGGGCGACCGCAACCGTGCTTTGGGGCGACTCACCGCAGGCCGCCCAGTTGATGCTCGGGCACGGAAGTATGACGATCACGCAGCAGCGCTACGTGGCGGCGGCCTCGATCCTACGCGTAGCCGCGGATCAAATGCCGCAACCAGAGGCGTTCATTTCCCATCGCGAGAACAGCATGACACCGACGACTGGCCGAAACAAACACACGCTGTCGATCGAGGCTCTTGGCCAGTTCCGACGAGTAGCGGAAGTAGGGAGAGAAAAGGGCGGCAGCACCGGCCCATAAGGAGAGTTCAGCCAGGGACGGCTCATCTTTGCACGAGAGGATCCGTCCCGATGATCGAAGCTCCGAATGTCGTTCTTTTCAAAGGCGGTTTCGTCGACATTTACAGAGGGGGCGAACGCCACACGCCCGCCGCGGTCCGGCGTCTTGTTCGACGCAATATGGCAAACATCGAGCAGGGCGGCCGAGAGGCCGGCGCCGTCATCCGCTGGGCCCGTGGCGAGAAGATCACCGGCGGCTGGCCCAGGTATTTCGTCGGCGCGTTGAGCAAGCATGTGCAACCGGCAGGAAGGCTCTCCATTGCCGAACTGGCCGACCTGGCGGGCCGAACCGAGGCCGATGTCGAGCAGCTTGAGGGGCGTGGTGTCCCCGAGTTGGCCGGCCGAGAGTTGCTCGGAGAGGTCTACGGCCCGCTGAGCCCTTCCCCGACCGCACTGCTACAACGGTCGTTCGACGAGCGGTCGGTTGCCGCCACGGTTCGCCACGGCCGTCGTGGCCGCGACGCGAAAGAGATCGAGGCGCTCGTCTGGCTCGATCGAGAATTCATCCTCCGACTTGAGCAGCCCGGGGCGTGGCGGGGTGTGACAATCGCCCGCGACGTGCTGGCCGCACTCAACAAACACGGCGTCAAAGCAACTCGCCACGACCCTATTCGGAAGGTCAAAAAGACCACGTTGGCGGAACGGTTTTGGTCCTTTGGACAGTTTAATTGAAAGCTATATCCCATGATCGCGATGACAAAGCGGCGGCGCTGGCCGAAGAGAAAGGGGCCGTTTTTCGGTGACCAAGCGTGGTTCCGCGACGGCTGGTGGTACTTTTGCTGTGGTCAGGGCGGAGTCACCAAGGAGCCGGCATCCGTTGACGACGTGCGGCGCAATGTGGCCAAGAACATGCGTCTGCTCAAGAGGCTTGGCCGACGTGGCGGAAAGGCCATCCGCGAGCGGTTCTGCGAAGGTCGCCCGATGGGCGAACTGGCAGACTGGTCAGGTTTGAGCACAGCGCAGCTCAAAACCATCTTTCGCGGCGATGGGCTCGAGGCGATTCCCGCAGTGGATGACCTCGAAGGGTTGGTCCTTGGAGTCGACATGCTCAGGCCGTCGGACGAGTCGGCGGCGGCGCGCGTGGCGAGCTGGGCTGCCGACATACGTGATGGCCGCGGCAGGCGTGGCCTGGACGAAATCGAGGCGGTGACCAATCTGGATCGCTCGTTTTTGAAATCGATTGAATCCGGGAAGGGCTTACTTGTGGTCGCGCGGCTCGCCGATTTGCTGGTATCGCTTGAGCGGAACGGCATCAAGGTAAGCAACGGATTCAAGTCGATGGCCGATGAAGCCTTCGAGTGGTTCGCTCTGCGGGGCTTCTCCGACAAATAGGCGGACGGGTCAACCCGCAATCGGACCCGGCGTGATCACGTGACACCTGGCACAATGGAATTACTGGCTACCGAGAAACGGAACCTGTTTTCCGTTCCGGTCGATCATTGGGCCTTTCCAGCCACCCTCAACCCGGCAGCCCGGCAGACGGGTCTGTAGTGACTGGATGGCATCGTCAGTGACGCCTGTATCGCTGACAACTAGAGTCTTGAGCTTCAGGCAATGGGCCATTGTCATCAATCCTTCGTCCGTGAATCGCGTGACGGTGCCCACGATCCAGTGGTTGTAGAGCCAAAGTTCCTCGATCGAGGGCATTTGGCTCACCGTTTTAAGACACCTATCGCTTAGTGGCGCGTTCGAAATCCGAAACCTCTTGAGGTTGCGCAGTCCGCGGAGGCTTTCGATCCCCTTATCGGTGACGGATTCGGCATCACTGGCTTCGAGGTCTTCGAGACTTGTGAGGGATCCGATCACTTGGAAGCTGTCGTCGGTTGCCTGTTCGTAATGAAGGACGAGACGTCGCAACTTAGGCAAGCCGACCAATAGGTCGACGACATCGTCGGAAGTATGATCGTAGTTGTATCGCCGTGGCTTGTTGGGAAATTCGGTGTGGGCAAAATTCACCTCCTCCACATCATGCAGCCAATCTGGTCCGAGATTTCTGCGAATCCAGGCGATCAGGAAAGGCTCCTGACGGTTCGGCGACGTGTTCTTCGATGACTCGAAGTCGTATCGAACATAACCGCCAACTCTCCGGATCCGGTTGACCGTGTCTCGTTGCCTCCTCGCCTTGTCGGCGTGCCAACCGACCCAGACCGCGAAGAGGCTCACGGCGACGAGGAAAGCGCGCAAGCTGAACTGAAACCGTCTGGTCATGGGGTTGGGTATGACAGAATTCATGCCTCACGCGATCTGATCTTCGCCAACGCCTTCGCGGCGGCCGCCTTGCACCCGGCGCAATACCGCGACGCGGGATCGTCGAAGCCACGGCCGCTAGCGAATCGCGTCAATGCTTGGACGAGATCTTTCCGGCCCTCGCCGATTTCTCCGAGGCACTTCGCACATTCACAAAACACGCCGTGGAACTGGCGGACGTTCTTCGCCGCCGATTCCATGATTCGAAGGACAACCGGAACGGCCTGTCGCGCCGGCGGCCCGATTTTCTCGAGCGCGTGGAGTGCCTCGCGGCGCAGCTCGGTCGTGTACTTTTTACTTTTGACCTGGACGTGGGCCGGCGTATCGCCACTGACGATCTCGGCCAACACGTCGACCGCTTCATCCGATGTGGTGCCGAGGCTGCCGATTGCCTGAACGGCTGCCGTTTTCAGGCCGCCCTCGGACTCATGCCGCACATAATCCGCTAAGACAGTCGACGCCGCGGCGGCATCCGACATGCGGGCTAGCTTGTCGATTGCGGAGCGACGGACAACCGGGTTGGTGCTGCGAAGCCCCTCGGCCGCGTTCTCAACTGCGCTCTTGAGGGAACTCTCTTGAGGATCCTGGCTGTTTTCGGCTCCATTGACCTTCGGTAAATCGAAGAAGTCCCGAGACGCTTGAGGTGTGTCGTCGTCGGTGGTTGCTGGCACGGTGCTTTCTGTCGACAGCGGTCGCCGCACCGTCGGCCGCATTTTGACGTCCACCGATTTCGGCGCATATTCGATCTTTGGGACCGGGGGCACGGAGGGCTGTTCGATCGGGGCAACGGAGGTAAAGCCCGTCGGCTCGGCACGAGGCCTTACCATCGCAGTGCTGTCTTGGTGTCTCTGCCAAACGGCATACCCCATCACGCAAGCGGGAACTGCGCCGACGATTGCAACGATGGTCCGGGTTAGAAGCCGGTAAAACGCCTCGGTGCTGCGCTCCTTGGCCAGCCACCGTTCGGTCGCCAGTGATGGCTCCTGTTTCGCCGGCTCGCTTCTCAGGGGGGCGGCTGTCGGTATCGGCATAGTGGCGGCCGGCATAACCCGCGGATACGTTGGGGCAACCGGTACGGGTATGGCGACCGGGGCCGGCAAGGGAGTCGCTTGCGCGGCCGGTGCAGGCGGAGCAAGAGAAAGATCGTACGCCGCCTTTTTGACCGGGCTCAACAGACACAGCTTTGCCGCGGCCAACTCGTTGAGCACACGTTGAGATGCCGCGGACTGCTGACCACCGGCGTACGACCGCACGTGGCCCATCTGTCGATCGGCGCCCGACTCAATCACATTGGGATCGGACTCGAACAGCGCGAGCCCCAACAGCCGGTAGTGATTGGCCGGCTGCTCGGCCGGCGGAATGCCCAACCAGCGATGGTAAGGGTCAAAGGCTGCGGCGTCAGTATCACCGGGCATTTGGATCACCTTGCTTGGAGGGGCAGGCACCGGTGGGGCCTGGCAAGCAAGGTGACGAAGCCGAGACACCACCGACGCCTTTTGCTGGTCGTGCCACCCGTCGGCGACGTCGACCACCCGCCGGCATTATCCACCGGGCGCCGGCGCGTCGCAACAGCGATCGTAAGAGACGGTCCGCACGTGATTCCGTCCACAGCCGAACGGTTGTGGACAGGAATAGGCCGGGGACGCTATTCCGAGTTCACATCCGGGCGCCGGCGGTTGACGGTCTATACTAAAACGTATAACATGCCGATGTCACGAATGGAGGTACGGCCCATGAAGGTGATCGGTTACGTTCGCGTATCGACGGAAGAGCAAGCGGCCGGCGGGGTGAGCCTCGATGCCCAGCGGAGCAAGCTGCAAGCCTACGCCGCGTTGTATGAGCTGGACCTGGTCGAGATCATCGAGGACGCTGGCGAGTCGGCCAAAACACTGAACCGGCGAGGGCTACGGCGGGCGTTGGCCATGCTCAAACGCGGCGAGGCCGGCGGTCTGGTGATCGCCAAGCTTGATCGCCTCCCGCGTTCCGTGGCCGATTGGCAAGCGTTGATCGACGGCCATTTCGGCGAGCGGCCTGGCAAGCAACTTTTTTCGGTGGCCGACTCGATAGACACGCGGACCGCAGCGGGCCGGCTGGTGCTCAACGTGCTATTGTCGGTCGCCCAATGGGAACGTGAGACGATCAGAGAGCGGACGAAAGATGCCTTGCAGCACAAAATCCGCAACGGGGAACGCGTCGGCAAAGTGCGGTTCGGATTCGATTTGGCGGCCGACGGTGTAACGCTCGTCCCCAACGAGCTCGAGCAGGTGGCCGTCGAGCTGATCCGCCAGCTTCGGGCGGAGGGCGAAACGTTGCGGTCGATCGCCGCCGAGTTGACCCGCCGCGGCGTTCCGACGAAGGAAGGCAACCACGAATGGACCCACACGGCGATTGCCAGGATTCTCGATCGCGCCGCGTGAAGCGGCTCTACGATCGTCTGGAGGCCCTCCTCGGGCGGTTGCCGCCCGATCGGCTCGAAGCATTCGAAGAGTACATCGACAATCTGGAGCGGCAGGAAGGGCCAGCAGGCTCCGACCGTACGCCGCCCGTCGACGAAAGTAGCGAACCCCTATGACCGCAGGACAATCGATCGATTGGGGCGATCAGCTCAAAGCCGCAATCGCGGCCAGCGGGCGGAGTGTCAACGAACTGGCCAAGGCTGCCGGCGTGCCGCAGCCGGTGCTCCAACGGTTCGTCAGCGGCTCCCAGGACAGCATACGGCTCGACACGGCGAACAAGCTGGGCGACGTTCTGGGTCTCACGCTGGTGGCCAACAGTAGCAAACGAGTGCCAAAGAAGTCCCTGAAGCGCCGGCGCCCAGGCTGAGCAGACCCGCGATAGAATCAAGAAAGGCTGGAGAATCACAGAATGACCACCGAAGAACCGGACGGCGAACAGGAAAACCAGAGTTTCGATCGCCTGGTAGCCGCTGCGGCTCACGAAGCGGACAAGGCAAACGAAGTAATTCGCCTCGCGTTTGAGGGGTTCCACGCCTCGCAGCCGGATGACATCGGCAGGATCAAAGCCGAGATCGAAGCGAACCTGCCTACCGCCCTGCGTCGTCGACGCGTGAAACGACTCATCGATGGAATTACTGGCCCGGGTGAGCAGGGATGGTTGCAAGTCGCCGCGGCCGCGATGAAGTTCAGGGCAAACCTCCGTGGCGATACTCCGACAGAAGCTGATCTAATCGCCGAAGTGGAACGGAACCAAATGCTTTTCCGCCAAGGGATGGACCAAGGCGGCGTCTGCAGTAACTAGCCCCCGCTGCAAAATGGATGCTCCCAAGCCGCACGTTGGCGAGAAAAATACGAACCGCCGCCCGGGCCGCCCTCGCAAGTCGGAAAGGCCGGTGACACCAGAGGTTATCGAGCTGATCCGGCGCCGTTGGTTGGAAGGCCAGAGCGAACGAGAAATCGGTCTGGAAATCGGTCTCGCCCAGAGCACGGTGCAACATCACCTGAACCATACGATCAAACCGCTCATCCGCAACCAAATTCAATGGGACACGGGAAAGCAGATCGACCGGGCAGAGCATGTCATTCGCCTGGCCTTTGAGGGATTCCACCGCTCCGCGCGGTCGGCGACAAAGAAACGCGGAAAATACCAAACGGTCGAGGCCCTCAAGAAAAAGATCAAGGGCCGAGCCCCCAAGGGCATGAAGCTGGTAGAGGAAACGCTCGAGACGATCGACCGCGACGGTGACCGCGGCTGGCTCGAATTGGTGCTGTCAGCGATGGACTTCATGGCGAAGGTGAAGGGCGGGTACGCGCCGAGGCGGATCAACATGCAGGTCGAGACCGAGATGCGCGTCGCCGGCCAAACGCCAGCCCAGATTGAGGATTGGGCCATCAACCGGATCGCCACGCTTTATTTCGAAAAAATGCGGCATCAGCAAATCTTGGCCACCGCCATGGGAGCCACGGGCCTCGGTGGCGACGGTGCATCGGCGCCGGCAACCTAAGAATAGTTCGAAGCCATGTTCCGATTCTCTTTCACGAAGGGCCGTTTTTCCGGAACCGGCTCGGTCGAGACCAAAGAAGAAGGCGAAAAGGTGAGGGAACAACTCGGGCCGGATGCCCAGTTCGCGATCCATGAATCGTTCGCCCGCCGGCCGGATTGCTACGAACGGATCGCCGACGATCCTGAGGCGGGCGACGGGACGGTGGATGAGTCCCGCTCCGCGCGGCCAAAGCGCCTGCCGCCCGAGCCAGGTTCAACCCCGTAACTACCGGCTTGCGCGCTGGCCATTACCGGGATTGGCCGAAAACGTACGCGTCTTCACGTTATTGCACGCGAATCGTTCTGGCGATATAAACCGCATGCTTTCTCGGTGTTTTCGGGAGTTTTTGAGTGGTTCGCGGGTTCCCTGAAAATCCGTGTGTCGCCGGTTCGATCCCGGCCCTGTCCACTTTTTGGAAGATGTCGCGACACTGAGAGTTGCGCAAATGACAACGAGTTGCGCAAATGATAACGCCCCTTCGGTCAGGGGCGTTTTTCGGTGCGCTGGAACTGCCAGGCTCGAGAAGTTGAAGGGCGCTATGGGGTGGCGAGGGAGTCGAGGCGATCAGAGGCGAGGCGCTTGAGGATGGATTCGGCCGGAGCGTCGTCCCTGGCGGTCTCGAAGAATTGCCGCGCGTCGGCGGGGCGGCCGAGTCGTAGATAACGGCAGCCGAAGATAAAGGCCATCGGTCCTCGCAGGTCGGCGTCCAAGGACGGTTTGAGTGCCTGCCAGCCGAGAAAGTTGTTGTTTCCCTTGAGGGTCATCACGGCCTGTAGGACCTGCCCCGCTTTCACCCTGCCGGTGGTATAAGCCGCGTAGCTGCGCTCCGCGAGATCCCACACGGCGGCTTCTTCGTCGCTGGAAAAATCCCCCCCGAAACAGATCTGCCGCGTCAGCTCGAGGCCGAACACCAAAGCGGGCAGCCGAATCACTTCGGGCATGGCCACCTCGTGGAAGGCGATCTGCTGCGCCGCGGCACGACCGCGGGGCGTGCGCCAGGCTTCGCGGACGACCGCGGGCGGCAGGCGAAAAACGCCCTTGGCGGCGCTCATCGGCGTATTGTCGGTCAAGGCGGCAAACAGGTCGGCGCCCATCTGCTCGGCTTCGGCATCGCTGAGGTCGCCGATCAGCGACACCAGGATCAGATTGCTCAGCCGGGCCGATCCCGAGGGATTGCCTTCGCGGTTCGTCACGCGTCCCTGTCGCCAAGCGGCCAGGGCGCCTTCTTCATCACCGCGCCGCTGGCGCAGCAGCCCGCGCACGAGCGACGCCGACGGACGCAACCAGTCGTGCATCTGTTCGACGGGCAGCCGTTGAAAAAATTCTTCGATATCGCGCTCCGCCTCGGGCCAGCGGCCGTCGGCGCCATACACCTGGGCGCGCGAGAACAGGAGCGATGCCGACGACGACCTGTCGCTGTCGTTCCCCAGGAAGCGATCGAGGTAGGCCAGTGCTTGGGCTCGTTGGCCGCTGGCCGACAGCAGCCAGGCGTATTCGGCGACCCAGATCAGGCCATAACCGAGGTTGCCCGGCTGCGCGTCGCCGACCACCTCCTTGGCCAGCGCCAAAGCATCGTCGATGCGTCCGGCGGCGTGATAGCCGCGCAGCAGATTCCAGCGGCTGTTCAAGTAGCGGTCGGCGGTGCCACCCAGCGCCCGTTCGACTGCGACCGCGCGCTCGAGGTTCAATAGGCGGTTGGCATCGGGCGCATAGAGATAGGTGTCTCGCGACTGCATCAGGTAAGCGGCCACGATCTGGTCGCGCACCTCGCTGGGAAGGACCTGTTCGAATTTGTCGGCGCCGTGGCGGGCCAACAGGCTTTCGAACACCTCCTGCGCCTCCGAGAGCCGATTTCCGCGAATGTATTGCAACCAAATCTGGCAGGCGGCGAGCAGTGACCAGCGGTCGCCATCCGACGCCGCCAACCGTGTGAAAAGCTCACGGGCCTCGTCGGTACTCCCCAGCGACGTCAGGCAGGTGGCCAATTTGAACAACGCCTCGTCGCCCAGCGCCGTGCCGGCCGACGAGACGGAAACCTCGCGGTAGGCATCCGCGGCCGCGTTGAGTTCGCCGCGGGCGAGCATCTCGTCGGCCTGCTCGATCTTGCTGGGCACCGACGGCGGCGCTTTACGTCGCGCGCGGAGCGTCTTCAGCGAGGCCTGCGTCGGCCATACCAGGCCGAAGGCGCCGGTCCGGGTGCGAGGCAGAGGAAACGTATCGAAGCAGTTCAACGGCGGCAGTTCGTTCAGGCGAACCGACAGGCGGTCTTCCTGACGTGTCGCGACGATGCGCAGGTCGCCCGCCGGCACCTGTCCGGCCGAAATCGACCGGTCGCTGAGCCGGACGCCGTCGCGGAGGACCTCCAGCAAGAAGGCACCTGTCGACTGTCGGGCCTGACGGAGAGTCGTTGGCAGCGCCCCGGCGGTCTCCTGGCCCGCCGGTCTGTCGGGCACCGTCAGGCGAAACGTATAGTTCGAGTCCGCCAAGGCGCAACGCTCGGTCGCGAGCCGCACGTCCCATATCTTCGTCGCGGCTTGCACCGAACCGCCGGCGAGCAGCGAGTCGTCCGGCGCAAACGCCAGCGACTGCATCTGCCCGGCGTAATTCCCGTCCGTCCCCAACACCGTCTTCAGCTCGCCGCTCTCGGCGTCCCAGACACGGACACCTCCTCCCCAGTCGGCGATGGCGAGCGAGTTCCCTTGGTTTGAAAACGCGAGCGACGAGATGTCGCCCTTGAGGACGATCTGGCGGCCGGCGGCCGCACGGCCATCGAACAGTTGCGCCGCGTTGGGGCGGTTCTTGAAGACCACGGCCCCGCGCCTGCCGTCCGGCGAAAGGGCGAGGTACGCGGCAGGGCTGCTGCCGGCCAGCGTGCCTAACCGCTGGCCGGTCGCGACCTCCCAGATCTCGACGGTGCCGTCTTCCAGACTGATGGCCAGCGACCGGCCGTCGGCCGCCAACACCGGCAGCACGGTGTTCGCACGCGCCGGCATCGTCGTGCTGGCCGTCTTGGAGACGAGATCGACCGTCGTCACCTCCCCGCGCGGGTCGGCCAGTATCAGCACCTGGCGATCCGGCGGCAAGGCCACCTGGACCGCGGCCCGGCCGGGGCAGGGGTTTGCGATGGGGGTCGAGTGCCCGATGTCCCAGAGCTTCAAGTCGAAGCAGGCCCCGGCCAAGAGCAGCCCATCGCGCGAAACGGCCACGTCGCGCATCCCGCCGCCGGGCGCGCGCAGCGTCGTGACGACCGACCCGGTGCGCCAATCCCAGACCTTCGCCGAGGAATCGAGGCCGCCCGTGGCCAAACGGGAGCCGTCTGGTGAAAAGGCAACTGAGACGATCGGCGCCGTGTGTCCGGAGGTCGCGCTCAGCACGACGCCGACCCGCCCGGCTTCCTCCCAGCCGGCGTCGAACGTGGCCTCGACTTCGACCGCGCCGCGGGTCTGGGCCGATGTCAGCACCTTCACCGGCTGCGAGACATCTCCGGAGTCGGCCACCGGAACGAGCCGAGCGCCTTGGCGCGCGGCGGTGCCCGCCGGGAACACGGCATCCGGTGGCGTGTCGCCCTTCACCTCAGCGACCAGGTCCCAGATCTGTCGCCGTTGCTCGAGCCTGTGCGTCAACTCCGTCGCCAGATCGGGCGCTCGGCCGCGCAGCAGATCGGCGGCGTGCAGCACACGCTCTTCCAACTCCGGTTCGAGCGTCTGCCGTTGCAAGAGATCGTAATAGAGGCCTGCGTACCGTTCGTGCAGTCGTCTTCTGGCGGGCGCCGCGTCGTCGGGCGCGATGACGGCCAGTCGATCGATCAACGACTCCATGTGGGCGACGTGCTCGTCGTCGAAATCGGGCTCGTCGAGGCCGGCCTCGAAGGCCCGCGTCAAGCGGCCGACCTCGAAGATGCCGCTCGTGCGGCGCGAGAGAACGCCCAGCGCGGCAAGTGCCAACAGCACCGCGACGGTCAGAGCGACGGTCGTCGGGTTGCGACGCGCGGCGCGGTAGCCGCGGACGATCATCGGGGTGCGGCGTGCCAGGATCGGTTCGCCGGCGCTGAAGCGTTCGAGGTCTTCGGCGAGCGCCGTCGCCGATGCGTAGCGCGCCGCCGGGATCTTCGCCATCGCCTTGAGGCAGATCGTCTCCAGGTCACGGTGCGTCTTGACGCTCACCGTTCTGGGTGCGGGTGGTTCGGTGGTCTGGATCCGCGACAGCACCTCGCCCACGGCACCGTCGAATGGTGGACGTCCGCAGAGCATCTCGTAGAGCACCGCGCCCAACGCATAGATGTCGGCCGGCGGACCGACTTCGTCGACGCGCCCGGCCGCCTGCTCCGGCGACATGTAAGCCGGCGTGCCCAGGATCTGGCCCGAAAAGGTCAGACCGCCCGCGTCGTCGGCCAATTGCTTGGCCAGGCCGAAGTCCATCAACATGGGCGAACCGGTGGCGGCATCGACCATCACGTTGGTGGGCTTGATGTCGCGATGGATGATGCCTTGCTCGTGGGCATAACCTACGGCTCGGCTCAGCAGTGCCATGACCTCCGCCACCTGGCGCGCGTTCGGCTGTCGCTCCTCGCGCCATGGCCTGAGCGTCTGCCCGCGCACGAAATCCATGGCGATATAGGGCCTGCCCGATACTTCGCCGATCTCGTAGACGGTGCAGATGTGCGGGTGCCGCAAACGGGCAGCGGCCTGCGCCTCGCGCACGAACCGCTCACGCTCGCTCGTCGAGACCCCCTGCTCGGCGAGCGGCAACTTGATGGCCACCGACCGGCCGAGGGCCAGATGTCGCGCTTCGAGCACCTCGCCCATGCCGCCGCGTCCGACGCGCCCTACGATCGCGTAACCGGGAATCTCCGGCAGATCGCGCGCCGCCTTGTCTGCCTGCCAACCGAGCGTTCCGGTCGCCGAATCCTGCGGCAGGATGGTGCTCTGCGACATCACCTCCGCGATCCGGGCAGCATGCTCTGGAAACCTGTCGCTGTAGTCCCACGCGCGCGGCGACTCGCCCGACTCTTGCCGCAGCGCCAATTCGATGCGCAACAACTCGGCGAAGAGCGGCCCACGGTCGACGGCCGGAACCTGCGCCAAGACAAGCTCGATGCTCGGCTTTTCGCCGCGCCGCCAACTCGCTTCGAACTGCCGGCAGAGCGGATCGATTCGCGTAACAGGCGTCGTTTGCAACGAGTCGTCGGCCATACGTGCTTGTTCAGCGACGATTTACCACAAGTCGCCTGGAAAGTCGCCGTTCCGGGGGGGCCTGGTACACTCAGAGTGTGCAATCGATTATATAGCCGCGCTGGGAAGGCTCCAACGCTCCCCATGGTCGCAAGCGATCAGGGAAGGGAGCGTCAAAGGGAATTCTGGGTTAGATGTTCCCCGAACTTCACCCGGCCTCTCTGGCGCGGTCTAATGAAACACCGACTGCAATTCTCCCTCGTCAAGTTGCCGGTCATCGTGACAGTGAGCGCCCTCGTGGCTCGCTGGCATGCGGATGTCACCGCTAGTCTCGATGGTCGGTGGCGGCAAGCACGCATGGGTGCGAGAATGCAACAAGAAGGCCGACAAGGTCCATGTCTGGGTCGAAGAGGCAGAACGCTGGCTAGACGAGGCGCCGTGAGACGGGACGGCCGGCGTTGGTTCGAGACATTGGCCAATCGGCGAGCATTCAGGACCGTGCATCCTGAGTGCGATGGATGGTCATGGGGCCGAATTCGCCGCGAGCGGCTCCCCTACGTCGTCATCGACGCAGCCGACTGCGTGACCGCCCGGAGCGATTGATCCCATGCCTCGCCCGCAGTTCACCCTCCGCGCGTTGTTGGTGCTGATGTTGGCGGTCGCCGTTGCGAGCGCGATTTGGGTCAAGCTACCCGTCGTCGCAAAAGTCGCCATCATCGGTGTGCAGCTCAACTCGTTGATGTGGTGGTTTGAGCCGCGAATAATGTCTCGGCCACCACTCACGCTCCGCGCGTTGCTGGTGACCGCGCTGCTAGTGGCGGCTTTCTTCGCCGGCCGGGTCGTGATTACAGGAGCAATCGCTTGGTATGCGGACTGGTCTGTCAGTAGGCAAGTCGCGGAATCGTCTCGCTAGTGGCTCGGCCCACGTCCCGAGCACCTCAATAAAACCGACTAATTCTTACGGTTTCGCTTTGATTCGGGAGACAGGTATCACTGCCGCCTTTCGCCGATTTCGTTCAGGCCCTTAATGTCGAGCGCCGTAGCCTCGAACGCGCTGCTGCCGACGAAACTCGGTCGGTGTGCCGCCGGTCGCCTGGCGGAAGACGATGGAGAGCTGCCGCGAGTCGGTGAAGCCCGACCGCTGGGCGACGACCGACATCGGCAACTCGGTGTCGACGAGTAGCATCTTCGCACGTTCGAGATGGGCGCGGCGGATCTCTTCCCAGATGCCACGTTGCAGGTGGCGGCGGAAGCGCCGTTCCAGCGAACGCCGCGAGACCGGGATGGCGGCCAACAGGTCGCGGACGTCGATCGGCTCGCCGGCATGATCGCGGATGTAACGCACGGCGGTTGCCACGTCGGCATCGGGCAGGGCCTGGATGTCGGACGACGCCCGAACCACTACCCGCACCGGCGGCAGCACCAGCCGCGGTTCCGGCAAGCGCTCGCCTGTGAGGATTTGCTGTAGCATCTTGGCCGCCTCGAGACCGATCCGCTCGCCGGGCAACGCGACACTGGAGAGCGACGGCCGTGCCAGGTCGCACAACAAGTCGTCGTCGTCCACGCCGACAATCGCCACTTCGTCGGGTACCGCGAGCCCCAGGTGCCGGCAGTATTCCGACAATTGCACACCTTGGCTGTCGTTGCTGGCGAAGAGGCCCAGCGGCCTCGGCAGCGTTTGCAACCAGGCCAGCAGCGATTCGTTCCAGCGCCACTGGCCCGTGGGATCGCCCAGCCGTTGCATGCGATCGTGAAAGACGTCGGCACGGTGACCGGCCTGCACCAACTCGTCGACGAAGCCGACTTCCCTTCCCAGTGAGAAAGCGTGGTGCGGGAACCCGACGAACGCGAAATGCCGCACACCGCGATCGAGCAGATGTTGGGCTGCCATCCGGCCGACCGCATCATGATCCACCACCACCCGCGGAAAAGCCACTTCGGGCAACACGCCCGACACGTTGACCACGGGACGGCGCAGGCGCCTGAGTGCGTCGGCGACGGTCTTGGTGAAGACGTGCGCGATGAAGCCGTGTTGTTTCTTCACCCGCGGCGATTCGAAGGCTCGACAATCGGGCGCGATCGGCGTGAACACCCAATGCGGCTGGTCGGCGGCGAACGCTTTGACGCCGTGCAAGATATCGCGGTAGAAGCCGAGTCCGTAGCCGAAGACCAAGCCGATACGCACCAGCCCCTGCGCGTCGGACGAGCGAGGCGGCCCGCTCGAAGTCTGATCGGCAGCAGCCCGTAGACGGGGCCGGTTCTGTGCGAGCGTACTCTTCATGCCGTTTCGGCGCGCCTCGGGCGGTGGTTGGATTGGTTGCAGGGAGAGCGTGCACGCCATTATCACCCAAGCTGTCGCCAGATGACAAAAGATTTACGCGATTTGACCTAGGCCGGCCGAGGCGATGGCTCAGAATGGGACTGTGGCAAGGGATCGATTCCGGCAGCAACGCATCTTCGCTATGTCCACCCGCCTGTTCTTCATCGTGGCCTTGTTGGCGGGTCTGAGCCGGGCCGCGCGAGGTGAGGAGGACGCGGCCTCGTTCTTTCGCGGTCTCAATCTGAACGGCCCGCCGGTCGTCATCGACGGCCATCCGTGGGAGGGCCGTGAATCGCCGCATTATCAGTCAAGCGATATGGCGTTCGAAAACCAGCAGGTCGTTCTGGTTCCCGCGACGGATGACGAACGGGCGAAGATGATCCGCTCGAGCCGTTGGGGCGGCGGACGCAACAACGTCCGGCTTATCGACCTTCCGCCCGGCACCTACTCGGTCTTCCTGTACGTCTGGGAAGACAACGACGCGGAAACGTTCAGCATCGCCCTCAACGGCCGCACGGTGGCCGCCAATTACAACAGCGGCACGATGGGTCACTGGGACAAGCTCGGCCCGTGGATCGTCGACTGCGTCGACGGCGCGCTGTCGCTCACGAGCCAGGGAGGAGCGGCCAATTTCTCGGGCATCGAGATCTGGCGGGGCGAATACGACGGACCCGGCGCGGCCGAGACGGACCCCGCCGCGGTCGCCTTCTTCGAGAAACGCATTCGGCCGCTGTTGGTCGAACATTGCTACCAATGCCACAGCGCCACGGCCGACGAAGTGCAAGGCGAGCTGCTGGTCGATTCGCGGCTCGGCCTGCGGCGCGGCGGCTACAGCGGTCCGGCGGTCTTACCCGGCAATGCCGACCAGAGCCTGCTGATCAAGGCCGTCCGCTACAACAACCCCGACTTGCAGATGCCGCCCGAGGCGAAGCTGCCGGCGGAGAAGATCGCCGACCTGGAAGCTTGGATCAAGATGGGCGCGCCCGACCCGCGTCGGCAATCCGTCGCGCGAACGCACAAGAAGACGGTCGACGTCGGGCAAGGCCGCGAGTTCTGGTCGCTCAAGCCGGTCGCCGAGGTGGCGATTCCACAGGTGGCCGACGCGGCGTGGCCCACCGGCGACGTCGATCGTTTCATCCTGGCCGGGCTGGAGGAGCACAACCTGCATCCGATCGGCGACGCCGACAAACGCACGCTCATCCGGCGCGCGACCTACGATCTCATCGGCTTGCCGCCGACGCCCGAGGAAGTCGATTCCTTCTTGGCCGACGGCTCGCCCGATGCCTTTGCGAAGGTTGTCGATCGGTTGCTCGAGTCGCCCCGCTACGGTGAGCGTTGGGGCCGTCATTGGCTCGATGTGGTGCGGTATGCCGACACGGCGGGAGACAACTCCGATTTCCCGATACCGCAGATGTATCTGTATCGCGATTGGGTCATCAATGCCTTCAATCGCGACCTGCCTTACGACCAGTTCGTCTGCGAACAGTTGGCGGGCGACCTGATGCCGAGTGCCGACGACGAAGAGCGGCGACAACGGACGATCGCCACCGGTTATATCGCCAACGCGCGGCGATTCGGTTCGCGCGTCGACGACTACCCGCAGCACCTGACGATCGAGGACACGATCGACAATCTGGGGCGTGCCTTCCTGGGGCTGACGTTGAATTGCGCCCGCTGCCACGACCACAAATTCGACCCTATCACCACGGAAGACTACTACGGCCTGTACGGCATCTTCCACAGCACGCGCTACCCATGGCCCGGCATCGAACTGGAACAGAAACAGCGCGATCTCGTGCCGCTGGCGGCGGCCGATCAACTCCAGCGGGCGAACGAAGCGCACCAGCAGCGCCAAGCCGAGCTGGATGCCGAAGTGAAGCGGCTGGAAAAACTTCGCGACGGAGCGGCGACGAAGGAAGAGAAAGACAAGCTCAATGAACAAATCAATCGAGCCCGCGACGCCGCGACGAAACATGGTAAGACCCTGGCCGATCTGCCGTGGGCCTACGCCGTGGCCGAAGCGGGCAAGATCGGCAACGTGCGCGTGCAATACAAGGGCGATCCGAACAAGACCGGGCCGGAGGTTCCGCGCCGTTTCCCGCTGGCGTTGGGCGGCGATGCGCTGGCGGCCGACGATCCGACGAGCGGGCGATCGAGCCTGGCCAGATGGATCGCCGATCCGCAGAACCCGCTCACGGCACGGGTGATGGTCAACCGCATCTGGCAGTATCATTTCGGCCAGGGACTCGTCTCCACCGCCAACGATTTCGGCAAGCAGGGCAAGCCGCCCACGCATCCCGAACTGCTCGATTGGTTGGCCCGGCGTTTCGTCGCAGCGGGCTGGTCGATCAAGGCGATGCACCGGCTCATGATGGTCTCGCACACCTATCGGTTGGCCACGTTGCACGACCCCGCGTCGGTGGCCGCCGATCCGGGCAACGATCTGTTGTCGGGCTTTCGGCGTCATCGGCTCGATGCCGAGTCGATCCGCGATACGCTGCTCGTCCTGGGGCAGAATCTGGATCTCTCGCCCGCCGGCCCGCATCCGTTCCCGTCGAGCACGGAATGGAATTACACGCAGCACAATCCGTTCAAGGCCGTCTACGAGACGAACCACCGCAGCGTCTACCTCATGACTCAGCGGACCCAACGGCATCCCTACCTGGCGATCTTTGATGGGGCCGATCCGAGTTTCAGCACGCCCCGGCGCATGGCGACCACCACGCCCTTGCAGTCGCTCTTCTTTTTGAACAACGAACGCGTGCATCAGCAGGCCGAACGAGTGGCCGAACGGCTCGTCGGAGAGCGGCCGGACGATAGGGCGCGGGTCGACCGGGCCTACCAGTTGTTGTTCTCGCGACCGCCCACGGACGACGAAGCGGCACGAGCGATGGGCTTTTTGGAGAGTGCACAGTTAGCGCTCAAGCAAGCGGGCACCCCGGCCGATCGTGTTGCGCCGTTCGCCTGGCGAAGCTACGTGCGATCGTTGTTCCTGTTGAATGAGTTCGTCTATGTCGACTGATATGTCCACGTTTCGTCACGGTGTCATGCGTCACGGTGTCTCGCGTCACGGTGTCTCGCGTCGCGATTGCATCCGCTCGCTGCTCGGCGGTTCGCTGTTGTTTCCGGCGATCCTCTCGGAACTGTTCGGCAACGACTCGCCGTCCGCGGCCGGGCCGGGGCCGTTGGCACCGCGGCCGCCGCACTTTGCCGCCAAGGCGAAGCGGGTGATTTTCCTGTTTTCGACCGGCGGCGTGTCGCATATGGACACGTTCGATCATAAGCCCGAGTTGTTCAAGGCCGACGGCAAGAAGACGGGCATCGGCGGCGGTCTCTCGAATCAGCAGCGCGTGTTGCTCAAGCCGCGCTGGGATTTCAAGCCCGGCGGAAAGTGCGGCACGTTGGTGAGCGATCTCTTTCCGCACCTGCGCGAGTCGATGGATGACATCTGCCTGATCCGCTCGATGAAGTCGGACGACAACGAGCATTACCAGGCCACGCTGGCCATGCACACCGGTTCGCTCTTCTTCGCGCGACCCAGCCTGGGAGCCTGGATCAGCTACGGATTGGGCACGGAGAACCAGAATCTCCCCTCGTTCATCGTGCTCGCGCCGCACCTGCCGTATGCCGGCACACAGGTGTATGCCAACGACTTCCTGCCCGCCTATCACCAGGGAACCCGCGTCGTGCCGGGGGCCGATCCGATCGCCGATCTGCGCCCTCGTACATCGCCCGCGGATCTACAACAGCTCGAACTGAATCTCGCGGCCGAGCTGAACCGCAAACATCTGGCCGACCGGGCCACCGCTTCCGACCTGGCGGCGCGGATGCAATCGTTCCAGACCGCCTTTCGCATGCAGACCGAAGCGCCCGAGGCCTTCGACTTGTCGCAAGAGCCCGACAGCACGTTGGAGATGTATGGCTTGAAGCGTGGCCAGGCCGATACGTTCGGCTGGCAGTGTCTCATCGCGCGGCGGCTCGCGCAACGGGGCGTGCGTTTCGTCGAGTTGATCGACACGGGTTCGTCGGGCAACTGGGACTCGCACGGCAACATGGCCGATCATGAGCCGCTGGCCAAGAAGATCGACCAGCCGATCGCCGCCCTGATCAAAGATCTCAAGCGCGAAGGGATGCTCGACGAAACACTCGTGGTATGGACCACCGAGTTCGGCCGCACACCCGGCATCGACGGCGACAAGGGACGCGGGCACCACAGCGCCTGTTTCTCGTCCTGGTTGGCCGGCGGTGGTGTGAAAGGGGGGCTGGTCTATGGCGAGACGGACGAGCTCGGTGCCACGGTCGTCAAAGATCGCGTCCATTTCCACGACTTCCACGCCACGATCTTACACCTGTTGGGATTCGACCATACCCGGCTCACCTATCGCCACGCGGGTCGCGACTATCGCCTGACCGACGTCCACGGCCACGTCGTGCGCGGGGTTTTGGCGTAACGGCACCGAACATCAAGTGCCCGGTAGCCAAAGGCGCGGTTCGCCGCGCAGCGGGTCGCCCACGCGGCGGGCCTTGATGCGGACGTACGGCGGGATGTGGAGGCAGCGATGCGCGAAGGTGCCGCTCGTGGCATCGGCCTTCGCCAAGAAGGGCTCGACCAGGTCCTCGATGACAAAGCCCGCCCGGCACAGGCCGCCGATCAATTCCTCCCAGCGATGCAGGAATTCGAGCGTCCCCTCTTCGCGATGCTGGCTGCCGACGACCTGCGGCAGTGGCCCGCGCCGATAATAAGGTTCGGTCAGTTCGTAGTTCCCCGGCGACGGAACGACCGATGCTTGCAGGCTCGTCGGCTGCTTGTGCTGACTCAGATACAGACCGCCGGGCGCCGTGACGCGCGCCACCTCTCGATAGACCGTCCGCACCTCGGGCAGATAGCAGGTGCTCACCGGTTGCAACACGATGTCGAAGCTGGCGTCGGCCAGCGCACCGAGGTCGTCCATCGACGCTTCGATGGCCACGATGTTCAGGCCCCGCTCGGCTGCCACTTGGCGGTCGATGGCCAGCATCTCGGGGCTGAGGTCGACGACCGTCACCTGCGCGCCGGCCGCGGCATAGAGAGCACTCTGTCGGCCTCCGCCGCTGGCCAGGCAGAGCAAGCGCTTGCCCGACACGTCGCCGCCCAGCCAGCCCAAGGGATCGGTCGTGCCCAACGGATCGCGCAGGTCTTCGTCGGGGGCGGGCGTCGTGAATCGCTGTTTCTTGCGGACCAGCGTATCCCAAGCCCGGCGGTTATGGTCGCGTGCGGCGGCGGTGAGGCGAGGATCGCCGAAGCGGGAATCTGTTTCTGCCAATCCGCAGCGTCTCCTTAAAAGCGGCCGACAAGACCGGGAAGCCGGAGCGCCATGGGCAAAGAATCGGCCGTGAAACGCCGATTTTTTTGGAGCTCTCGATCCGATTTTGTCGTTTGCTCTATATCAATGGCCCTGAACCGTGTCCGAGATGGTCGCCTCTCGGCCGGCCTCGTGAAGTCGGTCGTCCACGGACCGCGTATCGTAGCCCAAGTTGCTTTCCGACACATCCGACACATCGGCGTCCAGAGCATCGGCCCACAATTGCGCCAGGCGCTCCTCGCCCGCGGTGGTGAGGTGGACGTAGTCGGCGAGCATCTCGGTCGTGGGCGGAATCTGTGTATAGGCGTCGACGAAGGTCAGATGGCGTTCCGCGGCGAAGTCGGCCAGCGTGCGGTGCAGCCATTCGCCCAATCGGATCGCGTCGGCCTGCTTCGCGGCGTCGGAACCCAATGCCGATCGGAGCGCGGGCGACACGTCGGGCCGCGCGGCGGTGGCCTGCGCGCAGACGACGAGCGTGGCGCCGGCCCGTTGCACCTGCTTGGCGAGCGTCGCCAGGTTATCGTGAAACTGTCGAATTCCGGCGGTCGTGGGTTCTCCGCCGGCGAAATCGGCGGGCACCATGCGAACCGGTCCGCCCCACAGGCGGTAGACGGTGAACCCGTACAAGGCGGAATGGCCCATCCATCGCTCCCAACCGGGGGCGCTGTTGCGGCGACGATGATTCTCGGCGCCGGGGTCGTTGCTCACGACGTAGGGCAGATCGTTCCAGCCCAGGTAGGCGACCACGATATCGGGCTTGAGCGGCGCGACGACTTCTCGGAACCGCTCGATGGATTGGAACAGGTTGTAGCCCGGCACGGCGGCATTGATCACCTCGATGGGGTGCTCCTCCGCGGCGAGGATCTTTTCCAGCCGTCGAGCGGCTTCTTCGCCGTCGCTCACCAGGTAACCGAAGGCCGACGACTCGCCGACGATGGCGATGCGCCGTACTCCGGAAGGTTTGGTTCGGTTGACCTCCGGTCCGCGCAAGCCGAGCGAGTTGATCGAAACGGAGTAGACGCCGCTCCGCAGACGAAAACCGGGCCTCAGGTCATAGCCCGCGATCGGCTCGGGCCGAAACAGGTGTAGCTGCGCAGCGTAGCAGTTGGGAGTCCAACCGCGCAGAGCGACGTACACCCGCAACATGCCCTCCGCCGAGACCAGCGTGACGAGCGTGGCCAACGAGACCTTCAAAACGATCTGCCGCCACGTCGACGGTCGGCCCGTGGTGTGCCGAGAGGTCGTGCGTTGAGAAGGGCCTGTTGCGTCCGTCTCGGAGTCGTTATCTCGTTGCTGAGACGCCATGGTGCGGTTGCCGGTTGTGGACGAGCCTACCATGGCATTCTACTTCCGTGCCACGGAATACGGCGACTGCCGCAGATGTTTTGGCGTCATCGTTGACTGACGGCGATCAGCATCGCGACGGCGGCAATCGCCAAGGCGACGCCCACGGCAACCGCGATCTTGGTGTACGAGACGGGGGCCTGGCCGGTCGCGGCGCCCGTCTGTCCGTTCAGAAGGAAACGAAAAACCCGGTCGCGGTAGCGATAAGCCATGATCCAGACCGGCAGCAGCACGGGTTCGCTCGACAGTCCTTCGAGCTTCACGTTGACCTTCAAATGTCGACACCGGCCGGGCACGTATTGCTGGCAGTCCGCGCTATCCGACTGCTCGAGTCCCGCACGCGCCAGCGGTCGGGCGTACTTGCGGCCGACGGCGAACTGTTCGACCGTGATATTCTCGAGATCGACGCCGCCGGGATCGACGCCTTGCGAGAGATCGAAGGGAGAGATGGCCGCCGTCTCGGCCGGAGCCAAGGCGCCGCTGGCGGCGACGAGCAGCCCTTCGTGCCGCCCCTGATGTTCGCCGAACAGCGGATACCAGTTGCCCAACGCTCCGGCGGGCGTTTGGCTGGTGTCGGCCGTCCAGTAGGTGTGCGTGGTCGCTTGAAAGACCCAATACGGCACGTAGACCGGGGTCATGGTCACCACCAGTGCCTGCTGCCGCAGATCGCCGGGGCGCCAGAAACCCTGGCCGAGCCAGGTGCGCATCTGCGCCACGGCCGCATCGCGGGGCACGACGAACGGCACGACCATCTTGGGCGCGATCGTCTTGGCATCGGCCTGCTTCGAGAGGTCCTCCGAGCCGCAGAACGGGCAACGCAACCGGCCGGCCGAGGCGTCGTAGCTCATCGAGGCGCCGCACCCCGCACAGCGGAAGTTGTACGTGAACTCGCGCGAAGGATCGGCGACGCGCGATTCGCGATGCGGCGCCTCCGTGCCGCAGTTGGGACAGAACAGATCCTCCTCGTCGATCAGCGCCTGACAGACGGCACATTTTTGCACCAAGTCGCTCATGCTCGGTCATCTGCCCCCACCGATGAACCACACGACGGCCAGGAAAGCGCCGACGAGGAGCAGCGCGCCGACCACGACGGCGGCGATGCGGCCGGCCGAGATCGGTTTGTCGCCCGTGCAATGGCCCGTCTGTCCATTCACGAGGAAACGGAACAGTTGGTTGCCGTAACGATAGTTCAAGAGATACACGGGCAGCAGCACGAGGTCGGAATTGACCTGGCTGAACGAGGTTTCCACCCGCAGCCCCGAGTGCGTGTCGCCCGGCAAGAAGGCCGCGACTCCGGCTTGCTCGCGCCGCGAGAATTCTTGCTGGCAGAGCGTGAGCGCCTGGTCGCGTTCGACGGAGTATTCTTCGCTCGACCAGCCGGCCAGAAAGGCCGGATCGTAACGCTTCAGCCCGGCGAGTTGGAACGGTTTGATCCGTTCGGCGTAGGCTTGCGGCAGGCCGCGGCTGCCAGACACCAGATAACCGCTGTAATACCCGTGGTGTCGGCCCGACAGGTCCCACCATTCGGTCTCTTGCACGGTGCGGGTCTTGGTGACGGTCTTGCCGTCTTCGGTGGTGGTGTACGTTTCCGTGCGATACCAGAACTCTCCGATCCGTGCCCCCCACTCGCTCTCGGCCAGCATCGAGAATGACCAGAACGGCAGGTACACGCCGCGGAATCTGTCTTCCACCCGCGAGCGCACGAGATCGCCGGGGCGAAACCAGTTTCCCGCGTTCAACCAGTTACGGAAGATCTGCGCGGCCTGCTCGGGCTGAACGGCGAAGCCGATGACGAACTCCGGCGGCTGGCGCTGCGTGGCCGATGCGGGCAACTCGATGACGTAGTTGGAATCGCAGAACGGGCAGACGAAGGTGCGCGTATCGGCGGGCAGGAGCGTCTCGGCGCCGCAGCTTTCGCAACGGAATCGCTTCTGCGCGGCGGCATGCGGTTCGGTCGCGGTCGCTTGCGGTGCGCCACACGCCTGGCAGAAACGATCGAGCGCGTCGACCGGTGCGCCGCAGGCCGCGCACGGGTGGCTGGTGGAGAACGTCGGGCCGGAAGCGGGAGCGGGCGCGATGGGCTGTGGCACGGTCTCGTCGGCGAACAAAAACGTGAGCGAGGAAGGAAGGCATGACGGAACCGCTGTCCGTCATCCCGCAGGTTGCCTGCCAGGCAGCAGATTAAGCTGTCCGTCGCGTCGGTTCAATCGCCGCCAAGGGCAGGTCGGCCAACACCAAGTCGCCCAGCGCGTGACGGTCACCCAAGGCCGGTAGCTCGGGCAGCACGAGCGGCGCCTGGGCCGCTTCTTCGGGCAATCCCAAGAGATGGGCCGGCAGGAACCGGATCGCCCACCAAGAACCGGCGCAGAACAGTCCGCCCGCCGCCACGACCACCGTAAAGCCGGTCTCGCCTCCCCAGTGTTCGCTGGCGGATTGGTAGAGACGGCCGCCCAACCAGGTCGTGATGGCGGAACTCGTATTGCACGCGGCCATGAAGAGGGCGAACAGGGTGCCTGCCGCGGCGATCGGACAGGCGCGCGCCGCCAGGTCGACCAGGATCATGCTGGCCGTCATGTAGGTAAAACCCGTCAACAGGCTGACGGCCACCGCCGACGTGCGATCGCTCACGTACCAATAGCCCCAGGTGCTGGCCACGCCCAGCGCGACCGCCAGGTGCACCATGCGCCGCATCGGTATCCGGCGGCAGTACATGCCGTAGGTCACGCAGGCCACGAGCGAACCGACGGCGATCAACGACATCGTATCGCCGTAGAAATCCTCACTGAAGCCGAGATGCTTCTTCATGTGAAGATAGACGACGGCCTGGCAAAACGGGTTGAAGTGCCACAGGAAGGTGAAGGCGCCGACGGCCACCACGCCCGGCGAACGCACCGACCGGACGACGGCGACGAGCGCGTCTCGCCATTCGTGGCTCGAAACCTTGGCGGAGGTCTCCTTGAAGCCGAACAGCGACAACAGGAACGTGACCGACATAAGGCAGCCGCAGATCAGAAAGCCGAGCCGCTGTTCTTGGAATTCGCTGAGAATCCCTCCCATCTTGCCGGTGAGGATGGCGCCGGCGTAGATGGCCGCCCACTGGACCGACTGCAAGCGTCCGGTGATGCCGCGCGGTTGCCCCGCCTCGATCATCATGGCGTCGACGACCACGTTGGCGAAGATCACCGCCACGGTCGGCACCAGCAGCCAGGAGAGGAGCTGGCTGTAGGCCCCGACGGGCCAAGGGGTCCACCAGGCGAGCGCGAAGAAGCCGGCCATCGCCACCAGGCTGGTGACGACCATATAGCTCTTCCGCCGATAACCGAGGAGCGGAAAGAAATCGGAAAGGAAGCCGAACAGCGGCTTGAAACACCAGGGCGCAGCCAGAATGGCCACGAATGCCGTGATCTGCTCGTCGCTTTCGCCCCACTCACACAGCAGCGATTGGTTGGGTTGCGAGACGAGGCCGGTCGTCGGCTCACTCATCCCTTGCACGAAATAGATCGTGCCGAAGAGCAACCCTAATCGCAACGTGTCGCGGGTCTGCAAACGCCGGCCGCTTTGGCCAGATTCGTCCATCGAAGGCTCAGGCACCTATGGCTAGCCGGACGACGCGGGGGGCCGAGTGGAAAGAACTCCGCACAAGAAAAGTTCCCCCAGTGTCTCCAGCGACAGCTCTCCTTTGAATTCACAGCCGTGCAGCCAACGGCCGGTCGCTTCTTGCTGGCGCCATCGTACCACGCCGGTCAAGTTCAAGTCGAGAGCAGGCTCGTCGGAGCGCAGGCAGATCGAAAGGACTTCGTTCGGTGCCAATACGGCCTCGGTGCGCAGGCGTGTGCCCTGCCGCGACAGATCGAGCAACTCGGCCGCGACGACCCGGGGAAGTTCGCCTGCCGCGCGGCGCAGTTCGCAGGTGACGATTTCGGCAGTTGCCGCAGAATGCCGCGGCCGCCGGCCTAGAGGGCTCAGTTGACGCATGTACATTCTCAGGTAGGAGGTATCGGAACGTCACAACTCTACCTCATGGCGATCGCCGCCGAATTGGGGGCCGGACCGAGGCGCCTCGGATGAGCTAGAATAGTCGTTACATGCATCCCAGCCTCCGCCGGCATTTCGGCTCCCACGAACCGCGTTACCTGGTGCCCTTCCATCCCAAGCGGGTGCCGCACCATTTCACCGACATCCTGATCATCGGCGGCGGGCTGGCCGGACTGCGAGCGGCGCTGGCCGTCGATCCGCGGTTGCGTGTACTGGTGGTCACCAAGGACAGCCTGCTGCAATCGAACAGCAATTATGCCCAGGGCGGCATCGCCGGGGTGCTCGATCCCGAGGACCGCTTCGAGAACCATATCGACGACACGCTGCGGGCCGGCGGCGATCTGTGCGACGCGGAGGTCGTCGAGTCGGTCGTCCGCGAGGCGCCCGAGCGCATCCGCGAGCTGATGGGCTGGGGGGCGAAGTTCGACGAAGAGTCGGGCGGGCTGGCGCTCGGACGCGAAGGGGGCCACAGCCACGATCGGATCGTACACGCGCTGGGCGATGCCACGGGGCGCGAAGTGATGCGGGCCGTCATCGACCGCGTGCAGACACTCGATCACGTCACGACCTGGCAGAACACGTTCACGCTCGATCTGCTGACACACGAAGGCGCCTGCCGCGGGGCGCTGGTGTGGAACTCGCAGCACGGCAAGACGCTCGTGTGGGCCAAGCAGACGATCCTTTCCACGGGCGGGGCCGGCCAGCTCTATCGCGAGACCACGAATCCGGCCGTGGCGACCGGCGATGGCCACGCACTGGCCTATCGGGCGGGGGCCGAACTGCGCGACATGGAGTTCATGCAATTCCATCCGACCGTGCTGTACATCGCCGGCAGCAGCCGCAGCCTGATCACCGAAGCGATGCGCGGCGAGGGCGCCCGCCTCGTCGACCGCACGGGATGTCGCTTCATGCCCGAGTACGACCCGCGGGCCGAGTTGGCGCCGCGCGATGTCGTGAGCCAGGCCATCGTCACGCAGATGGAGAAGACGCGCCATCCGAGCGTCTATCTCGACCTGGCGCACCTCGACCCGGTGCGCGTTCGCAACCGTTTTCCGGGCATCGCCGCGACGTGTGCCGAGTTCGGCATCGACATCACCCGCGATTGGATTCCCGTGCGGCCCGGCGCCCATTACATGATCGGCGGCGTGACGGTCGATCTGAATGGCGGCACCACCGTGCCCGGCCTGTGGGCCGCCGGCGAAGTCAGCTCCAGCGGCCTGCACGGCGCCAACCGACTGGCCTCGAACAGCCTGCTCGAAGGACTGGTCTACGGCGCCCGCACGGGCGAATCGGCCTCGCGGTTGGCGTTGCAGACGCCCGACGATTTTCTGGCGTTGCCCTTGGAAAACCGCGCCCTCGATCCGTCGCCCGATACGCTCGATCTGGCCGACATTCGCAACTCGCTGAAGAGCCTGATGTGGCGCGCGGCCGGCGTGCGCCGCGACGGTGCGGGACTGGCCGAGGCCGAGGAGACGGTCGCGCATTGGTGCGGCTACGTGCTCAATCGCCAGTTCAACGATCCCGACGGCTGGCAGTTGCAGAACATGCTCTGGGTCGCCCGGCTGATCATCGCCGCCGCCGCGCAGCGCGAAGAGAGCCGTGGCGTCCACCTGCGCGTCGACCACCCCGCGCTCGACAACCGCAACTGGCAAAAACATCTCGCCTTCGTGCGCGAGCCCACCGGGTCTGCCCTCGGCTGAGCCCACGCAGGCATCCGCGGACGGTCGGCTGCCGATCCGAGCACGGATGATCTATCGGGCGGCCGTCCCCAATTGCTTCAGTTGCCGCACGGCCGCCGGCCATTGCTCGTCGGCGAAAAACGGCTGAAGGTCTTCTTGAGGCAGGGCGGCGATCGTCTTCAAGCATTCCGAACGCCAATGGGGCGTGGGCGGACAATGTTCGAGGGAATCGGTCAACCTCTCTTCGAGCACGGCACATTGCGCCGCAGTGAGCGCCGCGGACCGTTCGAAGCCGACGACCACCGCTTCGACCAGGGCCTGCCGACGGAATCGATGTCGTTCGTTCTCGGCGGTGGCCAGCCGCTGTTTCTGGTCGCCCTGCAAGCCCCGCGTGAATTTTTGAAAAGCGGATTCGGGGACGTCGAAGATCTCAGCTCGGATTGTCGACAGACCCTCGAGGATCGTCGGAGGGTTGCTGTAGATGGGCACGGGAAAATTGTGCACCCCTAGAGCGCCGGCATCTCGCCAGCGTTGGATGTCGAGGCTCCCTGCGAGCCGGAGCCGTTTTCGCTGCTCATCATTCAACCCGGCATCTTCGGCGATGTGCTCGACCAGACGGTCGAGATAACCGTGTAGCCACTGCTCTTGGGCGGCCGTGAGTGTTGTCTCGGCCGGCCGGCTCGCGTCGCGGCCTGGCCGCGCGGTCTGGCCGCCAGCAAGCATAGCGGGCTCGATTGCCCGACGGGCCGAGATCAGTCGTTGGTTTTGTGGCACCGCACTCAGGAAGAATCGGTGTCGCCTCGACTGCCACGGTTGCAAGATGGCCTTTAGCTGGTCGTCGGAAATGAAAAACTCCCCCAGCCAACCCGCGGTTACGACGTTCTTGTCGGCCCACCGCATTGGAATATGCGCAGTGGTCCCGGCATTGAGGGCCCATCCTACGCCGCGTTCGCCGGTGACGAGAAGCTCGTACAATCTGCCACGCTGCTCGGCCGAAAGCGACAGCGCTTCGTCGAGTTCCGCAACGTAAACAAGCGCCGCGGCACGTCTGCTTCGTTCGTGCAACCGCCGAAACTCGGCCTCGAACTTTGCCGACGCCACCGGCGAGATGTTCCTGAGCGCGGGCTTCAACTCGCGACGCAAGTTTGTTCCCGCCAGAGTCGGTTCGATGCGAGGGCGCCACGCGTCCAGCGATTGATTAGCTTCTGCTGTGAGCGATTCCCTCTCCTGCGGCGACAATTCGCCAACCTTGGCCATGAACCAGATTTCGCGCTTCAGCGTCTCTTCCAGGGGCTCCTGCAATCGGAAACGACCGCCCGGTTCCGCGGCCGCGCAACTCGTCGCCACGACGAGTACCATCAACGCCGCCTGTGCCAAGGCAAACTTCATGTTCTTCGCCTCGCGGATGGTGATGGAAGGTCGTCGGCTATGGTCCCGCCGGTAGGCCTTAGTCGACCGTTGCCGGACATTCTACCACTTTGTGAGAGCAGCCAAGGTGTGCCAGTCCTGCTCGTTGAACACGATTCGGCCGTCGAGAGAGGTCGGCACGGGCTTTACGAGATACCCCGTGAAGCCGGCGGCGAGGGCACCCCTGGCTGAATAGCCGCCCGCCGAGGCTATCATGGGCGCACGACCGGACGCTGGCTCCAATTCTCGATTCGCCTGCCGCTCGCAGCTACGGCCATCATCTCGGCGGCGCTTGCCGGCTACGGTGCCGAGCACACTTGGCACGGGAGATTGGAAATAAATTGCCTGACATTGGTCATGGCGACGGCTGCAATACCTATGTACGGCCGAGCGGCAATTCACGCACGAGACATTCGGAGCCAGTAGGTCCCTGCCCGCTTTTCAGTCTCAGGCACTGCGCTAAAACAGATTAATCTTTCAGGTTTCTGTTTGACTCAGGGGCAGACGGTATCACGACCAAGAAATGAACCAACTTTGGTTGGCTTCGGCCGGAAGATATATTGGAGCTGTGCCCGCCGCAGTCTTCATGCCCGAAAACCCGCCCGCCCTTGCTCCATGCGAACACTGAAAAAGATACTGTTGTGCCTCGTCCTGCCGCTGGTTGCCGATCTGCATGGGGAGGAGCCGTCGGTCGAGTCGCGATACCTCTCGGGCGTTCGCCAGGTGACCGATGGTTTTCTCAAGGCGGGCGAGGGGTATTTCTCACCCGACGAAGCGACGATCATCTACCAGGCCGTGACGGCCGACTATCCCTTCTACCAGATCTTCACCCAGCCCTTCGACGGCGGCCGGCCGCACCTGGTGAGCACCGGGAAGGGGCGGACGACGTGCAGTTATTTCGCGCCGGACGGCCGGCACATCCTCTTCGCATCGAGCCACCTCGACCCGCACTTGGAGCAGACCGAGGCCGACGAGCGCAAGCGTCAGGCGGAAGACGCGGCCACCGGTCGGCGACGCCGATACAGTTGGGATTTCGATCCGTACATGGACATCTTCCAGGCCGACCCCACCGGCCGCGATCTGGTGCGATTGACCGACGCCCCGGGCTACGACGCCGAGGGGGCCTACTCGGCCGACGGCAAGCAGATCGCCTTCTGCAGCACGCGCGACGGCGATCCCGACATCTATCTGATGAATGCCGACGGCTCGCACGTGCGGCAGATAACCAACGAGCCGGGTTACGACGGCGGCCCCTTCATCTCGCCCGACGGCCGCTGGATCGTCTACCGCACCGACCGGAAGAAGAAGGATATGTTGCAGATCCACTGCATCGGCATCGACGGCCAGCACGACGTGGCGCTCACGGACAATGTGGGGGTCAACTGGGCGCCGTATTGGCACCCGACGAAGCCCTACCTGATCTGGACCGGGGCCGACCATTCCGACCCGGATGCGCGACCGAACTACGACCTGTGGCTGATGAAATACGAGGTCCGCGACGGCAAGATCGCACGCGTGGGCGAGATCGAGCGCGTGACCGATCATCCGACGGCCGACGTTCTGCCCGTCTTCTCGCCCGACGGGAAGCGGCTGATGTGGACCAGCAGCCGCTCGGCCGACCACTCCAGCCAACTCTGGACAGCCGATTGGAAGCTGGAAGAATGAGTGTGCGGTCGACGTTGGAGAGGGCCTCCCGCACGGAGAGGTGTGACCCACCTGGCGTCGAATCGCACCTGCCTACGACGATTACCTACCGAGGATGATGATGACGAGCCCGCACAACTCCTTCTGCCGCCGGACACGCCGCGAGTTCTTCTGGGAAGCGGGGGCCGGTTTCACGTCGGTGGCGCTCGCCGGCTTGCTGAGCGGCGACGGGTTCTTCTCCGGCCGGGCCGCGGCCGAATCGTCGCCCCACGCCAACCCGCTCGCACCCAAGCCGCCGCATTTCACGCCGCGGGCCACGAGCGTGATCTTCCTGTTCATGTACGGCGGTCCGAGTCATGTCGACACGTTCGATTATAAGCCCGAACTGTTCGAGCTCGACGGCAAGACGATCCCCGTGAAGACCAAGGGGCGGGGCGGCGAGAAGAACGAAGGCCGCGTCGTCGGGCCCAAGTGGAAGTTCAAGCAGCAGGGCCAATCGGGCCAGTGGGTCTCGGAGTTGTTTCCGCACCTGGCGGGGCACGTCGATCGCATCGCCTTCCTCAAATCGATGACGGCCGATTCGCCCATCCACGGCTCGGCCATGCTCCAGATGAATTCGGGAAAGATCCTCAGCGGCAGCCCGGCGCTCGGTTCATGGATCAATTACGGCCTGGGGAGCGTGAACGAGAATCTGCCCGGCTTCGTGGTGATGCTCGATCCGAGCGGCGGTCCCATCAGCGGGGCCAAGAACTGGTCGAGTGGTTATATGCCGGCCACCTACCAGGGGACGGTGCTGCGGTCGAAAGGCGCGCCGATCCTCGACCTCGAATCGCCCCAGGGCATGACCCGGCCGCTCGAGCGGCGGCTGCTCGATGCCCTGCGTGCCGAAAACGAGGCGCATCTCGCGGCGCGGCCCGATTCGAGCGACCTGGCGGCACGCATCTCCAGCTATGAGCTGGCTTACAAGATGCAGCAGTACGCTCCCGAAGCGGTCGATCTCTCGCAGGAGACCGAGGCGACGCACAAACTCTACGGGCTCGACAACCCGCGCACGCTCGACTTCGGGCGGCGCTGCCTCCTGGCGCGGCGGCTGGTGGAACGCGGCGTACGGTTCATCCAACTCTACTCCGGCGGCAATCACAGCGACTTCAACTGGGACGCGCACGGCGACCTGGTGAAAAACCATGAGTTCCACGCGGGCAACACAGACAAACCGATCGCCGGCCTGATCCAAGACCTGGCCGACCGGGGGCTGTTGGAGAGCACGCTGTTGGTGTGGGGTGGCGAGTTCGGCCGGCAGCCCACGGCCGAATATGCCGAAGGGACCGGCCGCGACCACAACGCCTATGGCTTCACCATGTGGATGGCCGGCGGCGGTATCAAGGGCGGGCAGAGCGTCGGCACCACCGACGAACTCGGGGCGGCTGCCGTGGAGAGTCCGTTCCACGTCAAACACTTGCACGCCACGATCTTGCATCAAATGGGGATCGACCCGAACCGGCTCTCGTATTTTCACAGCGGCCTCGACCAGAAGCTGGTCGGCGTCGAGCCGGTGGAACCGATCCGGGCGGTCATCTAAGAGCAACCGACAAAACCGGATCTCGCTCCACAAAAATCGGCGTTTCACGGCCGATTTTTCGCCCACGGGCGCTCCGGCTCGCGGGTTTTGTCGGCCGCTCCCAGGGCCCTTCAGCATGAAACTCGCCGGGCGCAACACGGCTGCGGGCAGACGTTTAGCGGGGCATCGTCCCCCCTGTCGCTAGCCGACCCCGATAAGCTACACTAACGACAGACGCAAGCTGCTTTCGGACTGAAACGAGGCGTCTGGGGCAGTTCGTCCGCAGCGGAGGGGTTTTCGGTTTGTCGGCCCCGACCGGCGCCGTTAAAATGTGCCCTCTCCGCCGCTATACCTCGAAAAGAAGGGGCATCTGCGAAAGGCTTGCTGGCGGGGAGGGGCTCACTTTTGCTCGGCAGCAGGTCTAAGAGGCTGACAAGAAACCCCTCGCGGCAATTCGGGAAGAACGAGACGCCTCGATCGGTTTCTTGGTGACCTTTAAGGAGTTCCTCGGTGCAGATTCGCATTTCGACGCGGCACGGCCATCTCAGCGAGGCCACGCAGGCGAAAATCTCGGCCAAGCTGGACCGCCTTCCACGCATCTTCGAACGGCTGACGGCCATCGAACTGACCGTCGACCTGGAGCACAAGGATTCGCCCAGCGTCGATCTGAAAGTGTCCGCCGAGCACAAGCACGATTTCGTGGCCACCGAACAGACCGACGATCTGATGGCCTCGGTGGACGGCTGCTTGCACAAGGTGGAACAGCAACTTCGTAAATACAAACAGAAAATCCAAGATCACCATAAACGTGCGGGCGCCAACCCGTCGCAGGTCGCTAGCGAACAGGACGTGTCCGGGCCGTGACGAAACAGAAAGGAGAGGGTGCATGAAGTTCGCCGACTTCGTGAGCCGTGAAGCAATTCGAGCCGATATCACGGCCGACGACAAAGAAGGCGTCATTCGCGAAATGGTGCAGGCTCTGCTCGACGCCAGCAAGGTCGCCGAGAGCGAATACGAGAGCATCGTCAAGGCGATCATGAAACGCGAGGAGCTGGGCAGCACGGGCATCGGCCGCGGTGTGGCCGTTCCCCACACCAAGCATCCCAGCATCGATCGGCTGGTGGGTACCGTGGCCGTGAGCGCCGAAGGGGTCGATTTCCAGAGCCTCGACGGCGAGAAGGTGCATCTCTTCTTCCTGTTGATTTCACCCCCCGACCGGCCCGGCGATCACCTGCGGGCGCTGGAGAACGTATCGCGGCAGTTGCGCGACGAGACGTTTTGCAGGTTCCTCAAGCAGGCCAAGAGCCCCGTAGACATTTTGCAACTGCTCGACGAGGCAGATAACAATCAATTTGTGTCCTAGATGAGCATGAGAGCGACCAGGACCGTCGTCGTCACCAATCCCCAGGGATTGCATGCTCGTCCCGCCGATCTGTTCGTGAAAACGGCCACACGTTTCGCCTCCAAGATCGAGCTGGTGAAGGGACGCGAGCGCGTCGACGGCAAGAGCATCCTGGCCTTGCTCACGTTGGCGGCTGTGGCGGGTACGCAGCTCTTGATCGAGGCCGACGGGCCCGACGCCGAACAAGCGCTCGCAGCACTGGCGAAGCTCGTCGAAGATAACTTCGCCGAGAACGAACGCATGTACGAATAGATGCAGAAACTGCAGGGAATTGCTGTTTCGCCGGGCGTTGCCATCGGCGAGGCGCTGGTGATGGGAAACGAGGGATTTCGCATCCCGCGCCGTTTCCTATCGCGCGACGCCGTCCACGACGAGTTGGAGCGTCTGCAACGGGCCATCGATTCGGCCGCGGCCGAGATCGAACGGAACCGCGACGCCGTGACGGGCGAACTCGGCAGCGAGTACGGCGCCATCTTCGACGCCCATCTCCAGATGCTCCGCGATCCGCGGTTGGGCGGCGAGTTGGAGCAAATGATCCGCGAGCGGCACTACTCGCCCGAATACGCCGTCAGCCGTACGCTGCGCCGCTACGCCAAGGTGTTCCAGTCGCTCGAATCGGGCTACATGGCCCAACGGGCCAGCGACATCTTCGACATCGAGAAGCGACTGCTGCGGAACCTGCTGGGCCGCCGGCGCGAAGAGATTTCGAGCCTCACGTCGGCCGTGTTGGTGCTGGCCCACAATCTCACGCCCAGCGAGACGGCCAATCTCGATCGCCGCTTCGTGCGCGGTTTCGTCACCGAGGTGGGCGGTGCCGGCAGCCACACGGCCATCGTCGCCGAAGCGCTCGAGATCCCGGCGGTGGTCGGAACCGGCCCCTTCCTGACCGACGTCTCGGGCGGCGACCTGGTGATCATCGACGGCAACCAGGGCCTCGTCATTCTGCATCCCGACGAAGAGACGATCGCCCGCTATCGCCACGAGGTGGAAGAGCGGCGCACCATGGCCGCGCGGCTGGAGAGCCTGCGCGACCTGCCGGCCGAGACGGCCGACGGCGCGCGTATCCAGCTCATGGGCAATATCGAGTTCCCGCACGAAGTGGCCCACTGCGTCGAGCGCGGGGCCGATGGTGTCGGCCTGTATCGCACCGAGTTCCTCTATCTGGGTGCCGAGATCGAGCCCGATGAGGAGACCCACTACCGGGCCTATGCCGACGTGATCCAGGCGATGGGCGGACATCCGGTCGTGATCCGCACGCTCGACCTGGGCGCCGACAAGCTGACCGATCAGAGCGACGACGTCGAGCGCAACCCGTTTCTGGGGCTGCGCAGCATTCGGTTGTCGCTGCGCAACCTACCGCTGTTTCGCACGCAGTTGCGGGCCATTCTGCGGGCCAGCACGCTGGGCGACGTGCGCGTGATGTTCCCGTTGATCTCGACCATGCTCGAGCTGCGGCAGGCCAAGATGGTGCTGGCCGACGTGATGGAAGACCTCGAAGAGCATGGCCTTCCCTTCAACCGCGAGATGCGGGTCGGCATGATGGTCGAGGTCCCCTCGGCCGTCATCCTGATCGATCACTTCGTCTCCGAGGTCGACTTCCTCAGCATCGGCACCAACGACCTGATCCAGTACACGCTGGCGGTCGACCGGAGCAACAAGGAGGTCGCCAGCCTGTACACGGCCAGCGACCCGGCCGTGTTGAAGCTCATCGACATGGCGGTGAATGCGGCGCGGCGCAGACAGATACCCGTAAACCTGTGCGGGCAGATGAGTGGTAACTCGCTCTATACCATGTTGTTGATTGGCCTGGGATTGCGGCAATTCAGCGTTCCCCCCAGCGCCATTCCCGAGATCAAGAAGGTGTGCCGCAGCGTCACGGTCGACCAGTGCGAGGCCGTGGCCGCGCACGTCATGACGCTGGAGAACGCCCGCGACATCAAATCATTTCTTAAGGAGGAGTTGAAGAAGATTTTGCCCGCCATGGTGGGCTGATTTTGTTCCCTTTCCCTTCCGGGGAAAGGGGCCCGGGAAACGGGGGCCGAAGTGCAGGTGAGGACAGCACGTCCACTCGCCCCGGCCTTCTCCCGGAGAGAGGGGTTAATTAGGCGTTGTTCGGTCCGCCGGAAAATGGATCGGCGGAAAGGCCGGACAACGAAAACTTTTTTTTGTGAAGGCCGCGTCACCACGGCAGTGGCGCGGTCAGAGCGAACCGATGGTTCGACATCGAGTACGTATTCGTTTTCGCAAAGAGGGAGACTTGAGGCTGATCGGCCATCACGACCTGGCTCGCGCTTGGGAGCGGACCTTTCGCCGCGCGGGCCTCGCGCTGCGCATGAGCGAAGGCTTTCGTCCCAAACCGCGGATGGTGTTTCCTTCGGCCCTGGCCCTGGGAGTCATCGGCGCCGATGAGGTGCTGGACGTGGAACTGACCGAGCCTCGCTCCGCCGACCAGATCACCTCGGCTTTGGCGGCCCGGCTGCCCGCGGGGCTGGGTATCAACGCGGTCCAATTGCTGGCGGAGGATGCTCCGAAGCCCCGCGTCAACCGCGTGACCTTCGAGATCGCCGTGCCCGCCGAGAGGCGGGCGGCCGTGGCCGAGCGACTGACCGGTCGTCCGCCCGCCGCGGCGCCCGAGGGTCGCGACGCGACCGTGTTTCTCGAGCACATCGAGCTGCTCGACGGGTGGCTGCGGTTTTCGGTGCGAGTCACGCCCGAAGGTACCGCCCGGCCCGGCGATCTGCTGGCATGGCTCGGACTGGCCGACCTCGGTGAACAGGGCATCTACCTCAAACGCACCGCGGTGGAGCTGGCGACATGAGCGAAGACGAAAGGCGTACTCTTCCGCCTTGCCGAACAAGAAAGCGAGAAAATGAAGCAAGAGATGCTGATCAATGTGTCGCAACCGGAGGAATGCCGGATCGCGATCGTTGAAGACGGGGTGCTCGAAGAGCTGTACATCGAACGGACCAGTCAGGACAACTACGTCGGCAATATCTACAAGGGCCGCGTCGTCAACCTCGAACCGAGCATTCAGGCGGCGTTCGTCGATTTCGGCGTAGGCCGCAACGGCTTCTTACACATCAGCGACGTCGAGTCGCAGTACTTCCGCCAAGGCGGTTTCGATCCCACCCGGCCCATCGAGTCGGGCGGGGGTCAGTCGCGCGACTTCGATATGGGCGACGACGATGACCCGGAGGGCGGATCGGGCGGCCAGGCGGTGCGCCGCCGACAGCGACGGGTGCGCCCCGGAGCGCGGCCGCGCGTCAAGCCGCCCATCCAAGACATCCTTCGCCGCGGCGACGAAGTGCTCGTGCAGGTCATCAAGGAGGGCATCGGCACCAAGGGCCCCACGCTTTCGACCTACATCAGCATCCCCGGCCGCTATCTGGTATTGATGCCGGCGCTGGGCCGCGTGGGCGTTTCGCGCAAGATCGAAGACGACGACGCCCGCCGCAAGCTGCGCGATGTGATGCTCGAACTCAACCCGCCCAAGGGGCTCGGGTTCATCGTCCGCACGGCCGGCGTCGATCGCACGAAGAAGGAGCTCTCGCGCGACCTGGCCTACCTGCTGCGGCTCTGGAAGGTGATCGTGCGGCGGATCAAGAAACACGCCGGGCCGGTCGGTATCTACGAAGAAAGCGACATGATCATCCGCACGATCCGCGACGTCTTCACCGGCGACGTCGACGCGATCTATATCGACGAGCCGACGGCCTACGAACGGGCCAAGGAATTCTTGCAGATCGTCATGCCCCGTTACGTCAACCGGCTCAAGCTCTACGAAGGGAAGGAGCCGCTGTTCCACAAATACGGTCTCGACGACGAGATCGGCCGCATCCACAAGCGCGAGGTGCCGCTCCGGCAGGGCGGCGGGCTCGTCATCGACCAGACCGAGGCGCTGGTGGCCATCGACGTCAACAGCGGCAATTTCCGCTTCGAGAACAATGCCGAGGAGACGGCCTATCAACTCAACCTGACGGCCGCCAAGGAGATCGCCCGGCAACTGCGGCTGCGCGACCTGGGCGGCGTGATCGTGAACGACTTCATCGACATGCGCAAGGAGAAGCACCGCCGCGGAGTCGAGCGAGCCCTGCGCGACGCCATGAAGCGCGATCGCGCCCGCACCAAGATTCTCCGCACCAGCCCCTTCGGCCTGATCGAGATGACGCGGCAGCGCATCCGGCCGAGCCTGAAACGGAGCGTGTTCAAGGGATGCCCGAGCTGCGGCGGCACCGGCGTGGTGAAGACGGCCGAGAGCATGGCGATCGAGGTCGTCCGCGAGCTGATCCTGGCGAGCCACATCGGTGGCTTGGCCCGTGTCGCCGTGACGGTGGCCGACGAGGTGGCTACCTACCTGAACAACAAGAAACGTCGCGAGCTGTCGCGGCTGGAAGACGAGGCAGGCATTTCGGTGCAGGTCTTCGGCGATGAATCGGCCTCGCCCGAGCACCTCGTCATCGAGTGCCACGATGCCAACGGTCGCGAGCTGCGGCACGCCCAGGGCAGATAACTGGATCGTTTTCAAAGGTGGCCGGCTCGCCCTTTCCGTGCAGAACGGCAGGGGCGATGCGCGTCCGGTGTTGCGGTATGGACCGTGAGTTTTACGGTCACGATTTGGCCTACATCCATGACGCCGGCTTCGGCGATGTGGCCCGCGCGGCGGCGGCCACGCTGCTGAAGTTATTGGCGGCGCGCCGCATCGGGCGAGGATTGATCGTCGAACTCGGCACCGGCAGCGGCATCGTGGCCGAACGATTGTCGTTGGCCGGTTACGACGTGTTGGCGAGCGATCTCTCGGCCGCGATGCTGGCGCTGGCCCAGCGTCGCGCGCCGCGTGCCACGTTCCGCCAGCAATCGCTGCTCGACGCCGAGATTCCTCCGTGCGTCGCGGTCGCCGCCGTCGGCGAGGTTTTTAATTACGCGGCGGACCCCCGTCATTCCACACGCCGGTTGTCGGCCCTGCTACGCCGGATCCACGCCGCGCTGCCGGCCGGCGGTCTGCTGCTGTTCGATGTGGCGACGCCGGGGCGTGTGCGGGGGAAGGAGCCGCAGCGACGGTTCTTCGCGGGCGACGATTGGGCCGTGCTCGTCGAGGCGACGGAACGCCGCGCGGCGCGCGAACTCGTCCGCCGCATCACCAGCTTTCGGCGCGTCGGACATCTCTATCGCCGCGCCGACGAGGAGCACGTGCAACGTCTGTTCGATCCGCGCGAGATCGCGGCCCTGCTGCGCAGGCTCGGTTTTCGCGTACGCACTTTGCGAGGCTACGGCGCGTTACGGTTTTCGCCCGGCGTGGTCGCTTTCATGGCGACGAAGGCGACCACCTGATCTGGCAACGTGGCAGAGCTTGCTGGAGTTTCTCCAGGCCGGCCAGCGTGACGTTGGTGCCGGTGAGGTCGAGGTCGATGAGTCCGGTCAACTGCCCAAGGGCGCCGATCTCGTCGTCGCCGATCGGCGTGTCGGACAGGTCGAGCGAAGACAGGCTGGGCAGCGAGACGAGGTGCACCAGCCCGCTCCCCGACAACGGTGCGCCGCGCAGCGCCAGCGATTCCAACCAGCGCAGGCGAGACAGTGATCGCAGACCTTCGTCCGTAATGCGCGGCGCGATGAAGATCGCTCGGCGCAGCCGCTTGAACCGGCCCACCTGGGCCAGGGTATGGTCGTCGATGCCCGGGCCGTCGAGCGTCACATATTGCATCAGCGAGCCGGCGGGCAGGCGATCAAACAGTCCGCCGCAGCCCTCGGGCACGTAGTCTGCTTCGACCTCGTCGAGCATGTGCACCGTGCCGAGAACCCGGGCCACGGTTTCGACCGCGTCGGGGACCAAGACCTCTCGCGGAACGAAGACCGCTTCGATTTCGGTCACGTAGGGGCGCAGCGGCGCCAACTCGCGGATGCGCAGGGGAGCGATCCGCCGCGTGCGGTCGGTCACCTCGCAACCGAGCGCCGTCAACTCGGCCTCGGTGCGGCAACGGCGAATCACGGTCAGGCAGGCGGGCATGAACGCCAGCCAGGTGGCGACCGCGACCACGGGCACGAACACGCAACGCATCGACCACCGCCGACGACCGGCCTCATCGCCGCGTGCCGGCACGTTTTCCCACGCGAGCGTCATCATCGAGACGGCGGCCAGGGCAACGACCAGGTCGGCACCCAAGGGCGGCGCGCCGCCGAACCTCTCGAACGATTCGTGGATGGCCCAAAACGATGCGGCGTAGACGGCGAGCGTTCCGTTCGCCAGCCAAGCGGCGGCTTGGAGCGGCCGGCGGGCCGTGGGCCAGCCGCACGCCAGCAGGTTCACCAGCGCCGCGATCGGCACACAGACGAAGGCCCGGTTCCACGAGACGTAGAGGCCGAGGTGGTTGTTGACCAGCCAACCCTTCTCCGCCAAGACCGTGACTAGCGTGCCCACCGACACGGCCAAGGCATTGGCGATCGCGGCGACGGGCAGGGTGATCCGGAACGCCCACTTCCTCCCCCAGGGCCAACTGCGCACATACCACGTGAAGACGGCCGTGAGCACGAGCGTGGCGACGACCATCGCGGCGACACTGTGCTTGACCGAGATGAACCGGCATACGACCAGCCCCAAGGCGCCCGCGATGAGCACGCGCTCACGCGATTTATGCACCGCCCCGAAGCCCACCGATTCGTCAGAAGAGATGCTCGACATGACCGCCGTCCGTGAAGGGACAGCGTGCGATTATATCAGAACCCGCCGCCGCATGCCCCCCTCCCCAACGGGTAGCGACACTCTTTGGCGCCGAGTCAACCGAAACCGTAGAAATTAGTCGGTTTTATTCCGATGCTCGGGGAGTGGGCACGTTATTTCGTCTGGCGTTTGCGCGGCTGTTTGAGGGCGACTGCCGCCGTTCCACGGCGAATCAAATGCTCAGCAAGATAGCCCCAGAAACAGACAGTCGCGACGGCGCTAGCAGCGACCTCCCGCAACTCTGGAGAAAGCCAACTAGCTAGGCCGGAAACTATAGCCACGACCAGCATCAACCACAGCAACGTCTTCAGGGAGAACTGGCGGAGCATGGGGCGCTAGCGCGACGAATACTCAATTTCCACAATCTTGCCGCCTTTTACGTGCAAGTGGTAGCGCGTGCCAAGGCTATCCGTATAGCCAAGGCGATAGTCTCCATCAGGGTCGCCGTTGGAGGTTCTGCTGTCGTAATGAGGCGTCCCCCAACGCTCTTCAACAGCGTCGGCGGTTTCGCCGACGTGTGGCGGCTCACGACGCAAATAGTGAACGCCGCCAAAGAAGCAAGCAACCGCCAGGAGCAAGACCAGCAACGCCCGGAGGGTGAACTGTAGGCGTTTCATCGCTACTTCTGCCCCTCCTGATCTTGCCGCCCAAGCGTTCGATCAAGCCACTCGGATGCCTCCAATTCCGCCTCTTGATCGGCAAGGCTAGGGCGCCCTATCATTCGACGCCATTCTTTACCGTCCGGTATGTTCCCTTCCGGTTTGATCCACTCCGTTCCATCCGACAGCAAAACCGTCTTCCAAGACCCCCGGCGCCTTATGCCGCCTACGTGACTCCACCCCGTTTCGCTCCGGCTCACGACCGTAATGGACTCCTCCTCGTTCCGCCAACGCAGGTGCTTTCCACCAAAGAAGGCGGCGACAACAAGCACCAGCCAAAACAGGTCTCGCAAGCTGAACTGAAACCTTCGGGTCATGGGGGCGCTAGGCTACGACACTTATTGCTTCGTTAATTCGGCCCACCATTTTCGGTGGGCACGCCGATAGAACCAGAAGCTGATGCTGGTAAGGGCAGCGCACACGAACGCCGGGAGTAGGAGCGAAAAGCGGAAGGCCCATCTTTTCTCGCGATCGACAAAAGTCACGCGGCGAATCGCAAGACCCGGCAAGTCCAGAGACAGAGGCTGTCCAACCAAATACATCGTGCTAAGCAGCCAACGATCGCACTCCTCCAAAGTATCGATTTTCTTGCTTACCATAAACGCCCCGGCATTTAGCGATATCTGGCGTTCCTCAGTCTCGCCTGCGCGAAGGTGGTCTTCGGCTAAGACAAAGCCGACTTGGGCGCTCAGCAACGAAGCGACCCACAGCCCCAGGAGGCCGACGGTCGCGCTCGCGAGGCCAATAGCCAGCCACTCAAGACAGAATCTCTTGATGGCGGTCGTCGTCACGGTAGATCCTTAAAGGCGCCCCCCGGCCGTCATTAGACCGCGCCAGAGCGGCTGGGCACAAATCGGGACGGGGAAAACTCCGGCCAGACCCGCCAAAGCGTTGGCTAATCTGATATGGCACTCGTTGCCGATACCTGATAGGAGCAACCGACAAAAGCGGCCCGGGCTTCCGAAAACCGGCGTTTCACGGCCGATTTTTTTCCCACTGCGCTCCGGCTTCCGGGTTTTGTCAGCCGCTCTAAGGACCAGCCCCGTTCTTTTTATGCCTGCGTCTGGAGTGCTCCCATGCGAGGGGTTATCTTCCTCTTGCTTGCGATCGCCTGCCTGAGCGTAAGCGGCTGCACGTTGCCAGGCGATTCGTCGCCGTATGGCGGCAGCGGCGGCACTTACAACTCGAACACGGCTGACGAAGCGAAGAACTCGAGCCGCTAGTCCTTCTCCCGTTCGGCCTTCTTCGCCTCAGAGCAACCGACAAAACCGAATCGGGCTCCGACGCAGCCGACTGCGTGACCGCTCGCAATAGTCTATTCCTGTGTTGCTGAATCTTGGGTGGTAGCGCGGCGACCAGATTGCCGTTGCCCTCCCGGTGGGGTCCACCTCAGTTCATAGAGCAGTTTTTTCTTCTCCTGTCGTTGTAACGTAGCCATTCCCGGAGCCGTTCTTGCTCCTGGTCATGGTGCCAGGCGCTCAACTCCAACCGAGTGTGCGTGTTCCGCAGGTTGAGCCTCGCTGCCGCTAACTCACTTTGCAGTTCATCAAGCTCGCGCTGCCTCAATTTGGTCTTGCTGAACTGTCCGCCAAAGAAGCACGCCACGCAGGCCATCAACCACAGCAACGTCTTCAGGGAGAACTGGCGGGGCATGGGCTACCTGTCTCTTGGTGTCAGCCCCTCGAATCCGCGAGTCTCGACCGCTTCCGCACGCGAGCGACGCTCCTGGTAGTTGAATTCGACTTCGTCTGGCTCACTCGGCTCTTGGCGGACAGGTTGATGAATTATCAGCGGCCCGATCATTAGCGGAACCGATGGAGCCTTCTGCGCGGCCAGTTCTGCCGCTTCTTCTTCTCGCCTGCGCCGCTCACGCTCGAACCGGATCCCGCCAAAGAAGCACGCGGCGCCAAACATCACGACCAGCAACGCGCGGAGCGTGAATTGTGGGCGGCGCATAAGGGCTATTTCCCAAGAGATGTCCGTACCCATGCCAGGAACGCGAGCACCACAAGCGCCATCGTGCTGAAGGCCGGAGTCGCGATCGCATATCTGCCGGCCCAAAGCAGAATGCCGACCGCCAGAATCAGCAGCAACAACGCCCTCAAGCTGAACTGAAACCGTCGGGTCATGGGAGTGGTCATGGGAGCGAATGGCACTAACTTAAGGAACTTTTCGCCGGTGGGTGTGCCTGAAAAACGGGCACAGACGGTCAGCGGGGTATTCGCGGGTAGCTACTTCACCAGACGCGCAGAAGGCGAGTAAACCAGCGCGCAAGACGACTGCGCCGTGGCCCAATTGTTATTTCGTAGTCTGGCTCCTTTTCGCGTAACGAAGTCCAAGCAGCCTGGACCATTGAGATCGGTTCGGGCTCCGCAACGGAAACCTGCAATTCAGTGGCGGTTCCAGAAACGCTAACCAGTATGTCGGCCGGGATGCGGATTAGAAATTTCCCGTCGTCGGCGGGGCTGCCGGTTTCAGAGGCAAGAATTCGTAGATTGGCGATCACGTCCGGGGTGACGATCGGCGGAACGGGGCAGTCGTAAGGGGCTCCATCGACAGGCAGGCAGGTGATTGTGCCCGCGGCCGCGTCGATTTTTAGCGACGAGCGCTGGGTGAACGCTAGCAGCAACATATCTCGCAGAAGACGGCGCCGAATTGGGATGGAGGGATTCGTGGCGTCAAACGTGTACATGACCGACAACCCTCAGTAGGCAACCCCGGAAGGCCATTAGACCGCGCCAGAGCGGCGGGGCACAAATCCGGACGGGGAAACACCGCGACGCGCGGAGGGGGGATTATAGTCGGGGCACGGGCTTCATCGCCGGGTGTCGCGACCAGCCCCCAGGAACGTGAAATCTCGTCCCTTCATGTCCGCCCACTTCCTTTTTTGCTTCTCGCTCAGCAGTGCCAGCAAATCGGCTCGGACATTTTTTTCTCGTTCGCGAATCGCAGCCACCAGTTCCCGCTTTTCCTCGGCAGACAGGGATTTGTCGGGATCCTGCGACCAGGTCCCCTGTAGGATCTTCCAGATCTTGTCCTGCTGCTCCTGCGAGAGTTCGAGTTCTTTGGCGACATCAGGCTGAATTAGTGCATGGATGCCACGTTGCTGCACGGACAACTGCCTGAGCCGGGCAAGTTGCTCGGGATTGAGGATCTTGTCAATCTTCTCCTCTGCCGCCTTGTTGGCCTCCCGGAGCTTCGTCCGCATCTCTTTCATGCGCTTCGGGCGCTCTTCGTCAGTCAGCTTCCGTAAATCTCGAGGGAAGCTGCCGACCGCCTCATCGAACTTTTCCAAGACGTCGTCGAGTTCCTTGTTCTGTTCGTCGCTGACACTCAATTCCTTGCGAACCGCGTCCATGCTCAGCAACCCAAGCGGACCAACATTGGCCATGCGGTAGCCGAAGCCTGGGCTGGGCGGTTGATCCTGCCCCGGACTCAGCGAAACTACCAACATCAACGCCAGCGCCATCGCCACGCTTTTACATCGCGACATAGTCGTATGCCGTTCCGGAACGAGAGAGTCAGTCCGTGAGCTTGATGAAGGCGACGGCGTTGTTGTCGTTCATCGGGATGACGAGTTGCTTCTGCTTCGAGTCGTAACCCATCGAGGCGGCGCTTGGAATGCCGGCGGCGATCACTTTGGCTTTCTGACCGGGGCGGATCAACGATACGCTGCCGAAGCGGACGCTGCTGACATACTTGGTGCCGTCGGGCAGGATGATGAGGCCGTCGTTGCCCCCTTCGGCGGTGTGCTCCGTCCGCACCAGTTTTCCGCCGGGATCGAAGGTCAGCACGGCATTGTCGCCCACGTTGACGACCACGACGTTCCCCTCCGGATCGATCGCCACGCCGTTGGGGCTCACGAGCGGCTTGCCTTCGACGAACGTGGAAACCTCGCCGCTCGCCGTGATCTTGTAGACACATTCGGGCGGACGGGTGTTCGATACGAAGATCGTCCCCTCCTTCGTCACGCCGATGCCGTTCAGGAACGTGGCCCCTGCGACCGGGAACGCACGACCCGGGCGACCGCTGGCCAGATCGAACGTGCGGACGACGTCGATGTCGGCCGCGTAGAGCACGCCGCCCTGGATCGCGCTGCCGAGCGGATGATTCAACGTCAACCCGTCGCGGGTCGCGCCGATCCACTTGGGCGTGTGGACCGAACCGTCGGGATTCAGGAGCGAGACGTAACCGTCGTTCTCCTGCTGTGTCTGGGGAACACCGGCGTTCATCACCACGATGAGGTTACGATCCGGATCGTACGTGCAACTCTCGGCGAAGCGGAAACTGCCGTAGACCTTGACGTTGCTCGTGATCGGGGTGAACTGGCCCGCTTCGTTGACCGAGCCGAGCGGCTTGCCGACCTGGAATTCCTTGGCTTGCGGCGTCGCGCCAGGATTCTGCGCGAACGCCACACCGCCGATGGACGACACCGCTAGGACGGTAACGACAAGGGAGGTCTTCATGAGTGCGATTCCTCGGTGTTGGTGAGATTCGTTATCTGCCGACGGCGGCCAGGCTTTCAGATCTTGTCGGCCGCTCTCGGGCGTATCCGCCATGGCTGACGCGCGCGGCCGGCGATCCCTGGGCGTGAGGTTGGTATAACCGATGCGCTCCCGGCGGAAAAGCATGCGAACCGGACGATGCCTTCGCTTCGCCGCAGGTTGGGCCCTTTGGGCCGCAGGCGACGAAGTTGGGGCCGCGCGCGACGAAGGCGCCCCGAGCATAGGTGGGGTGCGAACGATTGCGGCCGCCCAGCGCTTGCCTATCGGGACGAATCAAACGCCCTATGAGATAGAGTCGCCGGAGGTTGCCAAGCCCGTAGCGGCCGCCGAGGGTCGGAGTGTGGCTAGGGGATACCGGGGTTTTGGGCAACCGACAACCACATCGCTCCAACAATCGGCGTTTCACCGCCGATTCTTCTTACCAACGGCGCTCAGACTTTCAGATTTGTCAGCGGTTCTTAGGCAGACCGGCGGCACGTGATCTCGCTCCGGGGGATCGACGTTTCTGCGCCGAGTTTGCGCGCCGAGGGGTTTTGCGCGCGCAGGTTCCTGCGCGCGCACGGGTTTTTTTTGCGCGCGCCGAGTTGAGCGCGCGCGATAATTCTGCGGGGGGATTTGCGCGCGCAGAGACGGTTTTGCGCGCGCGCCGAGGCTGCACGCGGCCACGGCACGTTCTTTGGCATGCGACTTGACTGCGGTCAGCGAGATGCACAAACCACCTGACCGGCAAGCACTTACCGGGGAAGCGTGTGGCCGTCGAAGAATGAACTTGCGGCGTGACGCGACGGCTCGACAACTTTTTTCATTGCGCAGCGCGCGCGCACAGGCGCGCGCTGGTCTGCGCACAGCGCGCGCGCCACATGCGCACTGCGCGCGCGCTGGTCCTGCGCGCAGCGCGCGCGCACCCCATGTGCGCGCAGCGAAACGCACAAATCGCCAAATAGAGAGCATTTACGATGAGGCGCACGGCGCGCAAAAAACGGTGCGCGCGCATTGGTTGCGCGCAGCGCGCGCGCTCGTTTGCGCGCCGCGCGCGCGCTGATGCGCCCACCGCGCGCGCTTCTGCGCGCGCGCAGCACAGGGCGCGCGCTGAGATCCGCAAACGGCCAAACCGAAAGGACTTACGAGCGCGCGCACGGCGCGCAGAAACGGCACTAGAGAAGAGAAGAGAAGAGTAGAGTAGATGGTAGATAAAAGAGAATACCTACTCTCTGCGCGCAAGCGCGCGGAGAAGGTCGCTCTGACAGGTAACCCAGTGACAGGGGGCACAAGGTTGGTCAACCTTCAGCGCCTCACAACCCGCCACCCGGTGCGTCGGGGGTAGCGGACCTGGCACGCCGTTCCGGATGGAGGGCGGTTCCGGTGCCCGCTCGGGGCAGCGACCCCGGACGACGACCGGGCGCCCGATCCAGCCGCCGTGGCAGCCCCGTGGCTTGCGCCGTCCCGCGACCGATGTTTCGCCCGCGGCGCTCCAGCATCCGGGAGACCATCGATCTCGCAATCGACGACCCGCCGGTCCGGTCCCAGAACCTCGTCGCCTTCGCCGAGCAGGGAAAACGCCCCCTGCCGTCATCAAAGGCCGCGGTCCCCTGGTCGCACGATGCAACGCAAGCCTTAGGAAAGCAAGGCTTTGAGTGCGTAAGGCATGCATAAACAGATGCCGATGCGTCGAGCGTTCGGTGAGGGGCGCGGATTTCGTCGGCGCCGATGCTTCAGACCGAGGTGGGGCGCACGCCGATGTTAGGAAGGGCTGGCGTAGGCGGCCGGCGACTTGGGGCCGAAAAGTCGTCAGAGCAACCGACAAACCGGATCGAGCTCCAAAAATCGGCATTTCACCGCCGATTTTTTGCTTGGCGCTCCGGCTTCAGTGTTTCGTCAGCCGCTCCGACGACTTTGACAGCTTTTCTGCCGCGGCTTGACACAAAGACAAAACGTCTTAAATTGAGGGCTCGAACGAAGGTCGAAGCGATGGCCGCCCGGGTTGACTCGACCGTTCAGGGGCGCCGCCGGCTTCCCACCGAATCCGTGCTTTTTGTCCGACACGCTTCTTGTCCTGCATGCAATATGTGCTACAATCCACGCTGCTCAGGAAAGCGCGGGGCTCATTTCTTCCTTCCGGCTTTTTTGGAGATACTTTCATGTCACCCGTTGTCGCGTTGAGCGGCCCACGGCGCATCCGCCTGGGTTTCACGCTCGTAGAGCTCTTGGTCGTCATCGCCATCATCGGCATCTTGATCGCCCTGTTGTTGCCCGCCATCCAGGCCGCCCGCGAGGCTGCCCGCCGTTCGACCTGCACGAATAACCTCAAGCAGCTCGGCCTGGCGATCAACACCTATGCGGACGCCAACGGACGGTTTCCGATCACGGGCGAGCAAGGCGCCGTCTTCGGAAGCCCACCCCAGTTTCAGCAATTGGGACCGGGCATCGGCAGCATCTATGTGCGTTTGCTTCCGTTCATGGAGCAAAAGACACTCTACGACCAGTTCGATCTCCGGTTCCCCGTCAACGGCAATAGCACTCAGCCTCCCATGGGCCAGAGCAGCCTGCAGACCGGCGTGGCGCCGTCTTATGTGGTCATACCGGAGTTCTTCTGCCCGAGCGTCAACATGACGAAGATCAACGGCGCCCTGCAGACGGGCACGAACGCCAACGGCGCCGGCGCCGCCTTGATGGATTATGCCGTCAATCTCGGTACACTGTGCGGTAACACCGGTTGGCAGCCCGCGAACGTGATCCCGTATGTGCCGGTCTCGCCGTATACGACCAATAACGGCCTGGGTTGGTTTGGCGACAACATCGCCAACGACGGTGGAAACTGGGACACGCGTCTCGGTGGTCGCCCCGATGTCAACAACGGTTGCTTCAGCCGCGGTAACTGGGCGGCAACCTATGCCGACATCACCGACGGTACGTCGAACTCGATCGCCGTCATCGAGCTGCAGCGCAATTGCAGCAACTGGACGTGGAACGGGTGGTATTACCATGACGGTGCGGTGGCGAGCACGCACCCGCCCATCAACTTCCCGACGTGTATGCAGGAACGCGACATCAACGGGTTCCTCAATACGTGGGGTCAGCAGAGCTTCGTTTGGAACGAATGGGGATTGATGTGGGGCGCCAAGTCAAAGCACCCCAACGGCGCTCAGTTGCTGTTTGCTGACGGCTCGGTCCACTTCGCGAACCAATCGATCAATTACGACACGTATCAGCGGCTCGGATCGAGAGTGGATGGTTTGGCGACGCCGAACTATTAGAGCAACCGACGAGAACCGGACCTGACTCCCAGGAAGAATCGGCGATGCACCGCCGATTTTTCCCGCGGAGTTCGGGCTTTCGGATCTCGCCGGTCGTTCTCGATCCGCATCCGCAACCGTCGTTTTCCAGCTAGCTCTTTGCACCACGTCTTATAGCAAGATTCGAGGTCATGTTGCGCACACATATTTCGGTTTGTGTCCATATCTCACGGTGTTGCCTGCTGCTCTCGGTAGTGGTCGGCTGTAATAGAGGCCCCGCTCTGCCGCCGACGACACCCGTCAGCGGAACGGTGACCCTCGATGGGAAGCCGCTCGAGGGCGCGACCGTTATGTTCGTTCCCAAGGATAGGGAGAAGGGCACGGCCGCCAACGGAAAGACCGACGCGGCCGGGAAGTTCGAGTTGACGACGTTTGTCGCGGGATCGACCCAGGCCAAGGGCGCGCTGGCGGGCGACTATGTTGTCACCGTGGCGAAGAGCGAGGCTCAAGCGATCCCGGCGCCGCAGTACGGCGCGGAGAGTCCCACCCCCGTCACCACGGGAGTGGGCACCGACAAAGGGCCGACGGCGGGTAAGGAGCTCGTTCCGAAGAAGTACGGCAATGCGAATGAGACGGAGTTCAAAGCTACCGTGCCCGGCGGACCTTTCACGTTTGATCTCAAGAGCGAATAGCCAGAGCTTGCGAATCCGATGAAACGGTGGTGCTGCGCGCTGCTGGCTGCGCTCGCGGTGGCTTTCGCGGGTAAGTACGGTTGGCGATATCTGGCCGTGTCGAGGGCACTCGCGGCGGCACGGAGTGACGTGTTCGGTCCCGAACCGGAGGCGGCCGTCGAGAACATCGCGCGGCTGCAGGCCGAGAACCCTGGCTCGGTCCGGGGTGAGTCTGCCGAGCTGGCGTACCTGCTGGCCATCGCGCATCGTCGCGCGGGCAAGACTGCCGACGCGGCCGACGATCTCAAGCGAGCGGCCGAGCTTGGCTGGTCGAAGTCGGATATCCTGCGCGAGAAGTACCTCGTCGATTTCCAGGGAGGGAAGTTCGCGGAGACCAAGCCGCACATCGACGCCATGCTGCTCGACCCTCATTCGGATGAGGTCGCCAGCGAGATCTACGAATGCCTGGTGATGGGCTGCCTGGTAGAAGTACGCGTGTTCGACGCGCTGGCCTACCTCGACTTCTGGTTGCGATGGCAACCGGATTCCGTCCGCGCGCACGTGTTGCGGTCCGAAGCGATGGAGGCCATCAATAATCGGCGGGGCCTGCTCGACGAGTACCGCAAGATCTTGGAACTCGATGCCGGGAACAAGATCGCCTTGATGCGGTTGGGCTTCTCGCTCCTCGAAGACAACGAGGTGGAGGAAGCGAGAAAACAGTTCGAGCAATATCTGGCACGTTGGCCCGACGACGCGGTCGTGCAGGTCGGCCTGGCATCGTGCGAGCGGCGGATGGGCGAGACGGCCAAACCCAAGGCAACCTTGCAGCGGGCACTGGAAGCCGAGTTGCCCGACATACAGCGGGGTTTCGCGTTGACGGAGCTGGGCCACATCGCCCTGGCCGAACGATCGTATCGCGAAGCTCAGGACTATTTCGAACGCGCGGTGCAGGTTTCGCCCGGCAGCCACGTCAATCACTACAATTTGGCGATGGCCCTCTCGCGTTCGGGCCAAACCGAAGCGGCCGAAGAACAGATGGAACGGAGCCGTAGCCTGAAGGCGCAGGCGGCCCGTCTGGACGAACTGCTCGAAAGCATCGTGTCCCGGCCGCAAGATCCCGCGCCGCGTTGCGAGGCCGGCGAGATCCTGCTCGATCAGGGCAAGTCGAAGGAAGCCTATGTATGGCTGCTGTCGGCACTGCGTCTCGATCCCTCCTCCGCCGACACGCACCGAGCACTGGTCAGATACTATGCCGGCAAGGGCGACGACGAGATGGCCGAGAAACACCGAGCGGTCGCCGAAGGGCGCGTCGCCGTGGTCGACAAGGATAAGCCGTAGTCCCGGACGCCCGATCGGACTACGATTGAGAGCGGCTGACGAGACCCAGAAGTCGGAAGAGCGACCGACGAAACCGGCCCGGGCTTGCGAAGAATCGGTGTCTGACGGCCGCTTGTTTGCCACGGCGGTCGGTCGTTCTTGCAGCGGCCGGACACGACCCGGGGGGCGGCGCCGTGGTTAGAAAGAGCGTGGAGGTTTTATGAGTGAGGCATGTCCTACGGTCGGCCGGACGACACCGCGAGGGCAGTCCCACCGGTGTTGGCGGCGCTGCGCGTGCGGTCTGCTGGTGGCGGGGATCTGGAGCTGGGCGACCTTCTCGCACAATTCGCCGATGGCCGGTTACCGGCGTGCCGTCGCGGCCATCGACCGCGCCGATATCAACACCTCGACGCTCGACCAGATGCAGTATGAGCTGCTCTACCTGGGCAACGGAGTCGACGTCGAGCCGCAGCGCGGCCTACTGCGGGCCAAGCTGTTGATCGCCGAGAATCGTTACATGGCGGCGTTGGAACAGTTGTCGATCGCCGAGAGCACCGACGAGACGAGGGTGCGGGCGCTGGTGCTGGCCGGTGAGGCGCTGTATCGCGACGGTCGCTTTCGCGAAGCCGGCGCGGCCTGGGTCCGCGCAACGCAGCTCGATCCGCAGAACGTCAATGCGTATCGCTGGTTGGGCGTGGCCTACTATGAGTTGGGCACGGTCGACGCGGCCATGCACTATCTGCAAGAAGTCGCCAAGCTCGTTCCCACCGACCCGCGGCCCCATCGGGTGATGGGTGTCATCTGGCGCGATCTCGACGAATTCCATAACTCGGCGGAGGCGTATCGAGAATCGCTGGAACGCGACTCGACGAGTTCGTTGTCGGACGAAGTGCGTTTCGAGTACGCGCAGGTGTTGAGCTCCAGCCAAGAACATGCCAAGGCGCTCGAGGCGATTCGCCAGTTGCCGTCCACTGCCGACGTGCTGGCCCTGCGGGCCACGTGTCTCTACGGCTTGGGACAACTCGACGAAGCGGCCCGCCTGCTCGATCAGGTCATCGAAGAGCAGCCCGAGCATTTTCCGGCGCTGGTTTCTCGGACGAAGATCGCCTTGGAGCGTTCCGAGCACGATTTGGCCACGAAGCTGTCGCGACGTGCCGGCGAGTTGAAGCCCAAGAGCCCCGAGACGCTGAATCTGTTGATCGCGACCTACCTGCGCGAAGGGAACCGCGAGAAGGCCAAGCAATGCGAACAGGAACTGCTCGACGTGAGCAATCGGCTCGACGCCTACCACGATCTCGTCTCTCGCGCCTCGGCCGACCCGAGCGACGACGACTTGCGTTTCCGCGCCGGCACGCTGGCGGCGGAGTTGGGCATGAAGGAGGCGGCCACCTGGTGGCTGCGCGCCGCCGTCTTCCTCGATCCGAACAATGAAGCCGCCCGTCGCGCGCTCGACCGGTTGAGCGACGGCCGAAACCTCTGGCAATCGCTTCAATAGCGCTCAGGTACCGAACCGCGTCTGTGCGAACCGCGGCTGCCCCGATGTTTTGGAAGGATGAGCAGTCGGAAGCAATCGAGGCGGGAAGTTTTAGAGCAACCGACGAAACCGGATCGAGCTTCACAAAATCGGCGTTTCACGGCCGATTTTTCGCTCGCGGCGCTCCGGCTTCCGGGTTTTGTCAGCCGCTCTTACCCATGCGGCGATTGAACGCTGGTCCTTGCTTGGGCGGCTAGGCGCGGTCTAATCGGGGTTTTCTAGCCGATCCAAGGAGACTTCCGATGCCTAATACCCGAAAGCTGCTGATCGCCTTGCTGACCTTGGGGGCGTTGACCATCGGAACGGCGGCCGCAATCGACGAACGCCCCGATTCCCCCGGAACGGGTGCTAGTAGCCAAGAGTTGATCGAAGCCGCGCGCAGCGCGTATGAAATCCACCGAAAGCTGTACGATAACCATCGCGGTCCCACCGCAGAGGATCTCTATATCTGGTCGAAGCGTTGGATGACCGCGGAATGGGATCTTAGCCTGGGTGCTCACGAAGCTCAGAAAGCCGTCAAGGATCATTTTGATCGCATGGTAGACATAGAGGCTGTCGCCAAGGCGCGCGACGTAGCCGGCCGCGGCTTAAGCGATGTCAGGGCGACAAAATACTATCGAACGGAAGCCGAATTGATGTTGCAACGTAATTAGAGCAACCGACAAAACCGGATCGAGCTTCACAAAATCGGCGTTTCACCGCCGATTTTTTGCCCGCGGCGCTTAGTGCCCTAATACTGTGGTGAAGAATCGGGGCTGGTCGCGCGGCGATCAGCAGCGGCGCGCGGCTCTACTTTCCGCACGGCCGAGCGCGCGTGCGTAATAACCGTGAGTTTCCAGGCGGCTTCCATTGCCTCTTCACGCCGGCGCGACCAATCCCGCGCTCGCTCAAACTGGATTCCCCCAAAGAAACAGCCGACAGCCAGTATCAGAACCAGCAACGTGCGGAGGGTGAATTGAGGGCGAGGCATGGGGCTCACTGTTGGTCGCTACGGCGCTTGATGACGTTCGTTTTCTTAGAGCCGCCGCGCACAATCCAATCCAGCACGTCCCGGTCGTCTGGAAGCAGCCAGAACACAAGCCTGATCGCCCAGAAGAAAACGCCCATCGACGCGGTGCCGATGGCAACTCTCACTGGCATTGGGAGCTTGACCCAAATGGCGCAGGCGATGGCGACCAGCGACATAATCGCCATCACGGTTCGCAAGCTGAACTGAAACCGTCGCCTCATGATGCCCTCATGATGCCAACCTACCGCGCGGCTGCCGGCCGACATCAGCCTGCATTAGCCCAAGTTAGAGAGTTTTGACGTTCGCGAAAGGACTTAGGTGCGATTTGGGGGTGTTTATTTCACTACATTTGGATGCCGTCGAGCCGGCGGAGCCGGCGTGGTGGCATCAGGCCGAGCCGTTGGAAAATCACGGCCT
>DASZTS010000143.1:0-34744 GCA_035547915.1 Pirellulales bacterium | reverse complement strand
CACGTCGCGATCGAATCAACCCGCGCGTGATCAAACGTAAAATGAGTGGCTGGGCCAAGAAAACCAACAAACACCGTGATTCTCCCCAACCCACAAAGAACTTCCGTCAATCCATCGTCCTGGTGAATTGAACGGTATTGCGCCTAAACCAAAGGATGCGTGAGTATGCAAAACGACATCGGCTCAAGTTTAACGTCAAGCAGCAAGTAGGCAGTGGAACCGACGGTGCCGTCTGGGCCACGAGCCGCGACACCGTAATCAAAGTTTTCGAGCGGCCAAAGACCTATTCTACGGAGCTGAAGTGCTACTTCTACGGAGCTGAAGTGCTACCATAGGCTGCTAGTCGACCAAGTAAGGGAAATCGATGGCTTAACTGTGCCGCAGCTAATCGAATGCCACAAAGACCTTTCGATAATCGAAATGACGTTCGTTCACCCCCCTTATCTGCTCGATTTCGGCAAGGCATATATCGATGAGCCTTCACCGTATACACCGGCACAACTGCGGGAATGGCAGCGAGATTGGATTCGTTTTTTCCCAAAAAGCGATCTTCCACGGGTTCGCAAGGTTCTTTGGCTCCTGAAAGAACACGGCATCGAATATGTCGATCCAAAACCTTGGAACATTCGATTGCACAAAGAAGGCGACGAACCTCCAGACACAGACCAAAGTTACGACGATGAATTTAGCGAAGATGAATGAATTGCAACAGCTAGTCTAGCCCAACCCGTCTCCACCGAGCCTGCGCCGCCTTCTTTGCGCTCGCGGCCGGGTCTTTGGCCTTCTCGGCCTTCTTCTTTTTGCCCTGAGTGGCTCGGCGTCCGGCACGACGGTTTCGAGGATGTGCCGGGCTGGATGTCTTTTTCAACGGGCTCGGCGGGGCATCCTAAGTGAACGCGTCACGCGATTCGCTTTGTCGGCTGCTGTGATCGACGCACTAGCGCCGCAACATCCTGCAAGCACTCGTCTTGTGCGATTCAAATCCAGGTCAGAGTAACCAACATTCTCGGTTGCGCAAAGCGGGCAAATTACGAGAAAAGTATTGCGTATTTCGAGAACGACATTAGAATCGGCTAAGTCCCCCTAAATACCGCATTTTTGCAACAAGCGGCGCGTCCAAATGGACAGCAATCTCTCTGATCTCTTCCGGATATGTGTCGCGCATCGCCGCAAAATGGCGGCTTTCTTCGTCACTTCGCTCTTCGCCAGCGGGCTGGTGATCGTCTTCGCGCCCAAGACCTATCGGTCGGAAGCCAAGCTCCTCGTGCGACTCGGCCGCGAAAACGTGATCCTCGATGCGGCCGCGACGCTCGGCCAGAACGCCGCCGTGGCGATGCCCCTCAGCCGCGAGAACGAACTCAACTCCGTCGTGTCGATCTTGAATAGCCGCGCGCTGGCCGAGCAGGTGGTCGATGCCTTGGGGCCGGCGGCGATTCTCGATGGCCGATCGGGGCGACACACCACGAGCGACGCGCCGGCACAGACCGTCGTCAAGGCCGGCACGGCGTCGTGGCTGAACGATCTGAAGATCATGAACAGCCTGCCCGCTCGGGAGAAGGCCGTGTTGGAGCTGCTCTCATCGATTCGCGTCAGCACGGCCCGCAAGAGCGACGTCGTCGACGTGACGTGTCTCAGCCCGACGCCCGAATTGTCGCAAGCGGTGGTCGCCAAGCTCGTCGAGCTGTACGTCGAGCAGCACATCGAGTGGAACCGCACGCCCAAGGCCCGTGACTTCTTCGAGCAACAGACCGCTCGCCTGCGTGCCGACCTCAACCGCAAGGAAGAGAGCCTGGTCGAGCTGAAGAATGAAACGGGAATGGCCTCGCCCGACGAGCAGCGGCGGATGCTCATCGCCCAGGTCGGCCGGCTCGAAGACGAATTGATGGCTGCCGAAGCTTCGGCGGCGGCCGCCGAGGCCGAGGTGCGTCTCGTCGAGAAGAAGATGCACGGCTACCCGACGACGGAGGTGACGTCGCGCACGACCGGTTTCGCCAACGAAGCCGCCGACACGATGCGGGCCCAGCTCTATAGCCTGGAGTTGAAGGAGCAGGAGCTGCTCGCCAAATACACCGAAGAGCATCCCGAAGTGCGGCTGGTGCGCGATCAGATCGCCCGCTCGCGAGCCGTGCTGGGCAGCGAGGATCGGACGATCGCCCAGGTCACCACGGGACGCACCCGCGCCAGCGAACAGGCCGAGCTCAGCCTGCTCGAGCGCGAGCCGTTGTTGGCCTCGCATCAAGCCAAAGCCGGCAAGGTGCGCAGCCAGCTCGCAGAGATGCGTGCCAGGCTTAGCGAATTGAATCGCAACGAACGCGAAGTCTCGCAATTGGCGCGTGAGGTGGCGTTGAACGACGCCAGCTACCGCAAGTACTCCGAGAGCTTGGAACAGGCGCGCATCGACGAAGCCCTGCAATCCGAGCAGATCTCGAACATCAGCATCGTACAGCCCGCCAGCTACGAAGTTAAGCCGGCGCGCCCGCAGCGACTACTCACCCTCGTAGTGGGTTTATTGGTCGGATCGTGCGGAAGCGTCGGGTTGGCGCTCGTGGCCGAATGTCTCACCCAGACGAGGCAAGGCGCAAGCCTGCCTTCCTAATTGCCAGCTCTTGGATTGGGCGGCAAACCAGCGAGCGCGCGCGTGTTATGCGTGCCACGAGTGCGCTCGTACCTGGACAACACGGATCGTCCCGTTGCGCGCGCAAATCGTGCGCACCGGGCAAGGTATGAAAACGGGCCTTTGATGACACCCAACAACTTACTAGCGAAAAGACACCGTGCGGCGACCGCTCGGCCGCCGGTCGGGCGCTTTGGCTTGGAGCCGGCGCAATGGTTCCACTACTCCCTGAAGCGCGAACGTGCCCGCGCCGATCACACCGGCCGTGAGCTGGCGCTCGTCCTGTTCACGCCGCGGCAACGGCGTCACCCCGAAAAGACGCAAGCCCGCATCGCGCGTGTGCTGCGGCAGCAATTGCAGGCCACCGACGAACCGGGCTGGTTCGACGACGAGCGCATCGGCGTGATCATGCCCGAGGCATCGGTCGAACGCGCCTCGCGGCTGGCCGACGAGGTCTGCCTGACCTTTTCGACGCGTACCATGCCGCCGTTGTGCGAGGTCTTCACCTATCCGTCGAACTGGTTATCGAACGACCACGGCAACGACGGGCCGGCCGAAGACGATACGCGCCAGCGCAAGCTCCGGCGGCTGGAGCGGCTCTTCGTGAAGCCCCTGCCCGTCTGGAAGCGGGCCCTGGATCTACTCGGCGCGAGCGTGGGCTTGTTCTTGTCGGCGCCCTTGTGGCTACTGCTGGCGATCCTCATCAAGTTGGAATCGCGCGGGCCGGTGTTCTTTCGCCAACGACGTACGGGATTGGGCGGCAAGGCGTTCGTCATCTACAAGTTTCGCACGATGAGCGCCGACGCCGAGACGCAAAAGGCATCCCTGCTCGCCTTCAACGAGCAGGACGGCCCCGCCTTCAAGATCAAATCCGACCCCCGCGTCACCCGTCTCGGTCGCTTCTTGAGAGCGACCAGCATCGACGAGCTACCGCAACTCATCAATGTCTTGAAGGGCGAGATGTCGCTCGTGGGGCCGCGGCCGCTCCCTTGCAGCGAGTCCGACGCCTGTTTGCCTTGGCAGCGGCGCCGGCTCGACGTCACCCCCGGCTTGACGTGCATCTGGCAGGTGCGCGGCCGTTCGCGCGTGACCTTCGACGAATGGATGCGGATGGACCTCGCCTATGTCGACTCGGTCAGCTTGAGACACGACCTGAAGCTGCTGCTGGCCACCGTGTGGGCCGTTGTACACAGGGCGGGAGCGTATTGAAGGAACCGGGGATGAACGCGACTCAATCCGCTTTGCGCGACAATCTCGCTCGCGCACTAGCCCGCCGAGCCCTCGATGCCATGGGCCGGGCACACCGGCCGCTGGCGGCGATGCTCGACCAGGGGCTGGTGAGCGGCGCCAGTTTCGCTGCCGCGGTGTTCATCGGCCGGGTCGCCGGCGAACAACAGCTCGGTCTCTACGCGCTCGCCGCCACGCTGCTGGTCTTGGCCGCCGGCGTGCAAGAATCGCTGGTGCTCATCCCGTACACCGTCTTTGCCGCGGGCAGCCCGGACGATCTCCGTCGTCGCTACGCCGCCAGCGCTTTCGTGCAGAGTGCCTTGGCCGGCCTGGGGATGATCGGATGCCTGGCCGTGGCGTGCGCCGTGTTGGCCGCCAGGCCGGCCGTGCCGGAGCTCTCCACCGTCTTGATGTGGCTGCTGGTGGTCACGCCCGCGGCCCTGCTGCGCGAGTTCGGCCGCCGTGTCGCCTTCGCCCACCTCTGGCTGGGCCGGGCGCTGGCCATCGACGGAGCCGTCACGATCATCCAGTTGGCGCTGCTCACCTGGTTGGCCGTGACGGGCAAGCTCTCGGCGACATCCGGCGTCGCCGTTCTGGGTATCTCTTGCGGGGCCGTCGCCTTGGCGTGGCTCTGGCAATTCCGCGGCGAATTCCGGTTCGTCACCGGCGAACTGCGTGGCGATTGGCGGCGCAGTTGGTCGCTCGGCAAGTGGCTCGTGGCGGGACACGTGACGGGGATCTCACAGGCTTACGCCCTGCATTGGATCCTGGCGATCATCGTGGGTACGGCCGGCACCGGCGAATTCGCCGCCGTCATGACGATCGTCTCGCTCGCCAATCCGTTCATCATCGGCCTGGGCAACTTCTTGATGCCCACCACCGCCCATGCCTTCGCGAAATCGGGAGCGGCCGGCGTGTGGAAGGTCGCTTTCCGAGCTACCGCTTGGCTCGGCACGGCGCTGGCGATCTTTTGCCTGCTGTTGGCCTCGACCGGTAGTTGGGTATTGACCTTCCTCTATGGCGAACGTTTCGCCGGGCAGTCGACCACGATCGGCCTGTTGGCCTTGGCCGTCTCGGCGGCGGCGCTGGGGCTCGGCCCCGAGCACGCGCTGCGTTCGATGGACCGGCCGCGCGCCGTGTTCGTGGCGAACCTGCTGGCGCTGCTGACCACGCTGGCGATGGCGGTCTGGCTCGTTCCCACGCGCGGCACGATCGGTGCCGCCTACAGCATGTCGGCGGGCAACACCGTGGGTTGCCTCGTTCGTTGGTGGGCCTTCGCGACGATCTCGGATTTCGGGTTCCGCATCTTTCGGCCGCGCGCGGCGCGGCGAGAAGGCGAACTGTGCGATCGTGACGAGGAGGCCGGCGCATGAGTAGTGCTATCGCGACCCGCGCAGTGTTGTCGGACCGGACCCACGGCTTGGCCGGCAACCAGGTTGGCCTGGGTTTGCTCGCGGCGTGCATCATGATCAACGATGCCAACTTTCGCGTGGCGAACCCGAACGAGGTGTCGCTCGATTGGCAGACGGCCATGCGCCTGGCGCTGTGCGCCCTGTGCGGCGGTTACGGCCTGTTGAATCTGCCGCAGGCCCTCAACACGCTTACGCGGTTCCCCACGGCCTGGCTGGTGCTGTTCGCCGGTTGGGCGCTGTTTACGATTCCGTTCGCCATCGTACCGACCTACGCGGCCGCCGCCTGCGGCGCGCTGATCAGCACCACCCTGTTTACCGCGGCCCTCGTCGCACGCGTGCGCGGCGAAGCGATTGTCAAGGCGATCTTGGCGTCGATTCTGTTGCTGGTCGTCGGGTGTTGGATCGCGCAGTTCGTTCGGCCCGAGTTGGGCCAGCCCGACCACATGACGCCGGGGCACGAGCCGGTCGGCTGGCGGCTCGGCGGGCTGATGCACCCGAACGGACTGGGAGCGCATTGCGCGCTCGCCATCGCCATGTTGTTGGTCGGCAGGCAGACCTGGAATTGGAGCTGGACGTCCGTGCTTGCTCTGACGGCCGTTTTGGGCATCACGCTGCTCGCCACGGGAAGTCGTACCTCGTCCTTGATGGTGGTGGCCACCGGCGCGCTGTTGGCGGTGCGGAGGAACGCCGGTTATCTCGCGCTGGCCGCGGGACTGATGGCCGGCGTCCTGTTCTTGGGTGAAGCGTTCGGCTCCGACTGGACTCGGTTCTTGACCTTGTTCACCCGCGAAAACGGTCTGCAAGAAATCTCGACCTTCACCGGACGTACCGACCTCTGGAGCACGGCCGTCGACTTCATCGGTCGATCGCCCGTGTGGGGACACGGCTACGGCTGCTCCCGCTATATCTTTCTCGAAGCGGCCGACTTTCCGGCCACCCACCCTCACAACCTGTTCCTCGACACGGCCATCGAAACGGGGATCGTCGGCGCGCTGATCGAGGGAGCGATGTTCGTCGCCCTGGCGCGGCGCATGGTCATCCGGCCGTGCGCGCTGCCCGACATGGTGCTCGTGATGGTCGCCGTGATGGGATTGGTCGAGGTCCCCGTCTTCAATCCGCTGCCCGAAGCGTTCACCCTGACGTGGATGCTGACGCTCGGCTGGCGGCGGGAAGAAGGTAGCCGTTCGACTGCGACGCTCGGCTCACCGGCCTCGAGCGCGATCCTTCCGGCCGGACTCCACAGGGGGGTGGTGTGATGTCGTTGGCCGATGCCGTACTCGACCGCGCTGGCTGCGATCCGATCGCGAAGCTGCCGGCGCACGTGGTCATGCTGACCAATTTCATTCCGCCCTATCGGTTGCCGGTCTACACCGAATTGGCGCGCCGCGTCGAAAAGCTCACGATCCTGCTCTCGACGCCGATGGAACCCAATCGGTGCTGGCGGGCCGAGTGGGGCGAGCTCGACGTGCGGCTGCAGCGCACGTTCACCCTCAAACGCCGGTGGCGGCATACGACCGGATTCAGCGACACGTTGCACGTGCACGTGCCCGTCGACACGCTTTCGCAGCTACGGGCCTTGCGTCCCGATGTCGTGCTCTCGGCCGAACTCGGTTTTCGCTCGCTGTTCGGCGGCATCTACTCGCGCTACCTGCGGCACACGCCGCTCGTCCTCTGGCTGACGCTCTCGGACCACACCGAGCAGAACCGCGGCCGCCTGCGTCAGGCGCTGCGACACTGGCTGCTGCGGCGGGTCGATTCGGTGGTCGTGAACGGTGCCAGCGGTTCTCGTTATGTCGAACGGTTCGGTCTCGATCGCGAGCGCATCTTCCGCGTGCCGTACACGGCCCTGCCGGGGCTCTTCGACCAGCTTCCGTCGACGCGGCCCGCATCGTCGGCGCATCGGCTGCTGTATGTCGGCCAGTTGATCGAGCGCAAAGGGCTGGCGCCGTTCATCGAAGCGCTGGCGGCCTGGGCGGCGGCGCATCGCGATCGCACGGTCGACTTCGACATCGTCGGCTCCGGGCCGTTGCGCGATTCGCTCCAGGCCATCGCCGTGCCCGCCAACCTATCGCTCAATTTTCTGGGCGAGCGCGACTATTCCGTGCTGGCCGAAACGTACGCATCCTCGGGGATCTTCGCGTTTCCCACATTGGCCGACGAATGGGGGTTGGTCGTCAACGAAGCCCTCTCGGCCGGCCTGCCCGTCTTGGGGAGCGTCTACAGCCAGGCCGTCGAGGAACTCCTGCGCGACGACGAAAACGGCTGGACCTATCGTCCCGATTCGCAAAGCGAAACGATCGACGCCATCGATCGGGCCTTCTCGGTCCCGGCCGAACGGTTGGATGCCATGCGCGCTGCCGCGCGCGCCAGCGTGGAGCAACTCACACCCGAATATGCTATTCAGCGATTGATACCGGCGGTCGCTAGCGCCCTGGAGAACCGCCGAGGAAATTCCGCATGAAAGCACGTTTCGACATCCTGTACGCGAGCACGATCTATCCGCCGGCCATCGGCGGTGCGCAGGGACATCTACACCGCCTGGCCAAGCAGGTTCGCGACGCCGGCCACCATGTGCACGTCCTCACCCATTCTTCGCGCTATCGCCGCGATTGGGTGCGCTTGAGCACTATCTGTTGCGAACCCGCGAAGCAGTTCGAGCACGACGGCGTCCCGATCACCCAGTTGTCGTTCTCGCCGTTGTGCCGGCTGAGGATGCTCCCCTGGGCGCTGTCGTATTACGCGCTCATCGGACCGGCCGTGCGACGTCTGTCGAGCCTGATCGGCGAAGAGGTCGAGCGGCTCGGCGGCACGCCTTCGGTCGTGCACACGACGCGCATCGGGCGCGAGTTCCTGGCCCGGGCCGCGCTCGACTTTGCCCGCCGGCACGACATCCCTTTCGTGCTCACGCCGAACCACCATCCGCGCTGGCATGGCGCCTTGTATCGCGAGTACGACAAGATCTATCGCGAGGCCGATGCCCTCTTGGTGCTGACGAGCGCCGAGCGCGAGCTGATGATCCGAGAGAAACGCGTGCGGCCCGAGCGCATTCACGTGACCGGTATCGGTCCCGTGCTCGCGGAAAACTTCTCGGCCGACGATTTTCGCCGGCGACACGGACTCGAAGGCCCCATCGTCCTGTTCGTCGGACAGCAGCTCCCCTACAAGGGGATTCGCGCCCTCGTCGAAGCGGCCCCCATCGTGTGGCGGCGTCATCCCCACACGAAGTTCGTGTTCATCGGCCCACACACGCCCTTCTCGCGGCGTCTCTTCTTGCAGCACTACGACCGCCGCATCGTCAATCTCGGCGGCGTCGACCTGGAGACGAAGACCTCGGCCATCGCCGCGTGCGACTTCCTCTGCCTCCCCTCGACGCAGGAAAGCTTCGGCGGGGTTTTCGTCGAGGCCTGGGCGCACCGTCGGGCCGTCATCGGTGGACGTACCGCGCAGATCGCCGGCGTTATCGACGAGGGGAAGGACGGTCTGCTCAGCAGACAGGATCCGACCGAACTGGCCGCCGCCATGACCACGCTGTTGGACGATCCGGCGCTGGGCCGCGCCATGGGCAGCGCCGGCTGGCTCAAAGTGCAACACAACTACACCTGGGAGCAACTGGCGGCGAAGACGCTCGACATCTATCGGACGGCGGGCGCGCGTGAGCGGCCCATCGAGCCTCACGTGCCCCACGCGCCCGCCGAGCCCCACGCGCCCGCCGAGGCCGCAACGAATTTTGTGCCGTCTGTGCTCGCCTGTAGAGAACCCCAATGAGCGTTGCCAGCGAAATCGAAAAGTTGGATTCGGACTCGGCTGCGGCGTGGCCCGCCAAGCTCGATCTGTTCGGCCTGGGGATCACGCCGACCACCTACGAGGAAGCGGTGACGCTGATCGTCGGCGCCGGTAAGCGGCATCGACCGGCGATCGTGGCCTGCCAGGCGGTGCATGCCGTGGTGACCGCGTGCGGCGATCCGGTGTTGTTCGAGCGCGTGAATGCGTTCGACCTGGTCACGCCCGATGGCCAGCCGGTGCGGTGGGCCCTCAATTGGCTGCACGGCGCGGGTCTCAGCGAACGCGTCTATGGCCCCGAACTGACGATGCGCCTCTGCCGCGCCGCCGCCCGGCAGGGCGTGGGCATCTATCTCTACGGCGGCACTCCCGCTGTGCTCGACCTGCTGAAGGAACGTTTGGAAGCCGAGTGCCCGGGCCTGCGCATCGCCGGCGCCGAAGCACCACCGTTCCGTCCGCTGAGCGAAGAAGAAGACGCCGCCGTCGTGGAGCGCATCAACGACAGCGGAGCGGGCATTGTTTTTATCGGCCTGGGCTGTCCGAAGCAGGACCATTTCGCCTACGAGCACCGACACCGGATCAACGCGGTGCAGGTATGCGTCGGGGCCGCCTTCGACTTCCATGCCGGGGTGAAGCCGATGGCGCCCGTGTGGATGCAGCGTCGCGGGCTGGAGTGGCTGTTTCGGCTGGCGTGCGAGCCGCGCCGCCTGGGGCGTCGTTACTTCACGACCAACACGCTCTTCGTGTGCAAACTCGCCGCGGCGATGGGGCGCAAGATAACAACCAAGAAATCCGTCGACCGTCGACCGGGCACCCATTCGCCGCCCGTCGGCGGCTCGTCGTCTACCCTCACCTAACCATTCTTGTGGCTGCGGAAGCAGCAGGAGTCGAAGCTGTGAAGAATCGTGATCTGGTCGTCGTCGCCGGAGGCGGCGGATTCATCGGTGGGCATCTCGTGCGCGACCTGCTGCAAAACGGCTACGCGAACGTTCGCGCCGTCGACATCAAGCCGCTCGACGAGTGGTACCAGGTGTTCCCCGAGGTCGACAACGTCGTGGCCGACCTGAAGGACAAGCGGGCCTGCGTCGAAGCCTGCGACGGCGCATGGCACGTCTACAACCTGGCGGCCGACATGGGCGGCATGGGATTCATCGAGAACAACAAGGCGCTGTGCATGCTCTCGGTGTTGATCAACACGCACCTGCTCATGGCCTCGCAGGCGGCGGGCGTTCAAAGATACTTCTATGCCAGCTCGGCCTGCGTCTACAACGCCGACAAGCAGCGTTCCGCCGACGTGGTACCCCTCAAGGAAGAAGACGCCTACCCGGCGATGGCCGAAGACGGCTACGGCTGGGAGAAGCTGTTCTCCGAGAGGATGTGCCGCCATTTCCGCGAAGATTATGGCCTGATCACCCGCGTGGCGAGGTTCCACAACGTGTACGGTCCCCACGGCACATGGGAAGGGGGACGCGAGAAGGCCCCGGCCGCCGTCTGCCGCAAGGTGCTGCACGCGCAATCGACCGGCGAACACGAAATCGAGATCTGGGGCGACGGCCATCAGACCCGCAGCTTCATGTACATCGACGATTGCATTCTCGGCATCCACCGCATCATGCACAGCGAGATCGAGGAGCCGATCAACCTGGGATCGAATGAATTGGTGTCGATCAACGGGTTGGTCGATATCGTCGAGCGGATCGCTGGAATCGAGCTGCGCCGCAGCTACAATCTGTCGGCGCCCAAGGGTGTGAACGGCCGGAATAGCGACAACACGAAGATTGTCGGCTACCTTGGCTGGGAGCCGAACACGCCCCTGGCGGTCGGCATGAGCAAGACGTATGAATGGATTCGCGAAGAGTACGTGAAGAAATACGCCACGTCCGCCAACGCTGCTTGAAGACAGTGGAACATGGGCGGCAACACTCTCCGTGTTGCCGTCCCATTGCTCATGATGGACCGCCCAATGACAAAACCGAAACTCAGCATCGGCCTGCCCGTCTACAACGGCGAGAACTATCTGGCCGAGGCGCTCGATTGCCTGCTGTCGCAGACCTACGTCGACTTCGAGCTGATCGTCTCCGACAACGGCTCGACGGACGGCACCGAATCGATCGTGCGCGCCTACGCCGCGCGAGACGAACGCATTCGCTATGTACGCCAGCCGGCCAACCGAGGCGCGGGATGGAATTTCAGCGAGACGTTCCGGCTGGCGCGGGGAGAATACTTCAAGTGGGCCGCCCACGACGACCTGTGCGATGTCGAGTTCTTCGCGCGGTGCGTCGCGCAGCTCGACCGCGACCCTTCGTTGGTGCTCTGCTTCTCTCGTTCGGCGGTCATCGATCAGTTCGGCCAGATGGTGCCGGACCACGCCTCGGGCGATCCGAATGAAGTCAGCTTCCAGGGCATTTCGGCGGCGAGCGAGATGCGGCGCGTCGCGCTGTGCGGATCGGAAAAGCCGCGGGATCGCTATCTGGGGGTGCTCGTCTTCTCGCAACGTTGTTACGAGGTGTTCGGCGTCATACGCAGCTCGGCCATGCGCCGCACCGGGCTGCACCGTCCGTTCAATGGGGGCGAAAAGGTGTTTCTGGCCGAGCTGAGCCTGCTCGGCCGCTTCGCCGAGATCGAAGACGTTCTCTTCTACTCGCGCTGGCACGACCAACGTTTTTCGGCCAATACGTCGGCGGTCGCCCAGGCGCGCCACATGGATCCGACGGCGCCGCGGCGGTTTGCCTGGCCGCGCCAGCTCCGTTCGAGCTGGGGTTATCTCGCCATCCTTTGGCGGGCGCCACTGTCCTGGTCGGAGCGGGCGTCGTGTCTCGGCGTCTTCTGCCGGTACCTTCTGCAACTCGGCAAGTGGAAGCGCGTGTTGTACGAAGCGGTCACCGGTCGCGGCACCACGGTGAGCCTGCCGGAACGTCCCCGCCGACTCGATGACGAATCGCCGGACGCCAAGGTTGTGGAGCTGCGCGCATGAAGCCGGGCGATCGCGTGCTCATCACCGGCGCGTCGGGAGGCATCGGCGGTGCGATCGCGCTGGCGTGCGCCGCGCGCGGTGCATGGCCCGTCGTCGCTTATTGTTCGGGTGCCGAGCGCGCATCCGCCCTCGTCGCACGCTGCGGCCGGGGCGAGGCACGGCGGATGGACCTGGCAGCGGACCTTGACGGTGCGCCGGCCGTCGAAGCGATCGTACACTGCGCCGCCGCCTATGAGGCGGAGCCGAGCCTGCTCGACGCCCCCGACGAGCTGATAGCCCACCTGTTGGCCGTGAACCTGCTCGGGCCGTTGCGATTGACCCGCGCCGTCGATGCGGCCACGACGGCGCTGAAGCGCGTCGTGTTCATTCTTTCGTCGGCATCGTTCTGCCGGGGAACGGGCCCGTATGCCCTCTCGAAGGCATCGGAACTGGCGCTGTGCCGGCTACTGGCCAATGAGCTGGCGCCTCGCGGCACGCGCGTCGACGCCATCGTGCCGGGCTGGACGGCAACGCCAATGGCCGAGCGCGCCGCCCAGGCAAAGGGTCGCTGCTTGGACGACATTGCCCGCCAGCACCCCGATGGTTTGTTGCTCGCTCCCCAAGACATCGGCGAACTGTGCGCGGCACTCCTGTTCGATCACGCCGATGCGCCCCCCGGCAACCTGATTGAGTGGGATCGTCGAGATAGTGCCGACCCGGTCTGGCGCCCTCTCGACAAAATGCATAGTGCCGTCGAGGTTGTGTCTGGCGGTTCTTCGTTTGCTAATTAGAGTCGAATTAGAGGCGCGACCGTCGGGTCGGAAACGCGCCGTCTGCTCGTGAAAAGGAAGAGGATGCGAGTACTTGTTACCGGTTGTCACGGTTATATCGGCAGCGTTCTGATGCCCATGCTCCTGCACCGGGGCTACCACGCGCACGGCATCGACGGGGATTGGTTCGAGCCCTGTACGCTATTTGCCGCCGACCGCGAATGGCCTTCCAGGGTGATCGACCTGCGCGATGTGCGTGTTGACGATTTGGCCGGTTTTGACGCGGTCGTCCACCTGGCGGCCCTGTCGAACGATCCACTGTCGAACCTCGATCCCGAGCTGACGTACCAGATCAACCACCTGGCCTCGGTCCGTCTGGCCAAGCTGGCTCGCGAAGCGGGCGTCGGGCGGTTCCTGTTCTCCTCGTCGTGCAGTATGTACGGCACGGCGGGCGACGATTTTTTGACGGAGACGGCGGCGTTCAATCCGGTGACTCCCTACGGCCGTTCCAAGGTGCTCGCCGAACACGATATTTCGCTGCTGGCCGACGATCGCTTCAGTCCGGTCTATCTGCGCAACGCGACGGCCTATGGTCTTTCTCCGCGGTTGCGGCTCGACCTGGTGCTGAACGATTTCGTGGCCGCGGCGTGTACCACCGGGCGGATTTACATTCGTAGCGATGGCACCCCTTGGCGGCCTGTGGTGCACGTCGAAGATATCTGCGCTGCGTTTCTCGCCGCCCTGGAAGCACCGCGCGAAACGATCCACAACGAGGCTTTCAATATCGGTCGGACCGAGGAAAACTACCGCGTGAGCGAGATGGCCGACATCGTCGCGCAGGTCGTGCCCGGCAGCGTGGTGGAGTATGCACCCGACGGCGGTCCCGACCGGCGTTGCTATCGAGTCGATTGCAGCAAGGCCGAGAGTTCGTTGCCCGGCTACGAACCGCGTTGGAGCGTGGAGCGCGGCGCCGAGCAGCTTCGCGACGCCTACCGGCGGCACGATTTGACGACGACCGACATCGAGTCGTCGAAGTTCGTTCGTCTGCGGCGGCTCAGCGAGTTGTTGGACGGCAAGCGGCTCGGCCCGGACCTGCGCTGGACGGAAACGGACGCGTTGGCCGGCGCCGGATCGCGTGAGCCGTGAAGGCGGAAAAAGGAGCTCGCAGCATCGACAGGGATGTCCCGTGACCATGATCTCGCGTCGCCCGCCCGTTTTCTGACCATGCGATTCACCAACACCACCGTCGAAGGCGCCTGGGTAGTCGACGTCGAGCCGCTCTGCGACGAGCGCGGCTTTTTCGCCCGCGCTTGGTGCCGGCGTGAATTCGCCGAACAGGGTTGCGAAGAGCCCTTCGTGCAGTCGAATCTGGCCTTCACCGCCCGCCGAGGAACGCTGCGCGGCCTACACTTCCAGGTTGCGCCGCATCAAGAAGCCAAATTGGTGCGGGCGGTCCGCGGAGCGGCCTACGTGGTCGCCCTCGATCTGCGTCACGATTCGCCCACCTATCGCCGTTGGTACGCGGCCGAACTCTCTGCCGAAACGCGCCGCATGCTCTACGTTCCGCCCGGCTGTGCCCAAGGGTATCAGACGTTGACGGACGACACCGAGGTGTTCTACCAGATGTCGGCATATTACGAGCCGGCCGCGGCCCGCGGTGTGCGTTACGACGATCCGGGCTTTCAGATTGAATGGCCGCTCGAGGTCGCGGCGATTTCCGATAAGGACCGGAGCTGGCCCGATTATGTCTCGTGAACGACAAACCATCGATCGGGCCGCATGGGCGGAGCCGGATGCCGAGACCCTCATGCCGGACGCGGCCGATGGTGCCGCGCACGACGGCCAGGCCATGCACGCGCTCCTCTCGCGCCTCTATCCGATCTGCCGTAGCCTGACCGGCCCGGGGGTGCGCGAGACACTGGCCATACTGCGCGAATACCTGCCGCTGGAGATCCATGAGGTTCCCACGGGCACTCCGGTTTTCGATTGGACCGTCCCGCAAGAATGGCGGATCCGCGACGCGTACATCCAAGATGCGTCGGGCCGGCGCGTGGTCGACTTCCGGCGGTCGAATCTGCACGTCATCAACTACAGCCGGCCGGTGCGGACGCGTCTGCGCTGGGCCGACCTCGAAAAGCGTCTGCATAGTCTTCCCGAGCATCCCGCATGGGTACCCTATCGCACGTCGTATTACCACGACAATTGGGGCTTCTGCCTGACGCACGAGGAACGTTCGAGGCTGGCCGCCCGCGGCGATGAGGCCGAATACGACGTCGTCGTCGACGCCGAACTCGTCGACGGGGCGCTCACCTACGGCGAGTATTATCTGCCCGGCGAATCGCGCGACGAAGTGTTGTTCTCCTGTCACATTTGCCATCCGTCGCTGGCCAACGACAACCTCTCGGGAAACGCCGTGGCCGCCTGGCTGGCGCGCCACCTCGGCCGTCAGCCAAAGCGGCGCTATTCGTATCGGTTCGTATTCGTGCCGGCGACCATCGGCGCGCTCGTGTGGCTGAACGCGCGGCGAGCATCGCTGGCACAGATCAAGCACGGGCTGGTGCTCACCTTGTTGGGCACCGGCGAACGCTGGACGTATAAGCGGAGCCGGCGCGGCAGCGCCGAAATCGATCGGACGGTGGCCCATCTCTTGCAGAAATCGGGCCATGCGCATCGACTGCTCGAATTCGAGCCCTTCGGTTACGACGAACGACAATACTGCTCGCCGGGGTTCGATCTGCCGGTGGGCTGCCTGATGCGTTGGTTGCCGGGCGAATACCCCGAATATCACAGTTCGGCCGACAACCTCGAGTTGGTGCGGCCGGAGACCCTGGCCGACTCGTTGGATTTCTGCCGGTCTGTCGTCGACGCGCTCGAACAGAACCGTACCTACCGTTCGCTCTGCCCGCATGGCGAACCGCAGCTCGGCCGTCGCGGGCTGTACCGGGCCATCGGCGGCGAAGACGGCCGCGCCGACCTGGAGCGCGCCATGCTCTGGGTGTTGAACCTGGCCGACGGCGAGCACTCGCTGTTGGACATGGCCGAACGGACCGATCTTGCGTTCGACGTGACGGTCCGCGCGGCCCGCCTCCTGGTGGAACATCAACTGATCGAAGACTGCACCTAGCATTTCAGAGTCTTATGAGCCAAACGATCTCCGATACAACGAAACCCGGTAGCCAGGCGGACGAGGGTGCCGCGGGCGGACAGGGACGACACCGTTGCCGGTTCTGCAACGAATCGCTGCGCGACGTCTTCGTCGACCTGGGTATGTCGCCCCTGTGCGAGAGCTTCTTGTCGGCCGACGAGTTGGATCGCATGGAGCCCTTCTTCCCGCTCTGCGCCTACGTCTGCCGCAACTGTCTGCTCGTGCAGTTGCCGCAGTATGTCAGCGCGGCCGATATTTTCAGCGAATACGCCTACTTCTCGTCCTATTCCGATTCGTGGCTGTGGCACGCGCGCCGATACGTGGGGCAGATGATCGAACGGTTCGCGCTCGATGCCAGCAGCCAGGTGGTGGAGATCGCCAGCAACGACGGCTACCTGCTGCAATACTTCGTCGAGCGCGGCGTGCCGGCGCTGGGCATCGATCCGGCGGCGAACGTTGCCCAGGCGGCGCTGGCCAAGGGCGTGCCGACGCTCGTCAAATTCTTCGGCCGCAACACCGCCCAGGAACTGGTCGACCAGAACGTGCGGGCCAACCTTCTCACGGCCAACAACGTATTGGCGCACGTGCCCGACTTGAACGACTTCGTCGCCGGCGCCAAGCTTTTGTTGGCCCCGACCGGCGTGGCGACTTTCGAGTTTCCGCATCTGCTGCGACTGATGGAAGAGAACCAGTTCGATACCATCTATCACGAGCATTTCTGTTACTTCTCGTTCCGAGCGGCGCGGGCCGTTCTGGCGGAGCACGGGTTGGTTGTGTTCGACGTGGAAGAACTGCCTTCGCACGGCGGATCGCTGCGCGTGTTCGCCCGGCACGCCGAGCACGCGGCGCTCGACGTCGGCCCCCGGGTGCGGAGTCTGCTCGAGCGCGAAGGCGAAGCGGGACTCGACGGGTTGGAAGGGCATCGCTCTTATGCGCCGCGCGTGATCGAGACCCGCCATCGCTTGCTGGAGTTCCTCATTTCGGCCAAGCGTCGGGGATTGTCCGTCGCCGGATACGGCGCGCCGGGCAAGGGGAACACGCTGTTGAATTACTGCGGCGTGCGCTCCGATCTGCTGGCCTACACCGTCGATCGCAATCCCTACAAGCACGGCAAGTTCTTGCCGGGCACGCACATTCCCATCTACGGGCCCGAGCGGATCGCCCAGACGCAGCCCGACTATGTGCTCATCCTACCTTGGAACCTGAAGGACGAGATCGTCGACCAATTGTCGTATATCCGCGAGTGGGGCGGCCGTTTCGTGACGCCCATACCCGAGCCCCGCGTGTTCGATTGATCGACGCCGGATAGGATCAAATCGCCTGCCAACTACAAACGAGTGACCTATGAAAGTGGTTCTGTTCTGCGGCGGACTGGGAATGCGGCTCCGCGAGTATTCCGAGGCCATCCCCAAGCCGATGGTGGCCGTCGGATACCGGCCCATTCTGTGGCACGTCATGAAGTACTACGCCCACTTCGGGCACAAAGACTTCATCCTCTGCCTGGGATGGAAGGCCGACGTGGTGAAGAACTATTTCCTCAGATACGACGAGTGTCTCTCGAACGACTTCGTGTTGTCGGCAGGCGGCGCCACGATCGACATGCTCAACACCGACATCCACGATTGGCGGATCACGTTCTGCGACACGGGCACGAACACGTCGATCGGCCAACGGTTGTTGGCCGTCGAGCGGCATCTGGAAGGCGAAGAGACGTTCTTGGCCAACTACTCCGACGGCCTCACCGACTTTCCCTTGCCGGAGCTGATCGACTTCTATCAAGAACGAGAGGCTTCGGCCGCGTTCCTCTGCGTGCGCCCCAATCATAGCTTCCACACGGTCAGCGTCGACGAAACCGGGCTCGTCGAACAGGTGGAAGCGATCGGCTCGGCCGACGTGTGGATGAACGGCGGCTATTTCGTGCTCGGCCACGAAATCTTCGATCTCTTGCGCGACGGTGGCGATCTGGTGCTGGAACCGTTCCAGCGGCTGATGGCCCAACGCCGTCTGCACGCCCTGAAATACGAAGGCTTTTGGAGTTGCATGGACACCTACAAAGAGAAGCAGCACCTCGACGACCTCTACGCCCGCGGCAACGCTCCGTGGGAGCTGTGGAAGGGATCGCCGCACGAGACCGGGGCCCTCGACCTGCCCGCCGCTCCGCGAGATTTTTCGTTGCGGTTGCCCAAGTAGGCTCCAGGACGTTCAATCCGGCGACTCCGCGAATAGGAAATCTGCCAGCAATGTTACCCGTTTCGTTTGATCACGCGCGCACGGTACTGTGCCTGGGAGCCCACGCCGACGATATCGAGATCGGCTGCGGGGCGGCCCTCATCGAATTGCTCGGGCGCCGCCGACGCGAAATCGACATCCATTGGGTCGTCTTCAGCGCCGACGACGTGCGCCGGCGCGAAGCCGTACGCAGCGCGGAGCGGTTCCTGGCCGATGCCGGCAAGCAGACGATAACGATCCATGATTTCCGCGACACCTGTTTTCCGTTCGTGGGTGCGGACATCAAGGAGCGTTTCACCGAGTTACGCTCCAAAATCTCGCCGGACGTGGTCTTCACCCATCGCCGCGAAGACCTGCATCAGGATCATCGCCTATTGGCCGAACTGACGTGGTGCGCCTTCCGCGATCACCTCGTGCTGGAATACGAAATCCCCAAGTACGAAGGAGACCTGGGCCATCCCAACGTCTTCGTTCCCGTGAGCGAGGCAGCCTGCCGCCGCAAGATCGAAACGCTGCTGGATGTCTTTCCCAGCCAGCGAGCGAAACCGTGGTTCACCGCGGACACGTTCTGGTCGATCTTGCGGCTGCGAGGCTTGGAGTGCAATTCGCCGACGCGATTCGCCGAGTCCTTCACCGCCCGCAAGCTGGTGATTTCCGCCGTGAACCCCGACGCCGCGGCGCCGATGCGGACCGACGCCGCACGGTAAGCGTTCATAACGGCGCGAGTGCACCGGCCCATGCGCCACGCGCCGCTGCCCTCCCTCTTGCCGAAGGCGGGCAGCGGCGTGCTTAGGGGACACGGCCCGAGTCGAAACGACGGCCCGGCCCGCTCTAGTGGTTCAGGATGAACTCGTTGCTGTTCAGCACGGCCCACCACACGTCTTGCATGGCGGCGGCCGGATCGCCGCCGCGGGCGGCTAGCAATTGGTTCGCGATCGACATCTCCTGCTTCGTCGGCTTGCGGCCCAAGGCCGCCAGATAGAGATAATCGATCCGCGCGTGCGGTTTCATATCGCCGGTGATCATCTTGTTCAGGAAGCCCCCTTTGTCGAGGCTGGTGGCCCTCTTGATCAGGTCGCCGTTCATCATCATCAGCGTCTGCGGGATCGTACCGTTGAAGGTCGTCGTCTCGTCGCCTTCGTCGGTGCCGAACGCGATGGTGAACTGCCGCAGCCAATCTCCCTTGGTCTTCTCCTGCTCCTGGAAACCACCCTTCGTCTTATGGGCCTCGGTGGCCACCAGCAGCGACTCGTAGAGTTGCTCCGCCTGCATCTGCCGCACGTAGAAGTGGCTGAACAACGGCTTGTTCCCCAGCGTCGGATCATCTTGCTTGTTCTTGGCCACCTTTCCGCCAAACCGGCTGGAAAGGGCATACGGCTCGCTGAGCACGATCCAGTGAATCAGGCGGCGCAGGTCGTGGCCGTGCCCGACGAACTGTTTGCCGAGGTATTCCAACAGGTCGGGGTGAGAAGCCGGATTGTGCGGCCCGAGGTCGTCGATCGGCTTGGTGAAACCATACCCGAGGAAATGGGCCCACATGCGGTTCACGATCGACTTGCCGAGGTATTCCGACTTGGTGACGAACTTGGCCAGCTCCAGACGGCGATTGACCTCGTCGGCGTAACCGCTGTTATTGATCTTGCTGCCGTCGACGAACGTCGGATACGCGACCTGCAGAATACCGTTGCGCAATTCGTAGTAGATTTCGGCTTCACGCGGATCGCCACCCTCGCCGGGGAAGTCCTCGTTCTCCAACCGCACGGATGTGATCTCGCGGCCTTGGAACGTGCGCAGCGCCTTGGTCTGGCGGAAGAAGGCATTCATGCCCCAGAACTGATCCTGCTTCCAGTCGTTGAACGGATGGTTGTGGCACTGCGTGCACTGCACCTGGAGTCCCAGGAAATAACGGGCCGTCTTGGCCGTGGCCGTGGTGGCGTTCTCTTGCAGATTATCGAGCACGAAATTGACGGCGCCGTTGTACCCCTCCTCGCCCGGCTTATTGGCGCCGGTGGCGCTGATGAGCTCGTACACCATCCTGTCGTACGGCTTGTTGGTCAGAAAGTTGCGCCGCAGGTATTGCTGCATGCCGTCGCGGTCGACAAGGTCGCGCGCTTCGTCGCGGTCCGATTTCGGGCGGCCGATGAGGATGTTGGTCCAGATCGTCATCCAGTTGCGGGCATACTCTTCGACGTATTCGTCGCTATCGAGCAAGCGGTCGACGAGGGCTTGTCGCTTGTTCTTCGACTTGTCGGAGAGGAACGCCTGCAATTCGCCGACGGATGGAATGCGGCCCAGCAGATCCAGGAAGAGGCGGCGGCACCATTCGTTCTCGGTCGCCTCGGGCGAAGCCGTAACGTCGGCGTCCTTCCACCCCTTGCGGATCTGTTCGTTGATGTACGCGATGATGTCGGCGTCGGTCGTGGCGCTCGCCGAGGCTTGGCTGCTCAGTTCGCCCTTCTCGGCCGCCCCTTGAGCATCGTTGGCCGCGGCGACCTCGGTGCCGGAGTTCTTCTCGGCCGCCGTCGCCGTTTGATAATACAGAGCCGCCGTGCCGACACAGGCCGCCGTCAGCAAGCCCGCGAAAGCAACGCCGTATTTTGGACAGCCATTCATCACCGCCGACCCTGATTTGACGCGCAGCGCCATGGGACTTGCCTCTTAACCTGTGATTGAATTCCGAACAGCATCCCCCCAAACAGCCATTTTCAGGGAAGATTGCGGTGAAGTCAATCAATCGTCGGGGGCGTAGTCTCCCGACAGGTGCGTTGCTGCCAAACCGTCATGCGAAAACCCTGAAACGACTGCCTAGCGGGGTTTACCGGGTTTTTAGGCATAAACTTCAATGATGGCCGCTATGATGAAGAGTGCCGGAGTCGCGCCAAGGGGTACATCAATTAACCAAAGCACCGAGAAATCGAGCAGTTACTCGGCATCAAAACTGACTATTCGCACCGTCAAGATTGACTATTCGCACGAGATGACGTGACCAATGCCCCGTCCACAGTTCACCCTCCGCGCGTTGCTGGTCCTGATGCTGGTTGTGGCCGCGTTCTTGGGTGGGATGCACCTTGAGCGCGGCAGGCAGGCGGCCAAGCACGCGATCGACATGGAAGCCCTACGAAAAGAATTGGACCTGCGACGCAGGCAATTCCCCGCACCCAAGCAGCCGGCGCCAAATCCGCCTAGAATTCTTCCGCTCTCATCAGCCGACCAAGCTTGACCATGCCACGCCAGTTCTCCCTCAAGGCGTTGCTGGTGTGGCTGGTGCTCCTGCCGCCGGCTGCTTGGGCATTCGCTGTCAGCTTCAACTCGACCGATGAGCTGCAGGGGCTGCTATTGCTCTTCACCGCTGGCGCACTAGTTGGGGCATCGGTCGGCTCTTGCAAGAGTTGTTGGCACGCAGCTTTCGGCGCGCTTTTGGGCATGGTCTTGGCATGGCCGCTGGCCTTCGTCGTACTTGTCCTTCTTCTGTACTGCGGACTAGTCGACATTTGGTAGCCCATAGCGGGTGACGATGCCAAACGACGAGCAGTGGTTCAGGCACGAGGTGCGGCCGGACGAGGCCAAGCGGTATTTCGACAAGAAGGCAGCCCCCAATTCGCCGGCGATCACTCAATCATCAAGCGCACAGGAATAGAGCACTACCGCTCAGCGGCTCATATTGAAGCGGTTGAACCGGCTGACGTACTGTTTGTCCAAGAAACTCCGCAACCTAGAGGCAGCTTTCGCGATCTTTGCGGCGGGCTTACAATTTCACTTGGCGGACCCGTAAACCGGGCAAGTCTGGCAGGCTTCGGCCGACTGCTGCGATGATGGCCGGGCTGACGGATCACACGTGGACGTTCGAGGAACTGTTTGAGGCCGTCCTGGCGTAGCCGCTCCGCCGATTTAATCGCCAACCTTTGCTTCCCAAAATGGGCGTTAGCCTATTAATTGAGCGATCCCATTCCGATCCCCGCGGCCCAATTTCACTGGAAGAATGGAAGCATTTGGTCGCGTCCGACGATGATCTGCGATTACGGACGGAACCCTATGTCGTGGTCAATCCGCGCACCGGCGATCGGATCACGGTTCCCGTTGGAGCAGCCGATGCGGAGCTGTGGTGTGGAGAAAAATGGCTTCCATTTCTCCGGTTCTCTCCAGGTAGGCTAGAGACCCGTTTCCGAAACGACTCAGCCGATCCGGCGGAGCTGGCCTATTTTGCAAAACTGGCAAAAATTGCAAAACAGCTCGGTGCCGTGCTGCGAAACGATTCGGGCGACGGATAGCCCGAGCAGGATACAGAGCCGGCATCCGAAAAGCGGCCGGGCGCACAGGAATAGTGCACCACCCGCAAGACGAACCGATCGACGCTCGAGAACGCCGACGGTACAATCGGGGTTGGCGCCGATCGCTCGACAGCATCGCTGATGGAGGATGCATGAACTACGGCACGCCAACATTCCTCATCGCCGTCCTCGCGGCTTGTGCGAGCTGCACGAATTCTCATCCTGCCCCGCCAACGCCTATCGCGGCTCCTGCCGGAGCGCAGGCCCAAAGGAACGACCAAGAAGACCCCAAGGTGAAAGAGGCACTGTCTGACACCCAAACATTCTTGAAAGACATGCTGGCTGGCCAGTACGACGAAGATCCGGACCTCGCCGCACTCGCGCGAAAGTTAGACGGTTTTCAGTCGTTTTCCATCGAAAGCCAGATGATTGACCGGGGCAATCCCGTCGACACGGTCAATTTCTCTGGCACACTCAAAGGGCCGTCCGGCGAGGCGGCATTCACAGCCTCAATGGTGAAACAACAAAACGGCAAATGGATGGTCGGCTCTTTTGATGGGCCGAATCGAAAGTAGCCCTGCCTCAAATGCCGCCGAATTCGCTACGGCGCCATGCCGGCGCGGCAACCGACCGTTGCCTCCAGTGCCAGGGTGGCGGGGTCGTCGGTGAGCAATCGCACGACAAAGCGATCGACGCTCGAGAGCGCGTCGAGCAACATCTGCACGACGGTCTCGGCTTCGGTACGACTGTGTCCGTCGCGCAGCATGTTCTGGGTGATCAAGAGTTCTTTGTTGTCGGCCAGGATGCTCGCCAGCGAAGCCGTTTGGACCGTGAACGCCGTGTTGTCTTTGAGCGCCCCCGCCGAACGATCCGGCTTCGCAGCGTCCACGACCTGTTTCACAATCTCCACCGTAGAACCGAACACGAAATGGTCGCCGATCCGTGCACACGCGGGGCTGAAGTTGTAGTGCGGAGGGGCGTTCTCCTTGGCGGCCTTCGCGTCGTTCAGGTAGGTCGCCTTCGAAATCGTGACGTCTTGATACGACTCGGTCGACAGGAGCAACTGCGGCTTGCCCTGCTGGCCACCGGTCAGGTTCACGATCCCAACGACCTTCTGATACGTCATCAACAACTCGGGCGCGAAATCGTCGGGGTGCTTGAGTTGGAGCACCAGGGCAAAGGCCGGCAACTTGAGGGCCGGAATGGGCTTATCGCGCGCATAATCCTGCCGCGCGACGATGAACTGGAGCGGCGCTTGCAGTTCGCCGAGCACCTCGGGGCCGAAATCGCGACCGGAGAAGAACAGGCCCAACTGCGTATCGGCCTGGGCGAATTTGGCGACGATCTCCTCGTCGAACAGTTCATCGCGGGCCAACCACAATCCGGCCAGGTCGCGGAACATCGTGAACGTGCCGATGGTACCCGGCGGTGTCAGGGCACGCTCGTTCGCCTCCGTGGCGAAGAACCATGCCCGCGGTGTGCCGGCCGCGGCGCCCGTTCGCGGCAGTTCCAACCGCAGCCGCAACAGACCGTCGTGATGGCCCAGCGAAGTCCCCAGGTAGGGAGCCTGCTTGAACGACTCGATCACGCCGGCGAGTAGCAGTTCTGCCAACGGATTGTCGGAGCGTTTGCTGAGCGCCTGTTGCACATGGGGATACTTGCGCACGGCTTCGAGGTCGACCCACGACCAGGCAATCCCACCCGCCCCCTGCTTCGCTCGAGCCGCGGCGAAGCGGGCATTGCCGGCCAGATTCTTGGCCGCCGGATCTCGATAGCGGTCGATGGCCGCCTTCAAGGTATCGGCCTTCTGGCTGACCAGCAGCAGGTCGTCGACGATGGCGTGCGCTTCCTCCCCGCCGAACGTCCAGCCCGTGACCCCTCCATACGTTTCCGATTTGATCGGAGACGGCTGGCCCTTCGTCTTGGCGTCGCCCTCGATCAACTCGATGAGCGTACTGTTGAGCCGGGTGAGCAACTCGCGATCGCGACTACGGATCGCCAAAAAGCCGGTCTTCGCCTCCGGGTCGATGCAGATCGCCACCCCGCCGCCGATCAGATCGCGCACGGCGGCATCCCACTTCCGTCCCAGCTTCGATTCGAGCACGCCCACGACGGTGCGCAACTCGCGGTATTGATCGGAGCCGAGCCATTTCTGGTAGCCGTCGACATTGGCCAACAGGCCCTGCGTCTTCGGCGCCAGGGCGATGTCGAGCAGCGGGGCCGGATTGCCGATCTCGGCATAGACGACCGTCGTGTCCGGCGCGAGTCTGGCCGGATCGGTGTTCTGTCCTCCGGCGACCGAGGCGACCAGGCCCAACAGACAAACAACGAGCGGCGTGACACGGCGGCGCATGAACGCGATTCTCCTGGCGAGAGGCAAAAAACGACTCGTTCGACCCTACCCAGCAGCTGTACCCGACCGCAAATCGCCCGGTTTCAGCTATTTTCGCGGATGCCCGCGCAGCCGCACACAGAGGGGGCGAAGGCCGGAAGAGCCGATCCGGAAACGTATCGCGATCGGGATGGTCCCGCGCGCCGGCCCGTTCGGAGGCCGTAACTAGGTATCGCTGTCGTAGAACGAGTTGCTCGACAGGATGGCGTTTTGAATCTGTGCCCGCGAGATCGTCGGACCGAAATTCGCCACGAACTGGTCCGCCTCCTGCGTCGTAATCGTCGTGTCGAGATAGTTGAAGTAATAGGTCTTCGTCACATCGGCGCGGTATTCCTCGCTCGTCAGGAATTGCATGGCGACGGTCGAGGCCGGCACGCCGGAAGTGATCTGGTTGGCCCAGTAAGAAATCTCGGGCTGCGACGCACCGCGAGACAAGAAGGTCTGATAGAAGCTGGCGACCAGGTCTTGATTCGTACCGCCGTGCAGCGCGAAATACTCGGGCGATCCGGCGAGTGCCGCCAGGAATTGCTCCATGCTCAGACCGGCTTGCAACTGTTGCAACCAGTAGGCCAGGCCCGTGAAGTCGGCCCCCCGCGAGAGCAATTGCTCATAGCTGCTGTTGATGAAGTCGCTCAGATACTCGCCCGATCCCAGAAAGCCCGCGGCGATCTGCGAGAGCGAGACGCCCATGTTGATCCGTGCCACCCAGCCCAGGATCTCGGCTTCGGAGGCCGTCCGGTTAAGGACGTCGGCGTAGAGCTGTTCGATGTAATGATAGTTCGGGCTGACGAGCGTAATGGTCGCCACATTGCTGTTGGCCACCCCATTGCTCACCCGGTAATTGAACTGGTCGATGCCCGGGAAATTGGCGCCCGGGGTATACGTGAACGTCCCGTTCGTGTTGAGCGATACCGTTCCGAACTGCGCCTGGGTGACAAGCGTGGTGATGAGCGCGCCGGTGTTCGACGGGTCGTCCAGCGCACTGACGCCCTGGATCACCGACGAGCCGGGCACCAAGACGAATTCGTGGTTCAGCGCGACAGGTATGCCTTGCGACAGCACCGTCAGGCTGACGAGCGCAATATTCGAAACCGTTCCTTGGAAATTGGCCACGGTATAGGTGAAGCTGTCGTTGCCGAAGAAGTTGGCCTGCGGCGTATAGTTGATCAACCCGGTCACCGGATCGACCGCGACCGTGCCATGCAGCGGCGCCGTGACGACGGCCACGGTAGCTGGGTTCACGCTTCCCGTGACGTGTCCCAGCACGTTCACCTGTTGCGTGACGTTTTCGTTGGCGTTGGGCTGCGTGAAAGAACTGGCAACCGGCGCCAACTGACTCAGGTTGATGGTGACGGTGGCGACGTTCGAAGTCAGCCCGTTGTTGTCGCCGACGGTGTATTCGAAACTATCGCTGCTCGAAAAATTGGGACCCGGCGTGTAGGTGGCGATGCCGGTCGACGCATTCACGCTCACGGTGCCAAAGGTGGGCTGCGAGACGATCGTCACACTCGAGGGCAACACCGTACCGCTGGTATCCGTCACGTTGGCCGGAATGTCGATCGTGACGGGCGTGCCCAGGTTCGTTGCCGTCACGATGTTCTTCGCCACCGGCGCTTGGTTCACGGCGCCCACGTCGATCGTGACGGTAGCCGTCCGTGAAGTGACGCCCGTACCGGCATTGGTGTTGTTGTCGTGTACGGTGTACGTGAAAGTGTCGATGCCGTGGAAGTTGAAATTGGGCGTGTAAACGACCTGGCCGGTCTGCGGATTCACCGAAAGCGTGCCGTCGGCCGGCTGCGACGTGATGGTGAGCGAGCCGGGGGCGATCGAGTAATTGCCGTCGGTATCGTACGTGTGGCTCAGAACGTTAAACGAGGAGGCCTGATTCTCGTTGTCATTGACCGTGAAATCCTGGGCGACCGGCGCGTAGTCTTGCGGGCCGTACAAGGTCAGGTTGAACGAATTGAAGGTACCCACCTGGCCGTTGGCGTCGTCGTCGGCAACGGTGACGGTCCAGGTGCCGGCCGACGACTCGCCCCATTCCTGAACGCTGCTGGTCGACCAATTGGTGTAGTTGGCGTTGGGCGTGAGGGTGCCGTTGGTCCCGATGGTCGCGTCGTAGGTCGTATCGCCGTTCGGGGTCTCGAAGCTCCGTACCGCCTGCAATACCGACCGGGTGCCGTTGGGCGAGGTCAGAATGACCTCGATGTCGCCCCGCTGCGGATGCGTGACGGTGAAGGTGAGCTGGGCGTGTTCCACGTGGATGCCGCCGGTGAACGTGACGCTCGTGCTGACACCTTGCGCCACGCCGTCGGGGATGGCCTGGTTGACCGTGACCGGCCCCGAGCTGATGCTCGCCTCGGGCTGCAACGGCGTCCAGTTCTTGGCCATGTTGACGGCGGCCGCCGCATTGACCTCACCGAAGCCGAATTTGTCGTTGATGTGGAACGGCGTCACCGTGACGCCAGCCGGCAAGGGAGTCGCGCCGTTGTAGGCACCGGCCGAGTTGACCGGCACGATGGCGCCGTCGGACGTGTAGCCATAGCCGTCGTTGAACCACCCCGGATCGGTCGGATCGTTCTCGGTGGCCGTTTCCGCGAGGATCTGTTGGACGTCGCGCCAGGAAAGCTTCGGATTGGCTTGCAACATCAAGGCGACGGTGCCCGACACCTGGGGCGTGGCGGCCGAGGTGCCGTTCATGCCGAACGTGCCGTCGTCGTCGTACGTGGCCTCGTACTGCAACGTGCCCGGTTGGGCCGGGTTGGGCACGGCCAGCACGCTCGCGCTGGGGATGCCGTTCTCGTCCGCGGCGCCGGCCGCGTCGAGCCCACCGGGCGCGCTGACCAACACCGAGGCGCCCGAGGCGGAATACAGGCTCTCCTGACCCTGGTCGCCCAGGGCCGCGACCGTGATCGCATACCGCGAGGCGGTCTCTTCTTCGTCGTTGGTGTTCTGGAACCCGACTTGGTTTCCGCCGTTTCCGGCGGCGAAGACGTAGATGCTCCCCAGGCCGTTGCGGCCGGTGGTCACGCCTTGCTGCATGGCGGCGATGGTCAGCGGGTCGGCCGGTCCGAGCGAACCCGATGTGGGGCCGCCCTGGATGTATCCCCAGCTATTGTTGTAGATGTCGATCTGCTGGGGGTGGAAACTCAGGGCGGCGGCCGACTGCATGTCGCCCCCCTGCACCAGATCGCCTTGCGGATCGAATGTAACGAGTCTCTCCGACGCCAGCGTGGCGCCGGGCGCGACGCCCACCGTGCCGGTCCCGTTGGCGCCGTTGCCCGCCACCAGGCCGGCGACCTCGGTGCCGTGGCTGTCTTCACCGGCTTGGGCGCCCGGTGCGAACGGTTCGAGGAGCGGACCGAGGGGCGGCTCGGCGTTCGTGATGTTCTCGAAGAAGTCGTAACTCAGGGAGGGGTTGTAGTTGGCCGACAGGTCGGGGTGATTGTAGTACACGCCGGAGTCGACCACGCCGACCGTGACTCCCTGGCCGGTATAGCCCTCTTGCCAGGCGGGCAACACGTTGATGTCGGCGCCGGGCGTACCGCCGGTCTGCCCGACGTTGTTGAGGTTCCACTCCTCGTCGAACAACGGATCGTTCGTCGGCGGCGTAAACGAATCGAGCGTCGCTTGTTGCGTAACGATCGGATAGGCGAAGGTTTCGCCGGGCAAGGCGGCCAGTTCGCTCTCGGCCGTGGCGCCGCTCACGGAACTGGGGAACGTGAAGACGGCCGTGTTGTCGATGAGCCCGGTCGGGCCCGTTGTCGTTGCTCCGACGGCGGTCGCCAAGGCCGTCGGCGATTGGCCGGCCGCATATCCCACCACCCATTGGTCGGCCGAGTCGATCTGGCTCGCCGTGTAGTTGCTCATGTTGGTCGCTTGGGACAATGCCGCCGCCACCTCGGGCGAGGTGCTGGGATCGACCGACAGCAGGCGACGATCTTCGAGCGGCTCTAAGCCTAAGCGGCGCCGCACATTCAAGAGTTGGGCGGGAGCGCGCTTTGCCGGCCGGCGCCGCCTGCCGCGACGCGAGGTGGAGGGGCTGAAAACGCCTTCTGACGATGCACCAAACGACATGTTCACCGGTTCCCGGAGATTTGCCAAAAGAGAGGGCTTATTCTGGAGAATAACTAGCGGTTACAGCGGCCGCAACGATTTTCTGTGAAACGATAGTGGTATCACCGATCGACGATTGCAGCGGGTGCGCGCTCCTCAAAATGGGCGCGCTTTTTCGCGATCGACCGCGCGATGGCAGGGCCGGCGCACTCTTTTTTATGCGGCTCCCGACGCGCGACGTGAGCGATACAGATGGCACGGCACGGCCAGCACCGAACCGAGGGCGATACACAGTAGCAGGAAAACGAGGATCGGCGGTATCGGATAGCCGGCCAGGGGCTCGAACAGCGTCATACTAACGCCCCAGAACCAGCGCCAGGCGACTATCACGACGAGCGTTCCCAGGCAGAGAAACGGTCCGAACGCTATTTCGCGAGCAAAACCGAACACCAGGTACAGGAGGACGAAGAGCAGTCCCAAGCAAGGCGCGACGAAGAAAATAAAGATAGGCGCCTGCCAACCCAGGTAGGCGCCGATCATGGCCAGCAAGGTCACGTCGCCGAAACCCATCGCTTCCTTGCCCAGGATGGCCGTGAAGATCACGCGCACGGACCAGATCAGCCCCGCGCCGACGGCCAGGCCGGCCAGCGAAGTCAATAGGCCCACCCAGCCAGGCCCACCGAGGTTCCAGACCATGGTGATTCCGACGCCGCCGCACAAGGCGATCATCAGTATCGAGGGGAAATTCGGTGCGCGTACGGCGTGGCCGATGAACATGCGGATCGCCGTCTCGAGACCGCGTCGCGGCAGCCACAGCCAGGGGAGCAACGACACGCACCAGAACCAGTAGACGGCGAGCGCGACGAACAAAGGCAACGTCTGTTTGGGTGCCTCCAAAACCGGTGGCCATTGATCCGGATAGCTTCGCGCCGGGAAGACCAGCGTCATGAATTCGACGAATTGCAGACCGGGCGGGTTGATGTGCACGTCCACCGGCATCAACGTCCAGGCGTAACCGGCCGACAACATCAGAGCGAACAAGGTGCCCGTGATCGTCACCTCGTCGGGAATGATCCGCTCGTCGATGTCGATGAGCGACGCCGTGAGCATGAAGAACGCCAGCAATACGTGAGCGCCGTACAAGGCGTGCATGATCTCCCAGGTGATCGGACTGGGTTCATATTTGCCGCCGGCCGCCACCTGGCCGCCCGACAACAACATGCCCAGCCCGACTTCCCACCAATAAAGCCCCGCGCAGAGGCCGCCCATCGCCAGTTCGGCCAAGAGGGGGCGAACCCAAAAAGCACGTCCGAGTTGTTCACTCTTGCGCGCCAACCGCAACCAGCCGAAGAGCGGCAGACGGTCCAGCCAACGGCTCTTGCCATCGTAGGGATGCCGGCGCGACCACGGGCTGCGGCCCGGCCGCTCGCTGAGGGCGAACGCGATCAGATTCGCCACGTAGCCTACCAGGATGCCGGCGACAAAGATGCCGGCCAGCCGGTAGGGAAGTGGGATTTCGACGAAATGGTTCACACGAGCTCCTTGGACGAAGAAAGATGAAGTTGGCGGATGATTTCGCCTGCGATTTCGGCCGGTCGTTTATCTTCGGTATCGATTTCAAGGCCGGCACATTGCCGGTAGAGCGGTTCGCGCTGCGCCAAGAGACGCACCACCTCCGCATCGCCGCCCGCCGTCGTCAGTCGTGGCCGACGACCAACGGTCGTGGCGTCGGCGGCGACCCGCCGCAGTATCGTGGCCGGCAATGCCCGTAGCCAGACAACATGGCCGCAGCGGCCGAGCTCCCTCCGGTTTTCTTCCCGCAGCACCACGCCGCCCCCCGCGGCGATGACCGTACGCGGCCTGGTGACGAGGGTGACCAGCACCTGCGACTCGAGATCGCGAAAGTGCCCCTCCCCGTCGTCGGCGAAGATCGCGGCGATCGACTTGCCCGCGGCGAGTTCGAGTTCGACGTCCGCATCGACCCAGTCCCAGCCGAGTTCCAGCGCCAACTGCCGGGCGACGGTGCTCTTGCCGGTGCCGCGGTATCCGATAAGGGCAAGATTCATGTCTGGGCGATACGGCTGATGGTAAAGGACGTCACGCGGAGGCGGAAAGGATCGCCGAGCCCCGGGGGGTTCTTCAGCGGCTCTCAGTGCTTGGCCGGTCCGATCGTGCGTTTCAAGACGTCGCGCATCAACTCCTGGGAGGCATCTTGATCGGTGAAGTGCTTGAATTGTAAGGCAGCCTGCCGGATGAACATGTCGACGCCCGTCACCACCGTGCAGCTCCGAGCCCTGGCGTCTTTGACCAGCAGCGTGCTCTCCGGATTGTAGACGGTGTCGAACACGACCATCGAGGGCTTGAGGTAGTGCTTGTCGTAGGGCGATTCATCGACATTGGGGTGCATGCCCACCGGCGTGCAATTCACCAGCACATCGACCCAGAAATTGTGCCGCGTTCCCCAGTCGACGGCCTTGCAACCGAGCGCGGCGGCCAGCTTGTCGGCCCGTTCACGCGTGCGGCTGGCGATCACCACCTCGGCACCCCGCCGCTGCAACCCGAAGGCGATGGCCTTGGCCGCCCCACCGGCCCCCAGGACGAGCGCGACCTTCGTCGCCAGGTCGGCGTCGCCGCGCTCGTTGGTCAAGGCGCTCGTCAGACAATCCATCGCTCCGCGATAGTCGGTGTTGTAGCTGGCGAGTCCGTCCTCGCCGAAGACGAGCGTATTGGCGGCCATGATGCCGCGCACCGCGCCGTCGATCTTCGCGACCCGCTTCAACACCGCCTCTTTGTGAGGGATGGTCACGCTCAATCCCTTGATTCCCAGCTCCTCGGCGTCGTCCAAGAAGCTGTTCAAGTCTTCGCGTGGGATCCGGAACGGAATGTAGACCTTGTTCAGCTTCAACGCGCGGAAGGCCGCGTTGTGGATGATGGGGCTCAGGCTCTGGGCGATCGGATCGCCGATCACGCCATAGACTTCCGTTTGGCTGGTGATGTTGTCGTAGTCGTAAATCTCGGTCATCTGCTGGAAACTGAGCTGACCGGGCGCCAGCGTTCGTTCGTGGTGGAAGGTGGCATAGCTGAACGGCGCGCCACATCGGCCGGCCAGCAGGCGCGACGGTGTGCCGATGTCGCCCATGCAGATCCCCACGGTCGGTATCTTGCTCTGCTTGACGAGCCGCAGCATGCGCAGATTGTCGTGCGGTTGGTTGGCCAGCGTCGAGATTTTGACGATGTCGGGATCGAGTTTCGCCAGACGCGCGTGGATCACTTCCAGATCCTCCGGCGTTTTGCGAAAGTCGTGCATGCTCACGATGCGCTTGGTCTTGCCATAGCGCGGGATCGAGGCCGCCACGTCTTCTTCGAGGTCGACATAATCGACGCCGTCGGCGATGGCCGTGCGCAGCAACACGAGGCGTTCCTGCTCGGTCCCGTTGTACTTGCCGCCGTCCTGGGGTCGCCGGATGGTGATGATGACGGGGCCGGGCCGATCGACCAACAGGCGCTTCAGGTTGATCTGCCCATTGATGTAATCCAGCCGTAATTCGACGAGCTTGGCCCCTTGCTCGACCAGATGCTTGTGCTCCGCGATGACGTGCCGATGCCGCCCGCGCCCGATACTAACGCAGATCATGACTACAGGTTGTGGTTGCCGTTGTGGTACGAGTGCAGCATAAGGACCGGTGGGCGGAACGCGGATGGACCCCGTCTTGCGGCGAGCGGACAGCCATTCTGGCCGCTCGCCGACGCCGCGACGAGCCGAACGGTCGAGAAACGCTCATTGTAATCAGCCCTGCGATCGGGGGCCAACGGCCGACCGCCGGGTGGAAGTGGGCTATTCCTCTGTCCCGCCGCTCCCGCGCCTTTTTTCCCCGATTGGCTATCATGGCTGAGGGTTGAAACAGGCGGGAGCCAGGGGGGAGTGAGATGTCGTCGCGGATCGAAGACTATGCACTGATCGGCGACTTCCATACGGCCGCGCTCGTGGCCTGCGACGGCTCGATCGACTGGTTCTGCCTCCCGCGCTTCGACTCGGGCGCATGTTTCGCCGCCTTGCTCGGGTCGCACGAGCACGGCCGCTGGATCATCTGTCCGGCGGGAGAAGTGCGGCGCGTCGAACGCCATTATCGGCCCGATACCCTGATCTTGGAAACGACCTTCGAGACCGACGAAGGCGCCGTGACCCTGGTCGACTGCATGCCTCCCCGTAGCGACAACCCCGCGCTGGCGCGGCAGGTCGTCGGCCGGCGTGGAACCGTGCCGATGAAGATGGAGCTCATCCTGCGCTTCGACTACGGTTCGATCGTTCCCTGGGTACGCCGCACGGAGGACGGTTTGCAAGCCACCGCCGGGCCCGACGCGGTGCGACTTCAGACACCCGTCGAATTGCAGGGGAAGAACCTGACCACGGTCGCCAATTTCACCGTCGGTGAGGGCGACCAGGTACCCTTCCTGCTGCGTTGGCACGCCTCGCACGAAAGTCTGCGCCGGCCGCTCGACACCGACGACGCGATCCGTTGTACCGAGGCCTGGTGGCGCGAGTGGTCGGGGCGCTGCCGCTACGAGGGGCGCTGGCGCGAGGCGGTCGTTCGGTCGCTCATCACGCTGAAGGCTCTGACCTACGCCCCGACGGGCGGCATGGTGGCGGCGGCCACCACCTCATTGCCCGAATGCCTGGGAGGTGAGCGGAACTGGGACTACCGATACTGTTGGCTGCGCGACGCCACGTTCATGCTCTATGCCCTGCTCGATGCCGGTTATAACGACGAGGCACAGGCCTGGCGCGATTGGCTGCTGCGGGCCGTCGCGGGCAAGGCGTCGCAGCTCAACATCATGTACGGCGTTTCCGGCGAGCGCCGCCTGACCGAGATCGAGTTAGGCTGGCTCCCCGGCTACGAAGGATCTCGGCCGGTGCGCGTCGGCAACTTGGCCCACGAGCAGTTCCAATTGGACGTCTACGGCGAGGTGATCGACGTCGTCCACGTCGCCCGCCGGCATGGCATCCCGATCGAAACCCACGCCTGGAACTTGCAGCGCAACCTGCTCAAGTTTCTCAAGGAGTCGTGGCAGGAGCCGGATGAAGGCATCTGGGAGGTGCGCGGCGGGCGGCGGCACTTCACGCACTCGCGTGTGATGGCCTGGCTGGGTGTCGATCGCATGATCAAGTCGGCCGAGCGCTTCCATCTGCCGGGCGATTTGGACAAGTGGCGCAAGCTTCGTAAGGAGATCCACGACGAGACGTGCACGAAGGGATTCAACGCGACCAAGAACTGTTTCGTGCAGCACTATGATTCCGACGAGCCGGACGCCAGCCTGCTGATGATCCCGATGGTCGGTTTCTTGCCGCCGCACGATCCGCGCGTGCAGGGTACGGTGGCTGCCATCGAGCGCGAATTGCTCGTCGACGGCCTGGTCATGCGTTATCGCAACCGGCAGACGATCGACGGCCTGCCCGAGGGCGAAGGGGTGTTCTTGCCCTGCTCTTTCTGGCTGGCCGACAACTACCACCTGCAAGGCCGCGATGGTGACGCCGAGGCCCTCTACGAACGGTTACTGGGCCTGCGGAACGACGTGGGTTTGATCGCGGAGGAATACGATGTCCGGCAAAAGCGGATGTTGGGTAATTTTCCCCAGGCATTCACGCACGTGGGCATCATCAACACGGCCAAGAACCTCTCGACCCCGCACGGGCCGGCCAAGCACCGGCCCAATCACGGATAGTGCGCAACGGCGCAGGGCGAGCCGATTCGGGTTTCGGGGTGCACGCCAAGTTCGGGAGGTTTTACACCGGTAGTTTAGATACTCTGGGTCGGCGGAGGAACGGATAGCCGGGACGGTTTCGAAGATGGCGGACCAGCCGGTCATCGTCGCTCAGGGCCGCGGCGCGAACCTGTAAAA
>DASZTS010000142.1:0-32135 GCA_035547915.1 Pirellulales bacterium | reverse complement strand
CGGACACTGCCCGATATGGTTCTCGATTGGTCGCAAGACCCCGCGCACGAGGTCAACGGCTCGCTGCCGGACGACCTGCGCATCGTGTTCAGCGACAACGGCGATGCGGATTTTGCCCGCATCGATCTGGCCGCACGCGTTCCCAGCCCCAACAAGATCAGCCAGGACCTGGCGGCTTTCGTGGGAACACGTGCTCCGCTGACCGAAGTTCGGCTCGACCCTCCACGTGCCGAGAAGGAAGCGAGACCGCGTCGGCACATTCCACGGCGACTATCGGAATACGGTTTCTTCAGCGGCGACGTCGCTCGTCAGCAACCGGCCGCGGGAGTTGTGCCCTACGACGTCAACACACCGCTCTTCTCCGACTACACCGCCAAGCATCGCTTTGTGAAGTTGCCCCCTGGGATGGCGGCAATTTATTCGGCCGACGATGTGTTCGAGATGCCGGTCGGCACGCAGATCGTCAAGACGTTTGCCATGCCGCGCGATCTGCGCCGGCCCGAGACGGCGGAGCGCCTGCTGGAAACGCGCGTGCTCGAGCGGACCACCGAGGGATGGAGCGGCGTAACCTACGTCTGGGACGACGACCAGAAGGAAGCGACCCTCGCATTGGCGGGCGGTACGATCGACGTCGAGTGGTTGCACACCGATGGCAAACCGCGGCGCAACAATTATCTGGTGCCCAACGTGAACCAGTGCAAAGGTTGCCATGGCACGAGCGCCGGCATGACCCCGATCGGCATTCGCGCCCGACATCTGAATCGTTCATTCGACTACGGCGAGGCCGTCGAGGATCAGTTGGCCCATTGGGCCAGCTCGGGTCTGCTGAGCGGTGCTCCCGATCCGTCCGTAGCGCCGCGTACGCCCGTTTGGGACGACGAGAAATCGGGCATCGACGAGCGGGCGCGTGCTTGGCTAGAAATCAACTGCGCCCATTGCCATCAACCGGGCGGCAATGCCCAGAACTCGGGCCTCGATCTCCGTCTCTCGCAGCACGATCCCACGAAGTGGGGCGTGTTGAAGCCGCCGGTGGCGGCCGGCACCGGTTCGGGCGGGATGCAATACGACGTTGTGCCCGGCAAGCCGGAGCAATCGATTCTGTTTCTCCGCCTGCGCTCGACGCATCCCGACGTGATGATGCCCGAACTCGGCAAACGGCTCGTTCCCGAAGAGGCGGTCGGCTTGATCGAAGAGTGGATCAAGCAAATGAAGTGATTGCGTGACGCCGTGCTGAATGTCCCGTCCATGGCATCGTATGGCGAGTTGGCGACGCGCGCGACGATCTGGCTGGCGATGCTGGGATATTTCGTCGGCGCGGCTCTCCGTTCCGGCCGAGAGGCGCCGCTCCGGCATCAGATCGTCCGCATCGTGTGGACTAGCGGCTGCCTTTTCTACCTAGCCCACGTCGCCTGCGCGTTTCACTTCTTTCATCATTGGAGCCATGCGGATGCTTACCATCGCACCGCGGTGCAGACAGCAGCGGTCACCGGCTGGGACTGGGGCGGCGGCATTTTCTTCAACTATGCCTTCACCGCGGTATGGGTCGCCGACACTCTCGTTCTTTGGTTGCCGCCCGCCGGCGGAGCGAGGGAGCAACGGCTCTCCGTAGCTTCGGAGGGACGTCCGTACTGGGTGCGGATCGCCATCCAATCATTCATGTGGTTCATGGTTTTCAACGCCACGGTGGTCTTCGGGCACGGTACGATTCGTTGGCTCGGCTTGGCGGGATGCGTCTGGCTGCTGGTGCTCGGTGCGCAAAGATTTGCACCGCGCCGCGGCGGGCGTTAGCTTATTGGGTATGAGTGACCACGCAGCCGTTGCCGAGCCGGTGCACGAAGAGGCGGAGCGCACCGAACGGCCCAAACCCAAAAGATTGCCGCCTTATGCGGTGGTGGTCTTGAACGACGACGATCACACATTCCCGTACGTGATCGAAACGTTCATGAAGGTTTTCGGCTACACCCAGACCAAGTCATTCTTGCTCGCCAGCGATATTCATGTGCATGGGCGGGCTGCCGTCTGGACCGGTCCCAAAGAGGTGGCGGAGCTGAAACGCGACCAGATCCGTTCGGCCGGTCCCGACCTGTTCGCCGCCAGCAAAGTCACGTATCCCCTCGGCGTCGTTCTCGAAGCGCGGCCCGGCTGAGCTGATTGCCCTGACGGCCCTAACTGCCTTACTAAAAACCGTACCGAAACCCTGGAGCAGAAGGCTGGCCGATTACAATCGTTCGAGCAGAGGCGCCCCGCCTGCCGGCCGATCTTCGGACAGACTCTACGATTCCTGCCGTGCCTCCTTGGCTTGAATGGCTGTTGGGAATTCAGTCGTCGCCCGATTGGGTGCGCGGTCCGGGTAGCCGTTGGCACATCGAGTTCCAGTCGCTTCCGCAAGGCGGCGGCGCGGCGATCGCGCTCGCTGTGGCGATCGCGGTGGTCGTCGGCATCGGTTGGCTCTACCGGCGCGAGGGGCGGTCTCTCAATGTGGCCCAGCGGTTGTTGCTCAGCATCCTGCGCTGCGGTGTGTTGCTGGCCGTCACGTTCATGCTGCTAGAGATGGTGGTCGTGATCAGCAAACACGAGCTGGTGCCGTCGCGGCTGCTGGTGCTCGTGGACACGTCGCAGAGCATGGCACTGGCCGATCCCTACCCCGATGATTCGATAGCTCGGGAAACGGCCGACCGCATGGGCCTGACCACCGCGACCGGCGAAGCCGACGTCGCGGGGCTGCGCAAGCGCAGCCGCCTGGAACTGGCCCAAAAGGTCCTCGACGAAGCGTGGTCGCCATTGAGCGACGGCCGCATCGTGACGACCTATGGTTTCGCCGGCAAGTTGGAGTTGGCACCCGACAGGGAGTCTGATGCCCCGCGGCCGACGCCTCCGACGGGCGCGCTCCAGGCCACCGGGCAAACCACGGCGGTGGGCGATGCCATCAACGACGCGCTCGGGTTGCACCGCGGTCAGCCGCTCGCGGGCATTCTGCTCGTCACCGACGGTCAATCGAACAGCGGTCTCGACGCGTCCGCCGCCGCCGCATTGGCCGGAAAATCGGGTGTGCCCATCGTTTCGCTGGCCGCCGGCACGGCAGAAGGTCCGCGAAATGTGCGGCTGGCGGGGATCGAAGCCAGCCCCGTCGTATTCCTGCGCGACCCGGCCGATGTGTCGGTGCTCGTCGAATCGCGCGGGCTGAAGGACGCACCGGCCAGCGTATTGCTCGAACAGCGGCAAGACGATGGCTCGTGGAAAGAGATCGGCCGCGAGGGGATCATTTTGGGCGAAGACGCTGCCCTCAAACGGGTCAACTTCCGCATCACGCCCGAAGTGCTCGGGCAACTCGACTTCCGTGCCCGCGTGACCGACGCGGGCCCCGAGTTGACCGAAGACGACAATCTCGACACGGCTTCCGTCAAGGTGGTCCGGCAGACGATTCGGGTGCTGCTCATCGCCGGTTACGCCGGCCCCGAGGTACAGTTCTTGCGAAACGCGCTGCTGCGCGACACGGGGATGGAGTTTGCGAGCTGGCTCCAGAACGCCGGCGAGGGTTATGACCAGATCGGCGGACGACCCATCCGCCGATTGCCCGCCAACCAGAAAGAACTCGATCACTTCGACACGATCATCCTGTTCGATCCCGACATGCGCAATCTGGGTCCCACCTGGCCCGAGATGCTGACCAAGTTTGTGGGCGATGCCGGCGGCGGATTGATCTACATCGCCGGCGAGTTGAACTCTCAGAAATGGTTCAACCCCGAGTCGGGCGACGGCTCGGCGCTGGGCATGGGCGACGCCGCCACGTCTTGGTTGCGTATCCTGCCCGTGGTGCGCGACGCCGGCCTCTATCAGTCGGCGGCCGACGTGCGGCTCAGCTCGCGCGAGACGTGGACGCTCGAACTGACCGGAGAGGGGAACGCCGACCGCATCTTTCAGTTCGCTCCCGAACCGGCCCGCAACCGAGAGGTGCTGGCGAGTTTGCCCGGCATGTTCTGGCACTTTCCCGTGACGCGGGCCAAGCCGGGCGCCACGGTGCTCGCCCGCCATGGCGACCCGCGCATGCGGAACCAATTCGGCCGCCACGTGCTCATGGCCACGCAACTGTATGGTCCCGGTCGCACGGTGTTCATCGGCTTCGATAGCACCTACCGCTGGCGTTACCTGCACGAAGAATATTTTGACGGGTTCTGGGCCCGCCTCATCGACCGCGTCGGCCGCAGCAAGGTGTTGGGCGGACGTTATCCGTTCACGCTGGCCACCGACAAGGCCGCCTATCGCGCGGGCGACCGCGTGACGGTCCGGGCCGAGTTGGTGCAAACGGCCGACGACGCCTCGTCGATCTCCGCCTTGCGCGGCGATGTCGACTGGGGGAGCGAGTCGAGCATGCCTCTGGAGTTCGAGCCGTTGGCCGACGATCCGACCGTGTTCGAAGCGTCCTTCGTGGCCAACGAGCCCGGTGCCTATACGGCCCGCGTGACGCCCTCGTCGATGGCCGGCGATCTGGATGGTGGATTGCGCCCGGCGACCTTGGCTTTCCGCGTCGAGCCGCCGCAGGCCGAGCGCGACCACCCCACGCTCGATCGGCCATTGCTGGAAGAACTGGCCCGCCTCTCGGGCGGCAGCGTGCTGGCGCTGACCGAAAAGGAGAAACTACCGGCGGCCTTTTCCGTCCAACGGGTCGATCGAACCCTCGAACACCGCGACGAAATCTGGAACGCCCCGATCCTCTTCGGCTCGGTGGTCGTGCTGCTGACGATCGAATGGTTGCTGCGTAAGCGATACCGGATGGCATGAGCCTGGCTCTCGATACGAAATCGATTCTCGACACGTTGCGTCCCCGCCGCGCGGCGGTGCGGCGACGGCTGGCGGCGGTGCGCCGCCGCGTCCGTGCGCGGTTGCTACTGGTCGGCTTGGCCTGGACGTGGACGGCCCTGTTTCTCTTTGCCGCGACGAGTCTGGCCGCCGATTGGCTGCTGCGGTTGAGCCTGCCCGTGCGGGTCAGTGCCGCGTCGGTGGCGGCCGTGGTCGTGGCGGTTGTGGCCTGGAGATGCTTGTTCTCGCCGGTCTTGTTACGTCTCGACGATCTCGATCTGGCAGCCATCCTCGATCGCCGTTGTCCGGGGGTGGCGCAGCGCGTCACTTCGGTTTTACAGTTGCCGAACTTGATCGAGGGGCGGGTCGTCGCTTCGCCCGCCATGGTACAAGCGGCCGTGCTGGAGCAGGCCAAGGCGCTCGAGCAGACCGACCTCGGCTCGGCCTTCGACGCGCGGTTGCTCGGGCGGATGCTGTTGCTGATAACCGTCACGGCGATCATGGCCGGCGGGTTCGCCTATCGCTTCCCGCAGTCGACCGAGCTCTGGACGCGGCGCTGGTTCATGGGGTCGAACGAGCGCTGGCCGCAAAACAACTACTTGTCGCTGGTCGGCCTGGGAGACGAGACGCAGTTGCTCGTGCCGCGCGGCGAATCGCTGTTGCTCGAAGTCGACGCGGCACCGCAATTCACCGGTGATCGCGGAGGCTGGACGCTCGCCGGCCGCGGTGAAACGCTGTACGTTTCCTCGCCGGACCGGCCGGCCGTGTCGACGCCCGAGACGGTCGCGGTCCGTTACCGGCCGCTCGATGGCCCGGTCAAGCAGGGAAATTTCATGCATTTCAGCGAGGCTCGCTTCCGCTACGAGATTCCGCAGGTCAGCGAGTCGCTCGACCTGTCGATCGTCGGCGGAGATGACTGGTTCGGTCCGATTCGCATCGAACCGATCGATCGGCCGACCGTGCAGGAGTTGGTCATCCGTGCGCGTCGCCCCGGTCGTGACGAAACCGAAACCCACACGGCCGAAGACGGTGGCTCGCAGTTGCTCTTTCTGCCCGACACGGACCTGACGCTCGAACTCACGGCGAGCACTCCGTTGCGCGATGCGCGACTTGCGACCAAGGAAGGTGCGGCGCCGACGCTGGAGCGGCGCGACGCCACGCATTACACGGCCCATTGGGTCATGAAAGAGGCGCAGACCCTCGAGATGGGCCTGGTGGGCGAAACCGGCGGTTTGGCTTCGAAGCCCTATTTCGTCTCCATCGGTTTGCTGGTCGACCGTGAGCCGCGCGTGGCCATCCGCTCGTCGGGCGTGGGCCGCCGCATCACGCCGCAAGCCCGCATTCCGCTCACCCTGCATGCGGCGGACGATTTCGGCATCGTGGGGGTGGCGCTCGAGTTGGAGCAAACGTTGTTGAAGGACGAGAAGCCGCAGACGAAGTCCGACCGCGTGGTCCTCGAACTGCCGCCGGAAACGGCACCCACCGACCTCGACCAGCAGCCGACCCTCTCGTTGAGCGAACGCGCACTCGTTCCCGGCACGTTATTGAAGGTCCGGGGCCAGGCGACCGACAATTGCACGCAAGGGGCACAGACCGGCTCGTCGCGCTGGCTGAGCTTCCAGGTGGTGACGCCCGAAGAGCTGTTCTACGAAATCCTCATGCGCCAACGTGCGGAGCGGGCCAAGTTCGCCGCGGCGCTGGAAACGACCAAGACGCAGACCGAACCCTTGGCGGGCCTACCCACGGCCGACGTTGCCTTCGGCCTGGTCCGCAAACATCAGGTCGTCGCTCGCCAGGTATGGCAGGTCGCCAACCGTCTGGAGATCTCGCTCACGGAAATGGCGCTCAACGATCTCGGCAGCTCACAGGCTCGTGAGTTGTTGCAAACGAACGTGATCGACGCCGTGCGTCAGTTGCACGCCGAGCCGATGACGCGATTGCGGGCGGCGTTGGAGCAGGTGGCCGCCGATCCGGAGGGGGCCGTCGAGCCGCTCGCCGAAGCCCGACGGGTGCAGGAGGAGGTGGTCGACACCATGACGAAGATCCTGGAACGCATGTCGCAATGGGAGAACTTCGTCGACGTCCTCAACCAGCTCAAGGCGATCGTCAAACTGCAAGGAAGCGTGCTCGACGCCACCGAGGAAGAGAAGAAGAAGCGGACGCAGGAACTCTTCGACGATTAGAGCAACCGACGGAACCGGATCTGGGTTTTGAAAATCGGCGTTTCATGGCCAATTTTTCCCCGCGGCACTCTGGCTTTCAGCCTTTGTCAACCGTTCTCAGCTCCCATCGATCTCCGGCGGAGGCACAGACTTGCCCAAGAAGCGGCTCAGATCGATGCCACCCTTCTGCTCCTCTTCGAAAAGTTTGAGCCGTAGCTCTAATCGTTCGACGCGCCGCAGCAGGGTGGGCAAGAGGAGCCGCGATTCGTCGATCGGCACGGCCCGCGGCACGGTCGGATAGTGCAAGTGCCGCTCCAACGCGGCGAACAGCAAGAGCGGATCGCGGCGGCGATTGGCGAGCGCTATCTTTCCCTCTTTCTCGCCGAACAAGACCGGCTTTTCCGGTCCTTGTAGGTCGAGTCCTTGCCGTTGGCGTTGGTTCACATAATGGGCGCTGCGTACATAAATCAGGTCGGCGATGTCGACCAATCCCACTTGTCGCCGCACGGTCGAGATCCATTCTCGCCAGGCATCGTCGAAGATCGGATCACCGCCCGCGGCGTCGAGTCCCTTGTCGTAGCCCAACCGGTTTCGACAGAGACATTCGAACTGGTAGAGGAAGATGCCCTGCCGCGTCGCGCCCTCTGCGCGGTAGCGCGCTTCGCGTTCCAGGATCTGCAACGCCACGGCGAAATCGAACCGTCCCCGTTCACGCTCGGCTTCGCCGATGACGAACGTCTGGAACGGCGTGAAGTAGTGCGCCAGTTTTGCCATGGCGGTGGCAAACACGCCGCTGTGCCGCAACTCGGTCCGCAAAAAATCGACAGCCAGCGGCAACTTGGTGGTCGAAAGCAGTTCGTCGCGGATCGAAGCCAGCAGATCCTGGGTCGAGAGGTTCTGTTGCTGCCGTTCTCGCAGGGCCTGAAAGAAATAGGCCTGCTCGATCAGTTCCTCGCGCTCGAGCGACATCAATTGGTCGGATGGGAGCCTGATGGGAAAAACGATGGGCCCGCGATACCTCATGCCACAACGGGCTTTCGGCTTCGTCCGTTTCATCGGTACCCCCTAGATTCTCACCGGCTCGTTGGTTTTGGCAATACGCGAAATCGGAACGAAAGATGCTACCTGCCCAGCGCCAGGCAGAGCGATCGCGCTAAGGGGATGCTCATCGAGGCTGAGACCAGCGGCGCCTGGCGCCGATTCGCCCACAGACTGAGCGTCGACGGAGCATTGGCAAAAACGGGTTACAGAAAGGGAATACGGTGCAACATGGGCCACTTGATGGGTTTAGGCGTCGTATTGGAGGTGGCTACCGCGACGGCATCGTTATGGATGGAAACGAACCCCATTGCGCTGGCCGGCAGTCTATCGATGGGTCTGGCCTCGGCGGCTTGCGCGGTGTTCCGCGCCTTGTCCCGACACGATGATGATTGGACGACTTTCTTGACCGCCGACATCATCCGGCGATAAGCCATTGCGTCGCATTACCGCATTGCGTACCGCTAAAAACCTCTCTTGACGCGCTCGGTGCGGAGCCGCTAGGTTAAGCTCCGTTCACGTTGGACGCATCTTTAGCGGGTTATGACGGCCCTGCGAGCCTAAGGTTGGCTTGGCAGGGTTTTTTGTTTGCCTAAGTCTTTTTTTGCCCGGTAGAGTGCACTTGTTTCGGCCGAACGCCGTCGCCGATCGGCCAGACGGGTATTGCGTTCGTTGTTCCGGTGAAGCCCATGGCCGGGCCATCTCCGTCGGGACTAGTACGGCTAGCCTGACGCATCGGACCAGGAAGCGGTTGCCGAGGCTCATCGCGGCGAACCGCCAGCACGGCGATGCACGGATGGTTGTGGGGCGTCTGTAAGAACAGTTTCACCAAAAGGAACGCCAGGATGTTAGTACTTTCAAGGGCTCGCGGACAACAGATCGTCATCGCCGACAACATCACCGTCACCATCTTGGAAATCCGCGGTGACAAGATCAAGCTGGGTTTCGAAGGCCCGGCCGACGTGCCGATCCACCGTCGAGAAGTACACGATCGCTTGCAGCGCGAGGCGGCTGGTTGGCCGGAAGGCGCGGTAGCCCTCGCGGCGAGCTAGCCCGCGGGCTGACCAGAGAGCTGGTACATCGCCAACTGGGAAATCGCTCGCGTCAGCTCGACCAGCGGCACCGGTTTCACCAGGTAGACGCACGTCTGTGCCCGACTGCCGGCGATGAGGTCGCCGTCGGGCAATCCCGTAATCAAGATGGCGGGCGTCTTGTGCTCCCGCCAGACGCGCTGCACGGCTTCGACCCCGTTCAGCCGAGGCATGTGGACGTCGGTGATAATCAGATCGGGCTGGTGCTCCGAACAGCCGGCGACCAGTTCCTCGCCATCGGCGGCGAGCACCACCACGTGATGCCCCAGCATGGTAAGAGCTCGTTGGAAGAAGTCTCTTAGACGGGGATCGTCGTCCGCAACCGCAATCCGTAGTGGCCGATGATTGATCATCGGAGTTCCTCGCTTCTGCCTGCCAAGCCTTTCATACTGCTCTTGGATTATGCAAAGCGTGGACCAAACCGATACTCAGAAGGTCCATGTGTGCAAGACTTTACGCGGCGATCTGGTCTTTTTAAGCGAGACTTAGGTATCAAATTTAACTGGTCGAAATGCTTGCGAGCGCGGCTGCCCCCATCCTGAAAAGCTCGCAAGGTGCCGGCGCCAGTCTGTCTTCGCTAGCCGGGCACGAGTATGCTGGAACGTAAGTCGGCCTGGATCGCCGCGCGCTTGGTCGCACGTCGCAACACGAGCATAGGTGTCCGATGAAAACGAAGGTCCTTCTCCTGACCGTTGTCGCATTGCTGGTCGCCCAAGATGCGTTCGCCTACGGGCGTCGTGGCGGCGGTAATGGTTACGGAGGATATGGATACGGTGGGTACGGAGCCGGCACGACGGTGGCCGGTAGCTACCTGGCGGGCACGGCTGCGCTCACGCAGGCGGCGGGCTCGTTCAACTACAACACGTCGCGGGCGGCGGTGAACTATCAACAGGCCTATCAGCACTACATCGAGAATCGCAAGTTGGCGGTGCAGACCTATTTCGACCTGCGCCGGATGAACGCCAGTTACCGGGCCGAGCAGGAGATGCAGCATCCGCACGCCACCCCCGACGAGCTCGTCGCCTTCAACCAGGCTCGAATGCCTGAACCGTTGTCGGCCAATGTCTTTGATCCGGGACACGGCCTGCTCGATTGGCCGCCCTTGCTGGCGCGACCGGAATTCGCGGAGAATCGGGCCAAGATCGAAGGTCTCTACGGCGAATGGGCCGCCGATCCACACGGGTCGGGTCTGGGGACTCAGAATTGCCGCGACATCGACCAAGCCGTCTCCGACATGGGCGACAAGTTGCACTCCGAGATCAAGCAGTTCAAGCCCGACGAATACATCGCCGCCAGCAAGTTCCTCAAGAGCCTGGCCTTCCAGGCTCGTTCGAGCTCGGGCAACACGGTGGCCGCGAAATAGCCATCAGCCGTCGGCGGGGCACGTGCTACGAAGCAACCCGATTACCAGTTGGTTAAGCGGGCGGATCGGTCGGGCGAAATCGGTCTTCCAGTAGGCCGTCGGCCTCAGCGACACCTCGGCCCGCGCCTTCTGGCGCGCTCGGCAGGCCATTAGAATAGATAAGCTTCTCCATCCCGGCCGCGAGGTTGTCCCATGTCGATCCGCCGATGGTCACCGGTCTTTGCCTGGCTCGTTCTCCCCGGCGCGGTGCTCTCGGCCGCCGACCTGCCGGAAAAAGACTCTCCCACGCTGCCCATCGTGCAGCAGGTGGAGTTACAGCCGCTCAAGGCGCAGATCAAGCGCCTGGTGCAGACGCTCGAATCGCTGGGAAATCCGCTCGATGAAAAGCAGCGAGCGGCGCTCGATGCGGCGTATGCCGATACCGGGCCATCGTCGTCGACCGATATCCAAAAGGTTCTCGATCCGCTCTGCCTGGTCGGCGTGAACATCAACCCCGAGAGCCGCGTCAAGGTTTTGGCCGGCCCGGCGGCCAAGGAGCTTGTGCAACGCGGCTGGCGGCTCTTTCTCGTCAAGGTTTACAACGAGGCCCGCGTCCCCGCCACGCTGCGGGTCACCAGTCCCAATGCGGCGCCACAGGTGGTGCGGTCCTCGGGCAAGCCGGACGCCGCTAACTCGATCTCGCCGGCCGAGCTGGCCGACCGTTGGCTCGACGTGGCCATGTTCGGCGACAGCCTGTCCGGACTGGGGCTCGAATACCGCATCCTCGAACTCTATAGCCGCGATGTCGGCCAGCGCGAGGCTAAGCTGGCCTTCGATGTCGGTCAGGGAACGCAAGACGTCGGTTTTCGCAACGAAGTCGATCTGCTCTTCGACTGTCGGCCTGCCGTGCAGGTCACGCTCGATGTGCTCGACGAGGACGGCCGGCCGACGATCGGCCAGTTTGTGTTTCGCGATGGTCGCGGCCGGATTTATCCGTCGCTCGCCCGGAGGTTGGCCCCCGATTTCTTCTTCCACGAGCAGATCTACCGCGCCGACGGCGAAACGGTGTCGCTGCCGCCCGGCCGGTACGAAGTGACCTACACCCGCGGCCCCGAATATCGCGTCCTGACGCGAGAAATCACGGTGCCCAACGCACCCGAGCATCGCGAGCGATTCCGGCTCGAGCGGTGGATCAGGCTGGCCGATCTCGGCTGGTATTCGGGCGATCATCACGTGCACGGTGCGGGCTGCTCCCACTACGAGGCGCCGACCGAGGGCGTTACGCCCGCCGACATGATCCGGCACATCGTGGGCGAGGATCTGAATGTCGGCTGCGTACTGTCGTGGGGGCCGTGCTGGTACCACCAGAAGCAGTTCTTCGAGGCGGATGTGAGCAAGCTTTCGACTCCGCGCAATCTGATGCGCTACGATGTGGAAGTCTCGGGCTTCCCCAGTTCGCACTGTGGCCACCTCTGCCTGCTGAGGTTGAAGAAAGACGATTATCCGGGTACCACCAAGATCGAAGAGTGGCCGAGCTGGGACCTGCCGATCCTGCGTTGGGGAAAGGAGCAAGGGGGCGTCGTCGGCTTCTCGCATAGCGGCTGGGGGTTGCAGGTCTCCTCCAAGACACTGCCGACCTATGAGATGCCGAAATTCGACGGCATCGGGGCCAACGAGTACATCGTCGACGTGGTACACGGCGTGTGCGACTTCATCTCCGCCGTCGACACGCCGATCGTCTGGGAGCTGAGCATCTGGTATCACACGCTGAACTGCGGCTACACGGCCCGCATCAGTGGCGAAACCGATTTTCCCTGCATTTACGACGATCGCGTCGGACTGGGGCGCTCGTATGTCAAACTAGATACGCTGCCCGACCGGCCGCTCGATTACGACGACTGGGTGAACGGCATCCGTGCCGGCCGCAGCTACGTGGGCGACGGCCTGAGCCACCTTGTCGACTTCCGTGTCGGCGACGGCGAACGCGCGCTGGGCGTCGGTGAGCCGGGCGAAGGGGGGCGGACCAGTGTATGGGCTGCGAAGAAGGGAGATCGATTGAAGGTCACGGCCCGCACGGCCGCTTGGCTCGACCCGACCCCGAACGGCAACGTTCGTAGTCGGGCACTCGACCAGAAGCCGTATTGGCACCTGGAGCGAGCCCGCATCGGCGACTCGCGGCGCGTGCCGGTGGAGCTGATCGTGAACGGCCAGTCGGTGGAAAAGGACGAGATCGAAGCCGATGGCACGTTGCGTGATGTTGAGTTTGACTACCAGCCCAGCGGCTCCTGCTGGATCGCACTGCGGATCTTTGCCAGCTCGCATACAAACCCGGTGTTCGTCGAACTGGACGGTGCACCGATTCGGGCCAGCAAGAAAAGTGCCCAATGGTGCCTCGATGCCGTCGATGTCTGCTGGAACAAGAAGTCGCCCGGCATCCGCGAGGGAGCCGAGCGCGAAGCGGCCCGACAGGCGTTCGACGCGGCCCGCGACGCCTATCGCAAAATCCTGGCCGAATGCACCTCCGACTAACGGCGGCTGACAAAACTCCGGGAGCCGGAGCGCCGTGAGCAGAAATCGGCCGCGAAACGCCGATCTCTTGCAACTCGATCCGTTTTGTCGGTTACTCTAACGGTTTTGTACGGAACCAAAGTTTTTCCAATGCCTACCATTCCCGCGCGGCAACTGACCGAACTGGCCACCAAGCTCCTTGCCGCCGGCGGCGTCGGCGCCGACGAGGCACGGCTGGTCGCCGAGAGCCTTGTGGGAGCGAACCTGCGCGGCCACGACTCGCACGGCGTGATGCGCATCCCGTTCTACCTCGACTCCGTCGCCAAGGGCGAGACATCGGTCGGTGCTCCCTTCACGACGATCAACGAGTCGCCGACGACGCTGGTGGGCGACGGCGGCTGGGGATTCGGCCAGACGCAGGCTCACCGCTTGACGAACGCCCTCATCGGCAAGGCCCGCACCGCAGGCACAGGGTTGGGCACGCTCGTTCGTTGCGGACACATCGGCCGGCTGGGCGAATATTGCGAGCAAGCCGCCGACGCGGGTTTGGTGTCGATGGTCATGGTCAATACGCACGGTCACGCACGGCGCGTGGCGCCTCCGGGCGGTAAGGCTCCGCGGCTGGGTACGAACCCCTTGGCGATCGGCGCGCCGGCCGACGCCGGACCGCTCGTGCTCGATTTCGGCACCAGTGCCACGGCCGAAGGGAAGGTGCGGGTGAAGAGGATCGCTGGACAGCTTTGCCCCGACGGTTGGCTGCTGGATGCCGATGGCAAACCGACCAACGATCCGAACTCACTCTATGGAAATCCGCCCGGCACGATTCTGCCCATGGGTGGGCCACAGGCCTACAAGGGATTCGGCCTGGCACTGATGGTCGAAATCTTCGCGGGGGCGCTCTCGGGCGGTGTGACGATTCGCGAAAAGCCGATCAACCAGAACGGCAATTGCGTGTTCATGCTGCTGGTCGACCCGGCCTTCTTCGGCGGGCGAGAGCATTTCGCGGCCGAGGTGTCGCAGTTGACGGCGTTCGTCCGTGGCTGCCCGCGGATCGACGGCGTCGCTGAGATTCAGCTTCCCGGCGATCCCGAACGGCGCGTGCTGGCCGAACGCACGGCCCGCGGCATTCCGCTCGACGAGGGTAATTGGCGGCAGTTGACCGCGCTGGCCGAGAAGCTGAAGGTCACGGTCGATTCATTTCCCGCCGCTGCTGGCGAGCTTCATGCCGGGTAGGAAGTGCGGGCGGGGAACGGCTGGCGGGGCGGTGCCGAGCGTCGCCAAGATGTATTCGCTGGCCCGGCGCGAGGCTCCGCCGTGCCCCACGCGCACCTTGAGCTTCACCAACTCGCCGATCAACTTCCGCCGCCGCGGTTCGTCGTCCAGCCATTCGATGACGTGCCGCGCCAGTCGCTCGGAACGATCCTCGCAGGTCAGGTACTCGGGAAACAGCACCCGCTCGCTCCCCGGCGCGGCCGGATCGTAGGGCGTGACGTCTTCGGGAAAGATCTCGTCGGCGGTCAGCAGGTTGACCAGCGTGATGAACTTCACCCGGCGGAAGAAGCTTTGCACGAAGTAGGCCACGCGGCTGATGTGATACAGTACCACGGTCGGTTTGGCGTGGTGCAACAGCTCCAACGAAACCGAGCCCGAGACGGCCATGCAGCAGTCGGCCAGTTCGATCAGCTCGGGCGTGCGGCGGAGATGGACTTCGATCGGCAGGCCGGTCTCGGCCACCAGCCGCCGGGCGTATTCCGCCTGATGCGGCTTGAAGCTGGCGACCGCGAACCGCACGTTCGGCACGGCCGCGTGGATTCGCGCGGCCGCCCGCAGGAACCAATGTAGGTTCTGTTCGACCTCTTGCGTGCGCGACCCAGGCAGGATCGTCACCAGCCGCTCGTCACGCGCGATCTGTTCGTCGAGAAAGGCTTGGTCGAGGTTGCGTTGCCAGACCTCGTCGAAATACGGATGACCGACGAACGTGGCGTTGCAGCCACGCTGGCGAAACCAGGTTTCCTCGAAAGGCAGGCTACAGAGCACGTGGTCGACGAACCGCCGCATCTTCTTCACGCGCCAACTCGCCCAGGCCCAGATCTGCGGCGGAGCGTAATAGAAGACGGGGATGCCGTGGGCCTTCGCTCGCCGGGCGATCCACCAATTAAAACCCGGATAGTCGACGAGCACGACGGCATCGGGCCGCACGTGGCGGAAATAGCGATCGGCCTGCGAAACCAAGGCGAGAAACTTGTGCAGGTTCAGGATCGCCCGCAAGAACCACATCACGGCGAGCGACGTCAGGTCGGCGTGCAGCTTGCAACCGGCGCGGGCCATCTCCGGTCCGCCAAAACCGACGAATTCGATGTCGGGCCGCCGCGCCCGCAGCGCGCGAATCAGGTTCGCCGCGTGCAGATCGCCGCTCGGCTCGCCGACGGAAAAGAAGATCGTGGGTGGGCCACCGCTCATGCCGCAATGCTTCAACCAGGACAAGAAGTCGCCAGAAGCCGATCGGCGCGGGACGCTGTTCCCGAATTGCCAAGCCGGCGTTTCAGCTAACTCCGAGCCCTCTTCCCCCCGGGGAAAGGGCCGAAAAACGCGGCGAAGTATGGCAGATTAGCCAATCGGTGCAAAGTGCAATTACCGTCGCACTTTAACCGGATCCGGCCGCCGGCGGTGCCCCGCGAAACTCCTTCGCGGCGGCGACGTAATGTGCGGCGCTGTGGCGATTGCGCTCGATCTCGTCGGCGGTCAGGCTACGCAAGACCCTGCCCGGCAGACCGATCACCAGCGAGCCAGGCGGAATCACCGTCTTCTCGGTGACGACGGCCCCGACGCCGATCAGGCTGTCGCGGCCGATCTCGGCACCGTTCATGACGACCGCTTTCATGCCGATCACTACGTTGTCGCCCACCTTGGCACCGTGGACGACCGCCGCATGGCCCACCGTCACGCCGTCGCCCAGTGTGCAGGGGAAGCCGGGGTCGGCGTGCAGCACGCAGTTGTCCTGCACGTTCGTGCCGCGGCCGATGCGAATCGCTTCGCTATCGCCACGGATGACCGCATTGAACCAGACGCTCGACTCCCCGCCGATCGTCACGTCGCCGACGATCTGGGCACCGGCGGCGAGGAACACGTCGGCCGCGATCTGTTCGGCGCAGAACTTGGTGGGGTTGGCGGGCAACTCAAGCCTCGTCTATTAGAAACACGGTCAGCGAACGGGCCCCGTGCGCCCCGATCACCAGCGATTGTTCGATGTCGGCCGTCTTGGAGGGGCCCGAAATAAACGCCCCGAAGCCGGGCCGCGCGAAGCTCAATCGTTCGTACGCCTCGTGCAGGTTGTTGAGCACGGTCCGGGCGGGCACGACCAAGGCCAAATGCTGGCTGATGAAGTAGATGACCCGGTGCGGCAGCGATTCGTCGGTGACCCAGACGGCGCCGTTCTCGGCCACGGCGAACTGGCCGGGGAGGATCGCGAAGTCGATCGTCGCCAACTCGTGAGGATCGGCAATGGCCGCCAGATCGACGTTCCCTTCCACGCCGGGCACCCACGAGCAAATGGCCTTTGCCTCCTGATATGCGGGCAAGTTCGCCAGCTCGCGCCCTACCTCGTCCACCTGGCGGACAACCTGGCAGCGTCCCCCCACCGATTCGAGGATCGTGGCGAACTGCTGCCGCGGGTCGGAATAGCGGATCCATTCGCCAGCCACGTCGCCGAGCGGCGCCACGGGCGGAGCATGTCGGCGGACCGCGTCCAAGATGGCTCGCTTACCGTCCATTGGCCTCGGCCGCAGAGGGATTTGCGTGAGACGCCCGTTCGTTCCGCGGGACGTTATACAGCTCGCGGAAGCTATTGCGTGGGAAAACCGGCAGCTCGCGTTGTCTGCCCCAGGCGTTCAAGCGGTTATAGACGAGCCACCGCGGCAACCTCGGCCCGACCGATCGCGCCAACTTGCCGAAGATCTCGTAAAGCCAACGTCGCGAAAGCACGAAGCTGGCGGCACGCATCGCCAAGCGCTTGTGCCAGGGTAAGAGTCGCCGTACCGCAAGCTCGCGACGCCAGGTGAGCAACTGGTGGTGCAGGTCGATCTTGACCGGACAGACATCGCTGCACGAGCCACACAGACTACAGGCGTGTGGCAGGCTGTAATGGGTCGCGGCGTCGCGGGCCGGCGCCAGGATGGATCCGATCGGTCCGGGAATGGTCGCGGAATAGCTATGCCCGCCGCTGCGCCGATAGACCGGGCAGGTGTTCATGCAGGCCCCACAACGGATGCAGTTGAGTGAGCGCCGGAACTCGGTCGAACCGAGCAGCTCGCTGCGGCCGTTGTCGACCAACACGATGTGCAACTCGCAACCCGGGCGCGGACCGTGAAAGTGCGACGAGTAGGTGGTGACCGGCTGCCCGGTGGCCGAGCGGGCCAACAGTCGCAGAAAGACGCCCAGGTCCTTTGCCCGTGGGATCAACTTCTCGATGCCCATGCAGGCGATGTGCAGCTTCGGCAGCGATACGCCCAGGTCGGCGTTCCCCTCGTTGGTGCAGACCACGAAACCGCCCGTCTCGGCGATGGCGAAGTTGACGCCGGTGATCCCCGCATCGGCCGCCAGAAAGCATTCTCGCAGCTTGCGGCGGGCCGCTTCGGCCAGGTATTTGGGTTCGCTCACACCGGCCTGCGTCGCCAACCGTTCGTGGAACAGTTGCCCGACCTCTTCCTTCTTGATGTGGATGGCGGGAAGCACGATATGGCTGGGAGGCTCGCCGCGCAACTGCACGATCCATTCACCCAGGTCGGTGTCGACGACCTCGATGCCGTGCCGTTCGAGGAACGGATTGAGGTGGCACTCCTCGGTGAGCATCGACTTGCTCTTGACCACGCGCCGCACGTGGTGGCCTTGCAACAGATCGAGCACGATCTGGTTGTGTTCGGCGGCGTTCCGTGCCCAGTGAACATGGGCGCCCAACCGCTCGGCCTGGGTGGCGAACTGCTCCAGGTAGTCGGCCAGCCGCGAAACGGTGTGGGCCTTGATCTGCGCCGCGGTCTCGCGCAGCGCCTCCCACTCGGGCAACGCGTGGGCCATCTTGTCGCGCTTGGCCCGCACGAACCACAACGCCTGGTCGTGCCAATGCGCCCGTTCCTGGTTGGCGACGAACGAGGCGGCACTTGGGGCATGAGGCATAGGGGCAATCGGTTGGCGCGGGCCTATAAATGGTTAATGGCGGTCCGTACCTCGGCGACCGTTCCGTTCCTGCCGACCTGTCAGTCGTTCTAAAACTGGTCTGGGGTGAAGTCGTAACCCTCGCGGGCCAGGTTCTCGAAACGTGTGTAATCTTGCAGCCAGGCGAGCTTGACGTCGCCTGTGGGGCCGTTGCGCTGTTTGGCTATCATCAGGTCGGCCTGGCCGGCCACCTGCGCGCGTTCTTCGTCGTTGGTGCAATAATACTCATCGCGATGGACAAACATCACCACGTCGGCGTCCTGTTCGATGGCACCGCTTTCGCGCAGATGGCTGAGGCGGGGGCGATTGTCCTTGGTCGCTTCGGCCTGTCGATTCAATTGCGCGAGGCAGAGCACGGGCACCTTCAACTCGCGGGCCAGCGCTTTGAGCCGCCGCGCGATCTTGGCCACTTGCTCTTGCCGCGGGTCCTTCGAATTGTCGGGCTCGATGAGCTGCAAATAATCGATCACGATCATGGCCAGGTTTTCGCGGCGTTTGAGACGCCGAGCCGTGGCCGCGATCTCGGTCATCGTGCGGCTGGGGGTGTCGTCGATGAACAACGGCGCGCCGCTCATGGCCGCCGCGGCCGCTACCAACTTCGTGCGGTCGGTGGGCGAGATGAAACCGTTGCGCAACTTGTGCCCGTTGATTCGTCCGTGGGCACACAGCATGCGCTCGGCCAGTTCGAAGCCCGACATTTCCAGGCTGATGAACAGGACGGTGCGTCCCGAATCGATCGCCACGTGGTCGGCAATGTTGGTGGCCAGCGCCGTTTTGCCCATGCTGGGTCGCGCGGCGAGAATGACCAACTCACCCTCGTGGAAGCCGCCCGTCATGCCGTCTAAGTCGGCGAAGCCGGTGGGCATGCCCCCCACGCCGCCCCCTTTTGCCAACCGCTGATCGATGCGCGTCAGCGCTTCGTGCAACACGTCCTGCAAGGGCGCGAGATTGCCCGTGCCCTGGTCTTCCAGAATACGGAAGACCTTTTCCTCGGCGCGGGCCAGCATCTCGCGGCTCTCGAGCGACTGGTCGTAGGCGTCGCGGATGATCTCGGTGCTGGCGTGGATCAACGACCGCAACGTTGCCTTGCCGCGGACAATCTCGGCGTAATAGACGGCATTGGCCGCCGTCGGCACCGCCTCGGCCACTTCACACAAGTAGGCCTGGCCGCCGATCGACTCCAGATCGCCATGCTTGTTCAACCGCTCGACGAGCAGTGTCGCATCAATGCGGAGGCCGTCGTTGTGCATGCCCAGCAGATGCTGGAACAGCAACTGGTTGGAGGGCAAATAGAAGTCGGCCGGCCGCAACAGCATGGCGACTTCGTCACACAGATCGGGATCGAGCAGCAGGCTGCCCAGCACGCCCTGTTCCGCCTCCAGGTTCTGTGGGGGCAGGCGGTCGAGCAAGGTGGAACCTCCGCGCGCAGCAGGACGTTCGTCGATCCGTTGGTAGCTGGCCATGGAATCTAGCTGGCCGGCGTCGCCTTAGGCTTTGGTTCGGCCGCAGGCTTGTGTTCGGCCACCTCGTCGGTCACGGTCGGCACCACCCACACCTTGAGCTCGGCCTCGACCTCGTGGCCGAGGTGAATGTTGACCGTATAGAGGCCCAGTTCCTTGAGCGGACCCTTCAACCGCACCTGATCGGTGGTGATGGTCACTTCGTTGCGCTTCAGGGCGCTGACGATGTCGCTCGCCACGACCGATCCGTAGAGATGCCCTTCTTCGTTGGCGTTCGCTTCGATGGTGATGCTCTGCCGCGCGAGCTGATCTCCCAGATCGCGCAAACCGGCCAATCGCTGGTTCTGGATCTCTTGCAGCTTGGCCTTGTGTTTCTCGATCATCCGCTTGTGATGATCGGTGGCGATCGTCGCCAATCCCTGTGGCAACAAGTAGTTGCGGGCGTAACCGGGCTTGACCGACACGACCTCGCCTTGCTTACCCAGGTGATCGACCGACTGGATCAACAGCAACTCGATTCCGCCGTGGGGACCGCGCGGCAGGCGTTTATTCTGACGAGGTTTCTTGGTGGCCGGTTTCGTGCTCATGGCGATGTTCTGAATGAATGGCTGTCGGTGGGTGAATAGCGTGGTCGGATGTCGCACCGAACCATGCCCTACGTAAGTCGCCCGGCGTCCGCCGCGACCACTTTAGAGCAACCGACAAACCGGATCGAGCACCACAAAGATCGGCGTTTCACGGCCGATCTTTTGCCCAATGGCGCTCCGACTTCCGGGTTTTGTCAGCCGCTCTTAATGTTTTCTGTGAGAACTGACAGGCGCGCCATCAACAGCGCAAAATCAGTCTCTAGTTTGCTGCAAATCGTTATGTCAAAACGGTATGTCGTCGTCCGCCGGCATGCCGGGGCTGGCCCCGCTCGGTTCGGCATAACTGTCGCCCGAGGGTCCAAAGTCCGACTCGTCGTAGCCGCCACCCCCTCCGCCGCCGCCGCGGGATGCCGATCGGCCACCGCCGCCGCCATGTCCTGCGCCTCCCTGTCCCTTCGCCCCGACCATCTGCATGCGTTCGCCGATCACGCGTAGCTTGGAGCGCTTCTGTCCCTCTTTGTCTTGCCAACTGTCGAGCTTCAGCCGCCCTTCGATCAAGACGGGCGACCCCTTGCTGAGATATTCGGTGGCGATCTCGGCCGTGCGACCCCACAGCGTGACGTCGACGAACGTCGTCTCATCCACCCACTCACCGTTGGCGGCCTTGCGCCGATCATTGACGGCCAGCCCGATTTCGGTGACGGCGGTGCCGCTGGGAATGTAGCGCAATTCGGGATCGCGCGTCAGATTCCCCAACAGGATAACTCGATTGAAGCTCGCCATAGCGCCCTCGCTGTGTAATGCGCGATTCTAGCCGACCTCTCCCCCCTCTTCCACCGGCGGCGCCTCGGCCTCCGCCGGGGCATCTTTCGCTTCGGGCTTCTTGGCCTTCGAAGGGTCGCTGGGGGCGGCGGTCGGATGAACGGTGGTCGCGTGAGTGACCAAGTGATCGACGATCCGCGGATCGATCTTGATCACCAGCGAACGCATGATGCTCTCGCTGAGCTGACATTCTCGCTCGAGCGTGGTGAGATGCTTTCCGTCCATGCGGAAATAGGAGAGCCAATACGTCCCCTTCCGCTGTCCATTGATCGGATACGCCAGACGGCGTTCTTCCCACAACCGGCTGACCAGCACTTCACCTTCGAGCTTCTTCACCGACTCGGCAATCTGGGCCGATACACCGCCCGGATCGCGGCTGTAGCGATTCGAATCGAAAATGAACAGTCCTTCGTAAACGTTCTGCGCCAAAGCTCACTCCTGTCTTGTCGACCTTCTCAAGCGTTATATCGGTTCATGCACGCGTCGATGCCGTCACGGGCCCAGTCGACCACCGCGTCGGCCGCCCGCTCGATTGTCTGTTCCACCTCGGCGAGTTCTCCCTTCCCGAACTTGCCAAGCACGTAATTCGCCGCATCCCATCCTTCGGGCGGCTGCCCGATGCCCACCCTGAGACGCGGAAAGTCATCCGTTCCCAGGGCACGCACGATATCTTCCAGGCCCTTCTGCCCGCCCGACGACCCCTTGGCCCGCACACGCAACCGTGCGAGCGGTAGGTTGAAGTCGTCGCAGACGACCAGCATCTCACCATTATCCAGTTTATAAAAATCGCGCGCCTGCACCACGCTGACGCCACTGCGATTCATGAACGTTTGCGGCCACAACAGCAGGCAGCGGACACCGCTCAATTCGGCATCGACCACCTCACCCTGAAAACTCGTCTTGGGTGAGCCCTTGGCAAACCGACGTGCCAGCGCCCAGAGCACCTCATAGCCGATGTTGTGCCGCGTCGCCTGGTACTTTCGGCCGGGATTGCCCAGCCCCACCACCAATTTCATGGCCCGCTAGCTTTCGTCCCCCTCCTCCTCCGAATCGGCCTTGCGTCCAATCACTTCCGGCTCGGCACCTTCGCTCGGCAGCGCGGATTCTTCCTCTTCCTTCGGCACGCTGCACTGCGCGACGATGGTATCGGCGGCCGTGACCAGCGTCGTGCCTGTCGGCAACTCGATGTCGGCCACGGTGAGCGATTGGTCAAGACCCAGCGCGTTGATCCGGAGCGTCAACTTCTCGGGAATGGCGGTCACCAAACATTCCACGTCGACTTGGTGCAGTACCTGGGTGACGGCGCCACCCTCCTTCGCGCCGGGCGCCTCGCCACGCAACTCGACGACCACCTGCACTTCGACCTTCTCGTCGGCCGAAACCCGGGTCAGATCGAGATGCAGCACGTCGAGGCCGAACGTATCCCACTGCAGGTCGCGTACGAACACCTTCTCGTTGACGGCCCCGGACAGATCGACGACGCGCGCCCCGTGACGCACGGCCGATTTCACCTGGTCCGCGGGGATCGCCAGGCTCAGGTTGGCCTCGCCGTGGCCGTACAAGACGGCGGGCACGAGACCCGACTCGCGCAGCCGTCGCACACGCCGCTTGCCGCGGGCCTCACGAATTTCCACCTTCAATACTTCCGACATGTTGATTTCCGTAGCTAACCAAAATCCCAAATTGTCAACCGCGCCGCCGACCGGAGCTCGACGAGAGGCATCGCCGATCATGCCTCGCCGAAACGAATATTCGCCCCGACTGCCGATCCGCTAAACCGGTGTTACGGCCTGGCTGATCCTGTGTGCCGGCGGGACTCCAGAACCATTCGGGCCGGAGACGGTGGAGCCGTTACCGGGCCACAAACAGGGGCCGGCCGGAGAACCTCCGTTTCCACGCAAGACGACGGCGCGAATCTCGCCATTTTGCCGGAACGGCGCCAGATTGCAACCCCATTTTTAAACGCCGATACGCCGATACTATTACCCGTAACCTTGTTGCTCAGCCGCCGCACTTGGGATATGATCAGGCGGCATTTCGGTCGGCGCTTTGGGTGACTCTCTTCTTGGCATGCGAGGGTTGGTCCATGGAACGTGCGATCTACACACGGTTGGCGCAAGTTCGGCGACGGCAACGCCGGTTGTTCATCGAGCGGACGGCCTGCTGGGGCCTCTTCTGCGGCGCGCTCGCCGGTCTGGTGCTTGGCGCGGGACGCTTGCTGGCCGATTGGTCGGTGACGCCCTGGCAAGTCGCGCTCGTCTTCGTCGGCGGCTTGGTGGCCGGCGCCCTCGTCGGTCTCGTGTGGCCGCAACGTTGGCATGCCGCGGCCTCGGCGGTCGATGCGCATTACCGCTTGAAGGATCGCGTGGTCACCGCGCTGGCGTTTCTAGGCAAACCCGAAAAAACGCCCTTCGATGAATTGCAGGTCCGCGACGCCTCCGAACACCTGTCGCGAGTCGATCCGCATGTCGTCGTACCGTGGCACATGCCCAAGTTGTTGCCGCCCGCGCTCGCCGCCCTGGTGGCAGCCATCGCCCTGATCGTCTGGCCGACCGGTCCGCGACAGGTGGCGGCCGGTGTGCCGGCCCCGCTCCCCGAGATCGTCGCGACCGCCGCCGCCATCGAGGAAGACCTCAACCAGTTCGAGGAGTTGGCCAAGCAGGCCCAGGACCCCGAGTTGGAAAAACTGGTGGAGATGCTGCGTGAGAAGGTCGAAGAGTTGCAGGAGCCGGGGGTCGATCTGCGCGAGGCGCTGGCCAAGCTCAGCGACATGCAGTCGGCCGTCCAGGCACAGCAGGCACAATACAACGTCGAATTGGTAGACGCCCAGCTCGAATCGCTCGGCTCGGGCATGAGCCTCTCGCAAGCATTGGCCGAGGCCGGCAAGTCGCTCGTGGAAGGCAAATTCGACAAGGCCGCCACCGAGCTAGAGCAACTCGAAGAGCCTCCGCTCGATCGCAAGGAAGCCAAGGCCGTCGAAGAACAGATGAAGAAGAGCGCCCAGCAGATGGGCGAGGTGGGGCTGGGCGACCTGGCCGACGCGACGAGCGAGATGGCCGACGGCATCAAGGGAGGCAAGGGGAAATTTCAACGCGGATCGCGGCGGTTGGCGAAAGAGGTCAAGAACCATCAACGGCGACGCAAGATCAACGATCTGCTGGCCGCCGAGCTGACGCGGTTGAACGAGGGCAAGTGCGATTGCCAGAAAGCTTGCCTGGCGCGCGGCAAAAATCCCGAAAAGTCGACAAGCCCCTCGGAGAGCTTCGGCCTCACCACGAGCGGCAACGTGAAGGGCGACCAAACGAACCTGCTCTCGAAGAAGAACCTGGAACAGGTGAGCGGTCCGACGGCCGATGAGGGTCCGTCGGAGGTCGAGACGACGCACTCTCCCGAAGGTCGTCAGCAGGCCAGCCGCGGATATCGCGACTCGTATCAGAAGTATCGCCGCCTGTCGGAATCGGTTCTCGACAGCGAGCCGATTCCGCTCGGTCACCGGCAGACCATCCGCAAGTATTTCGAACTGATCCGTCCGCAAGACGGCGATCTGCGAGAAGGCGAACCGGCCGCGAAGGCGCCAGCCGAGTGAGCGGCTTGCGCGAGAACCGTTGATCGTGCCCGCACCGCAAGACCCTCGGTGAGAACGTGCGTCATGATCCCCGCTCGGTTGCCCCGCGCCGATTGAATCTCGCCTGGCCGATTGTGCTGAGCGGCATGCTGGGCTTGCTGCCGATGGGCTGTGGCCGCGTCGAGACGGGTTCGTCTGCACTTTCGGCGACGCTTCCCAACGAGTTGACTGTCACCGGGTCGCCGGCAACGACGGCCGTGGACGGGACGGCTCCGCCGGAGAGCGCTCGAACGGGGTCGGCCGATGTCGAGACGGTCGGCACCGACGAGCCGTCTGCTGTGCCAATTGCCGCGGCATCTCCTGATCTTGCGGCCGAGCGCATCTTGCTGTTACTGCCGCGCGAACCGCTGATCGTCGAGCTGCGGATCACGATCGATGGCCTTCCTTTTCGGACGCCTCGCGAGGGGCTCGTGACTGAGATGCTGGAGGCGGCCGACCGGGATGGCGACGGCCGCGCAACCTGGGGAGAAGTTTTCGCCGATCCCAAGCGGATCTTCGGCGAGCGGTTAGTCGAACCGCTCAACTTCTCGAATCGCAAGCAGTTCTTGAAGGCGAACGACACGAACCGCAACGGGCTTGTCGATCGCGACGAAGCTCGGCGGTTCATCGAGCAGATCAAGCGTTCGGAAGCGGCCTTTGCACTTCAGTGCACGACCGAGCGGCGCGGGTCCGACGCGCGGCAGTCGATCGTCGGCAAGCTACTCGATGTCGACGGCAACGAGACACTCGACCCAGCCGAGTTGGCCGCGCTGGAGCAACGTCTGCTCGCCCGCGACGCCAACGACGACCGCACCGTTTCGTGGACCGAGTTCGACGATTCGCTGGTAGCCGATGAATTGGCCGTCACACGCAAAAGCCGCGTCAACCGAGAGGAGGCGATTGCCCTCCTGCTCGGCCCGAACGCCGACTGGGAAGCGATTACCGGCGCGATCGAGCGGACCTATTTGGAGGGAGGCGGCCCGATCAACGATCCGATACCTTCCGGCGGTTCCCTCGTCGGCCGCCTCGACGCGAACGGCGACGGCAACCTGACCGCTGAGGAAGCGAGCCGGCTCGATGGTTTACCACCGCAGGTCACCGTCTCGGCCCATTTCGGAGCGTGCGAGCCGTCTCTGCCCAGGTTTTCGGCCGTGTGCACGGCACCGGACGGACGATCGGACAATATGCCGATTGCGCAGGAGCACGACCACATCGCGTTGCGACTCGCAGGATGCCGGTTGGAATTCGTGCTCGACGCGCGCGAGCCGGAGACCGACGAAGCGCCATCGGCCCAGACACGGTTGACGGCGCTGGACACGGACAAGAACGGCTACCTCGAAAGAACCGAAGCCGCTGGGTTCGGCGACACGATGTTCTTCGCGGAATCCGACACGAACGCCGACGGCAAAATCTTTCTCGACGAACTGGCCGCCTACCTCCGACGGCACCGCGCGCCGCGCCTGGGCGCGGTGGGCGCCGTGGTGCGAGGTGAACAGGACGCGATTTTTTCGCTGCTCGATACGAACGGCGACAAGCGGTTGACCACTCGTGAACTGCGCGGCGGAGCGACCGCGCTACGCGAAGTCGATGCCGACGGTGATGGCCGGATCGGCTGGCAGGAGATTCCGGGCACACTCAGCATCTCCGTCGGACGAGGTCAGCCATCGCCCGCGACAGCGACACAAGGCCCATCCACAAAAGCGACGGAGCCACCGCCCGCCGGACCAAAGTGGTTCGTCTCGATGGACGCCAATCGCGATCAAGAGGTCAGCCGTGAAGAGTTTCCGGGAAGCGACGAGAAGTTTCGCCGTCTCGACTCGAACGGCGACGGTTTTATTGTTGCCAACGAAGCGTATGCTGCTGAGCAGCGGTAGCGAATGAAGCTCTGCTTACTGCGGCCGCCCCAGAGCGGCTGACAAGACCCAGCAGCCGGAGCGTCGTGGGAAAGAATCGGCCGTGAAACTAAGAGGCGCTACATGACGGCTGCGGATGGCACTCTCTCGGTCGCATTCCATCTGACACACAATTGCAATCTGCGCTGTGTCTATTGCTACACGGGGGCCAAGTTCGCGTCGGGCATGACGGACGACGTCGCCGACCGCGGTGCCGACTTCGCCTTGGCCGAAGCGCGGCAGCAGGGCGTCGGTCACCTCGAAATCATCTTCTTCGGCGGCGAGCCGCTGATGAAGCTCGATCTGCTGTGCAGGATCGCCGATCGCTTGCACGACGCCGCGGGACGACTGCGAACAAGCTTCAAGATGAGCACGAACGGCACGCTGCTCACGGCGCGGGCGGTCGAAGAACTCGCGAAGCGCAGGGTCTATGTGTCGATCAGCCTCGACGGTCCACCCGAACTGCAAGCGATGCAACGGCCGTTTGCCGCGGGCCACGACACGACGGCCGCGCTCGCCGGAGCGATCGATGGTGCGATCGACAGGCTGTTACGCTGGAATCCCTGCGCCAACGCTCATTGTGTGATCACGCCGAGCACCGCCGGTCGGCTCGACACCTCGGTACAGTGGATCTTCGCACGCGGCTTCGCCTATGTTTCGACGGCGCTCGATTATTCGGCGAACTGGACGCGAGCCAACCTGAAAGAGCTCGAGAGCGCCTACAAGCGGTTGGCGGGCTGGTATTTCGACCGCACCCTGTCGGGCGAGAAGCTCTACCTGAGCTGCTTCGACGACCGCATCCACAGCCGCACGCGCGGGCCGCTTGAGCGGAGCGAGCGCTGCCACATCGGGCATCGGCAGTTCTCGATCGCCCCATCGGGCCGTCTCTATCCCTGCGTGCAGTTCGTCCGCGAAGACGAGGACCTCTCGCTGGCACTGGGCGACGTGTTCGCCGGCTTCGACTCACAACGACGCGCCACGCTGGCCGCGTGTTCCGAGCAGCCGAAGCCCGAATGTGGCGGCTGCGCCTTGGCCGATCGCTGTTCGAGTTGGTGCGCGTGCGTCAACTGGCAGAGCACGGGCCGGGTCGATCGTGCCAGTCCGCTCCTGTGCGAGCACGAACGCCTCTTGATGCCCATCGCCGATCGGCTCGCCAACCGGCTTTGGAAGCGCCGGAATACGATCTTCTTGCACAAGCATTACAATCCGGCCTATCCCGCCCTCTCGTTCGCGGAGCGGAAACTTCATGAATCGGTCGAGTGATTTGAGCGTCTCGCCGGTGAAACGGTACCGCGTGGCGAAATATCCTTCGCACGCCGATCCCGATCCCACGCGAGTTCCCTATCCGGTTCCGTATCCTTGGAATTCCCAGGCGGTCGTGGCCCTGGCTTCGCTCGGCATAGCGGCCTCGTGCAGCCGCGAACCGGATGCGCAGACGGCCCACACCGCCGCGCGGCAAGACGTCGCGGCGGCCATGGTGCCGATCGACCAACGCGAACCGGCGCAGAGCCCTTTCCAGTTCGCCAACAGCGGACTACCGCACGTCAGTTCGCCCTTCGGCACCGGCGCGCCGAACTATCTCGACGACGATCTGGCACGCGAGGCCATCGAACGTGTCTTCCGAGAAGCCGGTTATCATCTCCGACATCGCTACCAATATGACCGAAACGGACTCACCTTCATCGCAGACGGTTACGACCCGGAATACCGGATCGGCTACGTCTACGCCAACTATCCGAGGCTGGACCGCGATGCTACGGATTGGCCCGACGAAACGCCTGCCGAGAGGGTCGATTTCAGCCTGGACCAACTTGCCGACGCAGCAACGTACGAGAAGGATAACGAGGCCCTGAGAGAAATTGCTTCGATCCAGCAGTTGACCGATCCGGTGCAACGCCACGCGGCCTATCGGGCTTTCATGTCGAAGGACCGTCGGGACAAGCTCTCCTTGGCCGAAGCCAAATCGCTGTCTTCGCGAGCTGGCAGTGATGGCGAGTTTGTGGCGCTCATCAGCCACTACGACCGACGGTTTGAGGTTCCGCACTACTCCGACGATATCCAGGCAAAGTTGACCTATGCCGCGCTCATACCCGATCCGGTCAAAGCCGATGCGATCAGCGAAGTCATCCGCCTCGAAGCGGTTCAGCAGGTGGTCGATCGGCTCGAATCGGCGGTACGAGATTACATCGCGTGGGCACGCTCGCAAGGATTGCAATAAGCGGCGCCCGACGCCGGACAATCAGCCATGACTGCGATTCGCGACCTGTCACTTGGCGAGAAGAAACCGCGACGCCTGTTGGGCGTCGTCGGCGTGCTGGTTCTGGCGACCTTGGCGGCTATTTGCCCATTCCTATCGGCCGCCGTGATTCATTTCAGCGACGTCGAAATGCCGCAACGCCAGTGGATGAACGCAGGCGGCCTTACCGCTCTGCTGGTGTCTCCCTTGGTCGCGTTGCGAACAGGCCGATTGAGAGATTTCCTGGTTGGACCGACCGTCGGACTGCTGGCGGGTTTTCTGGACCTGAAGGCCATGCTGTGGCTCTACACCACCTCCACCGCAGACTGGTCGATCGCAGCGGCAACAAACGCGCCGGTTTGGGGAGGGATCTGCGGTTTATGGGTTGCCTCGGGACGACGCCATTGGCTCGGCTGGGGCGCCACGTGTCTCGCCATCATGTCAGCCGACCTGGCCATGCGCCTCGCTTGGAGCGTCTGTGGGCCGATCCTCTACGACAAGACATTCGATGTCGACACGATTGAATTGTGGCAATGGTGGTGGCTGATCGAGGCGGTCGTCTATTCGCCCGCCGCCGTCCTAATGGTGCTGCTGGCAGGCGCTTCGCGACGAAATCCTGGCCAAAGTCCACCGTGACTGCGCAGCGCTATACCGTCTGCGGTGGCGGATCGAAAGGCGATCTGGGCCTCGTGGCCGGTCATTCTAGTCCGACTTCTTTTTCGGGCGACTCGGCCACCTGCTTGACGTCGATGACATATCGCTCTACCGACTGACTATCCATCTCGTCGCCAAACCGAAAGGTGACATATTTGGCATCGTCCGCCGAGAACTCGACTTCCACGACCGAGCGGCCGATCTCCTGCCCATCCGCGTTGAGTGCCTTGGCCACGAACTTGCCGGTCATCGGCTTTTGCGACATCAGGTAGACCGATACGCCTCTGGTATCGATGCCCGCACTCTTAGCGACGGTCTTACTCAAGCCCAGGTCGACAACGGCGGGTGACAGGTCCACTTCGACTTCGAGACGCTTGTCGATTCCCGCGCCCACGCCGCGCGTGAAATCGGTGACCGTTTCGCCGACCGCCCGTCCGGCCCTCTTTACCTTGCCGGATTCACCGCCACACCCCAACGACGAAGCGATCATCAATACCAGGGCGATCATGGTGGAAACTAGGCGCATGATGTGGTGGAGTTACGTCAAAAGGTTCTTTCCAACGACAGTCATTCGTTGCTGCCGTTAAAAGATTGGGCTACCCTGCAGAAACAAGGTCAATATCCGCGCCTCGCCGGTCCATTGGACCGCACCAGAGCAGCCACCTTGCGACGAATCATGCGAAGATAGCGCGCCGGAAGAAGAGCCGCGGCGTTCGCCGGGCTACTCGATGAACGGCGACAGGGCGCGGGCGCGGGCGGGGAATTGGAGCTTGGTGAGCGCTTTGGCTTCGATCTGACGGATGCGCTCGCGCGTGACGTTGAAGATACGGCCGATCTCTTCGAGCGTATAACAGTATCCGTCGAACAGACCGTAACGCAGCCGCACCACCTGCCGCTCGCGCTCGGCCAACGAGTTGAGGACCTCGTCGAGCCGCTTACGCAGGTCCTCGCGCGTGCTGTCGACCAACGCGGGGGCCGGCCGGTGGTCGGGCACGAGGTGGCCGTATGGGCGCGTGTCGTGTTCATGCACCGGCTGGTCGAGCGAGAGCGGCGTAGAGAGCATGCCCTGCACCCGCAGGGCGAGCGCCGTCTGATCGAGTGTGAATCCGGCCGCGGCCGCGATCTCTTCGGGCGTGGGATCGCGACCCAGGTCGTGCCGCAAGGCGACCTTCAAGCGCCGCACGCTGCGGATGGTGCCGTGGAGGTGCGCGGGCACGGGTATGGTGTGGGCCTGCGCGGCGATGGCCCGCGTGATCGCCTGCCGGATCCACCAAGTGGAATAAGTCGAAAAGCGAAAGCCGCGGCGCGGTTCGAACTTGTCGATCGAGCGCATGAGCCCGGCGTTCCCCTCCTGGATCAGGTCGAGCAGCGTCATGCCGCGCCCTTGGTAACGCTTGGCGATCGATACGACCAGCCGCAGATTGCCGGCGCAGAGCTGCGACTTGGCGGCCGCGTAGTCGGCCTGCAACGCGCGGAGCCGGGCCACGGTGGCCCGCAACGTCGAAGGGCTCTCGCCGGTGATCTGCATCAAGAAACGCAAGGCGCAGCGCACGGCCGCCAGCGACTCGGGCGACGCGGCGGGGTCCGATTTGAGGGCGGCCAGCCGGCACGCCAATCGGTCCATGCGGCAGGAAAGGTCGGCCAGCTTGTCGACGAGCGGCTGCCAGCGCGAGGCGCGCAGGCCGAGTTCGGCGATGAGCCGCGCCGCGCGGCGACGGCGGCGCACGACCTGGCGCCAGGCCGTGCGCCGACGCGCGTCATCGAGCCGCCGGTTCATGGCGGTCTGGAAGGCCCCGTGGTTGATGTGCAGCAAGCATTCGACCGTTCCCAGGTTGGCCAACAACGGCCCGCGCAGGCGGAGTTTGCGCTCGAAGTCGGTGGCCGACACGTCGAGCACCCGATCGAGCCGTTCGGACCCGTCGCGCACCTTGCGCAGCAGAACGGCCACTTCGCTCAAAACCCAATCGTTGGCCAGCAAGGCCTGCTGGAACCGCCGACGCGTCGCGACGACGCGCGCGCCCACTTCTTGTTCTTCAGCACGAGAGAGGAGCGCCCGCCCACCGATCTGCGCCAAATAGAGACGCACCGGATCGCCAAACGAATCGTCGCCCCCGACGGGAGCGGCGGGTACGGCGGGCAACGAATAACCAGCGTTCGAGTCGCCGACGGCGGCAGGTTGGATCATAGGCGCGGAGCAGGTGGGGCGGGTTGCCGTTCGCGGCAGCGGTCGTCGCTGGCCGCCACGGCGGTGGGGTTTCTTTCAGGGGCGGGTCGGAAGGCGAGCCGGAGTCATGGAGCGTGCGTGACCCTGTGCGGTGCAATCCCGTTAGACCGCGGGGACGGGGAGAAGGATAGCGATTCAGAGCAGCCGACAAACCAGATCGAGCCCCGAAAGTAGCGGCATTTCGCAGCCGATTTTTCGCCCGCGGCGCTCTACACGTTTCCGGTCTTGTCAGCCGCTCTTTAGGCTGAGTTCCACCCCCCAGATGCGGTCTAAATTGAAACTAGAGTTCACCTACAACCGCTACAACCCCCCTGTACGTGTCAGGAAATCTTTTATTCTTAATGATTCTTGGAGCAACCGACGAAGCCGGATCGAGCCTTAACCCAAGTTAGAGAGTTTTGACGTTCGCGAAAGGACTTAGGTGCGATTTGGGGGTGTTTATTTCACTACATTTGGATGCCGTCGAGCCGGCGGAGCCGGCGTGGTGGCATCAGGCCGAGCCGTTGGAAA
>DASZTS010000141.1:0-96558 GCA_035547915.1 Pirellulales bacterium | reverse complement strand
AGTGGATCAGGCTCGGGCAGTGGATCAGGCTCGGGCAGTGGATCAGGCTCGGGCAGCGGATCAGGCTCGGGCAGTGGATCAGGTTCGGGTAGTGGATCAGGTTCGGGTAGTGGATCAGGTTCGGGCAGTGGATCAGGTTTGGGCAGTGGATCGGGTTCGGGCAGTGGATCGGGTTCGGGTAGTGGATCGGGTTCGGGTAGTGGATCGGGCTCGGGCTCGGGTAGTGGATCGGGTTCGGGTACTGGCTCGGGCTCGGGTAGTGGTTCGGGCTCGGGCTTGTCGCCGGGGGTGGGATATGTCGCCGGCCAGCCGGGCGACCACACCAACCAGACGTTCGTGATCAACCTCTATCGAGAACTGCTGGGCCGCGAACCGGACCCGCAGGGCGAGACCTTCTGGATGAACCTGCTCGGCGCCAACGGCGCGAACACGAACATGCGCGCCGTGGTGATCCGCGGGTTCTTGAATTCGCCCGAATACGCGCAGCACTACGTGACGACGGTCTATGAAACTTTCCTAGGACGGGCGCCCGATGCCGCCGGTTTGCAGTTCCAAGTCGGCCTCCTCGAGTCACGGCACGATCTGACGATCGCCCTGATCGACATCGCCGGCTCGCAGGAGTATTTCCTGCGCAACGGCGGTACCAATCAATCGTTCGTGGACGCGCTGTACCGCGATCTGTTCGGCCGGCCGGCCGACGCGGCGGCGGCGTCCTGGGTCAGCTACCTCAATGGTGCGGGGGCCGGGCAGCGCCACCCCGTCACGCGGGACGATGTCGTCCGAGGAATGCTGTTCTCGTCGGAGGGTCTGCAAAAACTCTTCAACGGCAACTTCGAATCGCTGACGGGCTCGACGCCCAACGCCTCGGCCGGCGATTCGCAGCACGGCGCCTACGCCCTGGCCAATGTCACGGGCAACGGCTTCGCCAACCTCTTCTTCCAAGGCAACCTGAATCAGGCGGCAATCAATTATATCGTGGCACAGTTGCAGAAATCGGGCGGCCGGAACCCGAATGTCACCGACGTGCTGGCAAACCTGCTGGCCGGCGATCAATTCTACGGTTAACACTCCGAGCGGCCGTCGCGGTCGACCGAGACGATCGACCATCTGGAACACACGCGGCATGCTGAGCCGTAGCTCGTGTTAGTCCGCGACGGTTTCGACTCGAACAGCCATCAAGGCCGATTTGTTGCCCGCCGCGCTCCGGCTTCCGGGTCTCGTCAGCCGCGCTAACCCGCAAGCTCGGCGACCGCCGTCGGCAGGTCTCAAAAAATACGTCTCACTCGGCGGCACTCTACAGAGCAACCGACAAACGGTACCGAGCTTTGAAGAATCGGCGTTCACCGGCCGATTCTTTCCCGCCGCGCTCCGGCTTCCAATTCTGTCAGCCATTCCTATCGCCCCTGCTCACCACCCGCGTCTTCACCCTCGATGGCAGATCGCGGCGTCGCGGCAAAATTTTAAAGAAAAAGTCTTTTACTTCGCCTGTCGCTCGATTTGTGCCGATACCTCCTCCGACTGCGCACAATCTCACAATTCAAAGAGAGTTAAGATGGGCATGCTACCATCGTTCTCGTTCAGGGCGTGGATTAAATCATTGTTCCATGCGGACCGACCGGCACGTTCGCGACGAAGAAGCAAACACGTCGGTTCTTTCGTGCCGCGACGCTTCCATGCTGAGTATCTGGAAGACCGGAGCATGCTGAGCGGTGTGACCGTGACCGCGAACACCGCCAACATCGCGGCCGACGCCGGCTCCATCACCATCAGCGGCACCGGCTTCGATCCGATCGTCAACAACAACACGGTCGCCTTCAACGACGGGGCCGTGGGCACGGTCACCGGGGCGACGGCCACTTCGCTCACCGTGGCGCTGACGACCAATCCGACGACGGCAGGCAACCTCACGGCCGTCGTCACCTCCGACGGTGTCAGCAGCGGTTCGGCCGTGCAGGTCGGAACCGTCATTCCCGACGTGACGAGCAGCACCGCCAGCATGGGCGCCAATGCGGCCACGCTCACCATCAATGGCTTCGGCTTCGATGCGACCGCCGCACACAATACGGTCGCCTTCAACGGCGCCGCGGTCGGAGCCGTGACCAATGCGACCCCGACTTCGCTCACCGTAACCTTCTCCGTCGCTCCCACCGGCGGCAGCCTGACGGCCGTCGTCACGACCGACACCGAGGCCAGCAGCGCGCCGATCCAGGTGGCCACCGTCGCGCCCGTGGTGACGGGGAGCACCGCCGCCCTGGCCGCGAACGCCGCCAGCATCACCATCCACGGCGTGGGCTTCGACGGCACGGCCGCCCACAATACGGTCGTCTTCGATAACGGAGCCGTCGGCACCGTCGCGTCGTCCACGACGACTTCGCTCACCGTGACGCTTACGACGCCTCCCACGAGTGCGGGCAATCTGGACGCGGTGGTTACGACCAATGGCGTCAGCAGCGGCGCGGCCACGCAGGTGGCCACAGTGACGCCGGTGGTGACGAGCAGCACCGCCAGTTCGCCCATCAACTCTCCGACTCTGACCATCAACGGCTCCGGCTTCGATACGACCGCAAGCAACAACACGGTCACCTTCAACAACGGAGCCACGGGAACCGTCACCGCCGCGACACCGACCTCGCTCACCGTCACGTTTTCTGCCCTGCCGAGCGCGGTCGGCAGCTTGACGGCGGTCGTCACCACCGACGGGGTCAGTAGCGGCTCGGCCGTGCAGGTGGCCAAGGTCGTGCCCGTGGTGACCAGCAGCACGATCAGTTTGCCGCTCAACGCGACCACGCTCACGATCAACGGCTTCGGCTTCGACACCACGGCCAACCACAACACGGTTGTTCTCAGCGACGGAGCGGCCGGGACCGTTACCGCGGCGACCGCCACCTCGCTGACCGTAAACATCACGACCCCGCCCAGCGCCACGGGCAGTCTGACGGCCATCGTGACGACCAACACCGACAGCAGCGGCTCGGCCGTGCAGGTGGCTACGGTCACCGCGGCGGTACCGGTGGTGACGAGCAGCACCTCGAACCTGGCCGCCAATGCCACCACGATCACGATCGCGGGGACCAATTTCGATAGCACGGCCGCCAACGACACGGTCGTCTTCGACGACGGCGCCGTCGGCACCGTTGCCTCCGCCACGACCACCTCGCTGACGGTCAACATCACCACGGGTCCCGACACGGCGGGTAACTTGGACGCCGTGGTCACGGCCGACGGCGTCAGCAACGGCGCCTTCGTGCAGGTCTCCACGGTCACGCCCGTGGTAACCAGCAGCACCGCCAACCTGGCGGCCAACTCGCCCACGCTCACGATCAACGGCTTCGGCTTCGACACCACCGTCGGCAACAACACCATCACCTTGAATGACGGCGCGGTGGGCACGGTCACGGCCGCCACCAATACTTCGCTCACCGTGACGCTGACGACCGAGCCGACCAAGGCGGGCAACCTGACCGCGGTGGTCACGACCGACAGCATCAGTAGCGGCGCCGCCGTGCAGGCAGCCACGGTCACACCCGTCGTGGTGGCGAATACGGCGAATCCGTTGGCGGCCAACGCCACGTCGCTCACCATCTCCGGCTTCGGCTTCGACGGCACCACGCCTGGAAACAACACGGTCGTTCTGAACGACGGCGCCGTCGGGACGGTCACCGCGGCGACCGCCACCTCGCTCACGGTGACACTCTCGACCGAGCCGACCTCGGCGGGCACCCTGACCGCGGTGGTCACGACCGCCGGGGCCAACAGCGGCTCGGCGACCCAGGTGGCCACCGTTACGCCGATTGTCCGCGCGAACAGCGGTAACGTGTTGCCCGACAGCGCCGCGAGCGTCACGATCATCGGTGTCGGCTTCGATACCACGGCCAACCACAACATCGTGGTGTTCAACGACGGGGCGGTCGGAACGGTCGGCTCGGCGACCGCTACCGCGCTGACGGTAAACCTGTCGACCGCGCCCGCCGCGGCCGGCAGCCTCACCGCCACCGTCACGACGGACGGCGTGAGCAACGGCGCCGTGGTGCAAGTGGCCACGGTCAAACCGGTGATCACCAGCAGCACCACCGGCCTAGCGATCAATGCGCCCACCCTCACGATCAACGGCTTTGGCTTCGATGCCACGGCCGGCAACAACACGGTCACGTTCAACGACGGGGCGGTGGGCACCGTCACGGCGGCGACAACGACGACGCTCACCGTCACGTTCTCTACGCCGCCGACGACGGCCGGCAGGCTGAATGCCGTCGTTACGACCGATGGCGTGAGCAGCGGCACGGCGGTACAGGTGGCCACCGTCACGCCGGTTGTCACCAGCAATACGAACAACCTGGCCGCCAATGCGACGACGCTGACCATCAACGGCTCGGGCTTCGACACCACGGCCGCCAACAACACGGTCGTGTTCAACGACGGCGCGGTGGGCTCGGTTACCGCGGCCAATGCGACGGCGCTCACGGTGTCGCTGTTCACCAAACCGACGACGGCCGGCAGCCTGACGGCCGTGGTCACCACCGATGGCGCATCGAGCGGCTCCGCGGTACAGGTGGCGAACGTGACGCCGGTCGTGCGTGCGAACACCGCCAATCAGTTGGCGGCCGGCGCGACCACCCTGACCATCAACGGCTTCGGCTTCGACGCGACGGCCGGAAACAACACAGTGACGTTCAACAACGGAGCGGTCGGCTCCGTCGCCTCGTCGACGCCGACATCGCTCACCGTGACGCTCACGACGGCACCCGCCACCGCAGGCCCCTTGAACGCGGTGGTTACGACCGGCTCCAGCAGCAGCGGCACGGCCGTGCAGGTGGCCACCGTCACGCCGGCTGTCACCAGTAGCACCGACAGCCTGGGCGCCGATGCAACGACCATCACCATCAACGGCTCCGGCTTCGACACCACGGCCGGTAACAACACAGTCGCCTTCAACAACGGCGCGGTCGGCACGGTCACCGCCTCGACACCCACCTCGCTGACCGTGGCATTCTCCACGGGCCCCACGACCGCCGGTAGCCTGACCGCCATCGTGACCACCGACGGTGTGGCGAGCGGCGCCGCGATGCAAGTCGCCACGGTCACCCCGGTCATAACGTCTGCCACCGACAACCTGGCCATCAACGCGAACACTCTGACGATCAACGGCCTCGGTTTCAGCCCGACGGCCGCCAACAACACGGTCGTTCTCAACAACGGCGCCGCGGGAATCGTCACCGCGGCCACCCCGACTTCGCTCACCGTGACGTTCTCGGCCAAGCCGACCGCCGCGGGCAGCCTGACGGCGGTGGTCACCACGGGCGGCTTGAGCAGCGGCACCGCGGTGCAAGTGGCCACGGTCGCGCCGTTTGTCCGCTCGAACGCCGGTTATACGCTGGCCGCGAACGCGACTTGGCTCACGATCAACGGCCTCGGCTTCGACACCACCGCCGCCAACAACACCGTCGTCTTCAGCAATGGCGCGGTCGGTGCCGTCTCCAGCGCGACGCCGACCCTGCTCACGGTGACTATCTCGCAGTTCCCGGCCACCGCCGGCAACATGCTGGCCTTGGTCACCACCGATGGGGTGAGCAGTTCCAGCCAAGTACAAGTCGCCACGGTCAATCCGGTGGTGACCAGCAGCACCGCCAACCTGGCCGCCAACGCCACCACGCTCACGATCAACGGCTACGGCTTCGATCCGACGGCCGGGAACAATACCGTCACCTTCAATGACGGCGCGGTGGGTACCGTCACCGCGGCCACCCCGACTTCGCTCACGGTAACCTTCTCCACCGCTCCGACCAAAGCCGGCAACCTGACCGCGGCGGTGTCGGTCGGTGGCTTGAGCGCCGGCCCGGCATTGCAGGTGGCCACGGTAACCCCGGTGGTGACCACCAGCACCGCCAACCTGGCCGCCAACGCCTCGACGATCACGATCAACGGCTTCGGCTTCGACACGACTCCCGGCAACAACACGGTCACGTTCAACGATGGCGCCGTCGGCACCGTCACCGCCGCGACCGCGAATGCCCTGACCGTGACCTTCGCGATCGCTCCGGCCACGGCCGGCGTCTTGACGGCCGTGGTCACGAGCGACGGGGTAACCAGCGGCACGGCCGTGCAAGTGGCCACCGTCACACCGGTCGTCACGAGCAGCACCGTCAACCTCGGTGCCAATTCGGGCACGCTGACGATCAACGGTTTCGGCTTCGACCCGACCGCGGCGAACAACACCATCACCTTCAACGACGGAGCCATCGACGGCATTACCGCGGCCACACCGACCTCGCTGACGGTGAGCTTCTCCACGAAGCCCACCACGGCCGCTAATTTGACCGCCGTGGTCACTACCAATTCGGTGAGCAGCGGCTCGGCGGTCCAGGTGGCTAGCGTGACGCCGGTCGTGACAAGTAGCACCGCCAGCATGGCGATCAACGCCACGACGGTCACGATCAACGGCTTCGGCTTCGATCCTACGGCGGCCCACAACACGGTCGCGTTCAACAATGGGGCCGTCGGCACCGTTACCGCCGCCACGCCCACGTCGCTCACCGTGACCCTATCCACCGGCCCAACAGCCGTCGGCAACTTGACCGCCGTGGTCACGACCGACAGCGTCACGAGCGGACCCGCCACGCAGGTGGCCTCGGTCGTCCCGGTGGTTACGAGCAGCACCGCGAATCTGGCGGCCAACGCGGCCACGCTCACGATCAACGGCTTCGGTTTCGACACGACGGCCAGCAAGAACGCGGTCGTCTTCAACAACGGAGCCGTCGGCACCGTCACCGCCGCGACCGCGACGATGCTCACCGTGACGTTCTCGACCAATCCGACCACGATGGGCAACCTGACGGCCGTGGTCACGACCGACGGCGTCAGCAGCGGCACCGCGGTGCAAGTGGCCACGGTCGCGCCGGTGGTCACCAGCAGCACCGTCACCTTGGCTGCCAATGGCGGCACGCTCACGATCAACGGTTTTGGTTTCGACCCCACCAAGGCGAACAACAGCATCGTCTTCAACGACGGCGCGATCGACGGCATCAGCGCCGCGACGCCGACCTCTCTCACCGTGACCTTCTCTACCAACCCGACGACCGCCGGTAGCCTGACGGCCGTGGTCACGACGGACGGTATCAGCAGCGGATCGCCGGTGCAGGTGGCCAACGTCGCGCCGGTGGTGACCGGCAGCACGGCCAGCCTGGCGGCCAACGCGAGCACGCTCACGATCACCGGTGTCGGTTTCTCTACGACGCCGGGGAACAACACCGTGGTGTTTAACAACGGCGCGGTCGGCACCGTCAGCGCGGCAACCGCCACTTCGCTCACCGTGACCCTTTCCACGAAGCCGACCGCCGTGGGCAGCCTGACGGCCGTGGTTACCACGAACGGCGTCGGCAGCGGTGCGGCGGTGCAAGTCGCCACGGTCAAACCCGCGGTGACCACCAGCACGGGCAACCTGGCCGCCAACGCGACCACACTGGTCATCAACGGCTTCGGCTTCAACAGCACGGCCTCGAACAATTCGGTCACGTTCAACGACGGCGCCGTCGGCACCGTCACCGCGGCCACGACGACCTCGCTCACGGTAACCTTCTCGACGCTGCCGGTGGTTGCGGGCAGTCTGACCGCCGTGGTCACCACCAAGGGTCAGAGCAGCGGAACGGCAGTCCAAGTTGCCACGGTCACGCCCGTCGTGACCAGCAGCACCACCAACGTGTCGGCCAATGCCACGACGCTGACCATCCACGGCCTCGGTTTCGACACGACGGCCGCCAACAACAGCATCGTCTTCAACGATGGAGCCATCGACGGCATCACCGCGTCGACCAACACGTTGCTCACCGTGACGTTCTCGACCAAGCCGGCCACCGCCGGCAGCCTGACGGCCATTGTCACATCCAACGGCGCCAGCAGTGGCTCCGCCGTGCAGGTCGCCACGGTAACGCCCGTGGTCACCACCAGCACGGTCAGTGTCGCGTTGAACGCGCAGGCGATGATCATCCGCGGCAGTGGCTTCGATCCGGTCGCGGCCCATAACACGGTGGTCTTCAGCAACGGGGCCGCCGTCGGTACCGTCACATCGGCCACGCCCACCGCGCTGACCGTGACGTTCTCCACCAAGCCGAAGGCAACGGGCAGCCTGAGTGCCGCGGTCACGACCAACGGACTGAGCGCTGGCTCGGCGGTCCAAGTAGCGACCGTCGTGCCTTCCATCACGACTGCACCGACCGTGACCAGCAACACCGCCAACCTGGCCGCCAATGCCACGACGCTCATCATCAACGGCACCGGCTTCGACACCACGGCCGCGAACAATTCGGTTGTCTTCAGCGACGGCGCGATCGATGCCGTGACGGCGGCGACCGCCACGCAGCTCACCATCACGTTCTCTACCCTGCCGACCACCGCCGGCAGCATGACCGCCGTGGTCTCGAGAGACGGTGTGAACAGTGGCACGCCCGTGCAGGTGGCCACCATCACTCCGGTGGTGACGAGCAGCACCGCCAACCTGCCCGCGAACTCGACCTCGGTCACCATCCACGGCTTCGGCTTCGATCCGACGGCCGCCCACAATACGGTCGTCTTCAACGACAGCGCAGTAGGCGCCGTTACCGCGGCCACGCCCACCACGCTCACCGTGACGTTCTCCACCAAGCCAACCTCGCTGGGCAATCTGACCGCCGTGGTCACGACGAACAGCCTGTCGAGCGGCTCGGCCGTACAAGTGGCCACCGTGTCGCCGGGCGTGACCAGCAGCACCGCCAACCTGGCCCCCAACGCAAGTACAATCACCATCAACGGCGTTGGCTTCTCGACGACGGCCGCGAACAACACCGTGACCTTCAACGACGGGGCGGTGGGCACCGTCACGACGGCGACCGCCACTTCACTCACCGTGACCTTCTCCACCAAGCCGACCGCTCTGGGCAGCCTGACGGCTGTCGTGACTTCCAACCTTGTGAGCAGCGGCACGCCCGTGCAGGTGGCCACCGTGGCGCCGGCCGTGTCCAGCAGCACCGCCAACCTGGCCGCCAACGCGACGACGCTGACCATCAACGGGGTCGGCTTCTCCACCACGCCAGGGAACAACAGTATCGTGTTCAATGACGGCGCGGTCGACGCCATCACCGCGGCGACGGCGACTTCGCTCACCGTAACATTCTCGACCAAGCCGATCACCGCTGGCAGCCTGACGGCCGTCGTCACGACGAACGGCATAAGCAGTGGCGCTCCGATCCAGATCGCTACCGTCGCGCCGGCGGTGACGAGCAGCACCGCCAACCTGGCCGCCAACGCGACGACACTCACGATCAATGGCTTCGGCTTCGATCCGACGGCGGCCCACAATACCGTTACCTTCACCGACGGGGTGGTGGGCACCGTCACCGCTGCCACTCCCACTTCGCTGACCGTGTCGTTATCGACCAAGCCCACGACGGCCGGAAGCTTGTCGGCCACGGTCACGACCGACAGCGTGAGCAGCGGCGCCGCCGTCCAAGTGGCCACCGTCACGCCGGTCGTGACGAGCAACACCGCCAACCTGGCCGCCAACGCGGCCACGCTCACGATCACCGGCCTGGGCTTCGATCCCACGGCCGCCCATAACACCGTGACCTTCAACAACGGAGCGGTGGGCACCGTCACCACGGCGACGCCGACGTCGCTCACCGTAACGCTCTCGACGAAGCCCGTCACCGGCAACCTGACTGCCGTGGTCACGACCAATAGTGTGAGCAGCGGCGCCGCCATCCAAGTGGCCACCGTCACGCCGGTCGTCACCGCCAGCACCGCCAGCCTGGCCACCAATGGAACGATCGTCACGATCAATGGCTTCGGCTTCGATCCGACGGCGGCTCACAACACGGTGGCCTTCAACAACTCGGCTGTGGGTACCGTCACCGCTGCCACGGCAACATCGCTCACCGTGACGCTTTCGACGGGGCCCTCCGCCACGGGCAGTCTGACCGCGGTGGTCACGACCGATTCGGCGAGCAGCGGTTCCGCGGTGCAGGTCGCCAACGTCGTGGCGTCCATAACTGCGCCGACCGTCACCAGCAGCACCGCCAACTTGGCCGCCAACGCGGCCACGGTCAACATCGGCGGCACCGGCTTCGACACGACCGCGGCCAACAACACCGTGATCTTCAACAACGGGGCGGTGGGCACTGTCACTGCCGCCACCGCGACATCGCTCACCGTCACCTTCTCGACCAAGCCGATCAGCGGAGGCAGTCTGACCGCCATCGTTGTGACCGACGGAGTGACAAGCGGTTCCGCCGTTCAGGTGGCCACGGTCACGCCGGTCGTGACCAGCAGCACGGCGAGCCTGGGCGCGAATGCGACCACACTCACCATCAACGGCTTCGGCTTCGACCCGACCACCACGCACAACAGCATCACCTTCAACGACGGGGCGATCGACGGCATCACCGCCGCCACGCCGACGTCGCTCACCGTCACGTTCTCGACCAAGCCGACCTCGGCGGGTAGTCTGACCGCGGTGGTCACGACCAACGGGGCAACCAGCGGCACGGCGGTGCAGGTGGCCACGGTGGCGCCGGTCGTCACCGTCAAGAGCGCGAATCTGGCCGCCAACGCAACGTCGATCACGATCAACGGCTTCGGCTTCGATACGACGGCCGCCCATAACACCGTGACCTTCAATAACGGGGCGGTGGGCACCGTCGTCTCCGCGACCGCCACTTCGCTCACCGTAACCTTCTCGACGAAGCCGACGACTCTTGGCAGTCTGACGGCCGTGGTCACGACCGACACCGTAAGCAGCGGCACGCCGATCCAGGTAGCCACCGTGGTGCCCGTCGTGACCAGCAGTACCGCCAACTTGAGCGCCGGTGCGAACACGCTCACCATCACCGGCTTCGGCTTCGATGCGACGGCCGCTCACAACACGGTCACCCTGAGCAACGGTGCCGTAGGAACCGTCACGATCGCGACGACGACTTCGCTCACCGTGAACTTGTCGACGAAACCGACGTCGCTTGGCAATCTGACGGCCGTTGTCACGACCGACAGCGTGAGCAGCGGCACGCCGGTGCAGGTGGCCACCGTCGTGCCGGGTGTCACCAGCAGCACCGCTAGCCTGCCGATCAATGGAACCACGCTCACGATCAACGGCTTCGGCTTCGATACGACCGCCGGCAATAATACGGTCGTATTCAACAACGGCGCCGTGGGCACGGTCACCTCGGCCACCGCGACCTCGCTCACCGTGACTCTCACCACGCCGCCGACAGCGGTCGGCAGCCTGACGGCCGTTGTCACGACTAACAGCGCGAGCAGCGGCACCGCCGTCCAGGTCGCCACGGTCGTCCCGGTGGTGACCACCAGCAGCGCCAGCCTGGCGACCAGCGCTACGACGCTGACGATCAACGGCTTCGGCTTCAACTCGACTCCGGGCAACAACACGGTCACGTTCAACGACGGCGCGGTCGGCACGGTTACCGCGGCGACGGCCACGTCGCTCACCATAACCTTCACCACCAAGCCGACGGCCGCGGGCCCATTGACCGCGATCGTCAAGACCCTCAACAACAGCAGCGGGGCGGCAGTCGAGGTAGCGAACGTCGCGTAGTGATGATCTTGCGTCGCAGCGCGCCGCTAGATCATGTCGGTGCTGCACCTAGCCTATCCGAGAGCTGGCTCATAGACATTGCTCCCGTTGAGCTCGATGCCCTCCGATGAGCGTCGACTCTGAGCAGGCGTCGAGCATGTCGCCGCCGGGCATTGTAGCTTTTTGATTTTGCCTCAGGTCGCTTGTTTCTTCCCATAGGCCGATGCGCGAGGGGCAACGCGTTGTTCGGGTCGGCAGATCCGCCCATCGATCTCGCCCCCGGTCGCGGGCTTCTGCTAGCACGGTCGGTGCTAGCAGGAAGAAAAAATCAAAAACTGCTCTTGCCGGAAGCAATGCTCATTTATTAGAACTTTCGGCCGACTGGAGCGTTGCGCCGGCATGGATGCCCGGGGCATGGCGACGACCGTCAGCACAGGACGACGAACAATCGCCCAGCCAAGATAACCCCTCCCGTGGAAGCGCCGGCGGCGCTCCGGGAAGGGTCCGTGCCCTCGTCGCCTAGGAAAAGGATGCCTGACCATGCTCGTGCTTTCGCGTCGCTCGTCGCAAAAGATCGTTTTTCCCACAGTCGGCGCCACCGTCGAAGTATTGCAGATCCGCGGGCAGACGGTTCGCCTCGGCATCTCGGCCCCGAACGACGTTCCCGTGCTGCGGCAAGAAGTTCAATCGGCCGCCGGCGAGCCGCTGGCCGTCTCGCAGCACGCGCCGCCCGACACCGAGGTATCGCGCCGGCTACGGCACCTGATGCGCAATCAGCTCAACCTGACGTCGGTCGGGCTGGCTCTGCTGCGCGGCCTGATCGCCCAGGAGCGATGGGGAGAGATCGACGAGACGATCGACCGGCTGGAACGAGAAATCGCCGCCGCCCAGGAGCGCTGCGAATCGTTGGAGCGGCCCGCACCGGCCAAGGCCGGAGCGCCCGGTTTCACGGCGCTCGTGGTCGAAGATGATCAGAACGAACGAGAATTGCTCGCCGGCTTCCTGAGGATCTCCGGCTTCAGCGTGGCCACGGCCTCGGACGGGGCCGACGCGCTCGACTACCTGTCGCGCCAGCGTCGCCCCGACGTAGTGTTGCTCGACATGACGATGCCGCGTTGCGACGGGCCGACGACCGTGCGTCAGATCCGCACCGATCCGCGCTGGCAGGGATTGAAGATCTTTGCCGTCAGCGGTGCGTCGCGCTCCGAGGTACCGGTGGGCATCGGTCCCACCGGGCTCGACGGTTGGTTTTCGAAGCCGCTCGATCCGCAATCGATGTTGCGGCGGCTGAGCCGCGAACTGACCGCGCCCCACGCCTGAGCGCGTAGGACCGGGCACCGCCCGTCACGACAACCGATCGGGTTCTCGGCAATAAACGCCGAGCGGACAATCGTTCGACGTCGCACCGAAACGGTGGGTGGCACGCCCTGAGGCACGAAGGGCGTGTTGGAGCGCCGATAAGCGAAAACAATGCGCTGGAAATGGACGTGTAGCGATTCGACACGCCCCACGCCGATCGGAGTTATCTCCTCAGTGCTCAGGGCGTATCACCCCGCGTAGCCGGAATCGGGCTACTGCGAATCCGGCGGTCATCGCCGCGAGAACGAGAGCGACTGCCGTGCTATTCGGCGCGCTTCGCCGCACCGTCTTGCGTCAATCCGGCCAGCCGCGCCTGATCTCCCGTGTCGATGAACACGTCGACCTGCTGCCCGACGAAGGCGGCCGCATCGGCGTCGTCCAAGGAGTAGATCACCTGCAACACGCGCGTATCGACCCGCTCGGTGTTGTCGCCGGTCAGCCAGCGCTTGGGCACGACGTATGGCTCGACCCGCACGAACGTGAGCCGGTAATGGTGATCGTTCTTGCCGCGGAGTTGCAGCACGGCGCCGGCGTCGGGCCGGAATTCGGCGATGTCGTGCTCGTCGATATCGGCCCGCACGTGCAGGGGCGTCAATCGGCCGAGCACCATCAGCGTCTGCTGCGACTGGTCGGAGACGTGCTCCCCTTCGCGCACGTTGACTTGCAACACCTGGCCATCGATCGGCGCCCGCACCGTGGCCCGCTCGATCTCGGTGCGGATCTGCGACACCTCGGCTTCGGCCTGCTCGACGGCGGCGCGGGCGATCTCGATGTCGGGCTGCCAGGCGCCGGCGAGCAGGAGCGCGTGCTCGCGCTTCGCACGCTGCCATTGCCGCACCCCTTCTTCGTGCAGCAGCCGCTTGCTCACCGCCTCCTGTTCGGTGACGGCCCGCTGCGACGCCAGCGCGCGGGCCCGCTCGTAGTCGTCACGCAATCGTGCGGCGTTGGCCTCGGCCGCTTGTACCTTGGCCTCGCTGGGCGGCACTTCTTCGGGCCGTGGCTGCTGCTCGAGCTTGGTCAATTGGGCCCGCGCCGAAGCCGCCCGCGATTGTGCCAGCCCAAGTTGGGCCTGGAGGTGACGGTCGTCGACCCGGAACAGAGGATCGCCGCGCGAAACACGCGTCCCCACGCGTTCGACCGGCACGTACACTTCGAGCACGAGCCCCGACAGGGCCGAGCCGATGGCGATGTTCTGCGTGGCCGCTTCCAAGATACCCGTGGCCGCGAGCGAATGCGCGAACGGCGTATGCGCCGGCCGCTGTGGCGGTTCGAGCCGCGTGAGCGGTTGCTGTTGCGTGTAAACATGGCGCGTGGCGAAGAGCAACATCGCCCCGGCCGCGAACGGCAAGACTGTCAGCAGGGAACGTTTCATCGGTCGGGCTCCTCAATCAGAACAAGAATCTCTATTCAGGCGATGACGTAACGCGTTCGATCCGGCCGTCGGCCATGTGGATGATCCGCCGGCCGTAATGCAGCACGCGGTGATCGTGCGTGACGATGATCACCGCCCGGTCGGGCCGCACGGCGACCTCCTGGAACAGTTCCATCACCGTCTGACCGGCCTGGGCGTCGAGCGCCGCCGTCGGTTCGTCGCACACCAGCAGCCGCGGTTCGTGGACCAGCGCGCGGGCGATAGCCACGCGCTGCTGCTGCCCGCCCGACAGTTGCGACGGATATGCATCGGCCCGGTCCTCCAGTCCCACGCGGCGCAGCACGGCCCGCGCCGACTCGATCGCCGCGTGCCGAGCGATGCCCGCCACGAGCAGCGGCAGCGAGGCGTTCTCGGCGGCCGTGAGCGACGGCAACAGGTTGTATTGCTGGAAGACGAACCCCAGGTTACGTGCCCGAAAATCGACGACCTCGTGCGGCGACATCCGGGCCAGGTCGTGCCCCAACACGCGGAGTTCACCCTCGGTCGGATCGAGCAAGCCGGCGAGCATCGAGATCAATGTGGTCTTGCCGCAGCCCGAGGGACCGACGAGCAACGTGATGGCGCCGGGCAAGATCTCCAGATCGACGCCACGCAGGGCCATCACCCGCGCCTCGCCGCTGGCGAACGTCTTGGTCAGCCCACGGCCCCAGATGGCGGCTTCGGCTCCCGTCGGCTCCAGCCCAGTTTCGACCGGTCTGCTCGAGCGGGATGCGGAAAAGAACGTTCGCTTGCGGTCTCGTTCCAAAAGTTTCATCAGGCACCTCGGAAGACGATGGCCGGTTCGAGGAACAGCACGCGACGCGCACTCACCAGACTCGCCAACGAAACGATCGCCAAGACGGCGAAGCCGACGCCCGCGATCGCCTGCCACGGCATGTAGAGTCCGGCCAGGTGCGTGATCTGGTTCGTCCGCTCGAAGAACAGCGCCGTGAAGCCGACCCCCAAGCCGAACCCGATCCCGCCCACACACAGGGCCTGCAACAGGATCATGCCGATCAGCCGGCCGTTGTTGACGCCCATCGCTTTGAGCGAGCCGAAATGTTTGAGGTTTTCGAGCGTGAAGAGATAGAACGTCTGCCCGGCCACGGCCACGCCGACGATAAAGCCGAGCGCGATCGTGATGCCGAAATTGACGGGGATGCCCGTCGAGCCGAGCATGTAGTCGATCGTGTTCCAGAAGAATCGCTTCTGCGTGACGGCGAGCAGACCGGTCTGTTGCGTGATCCGTTCGGCCACCTCGGTGCTCGACTCGCCCGGACCAGCTTCGGCCAAGACGTAATTCATCAGGTTGCGCTTCGTCGGCACGTAGGGGAGCGCCTCGTTGAAGCGGGTGTACATCACGGGCAGCGTCACGAAGGGGGCCGATGCCTTGCACACGCCGACGAGTTGCGCGCGGCGGTCGTTGATCTCGAACTCGCGCCACAGGCGGATCGGCTGGCCCGGCCAGAGATACTCGTACCCCGCCTTGTCGACGATGACCGCATAGGGCCGCCGCAGGTCGGCCAGGTCGCCGGCGATCAATTCCTGCGGCGCGCCGGTCAGGCTGGCATCATCGACGGCCTCCAAGATCACATTACGCGGCAGCCCGGTCTCGATCCGCGCCAGCACCTGCCCCTTGTAGAACGGCACGGCCCACTGCACGCCGCCCACGCTCCGCACGCGCTGTAAGGCACCACGCGGCAGGCCGGGCGCTTCGTCGAAATGACGCACGCGCGGATCCATCACCCAGATATCGGCGTCGCGCACGTCGACGATCTGGCTGGCCGAACGACGGACGATACCCACGAACACGGAGACCTGTTGCGACATCAGAAACGTCGCAAAGGTCACCCCGAAGACCAGCCCAAAGAATTTGACCCGGTCGCCGGTCAGCATACGCAAGGCTACCCAATTCATGTTCGTGTGCCTCGGCTGGTCAGGATGTGGCGTAACACTTTGTCGATAAATGACGTGTAGTCAATTTCAGGCGAAAAAAAGAGAGGTTCAGTCGCGCCGCGCGCGGCCGGCCCCGGTTTCTTGTGCGGCGGCCTGCCCCTGCTGGGAGAGTTGAGCCACCTCGGGAGCAAACACCTCGCGTTGGATGCGCCCGATCAACGTGTCGAGATCGAGCTCGTGCGACAATGGCTTCCAGCCACTGCCATCGAGCAGGCGGTTACAGTTATTGCGAATGGCCGTCATGGGATCGGGGATCCCCAGGTTGGTGAGCGAGGGACTGCTGGCGGCGATCGAGTGGCCTCCGAAGGTGATCGACCACAGCCCGAAGGTGAGTTGCTCGACGGAGAAGTCGTCGTCCAATTCGAGGTCGCCCGCGGCCACCGCGTCGTAGATCACGCCCCGCACCAGTTCCGAACAGCTCGCTTCGCACCGTTCCAGGCAGAGCCGCCGCTGTTCCGAGGCCTTTTCCTTGATCGACGTAATGCGAATGGCGTGCTCGATGTGCACGTCGTCGGGATAGAGGCGGAAAAACAGGTCGCAGGCCGCGCCGATGGCAGACATCCTCTCGCGCGACCGGCCGCGAAAGGCGGCCGCCCGGCGGAACAGTTCCAGCCGCCGCTCCATGGCCTGGTTCACCAGCGCCATCAGGATTTCCTCTTTGCAGGAAAAGTGCTGGTAGATCGTCCCCTTGGAGTACTCCAGCGCCTCGGCTATCCGATCCATGCTCAAGCCGTGGTAGCCGTCCTGCACGATCATGCCGCGAGCCAACTCGAGGATCTTGGCCTCTCGCTCTTTGATCTCGCGCTGTTTGCGTGTAAGTGTCCCGCTCATACAGGCATTATCGGCATTTCTATTTATTTTGACAAGTGGTCAAAAAATGAAATTTCGTCGATTCCGGCTGCTGGCCACTGACGGGCCGCCCGTAAGTACTGATGCCGCAACCATAAAAGGTCGGTTTGGCGCAGGCCAGACGAGGTGCACCGGGTAGACTGGATTCGCCATGACGGCCTTTGTCTTCGGCCGGTCGGAGCGGAACAGACTCCCCACGTCTCCATCAAAAAGCTCATCAAAAAGGTCCATGTCGCGATTCTCGAGTATCAAGCTGTCTGCCGCGAAGTTGATTACCGCGCTCGTCGTCGCCTTGTTCCTGGCCCAACCGTCGGCCGGCGACTTCGTCGAGTTGGAGCGACTGTTGAAGGAGCCGGGGGCCGAACTGGCCGAGAAGCTCGACGGCGCACCCGTCGTGATCACGGTCCGTAACGGGGCGGCGCAGGCGGAGCCGTGGAACGTCGGTCAAGCCGCCGCGCTGGAACTGGCCGCCGCGCTGCACCGAAAACAGATCGACGTGATCCGCGCGGCGGCCGATAGCCGCTTCGAACAGCTCGAAACGACCGATAAGCCGCTCACGGCCAATCAAACGAAGTTGCTCAAGGATACCGACCGCCGGGCGATCGTCGGCGTCGAGTGGCTGGCCGGAAAGCGGTCGCGCTTGCGGATCGTGGCGTTTGCTATCAAATCGGCCAAGCCGCTCTGGAACCGATTGATCGACGTGCCGGAAGCCGCTGTTTCTCTCGATAAAAATATCCCGCCCCTGAATCGCGGCGTCGCAGCCTATGCCCAGAAGGAACTCGGCACCATGGTGGGCAACGGCGAGTGTACCGAAGTCGGCGAATATGGGTTGAAGGCGGCCGGCACGGGACGTCGCGGTCCCTATCTGTGGGGCCGCATGTTGGGGCCGCGCGAGCAGTGGATGCCCGGCGACATTGTGCAAATGGAACGGACCTCCATCGAGGTTCCGAACGGTTTCCGCTACCTGCCCCATCATACGGCCGTGATCGAGGAGGTGCGGAAGGACGCCATCGTCGTGTTGCACCAGAACGCCTATCCCGACGGAAAGATCGTGCAGCGCGATACGTGGCCGCTCGCCGGCATCAAGGGGAACATGGCCGTGTTCCGCCCCTGGGATTGGCCCAAGGATAACCCCATGCCGCCCTCGGCCCCGGTGCGGGCCACGCTGGCTACCGTGCCGAACCAGAAGAAGAAAAAAAAGGACGAACCCATCAATCTGCTGGAACTGATCGACCCTCGTCTCGACCGGGTGCGAGGCGTCTGGTTCTTCGAGAAGGACGGCGACCTGAAGACGCCGCGCGAGTTCGAGGCCCGCCTGCAAGTGGCCGTGAGGCCGCCCAAGTCGTACTCGTTGGAGATGACGGTGGAACGCACGCAGGGCTCCGAATGTTTGGCGCTCGGCATCACGGTCGACGGACATCAGACGATGCTGGCCATCGACGGCTTCAACTCGCGCTTCTCGGGCATCCACAATCTCGACGGTAAACCGGCCAACGAAAACGAATCGACCAAGGCAGGCACATTCCTGCCGTTGCACCGCAAGGCCCAACTGCAATGCCGGGTGCGGCGCGACGAGATCTCGCTCGACATCGACCAGGAGCCGGTCATCCACTGGCGCGGCAACGCCGAGCGGCTATCGCTCTCGCCCGATTGGCCCGTGCCCCATTCCGACTGGCTGTTCTTGGGCGCCTTCGACAGCGAATTCGACATCAGCTCGTTCACGCTGGAACCGGCACCGTAGGCCGACCTGCTCCTGATCGACGCTGGCCGTCGAGCGCCTACCCGAACAATTCCCTGATCGGTTGCCCCGTGGTCAACATACGCGTGACACCGTTTGCGTCTTGCGGGCTGTTGATCGGGATGTCGAGGGCGTGGTAGATGGTCGCAGCCAGTTCCTCGGGGCGGACGGGGTTACTGGTCGGATACTCGCCGTTCTTATTGGACCTGCCGTACACTCTCCCTCCGGCGATGCCCGCTCCGGCCAGGATCGCGGAAAAACACTGCGGCCAGTGCTGGCGGCCGGGAGGGTCCTGTTTCAGGACGTAGGGAGTGCGACCGAACTCGCCGGTGACGACGACGAGCGTGTTGGCGAGCATGCCGCGTTCCTTGAGGTCGGAAAGCAGCGCGGCGAGCGCCTGATCCAGGCGCGGCAAACAGAACCCCATCCCGTAAGAGCCGTCGCCGAAGGCGTTGCCCATGCCCATGTTCCCGCCGTGCATGTCCCAACTGCTGCTCGGCGGGCCGTTCTTATCATGCTCGGCCTGTCCGGTCCAGCCGTTGACGGTAACGAAGCGCACGCCCGATTCGACCATGCGCCGAGCGAGCAGCAGGTTCTGCCCGAGCGGATGCATGCCGTAACGTTCGCGAACGTGCGTCGGCTCGCGGTGCATTTCGAACGCCTGTCGCCCTTCGGCGCGCGTCATGGCGTCATAGGTCTTCTCGCGCAGGTCGGACCAGTCTTTGACGTTTCGCACCTGATCGAACCTGCCCGACTCTAACCCGCGGAGCAACAGCTTGCGCCCGCCGAATCGTTCCTCGTCGTAGGGGTCGTAGATCTGCGGCGGTTGGAAGCCATCCATCGCCGGATGGTTGTCGGCCGCGCCGACGAACACGGGCGCGTAGGCCGAGCCGAGGTAGCCGCCGATGCCCACGTTGGGCGCGCAGAACACGGGCGGTCCCACGCATTTGATGAGCCAGGCGTTGGAGACGAAATTGCGCTTGCTGGGTTTACTCTTGGCGACGAACGAACCCACATAGGGTTGGTCGTCCGGAACCCCCTCCTGCACGCGCTTCGTCGATTGGCCGCTAAGCAGGTTGTGCATCGCGTCGAAGTGATTGCTGATCGCGCCCGGATGGGACATCGAATTGATCAGCGTGAAGTGGTCGGTCACCTTCGCCAGTTCCGTGTGCATCTCGTTGAGGAGCATGCCCGGCACACGGGTGGAGATGGGTTGGTACGGTCCGCGATAATCGAGCGGCGCGTTGGGCTTCATATCCCAGGTGTCGACATGACTCGGTCCGCCGCAGAGCAAGACAAAGATGCAGGATTTTTCAGCGGCGACCGCCTGGCCCGAGGCATCGACCTTGTCGCTGCCCATCACGACTCCCGGCATGCCAAGACTCAGCACGCCCAGACCGCTCGCAATGAGAGCTTGCCGCCGGTTTAACTGGAAATCGTTCATACAACCGCTCCCGTGGAAGGTTGTGCTAACCGTGTGAATCCGACCGTCATTCCTGAGTGTTTCGAGCGATACCGATTCTAGCCGCGTCGCCCCTTCGACTCCATCTTTCCGAGCGCATTCGACCCTCGTCGCGTGGAGGGAGAACAAGAACCGGAGTCTTGCCCGGCCGCTCTGGCGCGGTCTAATGGTCGGGCGGGGCGAGCACGTCGACCACGATGCGATGCCGAAACTGCCAACGCCGGTTCCGCGCAGCCTATGGCGGCCAGGACGACTCTGACCCGCCTGGAATTTTCCTTGGTGCAGCGATCTTGCTGTTTTCTTCTACTTCGACGAAAGGGCCTTTGTTATGCGCTCGATGGTAACTGTTGTGGCGATCGTCTGCGCCCTCTGCGGAATCGCAAATGTGGCAGCGGCACAGGTCATCCATAACGTTGTCGGTATGCTCCATAACGGTGCCACTGTCTGGGAGTACAACGGAAGTTTCTCGCCGGCACAAGCAACACTGAACACTTCGGCGAATCGCTTAAAGATTAATGCAAAGGTCGGTGACACCGTCAAATTCACCGTCGAAGGTGTGTCCGATCTCGGTGTCGTCTTCGAGCATGCCGCGGCGGAACAAAACGTGTTGTGGACGGTCACAACGACGCCCAATCCGCTCAAACTGATTGATGGGAACTTTGTAGGTTTCGACCCGATACGGGCGCGCACTACCGGCCCGGTGCTGCCCGGCCAAACTACCATCATCACGATCAAGCTAACGCAGGTCACGGGCGCGAATGGTATTCTGTTCGGTGGCGACCCGGATTCGGAAGCGGGCGCCGCCGATAAAAAACCGATGCTGGGCGTGATCGTTGTCACCAACTAATTCACCCTGCGAGCATTGCCGATCTCGGTCGTGACCCCGGTCGGCGACTTGGCCGGAAACGCCTTGAATTTGGTTGCCTCGCGACCACTCAAGATCAGGCAACGCAGGAATAGCCCACGACCACATCCCGTGGCCGCTTGCGGAATCGCGCGGGGTCTGCTCTTTTAGTCCGCGGGCGGCGCGGTCCGATCGTTCGACACAACCTTCAGCGCCGGCGAGCTACGTGGGAGTCTACGAAAAACTCGGCATCGAGCCGATCATCAACGCTTCGGGCTCCGTCACCCGGTTGGGCGGAGCACCGATGCCGCGGGCCGTGCTCGACGCCTTCTGCGCCGCGGCCGCCGAATCGGCGCCGCTGGAGCAGGTGCAAGCCGCCGCCTCACGCCGCATCGCGGCCGCGACCGGCGCCGAAGCGGGGCTTGTGACGTCCGGCGCGGCCGCCGCGTTGACGCTGGGCACGGCGGCCATTCTGGCGGGATACGATCTGCGCCGCATCGAACGGCTGCCCCACGCCGCCGGTTCGTTTCCACACGAATTTGTCGTAGCCCGCGAGCATCGCAACGGCTACGACCATGCCGTCCGCGCCGCCGGCGCCGCGCTGGTCGAGGTCGGCTACCACGAGATCGTGGCCAACGCCGGTGTGCGCCGCGCCGAAACGTGGGAGTACGAAGCCGCGTTCGGCCCGCAGACGGCCGGCGTGTTATACGTCCATGCGCCCCATGCGCGGCCCGATCTCAAGACACTCGTCGCAACGGCCCATGCCCACGGCCTGCCGGTGTTGGTCGACGCGGCGGGTGAACTGCCGCCGCGGTCGCACCTCAAGAATCTGATCGCCACCGGCGCCGACCTGGTTGCTTTCAGCGGCGGCAAGGCGATCCGCGGACCCCAGGCCACCGGCATCCTCTGCGGACGGCGCGACCTGATCGCCGCCGCCGCGCTCCAGATGCTCGACATGGACGATCATTTCGAGTTGTGGGATCCGCCGCCCGAACTGATCGACAAGGCAAAACTCGCGGGCATGCCCCGGCACGGGCTCGGCCGCGGCTTCAAGGTGTCGAAGGAACAGATCGTGGCCTTGCTCACCGCGCTCGATCTGTTCACCGCCGGCGAATATGAGCGCGAACGCGTTCGGCAGACGGAACATCTGCGCAACATCGCCGCCGCGCTCGTGGGCTGCGTGGCGCAGACGTCGCTCGTCGAGCGGGGTGAAGACGGGCCGCCGCCCCTGTTGGAGATCCTTGTAGACGAACGCGCACTAGGGCGGTCGGCGCTCGAAGTCTGCCGGCGCTTGCGGCGCGGCTCGCCACCCTGTTACGTGGGGCACGGCCAACTGAGCGAGTCGAGACTCATCATCAACCCCTTGCACCTCGACGACGCACGCACCGCCGCGCTGGCGGCTCGACTTCGTGACGAGTTACAGCCGGCTCTCGGATAGGCTCCCCATAGACAAATACCCGCTCAAAAAACACGGTCGGAAACAACGCGGGAAGATTAAAAATGCTGATTGGCTATGTGAGCGACGAGCGGTACGTGGCCTTGCCCGACGTGTTGCTCGAGTTTGTGCGGGACGGCCGGTCGGTGGAGACCCGCTCGCGGGCCACCGGCGCCGTCTATGCCGATCTCCCGCCCGGTCGCTACGACGTGACGCTGTGCAAGCCGGGCTACGGCTCGAAGCGCAGCCAACTCGAAGTCGGGCCCGCGGGCATTCACCACTTTCGCTTGCTCTCCGACGGCCTGCTCGGCTACGTCTGGCCGAAATGGGTCAAAGCGGGCGACGACGGCGAATTTCGTGTCCACGCGGTGGAAGCGTATAAGCTCGAACTGTGGCGCTACGGTCGCGAAGCGGAGTTCGTGCGCAGCCTGGGGTGGCACGACGAGCACGGCCCCCGCGCGACGATGCAGATCACGCCCGATGGCGACTACACGCAGACGGGCGTCGGCTGGAACAAGCAGGGTTACAATATCAAGGTCCACCGCCAGTTCGTCACGGCGCCCGAGCCCGGCGGATTGTATTACTTCCACGCTCGCACGGCCTCGGGTCGGCACTTCGCCTTTCCCTGGATCGTCGCGCCGGCGCGACCGCGACACAAGCTCGCCGTGCTGGCCTCGAACATCACCTGGAACGCCTACAACAGTTTCGGCGGACGCAGCAATTACATCCACGCCGATCGCTTCCCGCCCACGCCGACCGTCAACTCGCGGCAGGAGCTGAAACGCTACACCGACCCCGAGCACTTGCACTACGACACCGACGAGTACCACCCGCTCTCGTTCGATCGGCCCGAACCGATCAATTCGATCGCCCTCGGCGAACGGCCGTCCGACACCATCGAAGGCCGGGCCGCCTGTCACCTGGCACCGGCCGAATGGCGGCTGCTGGCCTGGCTCGAAGGCGAGGGGTTCGCGTACGACTTTTACGCTGAGACCCAGTTGCACTTCGACCAATTCGATCTGACCGACTACCGCGTGCTCGTGCTCTCGACGCATCCCGAATATTGGTCGCGCAAGATGTACGATCGGCTCCGGCACTGGGTGAACGACGAAGGGGGCAGGCTCGTTTACCTGGGGGGCAATGGCCTGAACTGTGCCGTCGAGTTCGTCGACGAGGCGACGATGATCTGCCGCAACGGCGACCAGCGCGAGATCAACCGCCGCCGGTTGGAGAGCCGGTTTCATCTGCTCGTCGAATCGGAAGCGAACTTGTTGGGTGTGGTGTTCACCGAGGCCGGCGCGATGACCGGCGCTCCGTACCGTACGATCGAGGCCGACCATTGGGCGTTCGCCGGCACCGGCCTGCGGCGCGACGACCTGTTCGGCCTGCGCAGCCTGCATGGTCGCTGCCCGGGCGGTGCCAGCGCGCACGAGACCGACAAGATCTCGCCCTCCTCGCCGGCAAACATCAAACGGCTCGCCCGAGGGACGAATCGCGACGATGGGGGCGCCGACATCGTCTATTACGACACGCCCAGCGGCGGCGAAGTGTTTTCGGTCGGTTCGATCGGTTGGACGAGCAGCCTGCTCGTCGACGATCCCGTAGCGAAGATCACGGCCAATGTCCTCGCGCGATTTTTGGGGTGAGAAGACGACTTATTCCTCGCCAGATCCGAACCCGTACGCGGCACCCGGGCTCGCAGAACCGGCCGCTCTGACAGCGTCGGCTGGCCCGGCGACGAGCGTGCGGCGGCTCGTGCTCGTCCTGTCGTCTGCCGTTTCGTTCGTGTTGTACCTGCAACGCTACGCCTGGGGCTTCATCAAGAAGGACGTGCAAGACGAGTTCGGCTGGGACTCGGTCACACTCGGTTGGCTCGACGGGCTGTTCGGCGTCAGTTACGGCGCCGGGCAGATTCCGGCCGGCATGTTGTGCGACTGGTTCGGCGTTCACGGGCTGCTGGCGGCGAGCATCCTGGTCTGGTCGCTGGCGCTGGGCGGCTTTGCCTGGGCCCGAACGGTATCGTCGATGGCCGTCGCCCGCGTCGTGTTTGGCTTCGCCCAGGCTGGCTGTTACCCGGCGCTGAGTAAGGCCTCGAAGAACTGGTTCCCGCTCGCCACACGCACCTCCGCCCAGGGGCTGATCGCCACGTTCTTCGGGCGCAGTGGAGGGGCCGCGTCGTTCTTCCTGTTCGGCACCGTCTTAACGGGCTGGCTGGGACTGCCTTGGCGCTGGTCGGTGGGCATCTTTGCCTTGCTGGGCGTGGCCGTGGCCGCCGCCTTCTTTTTCTTGTTTCGCAACACGCCGTGCGAGCACCCGTGGGCCAACGCCGAAGAGGCAGCCCTCGTGACGGCTGGCGATCCCACGGCGGCACAGGCGGCCCATGCACGACTCGACTGGCCCAGCCTGGCCCGCAGTCGCACGGTTCAATTACTGTTGTTGAGGTCGTTCGCCAGCAACCTGGCCGACGTGTTGTTCGTCAACTGGGTGCCTCTCTATCTGCGCAGCGAAAAGGGTCTCGATGCGCTGGCCGCGGGCTGGATGTCGGCGCTGCCGCTGATCGGCGGGGCACTCGGCGGGCTGGCGAGCGGCTCGCTCCAGACCTACCTGATCCGTCGCACGGGCTCGCGGCGTTGGGCCAGGAGCTCCGTCGGCCTGGCCGGCAAGTTGCTCGCAGCCGTGCTGGTGCTCACCTGCCTCGGCGCGGAGGGCGCGCTTGCCGTCTCCTGCCTGTTCTTCGCCGTGAAATTTTTTGGCGATTGGGAACAACCGGCCGAATGGGGCACCGTGAGCGACGTCTCGGGCCACAGTGCCGCCACGGTCTTTGCCTGCGTCAACACGGCGGGCTCGCTTGGCAATTTCGCCGCGGGCCCGCTGATCGGGGTCTTTCTGGCCATGTTCAGCGGCGGCGCCGAGATCACCACGGCCGGCTGGAACGCCGTGTTCATCCTGCTGGCCGCCGAGTATCTCGTAGCCGCCAGTTGCTGGTTATGGATCGACAGCGAACGGCCCCTCTGAATACTCCTTATCAGATGGGGTGGCACGTGGTGGCACGTGGTGGCACGATTTGACGTCGATTGGCGCGCCGCCGACAATTGCGTCTGCCGGTGCTTCCCGCCCCGCGCCGTTGAACCAATCCACGAGCATCGCCATGTCCGTCGTACCCTATCGTCGGCCCGAAAGCCGCGGACTGCGGCAGAACGGTCTGGCCACCTTCTGCGGGTCGCTCGTCGTGGGAGTCATGGTCGGAGCCGCTCACGCCCAAGCACCACCGGCACGCCAGGACGCACCTCGCGACAACTCGCGGCGTGTCTCGAAAGAAGACTTGCGCTATGACGGACGCAGTTTCCACGAGTGGGAATGGCAACTCCTCACCGAACTTCAGCCCAAGAGGCAGCTCGAAGCGATCGAGGCGCTACGGGCATTCGGCCAGAAGGGTTATGAGCACGAAGTCGTCGCGGCCCTCGATCGGGTGCTGGATACCGAGGACAATAGGGTCAGGGCCCAAGCCATGCAGTCGCTGGCGAAGATCGGAGCGGCATCGGTCCCGGTTCTCGTCAAAATCCTGGGCAGCGGCAATCCGGCGATGCGCCAAAACGCGGCCGATGCCCTGCAAACCGTGGGCGTGGCGACGGAAGCCGCCATCGAAGCGCTGGAACAGGCGACGAGGGACGATCTTCAACACGTCCGTGTCGCAGCGGCCGGCGCGTTGGCGACGCTCGCCGCGACGCAAGATCGGCTCGGACCTCTCTTCGAATGCCTGGCCGACAGCGACGATTTCGACATGCGACGGGCCGTCGTCTTCGGCCTGGCAAGATCGTGGCAAGGTGGGACGGAACTACAACCATTGTTCCTGCGAGCGCTCGCCGATGACCGGTGGGAGGTACGCCGTACGGCGGGTGGCGCACTCATCAAGAGTGCCCCCGCCTCGCCGGAAGTTACCGAAGGTTTGCGGCGGCTGGTGCGCGACGACCTCATGCACTACCGACTCCGTCACAATATCGATCAGATGGCCGGCCACGTAGCCCTGGCGTTGGCCCGCGAAGAGAACAATCTCGACACGGTGGGACCGGCCTTGATCGACGCGGCTTCGATCGTATTCCAAGACTCTCAATTCTACGCCGGCTGGGGAGGGTTCAACGAGATGATGCCGGCTCTGCGCCGCTTGGGGCCGAAAGCCGCCGACGCCGTACCAGCCTTGGTACAACTGATCGATGTCGACAGTGTTCGCGTGAAGGACGAACACCTCGCCTCGGCGATGGACGTCTTACGATCGATTGGCCCGGCCGCCCGCGGGGCGGTGCCCGCGCTGAGGGTCTGGGCCGCCCCCGTGCCGCAGAATGCCGATCGCGACTGGGAGACTCTCCGCAATCATGCCTTGAAGGCGTTGGTGCGCATCACGCACGATGTTCCGAGCGGACCGTCGGAGTGAGACAGGCGGGATTCGACGGCGGCAAGGCTCGTTCACATCGCGGCGACTCGACGCGCACCGCCAACGCCGCCGGTGTGGCACGCCGGTCGCTCACTTATCCTGTTTCTGAGGTGCCGAAAACCGTTCGTCGATGATCGGCGTGTCGGCGGGCAACGGAATGCGGTTCAGGTCGACGATCCGGCCGTCGACGACCAGCTCGATGTAGATCGTCTCCATCCATTGCTCCCTTACACCCTCGAAGCCCGGGAGCGGCCCAGACGCCTCGCGCGGCTCCACGCCGCCGGGAGGACAGTGGACCAGCACGCCGGCCTTCGTCCGACCAAAGTGCCAATGTGTGCCCGGGCTGCGGACGAGGATGATCGGAGCGCCCTTCGTCTTGACCTTCAACAGATGCGGCCAGGCCGCCTCGAACTCTTCTCGATCGCTGAACGGCATGTGGTGGATGGTCAGGTCCGCTTCGCTGCCCCGAATCGAGCTCGATTTCTTCCGCAACGGCTCGAGCGCCTTGGGCCAGCTCTCCGGCCACGTTCCCGTATCGGAGACTCCCCAGATTGCCGACGCGGTCGAACACGCGGCGCAGACGGCAATCGGCGCCATGAAAGAGCCTATTCTCGTCATCGGAATCGTCTCCTGTGCGGGTGCGGAGTGCCTAAGAGCAACCGACGAAACCGAATCGAGCTCGGATAAAATCTGCGTTTCACCGCTGATTTTCGTCCACGGCGCTCCAACCTGGGAGTTTCGTCAGCCGCTCTAACGATTAGACGCACATCCGGCGACGAAGTTTCATCGTTTGCAGAAATTCCAGCCGAATCCGTCGCCCGGATGGCTATTCGAAGCCCTGCGAAGGTACCCTATTGCCTACGAAGGTTTTCAACTTTGTGCCGGATCGTCGGCCGAAGTCGCCTGTTCCTGCACAAACGTCACGAGAATCACCAGCCTGGATTCAGGATGAGAGATCATCCACTTAAAGTGGCTTTTGAGTTCGTCGATGTTCAAAAAGGTACGGTCGGCCTGGGCCGGACGAGCTTCCCACGCGTTACGCGAATGCCACCGCTTGACCGGATAGCCGGCCTCACTCAAAGAATAGACGCCCAGGTCGGATGGTGGAGCTTCACTCCCCACCCGACGCAGCACGAGTTGGTAGGCCGGCTTGGCGCCCTCCTCCTGATTGATTGGCTGTAGTTCGAGCGCGGCCTTGCCATCGGTGACGTCGTCGACGGCCTTGGCGGCTTCCGAGGCACAACGCACGAGATCATCGACGGCACGAGGCGCATTGGCCTTCATTTGGCGGACGGCCTCACGAAGCAGGTGCGTGTAATCGGCCGTTGGGATACTCATCGTCAGATCTCCGGAAGCACAAGTCGACCAACGATCGGCAGATGGTCGGACACGCCGCAACCACTGCCCGGCGAGAACGGCCTTGGTCGACCATCATCGTCAACCATTATAGCCGTTGATACCACCCCGGTGCGCTCCTCGTCGAGATAGGGAGGTTCAGGTGGCCAAGGCCGCCATCGACGTCGATCGTTTCGCGTTCGAACACGTGGCGTCGACCGGCGACGAGATGCTGCTGCCGGGCGCGTTGAAGTACGGTGGGCTGCCCGCATTCGCCGCCCTGTGCGCGCCGGGCGATCTCTGGTTGGCCGGCGCCGACGATGGATTTTTCGATTCCTGGCCGCAGGCAGCATACGGTGCCGCGGGCGCGGCGAGCCGGTTAGAATTGTCTCGCGATCCGCTGCCGCCCGAACCGGTCGTCGACTGGCTGGTCGAGGATGAATGAAAGGGCCGGCTGGCGGTTTGGCCGGCCGGGCGAGGGGCTGTTATCGTCGCCGAAGTTCTCCGCATCGTCACTGCTCAATCGAGACAACCATGCGATCTCTGTTCGCCGATACCCGATTCGATCTGACGGACCGCGTGGCCTTGGTGACCGGCGCCGGCACGGGCATCGGCCGCGCCACCGCCGAGTTGTTCGCCCGGGCCGGGGCCGTGGTCGGGCTGCACTTCAACACCAGCCGCCCCGGTGCCGAGTCGCTCGCCGAGACCATCCGCCAGTTCGGCGGCACCGCGTACTTGTTGCCCGGCGATCTGACACACGAGGACGAAGCGAATCGCGTCGTTGATCGCCTCGTCGAGAAGACGGGTCGACTCGACGTGGTCTTCAACAACGCCGGCGCGCCGCTGGCCCGCACGTCGATCGAGAATTGTCCCACCGAACTATGGCGGCAGTTGTTCGACGTGAATATCCATTCGGCCTTCTATGTCACGCGGCGAGCGATCCCGCACCTGCGCAAACACCATTGCGGCAGCGTGATCAACAACCTGTCGTTGTCGGTGCAGACGGGCGGATCGGGCGGTGCCGGCCCCTACGCCGCGGCCAAGGGCGCACTGCACGTCTTCACGCGCACGCTCGCCCGCGAGCTGGCTCCCGACGTGCGTGCCAATTGCATCATGCCCGGCGTGGTCGAGACGCCGCATCACGAAGTCTTTTCGACCCCCGAGAAGATGGAGGACTATTGCCGCCAGACGCCGCTCGGCCGCAACTCACAAGCGGCCGAAATCGCCCAGGCCGTGCTCTATCTCGCCAGCGACGCATCGAGCTTCATGACCGGCGGCCTGATCGACCTCAACGGCGGGCGGTTATTGCGGTGAACGCGGCCATTCGCAGGCGAACCAATGTGAACGGAGGACGATAGAGAGGCGCTCCGTTGGTCAAGGGATCGCTCGTTATGGCGATTGAGGGAGACCGTGGCGGTTGATCGGCCGCCCTCACCCCGGCCCTCTCCCGGAGGGAGAGGGGGTGATGCGGCCAGTGGCCAGTTTGTACCAATCGACCGGTGGATCGAACGCTGCCGCTTGCCAGCCGACCCGCGCCAGGATCGGTGGTACACAGCGGGCGCACAGTTCATCGTAGTTGGTCGCGATCGATTCGTCGGGTGGATCGGCGAAGGGCTGATTCAAGACGACCCCTGCGACATCGAGCCCGTCGCGAAATGTGGCGGCGGCCACGAGCGTGGCGAGCGTCTGATGGATCGTGCCTAAGCGGTTGGCCGAGACGACGATGAGCGGAAAGCCGAAATCGAGAGCTAGATCGGCGACGTATTCGTCGTCGCTGACGGGCGACAGCAGGCCGCCAGCTCCTTCGACGATCACGATATCGGAGCGATCGAGCCAATAGTCCAAGCCGCGTCGCAGAAGCATCGGGTCGACCTGCTGGTCTTCGGCCCGGGCTGCCAGGTGCGGCGCCAGCGGAGCTTTGAAACGTTGCGGGCAGACGGCCTCACACATGCCGGGTCGCCCAGCGGCATGCCAGAGCGCCAGGGCATCGTCGCTGATGAGGGTTTCGCCGTCCAGGTGGCAACCGCTGGCCAGCGGTTTGTAGACTCCTACTCGGTGGCCGGCGGCAGCGAGGTCGCGCGCGATCATGGCTCCGACGTGGGTCTTGCCGACGCCCGTGTCGGTACCCGTCACGAAGAGGCCGGGTCGCTGGCTCTTCATTTGCCGAGCGCTTCGACCACCAAGTCGCCGACCTGCTGCGTGGAGTAGCCCATCTTGCCGGCGGCCTGGCTCTTCATCTTGGTGCCGGTGACCGACTTGATCGCCTCGACGATCCGCCGTCCCGCCTTGGGCTGGCCGCTGTGCTCGAGCAGCATGGCCATGGCGTTGATGGCGGCTATGGGATTGATGACGTGCTGGCCTGTGTACTTCGGAGCGCTGCCGCCCATCGGCTCGTACATGCTCGTGCCGCCCGGATCGGGATTCAAGTTAGCACCGGCCGCCACGCCCATCCCTCCCTGCAAGATGCCGCCCAGGTCGGTGATGATGTCGCCGAACATGTTGGTGGTGACGATCACGTCGTAGTATTCGGGGTTCTTCACCATCCACATGCAGCAGGCGTCGACGTGGTTATAGTCGGCCTTGATGTCGGGATACTCCTTTGCGACGTCTTGGAACGTGCGCCACCACAGGTCATGCCCGTAGGTGAGCACGTTGGTCTTGGCGACCAGCGTGAGCATCTTCTTGGGATTGTTGCGCTGCCGCGTGAACTGGAAGGCCCAGCGGACGCAGCGTTCGCACCCCTTGCGGGTGTAAACGGCCGTCTGGCTGGCCACCTCGTCGGGTGTCCCCTTCTTCAGATATCCGCCCACGCCGCAATACAAGTCTTCGGTGTTCTCGCGCACGACGACAAAGTTGATGTCGTCGGGTCCTTTGCCCCGCAGAGGCGTCTCGACTCCCGGGAAGAGTTGCACGGGGCGGAGGTTGATGTATTGATCGAGCTGGAACCGCAGTTCCAGCAATAACCCTTTCTCCAACACGCCCGGCTTCACGTCGGGATGCCCCACGGCGCCCAGGTAGATGGCGTCGAACGTGCGCAGCTCGTCGACCGCCCCCGACGGCAGGATTTCGCCGGTGCGCAGGTAGCGGTCGCCGCCGAAATCGTAGTGCTCGGTCTCGAACTGAAAATTCTCCAGCGCGGATACCGCCTTGAGCACCTTCAAGCCTTCGGCCGCGACCTCTGGACCGGTGCCGTCGCCGCCGATTACCGCGATTTTCATGCGCCTGCGCCTAGTTAGGGAGAGAAAGAAAGGGCCGATTCTAACTGCCACGCCGGTAAATGTCCAAGCAACGCGTCGATGGCCGCGCGGAGAGGAGAAGTTCGCCACCGCGGCACATTTACCGATGGGAAAGCCATCTCAACGGGTCGCAGTTGTCGCCTGATATCGTTGTTGGCGGTGCCCGCGACGTCGTCGGAAACTTTTTTGGCGATAACTCGACAGTTTCCGAAACGCCTGCCTATAATAGGCATTCCCTCTACGGAAAAGGCACAGGGCTTATCTTCGATGCACGACCGAACCACGCCGCCGGCGCTGTTTACGCAAGTCGATATCTCGCCGAACTCTTTGTCGACCACCAGCAGCACCAGCAACGAGCCGGAGCAAACACGGCTGTTGCGCGATATTCTGTCGGCGCAGGACCGTCAGAACGAACTGCTGGAAGAGCTGGTCAATCAGCTCAGCGCCCCGCAGAAGCAGCGTAATCAGGAACTCGGGCAGTGGCGCTCGGCCAACCCGGATCTGGCCCAGCAATGCCGCACGGCGGCCGAGACGCTCAGCCGCATCCAAACGGAGTTCCTCACCACCCTCACGCAAGAGGTAAATGAAAACGCCGAAGTACTTTGCGACGGCGAGTTCATGCTCAATGAGTTTGTCGATCGTTTCGGCCCGCGGCTGGCCCACCTGAACGGCGTGCTGCAGGTGCTCGCCCAGTTGAGCGCTCCGACCAGTTCCTGATGCCCGAGATCGTCGAAGCCACGACGCGTGACGGCATCCGGCTGCACGGCGCGCTCTACCGGCCCGACGAACCGCCTACGACGGCCGCGAAACTCGATGCGGTGTTGCTCTTGCACGGCGCCGGGGGCAATTTCTACGGATCGACCCTATTTGGCGGCCTGCTGCCGATGTTCGCCCAACTCGGCCTGTCGGTGCTGGTCGTCAACACGCGGGGTCACGACGGTGTGAGCACCGCCGCCAGTGCGAACGGACCGCGCGTGCTCGGTGCCGCCTATGAACTCGTCGACGACTGCCGCCACGACCTGGCGGCCTGGCTCGATTCGCTCGACGGCCGCGGTTTCAAGCGGCTGGTCATCGCCGGCCACAGTCTGGGTGCTGTAAAGGCCATCTACACGCTGGCGCAGGAAGAGCGCCCGAACGTGCGGGCCCTGGTCGCCATTTCGCCGCCCCGGCTGTCGCACTCGCGATTCGCCGACGGACCCGAGTCGGAGCAGTTTTTGGGCGAGTTCGCCGAAGCCCAGCGGCTCGTCGCGGCGGGGCAGGGTGAGACGCTGATGTCGATCCGTTTTCCCATTCCTTACCTGGTCACGGCGGCCGGCTACATCGATAAATACGGCCGCGACGAGCGCTACAACGTGCTCAAGCACGTGTCGCAAGTCGCCTGCCCGATGCTCTTTACGTTCGGGACCATCGAATTACGCCGTGGGTCGGCATTCCAGGGCCTGCCCGACGAGCTGACGTCGTTGGCCGAGCAGGGGGCCGATGTGAAGGTGGCCGTGCTCGCCGGCGCCGACCATTTCTATACGGCCGCCCGCGGCGAACTGGCCGCTCAGGTCGGCGGCTGGTTGCGGCGTTTGCCGGCCGCCGAGTAGCGCCGCAGGCGTCACACGCGGCAACTTCGCTACGAGACCGATCCAGCCGCTAGGCGGCGGAGCCGAGCCACGTCCCGCGTAGACTCGCAGACGCAAATGTTACCTCTTTCTGTACAGCAACTTACAGCCATCCGATGGCATCGCGAGAGAGTTCCTCGTCACAAACAATTCTGAATCCTCACGTCTGGTAGCCGGGTATGATGGGAGGAAGCGTCGCCTGACGAGGTTCGCTTCTACTCTTTGTCGAAAGGACGACCCGCCGATGCCGAAGCTCAGCTTCGTCGCAGCCTTGGGAGTCTCGCTGTGTTGTTTGGCCGGATGCCAGGACCATAATCGCTATGAAATCGAGTTGCAGCCGGAAGGCGCCGAGATGGTCCGCACGCTGACGGCCTGGCACGTGCCGGAGAATCGCGGCAAGGACCGCTTCCCCGCCGACCAATTGAAGCGGATGGCGGAGGTCTATCCCGAGAAGCTCGCCACCGTGGCCAGCCGGCACGCCTTCCGGGGCCGCTTCGGCGACACGATGCCTGGCGACATCGGCAACGCGGGCGACTACCACTACACCACGACCTCGCTGGGCGTGACGGCCATCTACGTGGAGCGGTTTCGCGGCAGCGACGATGTTGAGGCCCATATCGACGACCGCCGGAAAGCGGCCGACGAGTTCACCGAATTGGTGATCGGCTGGCTCCAGAGCCAGATCGGTCGCGACCCGAATTTTGCCCGCATTCGCACGTTCCTGGAGCGCGATTTTCGCCACGATGTGCGGAACCTGAGCCATTACTGGGCGTTGGCCCGTGCTAGCACGCATCAACAGGCGGCCCTCAACCAGGAGTACTGGGTGCGTGCCGGCATGTATCTGGTCGAGCACGGCTACTTCCGCTTGGAAGAACTGCCGGCCGCGATCCACGTCGAAGCCACCAACGACACCAGCCAGCAGGTGCGCTTCGTGATCGACCTGATCGCTCGCAAGGTCGCCCCCGAAAACCAATCGTCTGTCGCCAAGTCGTTGGCCTTCCTGGCCGACACCGCACGCGCCGAAGCATCGCTCGACGAATATCTGCGGACGACCCCCCAGTTCCGTCGCCGCGAACAGACTTGGCGCAAGGCGCAAGCGGCCAACCCCGCGACGCCACCCCCCGATCCAAAAGACATCGTGCTCGATCTCGTGGCCCGGCTCTTCTTCGGTCTCGACCTGATCAGCCAGAACGACGAGTTGCGCGTGGCGCTGTCGGTCCCCTTGCAACCGTTCGCCACCAACGGCACGTTTCTGACGGCATCTAACCAGGTCGTGTGGGTCGCTTCGCTCGGCCACGGCAACGAGTTGCCGGTGATGGCCTACGCGGCGTGGAGTGTTCCGAATGTGACCTTCCAGGAGGAGCATTTCGGTGACATTGCCCTGACCGGCGAAGATCTGGCAAACTATGTCGCCTGGTACACGGGATTGGCTGCGGCCCAGCGCGGGGAATGGGACGAGTTCCTGAACGCGCTCGAACCGGGTCCCGATTTGGGCGAGGTGGTGCGGGCCTTTACCTTCACCCGACCCGCAGCCGAGCCGTCGGCCACTACGCCGGCCGTACAGGCCGAGTTGGCAAATTACGTGAAAAAACTGCTGCTGCCCAATCTACCGAGGTCGCCGAAGGGGGGCCGGCCGGCAGCTCGCGTTCCCGCGGAATGATTTTCGGCGGAGATGGTTTTTTGCAAGCTTTTGACAATGATTTTGAAAACTGAAGGATCCGGTTCCATGATGCGAAGGTTGTTCTTGTTCCTGGCGTCGATCGGCCTGGCGGCCCAAGCGGCCGCCGTGGATACGGCCGATCCCGTCGGGCGGAAGATAGACGGTTTCTCCTTGCGCGACTTCCGCGGCAAGACGCACACGCTCGACGATTACCAGGACAAACAACTCGTCGTCGTCCTGTTCCTGGGCTGCGACTGTCCCATCGCCAAGCAATATGCGCCGCGGCTGCGAAAGCTGGCCGAGGAATATGGACCGCGCGGCGTGGCCTTTCTCGGCATCGACGCCAACTCGCAGGACACGCTGACCGAACTGGCTGCTTATGCCCAGGCCGGTCAGATCGAATTCCCGCTGCTCAAGGACGCGGGCAATCAGGTGGCCGACCAATTCTCCGCCGAGCGCACACCCGAAGCGTTCGTCCTCGATCGCGACCGCAAGATCTGCTATCGGGGCCGCATCGACGATCAATTCCTGGTGGGCAAGCAGCGGCCGGAGCCGACGCGGCGCGACTTGGCCGTGGCGCTCGACGAGATGCTCTCCGACAAGGCGGTGACCGTGGCGACTACCGAAGCGGTCGGCTGCCGCATCGGCCGCGTGCCGAAGCGCCAGCAGCACGGCGACGTCACCTACTCGAACCAGATCTCACGGTTGCTGTCACAGCGTTGCATCGAATGCCATCGTCAGGGCGAGATCGCGCCGTTCCCCCTCACCGACTACGAGGAAGCCGCCGGCTGGGCCGAAACGATGCAGGAGGTGGTTCACCAGGGACGCATGCCTCCTTGGTTTGCCAGCGACGAACACGGTAAGTTTGCCAACGACGCCCGCTTGAGCGACGACGAGAAACGGCTGCTCGACGATTGGATCGCGGCCGGTTGTCCGGAAGGCGATCCATCGCAGTTGCCCGAGCCGCGGCAGTTCACCGTCGGTTGGCAGATTCCCCAGCCCGACCAGATCGTCTACATCCGCGACGAACCGGTGCACGTGCAGGCCGAGGGGACGGTGGCCTACCAGTATTTTTCGGTCGATCCGGGCTTCAAGGAGGATAAATGGATTCGCGCGGCCGAATGCCGGCCCGATAACCGTTCGGTCGTCCACCACATCGTGGCCTTTTTCGTGCCGCCTGGTGAAAAGCTGCGCGACGGCGCCCGCGGGGCGATGGTCGGCTATGCGCCCGGCATGCCCCCCAACCGGTTCGACGATGGCAGCGCCATGTTCGTGCCTGCCGGGTCGCGCGTCGTGTTCCAGATGCACTACACGCCCAACGGTTCAGAACAGGTCGATCGCAGCTCGATGGGGTTGGTCTTCGCCGATCCCGCTACGGTGAAGATGCGGGTCAGCGGCGGCATGGCGGCCAATCGCTATTTCACGATCCCGGCCGGCAACGGCAACTTCGAGGTGCGCTCGCATCATAAGTTCGACAAGGATGTGCGGCTGGTGACGATGACGCCGCACATGCACCTGCGCGGCAAGGCGTTCCGCTACGAAGCCGAGTACCCCGATGGCCGCCGCGAAGTGCTGCTCGACATTCCGCACTACGACTTCAACTGGCAGCTTCGCTATCGGTTGGTGGCCCCGCTGTTGATGCCGAAGGGGACGAATCTCGTCTGCATCGCGCACTTCGACAACTCGACCGACAACCTGGCGAATCCCGATCCGACCAAGCCGGTGCGTTGGGGCGACCAGACCTGGGAAGAGATGATGATCGGCTATTTCAGTACGCTGCCGATCGAGCCGGACGTGCACGCTTCCGTCGAGAGTTCGGGTGCTAATTAAGAGCGTCTGACAGCACGCGAAAGCCGGAGCGCAACCGCCTCTCACACACGGCGGGCGAATTCCTGCACATCGCCGAGCGCGCGGCCACGAACGGGCCGCGTGACTCGGCCATTTCTCAAAAGCCGTCGCGCCGGCTATGCTGTCGCGATACTTTCTGCGGTTTTTCCCGTCAGGTTTCGCCGTGTTTTTGATCGAGCCGCCGCGTACGCAGTACGACATCAATTTTCGGGTCGCTGGCGTGCCCGTGAGGGTTCACCCGCTGTTCTGGCTCGTCACCGCGATCTTGGGCGCCTCGCGCGACACCCGGCCGGTCGACGTCTTCATCTGGGTGGCCGCCGTTTTTATCTCGATTCTGGTCCACGAGTTGGGACACGCCGTGATGATTCATTATTTCGGCTGGCAACCGCGGGTCGTGCTCTATTCGTTCGGAGGGTTGGCCGCCTACGAGCCAACCTGGCACCGCACGTGGCCGCAGGTCATTATCTCGTTCGCTGGTCCGGCGGCCGGTTTTATCCTGGCGGCACTGGTCGTACTGTCCATCTACGCGTCGGGGCACAGTGTGCGCGTCGACCTGACCGACCCGTTCCCCATGCCCGTCCGATTCGAACTATTCCGGTCGATGAACCTCAACCTGTTCGTCTACGACATGTTGTTCGTGAACATCTATTGGGGTTTCATCAACCTGCTGCCGATCTTCCCCCTCGACGGTGGAAGGATCGCGCAAGAAGTGCTCGTTCGTTTCAACCCGGCGAACGGCATGAAGCAGTCGTTCATGATCTCCATTTTCGCCGCCGCCGGGCTGGCGATCGTTCTGGGGCTCCGCTTGAATGACCTGTTCACGGCCCTCTTCTTCGGCTACTTCGCCATCATCAACTACCAACTCTTGCAGCAATACGACAGCGGCTACGGCGGCCGCGGTTGGTAGCCGCAGGCCGGTGCTCGGCGCGGCATGCGCTGGGCAAGCAGAGTGGCGAATCTGGGCCACATGGCGACTGTCCGAAACCACGCCTTCGTGGAAACGGCTGACGAAACCAAGAGCCCGCCCCGATTCCGTTTCTCTTCGGCTCGCGAGGAGCTCTGAGCACCCTTCGGGCTACCGGCAGATCGGGCAACGCCGCTCGGCCCGGCCGAGCCCGTCAAACTAGGCTTGCCGAGCGCGAGTCATTCCAGTATCAGTACGCAGCCTGCCTCGCCTTGCGCCAGAGCCGCCTGGCATAGAGCGGCTGACAAAACCTGGAAGCCGGAGCGCCGTGGGTCAAAATCGGCTGTGAAACGCCGATTTTTCGAAGCTCGATCCGGTCTTGTCGGTTGCTCATAGATCATCTCCCTTTCCCAGTGCGGGCCAGTCACTTCCAAGTATCCGCTCGCGTTCGTTTGCCTACTACGGAATCGTGTCAAATGGTCGATTGCTCCTTCGACCGATACCGCTCGCTGCGCGCCGCAATCGCGGTCGGCATCGTCGCGCTCGCGCTGGGTGAGAGATCGACCTGCGCGGAAGATATCGGCAAGATACTTTCGGTCGACGGCCAGTCCGGAGAGCCAGCTCTGCCGTCGAAGAACGCACCGCCGCCACGCACACGGGTCGCCTCGCGGCAACCGCTCGCTTCGGGGGAAGCACCGTTGCCCCCCGGCCTGACCAACAAAACACCGAACTTGGGATCGCTTCCTACGGTCAGACATCCGGCGCTCCCCAGCATGGCCGGCCTGACCGAGAAGGATACCGTGGTCAAGGTCGTGATCGACCCACCGCTCAAGCACACCGCGGAACACCTCGTCCGCAAATGCATCAAGACCACGGCCGATCGGCCCTACGATGTACGCACCGTCGAAGACGACGTCGAACGGCTCGTGAAATCGAAGTTCTTCGCGCCGGGATCGGTGAACGTCGATTACCAGCGGGTGGGCGAACACGGCATCATCGTGACCTACCACGTCGTCGAATTTCCCACCATCAAATACTTGCGGTTCCACGGTCAGGTCAAAGTCAAAGAGCGGCACCTCAAGAAGAACTCGGGCCTGAAGGAAGGCGACCCGCTCGACCCGATGACGGTGAAAGACGCCGCAACCAAGGTGGAGGACTATTACCACGAAAAGGGCTACAACAAGGCCAAGGTCAGGATCCTGGAAGGTCTCAAGAAGGACGACCGGGGCGCGGTGTTTCTGGTCAATGAGGGGCAGAAGCAGCGCGTGTCGAAGGTGGAATTCGAGGGGAATACGGTCGCCTCCGACGGCCGGTTGACGACGCAAATCCAGTCCAAGCCACCCATCCTGTGGCTCTTCAAGGGCGAAGTCGATCGTCAGAAGATCGAGGAAGACGTCCAGCGGCTGTACGAGTATTACCGCGGGCTGGGCTACTTCCGGGCCCGCATCAACCGCGAGCTCGTCTGGAACCAGGACCAGAACTGGTGCACCGTCCGTTTCATCGTCGACGAAGGTCCACGTTATCAGATCCGCAACATCTCGTTCGTCGGCCACCACCTGTTCACCGAGCAGGAGCTGAAGGAGAAACTCAAGCTCAGGCCGGGCGACTACTTCGACCGGCCGAAGTTCGATAAGGACAAGCTGGCGATCGAGGACAAGTACGGCATCAAGGGGTATGTCTTCGCCCAGGTTCAACAAGACCCCATCTTCTCTTCAGACCCGGACAAGTTCGACCAGATCGACCTCGTCTATCAGATCGAGGAGGGGCAGAGGTGCGTGGTCTCGCGAGTGAACGTGACGATCACGGGCGACAATCCACACACGCGCCGCAACACCATTCTGAACCGCGTATCGCTGCACCCCGGCGAGACACTCAGTCTGCGAGAACTGCGCGACAGCGAGCGACGTCTGAAGGCGTCGTCGCTGTTCAAGACGACGCCCGGCGATGAACCGAAGATCGAGTTCAAGAGCCCCGACCTGGCCGACCAAGACACGGGCCTGGCTGGACGACCGGCCGGCCCGCGTGGTCCGGGTGGGTTCCGCGGACAGAGCCCCGATCCACCCCGGCAGAGGACGCCATGAGTGGGCGTCGCCCAGGCCACCGCATGTCCGGCGTGAATCTCGTTGGGGCGATGCCGCGGCTATTATCCTTGTTGAGCGTCGCGGCCTTCTGGCCCGTCGAGCCCGTTTGCTCGGCGGAAAACGATGCGCGCGCCAAACGGACGGTGCGAACGCCGGCCTGGCGTGCCCCCTCCCGGGAGACCAACGGCGGCGTCAAAGTCCGCAGTTATCGGGCGCAAAGCCCCGGTTACGACAGCGAATCTGCGATGACCGGCGGCGCGCCTCAGGCGAGCGGACGGGGCGCGTACTCGCCGACCAGTCCCTCGGGAACCTACCCGCCCAGCGGTGGTTATTTCTCGGCGAACGGCGCGCAGAATTCCTCGCAGCAAGGCAGTGGTCGAGGCTTCTACCAGCCCTCGGCTGCTCAAGGATTTAGTCAGCCGAACACCGAGCAGGGTTATTTTCCATCGGGCGGCGTGCAGGCCGGGCAGGTTCCGCTCGGACGGACAGGACCCGATTCGTTGTCCGGCTCCGGTTCATCGCGCTATCCGGCCGCCGGCTACGGGGGCGGCGTGCCGGGCCGTCCTGTGCAATACTCTCCAGGCCCCGCGCCCGGAACGAACGGTGCCTATGGTCCTGGCACGGTGGCGGGTGGCTATGCAAACACCGACCCGAATCAGGCGGACGGACAGCCCAGCCCGTACCGACCGGCGAGCCCCTTCATGCAACCGGGCGGCGGTGCGTTTCAACCGGGGCCGCTGGGTCCCCAAGGACCGCCCCCCGGCCCGCCAGGCAGCGGGTTCGGTGTGCCAGGCGGGGCCGGCGGACTGGGCGGCCCGAATCCGCCGCCGCTGGGCGGCTATGAAAACGAGGGAGGGTTGTTGCCCCCCTCCAATCCCTTCGACCCGCCCCCGCTGCAAGTGCCGATCAACGTGAGGGTCCAGGAAGGGCAGACCGGCCGACTGATGTTCGGCGTGGGCGTGAACTCGAACGCCGGCTTGATGGGCAATATCGTGCTCGACGAGCAGAATTTCGATTGGCGCCGGGTGCCGACGAGTTGGGAAGAGATCCGTAACGCGACGGCCTTCCGTGGTGCCGGCCAGCAGTTCCGCATCGAGGCCATGCCCGGTACGGTGTTCTCGCGCTATGGCTTCACCTTCCGCGAGCCCTATCTGTGGGACACGCGTATCAACTTCGGTTTCGACGGCTTCTACTTCAATCGCTATTACCAGAACTGGACCGAGCAACGCACCGGCGCGCGGGTGAGCTTCGGGTACCAGCTCACCCCCGATCTTTCGACGTCGCTGGCCCTGAGCGGCCAGGACGTCAAGATTTTCAACCCCACGGTGCCGACGCCCCCCGAGTTGTCGGCCGTATTGGGCAACAGCACCCTGTTTACGGCCGCGTGGACGACGGCACACGATACGCGCGACAGCCCCTTTCTGCCGACACAGGGGCACCGCATCTCGGTCGACCTGGAGCAGAGTTTCGGCACGTTCTCCTTCCCGCGGGCCATCGTCGGCCTGCGCCAGCACTTCTTGGTCTACGAGCGGCCCGACGGATCGGGCAAACAGGTGATCAACCTGTTGAACGACTTCGGCTTCACCGGCAGCCACACGCCGATCTACGAAAACTTCTTTGCCGGTGGTTACAACACGATCCGCGGCTTCTACTTCCGCGGCGCTTCACCGTTGGATCAGGGCGTGCAGGTCGGTGGTAAGTTCGAATTCCTGAATACGGTGGAGTATATGTTCCCGATCACGCCGGGCGATGCTTTGCGCGGCGTGGTCTTCACCGACTTCGGCACGGTCGAAACCTCGACCGAGCTCAAATGGCAGGACTTCCGCATCGCCCCCGGCTTCGGTCTGCGTGTCACCATTCCGGCCATGGGCCCGGCCCCGATCGCGCTCGACTTCGCCTTTCCCGTCCACAAGGCGCCCGGCGACCAATTGCAGATGTTCAACTTCTTCGTGGGCTTGCAGCGGTAACGAACCACGAGACGGCCAGAGCGGTACGGGCGCGGGCTGACCGTCGGTCAGCCGCGCTCGACGGGACGATACGCGGCGATCGCATTGGTACGCAGGAACTTTTCCAGCGCGCGCTCGCCCTTCTGCTGAAAGTACGCATGCGCGATCTGGTACACGGTGGCATAGGGAGCGGCTCGCTCGCTGACGGGCCAGTTGCTGCCGTAGAGCAAGCGGTCCGCGCCGAACACGTTCCACAACGAGTCGAGCACCGGGCGGTAGAAATCGACATCGGCCGGGGCATCGCCGTGCGTCTTGCGCGTTCCTTCGACCAGGGCCGAAACCTTGCAGTAGACGCGCTCGCCGGCCGCCGCGGCGCGCATGCCGGCGAGCCATTCGTCGGGCACACGCCGGCCGTCGATCATCAGGTTTGCCGCGTGGTTCACCACGATCCGTAAGCTGGGAATCGCCCGCGCCAGCCGTGCCACGTCGGCCGGCATGGTCGGCCCGCCGTTGACGTCCAGTTCCAGATCGTTGTCCGCCAGGAGGCGCAGGTGGTCGAGTTGCGCCGGCCGCTCGAGCGCCGCTTGCAGTTCGTCGTGGTTGATGCGCAGGCCGCGGAACAGCCGATCGCGGGCGAAGCGGGTTAGGTGCTTTTCGAAATCGTCGCTGTTCGTATCGAGCCGTCCCACGATGCCGACGATGAACGGCTCCCGGGCCGCCAGGTCGAGCAGCCACTGATTGTCTTCCAGCCACGTGCTGGCCTCGACCACGATCGTGCCGCTGACCTTCTCGGCCCGTGTGAGCCGCACCAATTCACCGGGCAGGACGGGCCGGTAGAGCAGCGCGTCGTCTTTGCCCGGCCAGGGCACACCTTGCGGGCGCGTGGGATCGTAGAAATGCGTGTGGGTATCGATGGCGCCACGGGCACCGCCATCCGCGGCAAAGCCTCTCCCCCGCGGAGCGAGGGCACCGGCCAAGCCGACGGTCAGCGATTTTACAAACGAGCGGCGCGACCGTGAGCGCTCATTCGACCTACGACTGCGCCCCCGCGACCCATACACGTCCATCGGACACTCCGCCTCGGTACTCATAAGAGCGGCTGACAAAACCCGGAAGCCGGAGCGCCGTGGGGAAAGAATCGGCGGTGAAACGCCGTCCTTTTAAGCCCAAATCCGGTCTCATCGGTTGCACTAAACGTCTGGCGGCCAGTCTAAGACGCCCGACGCGGCGGTGCAAACGAGGGCTTGCCGCGGCTGTCGCGGGAGCTGACAATCAAGGCGCCCGCCGGTGCTCCCTCGACCCTACCCCGCCTCGGACGCCGATGAGACTCACGATTTGCCTGGTTTACGCCGCGCTCGCTGTCGCCGGTCACACCGCCTACGGTGCCGACGTCGCAAGCGAACTGACCTTCGAGCAGCACGTGCGACCGATCTTCAAGGCGCACTGTTTTCAATGCCACGGTGAAGAAGGGCAGAAACGGGGTGGACTCGATCTGCGGCTCAAACGGTTGCTCCAACAGGGCGGAGAATCGGGCGCCGTGTTGCTCCCGGGCAAACCCAACGAGAGTCTGATCGTCGAGAAGATCCGCGCGGGCGAAATGCCGCCGGGCGACACGAAGAAATTATCGGCGGCCGAAATCGAAACCGTCGTACGCTGGATCGCCGCCGGCGCCAAGACGGCACGCCCCGAACCCGATGAAATCGGGCAGGGCCCGCTGTTCACCGACGAGGAGCGCGCCTACTGGGCCTTTCAGCCCGTGCGGAGGCCGACGGTGCCCCAGGTTTCGACACCCCACGCTTCGCAAGACGGACGACCGGACACGCCGGTCGACTCGTTCTTGTTGGCGCGCCTGGAACGTGAAGGGTTGACGTTCTCGCCCGAGGCGGACAAACAGACGCTCGTCCGGCGAGCGTATTTCGACCTGATCGGTCTGCCGCCCACGCCCGAGGAAATCGAGGCATTCGTCGCCGATGCGTCGCCCGACGCCTGGGAACGGCTCATCGAGCGGCTGCTCGCCTCGCCCCAATACGGCGAGCGTTGGGGACGCCATTGGCTCGACGTCGCCGGGTACGCCGATTCGGAAGGCTACACCGATGAAGACACGCCGCGCAATTCGGCCTTCCGCTATCGCGATTGGGTCATCCGCTCATTCAACGCCGACAAGCCGTTCGACCAGTTCCTTCAAGAGCAACTCGCCGGCGACGAACTGGTGCCGGCGCCCTATCAAAACCTGACTGCCGAAGCGATCGACAAGTTGACGGCCACCGGCTTTCTGCGGATGTCGCCCGACGGCACGGCGTCGGGGGGCGTGGACCAGAACGTGGCCCGCAACCAGGTAGTGGCCGACACGCTCCAGATCGTCGGCACGGCGCTGTTCGGGCTGACGCTGCATTGCGCTCAGTGCCACGATCATCGCTACGACCCCATCCCGCAGACCGACTATTACCGGCTGCGAGCCATCTTCGAGCCGGCCCTCGATTGGAAGAACTGGCGCTCGCCCCCGGCCCGCGAGATCTCGCTCTACACCGATGCCGACCGGGCCGCCGCCGCGCAGATTCAGGGGCAGGCGGCCGAAGTCGAGGCCGAACGTGGTCGCAAGGCGCAGGAATATATCGACCGCACGTTGGAAGAAGAGCTGCTGCTCGTGCCGGAAAACCTGCGCGACGCCCTGCGGACCGCGTACAAGGCGGCCGACAAGGATCGCACGGCGGAACAGACGGCGGTCCTCAAAGAGTATCCGAGCGTGGCCAATATCAGCGTCGGCTCACTCTATCTCTACGACCAGCGGCGCGACGCGAAGGCCCGCGAGATCGACGCCAAACGGAAACAAAAAGAACAGCAGTTCGTGGCCGAGGCGAAGGCGCGCGAGCTGGCCAAGGTGCCGGAGCCCGAGCGAGCCGCCGTCGAGGCCGCGGCGGCCGCACCCGTCGAGCAGCGCACGGCCGAGCAAACGGCCCTTGTACAAAAATATCCGGGAGTGCTCGTTACGGCAGCGACACTGGCCCAGTTCCATCCCGATGCCGGGGCCGAGTTGGCCAAAGATGCTGAGCACGCCGCCATGCTGCGGGCCGAGAAAGCGGCGGACGATCTGAAACGCTATAGCGAGAAGGCAGCCGAAATCCGAGCCAAGATTCCGCCCGAAGAATTCTTGCGGGCGCTGACGGAGGTGCCGGGCCAGGCCTCGCCGACCTTCGTTTTCCACCGGGGCGATATTCAGCAGCCGAAGGAACAGGTCGGGCCGGCCGACCTGACGATCCTCGCCGGGGCGACGGCCACCGACATCCCGGCCGACGATCCGAGCTTGCCCACCACGGGCCGGCGGCTGGCATTCGCAAGGCACCTGACCGACGGCCGGCATCCGCTGGTCGCGCGCGTCATCGTCAATCGTGTCTGGCTGCATCATTTCGGCCGCGGCCTGGTCGGCACGCCGGGCGATTTCGGGATGTTGGGCGAGCGGCCGTCGCATCCCGAACTACTCGACTGGCTGGCGGCCGAGTTCGTGGCCCGCGGTTGGAGCATCAAGGAATTGCATCGCCTCGTCATGACCTCGGCCGCCTATCGCCAATCGTCGCGTCGCGACGACAGACGCGAAGCGATCGACCCCGAGAACCGGCTCTATGCCCGCATGTCGATCCGGCGGCTCGAAGCCGAAGTGGTGCGCGACGCCATCCTGTCGATCAGCGGACGGCGACACGACAAAATGTTCGGGCCGCCCGTGCCGGTGATGGAAGACGAAGTCGGGCAGATCGTGATCGGCCGCGAGAACCTGGACGGCGAACGCAAACCGACCGACGCCGTTTCGCTGGGCGGCGACGAATATCGCCGCAGCCTGTACGTGCAGGTTCGCCGTAGCCGCCCGTTGGGGATGCTCGAAACGTTCGACGCGCCGATCATGTCGCCCAATTGCGAATGCCGCAGCTTTTCGACGGTGGCATCGCAATCGCTGGTGTTCATGAACAGCCCGTTCGTCAGCGAATCGGCAGGGCAGTTTGCCGCCCGACTCGAGCGTGAGGCGAGCGGCAGCCGGCGCGAACAGCTCGCGCGCGGCTGGCTGTTGGCGCTGGGCCGCCGGGCGACCGCCGGCGACTTGGAGGGGGCCGAGGCCTTTTTGGATCGGCAACGAGAAACTCTCCGAGCCGAAATACCGCAGGCCGAAGTCGCGGTGCTCGACCACCGGGCGCTCACCGCATTCTGTCAGGCGCTGGTCAGCACAAACGGTTTCTTGTACGTCGATTGAGGTGTGAGCTTGTTTTCTCTCCGCGAGTCACTGCTTTCTTCCCGTCGCCGCTTCATGGCCGGCGGTGCCCTGAGCCTCGCGCCCCTGGCACTCACCTGGCTGCTCGGCGAGGACGGCGCGCTGGCCGAACCGATCAAGCCGAACCTGCAACCCGAAAAGTTCGACTTGCTGCCCAAACGTCCGCACACGGCGCCGCGGGCCACGGCCATGATCTCGCTCTTCATGCAGGGTGGGCCGAGCCAGGTCGATTTGCTGGATCCCAAGCCGGTCCTGAACCAGCTCGACGGCCAAAAATTTCCCGGCGACATCAAGTACGACAACGCCGCCCAGGCCAGCTCCAAGATCTTGGGCAGCCCGTGGAAGTTTGCGCGCCACGGCGAGTGCGGCACCGACGTCTCGGAGCTGCTGCCGAACCTGGCCAGAGTGGTCGACGACATCGTCGTCATCCGTTCGATGCACTCGGGCGTGAACAACCACGGCCAGGCGATCCACGCGCTTAACAGCGGCCGCATCCAACGCGGCCGGCCGGCGTTGGGAAGCTGGATCACCTACGGGCTGGGTTCGCCCTCGCAAAACCTGCCCGCCTACGTGGCCATGACCGACCCGCAGGGGTTGCCCGTCGAGGGCGTGCTGAACTGGTCGAACGGTTGGCTCCCCTCGTTGTTCCAAGGCACTGTGGTGCGGCCGCGCGAGCCACGGATCATGAACCTCGAGCCGACCGCCGAATTGCGCGGCCCGGCGCAGCGAAACTATCTGAGTTATTTGGAGCAACTCAACCGACAACACCTGGACGAACGGCCGGGCGAGAGTGACCTGGCCGCGCGCATCGCCAACTATGAACTGGCCGCGCGGATGCAGACGGCCGCCGGCGAAGCGCTCGACATCAGCCGCGAAACGAAAGGAACCCGCGAGATGTACGGCCTTGATGACCCGGCCACGCAGGAATACGGTGCGCGGTGCCTCATCGCGCGGCGCCTCGTCGAACGGGGCGTTCGCTTCGTGCAGGTATTTACGCGCAATCAATTCTGGGACCATCACGGCGCCATCCGCACCGCGCTACCCGCCGCTTGCCTGAAGACCGACCGGCCCGCGGCCGCCCTGGTGGCCGACCTCAAGCAGCGCGGACTGCTCGACACAACGGTCGTGCATTGGGGCGGCGAGATGGGCCGGCTGCCCGTCATCCAGAACGACGCCGGCGCGGCGTCCGTCGGCCGCGACCACAATACCTACGGATTCAGCATGTGGGTCGCCGGTGGCGGTTTTCGCCGCGGCGGCACCTATGGCGAGACCGACGAGTTCGGCCACCGTGCCGTGCGCGACATCGTGAACCATTACGATTATCATGCCACGCTCTGCGCGCTGTTCGGGCTCGATCCGGCGCGGCTGGTCTATCGTCGCAACGGCCGGCAGGAGACGCTGCTCGACGGGCAACCCGGCCAGGTGATACAAGGATTACTACAATCGTAGGGCGGCCGCGGCCACCACGCGATGCCGCTCGGTTTTCGGGCAACCGGTCTTGGGGCAACTCTTGGCAAACCACCAACCGTCGAGGATCGTCCGCATGAAAACGTTGCGCCTGCCTCTTACGCTTGCGCTCGGCCTGCTTACCGTGTCGTCGTTTGCCGGCGACTGGTCGCAATTCCGTGGGCCGGATGGCCTGGGAATCAGCCTTGAAAAGAATGTCCCGACCAAGTGGTCGTCGAGCGAGAACATCGCCTGGAAGGTGGCCTTGCCGGGACCGGGCGCATCGAGCCCGATGGTCGCCAAGGGGCGTGTCTACGTCACCTGTTACACGGGCTATGGGCTGGAACCGAACGCCGGCGACCCGCAGAATCTGCGGCGCCACCTGCTGTGCTTCGACCGCAAGAACGGCCAACTGCTGTGGAGCAAGGAGTTCGAGCCCAAACTTCCGGAACACGCCTATCAGGGCGAAGGGTCGTATCACGGCTATGCGGCCAGCACGCCAGTGACCGACGGCGAACGGCTCTATGTGTTCTTCGGGAAGTCGGGCGTGTATGCCTTCGACCTCGACGGCCGAGAGTTGTGGCACGTTTATGTCGGCGACGGAACGCACGGTTGGGGGTCGGGCACCTCACCCGTCTTGTTCGGCAAGCTGCTCATCATCAACGCCAGCGTGGAGAGCGGCTCGCTCGTCGCGCTCGACAAGTCGAACGGACAAGAGATCTGGCGCGCCGGCAACATTCGCTCTTCGTGGAATACGCCTCTGCTGGTGCCGACGAAGCAGCCCAAAGAACTGGTGGTGAGCATCGAGGGACGGCTGCTCGGCTTCGATCCAAACAACGGCGAGGCGCTCTGGAACGCCGACGGCATCCATCGCTATGTCTGCCCGAGCGTGGTAGCGCACGACGACGTCGTATATGCCATCGGCGGCGGTCACACTTCGCTGGCGGTGAGGATCGGCGGCCGCGGCGACGTGACGCAGAGTCACACCGTGTGGCGCAAGGAGAAGGGCTCGAACGTCTCGTCGCCCGTTTACCACGACGGCCATGTTTATTGGGCGCACGATGGGGGCGGCTATGTCTGTTGCCAGAAGGCGGCCGACGGCGAGACGGTCTATCAGGAGCGGCTCGAGCCGCGGCCCGACAAGTTCTGGTCGTCGGGCGTGTTGGCCGGGGGCAACTTGTACTTCGTCTCGCAGCACAACGGTACCTATGTCGTGGCGGCCAAACCGAAATTCGAGCTGGTGGCGCACAACGTGTTCGCCGACGACGATAGCCGCACGAACGCCTCTCCTGCCGTCAGTGACGGGCAGATTTTCTTGCGCACCGACCGCAACCTGTATTGCATCGGCAAGTAGCGTTTGCGGCCATCCGGCCGATCCGCAAGGCGTCGCCTATTGGTCGCTGCAATTCGTAGCCGGCCAAACCAACGAAGATTTGATCGCTGCCTTTCACGGGCTCGACGGAGCATTACGGCGAGCGGACAAGTTATTGGCTCGTCGGGGTACGTTAGCCGCCCCACCCGCGCAGATTCGCGCGAACGCGCAGTGATTGGCCTTTTTCGCCTGGCCACTTTTTGGTACCTATCTCGCCCCCGACTCCGGCGACGAGCTTGAGCGGATCGTACCCTGCGTCATCGACGGAGAAGCAAGCATGAAGCGCGCTATTTTGTTGGCCATCGTGTTGGTGGGGGGAGCCTTTTATCTGGGGTGGTTCACCTTCACTACCGATAGCAGTGGTCCGAACGAGCATGTGAACATTGTCATCAACAAGGACAAGGTTCATGCCGACGAAGCACGAGCCATCGAAAAACTGCACTCCTTCGAACAGCAGGCGCAAGCCCAAGGCCAAGCGGCGGTGCAAGACGAAACCCAAGCTCAGAATTCGCCCGCCGCGCGCTTCGAGCGCACGGCACGCCAGGCCCTGAGGCAGCAGCCGCAGTCGGTGTCCGACTACCAGATGCAGCAACCGCAGCAGCAATACCAGACGGCCCAACCTCAATACCCGGGGGCCCAGCCACAATACCCCGCCAACCCGGCCCAACCGCAATACCAGAACCAGCCGGCCGGCTATGCCAACGAGCCGGCACAGGGCGGCGTCGACCCCTACGAATTGCCGCAGCGCAGCCGGCCGCAGCGTCCGGCCGCCGACACCAACTCGGAGACGTTTTCCCGCGGCTTCGAATGATGGGCGCGCCCTGCGGGGCGCAACGGCCGCCGGCTACTGTGCTGCGCACCGATCTCGGTAGGCGCACCAGTACTGCATGAATCGCCGGGTGACGTGTTTGGGTTTCTCGGCGAAGAGGAGTTGGCCGAGAGGGATCGCATCGGCTTTCAATTCGCTTCTCCGCCGCTCGATCAGCTCGACCAGGTCGTGCAGCGTTTGCTCGCCCAGTTCGTCGGCGTGCGAATCGCGGAGCGCCTGTTTGAGCAATACCAGGTCGTGGTCGTCGCCCAGGTAGTCGGAGAGCCGTCGCAGCTCTTCGCAGTGGGCTTCGAGCATGGCCGGCCAGGCCTCTTGAAAAAGCCGCACCTGGTAGCGGTGGTATTTGATCTGCTTGCGCCACTCGTGCAGATTCTCCGCCGTGGCGTCGGCCAACACGGCCCGCAGTGCTAGGCGCCCGCGGCGGTAGCTGTCGGCGAAGCCGGCCACCACCACTCGGTCGTGAGCCTGGCTCGTCCATGCCTTCAAGCGTCCGGTGGCCGAGCGCAAATCATCGGCCACCTGCTCGATTAACTGACTGCGGTCGGCGCCGTTCGATTCGTGCTGCTGCGCTTCGACGAAGCGGTTTCGTAGATTTCGCAACGCGCGCAGGTGGTCACCCGACTCGTTCCATTCGCGCTCGGCGTGGCCCAGCAGCTTATCCAGCGCCTCGATCAGGGCTTGCCGATCGCGCTGGAGCGAAAGGGCCCGGGCGGCATCGCGCATGGCCGTGTTCTCGTGCGCGAATTGCTGTGGGGCTGCCTTGCGCACCAGGCGCACGAGCGAGCGGAGCTTTTTGAGCCGCAGCCGAGCGTCGTGCACGGCATCGGCGCGGTCGCTGAACGGATCGATCAGCTCCTCGATTGCCGCCCGCAATTGACTACGGGCCAGGCGGCGCAGATTCGACCGGCTGCTCTTTTCCGCTTTCCAACGATATACCATACGCTTGATGCCGGACGCCCAAGTGATCGATCAATGCGTGCCGCCGGCGGCGGGGCCGGGCCCGTCTGCCGCCGTTTCCTCCTTGAGCGACGCTACCATTTGGTAATGGGCCTGGAGCCCTTTGTAAAGGTCACGCACGCTCCACGCGGTCGACCAGGATGGCGCCGCAATGACGGAAATGGTCAGCCTGATCTCGGGTGTAACGAGCGTCGCGTAGATCGACCAGATAGAAGTCGGCCCGATCGACACGGGCGCCGCGCAGGTCGGCCCCCCGCAAGTTGGCCTTGCGGATCTCTTCCGGCGACTTGAAACCCTGTTCCAACAACTCGTCGGTGTAAAACCCGGTGCGGCTCCCTTCGCAGGCCAGCGGGCTCCCCACCAGACCGCTGCGCGACGAGCCGAGATGAAACGCGCAATTCGAGAAATCGACATTGCGCAAATCGGCTTCTTCGAAATTCACGTCGGCCAAACCGGCTTGGCGCAAGATCGCTCCGCGCAACATGGCCTGCGGCATAAACGCGCCGGTCAAGTCGGCGCCGGCCAGGTTAGCCTTCGTCAGCGCAGCCGCCGGCCAGCGCAACCCCTCCAAATCGGCGCGGGAAAGATTGGCTCGGTCGAACCGCGCACTGCTCAAATCGGCGTTCGAAAGACAAGCCTTTCTCAGTTCAGCCTTTTCGAAATGCGCACCGGCGCAATTCGCCTCTTCGAGCCGCGCACCGTTCAGGCGGGCGCGCCGCAGGTCACAGCACGTCAGATCGGCCCGCGTCAGGTCGGCGCGCACCAGCTTCGCATCGCGCAGATTGGCGCCGTGAAGGTTAGCTCCTCGCAAGTCGGCTCGTTGCCAATCGCTGCGCGAGGCATCGATCTCGGACAGGATGGCTTCCTGGGCCTGCACTTCGTACATCTCGGCACGACGCAAGTTCGCCTTGGCCAGCAGCGCTCGGCGCAAGATCATCCGCTCGCCGGCGATGTCGTCGAGTTGTGCCGCGGTCAGATCCGCGGAAGTTAAGTCGACCTTTCGTAACCGAGCGGACCTGAGGTCGATGCCGGGCCAGACGGCGCCCTTAAATACAGCTCCGTCGAAAAAAGCTCGCCTGCGCCGCGGCGGGATCCAGCCTCGTCCGACGGCATGCAAAAGTGTGGCGGCGGACGGGTGAATGTACTCCGGTCTATGTTGCACGACATCGACCAATTCGGTCCACGCCGCCGGTGAACCGGCTACGCAGCGCGCGGTCTCTTCTACCAGTTCTCGCGGCCAAGTGGTGATCAACGGAAACGGAGTTTTTCCGTCTTCGATTGCGCAGACAACTTGCTGCGCGGCCAAGAGCGTCTGCACGACACGGCGCCGCAGCCACATCAGGTCATCGAGTGAACAGCTCTCGCCCGTCAGCGCAGCCCAAGCCGACCATGCCTCGGAACCTAGCGCACGGCCCAGGCAGTATATGCGTGCCTGCGCATATAGAGGTGCGGGCAAACGCTTGGCAAGGTAATCCTGTAGGACGGGGCGCCAATCGCTTGCAGCTTCGTCGGCCGCGAAGGTATCGAGAACAGAGGCCCACAACTCGGGTACACCCTCCAAGCACTCGGCCTCCGGCATGGATCTGATGCGTCCGATTATGGACGAACAGCACGACCGGTGCCGTGCCAGGCAGTATTCGAGGAGATCGTCCTCGTCCCACGAGGCGAGTTTCAAGCATGGTTCGCCGCCGCCCAGACGCTCAATAGAGGCCGAATAGATCGTTCGGTCGAATGCAGAATCTGGATCGGCTGCGGCGTCCGCCGTGCCGTCGGCCAAAAGCACATCGCGCAAGGGACCGAAGACGGCGGCGATGTGCCGCATGGCGGTGGTCTTGCCCGAACCGGGCCCGCCGACAATCCTGAGCGTCTTGGCAGTTCCGTTGAGCCAGGCACCGACCTCGTCTTCCAAGAGCACGGCATCGCCGGTCTCGGGCGAGACCACGCGCGGCCTCACGGCGGCTCGGGTCGGTTCGATCATGGCACCGTCTCCGCACGCGGAACTTGCCTCCCAACCGATTCATTCTACGGCAACGGAAATCTCGATTGCCACGGTTCCGTTGCCAAAGACGCGCTAAACTTCCCGTCTGCGGCTTGCCGAAGACCTCCGCAGAGGCTTGATTTTGCCGCCAATGACACCTACGATGATCGGCGACAGGCCTTTAAACGGGCTGTTTTTTAGAGCAACCGACAAAACCGGATCGACCCCAAAAAAAACGGCGTTTCACGCCGATTTTTCCCGCGGCGCTCCTTATTTTCCGGTTCTGTCAGCCGCTCTTGGCTGTCGGGCAAACTTTAGCGACCGGCCTACTGGACGCATAAAAATGTTTCGTAATCGGGCGATTGCCCCCGTCCGCTTCCTGAGCCTGCTCTGCCGCTGTCCGGCGTGACCGAACGTTTCGCTTCGGCATCGGTCCGCACCTTGCTCCGCACGCCGCCTTCTTCCCGCGCGTGCCGATCCTGCAACCCGACTCACCCGACCGTTGGAATTCCGCGATGGCTACCGACTTCCGCCTGAAAGAACAGCTTCCCGACCTGACCCGCCGCATCGTCGAAACGTATTCGCAGATGGGCACCATCAACCACCTGGCCCATTGCCCGTTGCCCAACTACGAGGTGGTGATCGAGATCACCGAGCACCTCAAAGAGATTCTCTACCCGGGCTATCGCCGCCGCGAGGGACTGCACTTCGGCAATGTGCTGTACCACGTGGGCGATCTGATCGACGGTCTGCACGACAAGCTGACGGTGCAGATCGGCCGCGCCTTGCGGCATGAAGCCAACGGCTCGACCCGCTGCGACGAAGAGACCGACTACGAGGCCCTCGGCCAGGCCAAGGCCATCCAGTTCCTGGAACAACTGCCGGATCTGCGGCGAGTCCTGGCGCTCGACGCGCGGGCCGCCTACGAAGGCGATCCGGCCGTGCGCTGCGCCGACGAAGTCGTCTTCTGCTATCCGGGCTTCGAGGCCGTGACCGTCTATCGCCTGGCCCATCTGCTGTGGGAGCTCGAGGTGCCGCTCATTCCACGGATGATGACCGAGTGGGCGCACAGCAAGACCGGCATCGACATCCATCCCGGTGCCCACATCGGCCGCTACTTCTTCATCGACCACGGCACGGGCGTGGTGATCGGCGAGACGTGCGAGATCGGCGAGCACGTGAAGCTCTATCAAGGTGTGACTCTGGGCGCGCTCAGCTTTGCCACCGACGGCGAAGGCAACTTGGTGCGAGGCACCAAACGCCATCCGACGATTGAAGACCGTGTGGTGATCTACGCCAACGCGACGGTACTCGGCGGCAATACGGTGATCGGTCACGACAGCGTCATCGGCTCGAACGTCTGGATCACGCGCAGCGTCGGCCCGCGCACGACGGTCGTCCTCGAGAAGCCAAAACTCCGCATGCGGGCCGAGAACGACGAGTTGGCGCCCGACATGAACTATCAGATCTGACGACCACCGAGATCGGAAGATCGCGGCCCGCGCGCTCGTCACGGTTCGGCCGTAGCGTCGCCAAAGGCTTCGCCGACGATCTCGCGCACGCCGCGGGCGATCGGCCTGATGCAGGCCTTGCCCCCCGTCTCGACCAGCAGCGCGTATTGGAAGTCCGCGGAAAGAAGGACGGTGGCGCTCTGTTCTCCCTCACGGAAGCGCAGGGCGAAGCCCCAGTCGTGGCCGACGGTATCGGCGTCGTTCCAATCAAAACTGTAGTCGTTGACGAGGCTGTGCCGCAGGTGCAAGAAGCCCGGTATCCGAGCGGCATCGACGCACTTGTCGACGCGATACGGTTCGCCCTCCGCCACGATCGCACCCGGTGGCACGAGTTCCACTGCCCGTCCGAGGCGGCACAATTCGGCGTTGTTGGCACGTAGTATCAGCCGCGCGGCATCGCCACCCCAGAGCTGTAAAGGGTGCCGCTGGAGGCTGTGCTGATACCACCAGCCACCTCCCGCTCCCGCCAGCCCCAACCCGAACACGGCCAGCAGGACATATCTGCCGGCCATCTGGCCTGGTGCGTTGTCAGTGGTCTCGTTCGTGGTCATTCGTCGCGCTTTGATTTCGCTGTCAATTCAGGACGCCGGGTGCCAGCAACCGCGCTAGGCGCCGTCGATCGCGCCCGCCGCGCGGATCTCCGCAATTCGTTCGTCGCTATAACCGAGCCAGTCGCGCAACACCTCCGTCGTGTGTTGACCCAGGTCCGGCGGCGCGGAGGCAACGCGCGGCGGCGCGTCGTGCCAGTGTATGGCGGAGCCGAGTATGGAGTAGTCGCGGCCAGACGCGTCGGCCGTCTTCAACACCATCTGTCGCTCGGCCGCCTGGGACGAAGCCAAGATCTCGTCGAGCGCTTGCACCGCGGAGTGCGGAACCTCGGCGGTGGTCAACAACGCTTGCCATTGCGGCGTCGTCCGCGCGGCGAAGATCTGTTGCAGTAGGGGTATCAGGGCAGCGCGGTTTTCGACGCGGGCGGGGTTGGTGGCGAACCGCGCGTCGGCCGACAGGTCCTCCCGACCGACGGCACGGCAGAACCGCTGCCACTGTCGGTCGGCGCCCACGGCGAGCACCAGATGCCCGTCCGCGGTGGCGAACGCTTCGTACGGTACGATCTGCGGATGCGCGTTCCCCCACCGCTTCGGCCGCTCGCCCGTGAGCAGCGCACCTTGGGCCACGTTCATCAGGGTGGCAAGCGTGCAATCGGCGAGCGCCAGGTCGAAGTGCCCACCGCCGCCCCCTTTGCCGCGTGCAACGAGGCCGGCCAGCACACTGGCCGCCGCGTAGAGCCCCGTGATGATGTCGGTGATCGCCACGCCCACTTTCATCGGCGCACCGTCCGGCTCACCGGTAATCGACATGATGCCGGTGCTGGCCTGCATCATCAGGTCGTAACCGGGCACCGCCGCGAGCGAGCCCGTGCGGCCGAAGCCTGAAATCGAACAAGCCACCAGGCCGGGATTCAACGTGCGCAATCGCTCGGGCTCCAGACCGAGACGGGCCAACGAGTCGGGCAAGAAGTTTTCCACGAGCACGTCGGCGTGGCGAATCAGATCATCGACCGCGCCGCGTCCGACAGGATGGGCCAGATCGAGGGCCAGCGAACGTTTGCCGCGGTTGCACGACACGAAATAACCGCTCGGCCCCCCCTGTGCCACGAAAGGCGGCCCCCATTGGCGCGTATCGTCTCCGCTGCCGGGCCGCTCGACCTTGACCACGTCGGCCCCCAGATCGGCCAGGAGCTGCGTGCAGACGGGCCCCGCGAGCACCCGCGATAGATCAAGTATTTTTATATTTTTTAATGGATAATCCATTTTAAGAGCGGCCATTCGCTGGCATTGGGCGCGCGGAAGGCGCGGCGTACCAGCCCGTTTTTCCGACCGACTCTACAAGTCTATACGAAAACCGGCGGGCCGGTCGGCCGGTGAAAATAGAGAACCGGCCAGGGCGGGCGTAAACCGCCGGCGGGCGGTCAGACCAGTACGGGTACGTTGCCCGGTACCGGCACGTGAAGCGGTCTGGCAAAGCTGAGATGCAACTCGGCATGCCGCAAATGGAAGCTGTCCCACTGGTCGAGACTCATGTCGCCAAGCAGTGGGTGCCGCGCGCGTTCGGTCTCGAACGAGAGCCGTTCGACGGCTTCCCGCAAGGTCGCCAGCCCTTCATCCACGCCGATCGGTGGGGGCAACAGCACACTCGCCGTCTCCGGAGAGAGCCGCAAACCGGCGGGCATCGGACCCGACAAAAGCCGCCGCCCATAGAGTAGGCGAACGACCAGCCGTTGCCACCAGGTAACGTCGGCCCGCAGGCCGTCGATCGAGGCGTGCATGCTCAGAGACAGATGGAGAAACACCTGCCCGAGCGTCCAATTGCCGAGCATCACCACGTCGCCTTGGGCCAGCGATTCCGCTTCCAGCAACAGATCGCCGAAACTCTCGAAGCAGAGTTGTCGGCGGCCGGTAACTTGGCTCGTTTTGACGATCATGGTCGAGTCACTCCTCACGGGCGAAGCGCACGCCACTTCCCCAAGCCGTCCTAACATAACGCTTGCCAAATCGTCGTGAAAGGGGGTTAGGGCCGTTTCCGGGCAGCGCGGTATAATGGGCCTCGACACAGACGGCAAATTCACTTAAGTCTTTGCAGCTTCTGCAGTTTAATGGCACGTAGCGCGACGGAGCTGGACGTTGTCGAAGGTGCGGTTCGTCGTACAGGCACGGATGCAATCGAGCCGACTGCCGGGTAAGGTTTTGGCCGACTTGGGCGGCCAACCGTTGTTGGAGCACGTCGTAAATCGGCTCACGGCCGCCTGCCGGGCCGTCGGCGGACAGCTCGTCATCGCCACCTCGACGGCCCGAGCCGACGACGCGATCGCCGATTTCTGCCGCCGTCGGGGTACCGATTGCTTCCGTGGCTCAGAACAAGACGTGCTCGGCCGATTCGTCGAGGCCACCGCTGATCTACCGGACGAGGCCATTGCTGTGCGGGCCACGGCCGACAATCCCTTTTACTGCCCGCGTCGCGCGGCCGACATCGTCGCCGAACATCGGCGGCGCCAGAACGAGTATACGTGCATCGCCGGATTATCGTATGTCGTGCCGGAGGTGATGAACGCCGGATCCCTGCGGGCCATGGCCAGGCTGGCGAGCGACGAACGCTGCCGGGAACACGTAACTCCATACTTTCGCGAGGCCGTTCACTCGTTTCGCGCGAGCCAGTTGCCCGACCGCTGGCAAGGGTTGCGGCCCGAGATTCGCCTGACGGTCGACACGCCCGCGGAATTGGAGCAAATGGCGGCGATTTGTCGGGTTTTGGCCCGCCCCGATGGGTTGTTCCCGCTCGAAGACATCTATGCGTATTTTTCCACGCACCCTGAGCATGCGATATAATTGCTTACACCCAGCGAGATCCTCATGACGACGTCACAATCGCAAGTCGAGCCGAAAGGCGAAGTGAGCTCCGACGGTCACGCCGCTGACGAGCGGCAGCAATCGTTCGCCGAAACGGCCCTCAAACTCGGTGGCAAGAGCGAAGAAGAGGCACGGCGAACCGGCGCCATCGACAAGGCCGACGATCAGGTCGAGGCCCTCTTCGCGCCGCAATATCAGACGGCCGCCAGTCCGGCGCACCGCGCGGTCTGGGACGGTCGCGTGCCGGTGGAGTTGTTTTCGCTCAAGGCACCGGCCACTCCGCCCGAAGTCGCCAAGGTGATGGACGACTCGCTGAGCGTCGTCCGACGACATCGCGATGCGCAGACGCTCCTCGACGAACACCGCAAGGTATCGCAGCCGGTCCTCGACGAACTCGGTGCGGCCGGTTATTGGGGGCTGCTGGTGGGCCGCGAGTACGGCGGTTCGGCCGCCCCGTTTGCGAGTTTCGGCCCCTTCCTGACGCGGATGGCCACGATCGATCCGACGGTGGCGGGCATGGCATCCGTCCATGGGTGCATCGGTGCGGTCGATCCCGTGCGCACGTTTGGTACGCCAGAACAGAAACAACGCTTTTTGCCTCGTCTGGCCAGCGGCCAGAGCCTGTCGGCCTTCGCGCTCACCGAACCGAACGCCGGAAGCGACCTCACCGCGCTGCGAACACGCGCCGTCCTCGATGGCGACGATTATGTCGTGAACGGCGAGAAGTTGTTCATCACCAACGTCGTACCCGGCCGGACCATCGGCCTGGTCTGCCTGATCGAAAACCGTCCCGCGGTGCTCGTGGTCGACCTGCCGACGGAGGAGAACGACCACTTTCAACTCACGAAGTACGGCCTCTACGCGCTCAAGCATACGTACAACCAGGGCATCGTCTTCCGCGACTTCCGCGTGCCGGCGACGAACCTGCTCAAGCCGGTGCGCGGCGACGGTTTGACCATCGCCTATCACGGGCTGAATCTGGGAAGAATCGCCCTCTGCGCCACCGCCGCGGGGAGCATGCGACTGATGCTCGCCAGCATGTTGCCCTGGGCACATTTCCGCAAAACCTACGGCGCGGCGATCGACACGCGAGAACTGGTGCGTCGCCGCATCGGCCGTATGGCGGGACTGATCGTGGCGGCCGACGCGTTGGTCGAATGGTGTGCGGGACTGATCGACCAGGGCTATCGCGGCGAGATGGAGTGCATCATCGCCAAGATCTTCGGGAGCGAGGCGCAGAAGGAAGCCGCCGTCGAGCTGTTGATGAAGACGCACGGCGGGCGCTCCTTCTTGCACGGGCACCTGTTCGGCGACAACGTGCACGAATTCCTCGCGCCATGCATCTACGAGGGCGAAGGCGAGATGCTCGGGATGGCCTTCTTCAAGTCGCTGGTCAAGCAGCACGGCACGAAGTTTTTCGAGCCGATCGGGAAGGCGTTGGCCGCGGCGGGTATCAAGCGGCCGAATATGCTCAACCCCGCGCACCTGGCCGTACTCAAAGGGCCGCTGTGGGAATACTCGAAGTGGTATGTCGGACAACGATTGCACGCCTCGGGTCACACCGATTTGCCACCGATGCCGCCGGCCCTGCGCGAGCATGCCGAATATGCTGCCGCCTGGTTGGTGCGGTCTCCGCTCGAGGTCAGCGGTACGATGCGCAAATACCAGCTCGCCCTGGCCGACCGCCAGTGCCGCATGGCCGAGATCTCGCAGCGGGTGCAGGACGCGATCGTCATCCTCTGTACGAGCCTCTATGCGGCTCGGAAGCAAGACGAAGTGGTGCGAGCCGCTGCCGATGTCGTGTGCCGCGACCTGCGGCGAAAGCTTAACGGCGGTCGGCCGTCGGACCGCGACCTGCGCGCGACGACCCGGCTGGGCGAACAGATCGTCGATGGCAAGTTCCAGGCGATCGAAGGGTTGCCTGACTTTGGCGTCTTGATGCCGTACCAGAACGACTGAGCAAGAACGTCGCTCAACCGCCGCATCGGACGCGAAACTCGGCGGGAGTAACGTCGCCGGCGGTCCAATCGGCGAACGAAACCGTGATCTTCGCCTCACCGGCCTGCACGTCGGTCGGCACGTCGACGAGCGTGTGGAAGCGACAGCCGCAACAGCGCCGATCGAGCGAACGCGTTACGGCATTCGCATCACCCGGATAACGGATTTCGGCCACGGGATGAAGCGTGTCCGGTATGTCACTGTGATTTCGCCAGGCGAACGAGCGGGGACCGGGACGCCCCAACAAAACCTCCAATTTGATCGGCTCGGCGCTTGGCGAGAGCACGGGGGTCGGCTCGGAGAGCGCGAACGTGAGTGATCCGAAGAACAACGCCACCGGCGCCGACGCCGGCTCATGCGACCAAGCGGGCGAGGTTCCTTCACGGCGACCATCGGCGAACCAGGCATGTAGATAGATGGTGCGATGGCGACCCTGGATGAGAAACTGGTGCATCTTCAGCCGCACCGGCTCCTCGACATCGGCCGGATAGATGTTCCCCAGATCGATCGGCACGCCGTAGCGTTTCTCGGGCAATGCCACCCGGTTGCTCACCGACGCCAGATCGCCGTTGGCTCGACGATCGATATAGACTTGATCCTCGTCGACGGCCAGCCAGACGAGGTTGCCCGGCCCCGCTGCAAATTGCAGAACGCAATACGTCAGTTGGCCCGTGGAGGACGGAGCGGCGAGCCGGCTTGTCATGTCACCGAATTGCGACATGCGGTCTGCTTACGGCCCCTCCCACGAATCGACGCCCATGCGGTTCATCGCGATCCTAGACGACGCGACCGAACGCATCAACCATGCGCCGCTGCCGCGATCTAGTAGCGCCACATGCCGCGGAGGAAGAGACCGTCGAACGACATAATGCTGGCCGAATCGGCCTCGGAGAATTTTCCGTTGTAGGTCGTCCCTCCCGACGCGCCGAGGTCGAACCAGGCTTGCCAGAGCCAGCCGGCGGAGAACATTAGGTTTTCCGTGGGCTGCCAGGCGCCGCCCAACTCTGCCTCGATGACGGGTACGGTGAGCGTTCGATTCGTCGACTGCCCCCCGCTCGCCACCCCGGTGAAGACCGCGCCTGAGTCATTGTTGAGGTTACCCACCAACAACGATCCGGCACCCCGCGCGATGAGCGAGAAGGGACTGTTCGGCCTCAGATGGGCCTGCCCCAACAAGGATGCGTGCGGGCCGAAGCCGGTATAGTGTGTATTGAACCTACCCGTGCCGATGATACCGGCGGACGGATCGATGACCGACGAATCGTTGTGTTGCCGTACGTCGGCCCACCGCACGCCGACTGCCGGCCGTAACGTGATCTGCTGGTTTACGGTGTAGCGCCCGACGAAGTCGAGATCGAAGACGTTCAGTTGGACCGACGTGTTGGTCGCCATGGTCTGCCCGAAACTGGCCACGTCACCGTAGGCGTCGACCAGCGTTTGGCCGGCGGACGACGGGCTGCCGTTGACTTTCACGCTGGTGCCCAGGTGAAAGTACGTCAATTGCAGGGCCGCCTTGGGTGTGAACTGGTAGCCGACGTAGGTGCGGAACGCCGAGTTGTAGGGAAAATTGATCTCCTGCGACGTCACCGATTGCTGCGGCAAGCCACCGGACAGGGATTGGTTCACCTGCACAAAGGCGATCGCTTCGCTGAAATGCGTGCGGATGAGCAGATATTCCGCTCCGCCATAAACCGAGTCGGCGATTCCCCGCGGGGCCGAGTAGCTCCACGTCGGCGAGTAGGCGGGTCGTTGGTTGCGCGAGTACGACGTCGTCGAGAACGGGGTTGTATTCGACTGTTCACCGGCCGCGTAGCTGGCAGCGATCGCGGATGGTTGCAGCGTGCCGCCGGTGGCAACGGTGACCGACTGGCCTGCCGCGGTAGCGGCCTGACTCAACAGACCGGCGGTGAGCAACAACTGCCAAGGCAGATGACGCCGACGTGCCGGAGCGATATGTCCGTATGTGTCCATGAATAATCCGCCCTGCCGCCCCTAGGCGTCGCCCACTTATTTACTGCCTATCCGAGAACTGCCTTGCGGCTTGATGGGTTCCGCACACCTGACCGTTTTCGGAGGGACTCGATCTTGCTAGTTTCCGTACCCGTGACGATGTGAGCTGCGTCGCCCGCTGAATCGGATCTTCTACGGTCGGTAGTCCTCGCCAACCCTCACGTCTCGTCTCGATCCCGGCCGCTCTTTGGCGTCGTAGGGTGGTTGGCGCTCTACGCGGAAGAAGCGTCACTGAAGGCCAAAATCGTCGTGGCGGCGGACGCCTATTGATAATTGGTGAATTCGCCGTTAGATGCCGCACAACCGGCGGCATACGGTGCGCATATCGTTCGGCCAATCGGGCTTAGGTTGTCATTGCTGCCACCTGCGTCAACGTGTCGCCATCGCCATGTGCCCTACCCCGCGGCAGAATCGGTGTAATCGCTACAACCGGAGACGGTAGCCCGCGATGCGCTGAAACGCAGAATCGGATGTGCGGCTAGCGGACTACCGCAAGCTCGGACTCTGCCGCGTGCTCAAGCCGCCGGCAGTCGGATGAAGAACGTACTTCCCTGTCCGAGCGCGCTCTCGACCGCGACCTGCCCGCGGTGCGCCAGCGCGATGTGCTTGACGATGGCGAGCCCCAGGCCGGTACCGCCCAAGTTGCGGCTGCGGGCCTTGTCGACGCGGTAAAAACGCTCGAACAGCCGCGAGTGGTGCTCCTCGGCGATGCCGCTTCCCTGATCCTTCACGGCGATGGTGGCCAGATGGTTTTCGCGGCAGCCGGTCAACCACACTTGTCGCCCCGGCTCGCTGAACTTGATGGCATTGTCGAGCAGGTTGATCACGGCCTGCTCGAGCAGATCCGCCTTCATGCGGGCGGCCAGGTCGCTGGGACACTCCATCACGACCTCGATCTGCCGTTGGGCCGCGCGGGCCGCGCAGTCTTGCATGGCGGCCTGCAAGACTTTCTCGATGCGCCCCACCGATAGAGAAATATCGCCGTGCTCGGCTTCCTTTTCGATGCGCGACAGGCTGAGGAGATCCTCGATGATCGTGTTCAAGCGGTCGGCCTGTCTCGCGATGATGCGCAGGAAACGATCGGCATCGTGCGGATTGGCCAGCGCGCCGTCGAGCAGTGTCTCGGTGAATCCCTTGATCGACGTGATGGGAGTGCGCAGCTCGTGCGACACGTTGGCGGCGAAATCGCGGCGCAGGTTTTCGAGCTGCCGCAAGCGCGAAACGTCGTTGAGCACGACCACGGCACCGATGACACGGCTCGAAGGATCTCGCAGCGCCGTGCCGTTGAGCTGTAGCACGCGGTCACGCTCGTTGCGCATGATCAGATTGCCTTCGACCGGTTGGTCGTACGTCAAGGCATTGGTGACGAAGCGCCGCAGGTCGGCGTTGCGAATCACTTCTTGCAGACCACGCCCCTCGACCTCCTCGGGCTGCGCGCCCAGCAGCCTGGCCGCGGCCGCGTTGATGCTGATCACCCGCTGGTCGCTATCGACCGCCAGCACGCCCTCGACCATGCTGGTGAGCACGGCCTCTTGCTCGTTGTTGCGGCGCTTGAGCGAGCGGATGGTGCCTTCCAGATGCTCGGCCATGGCGTTGAAGGCGTCGGCCGCTTCCTCCATCTCGCGATGGTCGGCTTCGCGTAGCCGATCGGCAAAGTCGCCGACGGAGAACCGCTGGGCCGCTTCCTTGAGGCGTTGTAGCGAATGGCCGATCGAACGCCCCACCAACCAGCTCACCAGCAACGACAGACCCAGAACGAGTGGTGTGCCGACCAGCCAGCGGGCCGCCGTGCCGGTGACGAATCGCGAGATCAACCCGATCAGCGCCAGCGATCCCGCCAGCAACGTGACGATCTGCGGAAAGAGGTACCAGACCAGCCTCTTCGACGGCATCGCCTATTCCTTGAATCGATAACCGACTCCGCGCACGGTTTCGATATAGTCGCCGAATTCCCCCAGCTTCTTCCGCAAGCCGGCCACCTGCACGTCCACCGACCGTTCGGTGACCGGGTAGTCGTCTCCCTTGACGGCGTCGACAATCTGGTTTCGCGAAAAGGCCCACCCCGGGCGTTGGGCCAGAAAGTGCAGCAAGCGGAACTCGGTCAAGGTCAAAGCCAGCGGTTTGCCGGCCGCGAGCACCTCGTGCCGGCCGGGATGGATCACCAATTCCCGCGCCCGTATCGTGGCGTCGGGACTGGGAGCTTCGTTCTTCCGCCGCAAAACGGCCCGGACGCGGGCGATGAGCACGCGCGGACTGAAGGGTTTCGTGATGTAGTCGTCGGCCCCCAGCTCCAGGCCGGTTACCATGTCGGCCTCTTCACCTTTGGCGGTGAGCATGACGATCGGCACGTGCTTGGTGCGCGAATCGTTCTTGAGCAGTTTGCAAACTTCGAGGCCGTCGACGCTGGGGAGCAGCAGGTCGAGCACGATCAGGTCGGGCGGGTTCGCCCGGGCCTCGCGCATCGCCTCTTCGCCACTGCCGACGCAGGTTACTCGATAGCCTTCCTTGGAGAGGTTGTAATTGATCAGCTCCAGCAGGTCCTCTTCATCGTCGACGACGAGGATGCGATCTTTGGCCATCGAACGCCTCGCGAACGGATCGGGTAGTCTATGAGATGTCAGGGATACCATCGTGGCATTAAGGTTCGGTTAGCGTTTCATTCGGGTTCGTGCGGTCGCCCTTTTGGGCCGCGCGACGTGCCCTTGGAACTCGAAGAGGCTTGGCAAACAACCATCCGGCAATTCGAAACAAATCGCGAATCGGCCGAGCGGCTTTTTTTGGCGACCTCTAAACGCGCGGTCCTCGGCCCCTGCGGGCATCGGGCGCGCTTCGCATGCGAAAGGGCCTTCCTTCTAGCATAACTACTGTCGAGCCGCCGGGCAGGCCCCTGGCGATGATTGCTAACACGACTTAAACCCTTTATTATCAATCGTAATCGGGCGATCTCTCATGTTTGGCTGCGCAAGCTTGGGCGGTCGCATCTTTGGACTTCCCAAGCCGAACTCAGCGGAGGCGCGTTATGAAGTGGCGAATGGCCGTTCTGTGCTCGTTGGCTTTCCTGGTCCTCGCTCTGCCGGCTGCCATCGATGCAGCTCCGAAGCCCAAGAAGGGGAGTCCTGCGGACACCACCGCAAAGAAGGTTGACGTCTTCAAGGCGGCCGACGACAAGCAGATTCAGATGCAGGTCACGGTGCAAGGTCTGGGGAATGCCACGTTGACGTTGACCAACGTTACGGAGACTCCGCTCAATGTCGAAGTGCCGCTGGCGGTGGCCGCCGTGCCCAACGCGCCGCAAGGAGCCAACCAAGCCTACTTCGCGTCGATGTACGGTACACCCGGCACACCGCAATCGATCGCGGTCGCTGTCGATCCGAAGTGGTCGGCCGGTGTCGACAAGAAGGCCGGCAATCGCAAGACCAACGTGAAGGCGGTCAAGAAGGGTAAGCCGGGCGACGATGACGCCAAGGACGAAAAGAAGGACGACAAAAAGGATGACGAGAAGAAAGACGATGCCAAGACGGGCGATGCGGTCGTGGCATTGGTGCCCCTGGCGCCCGGCGCGATGGCGCAGCTCCCCATGTACTCGCTCGGCCTGGAGAGAGCCAAACCGCGAGCCACGATCGGCGTGTTTCGCCTGGCTGAGTTGGACAAGGTGAGCCAGGCTCCGCATATGAAGAAGCTGCTCGAACAGATGGTGCAAGGGATCGTGCCGGCAGACACGGCGCAGATCCTGGCGTGGCACTACCACGGACCGCTCACCTGGGATGAGATGGCCACCACGGGCGTACTGCCGGCCCAACTCGAGGTGGCGAAGAAGTTCGCCGACGTCGTCGAAGGCAACGTCTCACCCGATGCCGCTCCTGTGGCCGAGACCACGAAGAAGAAGAAAAAACGCTAAACGGCGCCGCGCACCGTCCGTCGTTTGCCCGAGCAACCGACAAAAAGTGCTGCAGTTTCGTCAGTCGGTCCAGGCTAAGGATTTGGCACCGCCGTTGAGGGTTTGGCGACGATGGCCCGCGCCATTTCGTCGTCTGCGAGCACGATCGTCGAGCCATCGGCATCGACCGCCACGCTGCCTCCGACGTGATATCCGAACTGCGCCGGCAGCGGTTGCTCGGGTTTCCCGTTTTTGTCCAGCGACACATCTTTCGGTTCCAACCAATTGATACCCGAATCGGCCACCTCGACCACCAAATAGGCGGTCAGCGGCGGATTCTTGGGTGGCGCGTTGCTGCCGTTCGTCGGATAAGCGGCGAAGTCGTCCGTAGAGCCGTCGACAATCGCCAAGTAAGAGGTTTGGGAGTCGAGTGCGCCGGGATCCTCCGGACAGCGATAGACCGCCGGCATGCGATGCGTCAGTTCGCGATTGTGCGGGCCGTCCCACGGCTCGTCGTAATGATACTCTTTGTGCAACTCCTCTTCGTCCTTCCCCAATTGGGGCAGGATTAACACGCGCCAACTGTGCAACGGTCGCCCCTGGGCATCGCGAACGACGGCCGGCGGATAGACGCTGTTCTCGTCGGCATAGTTCTTCAGCGCCACGGAGATTTTATGCAACTGCGCCTCACAGGACGCGCGTTGGCGGCGCGCCATCCAGCCCCGCAAGAATATTCGGGCGCCAAGTCCAAACCCTGTCACCAAGGCCAGAAAGCCGAGGAGCAGCAGTAACAGTATGGGCGAATTCCGGCGCTGCGGGAGCACGCTGGCGGTGAGTGCCGCTTGCGGCTCGCTCAGGATAATGCTCGCCCCGCAACGTCGGCAGGTCGCCCGCTCGGCGGAAACGGCCAGCCAATCGCCGCTTTCGGCCCCACAACGAGGACACGGCATGGCAGGCACCGCGGTGGATCGAGTTAGTTTGATGCTGTGCGAGTCGGCACGACGCTGGCCCGCCGAATACGACTGACCGTTGACATGCCTATCATCCCGCATGGGCGCGAGGCTGTCGAGATCTCTGGAGCGGTTACCCCCCGAACGCCCGAGCATGCTCCGGCGCCCGCTTCGTACTCATTTCGGCTTACCGTCGAACAGATGTTCTTCGAGCCTGTCCGACGCGAACGTTTCGACCCGGCCCTCGGACTGGCGGACGAAGAAGGCCGCGGCCGCGGAAGTCGATTCCACCAGCTTCAGTCCCTCGGTCGGCCCCAGAACGCTGGCGGCGGTCGCCACGCTGTCGGCCGTTATGCAGTCGGCGGCGACGACCGTCACGCTGCTTTGATCGGTCAGTCCCAGGCCCGTGGCGGGATCGACGATGTGCGAGTATCGTTTGCCATCCAGTACGACATGCTGGAAGGCGTCGCCCGACGTCGTTACCGATGTGTTGCGCAGGCTCAGGTACCGGCTGGGCGGACCGGCCGGATCGAGCGGGGCGATACCGATCTTCCATCCCGCCTCGCCTGGCGGCGGCTCGCTTACAAGGATGTCGCCGCTGGCGTCGATCAGCGCCCGTTCGATGCCGTGTGCCTTGAGCACCTTCATCGCTTCGTCGACGGCGTATCCCGTGGCGATGCCTCCCAGATCGAGCCGCATGCTGGGTGCGAGAAGCTGCGCCGTGTGTCCGGCTGGGTCGAGCTTGAGCTTTTTGTACCCCACGGCGAGCCGCGCTTCGGCTAGACGTTCGGCCGGGGGAAATTCCTTGTTGCGTCGGGCACGGCGCCAGAGCCGCGTGTAGGGACCGACCGTCACGTCGAACGCGCCGTCGGTCTGTTCGGCCAACTTTTGCGCCCGTGCGAGAACGGCCCACAGGTCGGGGCCGACTGCCACCGCTTGGCCACTGCCGGCCTTGTCGCTCAGCCGAGAAAGCTCGCTGTCCGGCTTGTAATCGCTCAAAACGCGGTCCAATTCGGCGATCCGCTCGTAGGCGGCGTCGGCCGCAAGGTTTGCGGATGGCGCAACGGCTGCGTACAATACGAGCTTTACCGGGGCGCCCATCAGAACCCGTTCGTAGGCGTAACGCTGAAGGTTCGTTTGCGCGGTTGCGAACGAGGGGGTGGTGACCGCCACCAGCAGTGCCACCGAGAAGCGGCCTAGCGAGAGGCGAGCTAGAATTGAGGTTGGCGGGTTCATGCGGGCATTGACACGTTGGTGGACCACGAGATCACTTTCTATGAATAGGTTACGTGCGCTGAGAGCTTTCTGCCAACGGACGCCCTTCGTGCGACACGGCATGAAGTCGATGCTCTTGACCGCCCTGTTTGGGGGCTTTTGTGCGGCGGCCGAGAGCGTACGCCGCCCGGTGCTGCCGGTGGCCGAGGCCGACGCCAAGAGCGAAGGCGAGATGAAGCCTTATACCGATCGCATCAGCGATTCGGAGGCGTCTTTCGACATGGTGCCGATCCGCGGCGGCACGCTGCGCATGGGCAGCCCCGAGAAGGAAGCCGAGCGCCAAGAAGACGAAGGTCCCGTACACGAAGTAAAAATCTCTCCGTTCTGGATGGGGAAACACGAAGTCACTTGGGAAGAATATGAAGTCTTCATGTTCAGCCTCGACGTGGCGCGACGCAAAATAACAGGCAAACAGCCGGGCGAACTCGACAAGCTCGCCGACGCCGTCACCCGTCCCACCAAGCCCTATACGGACATGAGCTTCGGTATGGGCAAGAAAGGCTTTCCCGCGATTTGCATGACGCAGCTCGCGGCCAAGAAGTATTGTCAGTGGCTCAGCGCCAAGACGGGCCGCTATTATCGGTTGCCGACCGAGGCCGAGTGGGAATACGCTTGCCGGGCCGGCACGACCACGGCCTATTCGTTCGGCGACGATCCGAAGATGCTCGGCGACTACGCCTGGTACTTCAACAACAGCCACGACGCGTACCATAAGGTGGGCCAAAAGAAGCCCAATCCCTGGGGGCTGTTCGACATGCACGGTAACGTGGCCGAATGGTGCGCCGACCAGTATGTGCCCGACTTTTACGCCAAAGGCGCGCTGGCGGGTGACAACCCGCTGGCTGTGCCAAAGACGGTCGAGCCGTGCGTGGTGCGCGGGGGCTCCTGGGACGACGATGCGCCGGGGCTGCGCAGCGCGGCTCGTCGCGGCAGCGAAAAGGACTGGAAGCAACAAGACCCGCAAGTGCCGCAAAGCATTTGGTATTACACGGATGCCTTGTTCGTCGGCTTCCGCGTCGTTCGTCCGCTGGCCGAGCCGAGCGACAAAGAAAAGGAAAAGTATGAACTGAATCTCGACGTGATCGACACCAATCGGCAGTGATTTTTCCGCACGTGAGTTTGTTGAAATCTTGATTAAGCGGTCGGGGCTTCTTTGTTTCTCCCCAATTGCCATGAAGGTTTCTCGTCTGCCTCGAAGGGCCCCGCCCAGATTTCGTTGGTGGGCCAGGCACGCCATCCCCTCACCCTCTAGGAGATTTGAAAGATGAGCGAACAGAATCAGCACGCCCGTCGCGAGGTTCCTTCGCGGCGCGATTTTCTCAAGACGTCGTCTGCCGCGGTCATCGGCGGCGGACTCGTCGGCAGCCTGGGCGTGGTCCGCAGTGCTCACGCCGGTGGCGATGACACGATCAAGATCGGCCTCATCGGCTGCGGTGGCCGTGGGAGCGGCGCGATCCGCGACGCCATGAGCACCGACCACAAGGTCAAGCTCGTGGCCATGGGCGACGCCTTCGAAGACCGCCTCAACGGCAGCCTCGGTGCGATTCAAAAAGAAGGCAATTTCGCCGCGAAGATCGACGTGCCGAAGGAACGGCAGTTCGTCGGCTTCGATGCCTACAAGAAGGTGCTCGACGCCGGCGTCGACCTCGTGATCTTGGCGACTCCGCCGGGCTTCCGTCCCATCCACTTCGCCGCGGCCGTCGACGCGGGCAAGCACGTCTTCATGGAAAAGCCGGTCGCGGTCGACGCCCCCGGCGTGCGTGCCGTGCTCGAAGCAGCCAAGAAGGCCAAGGAGAAGGGTCTCGGCGTCGGCGTCGGTTTGCAGCGCCGCCACCAGAAGGGATATATCGAGACCATCCAGCGGTTGCAGGACGGCGCCATCGGCGACATCGTGTCGATGCGGGCCTACTGGAATGGCGCCGGCGTGTGGGTCAATCCACGCCGCCCCGGCCAGACCGAGATGGAATACCAGATGCGCAACTGGTACTACTTCAACTGGCTCTGCGGCGATCACATCGTCGAGCAGCACATCCACAACCTGGACGTCATCAATTGGCTCAAGGGTGCCTACCCCGTACGTGCCCAAGGCATGGGCGGCCGGCAGGTGCGCACGGGCGAAGAGTACGGCGAGATCTATGACCATCACGCCGTCGAATTCGAATATGCCGACGGGTCGCGCATGTTCAGCTACTGCCGGCATATTCCCAACTGCTGGGACAGCGTGTCTGAATATGCCCAGGGAACGAAGGGTGCGGCCGACATCAGCGGTTACCGCATCGACGTGAAGGGGAGCGATAGCTGGCGCTATCGGGGCGAGAACAAGAACCCGTACGTCGTCGAGCATCACGACCTGATCGCCAGCATCCTGTCGGGCAAGCCTTACAACGAGGCCGAGTCCGGCGCGCTGAGTACCATGACCGCGATCTACGGTCGCATGTGCACCTACTCCGGCAAGATGATCTCGTGGGACGAAGCGCTCAACTCGCAGATCAGCCTGGCGCCCAAGCAATACGCCTGGGATGCCGCCGCGCCGGTTCCCGCGATCGCCGTGCCCGGTCACACGCAGGTCGTGTGACGAGCGGCCAAGCTGTCGCCGTATTCGATCGAATCGAGGCGCCGGGCGATGCGAGCGTCATCTCCATCGCCCGGCGCCTGTTTTTTCGGCTCTTGACTTGCTTCGGTCGAAACGCATACTCACGGACAGCCCTGTTCACGGCCGTCGCCGGCCAGCGCACTTCGCTCAAACGTTTGTTTGAGAGCCGATTTCGCACTGTTTACGGTGCCGCGCACCGGTCGGTTCTCGGATAGACTCGGAGTGTCTTTGCGACAACCGGCGTGACGGCCGCGTGTGCTCGCGGGCGCCCAGCGTTTCCGATAGACTTTCACGTTTGCCTAGCGATCGGTCTGCCCGCGCTCAGGCGGTTTGTTGAATCGACAAGTTAATCCACCCAGTTTGCGAGGAAGTCCATGCGTCGCGCAAAGATCACGATCATCGGCGCGGGCAACGTCGGCGCCACGACGGCCCATTGGTGCGCGGCCGCCGAGTTGGGAGACATCGTCCTACTCGACATACCGCAGACCGAGAACATGCCGCGCGGCAAGGCGCTCGACCTGATGCAGGCATCGCCCATCGTCGGCTTCGATTCGAACGTCCAGGGCACCACCAACTACGACGACACGTCTGGCAGCGATGTCGTGGTCATCACGGCGGGCATTCCCCGCAAGCCCGGCATGAGTCGCGACGATCTGCTCGCCACGAACGCCAAGATCGTCGGCTCGGTGGCGGCCGAGATCAAGCGGACGAGCCCCGAGGCGGTGATCATCGTGGTCAGCAATCCGCTTGATGCCATGGTACAGCGGGCCTGGCAGGTGAGCGGATTTCCGACCGAGCGTGTGCTCGGCCAAGCCGGCGTGCTCGATACGGCCCGCTATCGCACCTTCTTGGCCATGGAACTCGGCGTCAGCGTCGAAGATATCTCGGCCCTGTTGATGGGCGGGCATGGCGATACGATGGTGCCGATGCCGAGTTGCACTACCGTGGGCGGCATTCCCATTACGCGGCTGCTCGACAAGAAGAGGCTCGACGAGATCGTCGACCGCACACGCAACGGCGGCGCCGAGATCGTGGGGTTGCTGAAGACCGGCAGTGCCTATTACGCCCCCGCCGCGGCCGTGGCCCAGATGGTCGAAGCCATCGTGCGCGACAAGAAACGGCTCATCCCGTGCGCCGCATACTGCGACAAGCAGTACGGCGTGGGCGGCTACTTCGTCGGCGTGCCCGTGATTCTGGGCGGACGCGGCGTCGAACGGGTCGTCGAGATCGAGCTGACGCCGGACGAGAAATCGGCGTTCGAGAAGAGCGTGGCCGCCGTCAAGGAATTGGTGGCGGCCATGGCCAAGCTCACCTGATGCGTCGGCAAGACGCCGCCGGATTACGATAACGAGCCCAAGGGTTCTCTCGATTGTGCAATTCGCCCACGTTCGAGCTTTCGTAAACCGTGACGTTGACAGCTTGCAGTTGCTTCCGTTAGAGTCCGCAGCCTGCCCGAAATCGGGCAGAAAAAGCATCGAACGTCCTTGCCCACGTTAGCGAGACCGCCACGATGACCAACCGCCTGCGATCGAGCAAGTTCCTGCCCGACGTCGTACCGACCGGCAAACTCCTGCCCGAGAGCGATCTGGCCGCGGCCCACTACACAGCGACGCAGGACGAGACCCACACGGCGCTCTTCGCGCCGTTGCACTACGAACCGAACTACGCCTACCCGCTCCTCGTCTGGCTGCATGGTGCGAACGACGACGAGAGCCAGCTCAAGCGCATCATGCCGCTGGTGAGCATGCGCAATTACGTGGCCGTCGCCCCGCGGGCACCGCAAGCCGATGAGACCTTCAACGGCAGGCCGGTACACGCTTGGTCGCAATCGGGCTCGGGTTGGACGACGGCCGAGCAACGCGTGTTCGACGCCATCGAGCGAGCGCAGGTCCGTTTCCACATTTCGCCGCGGCGGATCTTTGTGGCCGGATTCGACGGTGGCGGCACGATGGCCTTTCGGCTGGCCATGGATTATCCGCACCGCTTCGCCGGCGTGCTTTCGTTGGGCGGACGGTTCCCCAGCGGCCAGGCGCCCCTGAAGCGAATCACCGACGCCCGTCACGTGCCGATCTTCCTCGCCTGCGGGCGAGACAGCCGCCGTTACACCAGTGCGGATGTCTGCGACCATCTCAAGCTGTTCCACAGTGCGGGCCTGAACGTTTCGCTACGGCAGTACCCCTGCGGCCACGAAATGGTTCCCGCCATGTTGGCCGACATGGACCGCTGGATCATGGAACAGATCGCCTCGGGATCGGCCGCTAAATCCGAAGCCGCCTGCATTCGCGACTTGGATCTGTTCGGCAGTTAGGTCCGGCTAAGGATCGGACGAGATAACTCCTCCGATCCCTCTTCGGCCGGGAGAGGCCAGGCGCTCACGATTCGGAGCGCCCGTCAGGCCATCTCGTCGGTTCAGAGTGGCGGTTCTCAGGTCACCGTGCTCGATCTCATTCTCTGGCGTCTTTCCGGTCGGTCGACAGGCCAAGATGCCGCCTCAGAAACTCGAGCATCTGGCGGTTCGCATCTTGCGCCTTGTCTTTGTCGGCGCTTTGATTGACGAAGACGTTCTCGATTCCCAATTCGTCCATCCGCTCCTTGAGCATGCGGCCGAAGTTGGGATGGTGAATCCCCTGGCCCGGTTTGGCGTCGGCCGGCAGCGGGCCGTCCGCCTCGTTGTAGACCATGAACACCGGCGGGTCGTCCTTGGTGAGCCACGTGATGGCCGACGATTCGTCGTACAAACGCTGTTGGGCGGGCGTCGGATGCAGGGCCTCGTCGATGTTCTTCAAGCCGTAGACTTTGACGATCGACGGATGTTCCCAGGCGCGGCCGCCGATCAACTCGCGGATCTTGATCGGATCGTAGGTCGGTTGTCCGCCGATGCTGCCGACGGCCGAAATGCGCGTCGACTGGCGCAATACCGGATCGGCGTTGTCGGGATCGGCCAGGTCGTCGTGGAAGCCGATCCATAGAGAAATGCCGGCCCCCGCCGAGCCGCCGAAACAGGCCAGCCGCTTGGGGTCGATCTTCCATGCACCGGCCTTCGATCGCAAGAACTGCACGGCGCGGGCGCCGTCGAGTTGCGGCGTGGGAAAGAGTACCTCTTTGCCGTCGACGAAGCGATAGTTGATCGCGGCGAAATGTACGCCCGCCTGCTTGAGTACCTGAATCATCACGGGGCTTATCCCCTGCCGCTTGTCTCCGGCCACGAACCCGCCACCGTGGATGTAGATCAACAACGGCGCCGGTTGGTCACCCGCGGCCTGATAGAAATCGAGCACGTTGCGCGCGGCCGGGCCATACGAAACGTCGGCATAGGTCGGCTCGGCCTGCGCATTCGTGGCCGGCTTCGGCTTTTGTTTTTCGTTCTCCTTTTGCTGAGCCCGCGCGAGATGGGTCGAGAGGGCAATCACCCCCAGGCAAAGCCAAACGCAGCGTGAAAAGACAGATCGGTTCGACATGAGCGCACCCAAGGGGTGAAGAAGGGAGTATCTGCCAAGCTGCCGGTGCGTGGGCCCCTCGACCGCGCCGAAGTTGGTTCTCGGATAGGCTCCGCATAAAACGGCCACCGGTATGGTAGATCCTGCGCGATCGACTGGCTAGAGAACGGGATCGATCGCCGTCGGTTCCCCCTCTCTTGCCCAGTTGTCGCCCGCCACCCATCGCCAGCCAACCGCTTGCCCATCTGCCCAGACAGGCCATTTCCGCCTTGGGCACTGGCGCGAAGCGCGTTAAGATGGGCCGCCTTTTGTGCGCAGACGCCGTCAGGGAGGACGAGACGCTTTGAGATTGCTGGCCTTCAGCGAAGGCGCCGACCACGTCTGCTACCGCTATCGGGTAGCGCCGTTTGCGCGAGCGCTGGCCCGCGCGGGCTGGCAGCTCGAATGCGAACCACTGGTTCAACGGCAGGGCTGGCTGGCGCGACGGCGGCAACTGCGCGGAGCATCTCGCGCCGACGCCGTGCTCCTGCAACGCAGATTGCTTCCGCTCTGGCAACTGCGCACCTTGCGACGGTCGGCGCGGCGCCTCGTCTTCGACTTCGACGACGCGGTCTTCCATCGCGACAGCTATCACCGCAAGGGGATCGAGAGCTGGCATCGAGCGGCCCGTTTCTGGAACACCGTCTACGCGGCCGATCTCGTCCTGGCGGGGAACCGTTTTCTCTTCGATCAGGCGGCCGCTCTGGTCGGTTCCGAGCGGGTTCGCCTATTCCCCACCTGCGTCGAGCCGCGACATTATCGGACCGCCCCGCACACCGATCGACGACCGCTCCGGCTCGCCTGGATCGGCCAGCGCACCACACTGCCGAGCCTCTATTGCATGCGTGAGCAACTCGAAACCAGCACGACCCGGTGCTCCTTCGAGCTACGTGTGGTGTCGGACGTCTTCCCCACGTTCGATTCGGTCCGCATCGTACCGCTGGCCTGGTCCGCGGAAACGGAAACCGATCATCTGGCCGAATCGGACGTGGGCATAAGCTGGCTGCCCGACGACGGCTGGAGTCGTGGAAAATGCGGGCTCAAGGTGCTGCAATACATGGCGGCCGGTCTGCCGGTCGTGGCCAACCGCGTGGGCGTCCATCGCGAGATGATCGTCGACGGCGTGACGGGCTATCTGGCCGATACGCCGCTGGAGTGGACGGCTGCTCTGCGGCGTCTGGCAGACGATGCTTCGCTCCGCGCGGCCATGGGAGCGGCAGGTCGGCGGCGCGTTGAGAACGAATACAGCGTCGCGCGCTGGGAAACCCCGTTCGCCGCGGCCATCGATGGGCTAGCGTCGTCCGCGACCGGCACTCCGGTGCCTCACGAGCCCGCCAGGCCATGGGGGCTATCCGCATGAGGCCCGCCGTCAGCGCCGCGATACTTCTGATCGTCGCCGGCTCGCTCGGTTGCGCCGGCTTGACACCCCGGCCGAGCGCATTGCCGACGAGCCACACGCTCGTCCTCGAATCGCTCGTGATCTACAGCGATTTTGCCTTGCCGCCGCATCATCGTTTGCTCGAAGAGTTGGTGCTGGAACGAAACGACCTGCTCACCAAATTACGGCTCCCCAAAACCGAAGAACCGGTGAGCGTCTATCTGTTCGACACGGAAGAACGCTTTCGCGAATTCTTGCAGCGGCACCATCCCGATTTTCCGCAGCGACGGGCATTCTTCGTAGAAACCGACACGCGGCTGGTCGTCTACGCGCAATGGGGCGATCGGATCGCCGAAGACCTGCGCCACGAGGTGGCCCACGGTTATTTGCACTCCATCGTGCCCAGCCTACCCCTCTGGCTCGACGAGGGCCTGGCCGAATACGCCGAAGTGCCCCGTGGAAGCGGTGGCTTGAATCAGCCGCACCTGCGGCTGCTGCTCGAGCGGCTGGGGAGCTTCGGCTGGAAGCCCGACCTGGCCCGTCTGGAACGCCTTAACTCGGCCAGCGACATGACGCAGCTCGATTATGCCGAGGCCTGGGCCTGGACCTATTGGTTGATGGAGGGCGACCACGCTCGGCGAGCAATTGTGCAGGGCTATCTCGACCAGCTTCGCAAAGGCGAGGCCGTGCCTCCCTTCTCCGTGCTTCTGCGCAACTTGTTTCCGCAGCCGGAACAGGTGCTCATCGCCTACCTGCGTTCGCTCGGCTCGGCGACGCGTTGAAGGGCGTCGCGCCGATCTGAACCGGCCTCCTACGGAACCGCTCTCCGCCAGACGATGACGGTGCAGCCATATTGGGCGAGCACGCGGCGGTCGGCGAGCGTGAAACGAGGCTCGTCGGCCATCCATTGGCCAATCATCCGGTAATCGGGATACGGCGTCGCCTCGTAGAATACCGACCCAGGCGGCAAGTCGATCAGGACGATCGCGTCGCAGGGCGTCGAATTCAGCCAGGTTTGGAACGCTTGCCGATTTCCGTCGATCGAGGCGCCGAAGCCGCGCACTTCGGCCACCATGTCGACGTGCGCCCCACGCCGCTCCAGCAGCGTCCAGCCGGTGAGGAACTTGAGCGGCAGATTGGCGAAAATCGCCGGCCGAGCGGCCTGATCGATCGTCGACAGATAAGCATCGGTCACGTCGAGCACGCTGGGCAGCCCCGGATGGGTTCCCCCCTCGGGTGCGTCGTCGGCGCGCAAGATTCCCGGGAACTGCAACCACACGACTCCGGCCAGCGCGGCCGTGCCCAACAAAGGCCGCAGCAGCGGTCCCTTCTCGCTTCGCCGGCCGTAGACGAGTTGTGCCAGGCCGATGCCCGCCGCCACCCAAGTCGCGGCAACCCACGAGTGTGCGAAGCGGCTGCGGTGCGTGGGATGGTGCAACGTCAGGGCGGCGGCCACCACCAGAAAGCACAGCAGGGCGGTTCCACCCGGCCGCAACCGCCGCCACGACAGCAAAGCCACGACGGCCAGCGCCACGGCCACGATCAGGCTCGTGGTGCCGAGGTGATAGTCCGTGCTCAGATGCTGCCAGTAATACGCCGTGCCGCTCGACAGGTTCTGCGGCGCGTCTTCCTGGCCGTGATTGCGGAACAGATACCAGAGGAAGTATCCGAGACGTTGTGGCCAGAGGAACCAGGCGATCATCGGATAGATGTGCCAGGTCACCAGTTGCGGAATGGGTGGCGCCAGTCGGCCGATGGTCTCGCGGCCGGTCCGCTTCCACCACGGGAACACTCGCGCCAACACAAGGATGAAGGCTAGATGGTCGAGGTTGAACGACGACGCGAGGCCGATGCTAAAGCTACCGATCTGCACGGAGCCGCAAAAATGGGCGAAGCCCAGTACGGTCAGCAGCGGCACCAGCACATAGGTGAGCGGATGGCGGGCCTGTGCTTTGAGCCAGTCACGCCAGGCGGTACGGCTGATGAATGTGTGCGCCGCCTGCCACCAGCGACGCGGCTCGGCGGCCAGGGCGGCCACAGTCAACCCGACGGCGACCAAGAGCCAATAGTTGTATTTTTGGAAGAAGAGCGCCGTCAGCACCAGTCCTAGAACGCGGCCGCTGCGTGCGGTGCGTTCTTGGGCCACGACGAGCGAGGCATAGATGGCCGCCAGCGACAGGCAGGCGCCCAGGCTCTCCAGCATGATGTCGGTGGCGAACGCCCGGTGCGCGGGGCTGGCCAGCACGAACACCGCGGCGGCGAAACCGGCGAGGTTGCCGCCACGGGCGACGGTCCGCCGCGCAGTAAGAAACGCGAACACGGCCGTGCCCACCCAACCGGCTAGGTTGGGCAACACCGCCAAGCGAAAGTCGACCCCACCGATCGCCAGCACCACTCCGACGAGCAACGCGTGGAACGGAGCCCAGACGCGGGCCGCGTGCAGGTCGCGCACGAAGTGCACTACGTCTGCATGACGGAAATCGAGCGCGAAACTCAAACCGAGCAGGTAGTGGGCATTGCGGTCGTGAATGCCAGAAAACCACAAGTGCCGCGAGGTATCGAGGAAGCGGGAATAGGCAACCACCGCGAGCACGGTCGCCACGGCGGCCACGACTAGCGGTCCTGCGATCGTCGCCAGGCGGCCACGAGCGAATGCAAGGGCTGCGATTGGGTTCGGTTTCGGTGCCGCAAGGCCAGCAGGCAGGCGCACGGCCTCGCGGTCTGTCAGGGTGGCGGACACGGCAGCATCCTTTCTGCGGACAGATTTCGGGCTGCGGACTTTAGCGGCATCACTCCCGCTGGTCAATCCAGGCCGGATTGCAGCGATTTTGAGGCCCTTGTCGGCATCCGCCGGCCATCTTGGGCAAAGCTCCCGCGGCGGGCGTTCTCACATTTGCCCATGGGAGCCGGGCGACCTACGTATCCATGCGGGAGGATGCCGATGGTGGGCTTTTGTGCACCGCTTCCCGCAAGCCCAAACCCTCGATCATCTCGCAGCAGGACATATCCCGTGAGCGACGAAAAAGGCGAATCGCTGGCCGGTCTGAAACGCGCGCCGGCACATAGGCACACCAATCTCTGTCCGCCCCTTCTGCTCTACAACATGATGTATCGTCCGCTGACGTTTCTGGAAGACGTCGGCAATCGATACGACCTGGTACGCTTGGGTTGGCTGGGCAACCCCTTCTATCTGGTCACCTCGCCGGAACTGGTCAAACAGCTCCTCACCGACACCAAGCGGTTCCACAAGGGGTCGCTCTTCAAGAAGCTGGAGATCGTGCTCGGCAAGGGACTCGTGACGCTCGACGGCAAGGAGTGGATCGAGGGGCGGCGGCGCGTCAATCAGGCGTTCGCCCGCGGCCTGATGGCCGACCAGCAAGCGATCGTCATCCGCCACACCCTCGAACTGATCGAGCGGCTGAAGACGGAGCCCGCGACGGCCTTCAATCTCGATCTGCTGACGAACGAGCTCATGGTGCGGATCGCCATGGAACTACTGTTCGGAGCCACGATCGGCGACGTCGATCTCGACGAATTCCATGACGCGGTCGACGTCTGCAACGACTACGCCCGCTACCGCATCTGGTCGCTGGTGCCCGAGCATTGGAACACCGAGCGCCGCCGCCGCTTCGTGCGGGCACTGGCCACGCTCGACGGCGTGGTGGCCCGCGTCATCGAGCGTCGCCGCCGCGACTCGAAGGCCGAACGGGCGCGCCGCAGCGACGTGTTGTCGCTGTTGCTCGAAGCCGGCTTCGAGGGCGTCGAGCTGCGCGATCACGTCATGACCATGCTCATGGCCGGTCACGAAACGACGGCCGGTTCGATCACCTTCCTGCTCGGGTTGCTATCGCGGCATCTGCAGGTGCAAGCCGACCTGTACGAAGAGGTGCGCGAACTGCCACCGGCGACGGTGCCGCTGGGCGGCGTGCCGCACACCGAGGCGGTGTGGCGCGAGACGTTGCGTCTCTATCCTTCGGTGCCCATGCTCGACCGGCAAGCGCTCGTCGACGTGCGCGTGGGCGACTACAAGATCGAAGGCGGTGCGAACCTGATCTGGAGTCCCTACGTGATGCACCGCAAATATTTCTCCCAGCCCGAGACCTTCCTGCCCAGCCGCTTCCTGCCCGGCGCGGCCGTGCCCCCCAACTCGTACATCCCGTATGGCGAGGGACCGCGGATGTGCATCGGCAAGTCGCTGGCCGACATGCAGGGCATCACCATCACGGCGCTGCTTGCTCGCGAATTCACGATCGAATCGGCCGAAGCAGGGCCGCTACGTGTTCGCCCGATGATTACGCTTCGGCCCGAGAACGGATTCGTCGTCCGCTTCCGCGGCCGTCCGCAAGGAAATGACGTGGACGCACCGACCACGGGCGACGAACCGGCGTTGGTCTGCCCGTAAGAAGCCGTGACCGCTCCGTGGGTCGCCGAAGGCGATCAACGCAGACTCTAAAACTAAAAGCTGCGAGGCAGCCTCGGCGTGGAAGCCTTGCGACGAGCGCGGCTGATGAGCAGATAATTCGCCCCCTGGTATTCGGTCACGGTACCCGTGATGTACCAATCGACCGCTTCGGGGCTGGCCGAGACGATCTTGCCGACGCGCTCGAGATTGAGGTTCTCCAGCCCGATGTAGCTGACGCCCGCGGACGAAAGGAACGTCAGTCGGTCGCCGACCGGCTGGAATCGCCCCTGCTCGTCGCGTAACTGCGTCCCTTCGCGACGGAGCGGCACCTTTTGTGTCACACCGGTGGCCGAACCGTCCGCGTTCTCATCGGCCACCAGCCACGACGATCTGTCCAGCGCGACGCTCAGCGCCGCCAGGCCAACTGCGAGCAACAGGCCGATCAGCGTGGGGCGGGGAGGGAGGAAGCTCGCGTGCATGATCGCGGATGGGCCTCGGCCAGGGGTAGCGGGCTCGCGAGGACGCTAATGGTCGCCGCCGGGCGACTTCATGGCCAGTGCGTGCAAGATCAGCACAGAGCCGATCGAGAGCAACGCCCAGCCGAGCCATTCGGGCGGCTTGACGGTTTTTTTCTGTGTTTGCGTCACGGTCTGAAACACGGGACGTATGGCGGCCACCGCCCCATTGGCAGGCTGGGGCGTCAACAGTCGCGTGCTCTGTTCGTTGAGCACAAAGGTGTCTACACACCGTAGTTGGATGCCCAACAGCAGCAAGACCACGCCGGCCATGAAGTAGTGGTTGCGATTCAGTTCCACCGTCGCACCTAAAGCGGCTTCTGTCAGAATCTCCAACAGAGGAGACGCACTTGGCTTATCGAGCGACAAAACACCAAGACTGCATGCGACGGTGACGGATAACGATTATGTTTTTCGAGTCGACGGAGTACGGCCGGTTTACAGCGAGAATTCCGGTGATTCCGGCCTACCTGGACGGTCGCAGGGGGAGTATGTTGTGGAGCTGACAGGAAACGGTCCACGTATGTCGGGGAAAACGGGATCGCACCGATCGGTCTTTGGGCAACCCCCGCGAGACCGCCGATAAAAGCCTATCCGAGAAGCGCGCATCGCGGTGTCGAGGGTCCGGCCCCGCGGCCGGTTTTCGGATAGACTCGGAGCCGTCGTCCCGCTTCCTTGTCGACCTCAAACAAGCCTTGCGGGGCGGGGAGTTCTTTGGGAGCCCAGGCCGTGCACGAGCGCCAGTCGCCAACGATGACTCTGCCGCGCGCCATGTTGCGCGCGTGCCGCAAGGCCCTGCGTCGGACGAAAGTGGCCGACACCAGCGGCCAAGAGATGACCGGCGGCGCGCTGTTGATGCGCTCACTCATCTTGCGGCGACTGCTGCTCCGCGAGGTGCTGGCCGGCGACGAAGAACACGTCGGGCTTCTGCTGCCCCCTTCCGCCGGCGGAGTGCTGGCCAACATGGCCGTCACCCTGGCCGGACGGGTGACGGTGAATCTCAACTACACGGTGTCGGCCGGCGTGATGAATTCGTGCATCAAGCAGGCCGACATCCGTCATGTGCTCACCAGCCGGCGCGTGCTCGAAAAGCTCGACTACCCGTTGCAGGCCGATACGGTCTTTCTCGAAGAGCTACGGCCCAAGGTCACGCCGGCCGACAAGCTCTCCGCGGCCTTCGGGGCCTACGTCGCACCGCTGGCGTGGTTGGATCGCAAACTGGGGTTGACGCGATTTTCGGCCGACGACGTGCTGACGCTCATCTTCACCTCGGGTTCGACGGGTGAGCCGAAGGGCGTGATGCTGACCTGCGGCAACGTGGGTGCGAACATCGACGCGTTCAACCAGCTCGTGCATCTGTCGGACGACGACGTGGTCGCTGGCGTGCTGCCGTTCTTCCATTCGTTCGGCTACACGGCGACGCTCTGGACGGTGCTCACGCTGCCGCCCAAGGGGGTCTATCATTTCGATCCTCGCGACGCCCGGCACGTGGGCGAGATGTGCGGCAAGCACCGCGCGACGATCCTCATCGCCACGCCCACCTTCCTGCGCTTCTACCTACGCCGCTGCCAGCCAGAGGACTTCGCCGCGCTCGACGTGGTGCTGGCCGGCGCCGAGAAACTGCCCAGCGAACTATGCGACGCATTCGAACAGAAGTTCGGCGTGCGCCCCGTCGAAGGCTATGGCGCCACGGAGCTCTCGCCCGTGGTCGCCGTCAACGTCCCGCCCAGCCGAGCCACAGACAAATCGCAGGTCATGCTCAGGGAGGGGACGGTCGGACGACCGTTGCCCGGCGTGACCGTCAAGATCACCGACCCGGAATCGGGAGCGGAACGAACCGACCATCAGCCGGGCATGCTCTGGGTCAAAGGCCCGAATGTCATGGCGGGCTATCTGGGCCATCCCGAGAAAACGGCCGAGGTGGTCCGCGACGGATGGTACAAGACGGGCGATATCGCGCTGGTCGACGAAGACGGTTTCCTGCGCATCACCGGCCGCGAAAGCCGATTCTCGAAACTCGGCGGCGAGATGGTGCCACACCTGAAGATCGAGGAGACGATCCAGAAGATCGTCGGTGCCGGTGAAGACGAATTGAAGCTGGCCGTCACGGCCGTGCCCGACGAGCGCAAGGGCGAACGGCTCGTCGTGCTCCACACCGCGCTCGAAAAGACTCCTGACCAGATCTGCAAAGAGCTTTCGCACGCCGGCTTGCCGAACCTGTGGATACCCTCGCCCGACAGCTTTTGCCTGGTCAACGAGATCCCGGTCCTCGGCACGGGTAAGATCGATCTCAAGGGTCTGCAAACATTGGCGGGCGAAAAGTTCGGCAAGAACGGCGAGCGCGACTCGCATGGCTGAAGCGCGGTAAACCGTGCCGGCAACCTATGGCGCACCAACCCCTCCAACTCGGTCTGCTTGGCGTAGGCGCCGCGGTTCGCAAGCTCCATTTGCCGGCGTTGGCAAAGCTGCGCGACGAAATCGCCATCCATGCGGTTTGGAGCCGGTCGCCCGAACGGGCACGCGCCTTCGCCGACGAGGTGGGTGCCGCACGGGTGTTTGCCGACCATCGAGAGTTGCTCGCCGACCCGGCCATCGAGGCCGTGTTGGTCGCCGTGCCGATCGAACACAACGCGTCGATGGCCATCGACGCGATCGCGGCGGGCAAGCATGTGCTGGCCGAGAAACCGATCGCCGCCGACGTGGCCGAGGCTCGGCGGGTGCTGACGGCGTGTCACGCCACGCGGCGCGTCGTGGCCATCGCCGAGAACTTCCGATATCGCGCGGATATCTTGGAGGCCAAGCGGCTCATCGCTGCGGGTGTCATCGGCCGGGTGCAATGCTTCCAGGTCACGTCCGTATTCGACCTACTGAACGAAGTCCGCAAGGTATACATCGAGAGTGCGTGGCGCAAGGAGCCGCAGCATCCCGGTGGCTTGGTGGTCGATGCCGGAGTTCATGCAGTCGCCGGGTTGCGCGAGATCCTGGGCAACGTCGAGCGAGTCTACGCGAAGCTGAGGAACGAAAGCCCGGCCACCTCCGGGGCCGACGGCCTCGTGATGCAGATGGACCTATCGAGTGGTGCATCCGGACAGTACCTGGCGTGCTACACCGCACAAACGGATCGCGAGACGGTGTTCGAGCTGACAGTCTACGGCGACGGCGGCACCTTGTGGCTGACCGAGGGAAAGGTCGAATATTTCTCCGCCGCGACCGGCAAGCGGACGACCTGGCAGGCGGCGCCCGACCGAGGCTATCTCGGCCAATGGCGGAACTTCCTGGCAGCAGCGCGTGGTCAGGAGACCATCTACTCGACGGCCCAAGAGGCCTACGGCGATTTGCTGGTGCTGGAGCGCGCCCTCGAATCGGCGGTCAGCGGCCAGTCGGTCACCGTCGAGGGGTACGATTGGCAGCCGGGTGGCTGAGTTCAGAGACCCTCGGCCAGACAATAAAGGGCCCGCTCGCCACGAAAAAACAACTCGCGGCCGGCGATGGCGGCCGAAGCGCTGAACGTGTCGTCGAGTTGGTTGCGCGACAACAGGCGCGGCGATTCGTTGTGACTGATCACCAGGGTCAGGCCGCTACGATCGGTCACGTAGACGCGGTCCGCGGCACCGACGGGCGACGAATAGACCTCCGTAACACCGCCCAACCGTAAGGGGCCGGGGCGGTCCTCGCCCGTCCGGGCATCGACGCGGTTGAGGATGCCCTGGTAGTGCGTGAGAAAGTAGAGCGTGTCTCCGTACAACAGCGGCGAGGGAACGTAGGGCGTGCCGCGCGAGCGGCTCCATAAGACCCGGTCGCTCCCCGTGATATCACCTTTCGCTCCGTCCAAACGAATGGCCAGCAGGGCCCGTTTGTCGTAACTGCTCCCCACGTACACGACCCCATCTCCGTAGACGGGCGATGCCACGATGTTGGACGACAGTCCGCCGCATTCCCACAGAATCTTGCCGCTCGCCAGGTCGTAGCCGCGCACCCGGTTCGTGCCGCTGATCACGACCTGCCGTACGCCCGCATGCTCGACGATGATCGGCGTGGCCCACGACGTGACCTCGTCGCGTGCGACCTTCCATCGTTCGTCTCCCGTCCGTTTGTCGAGGGCCACGACGAACGACTGCCCTTCGTGGTCCCAGTTGACGACGAGCGTGTCGCCATACAGGGCCGGCGACGCCCCTTCGCCGTGGCCGTGCAACGACTGCATGACGCCCAGATCTTTCTGCCACAGGACCTTCCCCTCGAGATCGAGACAATAGAGGCCGAAGGAACCGAAGAAGGCGAAGAACCGCTCGCCGTCGGTGACCGGAGAGTGCGACGCCAAGCTGGCCGTACGATGCCCCTGTTCCTGGGGCAGCGCCTCGTGCAGCCTGCGCTGCCAGAGGATGTGGCCGTCGGACCGGTCGACCGCCAGGGCTACGAACCGTTGCCGTTGCGTGACAGGCAGATTGTCGTGGTTTCCCGGCGCCCGGCTCGGCCGCGGCGGCAAAGAGTCGCCATAGGGCACGGCCGCGGTGAGTAGCAGACGGTCGCCCCATACGACGGGCGTCGAATGCCCCAGGCCGGGCAACTCGACCTTCCAACGCACGTTCTTATCCTCCGCCTCGTTCCACTCGACGGGCGGATCGGCACTCGGCGCAACACCCGTGCCCAGCGGTCCGCGCCATTGCGGCCAGTTTTGCTGCGCGTCGGGCGATTGCGCCGCGGCGACCGACGCCATCAGAATCATCACCGCCGCGACCAAGCACGCGCGAATTGCGGGCATGTTGAACGTCCTCATAGAAATCCGGCCAACGTCATTGTACCGAGCCAGTCTATTCCGCCGAAACACGCAGAAGGCCGGCGAGTAACCTCATGTCCGGCGCGGTATGATGCGGGGCATGGAAGAGAACCAGAACCGAACTAAGCGGGGAGCAACTTCCGTCGCGTTGGTCTTGGCCACGATGCTGATCTTGTATGTCCTCAGCATCGGCCCGGCCGTCGCGTTGGTCGGCGCGACCGGCACCCGTCGCGATCCCGTCTGGTTCACCGTCTTTCAGTGCATCTACGGACCACTGGCACTCGCGCCCCGTCCGCTGCACGGTCCCATCGATTGGTGGATCGAACTTTGGGATTTTTACGGCGAGTTTCATTGATCGACCGCTGTTGTCGAAGGCGGAGCAGAGACAACAACGTCGTTCTGCCCGCTCGCGGTCTTCCGAACGGCCGCCCGATCAGGCCAGCAGATCGTCGATGACGCGGCCGTAATCGACCTCCAGCCGCTGTCGTCCGGGAACCGTTAGACGGCGAGAGTCGAGTCCGAGCAGGTGCAACACGGTGGCATGGATATCGGTCACGTAGTGCGGCTGTTCGACCGCGTGAAAGCCGAACTCGTCGGTCGCGCCGTGCACGTGCCCCCGTTTCAACCCTCCCCCCGCCATCCAGACCGTGAAGCCATGCGGATGGTGGTCACGTCCCGTGCCGGCCTTGTTCAGGCTGGTGATCTCCAGCGCGGGTGTACGGCCGAACTCGGTGGCACACACGACGATCGTGTCGTCGAGCATGCCGCGTCGCTTAAGGTCGGTCACCAGGCCGGCCAACGGCTTGTCGACGCGGCCGCAGGAACGGGCGTGCAGCTCCCGGATGTTGCTGTGCGAGTCCCATTCGCCGTAGTCGCTCAGGTAGACCAACGTGAATCGCACGCCGCGCTCGGCCAGCCGCCGCGCCGCCAGCAACCGGCGGCCGTAGAGAGCGGTCGTCTCGTTGTCGATGCCATAGAGTTGCTGGGTCTCCTGCGTCTCGCGCGAGAGATCGAGCGCCTCGGGGGCCGACATCTGCATGCGGTAGGCCAACTCGTACGACCGGATGCGGGCGCGGAGTTGTTCGTCCTCGGGATATTCGACCGCCGCCAATCGGTTCAGCCGGTCGATGAAGGCGAATTCGTTTCGTTGCTCGGCCGGTAACATGCCCGCCGGGCGGCCCGCGAACGGCAGCGGACTGGCGGGATCGAGCGAAAGCTCCACGGCCGCATGCTGTGGCCCCAGATAATGAGCCTCGAAATCCTTCTTCACCCGCGGGTCTTTGTATTGGCCGAGGAAGACGAACTGCGGCAAGTTTTCGTTGAGCGTTCCCAACCCATAGCCGATCCATGAGCCGATCGTGGGCTGTTGCTCGTCGAGCACGTGCCGGCCCGTGTGAAACTGAAACTCGGCGCCGTGGTCGTTGTCGGTCGTGTACATCGAGCGGACGATGCACAGGTCGTCGACGACGCCACCCAGGTGCGGCAGCCAGTCGCTCACTTCGCAACCGAGCTTGCCTCGCTTCTGATAACCGACCTGGAGCGGCATGATCGTCGAGATGACTTCGCGATCGAAGCCGACGACCGATCGCGATCGCTCGCGGTAGATGGGCAGCTTTTGTGGGTTGGGGAGCGTCGTCTCGTCGTAGGTCTTGCCGGCGAAGTCGTTGAGCGCGGGTTTCGGATCGAACGTTTCGAGATGACTTACGCCTCCGGAGAGGAAGACCCAGATAACGTTCTTCGCGCGCGGAGCAAAGTGCGGCAGGCCGTCGAGAGGCGCGTTCGCTTCGTCGGCGCGAGCGACGCCGTCGCGGTGCAACAGGGTGCTCAGCGCCAGCCCGGTGAAGCCGAGGCCGACATCGGCCAAGAAGGTTCGCCGCGCGACGCGGCCACACGGGCACGCCCGCCGAGTGCCACTCGATCCGGCTGGGACGGTCATAAAATCACTTCCTGCTGCGGGGAAACACCCTGACGGACAAAGACACGTGGGCGGACATGCTAACGGATCGTCACAAAATCGTTGTGGTTGAACAGGGCGTGAATGAACGTTACGCGGGCCCGCTGGGCGGCGTCGATCACGGTTGGCCGGACCGGGTCGGCTGGCGCAGCCCCGGCCGTCGCGCCCGCCGGCACCTCGTCGACCTTCGCAGCCTCCTCGGCTTGCCAGGCGGCTAGCTCGCGGGTCTGCACGGTCAGATGTTCCAGTGATGCTTGCAACTCACCGTCGCTCGGTGGTCGCGACAGGATCTGCTCGAACGCACTGCGGACGAACTCGGCTTCTCGTTCCGAAGTATCTGTGACACCGGCGGACGCCAGCCAGAGCCGGTCCGCCAGCCAACGACTCTGCACCAGCGTCAAGTCGCTATTGGCCAGTGCGAGCGCCTGCTGCGGGCGGACCGATGAAACGCGCTCGTAGGCGTCGCAGACATCGGCCGCGTCGAACAGTTCCAGAAACGGCATCTTGGCCTCGCCGTGGAGGGCGAAGTACAGGCTCCGCCGGAGTGAGGCGAGTCCCTGCGCGGCGTCGAGTTCCTGCCCGCCCAGCGTCGTGTCGAGGTGGCCGGCGCAGGCCAGGATGCTGTCGCGCACGCATTCGGCCTCCATACGGCGTGTGTTGGCGCGCCAATAGAGCCGGTTGTCGCGATCGATCGCCAGATTCGGATGATCGGCCGCCCCCAGATGCGAGCGGAGGCGGTAGGCGCGGCTCGTGACGATCAGCCGGTGAATCGCCTTCATCCGCCAGCCCTGCTCCATCAACTCGACGGCCAGCCAATCGAGCAATTCGGGATGCGACGGCGGGCGGCCGCTACGGCCGAAGTTGGCGGGCGTCTCGACCAATCCGCGGCCGAAGTGACGCATCCAGATATGATTGACGGCCACCCGCGCGGTCAGCGGGTTGTGCGGGCTCGTGATGGCTCTGGCCAGCGCCAGCCGACGGCCGGTGCTGCGGGACGGGTAGACGGGCGACAACGGAGAATAGGTGTCGCCCGGTTTCGCCAGGGCGGCGCGCGCCGCATCGGCCGCGGCGCGAGCGGCAGTCAATTCCTGTTGGGCCTGCTCTGCCTGGGGCTGCGCGCTCGCATCGGCCGCGGCCTTACGCTCCGCCGCCACGAGGCCCCGTTCGGCCCGCGCGACTCGCAATCGGGCGCTTTCCCAGGTGGCCCGCTTTTCGGCCCGAGCCGCCAAGATGGCCCGGGACTGTGGATCGCCCCGGCCCCGATAGCGAGCGTCGTCGGCAGCGAGGCGGTCGGCCAGCGCACGTCGAGAGGTGGCAGCGTAGGCCACATGCTGCTCGTCGACCCGCAGCGACAACCGCGCGTCGAGATCCGCCTGCTCGGCCTGCACGAGCGCTTCGCACGCCGTTTTCTCTTCGGCCGAGGCGGGTTCTTGCGATAGGGCGAACAAGTCGTCCAGCCGCTTCTCGGCGGCAGCCACGTTGGCCTGCGACTGGGCCAGTGTGCGGCTCGCGTCGGCCAACTCCGCGTCGGCCTTGGCCAGTTCCTCGTCGCGGATGGACTCGGCCAGGCCCGGATAGAAGGCGTGCGGCGGCAGGTCGATCGGCGTCACCGCGAAATCGGCGCAGCCCAATACGGCGGGCACGCCCGGCTCGACAGGTGGTTTGCCTTGCATCCGATCGCGCGCGTCGCCCTTCACATACATGAACGTCTCGGCGTCGAGCTTCTCGTCGAACACGCGCACCAGGCCGGCCGCGATCGGCCCATAAGACTGGGCATAGACGTATTTCTTGAACGCCCCCGGATCGGGCAGGCCGGCCAGGCGGTCTTGCCGCAGCTCGAGCGGCTCGAAGAAGGCACGGAACCGGAAATACTCTTCCTGCGAGATCGGGTCGTACTTGTGGTCGTGGCAGTGGGCGCAGTTGAGTGTCAGACCCAAGAAGGCCTTGGCCGTGTGCTCGACGTTGTCCTTCATCCAGTTCTCGTAGTTCCACTTGAACCAGTTCCGCACCAAGAAACCGGTGGCGACGACCGCCTCGTCGTCGCCCGGCGCCGCCTCGTCGGCCGAGAGCATCTCGACGATCATCCGATCGTAGCCCTTGTCTTCGTTGAGCGAACGGACGATCCAATCGCGCCACCGCCAGACATGCGGATAACTGTTCATCACGTCGGGCACGGCACGGCGACCGTACCAGTCGCTGTATCGCCATACGTCCATCCAATGCCGTCCCCAACGTTCGCCGTATTGCGGACTGGCGAGCAGCCGGTCGACGACCCGGTCATAGGCCGCTTCCGATGTGTCGGCCAAGAACGCGTGCAACTCGTCGCGCGTCGGCGGCAGACCGATCAGGTCGAGCGATAGTCGCCGCAAGAGGGTCGCCCGATCGGCCTCGGCGAGCGGTTCCAGCCCCGCCGCGGCCTGCCGGGCGGCGATGAACGCATCGATCGGATTGTTGGCGGCCGCCGGCTCGACACCGGCAGTAACCGTGGGCACGTCGGGGCGGACCGGTCTACGGAACGCCCAATGTGCGGCCGGATCGGTGGGTGGCTGTTCGTTCTCCGGCGTCTTCGCTCCGTCCCTGATCCAGGCCGCCAACCGGGCGATCTCGTCGTCCGTGAGCGGCGCGCCCTCGGGTGGCATGCGCTGCGACGGGTCCTGCGCCGAAACCCGCGCGATGAGCCGACTGCCGGCGGGATTGCCCGGCTCGATCACCGGTCCGTCGCTTCCACCGCGGCGGAGGAATGGCCCCGCGTCGAGACGCAGGTCGGCTTCCTGCTTGAGCGCTCCGTGGCAGGCGAAACACCGTTTCTCCAACAGCGGCTTCACGTCGCGCAGATAATCAGCCGCTGGCTCGGCCGCGGCGGCCAAGGCCGGCGCCAACAGCAGGCAGCACGCGATCGGGCAGAATTTCATGGGCATCCTTCGCGCCCCGGTTCCAGGCGACCAACGCAAGAAATCCGCCTCGTCTCGCCTTCGATCGTCGCGCAGCGCGGCGTGCTTGTCAAGGAAAGCGACCGTGAACTGAGATTGCCGCCGTGGATCACGTGCGCTAGATTAGCCGGCGTGGCGGGCACGGTAGCCCGAGCTTTCGTTTCTCGAAGGAGCAGATCCATGGGAAGCAAGCGGTTGTTGGTGGCATTCTCCGTCGCTCTTCTAGCGAGCGCGGCCAGCGCGGGTAAAGACTTCGAGCCTGTCGGCCCACTCGGGCGGCCCGACAAGCTCGTGATCGAGGGGGCCAGTGCCTTCTCGCCCGACGAAATCCGCGCGGCGCTTTTCAACGAACTCGACGTCGTCGCGGCGTGTGAGTCGGATGCCCTGCTGACGGGATTGACCACGGTAATCGCCGAAAAGACGGCGGCAGGCTATCGAGAAGCGGGATTCTGCGACGTCGACGTGAAAGTAGCCGCCGAGGACGGCAAGCTCTTGATGACGATCGAGGAGGGGGAGCAGTTCGTGAACGGAGCGGTTGACGTATTCGGAAATCGCCGGGTCGACACCGAGAAAATCAAAGCCTATTTGACCCGGCCGGACGTGCCGGGGTTGAAGAAGCATCAACGTTGGCAGCCTGAAAAGACCGCCTCGTTCGGTCCTGAAACGGACGCCCGTCTTACGCGTCACGCTTTGGCGTCCGTCAACGATCAAGGGTTCTACGTGGCCCAGCTCCAAGTACGGGTCGAGCCCGATCGGAGCGCGAAGCGGGCCACTCTGCACGTCGACATCGGCGATGAAGGGCGACTTTCCACCCTGGGCGATGTCGTCGTTGCAGGCAACGAACGAAACAGCCGTGAGGCTTTGATGGCGCACCTGGAGCTCGATGCGGCAGCGCCGCTGACCCGGGAGCTACGCGAACAGATAGAACGGGGATTGGTCGCTTCCGGACGATTCGTTGAGGTTCGCTGGGAGCTGGGCGAGCCTGAGAATCGCGACGCTTCATGGTGCCCACGCCTGGCTCTGAAGGAATTTGAGCTGGCGCCCTCGATTAACGAGCCCGTCTCGCGGGAAGAAGCTGCTTTGCTGAAACTCGCCGAATGGATCGGCCAGATCGGTGATGGAAACGACGAACTGCTGCTTGAGATCGGCGATGGTAAGACGTTTTTCATGTTGGCGCCGCAGCGAGGATTCATCGTGTCGGCGAAGGTGTCGGATGAAGATGCTGCGGCGAACGATGGGCCGGCTTTCAATCTGGCCATCGTGATGGACGAAGAGCAAGTGGGGCTCTACTCCGGCGCTCAGCGTCGCAAGCTCGTCGCCGTGCCGCCTCCTTCTCCGCTCATGGGCCAAGCGATCGTGAACGTCATCGACGGGCCGCCGAAGTGGTCTGGCGAAGGTAAGTTCATGCTCGGCGCCGGCGCAAGAGTGACAAAAAAGGGAGACCGGCGCCACATGAAAGTGGAAATCAAGCTTACTGCGGCGGCGGCCTTGTCGGTGCTTCGCCACCACAAGGCAAACTGTCAGTGGGACGGCGACGTATTGAGCTGCGCCTGGGACAAGTACCGACTCCGGGTCAACTCACTCACGGGCCAACTGGTCGACTATGTCAAAGACGATAAAGATGACGAAGCTTCCTCAACCCGTCTGCTCGTGGCGGAACCCGGCGAGTTCGACCGGCGACGGCGCGAGATCGAGAACGCGAGCGCCGACTGGCCGAACGTTGCCGATGCGCGGCGACCGCTGAGCTGTCTCGCCGAGTTCGTTTGCTATGAAATGGAGCTCCAGAGTGCCGCACGTCCGCGGAGCGCTGGCCACGTCTTCGACGACTTGAAAGTCGCGGAGGAAGTGGCTGGCGACGCCGAGTCCCGGAAGAGATTTGCCGAGCTCAGGAAGGAAATTGACGAGGCGGTCGCCGAAGAAATGGCAGAGAGCCGCGAGCGGACACGGCGCGGCTATGCGGCCCTGCGCAAGGCAATCTCCCTGGAAATGCTCGAACCTTTCGATCGGCTACCATACCAGATCATTCAGTGGCAAGACGAGCGTTTTTCGATACCGCTGCCCTTTTTTCATTTTGAATCCCACTCGTTCGGCGAACTTGCCGCGAATCTCCGGAAGATGGCACCCCTCTTCGGCGTTCGTGTCGGAAACGTTTTGTTTCCTGCCGAGGGCTGGATGAACAGTGCCTGGCACCAATACCTGTTTGCGGTGGCGAACAAGCCTAGTTTCCTAGCAGGCCACCGGCCCTCCGTGGGTGACCGGACAGTAGGCGCGCTCCGTGCGCTTGCTACGGCAGAGTTATTGTGGGCGGCAGGCGACGAATTCGGCTCCAAGATATGGGCACTGAAAGGTCTTCGACCACGTTCGGAGGCTGCGTTTCGAAACGAGTGCGGTGAACTTGTGTCGGGTGAAGGCTTTGTGAGCCAACTCCTCCTGAGTACTGTCGCGACGGTGCGCCAGTTGGACCTTGCGGACATCGAAGCGCTTACAGGACTGCTCGTAGGGCTCGATATGGTCAAAGAAACGCAGGCGGGGGCACTGGAATTCGCGGCACTGAGAGCCCGCACTGAAGATTCGCCCGCAAAAGGTGCCACGCAAGCCCTTAACGCCCTCTGGCGTGCAGGGCTCGCCAGTTGGATTGAGCGGCGCCTCGATAAGCTAGCAGACATTCCGGAAGAGCGGGTAGATCGATAGCAGCTACTACGCCTTTCGCCGGCTACTTCGGGCTATTGGATGCGCTACCTTGACCGAATAAGCCCGACGCTTGGCCGCCTACTCCGCCGCGTCCGGCGGTGCTAGCCGCCGTTCCCGGCTTGTCGGCAGAGTTTTTCTCATGTTCCGGCGCGGTGTGTCCGATCGTTACCCCAAGAATTGAGGTTGCGGTCGTAACAGGTGGCCGGTTCCTTAAAAGCCGCCACGACGACGATCGCACCGGCTGCCCGACGGATCGGGCGCTCTGCACCGCATCGTGCTTCGGTATGCGCTTTGCTTTCGCCCTTTGCCCGTGCGATTCCACTGGCAAAGCCGATGTGACTGCCTGCCAGACGGCTTCGCGATGCTTTCTTTTTGAGCAGCGGAGAAAATGAGGCGGCAAGTCGTAGGTGTTTCGATACTGTTTGGCACCTTTGCATTCATTCAAGGGATTGGCGAGCCGACGACCGGCCTCACGACGCAGCCCACGTTCTCGCTGTTGAAGGCATGGGGCTGCGACGCACGAGACACCGCCACCTTCTTGGCGCTGCTCGGCGGCCCCTGGTGCCTGAAACCGCTCTACGGCCTGCTGTCGGACTTCGTACCGTTGGCCGGCTACCGCCGCAAAAGCTATCTGGCCGTGGCGGCCATCGCGGCGACGCTTTGCTTCCTGGGACTATATGCCCTGCCGCTGTCTGCCGGCGCTCGCAATGTGCTGTTCGCGGCGCTGTTCCTGCCGACGCTGGCAATCACCGTCTCGGACGTGGTGCTCGACGCACTGCTCATCGAGACGGGCCAGTCGCTGAGCATCACCGGACGGTTGCAATCGGTCTGCGCCGGCGCCGGCTATGCGGCGACGTTGCTGACCGGCGTCTGGGGCGGGGCACTGAGTGAAGAACATCACCAGCAACTCGGCTTCCTGGCCTGCGGCCTGTTGATGGGCCTGACCTTGCTGTTGACGATCTTCTACGTGCGCGAGCCCCGCGCCGAAAAACGGCCGACGACGGGCCCTTCGGCGGGCCAAACCCTCTTGGCGGCCTTCCGCTCGCCCGGGTTGTGGGCCGTCAGCTCGTTCCTCTTCGCCTGGCATTTCAACCCGTTCTCGCAATCGGTCTTGTATTCTTATATGACGGGTCCGCTCGAAATGAGCGAAAAGGCTTACGGACATACGGTCTCGCTGATGGCCGTGGGGGCGATCGCCGCCTGCGTGACCTACGGACTTTATTGCCGCCGGCTGCCGATGGCCTGGCTACTGCCCGGTTCGATCGTGTGGGGCGTGGCCAGCACCCTCACCTATTGGCCGCTGGTGCAAGGGAACAATGCCCCCTGGATCAGCCTGTTTGCCGGCTTCAGCTATATGACCGGCAGCATGATCACCCTCGATCTGGCCGCCCGGGCCTGCCCCTTGCAGGCGGCCGGCACGGTCTTCGCCTTGCTGATGGCGGTCTGCAACCTGAGCACCTCGCTGTCGACCTGGGTCGGTGGCTATTGCTACGAGGAATGCCTGCAAGCCTGGGGCGCCTCGGGCGGACTCGCCATCTTGCTGGTCACCAGTGCCGCCTTCACGCTCTGCTCCTGGTTCGCTATTCGCCGCCTGCCGCGCGAATTGCTGGTATGATGTCTCTATAGAGGAACCGACAAAACCGGCTTGAGCTGCGAAGAATTGGTGTTTCACGGCCGATTCGTTCGCCCACGGCGCTCCGGCTTCGCAGGTTTTGTCAGCCGGTGTTAGAAGTTGGCATCCAACCGGCGCGGTTCGGTGCGCGGAGTTCCCTGCTGTGTCTGCCCATTTGCCATTCCGGCTGGCGAGGCTGGCCCTGATCTGCGTACTCGCGTCGCCGTCGTGCGCCTTCGGCCAGCAGCGGCCGCCCTCGTGGCTGACGGGTGCCCAACTGCTGCGCCAGCGACAGCAGCCGACGCGCGTCGACTGGCAGGGCGTGTCGGTTCGCGGAGGGTTGACCAACCTGTCGAAGGCCCAGCAGATCGCCATCCTGCTCGATCGGCGCATCGATCCCGAGCGGTTGATCGACCTGACCGCCGAACGCGTGCCGCTCGACGAGTTGATGGCGCGCGCCGCCGATCAGATCGATGCGGCCGTCGCATGGCTGGGACCGCTCGCTTACGTCGGCCCGCGCGCCGCGGCACATCGGCTACGCACGCTGGCCGCCTTGCGGGCCGCCGACGCGCGGCGGCTGCCCAAGCCGGAACGGGACGTCTTTGAACGTGAAGCGAGTTGGAGTTGGCCAGAACTCGCCGAGCCGCGGACGTTGGTGGCCGAATTGGCGACCACGGCGCACGTCGAGGTGGAAGGGGTGGATCTCATTCCGCACGACCTCTGGCCGGCCGCCGACCTGCCCCGCTTGAGCTGGACGGATCGGCTCACGCTGCTGGCCAACGAGTTCGACCTCACGTTCCGCTTCGCCGACAGTACGCGGGTGCGCCTCGTGCCGATCGTCGAACCCGTCGTCATCGAGCGACGTTACCCGGCCGGCAAGCAGGCTGCGGAGACGGCGGCCCGTTGGCGGCGTTTGGTCCCTGACGCCGAAATCGACATCTCGGCCGGCAAACTCGTGGTGCGCGGCCGGTTGGAAGACCACGAGTTGCTCCGCCCGGCCAAGCCGGGGCCCGAGCCGGTGACGCAACCGGGAGTGCAGGTCTATACGCTGACGGTGCGTGAACAACCCATCGCGGCGGTGCTCAATACGTTGCGGGCCTCGTCCGTGGAACTGAAGGTGGACGAAGAGGCCTTGCAGCGCGCGCAGCTCACCCTCGACCGGCGCGTCTCGTTTCGCGTCGAGCGGGCCACGCTCGAAGAGCTTTTGCATGCGGCGTTGAAACCCGCCGGCCTGACGTTCGTCCGCGAAGGGAACGTCTATAAGATCGTGCCGCCCCCCTCCGACAACGCCGATTGATACCTTCGGCAGCCTGCCACGGGCGGATCGAAGTCGATCTACCGCAGGCTGAGCGTGGGTCGTTCGGCGTAGTCGCGGCTGATGGAGCGCTTGGGTACTTCGACCGGCATGGCCTGGATGTCGCAGGGAATCTTGCCGATCTTGGTCGTCACGATGAACGGATCGCCGACCTTCGGCGCGGCTTGCCCGATCACGGCAGTTTTTTTCGCGCTGAACGTCTCCATCATCTCGTGCAGCTTGGGATTGATCTCGATCTTCCCGTCGGGACGCGGAGTACCGACGGAATCGAAGCTCCCCACCGTCACCATGCTCACGTAACGATCGTGGAACTCGTAGGCTTCGTAGCCCTTGGCCCGCAGGGTCACCGCCATCTCGTGTGCCCTCTCGGCCGCCAGTTCCAAGCGGCTTTCGAACTTCTTTCCGTTCTCGATCTGGTTGATGATCTTCTGGTCGACCGTCGCCTGGCCGGTGAAGGTGGCAACCTTGCAGGTGAAGCGGCCGGGGCACTTCAACAGGCTGTATTTCACCCCGTCATTCATCTTCAACACGAGCGAATCGACGCCCTTGGGCTTGAAGTATTCTGGGGGCAACAGCGGATTGGTGGTGATCAATGCGGTCCGCATCGGTCCGAGAGACTTATGCCCCTGGTACATCTTCTCGTTGATCACGTCCTGCATCTCACGCAAGCCGGCCAGCGTGCGGTATTGTTTCTTGCCTTGCTTGGCCCGCTTCTGCGAGTCGAGGCAGTCGGGTTTCAGGGTTCGCAGCTTTTTCAGCACTTTCTGGGCTTCGGGATCGTCGCTGTCGGCAAAGTCGCCGACCACGACGGCGACCTCGCGCATGCCCTTCACCTTGTAGATCATTCTCACCGGCTGCCCGTATTGGTCGATACGGCGGCTGACCTCGCCCTTGCCGAAATTGAAATCCATCTCGTAGCGGTAGGCGCGCAGCTTGTACTTCGAGCGCAGTTCCAGGACCAGTTCGTCGGCCTGCTCTTCGGCTTCGTCGCCCGAGAACGTCTGCGCCATGATGACCCACGGGCCGTGCTGGTCGGTGAGCGTGTACGTCTTGTCGGGATCGGCCTCGACCTGTTTGAAGAGGGCCACCTTTTGCCAAGGAGGCGAGCCCGCGGCCGGACGAACGGCCATGGTCAGGAACAAGGCGCAGCCGAAGAGCCAGATGCTGGTTCGCATGAGGTGGTCCTGAGAAAGACGGAAATGGGGCGGAAGTGTAACGAAACGGACTTGGCCGCTCCAGACCGGTTTCTCACGAGCGCGAGCCCGGGGTGCATAAGGGGAATTGCGCGCGGAACGGATTTTCTGAACAACGTCAATCGGAGAATTGAGTGATTTCGGGTATGGTCGTGCCTGTGGCTGGGTGAATTGGGAAGCCCAGAGAGGAAACTACCCCGTTCAAGGATGAA
>DASZTS010000140.1:0-179429 GCA_035547915.1 Pirellulales bacterium | reverse complement strand
GTGAAAATCGAACGAGACTTCGCTACACTCTGTTGCCACGAGGCCGCCTCCATGCAAATGGCCAAAGTTGTTTGTGCAAGACCAACTTATGCCAGATGGAGCGGCCTTTTTCTATGGGGGCGGTGAGAAATGCGGGCTAGCCGTCTGGTTTGTCGAGCGGGCACCAATACAATTGCGCGTTATCGATCGTAAAGGCCCTGGCCGTGGCATTCGAAGAGTGCGCTAGGCGGGATCCGTTGCGAATTTATCGGCAACGCGGGCGAGGAGACGGCAGAGGTTTTCGTAGGCTACGGGCTTGACGAGGTATTCGTCGAACCCGGCCTGGAGAGAGAGTTCGCGGTTGGCGGGATCGGCATATCCGGTCACGGCGGCGAGCACGGTCCGATCCAATTCGCGGCAGCCGCGGACGCGCCGGGCCAGTTCGTTGCCGTCAATCCCGGGCAGGCCGACGTCGGAGAGGAGCAGATTCGGCAGGAACTCCTTAGCCACCGCCAGCCCGGTCTCGGCATCGTAGGCGACCCGCACTTCGCAACGGGTCAGCTTCAAGAGCATGGCCAGTGAATCGGCCGTATCTCGTTCGTTATCGACGACGAGGACTCGCACGACGAATGCCTCCGTGGCGCAGCCCGTTGCTATGGACCCGTGCCCGATCCCGCACCGAGCACCAAGAAGGAGTCTACGCAGCAATGCGGGCACCCGCAACAGAATTTGAGTGCGAGACGGCGGCAGCGGATGCTCCGGCGCGGGCGGTCTGGATCAGCACATTCGCGCAAACATGCGGTGCTAGCAGCCGCCCCGTGCCAAGGCGAGAGAACCCTCCACGTCCGATCTCGGCGGGAGTCAGGGAGCTGATTGATCGTGACCATCAGGGCCTGACACTCGATAGCCCGATCCGATTCGATCGGTCGCGCTCCAGCGCTTATGCTAACCGTCGTGAGCCGACCACTCCAATTCAGCCTGGAAAAACTCTTCCTGCTCATGGCATGGGTGGCGATCCTCTGCGTCGCCGCTCCCCTGGTCATGCGGTGGGGCGGGATACCCAGCAAATGCTGGCCGGCCATCGGCGTCGCTACGTGGCTCGCGGTCATCAAGCTGGTTCCCATCGGTTTCGCCGTCGCGCGTGCGTACCGCCGGTTCAGGGATTCTGAGCTGTGATCGTGCGTTCGGTCGCAGCTCTCGCCGCGGTTGGATCCGCAGGTGATCGGCGCCGGGCGATTTGACATCGGCCGGCCCTGACCTACCGTTGCTTTGGTCGGGCTGGGCAGGTCACCGCCCCGCCATTTGGGCCGCCCCTTGTCCTTGGGGCGGCCGTTTTTGTTCCGGCGAAGCATGTTGCGACCGGCCAGGACGGCTGGTAGGGTACCGGTCGCGGGTCGTCCCCCGCCTCTTTCGGATCGCCAACGCTCGGCGACCGGCGCTCCCAGCCCTTTCGATTGCCATGAAATGTCCTTCTTGCGGCGATAGCAAGCGACAAGAGGATGTCGGCCAGGTCCAATGCCATCGGCCGGCAGCCACCCGATCGACCACCACCCTCTATCGGTGCGGTGCCTGCGACTTTTTGTACACGGTGCCCCCGCTCGACGAGAACCGTGGCGACAAAGGCGCGGATCGATGACGGCGTGGGCCCGCTGTTTCTTGCAGCAAACATCGACCGTCGCAGCGTGACGAGATCGCACCCCCCTTAATGTGACCCGACGGTGATCGCGCTGAGGATCGACACCTGCGATGTTTCGTCGATTGCCGGTCGTATCCGTCGTAGGGTTGGCGAGGGGTGGTCCCATCGGCTCGAATGGCCGATGAAGTAAGGGTTGCTACCGATCCTCCGCCGACCTGGGTTGCGATGACAGGAGACGCACGGATCGGGTTTCGGCACCCTTCCATAGTTCCTCTCTTTGCCAATCCCGGTCCAGCATGAGTCCCAACGCAAAACAAACACCGACGAAAACACGACCCCCAAAAACCTTCGGGCCGGGGCCGACTGCGAATACCGTGCGGACGGCCGAGGGCGAGGTCGTGACAGTGCCGGGCGGATGGACCTTGTTGCCTCCGGGCGACGCGGCGCTCACGCGTCGGGTGAAAGCGGCCGGCGACCATTGGGTCGTGCAAGAGAAGAAGGGGCGGAAGGTCTTTTCGCGAGGCGTGTGGGCGCCCGCCGAAACCGTCGAGAGGGTGCGGGCCGAACTCGCGGCCGAACGGTCGACGGAGAGTTTTGCCAAGAAGAAGGAAGCCGCCGGTCGCCGTCGCGATCAGGCCCACGTCCGCTACGTAGCAGATTTCTATGGGGCGGTGCTGGCGTTCTTGGCCTTCCCCGCCGCACACGCCGAGCTTGCTTCTCGGCTGGCCCGCGCGGTCACCGACCATGCCACGCCGGTCGGCAGTGGCACCGTGGCCCGCACGCAACACATCCCCATCGAGCGCCGTGCCGAGGCCGCCGTCATCGCCTGGTTGCGGCACCGCACGACCGGCTACGACGACATGGCGATCCCGCGCGTGAAGGGCCGGCGACGCGAGGTCCGCCGGATGTTGGCCCAGCGGTCGAAGGTCTTGTTGGGCCGGTATCGCCGCGGCGAACCGACGGTCGACGATTGTCCGTTGGCGACGGCGCTACGCACGCCAGCTTGACAATAAGACCCTGTTTTCGGTCGCGAAACCAGCGCTTCACGACAGCACACCGACGTCACTACCGCCGCTTGCGTCGCGTCGGCGTGCGCTAGAGACTGGGCATAGCGTAGTCGCGTGCAAATTTGGTGACCCGAATCGGGGTCGATGTTCCGGCTTTTTGTATGCCAACGAGACAACCAACCACCGCCGTCGATGACGTGCCGATGCCGCGGCGAAATCGTCGCATTACATATGCCGTCGTTCTGGCCGCCATCGCGGGGTTGGTGGCCTTGATCGGTCATTCCGGCATGACGCTTTACCAGGATTCGGTCGATGAGAGGCTCGCCCGCTCCGATCTTTGCGCCGCGGGTGCCGTCTTTTCGAACGAAGGTCATGATTGGGATCTGTCCGTCGCTGCCATTCCTGTCGCCAAGAACCTGCGTGGGAACAGAATGCCGCCCATAAGCGAGACCGTCGGCGACGAGACCCTCGCCCATTTCGGTCGGCTCGGGTCCGTACACTCCATCGACTTGCACGGCCAACCCGTTTCGGACGCCGGCGTGGTACATCTCAAGCGACTACGGCGGCTACGTTCGCTGAACATCCAAGACACCAACATCACCGAGGCCGGGGCCGCCGAATTACACGAAGCTCTCCCCGACTGCAGGATCATCCGATGAGCATCAACGAAAAGCCTCTGTTGAGCGTCGATGCCAACGCCCTACCCTGGGAGGAGCGCTTCAATGAGAAGGTCGGCGGCGTGATCTTCCGCAAGGAGCTATTCAGCGATGCGGAAACCGGCATGCTCGTGCGCCTGGTGCGTTATCCGGCGGGTGTGATCAACCCGCGGCACACGCACCCCTGCGGACATGGGATGTACGTTCTCGAAGGAACGTTGGTGACGCACGAGGGAACCTTCGGACCGGGCAGCTTCGTCTGGTTTCCCGAAGGACAGGTGATGGAGCACGGTGCCAGCCCAGAGGGGGACGTGACCGTCGTGTTCATCACCAACAAACCGTTCCGTCTCGACTACGTCGAGCCATAACGCGTGCATGGCGGCGAGCGTCGCTACATGGCAGCGGTCGGCAAGATGTCGAGATGGTTCGCCAGTTCCGCCAGCAAGTCGGCGAACACGAGCGGCTTGGTGAGGTAATTGACGGCGCCCATGTTGCGCAGCTTGCGTTCGACGCTGCGGTCTTTCAGCCCACTGACGACGATGACCGGTACCTCCGCGGTAGCCGGGTTTTCTTTGAGGCGTCGCAGCACGTAGTCGCCCCGTCCGTCAGGCAGGTTGTAGTCGAGGAGGATGGCGTCGGCCGGATATTGATGCGCGCTGCGATAACCCTCCATCCCGGACGAAGCCCGTACGACCGCGACACCATGCGCCTCGAGCCGCACCTTCAACGACCGCGACAAGTCGTCGTCGTCCTCGATGCACAGCACCCACGGCATCGCAGGCCCGGTCTGTTCGCTCGTCTCCTCGGCCGGTGCGGGTGCCTCGTCGGCGGACGGCGCGGCCAGCAGTTCCGCCAGCAACGGCTCCAAACGCGACCACATGTGCGGACCCTTCGGCACGTAATACGCGCACGACCGGTGACACCGCGGCAGCACCTCCGTGGCATGCTGACCGGTGAGCACGATGATGGGGAGCGACGAGAATCGTTCGTCCCAACGCAACATGTCGGACAGCATGAGCCCGTCGACGCCCGGCATCGAGACATCGACACACGCCACATCCGGCACGGCGCTGGTGATCAACTTCATAGCGGCCAGGCCGTCGCGCGCGATGCGCACTTCGAGCCCCATCGCGCGGCAACGAAAGGCCAGCACGTCGAGCAGGTCGGCGTCGTCGTCGGCCAAAACGATCGATTTCGATGTCATACAGGTTGGGCCTCCAAGAGCGACGCCTCGATCGCCGACAGCACGGTGCGTGCGTCGAACGGCTTTTGGATGAAGTATTTGGCGCCCAGCTCGCGCGTCAGTCGTTGCTCGTTCTTGCTGGCGGAAAGCATTATGACGGGGATGTGGTTCGTGCTGTCGCACGCCTTCAGCTCGCGCAGTGTGACGATTCCGTCCTGCCGCGGCATCCGGACATCGAGCACGATGACGTCGGGCTGCTGCGCCTTGGCGATGTCGAATCCCCGCCGGCCGTCGTTGGCGCTCAGCACGTCGTAGCCGGCGGCATGCAACCGCAGGCCGAGCGATTGGGTCACGTCCTCGTCGTCGTCGACCAGTAATACGCGCCGGGCCGACGAGCCGGGTTCGGGTGATGCGGTCATGGCGGCCGTATACTCGGCGATCAGTTCGTCCTGGTGCGTATCGGCCCGCCAGGAGCCGCTGCGATGCAGACTCAGTGCGGGCAGCGCACCGTCGGGACGGTTCTCTCCCAGTTCGTTCCAATCGGCCAGCAGCCGCTGCTCGACCTCGCGCAGTTCATCGTCGGAGCAGGCGACGAGCAGCACCCAGCGGTGCGGCGCACAGCGATAGACGAAGGTGCGACCACGCACGGCGGTTTGCAAGAAGCCGTCGGCCGCGTGCAAGATCCGCTCTTCCTCGCATGCCGGGAATTCGGCGACGAGCAGCGACAAATGGGCCGATTCGCCGCGCGCCGCGGCCGATTGCGAAACCTGTTTGATGAAACGCTCGCAGAGCCAGCTCGGATTGTTGACCGGCACGGTGAACGAAAACGTGCTGCCTCGCCCTTCCTCGCTCTCGACGTGCATCTTGCCGAGGTTGAGATAGACGAGTTCCCTTGCGATGCTCAGCCCCAGGCCAAACCCTTTGACGCCGGCGTGGGCCTGGCGGCCGGCCTGCTCGAAGCGCTCGAAGATGATCTCCAGGTCGTCGCGGCTGATGCCCGGCCCTTCGTCCGTCAAGCCGATCTCCACATCCCGCTCGTCGGCCCCGCGGCGTGCCCAGAGCACGACACGACCACCCGCGGGCGTGAACTTGATGGCGTTCACGGCCAGATTGACCAAGACCCGGCCGAACTTTTCGAAGTCGCAGTAGACGACCGGCAGCCCGCCGGCAATCTCGATCTCGAAGCGCACGCCCTTCGACTTCGCTCTCGTCTCCAGCATGACCTGCACGCGGCCGATCGCGTCGCTCACGTGCCCCGACTGCCGCGCCAAGCCCAGCAGGCCGGCTTCGACTTTGCTGACGTCGAGCATGTCGTCCACGAGCATCGCCAGATCGTCGACGCGGGCCAGGATGATTTCCAGAAACTCCGTTTGTTGCGCCGTCACGGGGCCGGCGAGCCCCTCTTGCATGATCGAGGCAAACTCGCGGATGACCGTCAACGGCGTCCGGAAGTCGTGCGAGGCGTTGTCGACGAAGTCCCGCGCGGTCTCGTTCATCTCCTCCAACCGGCCGTTCTGCTGGGCGAGCCGGTCGTTCATCACTTCCAGCCGGCGTCCTTGTTGTCGCCGTTGCATGGCATAGCAGATCGATCGCTCGAGCACTTCGCGGCTGGCGTCGTCCTTGATGATGTAGTCTTGGGCGCCATGTTCCAGCGACTGCAAGGCGGTCGATTCGTCGCTGAGCCCAGTGAGCACGATCACCGGCACATCGTTCTGTTCACGCTGGAGGATTTCGAGTGTCTCGATGCCCTGGCTGTCGGGAAGCGAGAGATCGAGCAGGATCACGTCGAAGGCGGCATCTCGCAAGATGGCCAGCGCGTCGGCGGCCGTCTCACGGTGTTCGATCACGAAGCGACGGAGACGCGAGTCCTGTAGTCGCAGCCGCGCCAGATCGGCGTCGGCCCGGTCGTCGTCAACAAGCAAAACGCGAATGGATTCGGCCGTCATGCCGCGCCTCCACCGGGCTGGCCGGCTCTGTAGCGGTGGCCAAGGAACGGACTGCCGCGAGTAACTCTTCGTGCCGCATCGGCTTCATCAGCCATCGCTTTACTCCGCCCTTCAGTAAGCGCTGCTTCAAGCGATCGTCTCTGCGGCCGCTGAGCACGACGACCGGTATGTCCTGTGTTTCAGAATTGCGCTGCAAACATTCGACGATGTCACCGCCGGCGCCCAGCGGCATGGCGATGTCCGTGATGACCAGGTCGGGCTTTTCCGTCAGTGCCAGCCAATGGCCTTGGCGGCCGTTGTAGGCACAGGAGACGACCGCGCCGATCGTCGCCAGGCAGGTCTCGATGGCGCGGACGACATCCGGATCGTCGTCGATGCACAGGATTCGCACGCCACGCAGGTTGTCATCGGCCGCGCTTCGGCCCCTGCCGTCAGACTGCTGCGATCTGCCCATTCGTCTCTCCGATCGCCCTATCGAAAACGTAGGTTGCCGCCGGGCGATTGCAAGTTCGATCGAGGGGCGGCGTGCGGTCGGTCGAAAGCATGGGCTAGATTTGTGACGACGGCCACAGCTTCCTCGAAGAGCCTGCCTTGCACGAAACCGACTTCCCTAACCACGTCGGCTCGAGCGCCGCGCCCCCACAGGTGTTCACCATGCTGGAGGGAATATCCGTCGAATCCGGACTCGTGGCGTGGATGGCCTGGATCGTGCTGGCCGTCTCGCTCGCCACATTCCTCATCCAACGCAAAGATTTTCCGTTCCGGGTGGCCGGCAGTCTCGTTTTGGCGGCCGCGATCGCCTGCACCGGGGTGGGCTTGGCCGGTTATCTCTTGCCCGCCAGTCTGGCAAGGGCTCTGCAGATATCCGGTGCGGTCGCCGCCGTGCTCTGCTGGCTGGCGGTCGCCGCCGTCTGGCGGGTGATTCCCAAGGCCCTGGCTCTGCCCAACCTGTCGCGCATGAACGAGTTGTTGCAGGGAGAGATCCGCGAGCGGCAGCGGGCCAACGAACGGTCGCGACTCGTCGTCGAGTTGGCCCCCTATCCGATCGTGATGGCCAATCAGAACGGCCGGATCGTGCAGGTCAACGCCCAGACGGAGCAGTGCTTCGGCCACCCGCGCAGCGCCCTCGTGGGCCAGTCGGTCGATGTGCTTCTGCCGCCCCGCCTGCGCGACGGACAGACGCGCGACCCCTTCGGCGCCTGTGCCGCGGCGCGCGATCCGGGTGGCCGCACGGTGAAGGATCTGTTCGGCCTGCGCGAAGACGGCAGCGAGTTTCCCATCGAAATCGGCGTGCAGGCCGTCGTCACCGATCGGGACGTGCTGGTGCTCATCGCGATTGTCGATGTCACGCAGCAGAAGAATACCGAAGCCGCGCTGAAGAAACTGGCCGACGAGTTGCAGCGGTCGAACGGCGATCTGGCGCAGTTCGCCTACGTGGCCTCGCACGACTTGAAGGAGCCGTTGCGCAAGGTCTCGTCGTTTTGTCAGCTCCTCAAGGACCGCTATCGGGGACAACTCGATGCCGACGGGAACCGTTACATCGACTACGCCGTCGACGGTAGCCACCGCATGAGCGCGCTGATTACGGCCCTACTCGAGCTGGCGCACATCAATTCACGCACGGCGTCCAGTTCGCCTGTCGACAGCGGTGCTGCGTGCCGCGGCGCCATCGACAACCTCAGTTCGGCGATCGAGGACAGCGGGGCCGACGTGCGCTGCGGCGAACTGCCGACGGTTCTGGGCGACGAAGGACAACTGACCCAGTTGTTCCAGAACCTGATCGGCAATGCCTTGAAGTTCCGCGGCCCACAACCGCCGGTGGTCACGGTCGATGCGGTACGAGAGGAAAACGGCATCTGGCGGTTCGGGGTGCACGACAACGGCATCGGCATCGATCCGGCCCAACATCAACGAGTGTTTCAGATCTTCCAACGGCTCCACACGCGCGAGAAGTATCCTGGCACGGGCATCGGTCTGTCGATCTGCCAACGCATCGTGGAGCGGCACGGGGGCCGCATCTGGATCGAATCGACTCCCGGCCGCGGCACGACATTCTATTTCACGCTGCCGCCGGCGCCGGTCCACGCCGAGCGGCAGCCGGCAAGAGAGGCGGTGTGCCATGTCCATTGATATCCTGCTCGCGGAAGACGACCCGGCCGACGTCTGCCTGATGCGCGAAGCATTGGCACAGAGCCAGTTGCCGACGCACCTGAACGTGGTCCGCGACGGTGTCGAGTTGCTCGAATACCTGCGCCAGGAGGGCGAGCACGCTACGGCCCGGCGGCCCGGTATCATCCTGCTCGATCTGAACATGCCGCGCAAGAGCGGTGCAGAAGCATTGGCCGAGATCAAGCGCGACCCGGCGCTGAGGTCCATTCCGGTCATCGTGCTGACCACGTCGAACTCGCGCGACGACGTTTCGCGCAGTTACGAACTATGCGCCAACTGCTTTGTCACCAAGCCGGCCGATCTGCACCTCTTCTTCGACCTCGTACGGCTCATCGAACGCTTCTGGTTGGAAGCGGCCACCCTGCCCTGAAGATCGGCGGCGTCCGTAACACCGGCATCGGTCGGCGGGCCGTTTATGCGGGCCCTTCCGCCCCGTGCAAGAAATTATTCTAGGTTTTTTCCAATTTGGCCGTTACCGCCGGCCGCCGAAGGATCCTGACCTATAATTCCGTGGTGACCTTGCTGAACCGGGGCGGCGATCAACCATACAACTTTGGGTTTGCAACAGGGCCGGGTGGTTCATAGCCGCCCGGCTCGATGGCGCAGAAAGGACGAGTGATGGATCAATCAACGTACGCAAGGACGCATGACCTTCTGCACGTGTGGCTGTCGAGGTCGTTATGGGGCTACCAGCATCGGTACTTGTCGTCAGTGACAATCAAATAGTCGCGGCCAGGCTGCGGACGGCTTTGCTCCGCTTGGGCCTGGATTGTCCGCATTCGAAGATCGTTTCGCCCGAGACGGCGCTGAAGGTCGTCGCGGAGTCGACGCCCGATTTGCTCTTCGTCGCGATGGCCGACGCGGCCCGCGTGGAGAAAGCGGTGGGCCAGCTTCGTACCGCCGCGCCCTCGACGATCGTGGCGGTGGGCGTTCCTGCTTCACCCAGCGAGGTGTTGGCAGCCATCCGAGCAGGGGCCGACGACTACCTCAGCGATTCCGATGACCTCACCGGAGAGCTCGAGGGTCTGGTCGAACGTTTGCGCTCGAAGCCGACGCCGGAGGGAACGAGCGCCTTCACGATCGCTGTCGGGTCGGCGGTGGGAGGGAGCGGCGGGAGCACGGTCGCGGCGAACCTGGCGGCCGAGATCGCAAAGCGGCACGAGCGCTGTCTTCTGCTCGATCTGCGCGGACCGGTGAGCGACCAGACGTTGCTGTTCAATCTCGAGCCGCGCCATTCGCTGATCGAGCTCTGCCAGCACGGCCTGGAACTGGACGACGCGACGTTCGCCCAACTCTTGGTGCGGCATGACTGCGGCGTCGAATTGTTGCCGGCCTATGGCACCTCGGGCGACGAGCGGCGACCGCCGGTCGACCTGCTGCCGCGGATCGTGCAACTGGCGCAGAGCCGGTCCCCCTATGTAGTCGTCGATCACGACGTCAACGAAAACGATGCCCATCTCCGCATCGCGCAGGCGAGCAACGTCATCGCACTGGTGACCCGGCTCGATGTGGTTGCATTGCTCAAGACCAAGCAGGCCGTCAACCATCTAACCAGCGCGGGCATACTCGACGAACAGATCGTGCTGATCGCGAACCGCTGCGGCCAGCCCAGCGAGATTTCGATCAAGCTCGCCGAGAAGTCGATCGAGCGGAGGATCGAACACCGGTTGCCCGATGACGCGAAGACCGTCAACGCCTGCGTCAACGTCGGCCGTCCGGCGGTGCTCGAGATGCCATCGGCCAAGGTGTCGAAGGGATTCAAACAAGTGTGCGACGCGTTGCTGTCCGGTCCGCAGCACCATCAGCGGCCCGCGCACGCGGATCTCGCCGCCTCCGCCGCGGGAAATTGATGTCCGACCGTAATAGGTTCACAAACGCGAAACCAGTCGAAGGGACCATTTCATGCGTGAGCGCCCGAGCGCCATCGAGGAAGCCGCCAAGTGGCAGGGCATCGTGGACCGTGCCCGCTTCTCGCGCATCAAGCGGGAGCTGCACGAGCGCCTGATCACGGCGATGGACCTAACGGTGGTCCGCACGATGCCCCCCGACGAATTGCGGGCGCAGTTCCGTCGCGGGGCCGAGGAGATTTGTGGCAGCCGTAGCGAGTTGCTCAGCCGGGCCGAGCGAGATCGGCTCGTGGAGGAACTGCTGGATGAGACGCTGGGGCTGGGTCCGCTGGAGGCGCTGATGCGCGATCCGACGGTCTCCGACATTCTCATCAATGGTCCGAACACCGTATATGTCGAGCGCCGCGGGCGGCTGGAACGGACGCCGATCGTCTTCGAGGACGAGCAGCATCTGCTGGGTGTCGTGCAGCGCATCGCCGGTCGTGTCGGGCGGCGGATCGACGAAGCGAGTCCCATGGTCGATGCACGACTGGCCGACGGCAGCCGCGTCAACGCCGTGCTCAGTCCCGTGGCGCTCGACGGCGCGCTGGTCTCCATCCGCCGATTCTCCACGCGTCCCTTGATGGCCGGCGACCTCATCGCGCAGCGTTCGGCCACCTCGGAGATGATCGACTTCCTGGCCGCCTGCGTGCAGGCGCGGCTGAACGTCGTCATTTCCGGTGGCACCGGGAGCGGCAAGACCACCCTGCTCAACGTGCTGTCGGGCTACATTTCCGAAGACGAACGACTGGTGACGATCGAAGACGCGGCCGAATTGCAATTGCAGCAACCGCACGTGGCGCGGATGGAAACGCGCGCCGCCAACATGGAAGGGGTCGGCGCCGTCACGGCGCGCGACCTGGTGCGCAACGCACTGCGAATGCGGCCCGACCGCATCATCATCGGTGAATGCCGCGGAGCCGAGGCGCTCGACATGCTCCAGGCAATGACCACGGGGCACGACGGCAGCCTGACGACCATTCACGCCAACGACTCGCGCGACGCCATCGGCCGCCTGGAAATGCTGGTGGGCATGTCCGACTCGTCGGTCCCGATGTGGTTCATTCATCGCCAGATCGCCTCGGCCATCCAGATCGTCGTGCAGACGACGCGGCTCATGGGCGGACAACGCAAGATCGTACAGATCTCCGAGGTCACCGGGCGCGTAGAAAACACGGTGGCGATGCACGACCTGTTCGTCTTCGAGCAGACCGGCGTCGACGATCAACGCCGGGCACAGGGCCACTTCGTGGCCACGGGCATCCGTCCGAATTGCGTGGAACGGCTCGACGCGGCCGGCATACGCTTGCCCGCCGGCCTGTTCGACCGCCGCCGTCTCACGGCCGACCGGGTCGACGCGGTAGAACATACGAGGGCCCGCTCGTGAACACGGGACTGGTCGCCATCGTTACCTTCGCCGCCGTGACCTTGGGGGTGGCGGCGCTCGGTTCACTGGCGTCCGACGTGTTTCTGGCCCGCCAACTGCGCATCCGCGCCCGGCTGGGCGGGCAGATCGGATCGACGGACCAACTACCGCGCGAAGAATTGTTCAAGAACTTTGGCCGGCTGGCGTCGGAGGTGGCACAACCGCTCCCCGGCATATGGAGTCGTTTTCAGGACATGCTGGCGCAATCGGGGCTGCCGGTCAGCGTGGAGTTTTTCTTGACGGCCAGCGCCCTGATCGCGGCATGCGCCGCGGTCGGCGGGTGGTTGTGCGGCCCTTGGTACGTGGGCGTGGCCTGCGCCTGCCTGGGAGGCGCGGCCCCGCTGGTCTATCTGCGTGAACGCTGCCGGCGCAGGCAGCGGGCCGTCTGCGGACAACTTCCCGAAGCGTTCGAGCTGATGGCTCGCGCGGTACGCGCCGGGCAGACCGTGACCGGGGCCTTCCAGATCGTGGCCCGCGATCTCGACCCGCCGCTGGCCGACGAATTCGCCTATTGCTATGAGCAACAAAACCTGGGGCGTTCTCCCGATCTTGCGCTGCGCGACCTGGCGCGGCGCACGGGCGTCATCGAACTTCAGATGTTCGTGGCGGCGCTGCTCGTACAACGCCGCGCGGGGGGCAACATCGTCGAACTGTTAAGCAACCTTTCCGGCGTGGTGCGGAAACGATTGCGTCTGACCGGCAAGGTGCGAGCGTTGACGAGCGAAGGGCGATTGCAGGCACTGGTCCTGGCGTTGCTCCCCGTCGGCGTCTTCTGCGGTCTGCTGGTCGCCAACCGTCCGTACGTGCAGGTATTGCTCGACCGGCCACACATCCTCTGGACCCTAGCGGGGTTCCAGGCGTTGGGGGCGCTATGGGTACGCAAGATCGTGAACGTCGACTACTGATGCAGCCGCCCGATGGAAGATCTGCCATGGGACCTTGCCTTGTGGACGGTCGCCGCGTTCGTCGCGGTGACCTCGCTCGTGCTATTGGTCGGATCGCTGCTGCGCACCACCGATCGGCGCGTCGAGGAACGTTTGCAGAAGGCGGGCGGCCAGCGCCGCGAAACGCGGACGGCGTCGGGCGCGCAGCAGCGACTGAGCACCGCACTGAACACGCTGGGCGCGCGGTTCTTGCCCAACGACACGACGAAGCAGTCTCGGTTGCAGGGGCGGCTGGCGAAGGCGGGCATCTACTCCGGCCAGGCTGTGCCGCGGTTCCTCGCCTGCCGCTTCGTGTGCGCCATCGTGCCGGCCTGCGCCTGCTTGGCCGCCGCCGTGTTGGGAGCACTTGGCCCCAAGACGGCGCTCGTCGCCTGTCTGTCCGCCGCCGGCGGTGGGTTTTTGGCGCCCGGTTGGTGGCTGGACCGGCGGTACGTCAAACGGCAGATCGTGTTCATGCGATCCTTGCCCGACTTCATGGACCTGCTCGTCGCGTGCCTGGAGAGCGGCCTCAGCCTCCAAGCGGCCATCCAGCGGGTCAACGACGAACTGCGCGTGGCCCATCCGGTTTTGGCACACGAAATGAGCATCGTCGAGCACGAGATAGAGTTGGGCAAGGCACCGCACGAGGCCCTGCGGCGCTTCGCCGATCGGTCGGGTACCGAATCGCTGCGGACGTTGAGCACGTTCGCCGAACAAGCTCAGCGCTTCGGCACCACGTTGGCCGATGCCTTCCGCAACCACGCCGACCTGCTGCGCACGCAGCGCGAACAAAGGGCCGAGGAAACGGCTCAGCGGGCCGCCGTGCTGATTCTGTTCCCCACCGTGCTGTTCATCTTTCCGGCCATCTTCGTCGTGCTCGCCGGGCCGGCGGCGATTCAGATTCAGGAGCATTTCTCGCCGCCGCGCCGTTCGGCAGCGCAGAAGGCGCAGCCCGAATGAACGAGTTGGGACAGATTCGACCCACCCCGAAACGCAAGCGCAGACGACACGCCCGTCGCCCCGGCAGAGATCGTCGCGCGACGGCCGCCACCGAATTGGCGCTCCTGCTGCCGCTGCTGATGACGGTCATCCTGGGCTGCGTCGATTTCGGGCGCATCGCTTACGCCTACTGCGCCGTATCGAATGCCAGCCGGGCGGGGGCCGAGTATGGGGCCACGCACAACTTCACGTCCTATACGCAGTCGTCGTGGCAGTCGCGCTTGCAACAAGCGATCACGGCCGAGATGTCGCCCATTCCCAATTTCAACGCGTCGCAATTGCAGGTGTCTATCAACACGGCGTCCGACTCCTACGGCCTGTTCCGCGTCACCGTCGAAGTGCAGTATCCGTTCACGACCATTGTTCCGTGGCCGGGGATTCCGCAAAGCGTGCTCCTCGGCCGGACCACCACCATGCGGCAGATACGATGAAAGCGATTCCTCGTGCCCGCTCACGTGCCGTACCCGACAGGCGCGGCGCCGCACTCGTCGAAACGGCGCTCATCCTGCCGGTGTTCCTCTTCTTGATCTTCGGGTCGCTCGATCTCGGGCTGGCCGTGTTTCGCTACAACTCCTTGTCGGCGGCGGCCCGCCATCTGGCCCGCGAGGCAATCGTTCACGGCGCCCTCGCTCCGCCCAAACACACAACCTGGGGACCCACGACGGTGACGACCACCGGCGCCGACTCATCGGAGCCGGCCCAGGCGATCTGGCCCTACCTGTCGACGTTCTCTCCCGCGAACGTGCAATTGCAACTGATCTGGCTCGACGGCGACACTCAGGCGGACCATCGCGTCCAGGCTACGGTGAGCTATCCCCAGACATCGCTCGTCGGCAGCGTGTTCGGCTATGGCACCCTCCACTTACAGGCGACCTCGACGATGCGCATCCTTCATTGAGAGGCCCCGTCATGAACACTCACTCTCTTCGCCTTCCGACCAAACGATTCCGACGCGGGCGGCGTACCGCCAAGGTACTCGTCGCCGTGATGATCACCCTGCCGGCCCTGCTGGGCATGCTCGCCATCGTCATCGACGGCAATGGCTTGATGGGCCAGGCGGAGGATATGCAACAGGCGGCCGACGCCGCCGCGTCTGCCGCGGCGATGGACCTTCTCCAAGGAAACGGTTCGAGTGTCGCCACGGCGACCGCCACGAAATATGTCACGAACTACAACACGTCGTCGAATGCCACGGTGACGGTGCAGATTCCGCCGCAGGACGGCGCCTACGCCGGTGCCGCCGGCTACGTCGAAGTCGTAGTGAGCGAACGGGGCCAAACCTTCTTCGCCGCCGCGGCGGGAAATCTGATCACTCCCCAGTTGTCGAGTCGCGCGGTCGCCGGCTATGCACCGACAACCGCCGGCGCTGCCTTGGTCGCTCTCGACCCTTCGCCGGCCGCGCTATCGTTGCCGATGACCATAACGGGCGTGCCGACGCTCCCATCGCTGCCGGCCTTGATCGGTGGCATCGAAGTGCTGGGGATCGGCAACCTGCAAGTACAAGGCGCCGTGTTGGCGAACACGACCTGGGGCGGCGTCGACCAGAATGGCGATCCGGCGGGTACCGGACCGGGGCCTCCCTATGGCATTTCTTGCACACCCTTGATTTCGATCACGAAGCTGCTGGCCACCGATATCCGAGTGGCCGGCGGTGTCGACAACCAGGCCAACTACGGCAGCGTCACGCAGGGAAAGCCGAATCCGCTGCGGGCCAACGCGCTACCCGTTCCCGACCCGTGGATCAACATGCCGGTGCCGACCACGAGCGCCGACCCGGTCAACGTGAGCGACAACTATTACGGCGGCGTGGCGGTCGTCCTGTTGCCCATTCAACAGCAGACCCTGAATCCCGGAGTCTACGACTGGATCGAAATCGTCTCCGGCCAGGTCACGTTCAACCCGGGTGTATATATCGTGAGGAGCGTCAACCCGCTGACCAACATTGCCTTGGCTGTGTTGGGCGGCCAGGTCACGGCCACGGGCACCATGTTCTATATCACCGACAGCACCGGCTATACGGCCGACCAAGGATCCCCCGACAACTCGGACGGCGGGAGCCAACCGCCGGCGAGCACCGCCACGACGCTCACCCCCAGCACGGTCATCAATATCGGATTGCCGGGAAGCACGTTCTCGGCGATCAGTACTCCGGGCAGCCCGTTCGCCGGGATGCTATTGTTTCAGCGCCGTTTCGACCGCCGGCCAATCATCATCGTGCAGGAGCAGTTGCTCCTCGGCGGCACCTTTGCAGGGGCGATTTACGCGAAGTGGGGGCACGTCATGCTCGTCGGCGAGGGAACATTTAACGTCAGCGTGGCATCGGGCACGATGCGCATCGTCGAGCTCTTGCAATGCACCATCGCGCCACCATCGCTCTTGCCACCCGTGCAGGAGGTGTCCCTTGTCGAGTGACACGCCGCACCGCGTCTTGGTCGTAGAGGACGACGCCGCCTTGGCCCAAGCCATCGGGCACAGCTTGTCGGCCGAAGGTTTTGTTTGCGACTTTGCAGCCAACGGCGTGGTGGCCGGTGCCATGCTCGTGGGCGGCGCGTACGATATCCTGCTCACCGACCTGCGCTTGCCGATGCTCAACGGCCATGCGCTCTCGGTGGCGACGCTCGCCCGCCAACCCCGTCCACTGGTCATCGTGTTGACGGGCGTCGTCGAACCGCGCCTCGCCGCCGACCTGCTCATCCGGGGCGTCGACGACGTCGTCTTCAAGCCCGTGCCCGTGTTCCATCTGGCGGCCAAGTTCAAAGCCCTGCTCGCCCGGCGGACCGCGCTCGAGCGGCGCGGCGGAGCGGGAACGACCACCGTCTCGGCCGCCGATCTGGAACAAAAGCTGGCGAACGTGCGCTACGCGCTGCCGATCTCGCAGGCGGCGCTCGACGTGGTGCGCCTGACCTCCCAGGAGGAGACCAGCGTGCGCGAACTGGCCGAGGCGCTGGCGCGCGACGCCTCGCTGGCCGTCGAAGTGTTGCGGTTGGCCAACAGCCAGTTCTATATCAACACGTCACAGAAGATCATGGACCTGGAGGAGGCCATCGTACGCATCGGCACCCGCCGCGTGGCCGAGATCGCCTCGGCCACGAGCGCGCTCGTGGGAATCGCAGACCGCACGTTCACCTGGATGAATTCGACGCTGCTCTGGCGGCAGAGCATGGCCAGCGGCATCGCCATGGGGCGGCTGATGGAACACGTACACCTCAGCGACCACAGCGGGTTGTACATCAGCGCGCTCACGCAGGGGTTGGGCCGTGTCGTGCTCGGCACGTTGTATCCCGGCATGTACGAGTTGCTCACGCGCTCGTGCGCGGCGAACGGCGAGAGCCTGCTCGATCAGGAAGACCGCTGCTTCCCCAGTCGGCATTCGGAGGTGATGGCGACCATTCTGGCGAACTGGGGTTTTCCGCCGACCGTGTATGGACCCTTGCGGCATACGTTGTCGAGCTACGATGAACTCCAATCGATGAGCGACCCGCTGCGGACCAAGGTCGAGCTGTGCAAGATCGCGGGATTGGTCGGGCGGATCGCGACAGGGTGGGAACCGTTCGACGTGGTCGAGCCCGCGCCGGGCGCGGTGGTGGCCAGATTGAATCTGCCCCCCTTGGCCGAGATAGTCGAAGAAACCCGTGCCGCGCTCGAGCATCTCGACGTGGCGGCCACCGGCCAGGACGGCATGGAGGCCGAGACGCCGCTACGGAGCGTCGGCTACGTCTCGCTCTCGTCGCGTCGGGGCGACATCTTGCCGGAGGTGCTGGCCTCGATGGGACTGACAGTGCGCCCCCTCGAGCCGGAACGGCTGGCCGTCGAGGGGAATATTATCGTCAACTGTGGCGACGTGCCGGCCAAACGGCTGGCGCCCTATCTCGGATCGGGCTTGTTCGCCGAAACGCGGTTGGTCGTCACCGATCTTCGCCATCTCGAAGACTACCGCCGTATGGGCACGGCGATCCGTTTTCCGATGAGCTATGCGGCCTTGATGGCCGCCTGCGAAGCGGTGGCGGCCGATGCCGAAGTCGCCAACGCGTTTCTCGACGCGCCGGCATGACCCGGGCCAGCCACCACCGCACCTTACAACCGCTCAGCGGGTGCCGGTCTTGGCCGCTTCGCCGCACGACGATTCGGGCGAGAAGGCTTGCTTCATGCCCGCCTGCATCTCTTCCGGCGTCATGTCCTTGATGTGCGTGGCGATCGACCACTTGTGGCCGTAGGGATCGAGTACCTGGGCATAACGATCACCCCAGAACATGTCGTGCGGGCCCATCAACAGGGTCGCGCCGGCCTCCTTTGCGCGCTCGACCGTAGCGTCGCAGTCGGCAACATACTGGTGGATCGTGACGGGCGTGCCACCTAGCGCTTTCGGCGTGGACGCCTTGCCGCCACAGTACTCGGGGAAGTCGTCGACCAGGAATACGAAGCCCTTGCCGAGGCGGATCGCGGCATGCATGATCCGGCCATCCGGGGAAGGCATGCGGCGTATTTCTTCGGCTCCGAAGGCCTTCTTGTAGAATTCGATCGCTTCCGAGCACGGGCTGCACACGAGGTGCGGAATCGGGCTTTCGTGCCCGGGAGGAATCGGTTGGACGGACTTGCTCATGACGGGCCTCGCTCGGTTGGTTGTTAAGAAAGGGACGGTGTTCGTCGGACAAATGGCGCTCTTACGGCGCCGCGGAAAGCGCCTTGGCCACGTCGGTACGATAGGCGGCCATGGCCGGCAGGTAGCCGACGAGCGAGGCCAGCAATACCAGACCGGGGACGAGGGCCGGTTCCCACGTCGAAAACTGCCAGGCGGTCATCGCAAAGCCGGTGTGTTTCAGCACCCACGGACCGGCGGCCGCGATCAGACCATGACCGACGAGCCAACCCGCCACGCCTCCGCCCAGGGAGAGCAGGATCGACTCGAGCAGGATCACGCTGAGCACGGTCGAACGTCGGGCGCCGAGCGAACGCATCACGGCGATGTCGCGGCGGCGATCGCTCATCGAGTTGTAGATGCTCACCATGATGCCGATGCCCGCTACGATCACGATCAACACCGACAGCGCCAGCAACAGCGACCGCAAGTTGCCGACGATCATCTCCAGCAAGCTGTTGATCTCCATCGCCGGCAGCACGGCCTGGGCTTCGTTCCCCTTGTTGATCATCCGCCGCAGGTTCATCGAGCCCAACGGATTCGTTGTCGTGCTGCGCACCAGGATGGCCGTCACTTCGCGCTGCGACTCGGGCAGCGGCACGTGTGCGTGGTGATGATCGTGGTCGTGCCCCGCCGCACCGTGCTCGTGATCGGCATGCTCGTGATCGGCGTGCTCTTGTTCACCATGCTCGTGATCGGCATCGTGATCCGACATGGCATGCTCGTCGTGGTCGTGATGGGCCTCGTCAGCATGCTCATGGTCCGCATGGTCGTGGTCATGGTCGGCATGGTCGTGGTCGGCATGCGGTTTCCCCTCGGTGGCGTGTTCGCCTTCGGCATGGTCGTCGCGCGCATGCTCTTCATGGGCGTGTTCTTCGTGCCCGTGCTCCGCGTGGGCGTGCTCGCCATGCTCCTCGTGCATCGCATGATCGTCATGCGCGTCCTCGGCGTCATGGTGCTCGGCGGAGTTGCCGTGCCCCTCTTCCTCCTCCTTGGCATGGCCACGGAGCAGATAGAAACCTTCCATGTTGATGAACAACGCGCGGTCGTTCGGCGTGCCGGTGGGCTTGAGGATGCCGACCACCTTGAACGCATCGTGCTTGTGCGATCCTTCCGTCGCTTCGACCCCGTGCGTCGGCTGGAATTCGTCGCCGACCTTCAACCCGGTGGTGCTGGCCACGACGGAGCCGATCACGCCTTCGAAGAATCCGTCCTGCTTGAAGTTCCGCCCATCGGCGAACTCGTATTTCTGATAGGGCGCCCAGACCTCGAACATGGCGGGCGTGGTACCCACCACCCGAAATTCTTCGTAACTGTCACCCAAGCAGAGGGGCACCGCCACGTCGACGAGCGAGGCGAACTTGCCCGGATGCTCGCCGTCTTTCAAGAATTCTTTGTAGAAGGAGTAGGGCAGGTTCTCCACCGGCTGACTGAGGTGGTAGACCGTGTTGAGCACGAGTTGCAGCCGGCCGCCCTTGGTGGCCCCCACGATCATGTCGTAGCCCTGGCTGCTTTGGCGGAAGAAGCGGTCGACCACCGAATGGATGACCAGCACGGTGACCACCAGCGCCACGCCGAGCGCCATCGACACGCCGGTCAGGCACGAGGCCAAGGCCCGTTGCTGCACGCTCCGCCACGCGATCTTCCAGAGACTCATGCTGCGGCCACCGCCTGGTTGAATTCTTCCAAACGTTCGACGCGAGTGAACTGGGCGGCGACTTCGGGCGTATGTGTGACCAGCACGAGCGTCACCTGTTCCTCGGAGCACGTCTGCCGGATCAACTCGATGATCTGCTGTTGGTTGCGCGTATCGACGTTGGCCGTCGGCTCGTCGGCCAGCAACAGCTTGGGACGGTTGGCCAGGGCGCGGGCCACGGCGACGCGTTGTTGTTCGCCCACCGAAAGCGTCGCCGGCTTGTGCGATAGCCGATGCTCCAACCCCACGCGCTTCAACAGGGCGGTCGCCCGGCCCGTGTCGGCACGACCGCGAGAAAACGTCATGCCCAGCAGCACGTTCTCCAAGGCCGAGAAGCCGGGCAGCAGGTTGAACGTCTGGAACACATAGCCGATGTTGTCGGCGCGGAAACGGTCGCGGCCCGCTTCGGGCAACGAGACCAGGTCGCAACCATGGATTTCGACCCGTCCCTGATCCGGACGGCTGATGCCAGCGATCACGTGCAGCAGCGTGGTCTTGCCGCAGCCGCTCCGCCCGACGAGCACCATCTGCTCGCCGGCGCCGACCTCAAAGTGCGAAATATCGAGGATGGGAAGCGCCGTTCCGTCGGGCTCGATGAACGATTTCTTGACGTTGGTGAGACGTAGCATCCTCGACTCGCAAATGCGCGATCGTGCCGGGGAACGGGGCGTGGTCAGCGTGCCAGCCCACGGCGCCTAGCCCGATGGGCGGCGGGGCTGTTGATGTTGTAGGCCATTTGCAGTCGATTTTCCAGCCGTGCCCGCTCGTGCCCGCGCACCCTCGGCAACCACTGCTACGGCAGCCAACTCGCTTTGGTTCGCCCGCCGCCCCGTTCGCGCCGACTTTGTTCCACCGTCGGCCCAGGATAGACTAGACAGCTACCCGCCTCGGACGAAGGAATCCACATCTTTGAGCGATGCTTATCAGGCTGCCTTGTCGTTCCTGTACGGCCGCATCGACTACGAACGGGCCGTGGGCATGCCCTACGGCAGTCGCGAGCTGAAGCTCGATCGGATGCGCGACCTGCTGCGCCGGCTGGGCGATCCGCAGCAGCGCCTACCGATCGTTCACGTGGCTGGCACGAAGGGAAAGGGCTCGACCTCGGCCATGATCGCCGCCGTCCTCTCGGCGGCCGGTTATTCGACCGGTCTCTATACGTCTCCGCACCTGGAGCGACTCGAAGAGCGATTCCGCATCGACGGCCGCATGTGCGGCGAACAGGAACTCGCCGCGCTGACCGATAAGCTGCGGCCGGTCGTGGCCGACATGGATCGCGAGGCCGAGGCCATCGGCGGCGGTGAGAGCGGACCGACCTATTTCGAGCTGACCACCGCGCTCGGCCTGCTGCACTTCGTCGATCGCGGGGTCGATGCGGCGGTGATCGAGGTGGGACTCGGCGGGCGGCTCGATTCGACCAACGTCTGCACGCCGCGTGTGGGCGTCATCACCAGCATCAGCTTCGACCACATGAAGCAGCTCGGCAACACGCTCGAAGCCATAGCCCGCGAGAAGGCGGGTATCGTGAAATCGGGCGTGCCGCTGGTCAGCGGCGTGACCGCCGAGGGGCCGCGGCGCGAGATCGAGCGGATCTGCCGAGAACGGGGCGCGCCACTCATCGAGCTCGAGCGCGATTTCGATTTCACGTATCGCCCCGCCCAGGCGGTCGACGCGGGGCCGGTCTGGCCCACGATCGATTTCGTATCGCACGCCGCGGGCCGTGAGCAACGTCTGGTCGATGTGAAAGTCGGGCTGCTCGGCGAGCATCAAGGTGCCAACGCGGCCATCGCCCTGGCCGTCATCGACCAATTGCGGGCGCAAGGTTGGTCGATCTCCGACGCGGCCGCACGGCGAGGACTGGCCGAGGTTCGCTGGCCGGCACGCGTCGAAGTCGTGGCCCGCCGCCCCACCGTCATTCTCGATTCGGCCCACAACGCGGCCTCGATCGGCGCGCTGGTGCGGACACTGCACGAGAGTTTTCGTGCGCGCGACCGCCTGCTGGTCTTCGCCACGACACAGGAGAAGCAGGTCGACGAGATGCTCGAGCTCCTGTTGCCCCATTTCGACCGGGCCATCTTCACGCGCTATCAAAACAATCCCCGCGGCGTGCCTCCCGAAGAGCTGGCGGCGCTGGCGCGGCAGACGAGCGACATCCCGGTCGACGTCTGTCCCGAGGTGGCCGCGGCCTGGCAGACGGCTCGTGAAGCGGCCGACGACGATCACCTGATTTGCGTCACGGGTTCTTTCTTCATCGCGGCGGAAATGCGTGCCTACGCCACCGGCGACGCGGCGCGCATCACCGTTCCCTCGACGTGATCAAATAACAAATAACGTAGAGGAGGCGTCTCGCTTTCTTGCCGGCTGTCGGAGCGCCGCGGGGCGAAAATCGGCCGTGAAACGCCGATTCTGTCGAAGCTTGATTCGATTTTGTCGGTTGCTCTACAAGAACTAACGAGAGGAACGATGCCGACTACCATCCCCCAACGACAACTCTCCTCGAACCGCAAGCGGCTGTACTACGCCGGGCTGACGCTGGCCGCGATCGGCGCCTTGCTCTTCCTTTCCACCTTCGTGACGGCTATCGCGAACTTCGGCGACTTCGCGAACTTTGACGCCGACGTCCGGTCGACCGGTTATCGAGCGGTTGGCGGCATGGTGCTGATCTTCGTCGGCGTCGTTCTGGCGGGCGTCGCGGTGAGAGGGTTGGCGGGGTCGGGCATCCTTCTCGATCCCGAAAAGGCCCGTCAGGATATCGAGCCGTGGAGTCGCATGGCGGGCGGCGTGGTGCGAGATGCCTTGGCGGAGACGGGCCTGGTCCGCGAAGAGAAAGAACATCCTGTGTCCGAACCGCCGGTCAAGGTCCGCTGCCAGAAGTGCAGCGCCCTCAACGACGAGGACGCAAAGTTCTGCAAGCAGTGCGGCGTGGCCATCTAACCCGACTGGGCCGCCAATTTGACCGCCTCGGCCCGGATGCGGCTGAGAATGGCCGACAGGCCACGCATGCGAACCATGCCCAGCGCCTCGATCAGACCCAATCGCCGCATCACATCGGGTGAGACGGCGAGCAATTCTTCGGGCGTCGCACCCGAAAAAGCGTCGGCCAGGATACCAACAAAACCTTTTACGGTGGGGGCCTCGGGTGCCACCTCGGCGTGGATCTGCACGTGGCCGTTCTCGGGCAGCACCCAGAGATAGACGGGCGTCATGCACTCGTGGACCCGATGGTCGGCCGATTCGCGCTCGGCGCGGAGCGATTCGGGCAGGGCCGGCAGCCCCTCGGCGAAATCGAGCAACAACTCGAGCCTTTCGCGCGGCTCAAGCTCGGTAAACTCCGCCGCGATCTCGTTCAGACGTTGTTCCGCCCGGCCAGCCATATCAACCCTCGCCGAGTTCGCCCCCGGCGTGTCCCGCCTCGGCGCCGACGGTCGCCACCTCGTGCGTTTCCGGCGCCGGCTCGGGCTCCTTGGCCGGTTCTTGGGCCTTGGGTTGCGGCATTCCCTTTTCGATCGGTGCGCCGACCAGGTTGCCCCATTCGGTCCACGAGCCGTCGTAATTCTTCACGTTGTTGAAGCCGAGCAGGTACTTGAGCACGAACCAGGTGTGGCTCGACCGTTCGCCGATGCGGCAGTAGGCGATCGTCGGGCTGCGCCGCTTCAGCCCCTGCTGCTTGAGGTACAGATTCTCCAAGTCCTTACGGGACTTGAACGTGCCGTCGTCGTTGGCCGCCTGCGCCCAGGGTACGTTCGCGGCACCGGGGATGTGGCCGGCGCGGAGGGCGCCCTCCTGCGGGTAGCCTTCCATGTGGAACAACTCGCCCGTGTATTCGCCGGGCGAGCGGACGTCGAGGAGCGGCTTGCAGGCACGCTGGTGCTTGAGCACTTCGTCGCGGAACGCGCGGATCGCCTTGTCTTGGTCCTTGGCTGCATAGCTGCCGCGGGGATAGGTCGGCTCCGGCTCGCGCGACCACGCGCGCCCGTCCAGCTCCCACCGTTTGCGTCCGCCATTCATGATCAGGCACTTTTCGTGGCCATAGAGCTTGAACGTCCAGAAGGCGTAGCAGGCCCACCAGTTGTTCTTGTCGCCGTAGAAGACCACGGTTGTGTCGTTGGAGATGCCCTTCGATTGGCAGAGCTGCTCGAACTTCTCCTTGCCGATGTAATCGCGGACGAGCGAATCCTGTAAGTCGGTCTGCCAATCGATCTTGACCGCCTCGGGAATATGCCCTTGGTGGTAGAGCAAGACGTCCTCGTCCGATTCGACCACCCGGAGATTCGGATCCTTGCGGTGCTCTTCGACCCAATCGGTGCTTACCAGGACTTCGGGATGGGCGTAGTCGGCCATGTGCGAATGCGTTCGGTAGAGGTATTTGCCTGCTTCTTGGACAGATCGGGAATTATAACAGTTGCCGCCCCGCTAGGGCATGGGCTGACAGGGTGCCGGTGGTGATCGGATCGTCTGGGTCATCCCGACAACCAGCGCCAAGGAGAACCTCACAACCACATCCTGGAAGACGGCTGAGGCACTGGCGACACGTTGGAACCGCTGTGGATTCATGCTGCTGCCCCTGGAAGTGGGGGGATCGTCGGTCTGGTCCGGCAGTACCGGCAGTAATTCCCGCTACCTACCTTGTTTCCTTTTTCATGTTCTCTTCCCCTGTGCTTTTCCTTTTTCACGCGCGTAGGCGGGAATTACTGCCGGTACTGCCGGAACTCGCGATGACCACCGCCGGGTCTTAGTCGAGTCCTCACGACGCTCGAACATACTTGCCTCCGATGACTTTGCGTCGCATGGGATGCAGCTTCGCCGATAACTGTTTCGATAATGGCCGGGCCGGGCCAGCCCCCGAGCGTGTCGGTGAGCGAGGCGGGGTTCCTTTTGATGCGCCGCCTCGGAGGTAGGGTGTCGTGCGACGCTCTTCTCCAGTAAGCTTTCGTCGTTGTCGGCACTCCATGCCGGCGCCCGCCAGCGCCTGCGGAGCGTCCGGCGATGGGCCGCGCCCGGCGTGTGGCGGATACTGCCGGCGCGGTTTCGTCTTCCCCTTCCGTCGCCGCGATTCTCGCCGCACCCTCGGGCTTTCTACCTCGGTAGCCTTCGGGTCCAGCGGTTGTGCCGCGTCATCTGTGCCGGCCGGCGTCAGGTTGGTCGATGCGGCACCATCAACCGTACTGGGCGATCGCCCTCTTTCGAGCCGCAAACAGCCATTTTCCGAGCAAAACGCCCATCGCCGCGGGCTTATCTTCCTCGGCATACCAATTGCTTGCGACGAGCCCGGTTTTACAACATCGCCGGACGCAAAAGCCGGTGGCCACCTGACTTTATCCGAGGAGTTCTGCACCGATGCGCTCGAGGCCGCGACCGAATGTTGAAGGGAATTGGCCCACACCCGCTGAGATCGCCGAACGGGCGGCTTCGATCCGCTCCGAATGGAGCCCACGGCAATTGCGCACCCGCGCCGGGCTTTCACCCGACGAAAACTCGGTCGAGATGACCGTTGTGTCGCCCGGCGCACTCGACGGGCGTCGTAACTCGCCTACCGATTTCGGTTGAAGTCGAATCCCGACGCGCGTCACCCTGCCACCGCGCCGCGCGTGGAACCCGGCGCAGCCGAACGACATGCGTCGCGCCCGCCATAACCGGTCCCTCCCAAGCCGGGCGTGCGCCCCAATCGGCGAGACATCGGCTCAGACAAACGGTGCTTGCGCGAGAGGGACGGTCCCAGAATGAGGGAAGGCCCCAGTATTTAGAGAAACCGACAAACCGGATCCGGACTCCAAAAATCGGCGTTTCACCACCGATTTTTCGCTCACATCGCGCCGGCTTTCAGGTTTTGTCAGCCGCTCCCAGGAGGCGGGATTTAGGAGGCCAATACTTAGGATGCCAGCGCTGTACGCGCCGCAGCATAGGCGACGTCGACGGCGTCGACATACCGAACCACGCCGGCGACCCGGCGGCAAGACTCCTGGCACAACTGCTTCTCATAGAAGCTGTAAACACGACCTCGCAGGGTTACCGTACCGTTACGGGCCTCCACTTCCAAATGCCGCAGCCCTGGTACGTGCCGTCCGGCCAAATAGTTTACTACCCGCCGCTCCAAATCGCGGTCGGCCTCGGCCGAGATCGTTTCGGTGATCGCCTGCATTCCAGCCTCCTGTGGTAAAAAGATCGCCAGCACGGCATGCAACCTATGTGCCAAGCGACGACAAGCAACGGCAGATGGAGAGCAAATACGCCTTTTCTTCGACGTTTACTCAATAGTCACCCAGACTACTCCGCCGCCCGCTCCGGGCAGCCGCTTGAAAAATACGCATTGCCTGTACAAACGACAGACAAGCGTCATTTATCTTCCCATCACACCCCATCTTCACTAGCGCATTGTTCGGTAATCGTTAGGTCGTCGATCCGTTCCAGCGCCCAAGCACATGCCTCGCGCACGAGCGGTTCGCTGTCGGACAATCCGCGCGTGAGCACCGCGACGGCGCTTCGAGATCGTTGATTGCCCAGCACCAGCGCCGCGTTTCTCAGCAAGCCCCTGCGCTTCGATCGCCAGAGCGGCGTGCCGCGAAAGCGACGGCGAAAGGCCTCGTCATCCAACCGGAAGAGTTCGATCAGGTCGAGCGGGTTGGAGCCTGGCGTCGGTTGCAATGCCCGATCGTCTACCGTGGGTGCTCGATTGTTCCAGGGGCAGACATCCTGACAGACGTCGCAACCGAAAACCCAGTCGCCCAACCCGTCGCGCAACTCGACCGGAACCGACTCGCGCAGCTCGATGGTGAGGTAGCTGATGCAACGGCGGCTGTCGAGAACATAGGGCTCCAAGAAGGCCCGTGTCGGGCAAGCGTCGAGGCAGGCCCGGCATGTGCCACAGTGGTCGGCCTCGTGCGGTGCGTCGTAGGCGAGTTCGACATCGGTCAGCAATGCCGCCAAGAAGAACCAGCTTCCGTGCTGCTTGTTGAGCAGCAACGTGTTCTTGCCGATCCAGCCCAAGCCCGCGAGCTGGGCGAACTCGCGTTCCAAGAGGGGCGCGGTATCGACGACTCCCCGCACCATCGCCTGTGGCACGAGTGCGACAAGCCGCGCGGAGAGTTGCTTCAGCCGATCATGGATCAGGTCGTGGTAGTCGGTACCCCAGGCATAGCGCGAGACGCGCCCCTGCCCCTGGCCGGCGGGGACCGGTTCGGCCGTGCGATAGGGAAGACCCAACAACAGCAGACTGCGCACGCCCGCCAAGACATGCCGCGGATGATCGTACGCCGCGCGGCGCTCGACGAGGTAACGCATCTCGCCGGCGAAACCGGCATCCAACCAGGCCTGAAAACGATGAATGCCGGTGGGAGTGACCGCCGGGCAGACGCCCGAGAGCGCAAAGCCCAGCCGCCGCGCATCGTCTTTGAGGGTGTTCGTCAGCCCGGCGGGGTCCATCCGTCCTTTGTGGCCTCCACGCCGCGCCGTGTCCAGTCCGGAAGTTGACCCGCCGCTTGTCGGGCGATATTGTCGATTTGGCGGCAGCGGGGCACCCACCACCGAGGATCCTCTCTTGCACCCCTTGTATGTTCGAAGCCTCGCGCTGGCCTGTCTGGTCTCGACCACCTGCTGGGCCGCACGCGGCTTGGCGGATGGTCCCGAGTCGTTCGACGCGTTGGCCGAGCGCTATGGCCGCGTGACCCGTCCAATCCTGGCCAATTACTGCCTAGAGTGCCACTCGACGAGCGCGCGAGAAGGGGAGCTCGATCTGGAAGTCTTCGCTTCGTTGGCCGAGGTACGGCGCACGCCGCGCATCTGGCAAAAAGTGGCCGAGATGCTCGATAACGGCGAGATGCCTCCCAAGTCGGCCAAACAGCCCTCGCCCGAAGAGCGCAAGCAGTTGCGGGCCTGGGTCGATCGTTATCTCGATGCCGAAGCCCACGCCGGGGCCGGCGACCCCGGACCGGTACTGCTGCGGAGGTTGAACAACGCACAATACACGTACACCGTCCGCGATCTCACCCAGATCGATTTGCAGCCGGCCCGCGAATTTCCGGCCGATGGCGCGGCGGGCGAAGGATTTTCAAACGCCGGAGCGGCGCTGGCCATGTCGCCGGCGCTGTTCACCAAGTATCTCGATGCGGGTAAGGAGATCGCCTCGCACGCCGTGTTGTTGCCCGACGGTATGCGATTCTCCCTGGGCACGACGCGCCGCGATTGGTCCGACGAGATCATCAACCAACTCAAGCAGTTCTATGCCCAATTCGCCGACGGCGATGGCCGGCTGCCGCTCGACAGGTATCTGTCGGCCACGCTCGACGAGCGCGAAGCTCTGTCCGGTGGACGGAAATCGATCGAGACCGTCGCCGCCGAGCGCGGGCTCAATGCCCGTTACCTCACGTTGCTATGGCTGACTCTGCACGGCAACTCAGGCGACACGCCCGCCGCGCAGGCGCCGTCGATCCTGCTCGAAGCATTGCGAACCGATTGGCGGAGCGCCGCCGCCGGCGGTGCCGCACCGCTCGCCGGCGAGGTGGCCAATTGGCAAGCCGTGCTGTCGAGATTCCAGAATGTCGGGCACATGAAGCCGCGCATCGTGGCGGTCGATCCGCTCACGTCGCGCCAGGAGATGCGATTCAAGGTTCCCGAAGCGGCCGACGGCAGCGCCGTGACTCTCTATCTCGCCGCGGGCACCGCCGGAGACGGCGAAGCGGCCGACATGGTCGTGTGGCAGTCACCCCGCCTGGTCGCGCCGGGACGGACCGATCTCCTCCTGCGCGACGTGCGCAACCTCACCCGTGAGCTTGTGGCCCGACGACAAACGCTGTTCGCCGCCACCTCGCAATGCCTGATGGCGGCGGCCGAGGCCAGCGCCGCGAGCGGCCCACTCGATCGGGCCGCGTTGGCCGTCCGCTTCGAAGTCGGCGAAGAATCGCTGACGGCCTGGCTCGATTATCTGGGCATCGGCGATAGCGCGGCGATCCATCTCGATCACTTCAAGTCAAAGATGGAGCGATCGGGCAACTACGATTTCGTCCGCGGTTGGGGCTCGGGCGAGACCCCGCTGCTCGTCGCCAATTCGTCCGACCAGCATGTGCGCATTCCCGGCAACATGAAGGCGCACGGCGTGGCCGTCCACCCGTCGCCCACGTTGAGCGCCGCCGTCGGCTGGCAGAGCCCGATCGCCGGCCAGGTGCGCGTGAGCGGCATCGTGACGCATGCCCATCCCGAGTGCGGCAACGGCGTGACCTGGTCGGTGCAATGGCGCCGCGGCAAGACGCGCCAACAGCTCGCGTCGGGCGTGGCCCAGGGCGGCACGGGCGTGCCGGTCGGTCCGACGGCCGAATTTGCCGTGCAACCGGGCGATCTGATCTCGCTCGTCATCGGCCCGCGCGACGGCAATCATTCGTGCGATCTGACCGACGTGGAGTTCGTGATCGAAACGGCGGACCGCAAGTGGAGCCTGAGCGGCGACGTGTCGGGCGACGTGCTCGCCGGCAACCCCCATGCCGACCGTTTCGGCAACCTGAACGTCTGGCATTTCTATACCGAGCCGGTCAAAGGGGGCGATACGGCACCGCTCGTCCCGGCCGGCTCGCTGCTGGCCCGCTGGCAATCGACCAGTTCGGCCGATGAAAAACGGGCACTCGCCGGCGAAGTTCAGCAACTGCTGCTCGGAGCGCCGCCGGCCGACAAGAACCATCCCGACGCGTTGCTCTATCGGCAACTCACCTCGTTGAGCGGGCCACTCTTTGCAGCGGCCCGCGCGAAGGCGGGCTCCGCACCGGCGGCCACAACCGACGCTGCCGCAACCGAAACGACCGAGAAATCGGAGCCGCAGCCCGCATGGGGTCTCGATCCGGCCCTCTTCGGCCGTCGGCCCGACGGATCGGCGGCCGATGCGGCCGACCTTTGCGTGCAGGCCCCCTCGGTCATCGAAATCCGCCTGCCGGCCGATCTGGTGGCCGGCTGCGAGTTGGTGACGACCGGCGTGTTAGACGTCGGCGCGAACGAGGGAAGCGCCCAGCTCTTCGTAGCGACGGCTGCGCCCGCCCCGCTCGATCGCCTGCGGGCCGACGCGCCGGTGTTGGTGAACGACGCATCGGCGGCGCGAGCCCGCTTCGTTGCCGCTTTCGCCGACTTCCGCCACCTGTTTCCCGCGGCCGTGTGCTATAGCCGCATCGTACCCGTCGACGAGGTGATCACCATCTCCCAGTTTCATCGCGAAGACGGGCCGCTCCTGCAATTGATGCTCGACGACGCGCAGCGGGCGCGGCTCGATCGTCTGTGGGACGAGTTGCACTTCATCAGCCAAGATCCGCTGACGATCGTCGATTCGTTCGCCCAGATCATGGAATACGCCACGCAGGACAGCGACCCGCGGATACTCGAACCCTTGCGCAAGCCGATCCACGAACACGCGGCCGAGTTTCGCACGCGGCTGCTCGAATGCGAACCGCGGCAGTTGGCCGCACTGGTCGCGTTTGCCGCGCGGGCCTATCGCCGCCCCTTGGCGTCGCACGAACGCGACGACTTGCACGCGCTTTATGCTCGGCTCAGGAAACAGGAGCTGCCGCACGACGATGCTTTCCGGCTGACGTTGGCCCGTGTCTTCGCCGCCCCCGCATTTCTGTATCGGCTGGAAGAAGCCCCGCCGGGCAACCAGGCCCAGCCGGTGTCGAACTGGGAACTGGCCAATCGGCTGAGTTACTTTCTCTGGTCGTCGACCGGCGACGACGAGTTGCAACAGACGGCCGCCGACGGCCGCCTAACGGAACCCGACGTGCTGGCGCAACAGGCCCGCCGCATGCTCGGCGACGCCCGCACGCGGCGCCTGGCCAGCGAATTCGCCTGCCAGTGGTTGCACATCTACGACTTCGACGCGCTCGACGAGAAGAGCGAGCGACATTTCCCCGCCTTTGTCGGCCTGCGCGGCAGCATGTACGAAGAATCCATCCGGTTCTTCACCGATCTCTTCCAGCGCGACGGCTCAGTGCTCGAAATCTGGAACGCCGACCATCTCTTCGTCAACGAGCAACTCGCCAAACATTACGGAATACCCGAGGTGACGGGCGATGCCTGGCGACGGATCGACGGGGCGCGGCGCTACGGCCGCGGTGGCGTCCTGGGTCTGGCCGCCACGCTGGCCAAACAATCGGGCGCGTCGCGCACCAGCCCCATCCTGCGCGGCAACTGGGTGAGCGAGGTGCTGCTCGGCGAGCGTTTGCCGCGTCCGCCCAAAGACGTGCCCCGCCTGCCCGAAGACGAAACGGCCACCGCGGGGCTCACCGTGCGGCAGTTAGTCGAAAAGCATACGAGCGACGAGCGCTGTGCGCACTGCCACGCGCGGATCGATCCGCTCGGTTTCGCACTGGAAGGATTCGATGCCATCGGTGGCCGGCGCGACAAGGACCTTTCCGACCGGCCCGTCGATACGCGCACCGTGCTGGCCGACGGTGCCCAGATTGAGGGGATCGACGGATTGCGACAATATTTGACCACCGTGCGGCGCGACGCGATCGTGCGGCAATTCTGCCGAAAGCTGTTAGGATATGCCTTGGGCCGCGGCGTACAGCTTTCCGACATGCCGCTCGTGCACGACATCGAGCGCAACCTGGCCGAGAACGAATACCGCTTTTCGGCGGCCGTCGAGACGATCGTCCGCAGCCGCCAGTTCCGAGAGATCCGGGGTCGAGACCGAGACCCCGACAACGAGGAGTCGTTATGAGCACGCACCATTTTTCCCGTCGTGTCTTCTTGCGTGGGGTGGGCGTCACCATGGCCCTGCCCTGGATGGAAACGCTCTCCGTGTGGGGCGACGAACCGGCCGCGCCGGTCGCCCAGAGCGACGGCAGCGAGGCGCCCGTCCGATTGGCGGCGTTGTTCTCGGGCAACGGTTTTCATAGCCGAGAGTGGTGGGCCAAGGGTACCGGCCGCGAGATGCAACTGGGGCAGGTCCTCGCACCGCTCCACGACTTCCGCGAGAAGCTGCTGTTCATCCGCGGGCTCTACAACGCCGAGGCCTTGAAGGGAAACATCCACAGCTCGCAGACCGGCAACTTGCTCTCAGGCGCTCCGCTGGCTGCGGGCGGCGAGATCCGTTCGGGCACGAGTTTTGACCAACTGCTCGCGCAGCGCTCGGCACGTTCGACGAAGGTACCCAGCCTGGTGCTCGGCTGCGAGAAGTCGAACCCGTCGGTACACAAGAACTATTCGATGTTGTACAGCTCGCACATCTCGTGGAGCTCACCCACCACACCCACGCCGCTCGAGCTCTATCCGGCCCTGGCCTTCGATCGGCTCTTCAAGGATGAAGTGCAGCAAGGCGACGAGAGCGTGCTCGATGCCGTGCGGGAAGATGCCCGCGATTTTCGTCGCCGGGTGAGCGCGGCCGACCAGCGCAAGCTCGACGAATATCTTGACTCGGTGCGCGAGGTCGAACAGCGCATCGAACAGGCCGGCAAACAGGGCGAGCTACAGGGCTGGCGGCCGACGCTGACCAATAACGGACAAATCCCCCGGCCGGCCGACGGAATTCCGCAGAACATCGCCGACCACATGCGGTTGATGTGCGACATCCTGGTGCTCGGCTTCCAGACCGACACGACCCGCGTCACCACGCTCAAGCTGAACAACGACCACAGCTCGTTGCGTTTCCCGCACCTGGGCGTCGACTACATGATCCATCACCTGTTGTCGCACTCCGACACGGCCGACTGGCTGAAGGTGAACCAGTTCTTCTTGGAGCAGGTGGGCTACATCGCCCGCAAGCTCGACGCGATCCAGGAAGGGAACCGCACCGCCCTCGATAACACGATGCTCCTGTACTGTTCCAGCATGCTCACGGGCAACCACGAGGCCAACCAGTTGCCGGTCATTGTGCTCGGAGGTGCCGGCGGAAAGATTCAGGGCGGACGCGTGCTCGACTACCTCGACAAGCCGAACCGCAAGATGTGCAGCCTCTTCCTCTCGCTGCTCGACAAGGCCGGCGTCCACCTCGATCAGTTCGGCGACTCAAACGAGCGGCTGGCCGAGGTGTAGTCGAAGCTTGGTAGAGAGGTCAGCTCGTGAACCGCGCTCGCCAGTGTTCTTGCACGCTGGCCAGATTGACGCGGTTCAAGAAGTTCGAGTAGGCCATCCACAGGGCCAGTCCGTTCAGATCGCGAAAGTGCGGCGGCAGGAACTGCGGCGGGGCGATCAGGCCGGTCGCCACGAGCGGTGCGAGCACGGGCACGTCGTCGAGCGTCAACTTGCCGAGGAACAACAGGGGGATCAGGTCGGGCCGGCCGAAACGGATGGCGATCCGCAAGAAGTTGTAGACCATCACAAACCCCTTGCAGTAGCTGATGTCTTTGGTGAACGGCGCGCCGCCCGTCACGACACCGCCGCGAAACACCCGCTGGGCGTGCTGGTAGCATTCCTGTTCGCTGTACCCCTCGGTGCGATAGAACTCGCAGACGTCGCGAAAGTCGGCGCCGTCTTCCGCCCGATCGCAGGCCAAGATGCGGTTGTTCAGCCGGCGTGCCCGCTCGGGGGTGGCGTTGAACGTGACGACTTCCAAGATGACCGCCAGACCTTCTTGGATGGCCATCGTGCAGGGCGGCCCCTTGGCCAGCCAGGTGGCGAACGGTTGTTTCGCACCGTTGAGACTGGTGCCGACATGCACCCAGCCTTCATGCACTTCGAGTAGGTCGACATCGCGCCGCGAGAACCGGCCGCCGCGGCGGATCTTGACGTAGTCGGCCCCGGCGGCGGCGTCGGAAAGAATGCCGTCATCGAGGCGGGCATGAACCATCTTATCGCCGAAGAAGCGATCGAAACGGTCGTTGAGCTTCTCGACCACTTGCTCGCCCGTCAGGTCGCGCGGATAGTTCGCCCCGAGTCCGCCCTCGGGGATGCTCGACAGGATGTCGTGCAACAACAGCCCCAGGTCTCGGATCGTCGCCGTGTCGCCGGGAAAGCGGTCCTTCGGGCTGCCGTACAACTCGCGTGAAATGCGATAGAAATCCGGGGTGCCGCGGCCCAGCAGCATGCGGACCACGTCTTGATACTCGCGGCAATTGCGGAGCAGGATCGCACCGACCGGGTCGTTGTGGCCGAGCGTGGTTTCGACCTCGCGCGCCAACTCGCCGAACTCGGCGATCTTCGCCTGCGCGTCGTAGGGCAGCGGCCGGGCCGATGCATAGTAATCGGGGCCGACCTTGGGCAACTCGCGCAAGCTGGTCGCCAGCGCGGCGGCCTCGATCGCGTCGTCCCATTTCACCGCCTCGCGCACGCGAATCGGTCGTTGCGCCTCGACGATGCGGTCCGCCAGGCGACGAACGTCCTGACGATAGTCCGGCGTGCTCGCGTCGGTCATAACGCCCATGTCAGCAGAGCGTGATCCCTATGCCAGTTCCCACCCCTTGCGATATTCGCGCCGCACGAAGCGATCGGCCTCGGGGCAATTGGTGGCCTTCAGCGCCGCCGCATCCCAGGCCAGACGCTGACCGGCCCGAAAAGCCACATTGCCCAACAGCACGGCCTCGCTCAGGGCGCCGGAGTAGTCGAAGTTGCAGGTCGTCGGGCCGCCCGTCTTGCAGGCCGCGATCCATTCGGCGTGGTGGCCGATCGAACGGGGAATCGTCGGCTCGGGGGGGCGATAACCGGCAAAATCGCTTTCGGGATAGAGCTTCCACGTACCGTAATCGGCCCACAGCATGCCGCGCTGGCCGACAAACAGGTTGCCGCCGCCGCCCGTAGGCAGGCCGTGTATCTGCGAAGGAATCTTGTCGCCGTCGTACCAGGTGAGTTTGACGGGCGGCAGATCGCCGCGCGAAGGATATTCATAACGCACGATCAGGCCCAGCGGACACGTCTCGGCATGGACCGCCGGCCCCTCGGCCGCCACCGCCAGCGGCGCCCGCAGCTTCAACGCCCAAAACGGCAGGTCCATGTGGTGGCAGGCCATGTCGGCCAGGTTGCCGCCGCCGAAATCCCACCACTTGCGCCAATTGGCAGGCAGGTAGGTCGGATGGTAGGGGCGCTCTGGCGCGGGGCCGAGCCAGAGATCCCAATGCAAAGTGGGAGGCACGGGCGGCATCTCGCGCGGACGATCACCCCCGCCCCATGAGCGGCCCGCCCAGGTGTGCACTTCTTGCACGGGCCCGATCGCACCGGATTGCAAGATCTCGACCACCCGGCGGTAATTATCGCCAGCGTGGATCTGCGTACCCATCTGCGTAGCGACTTTCGCCTTGGCCGCGGTCTCGGCCACCAGCCGCGCCTCCCACACGTTGTGCGTGAGCGGCTTTTCGCAGTACACGTGCTTCCCCATCCGCAAGGCCATCACCGTGGCCGGCGCATGGATATGGTCGGGCGTGCAGACGGCCACCGCGTCGAGGCCGGGGTGTTCGAGCAGCTTCCGGAAGTCACTGTATTTGGCGGCTTTCGGGAATTCATCTCCCGCCCTGCCCAGGATATTGTCGTCGATATCGCACAGCGCGACGATGTTCTCCTGGCGGACATTGTCGATGGTGAAGCGGGCCTGATTGGCCGTGCCGATCATGCCGACATTCAATTTCTCATTGGGCGACTTGCTTTCGGCCCGCGCCGTACTGCTGAAAAACCCCACACCGGCGATCGCGGAACCGGTCAGCGCTGTCTGCTTGAGGAAGTTGCGGCGATGGAAACGTATCGGCATGTGGCTCTCCGCTAGGTTGGCGACGGAACGCTGAGCTGCCCGCATTCGCATTATAATCGAAGCGGTAGCCCTTGATTACCTCGCCTATTCCCCAGCTTAATGGTAACGCCCGGACGGTGAATTTCGGGCGGTGCATGCACCAGACTCGCTCCAAAAACGAATACGGTAGCTCGAACGGCACATCGCGCACGCGTTCGCCAGTGCAGGTCTGACGGCCCCTCGGAAGCGTCTCGCGCTGACGTTGGCCCGGCTCCCTCAAGTCAGTGTCATTCGCTCTATCTTACGGATAGAGCACTACCCGATTCGGGCCGCCAGCGCTTGCGGGCGCGATGACGGCGATATAAAAGCACTGGTAGGGGTGCCTCCGCTCGTCGCATTTTGGGGGAATCCGCATGGCTCGTACGTTCTCGCTCGCGCTGCTCGGTGTCGGACTGTCTCTAACTCTGCCGGCGCGGGCCGAGGAACCAAGCCCGGTCGCCGGCGTGGAGAGGCCGCAAGCGCAACAGGCGGTCGAGCGATCGATCGGGTATTTGCAGGCGGAGATGACCGGTTGGTGGAATACGCGCAAGTGCGCGGCCTGCCATCACCTGCCGATGCCGCTGTGGGCGCTCGCCGAAGCCGGGCGCCAGAACTATCCGATCGACAAGGAACTCGTGGCCAACACGGCCGAGTCGTTGCTCGGTGATCGCGAGAAGCTGCTGGCGACCAAGATCTTTCCCAATCCGGCCGATCCGCCCGACCCGCGTCCGCAGGGCCGAGGGCTGAACATGGGACTCCCCTTTCTGGTCGTTGCCGCGCGATCGCTCCCCACGCTGAACGACGGACAGAAGGAGAGCCTGCGGCTGATCGCGGAGGAGATCGTCAAGAAGCAGCAAGCGGACGGTTCGTGGGAGTTCTTCGATACGCTACGACGACCGCCGATCAACGAAAGCCAGACCACCGACGCGGCCTGGATCATCCTCGCGCTCGACGCGGCATCCGGCACCGAGGTGCCCGACCCACATCGCGCGGCGCTCGAGAAGGCATCGGCCTGGTGGAAGGACGCCAAGCGATCGGACGACCTGCTCCAAGACAAGGTGTTTGAATTGCTGCTGGCGCTGCGTGCCGGCAGACCGCGTGATGGCGTACAAACGCTCGTCGACGAGTTGTTCGCGAGGCAGCAAGCCGATGGCGGCTGGCGGCAGCTCACGACGATGACGAGCGATGCCTTCGCCACCGGCCAGGTATTGTATGCCCTGTCTCTCGCGGATCAGACCGTCGAACGGCCCGAGATCCGTCGGGCCGTCGAGTTTCTCGTGGCGACACAGAAACCGGATGGCAGTTGGCCGATGACGTCGCGATCGACGCCCAACGGCGAGCCGGGCAGTGCGAAGAACCTGGCCCCCATCACCTGCGCCGCGAGTTCTTGGGCCGTGCTGGGGCTGGCCCGACTTGTGCCTCGACAACGTTGACGTACGACGTCCCCAAGCCCGCCGCCGTTGACGCACAATACATCGGTTCACGATCTCTTAATTCCAGAGTGCGCAACGAGGAGACTCTGCCATCCACTCACTATTTGCGGGCACTCGGCACAAAGAAGGACCGCACCGCTGGGATTTCGACGCAGGGAGGGACCAGTTGCGGCAATTTGAGATGATCGATTTTTCATCTTCAGATATGCGTTGCGCGCGATCCTCTGCTGGAGTCGCCGTGGCTTATTTGCGAAACTATCGGGAGCGGCGACTGTGATGTGAGGTTTCGCTCGAAGAAGGAACAGCAGGACGTCACCCTCTACATCCAGCTCAACTCAGGCTGATCGAGCTGCGGATACGTCGCAAGAGGATTGTGAGTAGGCTGCGACGTTCGGTGACGATTTCGGCCTGGCCGCCCATGCCGAGCTTGATCTGTCCGCTGTGTTCGCCGTGAGTCACTCGGTCGCCGGCGAGGTCGATCTTCACGACGAAGGTTACGCCGCGCTTCGGCTGGGTCGTGCCGGTGGGGGTCGAATCGGGTGAGAGATAGCTCACGGTTCCGGCCAGGGTGCCGTAGCGTTGGAAGTCGAAGGCGTCGAATTTGACGATCGCGGCCATGCCCGGGCGCAACAAGCCGACGTCTTCGCCGCCGACTTCGACTTCGAAACGATAGCCCTGTTGCCGCGCGATGTCGAAGACGGTCTCGCCGGCCGGCACGAGATCGCCGACGCGCGGATTGCCTTGCACCACGACGCCGTCGATCGGCGAGCGGAGGATCGCCTGCTCGTGTTCGAGTCGCAGGTTGGCGAGCTCCTTGCCCATGGTGTCGATCTCGCCCCGCTTGGTGACGCGGCGGGCCTCCAACTCGGTGCGGCGGACGGCGGAGTCCTGTTCCACCAACTCGACGCTCTGTTCGAGCACCTTCAACTTGCCGAGATCGATGGGCAGTTTGGCCACGGCGAGCTTCTGTTCCGCGTCGCGCACCTTGGCCTTGTCTTCGACGTATTGGGCCTCGCTCACCGCGTGCTTCGGCACGAGCTTGGTCGTACGCCGCAATTGATCTCGCTTGGCGGCCAGATCGATCTCGGCCCGCCGGATCTCGGCATCGCGCCGTTGCTGCGCCTGTTCGACCTCGGTGCGGCCGACGGCCAGCTCGGCCAGTGCCTTGGCATGCGCGGCCTCGTATTGGCTGGCGAGCTGTTGGGCCACGTGATCCAGTTCGGCCAGTTCTTCCCGGCTTGCCCCGATCTTGCGATCGAGGCCGGCCATCGCGTTGTCGAGCAGCGACGTATCGAATTCGAGCAACACGGCCCCCTTCCGCACACGGTCGCCCACATGCACGCGCACGGCGGCCACGCGGCCGTCGAGCTTCGTTCCGCGCGGGGCGAAGAGATGCATGGGTGTGTCGATCGGTCGCACGCGGCCGGCCGAGCGCACCACCAAGCTGGCGGTCGTCGATGCCGACCAGAGCAGCGCGACCAGAATCACGAGCAGCGACAACCAGAACGCGGCGTGCACGAACACCGGCGGGCGCGATTCGATTTCCTGCCGCAGCGTCGTGCAGTCGCGCAGCTCGATAAGTCGCGGTTGCCGCGGGGCTGCTCGCGACGCGCGGTTCGGCCGCGCGGACACGGCGATGGCCGAGCGGGCCGTCTCGGACGGATCGTGCAAGTAATTGAACCGATTCATGGGCCAGTTCCTTATCGGAAATATGAGTCTGTTTACCATGCTTCAGAGAGCGATACGGGAAGGGCATCGTCGGCACACCGGCAACGTTCCGTGCGCGGTGTCTGGGCCTGCCACAAGCGGGCGTACGGCCCGCGGGCGGCGAGCAATTCGTGGTTCGTGCCCTGTTCGACGAACCGGCCGCCGTCCAACACGCAGATCCGATCGGCGTCCTGCACCGTGCTCAGCCGGTGGGCGATGATCAGCACCGTGCGACCCGCCAAGAAAGCTCGCAGGCTGTGCTGGATGGCTTGTTCGGTGACGGTGTCGAGGTGGCTCGTCGCCTCGTCGAAGACCACGATGGCCGGGTCGCCCAGGATGGCGCGGGCGATCGCCAACCGCTGCCGCTGACCGCCCGAGAGGTTCACGCCGCGCTCGCCGATCAGCGTCTCGTAACGCTGCGGCAGGCCGTTGATGAACTCCTCCAACCCGGCCGCCTTGGCTGCGGCGACGATCTCGGTCAGGGGCGCCTGTTCGTCGGCCAGGGACAGGTTCTGGCGGATCGTGCCGTTGAAGATGTACGGGTCCTGGCTCACCACGGCGATGCGGCGACGGAGCGATTCGAGGTCGATGTCGCGGATGTCGACGCCGTCGAGCAGGATCTGGCCCTCGGTGGGCTCGTATTCGGCGAGCAGGAGCTTGAGCAACGTCGATTTGCCGGAACCGCTCGAGCCGACGATGGCCACAGTCTGTCCGGCGGCGACCTTCAGATCGAGCCCCTCGAACAGCATCGCCCGATTGTTGTAACCGAAGCCCACGTTGCGGAACTCGATCTGCGATTCGAGGTCGGTGAACGCGATCTTCTTCTCGGAGGTCGATTCGGTCTGCAGGTCCATGATCTGGAACAGCCGATCGATGGCCGCCAAGGCGTCCTGGAGCTTGAGGTTGACCATTGCCAGGCGGTTGAGCGGTTCGAGCATCGTGAGCAACAACGTGTAGAAGAACAACAGCTCGCCGACACTCAACGCTCCCGCGATGACGCGGTGTCCGCCGAACCAGAGCACCGCGATGCTGGCCAACCCGGTGATGAACATCGCCAGCGATTGCACGCGGATTTCCAACGTCTGCAACGCGAAGACCGATTGCACGAGCCCCAGGATGCGTTCCTCGCCCTTTTCGGTGCGGGCCTGTTCGGCGGCGAACAGCTTGATCGTTTCGATGCCGCCGATGTCTTCGACCATGTGCGTCGTCAGATGAGAATTGCTCTCGAGCACGTTTTGCACGCGGCGGCGGCCCGAACTGTGGTGCAGCGCGACCGTGACGAGAAAGATGGGCACGACGGCGCTGGTGACGAGCGCCAGCGGCATATCGTAGGCCCAGAGGATGCTGAGGATGCCGACGACGACCGTGCCATCGACCAATGCCGAGGTGAGCGTGCCGTTGATCGCCTCGCGCAGCCGGGCTGTCTCGCCCATGCGCGACACGATGTCGCCCAGTTGACGGGTCTCGAAGAAGCGCATCGGCAGCCGCAGCAGATGCCGCATGTAGCCCGAGAGCAACACCAGATGCACCTTCCTCCCGGCATGCGCCAGCAGATACTGCCGCAACCAGTTGAATAACGCGCGGAACGCAACGACGGCCACCATGCCGACGCCCAAGGCGTTCAGCAGTTTCGTCTCTTGCCGCACGAGCACCGAATCGACCAAGTGCTGTACGAAGTAGGAGGTGGCGATCGCCAGCAACGTCAAACACAGGGCACACACTGTGGCTTCGAGCATGATCGATTGCTGCGAGCGGAGCAGTTCGACGAGCCGCTGCCAGGGCGAGACCGAGTTGCCGATCCCGCACGGATCGAGACGCACAGTCGGCACCGCCAACAGCAGGTTGCCCGACCATTGTTTCGCGAATTCGTCGAGCGGCATCCGCACGAGCCCCTGGCCCGGGTCGGCCAGGGTGACTCGGCCGCGCCGCAGCCGGTGGATGACGACGAAATGGCCCGCCCCTTCCGCATTCCGCAGGTGGGCGATCGCCGGCAGCGGCAGTGCCGGCAGGGCTTCGACCGAGGCCCGCACGGGCTTTGCCGAGAAACCTAGTTTTTCGGCGGCACGTTGCAGGCCCAGCAGGTTCGCGCCGTCACGATCGGTCGCCGAGAGTTCGCGGAGCGTTTCCAGCCCGCAGCGGATGCCGTGATGCAGCGCCAGCGTGGCCAGCGCCGCGGCACCGCAATCGCTGCGATCGTTCTGACGGACGATGGTATGACGGAACATGGTGCGGTTCTCCCGATCGACGCCCGTGACTCCCCAGAGATGCTGAGCGTAGGCCGCGCCGGAGTGTTACCGAGCGAGTTCGTGTGCTTCTTCCGCCAACCGGTGGTGCAGGTTGTTGAGCGCCTTGCGGCCGAGGTCGCCGAACGACGGATCGCCAACGAGGCGTTCCATCTTCGATAAGAACGAGGCGATGCCCGCGAGGCCCGATGTGGGGCCGAGGGCGGCCAATTCCCAACCGCCCGGGCGGGCGACGAGGGAGATCCAACCGGCCTCGTGGTCGTTCTGCCAGGCGAGTTGCCGCAGGCGCTGCGCGTGGGCCATGAGCAAGCCCAGTCGTTCGCCCCGCCGGGCCAGCGGCAGACAATAGGGATCGTCGGCAAGGTTGCGCTCGGTCAACAGGCCATCGGCCTCGGCCTCGAGGGCCGCGCAATCGTCGAGCCGGAACCGGTCGGGCGGAGCGGAGCCCGCGGCGACGCTGGCAAAGCTGGCCTGAATCAACCACAGTCGACGGGCCAGGTCATCGGTGTCGAGGCTTTGCAGCCGTTCGCGGACGATATCGATCGACTGCCGGTCGAAGAAGCGTGGGATGCGTTCGCCGCGGCTGGTCCAGACATCGAGTGAGTCCGGGCGCGTCGTGAAGAGCGGAATATCGCCTCGTGCCAGGTCGGCTCGCTCCGCGGCGATCAATCGCAGCAGGCTGGGAAACTTCTTGGTCTTCGCGAGTAGTCGATCGCCGATGCGAACCTGCTCGGCCTCGTCGCGAAGATGATCCGGGTGCAAGGCCTGCGTGTTCAAGATCGCGTAGGCCTGGGTCGGGCGGGGAATGAACCGCACCGGACAGCCAGCGAACGTGGCGATCGGGCCGGCCGGCTCGAGCAACGCTTGGCTTTCCGTGCGAAGCAGACCATACATGACGGAAAAGCCGTAGAGCACGGCGGGTTGGTAGTCACTCAGCGAGACATGGCCCTCGGGCAAGCGCGGGCGATGTTTGCCGGCGGGAAAGGTGCGGTCCTGGGAGCCCAACTCCATGGCGTCGGTGCCGGCGGCCTGCCAATCGACGACGGTGTACGAGACGGGTTTGCCGGTAGACGCTCCCAGGCCGCTGAAATCGAGACCCTCGCCGACCCCGTCATGGAATTGCGTCTGTGGCAGTAGCCGCATGCCGAGCACCGAATCGATCAACGCCTGGCGGGCCGGCTCCTGGGGCGATTCGGGCAGTCGGCGATAGAAGAGCGCTTCGAGATCGACGAACACCGGGTGTTCGCCGTGGGCGATGAGGTTCTCGTAGTGCAGGTCGGCCGCCGCGAGCACCGAGAACAACGCCAGGTACATCCCCTGTCGCATGTAAAATCGCTCCACCTCTTCGGGCGTTTGGCAAGGCTCGGCCGGAACGTATTCGGACCAACCGTACTCTCCGCGATCGAGCACTCGCAGCGGACGCAAGGCCGGTCGAGCGCCGCGGGCATTCAGCCAGCCGACCAGACGAGCGAAGGTCGCATCGACGGCCAGCGGCCGCGGTTTGTACACCAACCGAGCACCCGAGGCGAAACGCAGGATCAACACCGAGCGGCCATCGCGGTGCGGGTCGCCGACGTTCCCTTCGATCTCCAGCAATCGGCCGGGCGCACCGTCAGGAAAAAAATTCTCTTCGAGCGCTTGTGCATCGTTCGCCAAGCGCTCGGCAAACTCGACCCCCACCTCATGCCATTGATCGAGACAGACGGTGATCTTCTCGGCCAGGACGGGATATTCCTCGACCAGCGCGAGCGCCACGCCGGGCTGGCGAAGCCGGCGGAGATAGCTCGTGAATCGTTCTTGGGGCGTGTCGCCTTGCAGTTGCTCTTGCAGCCGCGCGACGTTCAACTCCAACGCGCAGGTACGGACCACGAGCAGCGACAAGCGTCTCGCCAGAATCGGCAACCACGCCGTTTCGAAGGCTTCAATGCCACCCAAGATGTCGGCCCGCGCGGCCACCGCGGCACCGATCGCTGCGCGAAACCGCGGGCGTGCCTTGGCCACCAGCGGCTCGAGCCAGTTCAAGAAGCCGAGCGCTTCCACGCGCTCGGCCGGAACCTCTTCGGCCGCGTCACGCTCGCCGTCGACGGACTGCGACAGCTCGGCGATCCATTCGGCAAGCATCCGTGACGATCCGCGATCGTCGACCGAGAGCGGTGCGGTGTTGAAGTTGCTTGCGGGCCGCGAGGTGAGCATGGTTGTCATCGGGGGCACTCCCAAAGAAAAGAGCTGTGAAGAGGCTTGGCCGGGGTGGTTGGCCTCTTCACAGCTCGGGTCGCACCGACAGATCGCGAATCGGCACGGCTTAGGTCAACTTGGCCGAGACGGCCTGTGCGGCGCTCGAGCAGTTGGGCTGGTGGCTGTGGCAGCTACCGCAATCGGCGTAGGCGATCTTGCCTTCGACCGCGGCCGCTTCCAGAGCGGTCAGCTCGACGGCGCCGGCCGGGTTGGCGGGCAGTCCGGCGAGTTGGGCCTGGCTCAGGCTCCGGCGATAGGCCGCGTCTTTCCAAGCACGAACGATTTCGATACGGGACATGGTTCTCTCCTTTTCGGTGCTGGCCAGTCTCGGTGAGAGAGCGGGTCGACAAAACCCGGAAGCCCGGGTGCCGCGGGGAAGAATTCGGCACCTAAGGGCCGATTCCTGGAATCCCGATTCGTTGTCAGTCGCTCTCAAATCCGAGTTGAACCAGCTAAGTAAGACGTCCTGCCGGATGTTGGTACGTCGTGTGGGCAAGCGGCAGGTGAACTTGCCTCGACAACTTTTTGTTTTGCGGGTCACATGCCCGCCAAGAAGCTCAGCGGAGGTCGTTACGAGTTGTTACAAACTCGCGTTCGATTTTTTTCGATGGCTCGGCGGCGACCTTCTTCATGGCAACCTTCTCCAAGACAACGAGTCCGGTGGTGGTCCAGCTTTCGAGCGATGTGCGAAGTTGCTCTGGCTGTCGACAGCCGGTCTTGGCCAAAAGCGATTCGAATGTACCGGCCCAGCCACCCGGCAAGGCGCGCAACCAGCGCCGCTCCTGCCGCGAAACGCGAACGTTCTCCACGCGGTCACCGACGGGGAAGAAGACCAGGTCGCAGGGGCCGAGCGAGGTGTCGTCACCGGGCATGTGCCAGCGCAACCACGTCCGCACGGGATTGAGGTGCCAGACCGAGACGTCGGCACCCACCTCCGGTATCCGGCGGCGCAGTCGCTGAAAGGCCACATGGGCCGCTCGCCGTGCCCGGACCTGACCGAGGCAGCGGTACTCCGCCTGTTGATAGGCGATGAAGTCGCGTTGTTGGGGCGTGAGTCGTCGCGTGCGCGTCAGCCAGCGCAGGAAGCGTTGTTGATCGGTGCTCTGGGCCGCCTGGGCGGTCTTGGCGACAGTACACAGATAGCGGTCGACGAGCGTCGGAAAGTCGTCGAACGCCAGCGCTACCAGCGCGAGTTCCTGGGTCAGCAAGCGGCGCCTCTCGCCCCAGCCGACCTGTAAATAGCGGCCGACATCATCGGCCGAATGCTCGACGATCTCGGCCGGCAGGTCTCGCATCTGGCCGACGGCCAAGCGAGCGCACCAGCGTTCCAATTGTTCAGCGTAGGCGCGTTTCGCGCGGGTTGGGTGATTCAGCCGAGACACGTGTCGGGCTCCATCGCTAGTACGACTTGCCGCAGTTGCCGGAGTTCGTCCCGCCAGCCGTCCTCGGTCGGGAAGTTCCAATCGCGCTCGATGAACAGAGCGTCGAATTTTCCTCGGCCCAGCTCGAGCGCCTCGCGGCACAGGTTCCAGACCGGTTCCGGGATCGGTTCCGAATGGCTGTCGACGTAGCGGCCCGATTTCGGGTCGATGAAGCCGCCGGCCAGGTGCATCTGAAGGCGCGACGCGCAGCCGACCGTGGCCCGCACGAAGGCACTCGCATCGAAGCCGAAATTGAGTTCGTCGGCGTAGGCGTTCGTGACGTCGAGCAGCAGCCCGCAGCCGGTCCGCTCGAGCACCCGGCAGACGAATTCCACTTCATCCATCTCGCCGGGCCACAAGAAGAAATGCGACAGGTTCTCCAGGAAGAATTGCTTGTCGCCGATGAAACGCTGGATGAGATCGACGTTGCGGCACACCGCATCGAGGGCCGCCCGCGTGCAAGGCGGTGCGATCACGTGGCCGACGGCCGGTCCGCCCCGCCGGGCATCGTTCAGGCCCAGATGATCGGAGATGGCCACGGCGCCGTTCTCCTCGGCCACGGCCGCCAGTTCCGCCAGGTATCGCCACCGCGGCGGCTCGACGCTGGCGACGGACAGCTCCAATGCATGGACGCTCACGTATTCGAGCGAATGCTCGTGCAAATAGGGGTCGACGCGCAACGCATAGTTGGCGCGTTGGAAGTCGATCTCGACGCCGGTCCAAGCCGGGTCGTCGGCGAAGGCCCGGTTCTGCTCGCGCATCGCATAACCCGTGAACGGCAACATAGCGATTCTCCCGAAAAAAGGCCGGTCTTCGGCTGCGCCGATAGGCGCCAAGCCGATCCCGCTCCCATCGAAGCGCAGAACCGCGTCGTTTGTTACAACGCGCCGTCCGACGAATTATTCGCGGCCGAAGAGACGCTGGCCGCCGATTGCAGCGCCCGGATGGAACGCTGGATGTGCTGCGAGAGGACGGTCGCCAGCCGCCAGGCGAACAGGCCCACCAGACCTAGCACGAAGAATGTCCAGCGCGATTGCGACGGAACCAGCGGCATCAGGATGAGTGCCATCGGCACGGCGACCGACGTCAATCGCGTATAGAGGCCCGTCGCCATCGACAAACGGTCGAGGGCCCGTCCCAGCGACGGATCGTCGTGGTCTGGATCGAGTAGCGCGGGAGTGAGCACGCGCAACGAGTAAGAAGTGGCCAGGAAGAACGACGTCGTCGCGGCCAGCAAGCCGCAGAGCGATTGCGAGCCGAAGAAGTGCACGTACTGCCGGGCATCGAGCCCGATCGGCCCCTTCAAGGCGAACTGCAACCAAGCGGGGAAGACCAATCCCGAGATGAGCCATTCCACGCCGCTCACCCGCGCGATGTATCGGCCTAGCATGAGCGACCGTTCGCGCCAGCGCGAGGCCTCACCCGGGTCGGCCGCCGTCAGGCAGCGCCTCACCGCCCGAACGACCGGCCAGGCCAGGGCGATCGGGATGCCGGCACCGATCACGTAGGCGATCAAGTTGACGACGACGATCTGGATCTTGAAGACGTGCAACACCTCGGGATCCTGGACGTGCCGCAGGATCTCCTGGGCATTGTAAGCGATGTTGAGCGCGCCGAGCACCATGTTGGGCAGCACCCCGGCGGCGATCAGCAGGGGCCAGGGATGGCGACCGAGCACCGCGAGCATCCCCGCGCGCCGAGGCCGCGCCAGACGCTCGACGTCGGGGCGCAGACAGAGGTCTAACTGCCGCTGTACACCGCGCGCCGACGACATGCGCCGTTCGCGGTCCGGCTGCAACAGGCCGTGCAAAACTTCTATCATGTGGGGAGGGCAATCCGCCGGCAACGTGCGCACGGCGTCTTCGGACAATTCCTGCCGCCGCCGCTCGGCCATGCGCTCAAGCGAGGCCGGTGTCATATCGCACTGGCGATCGTCGCCGAACGGACGCTCGCCGGTCAACAGCTCCCACAGCAACACGCCCAGCGTGAACAGGTCGCTGCGTTCGTCGAGTGGTTCGGCGCGGCTACGATCGCCGCCCAGGCACACGTCGAGCTGTTCGGGCGACATATAGGCCAGGCTGCCGCCGAAGAACACCGCGGCATTCGCGCCCGGCACGGCGGCGCACGAGCTGACGTTGAAGTCGGCCAGGCGTGGGTGGCCGTCGGCCGCGAGCAACACATTGGCCGGTTTCAGATCGCGATGCAACACACCATGCGTATGGGCGTGTTCGAGGGCTTCGGCGATCCGCGCGCCGAGCCAACAGACCGTCTCGGGCCAGCCCAGGCCCACCAGATATTGCCGGGTGCGTGAATCGGTCGGCGGCGAATCGGCCCGCTCGTTCAGTCGTTCGTCGATGCAGGCGAGCAGCAACTTGCCGCCGCGTTGTGCCGCCGGCGTCCGACGGACGCGCTTCACCACCTCGTCGAGAGTACCGCCCGGCACGTACTGCATATAGATCAATTGCAGACGCCGCTGGGGCAATGCACGCTGGTCGAACACGCGCACAATATACGGATGGTCGAGCTGGGCGAGCGTCTGCATCTCGAAGCCCTGGTCGGCCGCGATCTTGAGCGCCACCAGTCGGCCCAACGAACACTGCCGCGCCAGAAACACGCTGCCGAACGCGCCGCGTCCGAGCGGCAGCAGCAGGTCGAAGTCGTCGACGCGCTGCCCCGCATCGAAATCGTCGATGTTCGGGAGCTGGCGCAACGCCGTGGTCAGCGCCGGCCGGTCGATGGCCAACACGTCGTCGAGCCGGACGATCTGCTCCGGAAACCGGGTCCGATATTCATCGAGCGAGACCACTTCGCCGGCCTGCCGACGAACGTGAATCTCCTCATAGATCAGATCGTTGGGCAGCACACCGTCGGCCGAGAGTTCTGGAAACTCGGCGGCGTATCGCTCCAGCGGCCAACGCCATTCGCTACGAGACCAACGCCGCTCGAGATCGACCTTCACCAACTCGACGAGCGCCAGCCAGCGCAGGCTCGACGGCAACGCGGGCAGATAGTCGCGCAGCGCGGGTGGATGGGGTGCGTCTTGCCAGGCGGCCGCGAACGCTTCGAGACATTCGGTCAACTGCTGCCAGAGGATCGTGGGCGCATCGCTGACGCCGCCGGACCGTGCGACGCCGTCGCCGAGCTTGTCGGGCGTGCTGAGCTTCTTGTGCGTGGAGTCCGACATGGACCATCACTCGATGATTACCAACGGCCGCTGAGGCCGGCATCGGTGAGCACCGCTTGCAACGTCTTCAGCGTTCGCGTGAGCAACACGCGCACGGCCCCGTCGGTCTTGCCCAGTCGCTCGGCGATCTCCTTCGAGGGCATCTGCTCGATGTAGCGCAGGCGCAGCGCCTCGCGTTGTTCCTCGTTGAGCGTGGCCAGGGCGGCCGTCAGCCGTTGGTGACGTTCGTCGCGGGCGAAGGCCTGCGTCGGCGACGTCATGCTGGCGATCAGCAGGTTCACCAGCCCCGGCCGGCTATCGTCGCCGCCGTCGGCATGCAGGCTCACGTCGCGTGCGGCGCTCCGCTTCTGGGCGCCGAAGATGCGGCGATAGGCGTCGACGATGCGACGTTCGGCCACGTCGCACAACCAACCGAACGGGTCGCGTCCCGTCGCAAAGGGCGCAGTCTCGGCCGACGCGGTGCGCGCGATCTCGACTCCGACTTCTTGCAGGATATCGTCGGGCTCGATCTTTCCGCGCAGCGCCGTTCCCATCCGCCGCTCGATGTAGGCCAACAGTGCACCGCGCCGCTCGACGAGGAGCGCGCTGAGGTCCGGCGTCGTTTGTTCACCTTCTGTGGACATAGGCAAGCCGATCCCGATTTCGCTGACAAACCCGGCTGCCGCCCGGCCCGGTTCTGTCGGTTACTCCAAGGCTTCGAACGCTGCCCCATTCTAACGTCTCGCGCCGCCGCCATTGTAACGGCGCCGGGCCGTCTGCGCTTTCGATACTCGGAAGGTCGCACGACGGCCGGCCGCCGTGACGAAAACGACCTGTAAAACACGCCTACTTTCGGTGAAAACGATGACGCCCCGCACGAACACGCTGAACTTCTTGGTCGGCATGCTGAATCGCACCGAGCCCACTCGCCCAGCACGCCCCAATCGCCCCAATCAATCCCAGCATCGCCTCGGTGTTCCCCTCTTGCTCGAGCTGCTCGCACAGCGCCGCCTCGCGGTAGGCTCCGTCAACGCGAACCCCGGTGCGTAGTTCACAGCGTTGAGCGGGGGCGGGCTGAGTGACCCGCCCTCGAGTTGCGCTGGGTGACACGCCAAAGCCAAATCCCCTCATCGCCCTTGTAACAACCCGGCGACTTCTACGCTTTCGATACCTGTAAGGACCTCACGACAACAAACCGGCATGACCAGCTCCTACCCCTTTGGTGAAAATCATGAAACTGCACACTAAAACGCTGAACTTCCTGACTGGCATGCTGAAGGGAACCGACGGCCCGGCCCGATCCCACCGCCGCAACCAGTCCAAGCGCCGGCTGAGCGTTACGCTCCAGACGGAGACCCTCGAAGACCGCCGTCTCATGACGACTACGATCAACCACGACCCTAATCCGCCGCTCTATCTCGTCCCGGGAACACCCGCTTGGTTCCAGAGCAACATGAGCGACCCGGGCGTGAGGAACCTCGCCGAGGGCGACTTCGCGAACCATAGTTCGCTCACGCGGGCCGACATGCTGGGTATCTTCTCCGAGGTCGAAGGCCAGGGCGCGATGACCGCTAACGAATTGCACGACCTGCGCTTCCTCGTCGCCAACGGAGGTGTGCTCGACATGCCGGCCGACGTCGAGTTCGAGGCGAATCGACTGGTCAATTCCGATGCGGTGACCTACCAGGGCAATTACATCGGCTATCTCCAGGTCGGCAGCTCGGTTTCATTGCAGGTGGAACTGGTCGACAAGTATTTCCTGGGTCTCGATCACCCGGTCGCCGCCGCCAATTACAGCAACGCCTTCAGCACCACAACCGCCAATGCCCCGATGGCGGCCATCGGCGGCACGGCCAACTCGGCGAACAGCTCCGGCGGTGGTGGCCTGTATGTCGGCAGCGGGCCTTCATACCTCAACGTGCATCAGGGCAACCTGGGCGACTGCTGGCTGATGGGCAGCCTGGCGGCCGTCGCGGCCAGCCACCCGACGCTCATCAATTACATGTTCACCGACGACGGCGCCGCACAGGAAACGGTCACCATTCCGAACACCCATATCCAGCAGACCGTACAGGTCGAAATCTGGTCGGTGCGGTTCTTCATGCCGAACGGCAACGCCTGCTACGTGACGGTCGACAGCATGCTTCCCGACGGCGGCGGCTATTACGACCATCCCAGCGTCACCGGCGACCTGGGCAACGGCTCGCTCTGGGCGGCCCTCGCCGAGAAAGCCTACGTGCAGGCCAACGGCGATGGCCTCGTCCAATCGAACCTCACCTTCGATAACGCCTACGCTGCCCTCGCCGGTGGCGACCCAGATTGGGCACTGCAAGCGGTGGTGGGAACGCAAGCCTCCTACGTCGTCAATCCGAGCAACGTTATGGCGGCGTTGGGCCAGCAAGAGAACATCATCGTGATGGACACGGGAGCCACCGTCGCCAACAGCAACCTCGTGACCACACACAGCTACGCGTTGGTCTATGTCAACCCCGCCGCCTCGTCACCGTTCGAACTTTACAACCCCTGGGGAACCAATTCCGCCAACGTCGCGCCCTACACCTTCAACGGCCATTCGGTCTGGGGACAATTCACCACCACCCAAGCGTTCCTCACCCAAAACTTCATCGGCTCGACGAACTCCGCCCGCAACACCGCCGCGGGCACCGACGCCACCTTCCTCCCACCCATCACCACCACCTGGCAACCCGGTGGTGTGCACGATGAGGTGTTTTCCGAAATGAGTTCCTTCGATCCCCGTTTCGTCAAAGGCTCGACCGATCTCGCCGACTGGCTCGACTAAGAGCCCGCCTGAACTGATCTCGTGCAGGAGGCGTCCGCCTCTTCAACCGTGGTGACGCCCGATGGGCTTGGTACTAGGTGCTAACCTCAGGGCGTGGCACCTCGGCCGGCTTACGAAGGCGGCAGAGTTCCCTGCGCGGTTGCTTGGCGGATGAGGCGTTCGGTGGTCTGGGCCGGGAGTGCGTTTTCCCGGTCTTTGGTCGCTATCGCCATGGGATCCTTGAGACGGCGCGCCTCATTCGTATAGTCGACGGCGACCACTTCCCAATCCGTCGAGATCGCGATCGTGGCAAAATCACGGTCGTGGGAGTGGCCGTGGGAATGACCCTCGGATGGTTGCTGGAAACTGGCGAGCACGAAGTACCCATCGTCCCGCCGGATCACACGAATAAATGAGGCACCGAGCGGCTTTCCATAGACGCTTTCCAGGTGCTCACGCGCCACTTCCTCGGCATGCTTTTCGGCGTGGATACCATCCTTCGAAAACGGCACCAGCCGGCCGAGATCCGAGCACCCCACCGTGGCGACGGTGGCCAACCCTGCGAGCATTGTTATCGATGTGCGCACAAACATGGGCGCGGAGTCTACCGGATCAAGGCAAGCCGGGGGATGCCAATTTAAGAGCATCCGACAAAACGACAAAACCGGATGGAGCTTCGAAAGAATCGGCGTTTAACAGTTGAAAATGCGCCAACGCGGTTTGCGCTTCGTCACGCCTTCGGAGGACCTCAGGGCACGCTGCCCATGCCGGGAAGTGGGCGAATGTGACGGGCCTGACCTTCCGTTTCGCCTGCCATGCGTTGCTGCAAGAAAAATCGTCGTGACCGGAACACGCGTGGCATTTTCCCGCGAGAAAGAGGGCGCGAATCACAAAAAGCATTACCACAACATTCTCTCGCAATTATCCTGGCACGCTGACCGCGATTTTCTCCAGTCCACCCAAGGTCCCCACGGTCGCACTCTTCGGCCTTGGACTTCTCTCAAAAGACATCGAATCTCTGAGGGTATCGGTCATGTTGCTCCCGAATTGGCGTCAGAAGGTAGTCTTCTCGGCCACGTCCCGCGCCGCACGCCGCCGCCGGCGGAAGTATCAGCCGCGGGTACAGAATCTGGAGCGCCGTGAGCTGCTTTCGGTCACGCCAACGGGCCTTACGATCGCACCCGTCGAAACCGAGTCGTTCACGGGAACCGTGGCCACGTTCACTGCGACGGACGCCGGGCCCTTCAGTGCCACCGTCGATTGGGGCGACGGAACATCCGATACAGGCACCGTGACTGCCAACAACAGTGGTGGATTCGATGTAAGTGCCACACATACCTACGCCGAGGACGGCACCGACCCGGTCTCGGTCGTGATCGTGGACGCGGCCGATTCCACGACGGCGACCGCCGCCAGTACGGCCAATGTCGCCGAGGGCACCTTCATCTTGACGTCTGGTCAGAACATCAACACCACCGAGGGCACTCCCCTCACCGGCATCAATGTTGCCACGTTTGAAGACCCCGGAAGCACCGACCCGGCCAGTGACTATACCGCGACGATCGACTGGGGCGATGGCACGACAACCGCCGGCAGTATTACCGGCAGCGGCGGCAACTATACGGTGACGGGGGATCACACCTACACCGACGAATTGAACGGCAGCTATTTGGTGACCGTTGCCGAGCCAGACGCCAACTTCACGTTGGGTCCCATCAGCTCGTCGGTGACCGTGGCCGATGCCGACTCGGGCACCGTGACGGCCTCGCCCATCTCTGCCACCGAAGGCCATACATTCAGCGGCCTGGTGGCTACCTTCGCCGATACCTACACGGGTCAGGTCGCCAGCGACCTCTCGGCATCCATCGATTGGGGCGACGGCACGGTGACCACGGGCACCGTCAGCGGCAGCGGCGGCGACTTCACCATCAGCGGGAGTCATGCCTACGCCGACGAGGGAAATTACACCGTCACAACCACGGTGTCTGACGACAGCCCCGGCACGTTCACCGCCACGGCTACCGCGATTGCCGCGGTGGCCGAAGGAGATTTTGGTAGCCTCTCTCCGATGACAATCACACCGACGGAGGGGCAAGCCTTCAGCGGCGCCGTCGCTACGTTCACGGATGAGGGCAATCCCCTTCAGGAGGCCAGCGATTGGACGGCCTCGGTCGACTGGGGCGACGGTACGGTGAGCGCCGGCACCGTTTCTGGCCCAACCGGCGGCCCGTTCACGATCAGCGGCACGCACACCTACGCGGACGATGGCACGTACTCGGTGGTTGCCAGCTTCTCCGACGATCCCCCGAGCGTTCTGACCAACATTCCTATCGACAGCACCGCGATCGTGTCCGAGGCCGATTTGACGGTGACGGCAGGTCTGGCCATCAGCGTCACCGAAGGCGTAGCGCTCACCGGCGTCCAGGTGGCAACCTTCACCGACCCGGGCAGCCCCGATCCGGCCAGTGACTATGCCGCGACGATCGACTGGGGCGACGGCACGACGACCGCCGGCACCGTGACCGGCAGCGGCGGCAACTTCACGGTGACGGGGGGCCACACCTATGCCGACGAGCTGGACGGCACGTATACGGTGACCGTTTCGGAAACGGATGCCAACTTCACGGCCAACCCTGTCAGCAACTCCGTCACGGTGCTCGAGGGAGATTCGGGCAATTTATTCCCCGCCACGATTTCGGCCACCGAAGGGCATGTCTTCACGGGCGCCGTTGGCACCTTCAGCGACAACTATCTCGGCCAGGTGGCCAGCGGTTTCACGGCCAGCATCGACTGGGGCGATGGCACAAAGACGTCGGGTACCCTGACCGGAGGCAATGGCAGCTTTACGATCAGCGGCAGCCATACCTATGCCGACGAAGGAACCTTCACGATCCTCGCCTCCTTCGCCGACAACCCACCGAGCACGCTGACCGCCACGATCGTCAGTACGGCGGATGTGGCCGATGCGGACACACTCGTCCCCCTCACCGCCGGCGTCAGCGCGACGGAGGGGACGACCTTCTCGGGCACGGTAGCGACCTTCAGTGACACGACTTACGCAGGCAATGTGCCGACCGACTTCACGGCCACCATCGACTGGGGTGACGGCACAACGACGGCCGGCGCCGTCAGCGGCGGGGCCGGCACGTTCACCGTGAGCGGCAGTCATCTTTATGCGGATGAGGGATCGAATCCACTGAAGGTCATCCTCGCCGATGATTCGCCGGGCACCGCCTCGGCGACCGCTACCGGTACGGCGACGGTGGCCGATAACGACACGTTGGTGGCCGGAACGAGCGTCACCGCCGGTTCCACCGAAGGTGCCCCATTCAGCGGAACCGTCGCGACGTTCATCGACACGACCTACGCGGCGAATCTGCCGACCGACTTCACGGCCAACATCGACTGGGGCGACGGCACAACGACGGCCGGCGTCGTCAGCGGATCGGCCGGATCGTTCACCGTGAGCGGCAGTCATGCCTATGCCGAAGAAGGGACCGAGACCGCCACCATCGTGTTGTCGGACGATGCGCCCGGCACTGCGACCGGTACGGCGACGGCGACGATCGATGTCGCTGACGCGCCCCTGGCGGCGACGGGTACGGCCGTGACCTCGGTCGAGTTTACGGCTTTCAGTGGCGTCGTGGCCACGTTCACCGACGCCGATCCCAACGGCGCGGTCACCGATTACACGGCGAGCATCGACTGGGGCGACGGCAGCACGACGATTGGCACCGTTTCGGCGGCGGCCGGACATTTCCAGGTGAGCGGCTCGCATACCTTCGCGGAAGACGGCTCCTACACCGTCAAGGTGCACGTCGCCGACGTCGGCGGAGCCAGCGCCTCGACCCATAGCACCGCCACGATCACCGAGCCCTCGATTTCGGATGCCGCAGGCGTGGCAGTGAACGGCTTTGAACGATCTGCGTTGACGAATGTTCCCCTCGCCACGTTCACACATGGCAACGGAGGCGAACCCGCCGGCGACTTCACCGTGACTGTCGATTGGGGCGACGGCACCAGCTCGTCGGGTGCGGTCACCGAGTCAGGCACGACCTACACCGTCGTAGGCACTCACACTTATCTCGACGAAGGGACTTTCCCGATCACGGTTGTGGTCAACGACGACGCCGTATCGGCGACCATCCACACGTCGGCCACGATGCGGGAAGAACTCCTTCCCGACGGCACACAAGGCACGGCCAACGAGCGATTCATCTCGGAGGTCTACCGCGACCTGTTCCACCGCCAGGTCGATCAGGCGGGGCTGACATTCTGGAACAACCTGCTCGACCAGGGGCTATCGCGACTACAGGTCGTCGCCGCGATCATCACCACCGCGATGCCTGGCGAACTGGGGGCGGACCTTGTCACCGGCATGTTCGAAAAGTTCCTAGACCGCGCTCCCGATGCACAGGGCTTGGCGTACTGGGTCGATGTCGTCAGCCACCAGACGACGATCGAAGACACCGAAGCCATGATCGCGGGCACTGCCGAGTTCTACGCCTTGGCCGGCGGCACCGATGTCGGGTTCATCACCCGATTGTTCAACCTGGCGCTCGACCGCGCACCCGACGCCCAGGCCCTGGCGGCCTTCGAGGCCGACTTGGCAAGCGGGATGACGCGTGAGCAGGTGGCCGAGATCGTGTTCAACAGCCACGAGTATCACCAGCTCGAAGTGGCTGGCTATTACCAGTCGCCTGACGATCTCAACGACCACGACGACAACAGCCTTCCCTTCATCGACGATCTCGACTTCCTGGATCGACCGGCCGATCCCACGGCGCTGGCGAGCTCCAGTGCCGCCCTCGATAACGGCGCGCTCGACCAGCAGATCTGGGCGGTGATACTGTCCTCGCAGGAATTCTTCGACAAGACAGCGTAGGCGGCGAACGGTTGGATGACACGCCCTGAGATCCTCCGAAGGGCATGCACTCGCTGGTATGTGCGACCGCTACCGTTGACGCTGGAATCGACGGAAGCGTGCTACCGTGGTTGGAAATGGGATAACGCTTGGCACTTCGCCACGCGTTTCGGAAGACCTCGGAATGTGCCACTCCGCCGCTCTCAACATTGAGCGCCGAATCCGCTGACGAGCGGCACGTTGGCGTTTGGGCACACGCGTGGAAGGGTTCCACGACGAAGACGGCAACGCGTGGGCCTGACCGAGGGATGGCTCGTAGACGGCGGTTGCCAACTGGAACCCGCGCCGGAACGCCCTCATTCGCCCCAGGGCTACGCTGGCACAGATACCAAGGCGCGGCAAAGCCCTTCGACGAAGGCACCAAGACGTATCAACTCAATTACTGCTGGATTGCGACGCAATCGTTCCGTTCTGAACAGCTTTCGCCTCGTTTTTGCCCCGAGGGCATTGATCGGCCGGCCTGTGCCGGGCCAGCATTTCCCGAGTAACGTGCGAGAGATTTGTAAGTAATCTGTTAAACTTGCGCCCCCTCGTAGGCGCTGCGACTCGGCACTATAATGACCGGCCCATTTCGGTCCTTCACAGGACAACGACCATGGCTCGGACCACCGCTCTGCCGAGCGGATCGATGCCGAATGCACGGTTGCCGCACTGAAGGTCAAACAACCGGTGTCCTTCCATCAGGAGTCGAAGATGACGACACGATGCAGATCCCTGGGCGCATCCCTACTGACACTGGTGTTGTGCTCCGGCGCCCTCGGCGACGACGCGCCGACTGAAAAGAATGTCGAAGCCGTCAATACCGTGCTCGCGGCGTTGGCCAAGGCGTATAACGCCCGCGATCCGAAGGCCATCGCCGGATTGTTCACGCCGCAGGGAGAGTTCGTCGACGCCGATGCCAACGTCTTCGACAGCCACGAAACCATCGCCGCCGAATTCGCCGCCCTGTTCGCGAACGATCCGAAAAAGAATGTTCTCGAACTAGCCGGGGAAGAGATTCGTGAAATCAGCCCGGGCGTCTTGTCGGTCGATTGCATCGCGATCTTTTCGGATGCCGTGGCTGGCGGTAGAGACAGCGAGACCGTCGACGTCGATTTTTCGGCCCTGGTCGTGAAGCAGCCGGATGGAAACTGGCTGCTGGCGAGCGTTCGGAGCGAGGGCGAAGGGAGTGTACGCAGTCCCCACTCGCATCTCAAACGGCTGGAGTGGCTGATCGGCGAATGGATGGATGAGAACCAACAATCGACGCTGCACACCAAGACTCGCTGGTCCGACGACGGCAATTTCCTGCTCAGCGATTTCACGATTCAGATCGCCGGCCGTAAACGCGCGAGCGGCACCCAGCGAATCGGTTGGGACGAGTCGCTCGGCAAGTTCAAGTCGTGGATCTTTGATTCCGCGGGAGGCCATGCCGAGGGAATCTGGACCGAGTTCGACGATATCGTGATCGTGAAAGTGGCGGGAGTCCATGCCGATGGCGCAGCCTACTCGGCCACGCAGACCTACACGCAGACGGGGGCCGACTCATTCGTGTTCGCGGTGACCGACCGGATTATCGGCGACGAGGTGGCGCCCGATTTCCAGGCGACCGTCGTTCACAAGCCACCCGCGCTCAAACAAGTGAAGTCGACCGCTGCCCCGCGGGGCAAGTAAGAGCTGCTGACAAACCCGGAAGCCTCGATCCGGTTTTGTCGGTTGCTCGAAGAAGCTTCGGATCGGCGCCTGATCTTAGGGAGAGTGAGATATGAAACGCTGCCTGACCGTAATGCTGGTGTTGCTGTTCGCCGGATCGTTTTGCCTGGATGACGGGTTTGCCCGTGGTGGACGCGGTGGCGGTGGTGGAGCCCGTGGGGGAGGCGCCCGTGGGGGAGGAGGGTTCCGCGGTGGCGCTCCGCGCGGCGGATTTTCTGGAGGCGGGCGAGCAGGCGGCGCACGACCGGGTGGTGGCGGTGGAATCAGCCGTGGCGGCGGATCTGGCGGTCTATCTGGCCTCGGTGGCTTCGGCGGCGCTGGGGGGCCCGGAGGTATTGGCGGTCGCGCAGGATTCGATGGTGGAGTCGGCGGCCGAGCCGGCTTCGACGGAGGCATCGGCGGCCGAGCGGGACTCGACGGGGGCATCGGTGGCCGAGCCGGACTTGAAGGCGGCATCGGCGGTCGGCCCGGACTGGGCGGTGGAGTCGGTGGCCGGCCTGGATTTGAAGGCGGCATCGGCGGCCGGCCTGGTCTCGGCGGGGGAGTAGGTGGCGCTCCCGGACTTGAAGGCGGCATTGGTGGCCGCCCTGGTTTGGGTGGGGGAGTCGGTGGCCGGCCTGGATTTGAAGGCGGTATCGGCGGCCGTCCTGGTCTCGGCGGAGGAATCGGTGGCGCTCCCGGACTTGCCGGTGGAGTTGGGGGCGTCGGTGGTATTGGAGGCGTCGGACGAGTCGGGGGGGTCGGAGGGGTCGGCAACCTCAGCAATATCAACATCGCCTCGAACCGCGGTTACTTCAATAACTGGCAACACGGCAGTTGGAACGGCAACTGGGCCGGCGCCGGCTCGGGTTATTGGAACGGTTGGGCCAATGGTTGGCGGAACGGTTACAACCGCGGTTACTGGAACGGCGGCTGGGGTGGCTACTGGGGCGGATGGGGTGGCTATTGGGGTGGTCCTTGGTACGGCGCGCCCATCGCGTGGGGACTCGGTGCTTGGGCCCTCGGTTCGGTCATGTACGACTCGGGCTACGGCAGCTACAGCAATCCCTATTACAGCGACGGTGGTGGAGCCGCGCAGTACTACGATTACTCGCAGCCGATCACGGTGATCAATCAGCAGCCGGCCTCCGACGCAACAGCAACGGCGACGAATGAGCCCGCTGTCCCACCCGAAGTGCAGGAAGGGACGATGCACATGGATCGGGCCCGCGCTGCCTTCCAGCAGGAGAACTATCAGGAGGCGTCTCGCCAAATCGACCTGGCCATCAAGGCCCTGCCGAGAGACGCCGCGCTGCACGAGTTCCGCGCTCTCATCTTCTTTGCGACGGGCGACTACAAGCAGGCCGCGTCGACCTTGTACGCCGTGCTCTCGGCGGGGCCGGGCTGGGACTGGACGACACTGAGCGGCATGTACGCTCACAGGGGGACCTACGCCGAACAGTTTCGCCAGCTCCAAGAGTACGTCAATGCGCATCCCAGGGCCGCTGATGCCCGGTTTGTACTGGCATACCATTGCCTCATCTGCGGCCATACCGAGGAAGCCCGCGACGAGTATGAAGCCGTCTTGAAGTTGCAGCCGAACGATCAGCTTTCGGCGCAGCTTTTGACGCTGGTTGGCGGCACCGCAGAGGCCCCACCGGGCGTGAGCCCCGCACCGCAGCCGGCCGCTGCCGCGGCTGCTGAGCCTACCCCGCCGAAGGAAATCGACGTGGCCGAGATCGTGGGCAAATGGACCGCCAAGCGCCGAGACGGGGCAACGTTCGGACTCGATCTCACGAAGGACGAAACGTTCACCTGGAGTTACGATCAGAAAGGAAAGAAGCAACAGTTCGGCGGCAAGTATTCGGTCGACGGGGCGATCCTCGTCCTCGAGCGCGCCGACGGCGCCCAGATGCCGGGAATCGTCACGCTGGCCAACAACGGTTTCAACTTCAAGCTGTATGGCGGCGCGCCCGAAGACCCAGGGCTCGACTTCAAGAGATGAACGATCGTACCGGCCCGCCAGGTGCAAGGCGTGATGGGCTCGCTGGCACGTACAACCGTTGAGGCTGGAAGTCGAGGGAGGCGCGCTGCGAGAATGAATAGCCGGTCGACCTCGCGGAGCGCTATCAGTATTCTTGCCCATTGCCCATGAACACATCGCGCCTTCCGAGAAGTCCGCTTCCGCCGGTGATCGCGGTGCGGCAGCGTTTCGACCGCCCTCGGGTGCAGGATCTGGGCGCTGCCACGGCGGAGGCCCTGGCGCAGGTGATCCGCGACCCGGCCGTGGTCCGGGGCAAGATCATTGGCTTGACCGCGCCCAGCCGAGGCATCCGAGAGATCGGTCCGGTCCTTCGCCACCTGGCGGAGGCGCTCCGCTCCTTCGGGGCGACCCCGAAGGTCCTGACGGCGATGGGTACGCATGGCGGCGGAACCGCCGAGGGGAACCTGGAGACGGCGCGGAATCGCGGCATCGATCCGGAACGGGTCGGGGCGGAGGTCGTCGGAGACATCGAGACGACGCATCTCGACACGGTCGGCGCCATCGAGGTCCACGTCGGCCGCGCCGCGCTGGCTTGCGACGGCGTGATCCTGGTCAACCGCATCAAGGAACACACCGACATCCTCTGGGAGACGCCGCTCCCGCAAGGCCGTTTCGGCCTCGAAAGCGGGTGGGCGAAGATCCTGGCGCTGGGCCTGAGCCATCTCCAGGCCCTGGCCCAACACCAGCACGTACACGGCCGGACGCTCGGGGTGGCGATCGAAACGTCCGCGCGGCGGATCATCCGTGGCGGCGAAGTGACGGTTCTCGGCGGGGTGGGAATCGTCGAGAATGCCTACGACGAGACCGCCGCGGTGGTCGGCGCCTCCGTCTCGGCCGACGATGCCGCGATCGATGCGTTCTTCGCGACCGAGGCCCGACACCTCGCCGAGTCGCGAGCGCTGATGCCGAAACTGCCGTTCGGCGAGATCGACGTGCTGTGGTGCCATTGGCTGGGAAAGAACCTCAGCGGCCAGGGAATGCATACGAAGACCATCGGGCGGTCGCCCTACGGGGCCGTTCAGGGCCAGCCGTGGGTCGCCGTTACGCCGAGGATCTTCAACATCATCGGCAGCGCGCTCACGCCGGGAAATCATGGCAACGCCATCGGCATGGGTCTGTGCGAGTTCATCACCGAACGCTTCCGCGCCGCCGTCGATCCCGAAGTCACCGCGCTGAACTGCCTGACCGCGCTCTGCCCATGCCAGGCCCGCATGCCCATCGTGATGCCCAACGACCGAGACGCGCTCGCGACGGCACTCGCGGTCAGTCCCAACCGACAACGCCCCCATCTCGTGCTGATCCACAGCACCTTGAAGCTGGCCGACCTGCTCGTCTCCCCCGGCGCCCTCGATGACAGCCGGCGCAACGGTGCGAGCCTCGAAGTCCGTAGCGAACCTCGCGACATCCCCTTCACGTCCGAGGGCTATGTCGACTGGGACTCGGCGATTGCGCCGTCGTAGAGGCGGATGCGATTGGCGCTTCATCACGCCCGCCATCACTATCGTTCGTCGATGCGGTATTGGAGATGGTGGCCGAGAACCTGCGCGTCGGGCGGCGCGAGTTACCGCGGCACAGCTACCGGCGGCACGCCACCGCTGAGGCACGATCGTCGATCATTCTGAGGAGCGATTGACGGCCGATCAAGCCGGCCCCGATCGGGCCTGATCGATGATCTTCTGCATCGTATCGAGGTATTGGCGCAGAGCCCGGCGGCCGCTCGCGGTGATGCGGTAGGTACTCCTCGGACGCCGGCCGACGAACTGTCGTTGGCAGGCGATATAACCCGCCTCTTCTAGTTTGCGAAGATGGACGCCCATCGCGCCATCGGCCACCTCGAATCGCTTGACGAGTGTGGTGAAGTCCAGCGGACCCTCGGCATGCAGGGCGGTGATCACGCCGAGCCGCACCGGTCCGTGAACGATCGTGTCGAGGCCGTTGAAATCAATGGCCGACATCCGCCGCTCCTGCGACGCTTTGCGAACAGCGCCGAATATGCCGATGCACGATCAATGCGCCCACGCCGAGCTCCACCAGACCGAGCAGGCCGATCAAACTGCGGTGATACGCTGGTTGGGCGAGAGGAATGGCCAGCCCGAACGCGATCAGCGGCAAACTTCCCACGATCAGATAGCTGCGTGGATACCGCAACGGGGGCTGGGCAACTCCTATGACGAGCATGGTAAAGCCGATCAGTGCCAGCAGGTTGCCGATCAGCAACATCCGACTCATGCCCGCATAGTTACCCCACGAGAAATAGATCCCGGTGGCCGGAAGGGCGACGGCGAGCGCCGCGAGGGTCGAGCGGTATTCGCGCCGTCGTGACTCTTCTCGTGGCGGCAAGCTTCTCTGCTTGAACGCCATATAGATGAAGAACGACGCGAGCATGCCCAAGAGCGGAGCCGCGGCCCAAGACGATGGGACCTGCAACGGCACGTCCGGCCAGCTCAAGAGGGCATAGAGGCCCGCGGCGACCGAGATCGCCCCACAGAACCAGACGTCGCCGGTGCTCCATGGCTGTTCCAAACCCAAGGCGGTGCGCATGGTCGACAAATCGGACCGTACCCGTTCCCAATCATTACTGCTCATGACCAAGCCTCCTGGACCTACACTCTAAAAACGATAGTAACTCTACTTATTAGAGCATCGAGACAACTCTGTCAAGCGGCCGCGATGCGGCTCCGCTGAAAGAACCCCATGTCGAAGAGCGGCTGACGACCCCGGAAGCCGGGACGCCGCGCGAGAAAACCGGCCGTGAAACGCCGATTTCGTGGAACTCGATCCGCTTTCGTCGGTTGTTTAGAGCCGATCCGAAAACCTGCTGGCGAGTCGAATCGTTCCTGTCGCAACATCGGTTCTCGGACAGGCTCTTAAAAGACCAAAACGTAAAGGCTGCCACCGACATTTTCGAGGGCTACAATGGGCAGGCGGCGGTCAACGATAAAGGAGCCAGCGTCATGATCAGCTTTGCCTGCCCGCAGTGCGGGAAGGAGTTCTCGGTCGCCGACGAACTCGCCGGTCGGAAGGCGCGCTGTAAGAAGTGCGGTGCGATCGTCACCATCGCTGCTGCGCCGGCGGCAGCGCCCACGCACGCGTCGAACCGCGCCCGCACGCAGCCGAAGTCTCCGCCGGCCGCTGCGGCTCGAGGCGCCGCGCAACCTCGCTCCCCCCAGCGAGCGCCGGCGCAGCGTGCAGCTCAACCGGCGCAGCGCGCGGCTCGACCACCGGCTGCTATTCCGCCCGCGGCAGAACCCCACGATCTGCTCGGCGGACCGAATATCGACCTGGGTGCGTTGGGGCCGCTCGATGCTCCCGCACTGCCCGGCATGTCGTCCGCGCCGTTGAGCGGAGGCGCGGCGCTCGGCCACAAATACACCAAAAAGAAGAAGGGCGGCGGTCTGTTGGTGTGGCTCGTCGTCAGCGGGACCGGGCTGGCCGTGGCCGGCATCGTGGCGATCCTCGCCGTGGTGCTCATCAACCTCCCGAAGGCGGCAAGCTTTCCCGACGACCCCGCAGCCTATCTGCCCGCCGACTCTGCCGTCTCGGCCTCGATCAAGGTGAGGAATCTGATCGATCGCGCGTCGGCGATCCCCCAGGCCAAGCCGCAGATCGACCAGGCGTTGTCGTCGGCCATCTCGGAGGGCTTCGATCCGCGCGACCTGGAGGAACTGTTCGTGGTCACCGACGGCACGAACAGTTCGATCGCGGCGCGGCTCGCGCGTCCCGTCGATCCGCTGTCGATGAAAGGGACGGCCGCTACCGGTGAATCGCACCAGGGATTGCCGATCTATTCGGCGAAGAGCAAGCCGCAGCCGCGAAACGCCATGGCCGTGTCGGCGCCCGAAACGTTGTACCTGGTGCTGCCGAGACCGCAGTTGTTCGTCGCCAGCAACGACCAACAGCGGTTGAAGGCAGCCATCGATCGGGCCAAGGAGGGCCGCGGCGGAAGCGTCGATCTACCGCGCGGACACGATCTCGCCCTCCGCATCAAAGATTTCAGCCAACTCCAGAGCGGTGCGGCCTTGCCGACCAACACGGCGGACACCGGTCTGGTGGGACTGATGGGCACGCTCGACTTCAACGACAAGCTCTCGCTCGATGTCCAACTCGACATGAAAGACGCTCTGAAGGCCGCCAAGCTCGACCAGACGATCAAAGAGTCCATGCGATTTCTCGCGATGTCGAAGCAGGGCCAGCTCAACGCGCCCGATCTGGCGAACGCCATCAAAGTATCAGTCACAGGCACCCAGTTGCGCTTGAATGCGTCCATGCTCACGAGCCAGCTCGCGTCCCTCGCCGCGTCGTCCGACGCGCCCGAAATGCCACCGGGCGGCGGTGCGGCTGTCGGTATGCCCACGGGAAGTCCGATGCCCACCGGCATGCCTCCGGGCGCGGCGCAACCGATGCCCCCGCCCGGCACCCCGCCGACCCGGTAATCATTGCGCGGTGGCTGACGCCCGCGGCCGATGCTGGGGTCTCATCGTCGCTGGTGCTCCGTTCCTGCGTGGCTGATCGGAAGGCGGCTCAGCGGGGCGCCGGGATTTTCGGCAGCCCTTCGCGAACGAGCGCAATCCCCAGTTCGAAGAAGAGCAGCGCGAGCTTGAGGAGCACCACGGCGCCAACGACCCACGCGATTACCAGCGGTACGTGTCTTGGTCGGAATCGCAACCGCGATCGCTTGAGGGAGACCGGCGCCTTGTATGGATTCTCTTCCATCCTCTGAGAATACCACGGCCCGAGCTCGGTGGCGCCGGAGGCATGGGCCGGCTCATCGGCTGTTAGCGTGGCTGTTGCTGGTTGATCGGGTCTGGACGGCCGTGTGGCGCTTCAGACGACCAGCAAGAGCAGCGCGAACATGCCGACGGCACCAGCCAGTGCCGAGGTGAACCAATAGCGGCAGCGGATGGTCAGCCCGGTGACCGTCCAGGCAACGACACCGAGGGCGGCCAACTCGATCGCCGAGAGCGTCAAAGGTCCGCCGATCACGCGTGAGGCAATCAGCGCATGGATGAAGAAGAAGCCACAGTAGGTCGCCAACGCCCAGCAGACGAGAGAGTTCCACCTGGCGAGCGTGCTCACCTTGGCGGGCGGATCCGGCGTGGGCGACAGATAGGGGTTTGTGCTCATTCGAATAGCCCTTTACGAGCCTTGAGATGATCCGCCAAGTAAACCCTACCTCACCGGGCGCAACAGTCAAACAATCGTCCGATTGTACGAATAGAGAGGCCGAACTGGTGGTTAAGCGACTCGCTCGAAAGACCACTCAGCCATCCTTCCCGCCGCCCAGGTTCGCGTGACGACACCCACTTCGATCCTCCGCGTCACGTTCTTCGGAGCACGCGGAACATGGTGGCGAATCTGCGAAACAGCAGGCCTGTAACATCCGCGGGCCGTATCCGCTGAGATCGATAGACGCCGAGCGTTCTCACGCAGGCAAGTCGAACTCCTTCTCGTCCCCCTGAATCCTAGACCGCGACATTCCTTCCCAAGAAGGATTGTTGCCGCCCAGGGACGTGGTGCGCCTTCACGCGGAGCAGCACAAATGTACGTCCTACTTCAAATCATTGCGGTGACGTTGATCCTGCTTGTGGCCCAGGAAGCGCTCCGCAGGGCGACCCGCTGGGCCGTGTGGGGCGTGTTCCTTGTCATGCCGCTGATCCTCACGCCCTATTGGATACGGGTGAACGAGCTCGGCGTCTTTTCGTGGTTCAAGTATTACACGGTCTTCTTCTGTGTGTGCTGGGGCACGGCGTTGCGTTTCACATCGCTCGGGAATCGCGCCTGGGCTCGGTCCACGATTCCTCTGTTGCTAGCCGTGAACATCTCCGAGGCGGTCGTCCTCGACCTGTGCGGACACGGCTCGGCTCACACGCTGAACGCCGCCGCCGGCCTGCTGCTCATCGCGACCTTGCCCTACGGCGCAGATTCCGCGCGGATCGACTCCGCGATTCGTTGGCACGACTTGCACTATGGAATCGGCCGGCGCTGGGTGGTCGGCTACACGCTCTGGAATTGGACGTTCGTCTATCTCAATTACCCATCGCTCACCGGCCATCATACCGCGGTTCTTGCCGCCGGGCTGATCGTGGCGATGAGTGATCCTCGCCGTTGGTCGCAGACGCGGGCTTCCACCCTCGGCGTCAATCTGCTCTTCACCGCGACCTCCTTCGAAGGCATGATCGCCTGGCTGGACACTTCGACCTGGCTCGACGAGCAAGTAGGAATCGTGGCGGCGGGATTCACTCTCGTGTTCATGACCGGTTGCGCGGTTCCAATCTGCTTGGCGCAGATCGCGCGGATCGGGAAGGATTGGATCCACCTTCACCAGCCAACCACATGCTGAGCACCCGCCGTGATGGCGCGATCCGCCACACCGAGACGCGCGAGCGCACGCTGCCTGGTCGCGTACTCGTGAACCACGAAGGCGCGGACGGCCATTGGACCGCGGCGTGGCAAGGTGCCTCGACCCTTCGTCGATGTTTGTTCCGAAGGTGGGGAAGGAAGCGGGACGCTCCTCTACGATGTCGGAACGGCTCAATTCTTCCACGCAAGCTGCAACAGCAACCGCATGAGCTCTTGCCGAAAGGCCGGTTTGTTGAGGTGATAGTCGATGCCGGCTTCGAGCGAACGCATCCGGTCCTCCTCGCTGCGATAGGCCGTGATGGCGATCAACACGGGATCGGTTGGCGCGAGGTCGCGCCGCAGTCGCTTGGCAAGCTCCCACCCGTCCATGTCGGGCAGGCCGATGTCCAAGAAGACGATCTGCGGACGGAATTCGAGCGAAGTCTCCAGAGCCTGGGCCGCCGTCGAAGCGGTGCGTACGTTACATCCCACCAAGCGAGCATACCGAGATAAGAAGTCGGCCGTGTCCGCATGATCTTCTACGACGAGCACGCGAGCACTGACACCTTCCGATAGACGGGGCATGAATTACTGTTTAGCCGTTTCGACGTTCCCTGGGTTGCACCACGGTCGAAGTTTCGACGCTTCGCCGTTGTGGATCGGGTCGCGTGCCCGACAGTGACCTCCCGCCGTGGCGACATCTTCGACGGCCTCGTCGATCGTCCTTGACGCGTGAGGACGCCCCGCTGCAAGCGAGCTATAGCAGCATGACGGCGACGGCCACCGACATACTTCGGCCGAGAGGCCCGCCCCAGCACGGGCAAACGACCGTCATCATACAGCCGTGAAGTGCATACTTAGGCAATCGAGCAACTCCCGCGCCGCGACCGATGCAGCGAATGCGTTGGCGACAGAAGGGCACGGGTGGCAATAAGGTTAAGGCCGATCCGCGGCACACAAAGAATCCGTAATCATCGTCAGCGCCGGTTTTTCGGCAGAGCGCCGGAAACCCGTCGTGGCAGTAAACATCGACGCGTTGCGCCGAAGTGCGATCCAACCCGAGCCTGTGAAGCCGGCCGACTCTGCGAGCCGATAGACCGTTCATCACGGAATGCGGTTGGAGAACATCGCTTTTCCGATTCCATTCCGATACTCCGCCCCGCTGGTCGCCAGCCAACGGGGTTTTTTCGTGCGCTGAGCGCGCCAGCCTCCAGATCGGGCAGGGAGAGCCGATCGAGTTCGGCCGGGTGGCACGTCTCTGGACGGGCGTGTTTGAGTCACCAATACACGCGACCGCCGCCGGATTTGGCGATTCACCAAGCCCTTGGGAAGACCTCGGAGCGGACCACCTCCACCGGAGCGTGACGGCTGCGATGGCGTCAATTGCGTCGGAGTGTCGCTGCTTTCCAAAGATAGATGTCGAACTCGCCCAATTCGGTATCGACCACGATGTGCCGATCGGGCTCGATGTCGGCCATGCGGTGCGCGACGGAGATGACGCGCGCGTCGGGTGGCAGCTCGCGGAGTTGCGGCAGCAATCGGGCGTTCAGGCGCGGCAGCAGGTAGAGCGTAACGATCGTCGGCCCCTCGCTCATGTCGAGCGTGAAGATGTCGCGCTGCTCGATCGCGACGAGTCGTTCCACACGATGTGTGCGTGCGTTGGCGAGGGAGTCTTCGACGCGCGCGGGGTCGATATCGAAGCCCCGTGCCCGGCAGCCGTAGGCCTCGGCCGCCGTCACCGGGATACGTCCGTCGCCGCAGCCGAGGTCCCAGAGCACGTCGTCTCGGCCCACCTCGGCAAGCCGCAACAGCGCGTCGACGACCTTCTGCGGCGTCGGCTCATATTCGACGTCGGCCATGGGCCGTTCGCCCTGCCCGCGCAGGTCGATCGATTCGAAGTCGCCCGGCCGGACATCGATACGCTCGGTGACCGTTCGCGAGCCATTTCGGCCGGGGATGATCGCCTTGAGGGTGTAAGAATACTTGCCCGGCGCCAGCGGCGACGACACGAAGCGACGCATCGTTCTGGTGGAGTGCGATTCCCGACCTTCTATGAACAGCCGGGCGCTCTCGGGCAAATAGACTTCGAGCGTGACGGTCTTCCGATCGTCCTGACCGAACGCCCCGGCCGACAACAGGCACACAGACAGGCTCGCCAGGATCAAAATGCGCCACATCGACACGCCTCACGTCTCTCAGACTCAGGGGGCCATAGCGCCCTGGCCCGCAGGTAGTGTGCCCAATCGCGCCGAATCGCGAGAACGTGTCGGTGCCCTCGCTCAGCCAGAAAGGCCATGCGAGAAAGCCCGCTCACAGCAAAAAAATGGGGCTGTGCACCGCACCATGCCCGCCGAGAGGTCACTGCTGGCGCGGTCTAATACTTCCATGACCCGACCGTTTCAGTTCGGCTTGAAATGGATGCTCGCCGCGCCGCTTATTGTCGGAGGTCTCGTTGCGTGCCTCACGACGGATGCTAACCGTCATTCCCGAGAGTTGCAGATGGGGCTCCGGCTCGGGCTCATGGTGTTGTCGGCTCCGATCTTCGTGACGATCGCTCAGGGCGGTCGCTGGTCGCGGTCGTTCGCGATCGGTGCGGCATGTCCGGCGGCGATTGGCGTCTTGATCGCAAAAGAAAGCTAGGCCCATACACCGTGCGCAATTCACCTTCAATCCGATGTCTGTGGTAGGCGCGAGTCGCCCCATAGTCAGAACGGCCGTCGTTGGAAGGCGTTGAACGTCGACGGGACATTAAATGGTGCCGACGGTTGGCGTGGCTGCGCGATCTGAACCGGGGCGGATATCTGAGCCGCCTGTCGTGTTTGGACCGGGGCAGGTGTCTGAGCGATCTGCCTCGCTTGAATATTTATATTGCCCAGGCCAACGGCCGGCGAAATCGACAATTCTCCGAAGCCCTGTCCGCTGAACGAACCGACATTGCGAGACGGCGACAGGCTGTTCCGGAACATAGTAGGTTGCGTTCCGTTATCCTGAAACACGGTCGGCTGGTTGGGATTCACGAGCGGCTGACCGATAGTGCTCGCGGCCATCGGGGCAACGGTGATCGTCCGTCCGAACGCCGTGCTGTTATTCTGCCCGTAATAGCTTCCGTAGCTTCGTTGCACGGTCGGCGTTGAACGTTGCATCCCTGCCCGGCTGCCAATATTCGCGGTGCCGATTCCCATGTCGGTCCGAGGGACGCTCCGGTTCGTCATTCCCGCCACCGGCGCAACCTGGGCCCACACGTCGTTCGCCGCCAATGACGCCACGCACATGATCAGCCACGTACGCATCGAAGCAGCTCCTTCGAGATACCAACCATTGGTACAAGTCACCGCAGCACTGCTCGTCAATCGTCCCATTGTACATCACTTGTTGGGCTTTCATCAGCATGGACCACGGTTTCCCAACGGTTTCCCCATCCTTGAACGGCCTTGTCGGCCACGATAGAGTTGAATTTGGGCCGCTGAGATTCCGAAAAAACTGCCGGTCCTGCGGACGACCGGCGGGCACTTTTTAAGAGCGACAAAACCGGATCGGCTTCAGAAAGATCGGCGGTGCAGGACCGATTTTTCGCCCGTCGGTTGCGGTTTCGGAACCGGCGCTCGCGCAAATCGATAGACAGAGTCGTAGACCGCTCAGGGGCTTTCGGCTTGTCACAATGGACGGCTCCCTCGGCATGGGCAGGACGATCAAGCGATTTTGGTGGTTGTGGTCGCTCGTCGCGCTCGGCGTATGTTACGAGTTGGCGCGTCGTTGGGGCCTGCGGACCTTCTTGTTGTTGCCCTTGGTCTGGCTGGCGGCGATCGGCGGCGGATATGTGTTGTGCCGGTTGAAGAGGGTTCGTTGGGCCGGCACCGCGGTGCTGCTCGCGGGTGCGGTGTATTGTTCGTATGTTCGCGGCGAGCGGTTCGTGAGCCAGTCGCGGGAGGCGGGTCGGCTGGCCGCCGCGCTGGGCCGGCGGATCGCGTCGCAGCCGTTCCGGTGGGCGCGGAGCTTTCGGCGCGAGAGCGATCCGGCGACGCTCGTGCGGTGGACGTCGTCGCGCCTATTGGGCACGCCAGAACTCCCGCCGCCGTATCAATCGCGGCTGGCCTTCCCCAATCTGCATTTCAAGAACCCCGTCGTACTGACGTGGAGCGAGAGCGCCGAACGTTGGTTCTTGGCCGAAGAACAAGGACGCGTGCTCTCGTTCGCCGACGCTCGCGAGACGGGGCAGGTCGTCGAATTGATCGACGTGCAGCACGTCATCTGGGGCATGGCCGTGCATCCGCGATTCGCCGAGAACGGCTTCTTGTACGTCACCTATCATGATCGCGATCCGTCGTCGCTGCGGGTGGCCCGATTCACGGCGAACAGACAGACCGGCCTGGTCGATCGGCAGTCGGAGAAGACGATCATCGGGTGGGAGATGCTCGGGCACGAGGGCGGCTGTTTGGAATTCGGGCCCGACGGCTATCTGTATGTCTCCGTCGGCGACAAGGGGGCCTACGACTACAAGGAGACGGGCCAGGATATCAGCGACCTGCACGCTTCGATTCTGCGCCTCGATGTCGATCATCCGCCCGAGGGCCGGGCCTATGCGGTGCCGACCGATAATCCGTTCGTCGATACCGAGGGAGCCCGGCCGGAGATCTGGAGTTACGGTCTGCGCCAGGTCTGGAAGATGTCGTTCGATCGCGAGACGGGCGAGTTGTGGGCGGCCGACGTGGGGCAGGACCTGTGGGAATCGGTCCATCTCATCCATCGCGGCGACAACTGCGGCTGGAGTCTTTTCGAAGGGGCCCACCCGCTCTTTCCCGAGCGGAAGCGCGGCCCTACTCCCATCGTACCGCCGGTGGTGGAGCAATCGCACGCGGTCATGCGCAGCATCACGGGCGGGCATGTCTATCACGGCGCGAAGTTGCCGGAGCTCGACGGCTGCTATCTCTACGCCGACTACGACACGGGGACCGTCTGGAGCATCGCCCGCGAGGGAGACCAGCCGGTCGTCAACACCATGATCGCCGACACGCCGCTGCGCATCTCCGGCTTCGCGATCGACTGCGCCGGCGAGGTGCTGATCCTGGATCACGTGGGCGGCCAGATCTTCGAGTTGGCGGAAACGCCTCCGACGGAACGCAGCCCGGCCTACGTCCGCCAGTTTCCGCGCAAGCTCAGCGAGACCGGGTTGTTCGCCTCGACGGCCAAGTATCAACCGGCCGTCGGCGTGATACCGTATTCCGTGAATAGCCAGCTCTGGTCCGACGGTGCCTACAAGGATCGTTTCCTGGCCGTCAACGCCGGCGGGCCGATCGACTTCGAGGCCATCGCGCTCGATGCGAGCCAGCCCGGCTGGAACGCCTGGCGTCTGCCCAACGGGGCGGCGCTGGTGAAGACCTTCTGGCTGGAACTCGAACCGGGCAAGCCCGAGAGCCGGCGGCGTGTCGAGACGCGCGTGATGGTCGTGCAGGATCTACCCGAGGACCCGACGCATCGTTACAAGGATATGAACAAGCTCTGGCACGTCTATTCCTACGCCTGGAACGACGCACAGACCGATGCCGAGCTGGTCGAGCGCGACGGGCTCGATCGGCCCTACGAGATCAACGATCCGGGGGCAACCGAACCGCGGCGACAGGTCTGGCACTATCCAAGCCGGTTCGAATGCATGATGTGTCATACGAAATCCGCCGGATACCTGCTGGGCGTCAAGACGGCCCAGTTGAACCGTCCCGGTCAGCTCGGACACGCCGGCGAGAACCAGCTCGAGTTCTTCGACCGTGCCCGATTGCTCGATCTGAACGCGTCCACCGCGCCGCCGTTCCTGACGAAGCTCGTCGACCCCACCGACGAACAGGCCCCGCTCGAGTTGCGAGCCCGCTCCTATTTGCACGCGAATTGTTCACACTGCCACATGCCCTACGGAGGAGGCAATTCGCCGCTCGACCTCCGCTACCACGTCTCGCTGGCCGAGATGAACCTGATCGGCCGGCGGCCGGCGCATGGCGACTTGCGGATCGAAGGCGCGCTGTTGGTCGCCCCCGGCGATCCCGAACGGTCGTTGCTCTATCAACGCATGAACCGGCCGGATACGGGCCGGATGCCCAAGGTCGGTTCCTCGGTGGTCGATGCCTTTGGCACGCGCTTGATCCGCGATTGGATCGTCGCCCTCGGCGATCGGGCCGATGAATTCGCGGCCAGCGGTACCGAGCCGAGCACGCCGACCGTCAGCGAAGGCTGGAAGTGAGTCACCGTGGTTGATCGCACTTCGGAGCAAACGACAAAACCGGATCGAGCTTCAAAAGAATCGGCGTGTGACGGCCGATTTTTCGCCCGCGGCGCTCGGGCTTCCGGATTTTGTCAGCCGCTTTTGGGACCACGGGCCGATCATGTGACGAGACGGCTTGTCGGTGCTGCCGCTCTTTCGTTGTGCATGGCCTTCCTCTCCTGGGGCTGCAACCGTGGCGATCCGTCTGGGGGCGCGGGCAGCGGTCCGGGGCCGAACGCCGCCGAGCCGGTGACCGAGCTTAAATTGTCGGAGCCCTTCGAGCCGGCGCCGCCGATCTCGATCGCCGCCGACGATTGGCCGTGGTGGCGTGGGCCGCGGCGCGATGCGATCGGCGTGGGCGGTGCTCCGCCTATGGAATGGCAGGAGGGGAAGAATGTGCTCTGGAAGACGCCGCTCGACGGCCAAGGCAACTCGAGCCCGATCGTCGTCCGGTCTCGCCTCTATCTGACGACCTACCGCGCCTCACCCCGGCCGACGCAATGCGTCGAAGCGTTCGACGCAGACACCGGCCAATCGGCGTGGAGCACCACGGTCCACGCCGACGGCTTCACGGAAAAACTCCATCCCAAGGCGACGTACGCCGATCCGACGCTGGCCTGCGACGGTGAGCGTCTGTTCGCCGCGTTCTTGCACGAGGCGAGCGTCGTAGTGACCGCGCTCAACCTCGACGGCGAGATCGTCTGGCAGACGCGTGTCGGTTCGTACCATACACACTCGTACGGTTACGGCGCCTCACCCGTTCTGTTCGAGTCGTTCGTCATCGTCGCCGTCGACGATCCCGACGGCGGTTCGATCTCGGCACTGCACCGCCAGACCGGCAAGGTGTTGTGGCGCATCCGCCGTCCCGAAGGCGAATCGTACGCCACGCCGGTGATCGCCGAGGTCGACGGCCGGCCGCAATTACTCATCAACGGCAAGAAGATCATCGCCAGCTACGATCCCGCCACGGGCGAACTGCTCTGGTCCGAGAAGAGCGCGGCCCTCGTCGCCTGCAACTCGATGGAGTTCGACGGATCGCTCGTGTTCGCCAGCGGCGGCATGCCCGACAAGGAGACGGTCTGCCTGCGTGCCGCGGTCGATGCGGAAGAATCCCGCGTCCTCTGGCGAGATACCCATTCGGCGGCCACCTGCTACGTCCCTTCGCTGCTTCTCTACGACGGGCGTCTCTTCAACCTCAACGACGACGGCGTGCTCACCGGCTTCGATTCGCAGGACGGCAAACAGCTCTTCAAGCGACGCTTCAAAGGCAAGTTCACCGCCTCTCCCGTCATCGCCGCCGGCAACCTGATCCTCGTCAACGAAGACGGCACCGCCTGGGTGCTCCGCGCCTCGCCGCCCTTCGCCCCCGTGAGCAGGAACGAGCTCGAAGACGGCATCATGGCCACCCCCACCCTCGTCCGCGGCCGCATCTATCTCCGTTCCTCGCACCATCTCTACTGCATCGGCTTTCGCGACTGAGCGCGCAGGCAACCGTGTTGAAGGCGCAGTAGGGTCCCTCCCTCTGGGAGAGGCTAGGTCAGGGCGGCACAAACCACCACAGCTCGCGAAGAACTCACCGAAACCAGATCGGGCTTCGGTGGTGTCCAACCCCTGCGCAATTGGAAATCAGTTCTACTTATGGCCAACGGACCGCGCGGGTCGCAGTCTCACATTGCTCTAAGAAACTAGCGGAGACGTTCGCCAGGCAGGCTGTACCCAGCTTTCGTGATGATTTTGCGGTAGAAATCGGCCGCTTGCCCGGTAAGATTCTTGACGCAGGACCTCGCGAAGAATCTTTTTTGGGGCGATGAACCTGGGCTGGGGTTGGAGACCGGCCGCTTTTGAAGGTCTCTCCGATGAGCACACCGCGCCGCAGCAATCGCCGTCAGTTCCTCAAAGGCGAAGCCGCTCGGCAGGCCATCGACGACCTTGTGCCCGCGGGCGATGCCGAGCCGCGAGAAGCCGCCGCCCCCGAAGCCTATCTGCTACAGCTCGGCCGCCGCGCGATGGCTTGCCAATTCGAGGTCTTCTTCAACGCCGGCCAATACCCCAACGCCTCCGATGCGGCACTCACCGCCTTCGACCTGGTCGATAGGCTGGAAGAGCAGATGACGGTGTATCGCGATACGAGCGATATCAGTCGGATCAATCGCTTCGCCTTCGATCGGCCGGTGCAGGTCGAGCCGCTCCTGTTCCAACTCCTGTCACGGGCCGGTGAGTTGCACCACGCCACGACGGGAGCCTTCGACATCACATCAGGCCCGTTGAGCAAGGCCTGGGGATTCTTTCGTCGCTCGGGAGCGGTGCCCGGCGATGCCGATCTGGCCGAGGCCCGCGAGCGCGTCGGCGGCGAACATCTACAGCTCCATCCGGAGACGTCGACGGTCCGTTTTCTCAAGCCGGGGATGGAGATCAACCTGGGAGCCATCGGCAAAGGCTACGCGCTCGATCGCGTGGCCGAGCAGATGGTCTCGGCCGGCATCGGCCACTTTCTCTGGCACGGCGGACAGAGCAGCCTCGTTGCCCGCGGTGCGTGTGGCCAGGCGGCGGACGGCAGTGGCGGATGGGTCGTCGACCTGCGGCATCCGCTGCGCCCCGAGCGATCGGTCGTCGAGATTCGCTTGCGCGATCGTGCGCTGGCCACCTCGGGCGCGGGCACCCAATTCTTCCGACACGAAGGTCGCCGTTACGGACACATCCTCGATCCGCGCAGCGGCCGGCCGGCCGAGGGCGTCTATTCGGCGACCGTCGTCGCACCGACCGCGGCCGATGCCGACGCGCTCTCCACCGCGCTCTACGTGCTCGGTCCGGAAGCGGCCGGCGACTGGTGCCGGCAGCATCCCGAGGTGGGCCTGCTCATGTTCGCGCCCGGTCGAGGTCGCCAATCGGTGGAGATGCTGACCCACAATCTCGACGCCGCCGACTGGCGTCAGACCGGCGCTCTGTAAGCGGCGCCGAGATCTCCTCCAAGCGGAGCCGAAACGCATTCGGGCGGACCGCTACGCTTCGCGGCCCGACTCGCACACCAGGTGGGCCGCGACGAATTCTTCGTCGAGCGTCACGCCGAGTCCGGGCTGATCGGGCACGGTGATCCAGCCGTCGACGGCCTGCACCTTTTCGTGCGTCAGCTCATGGCGCAGCGGTGAATCTTCGACGCAATCTTCAAACAAGAACGCGTCGCGACAGGTGCTCAACCAGTGCAGGCTGGCGGCCACGGTCAATGGGCTGGTGTAACAATGATTGCACAACCGGGCGCCGATCTCTTCGACGCGGCCGCGGACATAGGCGGCGTCGGTGAATCCGTTGCGCGAGATGTCGACCTGGTACACGTCCAAGGCGCGGTTGTCGATGAGCGGCCGAAAGGCCGTCCGGCCGCACTCCTCTTCGCCCGCCGCGATCGGCACGGGCGAACGATCGCGCAGCCACCGATAGCCGTCGACGTCGTCGGGTTGTAACGGCTCTTCCAACCAGCCGATGCCGAAGTCGGCGAAGGCTCGAGCCCGAGTGAGCGCGGTCCGGGCGTCCCAGACGCAACCGGCGTCGATGAGTAGCGTGCCGTCGCCCACCCCTTCGCGCGCCCCGCGCACCAGGTCGATGTCGACACGCTCGGAACTGCCCATCGGTTCCCAGCCGAACTTGACGGCGCGGTAGCCGGTGTCGGTCCAGCGTCGCCCGATATCGCGAGTTTCTCGCCCGTCGCGGCCGAACAGAATGGAAGCGTAGGCCGGCAGGCGGTCATGGCGCTTGCCGCCGAGCAGGCGGTGGATCGGCTCGCCGAAGTGTTTGCCCTTGAGGTCCCACAGCGCCATATCGACCGCGGCCAGGGCGGTGATCGCCACGCTCGATCGGCCGAAATACATGGTGCGCCGCAGCATCTTCTGCCACAGCCGCTCGATTTCGAGCGGATGCTCGCCGATCAGCAACTGCCGCAGCCCGCAGGCGATGTTGTGGCTGAAGGGCGCGTCGATGACGGCCTTGACGACTTCCGGCGAGCTGTCGGCCTCGCCCACACCTTCCAATCCATTGTCGGCGCGCACGCGCACCAGCACGGCGTCCTGACTACTGGCCGTCTTCGCCACAATCTGCCCAACCCGAATGATTTGGCAGATAACTTCGCTGATCTTCATATCGGTCCCCCAGGTGGTTTGCAGCTTACGGCGCGAGCCATCCGGTGTCTATCACGTAGGGATGCGGAAGTCGAAGCGCCGTGGGCGAAAAATCGGTCGCGAGACGCCGATCTTCTTCGGAGTTCGACCCGGTTTTGTCGGTTGCTGGAAGAGATGCCGATCTTGAAAAGCCGATCTGCTTGCCGTTTCTGATGCAAAAGATTAAAAACACCCCTGTGTGAAGGATCGCTTGTGGACAGCGGCCCGGTAAGGCACCAGCTTTACCGGGCCGTTGTCGTTTGAGTAGGGGGAACCATCATGCGGTTACTGGTGGTCGAAGATCAAGAGGATTGTGCCCGGGTTCTGGCGAAGTGGTTGCAGTTCCGGGGGTACGAGGTGCGAGTCTGCCACAACGCATGCAGCGCCTTGTTGGCGGCGCCGGAGTTTGCGCCCGACGCCGTGCTGCTCGACATCGGTTTGCCCGAAATGGACGGCTGGCAGCTCGCGCCGTTGTTGCGAGATAGCCTGGCCGATCGCCCGGTCAAGCTGATCGCCATTTCGGGTTTTCAGACCGAGAACGACTATATGCGGTCGCGCGCGGCCGGCATCGACCATCACCTGCCGAAGCCGAATTACTTCGACCGGTTGCTGGAGATTTTGTAGAGACGCTGGCTGCGGATCGACCGGTTCGGTGTCGCGGCGAATGTTGCCGCGCAACGGTGTTCCCTGCTCGCTTGCGAGTGCGGCGGAACGCGCCGTCCGGCTACGACTGCGGATAATAGCCTTCGACGATGCGGCCGATCCAGAAGAGGCAGAAGCCGGCGACCATCACGATCAGCATCTGGCCCACGGTGAGTCTGTGGGCGATCTGTAGCATCATGCTCAGGGGAAGTAGCATGAGCGATGCGACCTGCATGGTGCGAGCAATCTTGTACATGATCGAACGGTGCTGTGACTTTCTTAGTCCGCGGGCAGCTCGCCGTAGACGACCTCGCCGGCCAGGATCGTGGCGCGGACTAGAAGCTGCCCGTCGAGGCGGAACAGAACGAGGTCGGCCGGGTCGCCGGGCCGCAGACCCGGTACCGGACGCCCGAGCAACTGGGCGGGCTGCGCGGTTGCCATCGCCACAGCGCTTGCCAGATCGACACCCGCAAACCGCATGACGTTCACCACACCGACGCCGATCGGGTGCGACGCGCCGGCGAGTAATTGGGTCTGGCCGGCCACGACCAGTCGGCCATCGGCGAGCAGCTCGACTTCTCCGCCGCTGCTGGCATGCCGCCCCGGCGGCAATCCCGCCAGCCCCGACACGTCGCTCACCAGGATGCACCTCTCCGGCGATTTCGCGCGGACGATCGATTTCACGACTTCGCTCGGCAGGTGATGGCCGTCGACGATCAAGCTGGCCAGCAGGCGGTCTTCGGCGAGCTGGTGCCAGATGTAGTTGGGATGGCGGCGGATCATGCCGTGCGCGCCGTTGCCCAGGTGCGTACTCAGACGGGCACCGGCATCGACCGCCGCTCGGATCTGCTCGCCGTCGGCCGCCGTATGGCCGATGGCCACGACGACCTGGTGGGCCGATACGCGGGCGATGAACTCCGCCGAGTCGGGAAACTCCGGCGACAGGGTGAGCAGCCGGATGCGGCCGCCGGCCGCCTCTTGCAAATGCTGGAACTCGTCCCAGGTCGGCTGCCGGCAGTGCTCGCGGGGGTGGGCTCCCCGCGGTCCGTCCTCGGCCGATATGTAGGGTCCCTCCAAGTGAATGCCGACGACCGCGCGGGCCACGTCGGGGAACGTCTGGCAGGCGAAGTCGATGGCCCGCACCCCGTGTACGAGGCAATCGAAGCTCTGGGTGGTCAGCGTCGGGCAGAGAGCCGTCACGCCGAATTCCGCATGTCGCCGCACGATGGAGGCCACTCCCTCGGGCGTGAGTTCCAACGAGCTGAACTCCTGGCCGCCGTAACCGTTCACCTGGATATCGACGAACCCCGGTGCCACCCAAGGCAGGGAGCCGCCGGCCGACTCGTCGACCGCGCAGCGCTTGGCGCTGACGATGCGACCCTCCTCGACGTCGAAGCGGGCCACCTGGCCGGTGTCATAGCGGCGGGCAACGAAATGCAGCATGGTGTGGGGAGCCCCAGAGGAACGGCTATCGCGATGACGTTGTTTTCTGTGCCGAGGAGCAACCCTCGACGCCGCATTGTATCATAGATGTCGCGGCGGATCGGGCGCGCGATCCGTCGAACTTTTGGAGACCTGTTCTTGAATAAAGCGTTTGTCCGAGAACCCGACGACACCGGTGCGGCGAACTGCCCGCGCTGCGGATCGTTGGGCGTCGCCGTGGGAAACGCGACGCTCGTCGGGCAACTCGAGGCCGACGACCGCCGCCATCTACCCGAGTCGGCCTACTACTGCCCCTATCCGCGCTGCGAGGTTGGCTACTTCGACCGCTTCGACCGCTGGGTGGCGGCCGAAAAGCTCTTGCACCCGGCCTATCCGAAAGACTCTGGGGCGCCGATCTGTCCCTGCTTCGACTTCGGAACCGAGGAGATCGATGCCGACGTACGCGAGCGAGGCACGCGGCGCGTGAAAGAACTGCTGGCCCGCACGAAGTCGCCCCAGGCGCGTTGCATCACGCTGTCGCCCAGCGGGCAATGCTGCATGCCCGAGGTGCAGCGCTATTTCATGCGGCTCCGCGAGGAATCGGTCTAGCCGCCCTCTCTCGCGGCGCGGGTTGATCCGACGGCGGCGCAGCGGCCGGGGCCATAGGCCAACGCGCTCGGCAGCTTCATGATTACCGCGCCGGCGACTGTTTGCGATGCCGCGCACGGCCCAACGCTTGAAGGAACCGCGAAACGCCGTTCATCGAGTCGTCGGGACAATCAACCCTTGTCGACGGATGCGATCTACGGAACTCTTGGGCGGCGTGTTGTGTGACGCCAGTGTGGCTGAGTATGACCCGTCGCAAATGCTGTAAGTTCGCGAGCTGGGTTAATCCGGAATCAGTGATTTTCGTCTGATCGAGCCACAACTCTTCCAGGTCGGCGAAAGTCCCCACAACGGAAAGCGCGTCGTCGCTGATTGGATTCCGATTCAACGTCAGTTTTGTCAGACCTCGCAGATGGGCGATTCGTGGTAGGCCCGCATCCGTGATTTGGTTCTCGCCCAGGCCGAGTACCCGTAGCCCGGGCAACTGGGCGACGAAGGCCAGGCCGGCATCGCTGATGCGATTGCGAGCGGCTTCGAGATGGGTGAGATGCTTGAGCCGTGCGACCGGTTCCAGATCGTCACTGTGGATTGCGCAGTCGAAGAGATTCAGAAGTTGCAGCTTTGGCACGTAGCGAAGATATTCGAGGCCCGCCTTGCCGACCCGGGTTTGCCAGAGGTTGAGCTCTTCAAGGTTGGGGCAATTCGACAAGCACGCCAGATCGGCGTCGCGAATATGGTCGCCTTGCAAGCTGAGCGTCGAGAGGCCGGCCAGCAGCGGGAGTTGGGCCAGCGGCTCGTTACGAAACCGTGAATACGCGAAAGAGAGCGTTCGTAACTTCGTAAGCAAACGCAAATGGCGGAGGCACGGCCCATCGACGGTGCACCAATCAAGGCGCAGCTCCTCGAGTTGCAGGAGATTCGCCGTGGCCGCTAAGCTCTCATCCGAAACGCGGACATCGTTTAGAATCAGTGACGTCAACCGGGGGAAATCGGCAACGCGCTCGAGCTGCCTATCGACGCCGGGTCGGTCCTCGGCCTCGTGCAGCTTGCTCGCCGTCCGGCCCGGACGAACCGAGGCGTCGAAACTCACGGCCACGACGTTTTGGAAATAGTCTCTTCCGATGGCGTCTTGCATCCAGCCCGGCGCCCGCGATCGTTGCAGCCGCGCGGCCCAACGTGGCCGAAATCGCGTTTGCGAGATAACCTCCGTGTCGTACAAGACCGTCCAGCCCTGTTCTCTCAGCGCGGCGACGCTCTCGCGCTGCCGGGTCGCCGCCCTGGCTTGAAAACCAAGCCAAATGGCCAGACCCGTTACCGCGAGCAGCAGCGACCGGACGCTAAATTGGAAGATTCGGACGCGCGCCATAGATGCCTTCGCACGGACCAGTCGTTGTGCTTCGCAGCACAATGCGTACCTTTCCGTGACGTCCGATCGACCGGCTTCGGCTAATCCCTACGTGGACCACCAATCGATGAGCGGCTGCGGCCAGTAGCGCGCGGGGAGGGGCATTGCGACGTGAGGCTCTCTGGGATTTACGACGATGGGGAGCAACGAATTACAGAGCCGTCGCCGCGGCAGGTGCTTGCGGACGAAATAGGTGGTCGAGATGTGGCAGCGCAGGTTCGGGCTGATGCTCCGCGGGACAGGTAGACCGAAGACGCGGATCAACTGGTCGGTCAGGTAGTGGGCGATCGGCGCCAGCTCGGGGTCTTCCGGCTGGGTCCCCTTCAGGGAGTAGAGCTGGTGCGCCACCTGGCCGAGGCGGTCGGGATCGACCCGCCGAACGTCGTCCAGCGAGTAGACGAGCTCACCGGGACAATCGTGGACGCCGGATTGGAACAACTGGCTGTTGGCCTGAATGATATGGCCCCAGACGACGATCCCTTCGGTAAACAACGTGTGCAGGTTCTGAAAGAGCGTGGCCAATCCGTCCGTAGGATTCTCACGCAACCACACAGGTCTCGGTATTCGGAAATAGGTGATCCAGTCCCACAGCGAGTGATGTCGCGGCGCGGGACGAAAATTCTCGATGCATTCGTAGATCGGGTTGGGCATGTTGCAGAGAGCGCGCAAGCGACTTTTTGTCGGCCGGCCTTATGGTGGGAACAGCGTGACAGGCTGCATCAGCCTAACACGAATCATTCCGGCGAACGAGCCGCTCGGCCGATGTCCGCCTGAAATGAGGTGCTACCGGTTCCAAAAGTGAAGGCGGCGAAAGTCGCGCGCGGACGAGTGCAGAGAGCCTTTGTTTCGGCCTCGGCACCGTCGCCGGCCGAGGCAGCGACCGTATAAAATGCTCGAAGGAGCCGACGTTGCAGGTACGGAGAGAATCGATATGAAATGCTCGTTCATGTTCGTGGTCGGCATGTCATGGGCCACATGTGTTCTCGCCTTGTCGTCTGTCGCGGCGGAGGGACCCGATCCAGCAGATACCACCTCTTCTGACGCCGAAAAAGCCGCCGCGCAGGCCGCCGACCACATGCACCGCCTCAAGGTGCTCTGTCCCAACGATCCTCGGAAACCGCTCGCCCTGATTGATCAACCCCTGTTGGCCTTCGGCGATTCGACGCGCGCCACCAGCCAAGGCTCCCTTTGGGCATGGTCGGAACGTGGGACCAATCGGACGCGTCCCGTCGTCTTCTTGGAGCTCTATCAGATTGGAGGGTTTGAGGGGCAATGGTTCCACGCGGTCTCGCTGGCTGCGCAGCCGATCATAGCGCTCGACGCGCCTGGCGCTCCCCGATGGCAGCCCGAGACGACCGACTTTCACTTGTTGCGTCTGGAAGACGCGCCCGAGCCGGCCGCCAACGATGCCGGCCGGCTGCGACAAATGAGAGATATCGCCCGACGGTTCACGGCCCATGAGTTCTGGCACCCCGACAACTCGCGTCACGAGCTGCGGGTCCTACCGCAACCGGTCCATCGATATAGCGCCCCCGACGAAAAGGTCAAAGACGGAGCCGTGTTCGCCATCGTTCACGGCACTAATCCAGAGGCCGTGGTTTTGATCGAGATCCTGGATCGCTCCGTTGGCGGCGGCTCAGCGGGCGCGGAATGCTGGCAATATGCGGTCTTGCGTTCGTCCGATGCCGAGGGTCACGTCGAACTCGACGGCAAAGAAGTCTCTGCGTGGGATCGGGCCGTCCACACATCAAATGGAGTACGAGAGCCCTATCACGTGATCACTACGCCGCGGGAGCCGTAGGCCCGCTGCCCACAGGCGCAGCCGGTGAGATGGCCTGCGTCAGGATAGTGGCCATGCCGTCAAGGTTGAACGGATTGCTGTCTAACGGACCGAGCCCCAGCGATGTTTACCGACGTGCCCGAGGAGTTGCTCCAGATCGTTGAAGACATCGGCGCCCGCGGTAGCGCCGAACTCACGCGGCTCACGGTACTCAAGAAATGGTTCAAGCGTTCCGAGCGATTGGTGCCATTCGCCGTGTGGGTCGCGGCTCGAGCGACATCGCGCAAGGGTAAGACAACAGGTGAAGCGGCGCAGTTGTTCGGCGAGGCCCGTGCCTTATTGAAAGGGCTGAACCAGATCCGGCCTGAGTTCGATCAGGCCGCCGCCAGAGGACTCTACGACCGTCTGCGGGAGTTCCATAAGGAAAACGAACGCCTTCGTCGAGGTCCTCTCCACATTGTGAGAAACCGGAACCTGCTCGTGATCGAAAAAGCGTTGACGATCATGCTGGACCACGCACCGAAACCCAATGACGGATACCGCTTGGCAGCCGACTACTGTCGGCACGACGACCCTCATTACGCCGAACGACTGAGTGGACCGAGCGAAACCAAAATCCTCGAAATTGTGCGTTTCATGTTCACGCGAGAGGCGTTGGAAGACTGGCCAACCACTTCGACACGACCGGCGTCGCAAGCAGTGGGAAGGACGAAGCGGCGCGGCAAAGCCGAGCGCGAGCGCTAGTCTGAGTTTCGCAAGCCTGCCCGAATGAGATCGCCCGCGCATCCGCGGTTGTATTCAGCCCCCACGGAAGAATGGCGGTTTCTACAAGCGGAATACGGCTCCTGGCCATCGATGAAGGATCGATACAGAAACCCGGATTGCGGCGGTTAGCGCGTCGCTCATCATCCGGCCGCCGTAGCCAGCGGCCAGTACCCGGTTTTGCGGTGCTGGGCGGCATTGGCTCCCGATTTGCAAAGGGCGAATCTCCTGAGCAAGATGGTACCCGGAACGGTTCCATTAACCAGTCGACCGAACAGTCGAGTGATGGCCGACGGTCGGGTGGGGGAGAGGCTTTCTATGGGTCGGCGAAAGAGGCGGGGCTCGCAAGCGGCGCGGCCTCTGCGCGGCGAGCGGTTGGAATGGCGGCATTACCTATCGGGCGTGTCGCCGATGGCCAATCCGGCAACGGCCAATGCGGCCTTCGTCCAAGCGGTCTACCAGGATGTGCTCGGGCGTCCGGTCGATCCGGTGAGCCTCGCCTGGGGAGTCGGCGAAATCAACGCAGGCGTGCCACGGGCCACCTTCGCAGACCAGGTGATTGTGAGCAACGAAGCCTTTCGCGACTTCATCACGGCGACCTATCAGCACTTCCTCGGCCGCACGGCCGACGAGATCAGTCTGCAATATTGGCTACAGCAGATGCGCGCCGGGATGACAAACCAGCAAATCGAAGCCACTCTGCTCGGCAGCGACGAGTTCTACCTGCGCGCGGGCGGTACGCAGTCGGATTGGGTCCAGGCCGCGTATCAGACGGTCCTCGGCCGCGCGGCCGAGTCCTCGGCCGTCACATGGGTAGAATCCCAACTCGCAGCCGGTGAGAGCTTGTATGACGTGGGATTATCGCTGCTCATGAGCGGGGAAGGGACGACCCGTACCGTCGTACACGACCTGTCGCAGCTACAACTCTCGCTCGATGCAGGCACCGTATCGACCCTGGCGTCGCAACTCGGCACATGGCAGACGACCGAACAGGAGTTGATGATCACGTACGTTGCCAAGAGTCAGTATTTCGATCTGCATACGGGAGTGCCGGTCACAACGGTGCCCGTGCCCAATGTCTTGGCGGGCGCCCCGGAAAGGACCGCCGCCATCGCGGCCGAGGCGGCGCAGGCGAAACCGAACGTCTTGTTTCTCGGCGATTCCATCACGCAATTGTGGACGATGGACGGCATTTCGGCCTGGAACCAATATTTCGCGCCGCTGGGGAGCTTCGACGCGGGCGTGGGAGGCGATACGATCGAAAACGTTCTCTGGCGTCTCGATGCAGGCGACCTGGCTGGCATTTCGCCGAAATTGGCCGTGTTGATGATCGGCGTGAACGACCTCGCCGACAGCCCCAACGATATCGCGGCCGGCATCACCGCGGTCGTTCAGAAGCTTCAGGACGACTTCCCGGGCATCAAGGTGTTGCTGCTAGGGTTGCTCCCCGCGCTGCAGCCGGAATTCGGTTCTGTGGCCCAACAACAGATCTCTCAAGTGAACGCGCTACTGAGTCCGCTGATGGATGGGCAGCGGGTCTGGTTCCTCGACGTGGATGCCTCTTTCCAGAATCCCGATGGGAGCATGAATACCAGCTTGTATAATCCCGACCACGTGCATCCGAACGCGGCGGGCTTCGACGTCCTTGCCCAAGCTATCGCGCCGTGGGTGGACGCGCTTTCCTGATGCTGCGTCAGGTTCATGACCCAGCCCGACTACGCTCGTTCTTTCGGATCGCGCGACTCACCATCTAACCGAACCTATACAGCCCGAAGGCGCGTTAAACCGTCTAGGACTCAATAGAGCGCGCCACGGGAAGAGGAGAGAGCGACCGAGCCACTCGGCGACCCTCGTTCAATCATCTTTCCCTCACACTTCTCTCATTCTTCTCCGGCGAATGGGATTCGAAAGCTTGTAGATGCCGGGGTTGCGCGGTATCAAGGGCAACTGACTACGGTTGATCGTCAACTCTCGAAGGCCCCTCGGCTCGCGTTCGCCAACAAGAATCCGGCCATCGGGTGCGCTTCGCGCGGGTCGAGGTTTCGATCGATAGCAGCCATATCACGGCCATCGTGCTCGGAGGATTGCCCCCATGTTCCGGTCGTTGCATGTCGGTGTCGGTCTCATCCTGGTTCTTGCATCGTCGGGGATGATGTCGTCGCGGGGCTATGCCCAAACCCGCGATACCTTCAGGCCCGAAGCCCACGAATTATCGCACGACGAGGTCGCGGACGAGACGGCGGCCGATCTCGAAGAAGAGGAGATGCGCGAAGACGACGATGACGAGGATGAAACGCCGGCACCGCCCGCGGCCCCCCGCCGTGCGAATCGTCGCCGCGCGGCCGACACCCGCGAGCGAGGAGAGGCTGCCGATACGTTCAGACCCGCGCCGACCGATCTGACCGCCGATGAAGTCGAAGAGCATACCAAGCAAGACCTCGAGCGCGAGCAGGCCGATTCCGATCGGCCCGGCGGTCGACGGGCTAGCTCGCCACGCCCAAGACCGAAGGCCCGCTCCACACGTGATAAGACGGACTCGGATGCCGATCGAGACACAAAACCCAGCGTTGCAACCGCCAGTGCCAAGCGTGGCGCAGGCGGGCGACGGTCGACGGCGCAGCAGTTCCAGATCACGCTCAACAACGCGTTCATCGAGAAGTACAAGAACCGGGTGACGCTGAGCACCGACTTTCGCGTCCTGGGCACCAGGGTTCATAAGGCGGCGGAAGACGCGGATGAGCATATCGCCGGCATCGCCGACGAAGTGGGCCTCCCCTGCGTCGCGGAGATCATGAACGCCCGGGAACAAACGGATGCCCTGACCGCGGTCAAGGATGCGAAGGATTCAGGCGATCCAACCAAGGTCACCGGTGCGTGGCGCATCTGGTGCGAGCATCCGGGCAAGAATCCGCAGGTCCAGAACGATCCGATCCCCGACTTCAAGACGTCGAACCCCGATCACGTGTTCGAGATACACCCGGTCAGCCGGTTTGGCGACATCGACGTCCGCGAGTCGTTCCATCCGATCGACGGCTACGAGCCGAAGGAGGCCAAGCGAGCGTTCACGTATTACGAGAGCCTGCCTTGCCAGATCGTTCCGCACCCGCAGAGCAACACGACGACGATTGTCACGGTACGCGCCGTCTTCAACTACGTCGAATTCGTGATGCAGGTCGAGGAGGACCAGCAATTCGCGACGATCGATGGCAGGATCGTTCGTTGTTCCGCCCTCGATCTCGAAGACAAGGTCGTGGCGACCGATCGACGCATGGTATGCATCTCCGGAACCGAACCCGAAGATGAAATCAAGGGTCTGAAGAAGGGCGATACGTTGCACGTCTTGGGCATTCCGCGGATCGATCTGGCCGTCGTCTCATGGCGGATACGGCACGCCGCCGACCGCCCGGAGGCACTCACCTGGGACCTGCCGTACGAGATCATCGTGGTAGGCGTCTACAAGGACGAATGACGTCGTCTCGACGGATGGAATGAGGGCGGAGCTTGATCCTCCCGAAAGGTATAACCGGGTTTGAGAGCAACCGACAAAAGCGCATCGAGCTCCCGCTTCCGGATTCTGTCAGCCGCTCTGACGCCCCCGGAACCGGACAGCCTCACCCCTTACTCGACGTTTTGGCGGCGGCGATTACAAGTACGAACCGCCGTCGCAATGAAGCCTATCGCCCGGTCTAGGCCGACCGTCGTCCCGCTCCGTCCGGCTGACGATACCCGTCGAAGCATGGGGACAAGGCATGGGAGACGGCGTCGAATGCAGCCCGCTGAGTGGATTTATTTTTTCTCTCTCGGTGTGATCTGGAGCTTGACCGTGGCGGCGGCGTCGCGGGCGACTCGCATGACGGCGGGAAGGAACGTGCCCTCGAGCCAGTCTTTCTGCATCGCGAGGGGGTTCGTGAAATTCTTGACAAAGATCGTCACGTGATCGGCGCCCAGTGTCTCTAGGTCCTTCGCGTGCCCCTCGAAGGTGTCGGCCATTTCGCGAAGTTGCCGAGCCCAATCCCTGACTTCTCGCACATAGACGGCGACTTGCTGCTTCTCTTTGGCCGCTCTTCCGCGCGCCGTTTCGACGACTTCGACCTTGCCCGCTTGCTTGCTTTGTCTCGCCATATTGCTCCAAGCATTCAGCAAAAATTTTTTCTCCCCACAAAGAATACCGTAAGTCTTTGTTCTGACAAGCGTTGCGTCTTTTGTGGAAACATATAATCTTGTTGAGTGAAGACAAATATATTGACTAAGTACATCAATCGTGTATGATTGCGGTCGCTGGTCGGGTAGCAAAAGCAGCCAACGTGCGGCCGACAAAACCCGGAGCACCGTGGCAATCGGCCGTGAAACGCCGATCCGCGAGGGCTCGCGCCGGTTTCGTCGGTTGTGCGAAACCGTCGAGACACGGGCCGCCGGGCGATGCTCGACCAGCGATCGCGCACCGCCCGCGCGGCCGTCTTCCTGCCACCGGAGGTTCACGCCCGTGATCGATAAAACGGCCCTCAGCCACGACGAGCGACGCGATCGCCGACAACGGATGGCCAGCATGGTGCGGCGCGGCAAGCGGGTTTCGACGGTGGCTCGCTCGTTCCGAGTGAGCCTGGCGACCGTGAAGAACGCTTGCCGAGAATTCGACGTGAAGTGGAACTAAGGAGCCATTGCCATGTCGGCGCCCACGGATGTGGAAGTGGTCAGAGTGCCGCTCGGCACGATCGATACGGCCCTCGTCGAACCGGCCGATTGGGAACGTCCCGAATCGTTCGCCGAGTTCCGCGACGGCTTCGTGTGGATCGGCCGGCTGTCGTCGTTGCGGTGGAGGGCGGCGGTGAAGAAGTACACGACCTACGCCGTGCACGTGCTGCCGGGCAATCGCATGCTGCGGATCCACCGGGCCGTGATGGGAGCGCGTGCGGCGCAGATCATCGACCATTTCGACGGAAACGGGCGTCACAACTGGCGGCGAAACCTGCGTGCGACGACGTACTCGGGCAACGCGGCGAATCGGCGTCCGCTCCACGGCTCGACGCGGTTCAAGGGCGTGGCCTGGCACCGAGGATCGGGCAAGTTCGAGGCGTACGTCAGGCATCGGGGCAGGAAACGGCACCTGGGGTTGTTCGAGACGGCGGAGGAAGCGGCCCACGCCTACGATGTCGCCGCCGTGGCGATCTGGGGTGAGATGGCTCGCCCCAACTTCGCCCTCCTCGCGCAGCAGCACCTCTTCGTCAACGAGCCGAGCACAACCGCGCCGGCCGCATATACAACCTGACCGCACACCCTCACCGGGCGCGGTCCCATCACCGCGGAGGCCATCCATGATCGCGCGCATCAACTTCATCGAGCCGCGGACGGCGCCGCTCGTCGCCTCGGCACTCGGTCAGACGCTCGGCGAAGTGACCGCCAGGCTGGCCGAGACCGAAGACGAATTATCGCGGACGCGCTACGCCAACCAGGTGCTCACGGCACAGAACACGAGCCTGCGCGAGTTGGCCAAGGAGCTGCTGCGACAACTGAACGAAACGAAGCGCCGGCCGCGCGCGGAGCCGACACGCGGCGAAGCGCGGCCGGCGACCGTTCGTTGGGCCGGCCCGGCGGCGTGCGTGGTGTGCGCCGTGTTGGGAGCACTGCTGGAACGATGGATAGGGAGGTGATCGCCATGCAGTATGACATCGGACCGATGGGCGAATCGCTCGACGTCGACCTCGGCGACGTCGCGATCATCTGGATGACACCGAGGCATACCGCCGCGGTCCTCGGCATCGAGAACGATTCGTTCTTCACGCCCTGGTCGGAAGACGACTTCGCCCGTTGCCGGCGTCAACGAAACTGCATCGGCATGGTGGCGATCGACCGCTTCGACGACACGGTCGTCGGCTACGTGATCTACGAGCTGCACAAGTTCGTGATCGAGATCCTGAACATCGCCGTTCATCCGGGCGCGCGCCGCATCGGCATCGGCACGAAGATCGTCGACCGGATGAAACAGAAGTTGTCGACGCGTCGCCGGCGACGGCTGTCGCTGTATGTGTCGGAGGAGAACGTGCGTGGCCACCTGTGGCTCAGGGCGAACGAGTTTCGCTGCGTGCAGACCCACGAGGCTTTCTACGACGAGGGCGGCACGGCCTATCACTTCGTCTACCGCTTGCCGCAGGTGAACGCGTGAACGCGAGCGTGTTCAAGGCCGAACAAAAACAACCTGCGCGGTTTGGGCCGCCCTCACCCAGCCTCTGCCAGAGGCTGCACTTTACGAGGGACGAGAGGGAATGAGGAAATTGACATGAATACGACGCATCCGATCTCCGCCTATATCGGCACCCTGACCGACCGCATCGACACCGAGCGTGCCGAATCGGACCAACGATTCCTCAAGCAGGCCGGCGAACTGGCCGACGCTCGCTTGGAGAACGAACGCCTGAGGAAACGTGTCGAGTCGTTGGAGAAGCAGGTCAAAGAGTTGCAATCCGCCTCGGACACGCTCATCGACCTGGTCGACTTCAAGTACGACATCGCCCAAGCGATCGCCCAGGAGCGACCGAGCGACCGGCACGGCAGGTTCACGATTCCGTGCGACGGACCGACGATCGAGGTCGAGGCCTCGGTGGGCGGCATGTCGCAGCACGGCGAGTTCTTCGGGGCGACGTTGGTCGGATTGGTCTGGTCGGTCGAGGCGAGATGAACGGGTCGAAGAGCCGGAGGGTGAACGATGGCTGGCGACTGGATCAAGATGCGGACGAACCTGCTCACCGATCCCGCGATCGTTGTGCTCACGAAGTCGACCACCTTGGACGAATTCGCGGTCATCGGTCGCCTACACACACTCTGGTCATGGGCCGACGAACACACGCGCAACGGTTACGCGCCCGGCGTGACGCGAAAATGGCTCGACAAGTTCCTGCGTTACGACGGATTCTGCGACGCGCTCGAGCGCGTCGGTTGGCTGTGTGTCGAGAACGCCGGAGTGCGCTTGCCGAAGTTCGATAAGCACAACGGGCAAACCGCCAAAACGAGGGCGCATACGAGGAGCCGCGCGGGCGCCAAACGCTTCGGCGACGGTGACGCGCGCGGCGTGAGGGCGGCCGACAAGGCCCAGAGGTCGAAGCGCCCTGGGCGACCAATCGCCCGTGAAACGCCCCTTCTTGCGGAGCTTCATCCGGTTCCGCCGGTCGCCCTTACATCGTCAACGGAGAAGAAGAGAAGAGTACGGAAGAGAACCGTCGGTAGCGAGAGCGAGTTCGATCTCTTTTGGAACAGCTACCCAAGCCGCAGGGGCAGGAAGCTTGGTAAACAGAAATGTTCACATCTCTTCTCGTCACTCCCGCGCGATGACCAGCTCCTCGCGACCACGGCGGCGAAGAACTACGCCGCGTCGGACGAGGCGCAGCACGGTTTTGCCCGCGACCCGGAACGGTTCCTCAAAGCGGACTGGTGGCGCGACTGGCTCGGGCCGCCCCAGCCGGAAGAGCGGATGCCTCGCGTGGCCACCGCCGAGGAGCTGGCCAACTGGACGCCGTTCGGCGTGCGAGGCAACGCATGAACGGAGACATCCGCGAAATGGACTTCGACAAGGTTCCCGCCGAATTGAAGAACCGTCGCCAGTGGGTCGTCTGGAAGGTCATCACGCGCCGCGATTCGTCGACGAAGGTTCCTTTCCAGGCCGCCAGCGGCGCGCCGGCGAAATCGAACGACCCCGCGACGTGGGGCACGTTCGCGGAGGCCGCCGCGCGCTTCGCGGAGGGCGGATTCGCGGGTATCGGTTTCGTCTTCGGCGCGGAGGATGAATTCTGCGGCGTCGATCTCGACGGCTGCCGCGATCCCGCCAGCGGCGAACTGGCCGCGTGGGCGCGCGAGGTGGTCACGCGGCTCAACTCCTACTCCGAGGTGTCGCCCTCGCAGACGGGCGTGAAGGTCTTCCTCAGAGGCAGGTCGCCTTGGAGTGCGGGCAAAAAGATCCCCGTCACGACGGAGGAGGCGGTTTGCGACAGAGAACCCGCGATCGAGGTCTACCACGAGTCGCGCTACTTCGCCGTGACCGGGCAACGCCTGGGCGCCGTATCGCCCCGCGTCGAGTCGCGCCAGCAGGAGCTCGATTGGCTCGCGAAGACCTACACGCCCGCCGAGACGCCCGCCAGCCGCACCGACTGGCGGAGCGACGAGGCGGTTTGCGAGCGAGCCAGGAAATATCTGGCGCGGATGCCGGTCAGCATCAGCGGCAGCGGCGGCCACAACGCGGCGTTCAACGTGGCGTGTCGGCTGGTGATCGACTTCGCGCTCACCGAGGCGCAGGCCCTGGGGCTGATGTCGGAATGGAACCTGGGTTGCCAGCCGCCGTGGTCGGAGAAGGAACTGCGGCACAAGGTCGGCGACGCGGCGAAGCAGCCGGGCGACCGCGGGCGGCTGCGCAACGCGAAGGAGGAGAAGTGGCAGCAGATCGAGCTCCGCGATTACCGACTGCCGCGACGAGACGGACCGTTGGCGAACGTCCGCCGCACGACGCTCGAGGCGGCGACGTTCGCCCGCATCGAACAGATCGAATCGCACAGCGACTCGCTGTTGAGCCTGAGCCTGCCCGACCTGGACGCGGCGATCGGCGGCGGCGTCGAACCCGGCGAGATGGTCATCGTCGCGGCGCGGCCGAATCACGGCAAGAGCGCCGTCGGCCTCCAGATGGTCCACCACCTCACGAGCCTGGGCCATCCGGCCATCATCGTCTCCGAGGAGATGTCGGCACTGGCGCTCGGCAAGCGAGCGTTGCAATTCGCCTCGGAGGTTCCCAAGGAGCATTGGCGGTGTTCGGTTCCACGACTTCGACAGGACGCGCTCGACCATTTCTCGTCGCGGGCGCCGTGCTACGTGGTCGAGTCGTGCAAGAGTGTCTATCGGGCGGCCGACGAGATACGCGCGGCCGTGAAGGACCACGAAGCGCGCCTGGCCGTGGTCGATTACGCCCAACTACTGCTCGGACGCGGGCAGGGACGATACGAGCAGATCACCGAGACCAGCACCGTGCTGCGGCAGGTCGCCACCGAGACGCAGGTCGTCTTGGTCGCCCTGTGTCAGATGAGCCGGGCGATCGAGGGCCGCAAATCGTTCATACCCCTGCTGAGCGACCTGAAGGACTCCGGCCAACTGGAGCAGGACGCCGACGTGATCCTCTTCCTCTGTTGGCCGCACCGCCTCGACCCCCAGCGCGACGCGTCGGAATTCCAATTCTACATCGCCAAGAACCGCAACCGCGAGATCAACACATCGGCCTTCGTCTGCGTCTTCGAACCCTCTCGGCAGCGTCTCATCACACGGCCCACGTCGCTGAGCGACGCCGTACATTACGGTCCCGCCGGCGGCGAGCCCTGGGACGTCCACGCCCACACCTACCCCGGAGCCCTCTGATGACCCCATCTCGCATCCAATCCCTCTCCCTCCGGTCCCTCTTCCCCCGGTCCCTCTTCCTCCGGGAGAACCGCCCCCAAAAATCCCTCTCCCTCCGGGAGAGGTTAGGTGAGGGCGGCCCAACCGCCAGCGATTCCCCATCCCTTCGCACCACACCAAGTGAGAACCGCCCCCAAACATCCCTCTCCCTCCGGGAGAGGTCAGGTGAGGGCGGTCCAACCACCATCGATTCCCCATCCCTTCGCACCACACCAAGTGAGAACCGCCCCAAAAAATCCCTCTCCCTCCGGGAGAGGTCAGGTGAGGGCGGCCCAACCGCCATCGATTCCCCATCCCTTCGCACCACACCAAGTGAGAACCGCCCCCAAAAATCCCTCTCCCTCCGGGAGAGGTTAGGTGAGGGCGGCCCAACCACCATCGATTCCCCATCCCTTCGCACACGCAGTCGAAAACCCAGTTAGTGCCCCAGGGCAGCAAAGGACAACCCCATGCTCGTCGTATCCAGACAGAAGGATCAAAGCATCATCATCGGCGAGGGCGGCGACGCCGTGCGGATCGTCGTCGTCGAGGTCCGCGGCAACCGCGTCAAACTCGCCGTCGAAGCCCCCCGCGACGTCGCCATCCGTCGCGACAACCGCACCCGCGAAGAGTGGCAAGCGGGCGAAGAACCCGCCCCATAGAACGCACCCCAACGGCCACAACTGGGCTGGTCAACGACTAGCCGATTCACAACCGCCCGACGGCGGGGGAGCGAGAAGGCTATGAGATCAGGCAACCGAGGACTTCGCGGATCAGCGCGAGGGTCTCATCTCCCAAGAACGCCCCAAGCAGGCCGAACACGAACGCCAAGACAACGCTCATGCGGATCCAGTGCGCCGGGTCGACTCCGACCGCCCAGCAGATCGCGACACCGAGGGCAGCGCCGAAACCAGCGCCAAACAAACCCCATAGCAGGCTGAACCGAAACCATCGGGTCATGGCCGGTCTCGCATCCTCAGTTCGCGAACCGTCCTGCGATAAACGCGGCGGACCAGTGCGTCGTCCGCTCCCCGGTCCAACATCCGTTGGCAAGTTGTATGACGAGGTGCGGCCAGAACGCAGCCGGCATTTCGAGGGCATTGGCGTAGCAGCCAATCGACCTGGGTCTGGACGAGTCGGCGCGACCCTTCCTCCTCGGGCCGGGCGTCACGGAACTGAAACCGTGGGCTCATTCGCTCACCTTAGAGCAGCGCCAGAGCCTGAGCAAGCTCTCGAAGAAGCGGCGAAGACAGACGCCCCGCGCTCCACCCGTGCCGACTCGTCTTCTCACTGCCGAATGCCGGCGGCGCGGCGGTGACGACGAAGGTGAGAACCCCCAACGCCGTTGTTACGGCAACGATTCCGATCAACCGTGCCGCCGATTTCATCTGTTCTCCGAGGCTGCCGAAGGGACCGTCATTCCTCTTCGTCCATCCAGAGATCTACGTCGTTTGCCAATGGGATGCGGCGGAAGCGGTTTCGGCCATGACAAGCTGAATTCATTGATCGTCACGCCGGAGGTGGGCAACGAAGGCTTGGCTGATGGCCAAATCGCGTTGCCACATGACATTGGTTGGATCGAGTTCGGCTAACCGCTTGTCGATCACCAGACTTTCTTCGGCGAATCTTAGAGCGGAAGTGCGATCCCCCTGTTGTTCATGAATCTGTCCTATTGCCGTGAGAGTGAACGAGAGATCCCGCTGCCAGCCCGCGTTCGACGGATCCGCTTCGGCCAGGCGTCGAACGATCGTCAGCGACTCGCCGCAGGCAACCAGGGCCCCAGCCAGGTCGCCTTGGTCACGGAGCACGTCCCCCACCCTCTCGTGGCTGATGCTCAGATCCCGCTGCCAGACCGCGTTCGATGGATCCGCCTCGGCCAGGCGTCGAACGATCGTCAGCGACTCGAGGTAGGCCGCCAGCGCCCCGGCCAGGTCGCCTTGGTCACGGAGCACGTCCCCCACCCTCTCCTGGCTGATGCTCAGCTCCCGCTGCCAGCCCGCGTTCGACGGATCCGCCTCGGCCAGGCGTCCAAAGATCGTCAGCGACTCGCGGTAGGCCGCCAGCGCCCCGGCCAGGTCGCCTTGGTCACGGAGTACGTCCCCAACCTTGATGTGGCTCACGCTCAGATCCCGCTGCCAGCCCGCGTTCGACAGATCCGCTTCGACCAAGCGTCGAACGATCGTCAGCGACTCGCGGTAGGCCGCGTGCGCACCTGCCAAGTCGCCTTGGGCACGGAGCACATCCCCTCTGTCGACAATGAGGATGCAATACTGGTGTCGCCAATACGCTTCCTCAGCTTTGGGTTCTGGGAATCGTGCGAGCCAATCTGCGACGGCAGTCAATGCGTCGTTCACGAGGCTGAGCTGTCCAAGTTCCTCCAGGCGATCTGAGACCCGGTATAGGAGGTTTTTAGCGAGTCTCTCCCAAAGCTGTTGGTCGGCATCGGTGCGGAGTAGCGCCGCGGCGTGTCGCAGCAAGTTTCCCAGCGAGCTAAACGACGGGTTGCCGTCGTTGGTTTGCAACTCGATCTGAAGCTGGTCGTGGAGCCACTGGCCCAGACTTTGCAGCAACGCCGAGTCGGAGCACTCCGCGTCGCGAGCGAAGTGATAGCCCAATACGTGGGTGAATTGCCAGGAGTCCATTCCGGCAGGTCGCAGCAGACTGCGCCGGACGAGAGCCCGCAGCGCGTCGCGTGTGGACGGAGCGTTGATGTCGGAAGCGTCCGCTTCATCTAAGGCAGCTTCGATGGAATCGAGAGGGAACGGGGCATGGGCCAGGAGTCCGGCGGCGGTGAGGGCACGTTTTTCCTGATCGCTCAAACCACGTACGCTGCGCTCGAAGAGCCACTTCAGTGTGTGCTCGGCCTGCGTCGGATCACTGAGTTTGGGGAGTCCGCCCGCCTTCCATTCGCCGATCAACGCGGATGGGTCTTCCTCATCGCGCGCAAGGAGGTTGCCGGCCCAGTTGAGCGCCAGGGGGTGCCCCTCCAGCAGATCCAATACAGCTTGGCGAACGTGCGAATCCAATGGACGGTGCTTGGTCAGCGAGTCCAGCAGTTCCGCCGCATCGCCTGGATGGAGCCTCTCCCAGACGAAAACCGTCTCCGACGGGGCCGCTTGACTGCTGACGCGCGTGAGCAACAGCCAGCGGTTCTCAGGTGATAGGACCTTGAACAACTCGCGCATCGTGGTCCGACCCGCATGACCGTCGGCTTCTTCTCCGCCCTCGATGATGACGAGCAGTCGGCGTGCGCGGCAGGCTTCGCTGGCCCGTTCGCGGGCGGGTCGGCGTTCGAGGAACTCCAAGCCACGGATGCGGTTCGCCAGCGCGCTCCACGTCGATTCGGCCTGGCCGAGCAATTCATAGAGGTTGAGATAGACGAGACCGTCCGGAAATCGACTTGCGGCCAGGTTGACCGCGTCGTCGCCTACCACGTCGGCCAGCGCGGCGGCCGCCAAGGCGGTCTTACCCATGCCCGCCGGCCCGACGACCGCTGTGTTCAAGCCGGCGCGCAGCCTATCGGCAAGTGCTCTTCGTTCGCTCGATCGCCCGACGAAATTGGATGCCGCGGGCGGCAACTCGCGAGGAACGCGAGACGCCTCATTGCTTGCCGCCGTTCCGTGTTCGACCCTGACAACGACCTCATTCGCCGCGCCCATGGGCGCCGCAGCCTGACGTGTCGGCAACGCCGTCGCCATGACGCGCGGGCCGAGTGCCGGCGCGTTGGTGTCGCGTGTTGCAGAAGGTCTACCTCTGCCCGGCGGCACACCTCGGATTCCACAGACGAGCTCGTAGAACGCGTCGGAATCGTCCAATCCGGCCTTGAACTCGACCCAGGTTAGACGCCCAAGGAAGCTATTTCTCAGTCGCCGGTCCCCGGTGGGGAGAATGACCGGGATCACTCCGAATGCTTCGTCCTTTGTCTGCCTATCCAGAGCCTTCTCGATCTCCGCGAGAAACCAACCAGAAGGCGTGTCGGCGCCGACGAAGACGGCGCAGGTTCGCGCTTGTTCCAAACCCTTCGCCATCTCCCGTTGCCAGGGCTTGCCCGGAATCAGGATCCAGCGATCGAGCCACACCTTGAGCCCTGCTTCGTCTTCGAGCCTTGCCGCGATGGACTCGACGGCCTCGGCCTCGGTGTGTGGATGGCTCAAGAAGACGTCGTATCGGTCCTGCCCATCCTCGGTCATCGTCTCACCTGGGATCTTTTTTGGTCGCGCGCATGGTACCCTGCGGTCGGAGGGACCCTGTCGCGAGCGACCTCCTTCCCATAGCTTCATCACGCCCAGACGGCTTTCAATCATCGGGGGTAATGGCACCGACCGCAAGACACCGACGCGGCCGATAGTATTGGTCCGCTTCGCCTGCCAAGAGCGGCCGACAAAACCTTAAGAGCCTGTCCGAGAACCGATGTTGCGACAGGAACGATTCGACTCGCCAGCAGGTTTTCGGATCGGCTCTAAATGCCGGAGCGCCGTGGACGACAAGCTCGGCGTTCGGGCTCGCCCAGGAACGCCTCCGCCGGGGCTATCGACAAACGGCGGATCTCGCACCAAAGGGATCGAAGTCCAGCGTAGTGTTTTTGGGCGCGCGCCGGCAGGTTTCCGAGCGCGCGCAGAGCGTTTTTGGGCGCGCGCACACGAGGGGCGTTTTCGCGCGCGCGCTGGTTCTGAGCGCGCGCAGAGGGGGGTTTTGCGCGCGCGCCGAGGTCGCGCGCGCTGCGCGCGCAGCCCCGGCACGTTCTTTGGCACGCAACTTGACTTCGATGAGCGAAACGCACAAACCGCCGGACTGCAAGCACTTACTAGGACGCGCGTGGCCGTCGAACGACGAAAGCTGCGGGCACGACGCCACGCCGGGGCAGTTTTTTTTCGTTGCGCGGCGCGCGCGCATGCGCGCGCTGGTCTGCGCACAGCGCGCGCGCAGCGCGCGCTAGGTCGTGCGCGCGGCGCGCGCGCACCGGCGCGCGCAACAAGAGTATGCGTAGCGAAACGCACAAACTGCCAAATGAGCAGCACTTACGAGGAATCGCCGAGCGCGCAAAAACCGGCGCGCGCGCAACGATGCGTTGTGTTGCGCGCACGCGCGCGCATGTTTGCGCGCAGCGCGCGCGCTGGTTGTGCGCTCGGCGCGCGCTCGTGCGCGCGCAGCAACCTGCGCGCAACGAAACGCGCAAACGGTCTAATCGAAAGCACTTACGAGCGCGCGCACGGCGCGCAAAAACGGCGCTAGAGAAGAGAAGAGTAGAGTAGATGGTAGATGAGAGAATACATACTCTCTCTGCGCGCTGCGCGCGCGGAGAGCGTCTCGCTTACAGGTAACCCAGTGACATGGGGCACAAGGTTGGTAGACCTTCGACGCGCGCCTCACAACCCAGCGTTCCGGCGCCGCGGGCAGCCGACCTTGAACGCCGATTGGGGTGGAGGGCGATTCCAGTGCCTGCTCGGGCGGCGACCCCGGACGACGATCGGCGCCCGACCTCCCGCCGTGGTAGGCGTCCGCGTGCACCAGACCCCGTACCAGTCGCCCACCCGCGACCCGTCGGCTCCCCGACCGCCGTGGGCGGAAGATCGGCCGTGAAACGCCGATCTTTGTGGAGCACGATCCGGTTTCTCTGCCGCGCCGGCCGGCGGTAGGATTGGGGGATGGCCAGCAGGGTGCTCTTGATCGCGTTCGTCGTCGCCGGAGCTCTGGGCGCGTTCGCCCTGTCCGAGGTCGCGATGGGCTATCTCGCTCCGCCGGCCACCGCTGGGATGCGCACCGACGAGGCCCCCAAACTCATCCAGCTCAACAGGCATTCTCGACGCAGGACGACGGCGGGCGTTCTGGCGGTCGCCTGCGGTGGTGCCCTCGGGCTCGTGGCCTTCGAGCTTCTGATACGCCGCCGCGGACTGCATCCATCGTGAGCCCGCCGTGGTATGCTTAGAGCAACCGACACAACCGGATCGAGCTTCACAAAATCGGCGTTTCACCGCCGATTGTTTGCCCGCGGCGCTCCGGCTTCCGGGTTTTGTCAGCCGCTCTTAACCCCATGACGCAACCCCATGACGCGACGATTTCAGTTCCGCTTGCGGACGCTGCTGGCCATGACGACCGCGGTCTGTCTCGGCATCGCCGGTCTCAGTTGCTCGTGGCGCTGGTTTTCCGACAACACGGGGACGCTGAACCGATTCCTACTACAATTCTGCGGCGGCCTGGCACTGGCTGGCGGTGCTTTCGGCAGCCTGCTGGCGATGCCGTTCCGTCGTCCCATCGCGTGTGTCGTGTGCGGCTTGATCGCGGCGGTGGTTCTGCCTGTCCTGGCGGTAGTGGTGTTGTTCTATCTCTACGCGAACTATGGCCCGCGATGTTAGCAGACCGCGTCGGCCGGCCCGTAGGATTCGAAGATGCCCACAAAACGCTTCCAATTCGGCCTCCGCGGGTTGTTCTGGGCCATGACGCTCATGGGCATCGGCTGCCTCGTGCTCCAATTCGTCATCGTCGGGGTCCCTTATTGGTTCCACGAGCGTCCGCATCAGAAGGGCATAGACCGACTGAACGACCTGAAAAGACTGGAGACGACGCTGGCTGGGAAACTGAAGCAAGACGCCCAACGGGACATCTGGTTTTTGGAAATGCAACTCTCGGAAACCGAGCCGGCGATCCCCTGGAGCTCCAGGACAGAGGTGGCCGGCGTGTTCTGCCCCGTCGGATTCTTCATCTTCTTCATCGTCGCCCTGGCGGGTATCCGACTCTGGAGGACGAAGGACGACGCGCCTGAACAGGTGCGCATCGGCCTGCCTGACGAATTCAAGGTGCCGGGCGCGTCCTGCGACCTATACACGGGTGGCCCTCGAGCACCTTCCCACTTGACTTCGCCGTGTGACGGGTAACAATTCGTGCGGCTGACCAAGGATGTGGTCACGGCGGGTTAGAAAGCTCGCTGGCGTGCAGACGGCCGGGCCAATGTAGGCACTCTTAGCCTGGCACGGCCGTCCGATGTTCATCCTGTCTGCCATCTTGGCGATTCTCGCCGCGACGGTTCATACCGTACTCCCGCGTATCACGGCCAACGATCGTTCGGTCTGCGCCGTACTCTCCCACATCACGAGCCTTCTTCGGTTCGCGCCGCACGGTCCAACATCACGGCCGATCGTTTGCCGGTCCGCGCCGCGCTCTCACGTTTCTCGCCTATCACGGCCAGCCGTTCCTCGGTCTGCGCCGAACTCTCGCATTTCATGGCTGACCGGTCGGCGGTCGGTCTTCGGTCCCCAGTCTCCTTTTTCCGTGGAGGAGGTTTCGATGTGGCGCTCTCGATTCGCGTCGTGTGTGTGTTCGTTCGCGTTGGCGGCGACGTGCTGGCAGATCTATGCGGCGCGGGCGGCCGATGTGCAGCCGGTGCAGCCCATGACGGTGGGCGGCGAGGGTGAAGAACGGGGGGCGGCGGAACGACAGGCCGCGTCGCAGGCCGATCTGCCGGCGGAGCGGCCGCGATACGTGTTGCTGACCGATGCGGAACTGCGTCGTGTCAACCTGGCGGCGTTGTTCGCGGGCGAGAACCCCGACGCGTGGCAGGCGAGCGGCGGCGCGGGGATCGACTTCGCCGCGTACTTCGGGCTGCAGTCGTGCGTGGCGAAATCGGCCGGCGGGTTGAGCGTGACGAAGCGGATGGGCTGGCTCGCGCCCGAGGCGTTCGTGGCGAAGTTCGCCAAGGAGCTGCAAGGCGACGCGGGCTGGGACAGACTGCCGCCCGATGCGCCGAAGCCGGAATGGTTGAAGGGCAAGTAAGACGCCGACCGGGGCACGGGCCGAGGAGGGCCGCGGGCCGGAACATCACGCGTCGGCCCGCGGCAGTTCTACTCATCCGCATCGGAATGAACATGGACGACACGACAGACGACACGACATTCGTGCAACTGCTGGAAGGGATCGTCGACAGCCATTGGACGGTGACGATCGGACGGACGTGGTACGAGCCCGATCCGGTGACCGTGGTGATGACACGAGACGACATGAGCGTGCCGGGCGAGGGCGGCGACGTGGCGAGCGCCGTGACGAAGGCCTACGAGACGGCCATGCGACGCGGGCTCATCGGGCCCGGCACGCTCCGCGGTTTAGAGGAAACGGTGGAACCGGATTGAGCTCCCAGGGATCGGCGCCTGACGGCCGATTCCACGGCGCTCCGTCGGCCGCTCTCGGGACGAAACAAACCAAGAATCAGCGAGAACGAACATGACAAACGGCACGATTCCCACCCAGGTGGCACAGGCCTTCCAGCAGCAGTGGGACAAGGTGTGGTGGCCCGACATCGAGTCGCAGACGCCGCGCATCTTCCGCGGCATCGTCGAACAGAACGAGGGGCAGATCGAGAGCGCGGCCGAAGAAGTGTTCGCGACGGGTTGGGAGATGGGACAGGCGGCGGTGGTGGCCAGGACGGGCGCGAACATCGGTGAGCCGGCCGCGCAGCACGTCGCACGCCTGACGGGTGCGCTGCGGCTCCGTCGCGAGGCTCGCCAGGCGTTGGAGCAGACCATCCACCAGAAACTCGGCACGGCGGAGTTGCCCGCCGAGGCGCGTCCCATCCTCGGTCGCCGACCGATGCGGATGCTCTCGTCGAACGTCGCCGAATACGCGCAGCAGCAGGGCGCCGACTTCGTGCTCGCCGGCCCGACCGAGGCGGCGGCCGGCCAGATCCTGCAATGGATCCTGGCCCATTGGCAACAGATCTACGCGTTCATCCAGGCGATCCTGGCGGGTTTCGGCGTGACGCTGCCGCCGTTGCCGACGAACCCGACCGGCGGTGGCACGACGACGGGTTCGCCGACCGTGGGCTCATCGACGGCAGGTTCATCGGCGACGTTGCCCAAACCGGCCCTGCGTTGCCGTCCCTACATCAAGTATCCCGATCCGGTGAACCTGCGTCCGCACGGCGTCGTGTCGTGGACGGTGGCCGGGCTCTGCGCGGCCTATCACTTCCCGCAGGGGCTGCCCGGCGGTGCGACCATCGGCATCGTCGAGTTGGGCGGCGGATGGTCGCAGCAGGATCTCGACCGGTTCGGCCAGGCCAACCATCTGCCGCGGATCGTCGTGGAAGATGTGTCGGTCGATGGCACGACGAACGATTACGGGACCGATCCGGGTGCCGACGGCGAGGTGGCGCTCGACATCGAAGTGGCGGCCGCCGCGTACTACTACTGCACCGGCACGATGCCCACGATCAAGGTCTTCTGGGCGCAGGACATCGCGTCGGCCGTGCAGGCTGCGGCCCGGGCCGGTTGCGACGTGTGCTCTGTCTCCTGGGGCGCCAACGAACGGGCCTGGGCGCAGCAGCCCGGCGCCGCGGCACAGATGGAATCCGTTGCCGCGGCTGCCACGGCGGCGGGCATGATCATCTTCGCGGCGAGCGGCGACAACTCGTCGAGCGATGGCGATCGGGGAGCGAACGTCGATCTCCCGGCGGCTTGCCCTCATGTCATCGGGTGCGGTGGCACCACGAAGACGTCGACGCTCGAAGTGGTGTGGGGCCGCGCGCACCGACCGAACGGCGCCGGCACGGGCGGCGGATTCAGCAACCTCTTTGCGGCCCAGGCCTGGCAGCTTGGCGCGCCGCGGAACCGCGGTCGCATGGTGCCCGACATGGCGGCCAACGCCGACCCGAACACCGGCTACCTCGTCGTAGTGCACGGACAGCAGACGGAGGTCGGCGGCACGTCGGCCGTGGCTCCGCTCTGCGCCGGTCTGTTCGCCGCGCTCGGCGAGAAGCTCGGCTTCGTCACGCCAAAACTCTACGCCAGCGACGACCCGCTCGGCACGTTGTTCACCGACATCACGCAGGGGAGCAACGGCATGTTCATGGCCACGATCGGACCCGACCCCTGCACGGGGCTGGGCACGCCGATCGGCACGGCCTTACAGAAGCTGTTTGCGGAGCCTGCGCCGGTGGTGAAGCCAGCAGCCGTCTCGCTGCCGGGCGTGCCGGGCGTGCCGGTGTGGGCGCAACCGGTGCTCGACGCCATCGAGAAGAAGGCCGCCGAGGCCGCGATCGCCGCCGCCGAGGCCGCCTGGCCCGCGCTCGAGAAGAAGATCGACGACTATTTCGCCGCGCAGAAGAGCGTGGCCTGACGTGATGGATCGCAAGACACTCATCGCCGCCGCGGTTGTTTGCCTGCTCACCGGATTCGCGTGCCTATATCTGCCATGACCGATTCTCTCTCACGCTTCGACGAACTCTTTCTGCTCGGTGGCAGCATCCTGGGCGCGACCGCGTTGCAGGCGGTGTCGCTGTGGTGGGTGTCGCTGGCGCGGAGGAGGGAGCGCGAATGGCGGACGGAAGAACGGGTCTGGCGGTGCTGGAGGGTGTGAAATGTTAACGCTCATCATCGCCTACCTCGGCTACGGTGCCCTGTGCGGGATCGTGTTCTGTTGGTCGCTGAAGGCGATACCGCCGGCGTGCGAACTTGTTTGGACGGATTGGATTTTTTGGGCGCTCATCGTCCTCGCCTTCGCCGTGACGTGGCCCGTGGCGATGCCGCTCTGCCTGCGGTCGTGGATGTTCGAGGCCGGCGTCCAGAAAGCGGCGAGGGGTGTGTGATGTACGTCGGCGTTTGGGAATCGGTCGTCATCGCCTTCCGCATCTTCCTGTTGGTGGTCGGCGCCGTGACCTTGGCCGGCCTGGGCATCGTGGGCGTGGCGGCGGCGTTGGTTTACTGGTCGCGATGAGACCCGGAAGGCATTGCGTGAGATCTGTGCTCAGCGAACTCCTGATACTGCTGACCCTCTCGGCGACACCCGCCGACGCGGTAGCGGCCGCGCTGGCGGACCTTCAACAGGTTCCCGCCGAACGACGGCAACAGACGCGGTGGGTGACGCTCTATAACATCGCGCCCGCGAGTCGCCCGACGGTGGCCGCGGCGGTCTCGTATGCGTTGAACTCCGTCAGCCGCGCCCGCAACATCGCGCGACCGACGCCCGTCGGCAGCGGCGACCTGCTGCGCATCGACCTGGCCGATTATGCGGATGTCAAAACACAGGCCGGCTATCAAGAGGTGTTCCAGGCCTGGGAGAAACTCGCCGACGCCGATCCGTATTTCCATCTCCAGACGCAGGTGATCGATCCGACCAATGGCAAACTCCGAACGGTCACGGTCAGGGGCGGATGGACGGGACTTTCCAACGCCGAATCTCTATCTGCCGCCACCGCATCTGCTGGTCCCGTGCTTCGTGCCGATTGGTTCGTCTGCGCGACTCTTGCTCCGCCGTTTTATTACGCGTGGCTGGGTGTGCCGGCGAAGGAGGCCGACTTCCTCGGAGCCGTAGGCGCCGACCTTCCCACCATCAACAAACTCGCCGCTGACAGCGCCGCCAACCTCTTCCATAGCGACGTGACCGGCAAGCCGCGCCGCGTGATCTACCGTCCCATCCCTCACGGCGGATTGTGGATCACCAAGGACTCGCTCAAAGATTCGGCCGACGCCAACCCGATTCGCGTGCCCGTGGACTTCCAGGACGTGAAGCTCAAGTTCGACGCGACGGAGGTGTTCTACACCTTGGCCAACGGCATGTGGGGCACGGCGATTTTCGATGGCAAGGGGAACCGTCTGAATGCAGTCGACCCGAAGGTGGCCACCGACACCACCGCGCCGAGCGGCCATCAAGAGTTGGTCCCGTTCATCTCGTGCATCCGCTGTCATGAGCGCCAGGGGCGCGCGGGCTTGCAGCCCTTCGTCGACGATCAGACGCAACTACCGTTGCCGCGCTCGGCCTATACACAGGTCGAACGCCGCATCGCCGAGCTTTACAACACGCCGCGCCTCAGTAAGGAGATGGGCCGCGACCGGCAAGATTACGCGGACGCCGTCATGCTCGCGGTCGGCTTGGACACCAAGCAAGCGGCCGAATGCGTCGCGGCGGTGTTCGATTTCCACGCCTACGGACAGGTATCACTATCAACCGCCGCCGGCGAGGTCGGTCTCGACGCCAAAGAGTTCGGCCGGCGCATCGACGGCAATCCCGACCCGGCGCTGTTGGCGTTGAAGGCGGGAAGAAGAGTTACGCGGAAGACGTGGGAGAGCAGTTTCCAGGAAGCGGCGTTGTTGGGGGCGGGGAAATGAACTTTGTGTTCATCGTCACGTTCGCCTCGATCGCGGTCGCCGGTTCCGCCGCGCTCTGCATGTTCGCACCGCCGCCATACGACGCCCCATCGACGCGGGACCGGTAACACCCTTCACGGAGCAACCTGACATGAGGCTGTCCTATCTGACCGCGTTCCTGATCGGCTGGTGCGCGGCCGATTGCATCGCCGCGGACAATTTCGTCAGCGGCATCAGCAACGAAGCCGATCGCAAGGTCACGGGCATCGTGAACCAGTTCGACCAGGCGGCGGCACGTGTCGCATCACGAGGCGTCTCATCGAGCGGAAACCCATTCGGCGTACTCGGGCAGTCGGCGCAGAGTCTGAATGTTTCGACGCCGGGTCTGTTCCAACTCACCGGACATAGCTCGCGCCGTTCGGTATGCAACCATCGACAGGTCGCCGTGGCCCAGAACGTCGTCGCGGTGCCGAACGGTTTCGTCGTCACGCCGCTGGCGATTCCCGTGGGCGTGCCGGTTGCGTCGCAGAGCTATGTGCAATACGGTTCGTCGGCGAGCGCGACCGTCGGCTATGGCTCGGCGATCCAGGCGAACACCTATGCCCCGCCCATCGCGGCCGACCCGCGGATCGCACCCGGTGTGTGCCGCTGCGGACAGAACACGCACGCGATGCCGACACTCCAGCAATATCAACAGAGCGGATGCGCCGCGAGCGCGTGTCAGCAACCTGGCCCGCCCACCCAACCATCCGCGCAGGCCGAGCATGCCACGCCGGCGGCGCCAGATCAACCAGCGGTCCTATCGTTGCTGCGTCAGTATTGCTCGAAGTGTCACACGGGCGATGCGGCGAAGGGCGGATTCCGGATCGACCTGTCGTTGACGTGCGAGCAGAAGCTCGCGGCGATCGGCGCCATCCTGCAAGACGCACCGGAGAAGCGGATGCCGAAGGGCGTGCAACTCGATCCGCAGATGATCGGTCAGCTCATCCAAGAGCTCTCCCGATGACCCGTTCACCAACCGTTTGTCTTTCTCAGAGGAGGAGAACCATGTTTCGTTTCGTCTTGGCTGCCGCACTGGCAGCCGCGGTGTGCGTCGCCGAGGCCGAGGCCTGTCCGCCCGTCGCGGTCGGACAGCAAGCCGCCGTTGGACAACAAGGCGCGGTCGCCGTGGCGCCGCAGGTCGCCTGCCAGGCCGTCATGCCGACGGTCGCTGTCGTGCAGCCGTACGTGGCGACGCAGCAGGTGTTGACCACCACGGCCGTACCCTTCGTGACCGGCGTGAACGCCGTCCACGTCATCAACCAGGGCGCGGTCGGTGGCGCGCGGCAGGGTCGCGGTCGATTCCGCATCGTGCAACGCGGGCGTTTTTGAAAGGGGTTGGCCCAAGAGCGGCCGGAAGGAATCCGGATGCTTGAGCGCCGCGGGAAAAGATCGGCCGTGAAACGCCGGCTTTTCCGAAGCAGTACCAACTTCGAACGGTTACACCACGAGCGGCTGGAAGGAATCGGGATGCTCGAGCGCCGTGGGTGAAAATCGGCCGTGCAACGCCGATTTTCCTGAAGCGCGACCCAGCATCATCGTTTACTCCAAAAATCGCCAGGGAAGGCGATAGACCGGGAGGAGCACGGACCCTCCCTATGTCGCGTTCGGTCGGCTTTCTAGATAAGCCGGCCGGACGTCTTTCAAACAAGGAATCAGGACCAGGACACATGAGCAAGGACAAGGAATCTCGCGACGAGCGATCGGACGTGTTGATCGCGGTGGACGAGCTGATCGCGAAGCAGCGGGCGCACAATGCCAAACTCGTCGAGCTTGAGACGAGGGCCTCTCCCTACCTGAAGCACAAGGCCGCGCGGGTGGCCCTCAAGGAAGTCTTCCACGGCAACGACACGCAGCGGGCGCTCGAGGTGCTCGACGCGGAGTTGCGGTTCGGCGACGAGGTGGCCCAGAGCGTGATCGACCGGTTGCAGTAAGCCATGCGTATCGTGCCGCTCCAGATCCTGATCCTGACGTGCATCGCAGCCGACGTGTTGTTCACGGCCGCGATCTGGGACTACGACCGCGTGCGGGAGCGCGGCGTGGTCGAACGGGCCACGAAGGACGCCGAGATCGAGCGCCTCCGACGTCGGCTCGCCGCCGCCGAGTCGGCCGGCGCGGAGTTGGCGCTCGCCGCCGATGCCGACCGCGCGACGATCGAAGCCCACGAGGCGACGATCGCGCGGCAGGCGATCGAGTTGGAGGTCGCGCGCGGGTCGCTGGAGCGGGCGGAGTGCGAGCTGGCGAAGTATCGGGCGTGGCACGAACGGTATCGCGCATGGTGGCAGCGTCGCGAGCGGTCGTGGACGGTGCCGATGGTGGAGGTGATGCCGTGAACAAACCCCGGTTCTGCAAACACTGTCAGGCGCGGTTGCCGCCGCACCGCAAGGCGATCTGCGACGACTGTTTCATCGACCGCGCGATCGCCGCGACCTGGGCGGCCCTTCGCCGTCGGGATCGGAGGTGGTGACGTGTCGTGGTCGGCCTTCATCAACTGGCTCGCAGCGTGGCTCGGCAGCCTCCTCGGCGTCGAGAACAAAACCCTACAAGCGGTGCAACAACTCTCACAGCAACAGACCACTCAGTTTCAAACCCTTATCACGGAGGTGAAGACCATGGCTACGGCACTGCAAAAGCTACAAGCGGCCGACGCGGCGATCAAGGCGGAGATCACGACGGTGATCGCCGACTACCAGAACATCTACCAACAATTACAGACCGCGATCGCGAACGGCGACCAGGCCGCGATCCAACAGGTCGCCGACGATTTGAATGCGATTACGTCGCAGTTGGCCAGCACGATCTCGGCCAGTCCGCCGCCGGGGAGCGGAAGCGGCTCGAGCTCGGGTTCGGGCAATTCGACCGGCACCGGTTCGGCAACTGGCACCGGTTCGGCAACCGGCACCGGGAGCGGGAGCAACTGAGAGCGACCGACAAGGCGGATCGACCGCTCGCGTCTGGCACAACAACCAGCCGCCCCATTCGACCACCCGACGGCTGCGGCGCGGAGGGTGGGAACCGATCGGGAATGGGGCGGCTGACAATACACACCACGGAAGCGACATCATGCCCACCACGAGCTGCGCCCGCGAACTGCGATTCCCCGGCACCGTTCCCGGCACGTTCGTGAGCATTGCGCCGGCACCGGAGGGCGTCGTGCTGGTGACCGAGCAGGGCGGCGGTCCGCATCCGGCCAGGCTGACGCCCATGGAATGGACCCGCTTCAAGGAAGCGGGCGACCGCATGGTCGATGAATGGTTCGAGCGGCACGGGTGAGGCCGAGCCGCGGAACAGAACCTGCGCCGCGGAACAGGGCCTGCGTCGAGGCACCAGGGAGGCACGGCCTGAGATGTCGGAAGAGGGCGACAAGGGCAGACATCTGATCAGCGAGCACGGTTGGGTGGTCGCGTTGATCGGCATCGGCATCGCGTTGTGGGGGGCCGGCTCGTGGATGGAGCAGCTCAGGGGCAAGGTCGATTGGGTGGGCGGTGTCACGGCCCTCATCGGGTTCGGCAAATGGCTGCTCCAACAATCGCGGAAGAAGACCCGCGAAGAAGTCGCGTTGGCCGTCGAGGAGAAGAACAGCTTCGCGCTCATCACGCTGGGGGCCGAATTGAAGCGTCAGGACCGGAAGAGCAATCGGCGTCACCGGGCCAACATCAAGGCCATGGGCGACATCCGCAAGACGTTCCTCTCGCGCAACGAGCAGACGGCACAGAGGCTGGCCGACCACGATCGGCAGATCGAGGAAGTTAACAAGAAGGTCGACCAGATCGCGGAAGATGTGAAGGGGTTGAAGGGGCCGAAGACGGGTGGCTGAGGCAGGTGGCTCGTCGCGCTCTTTGGAGCCGATCCGAAAACCTGTTGGGGAGTCGAACCATTACTGTCGCAACATCGGTTCTCGGATAGGCTCTTAGAGCGGCTGACAGAACCGGGAAACTGGAGCGCCGTGGGCGAAAAATCGGCCGTGAAACGCCGATTTTTGTGGAGTTCGATCCGGTTTTGTCGGTTGCTCTTAACAGAATTAACAGACAACGAAGATGAGAGGTCCGAATGTTGACAACACCTGTATCTGCTCCTGGCTCGCTCCGGTCGTCGAACAGCCGTCGACGTGGCCGAGCCCGCGGCTTGGTGAGATACACGCGCGGCTCTGTTCACAGTCGGTCCAATACGTGGTCTTCGGTGAATATGTATACGAATCGACGGCCGGCTGCTGCGGATTGACGCGCGTCGGAATCGACGCGTTGGGTAGGATTTATTGGTTTCAATGGCAACAGCTCGAAGAAGGAGAACTCCCATGAATCAACCGATGGTCGTCGTGGACCACAGTGAACATCCGCAGCCGGCGCACAACCTGGCGGCGCCCGTCGTGGCCGCGATCAACGGCGCCGACATGGCCGGACAGCCGGTGCTCCTGCTCAAGACGATCGGCGGTCTGACGAAGCTCGAACAGGCCGCGATCGCGATCGGCGCCGCCGTGGCCGGTCGCATGACGATCGATCCCGGCCGCTGCGACGTGCCGGGATTGGCCGTCGACATGGCCGATTCGATCCTGGCCGAGTGCCGGCGACGCCAAGAAGCAGCCGAGCCCGCGGAAGACGTGGAGTTGGTCGACGACGAGACCGAGGACGGCGTCGAGGACGATCGCTGTCTCGGCGATTGTTCATGCCGGAGGAATGGCCACCGCGAACCGCCCGACGCGAACATCATCTTGCCGCCCGGTCGCTAAGAGTGGCTGACAAAACCCGGAAGCCGGGGCGCCGCGGGCAAAAAATCGGCCGTGCAACGCCGATTTTGTGAAGCTCGATCCGGTTTTGTCGGTTGCTCTAAGAGCGGCTGACAAAACCCGGAAGCCGGGGCGCAGAGGGAAAAAAATCGGCCGTGCAACGCCGATTCTCGGAAGCCCGGGCCGCTTTTATCGGTTGCTCCGAGAGCGCTGACGGAATCTGGATACGCCGTCTTGTATGTTACCTGATTGTCATAGCAAAAGTTGACATACAAAACTTGACAACATGCTGTCCATACTCCTACTATTAACACGTCGAACGACCGCAGGGTCCCCGCAAAACCCCTGTGGAGTGTTCCGTCATGGGACGCAAGTATTCGATCAACGGCAGTCGTGCCGTGGCTTCCTCGGTCAAGACCGTTGCCGGTCTGACATCCACTTCGGCCATCCGGCCGCGCATCGCCGACGTCATGTTCGGCACCAGCGGCACCCCGGCCGACAACGCCCTCAATTGGACCGTGCAACGGTACACGGCCGCCGGCACCTCGACGGCCGTGACCCCGCAGGCGCTCGATCCGGGCGATCCGGCCGCGACGGCGACCGCCGGCAGCAATCACACGGTCGAACCGACCTACACCAGCGGTGCGATCCTGTTGGACATCGACGCCAACCAGCGCTCGACGCAGCGCTGGGTCGCGGCGCAGGGCTACGAGTTGGTGTTGCCCGCCACGGCCAGCAACGGCGCCGGCCTGGCGACGTCGCACGCTTCGTACACGGGCAACGTCGACTGCACGGTCTTGTACGAAGAGTGAGCCGCCGGGCTGCCCGTCGGCACCATCCCCGCTCGAAGTGCGCGAGCTCTGGCGGGCCGCTCTTCACGACCCGCCGGGGCTCGCCTCGTTAGCCGAAAGGAAGATTGAGCCATGCCACGACGCTGCGCCATGTGTAACCAGGCCCCGCGCGAGAACGACAAGATGTATTACGTGCGGGTCTACAACAACGAGTTCGAAGCCGAGACGTGGGCCAAGGTCGGCCGCGACGAAGAGCCGACGCAGACCAGCATCGGCGTCGTCACGTGCAGGGACTGCAAGGAGGCCTATCGGCCCATCGTCGCGGAACGGCTCGCCCGCGAGGCGGAATTGCCCACCGTGATCGATGCCAAGCCCGACCCGGCGAAGGCCCAGGAATATCGGGACCATCCCGAGAAGATCGGCGACCAGATGTTTATGTGAGAGCGTCCGACAGATGGTCTTGCCCGAGTGCCGTGGCAAAGAGTCGGCCGTGAAACGCCGATTTTTGTGGAGCGGGCTCCGGTTTATCGGTCGTTACAAAAACGGCCGGAGCAGGGAAGCGACAGCGGCGGGGGCCGTGGATAGCCGGCAGCAACGGCTCAGGATGGCCACCAAGCCCCCGCCGCGTTTTTCAACCTTATTCGACGTTGACTGCGATGCCACGATTCTCAGGCGAACTGATCACGACCCCGTGGGGCAGCGACAAGGCGATCCGCGATGGCACGATCAGTTGTGCCCATTGCGGCTATACGTGGGTCCACAGACCCGGCTCGAAGCGGGTCCGCGGGTTCTGCATGCGCTGCGGAGGTCACGTCTGTTCGGCCGCATGCGGCAATACGTGCACGTGCGTCGAACGCGGCCTCGACAACCTCGAAGCCGGCCGCCACTGGTTCCACCGATCCATCTCCTCCGCCGTGCACATCGACCTCAAAGGATTGGGCTCGGGGGCGATCGTGTTATAAGCACTTCCGATGGGAGACGGTTCAGCCGGCAGATGTAACCCGAGTCTGCTAGAATCTCCGGTTAAATTTTCAACCAGCGAGGTCAGAGATGAAACGGCAGCTTCTGGCGGCGGGCGTGTTGTTCGTCGGGATATGCGTATTCAACTGGCACGCGATTGATGATCCTCCGTTCTGGGATGCTGCGATCGGGATGCACCCGGCCGCAATCTGGATCAGTGAGAAAGGACTATCCGACTTGCTAAACCAGCCACCTTGTCAACGCGGTGGGCCGAACACACACAGCCTTTCGTTGGGGACGTTCGTTGCCGCAGGCTGCTATCGGTTGTTCGAACACCCGTTGCGGATCATGCACATTGGCACGTTCGCCCTGGCTGCTGCTGCTGCCTTTGGGGTTTATCAGCTCGCCTTCCCACTCGGGACTTGGCCAGCCATCGCAACGGCGGCTGCGTTTGCGACATTCCCGGCCATGATGGCACAGATGCAAGCGCTGTACCTCGAAATCCCGATGACGGCCTGCGCGATCTGGTCGCTGATTGCCTGGCGAGCCGATCGACGAAAACTTGCAATCCTGCTGGCAACACTCGCTTTTTGGTTCTGTGAGCGTGGAATCGTGGCGCCTGGAGCATTAGTAATTGCCGGATTTATCGACGAGAAGGGGTTTTGGCGCCGAGTAAGATGGTCGGTTGCGGCTGCCCCTGCTTTGGTAATCTTTGCAGTTCAGCGCTACAAATCACCGCATGTCGACTTCACACGGCCACACCTGAATATCCTGCTAGGGAACTTGGGCGGACGTTTCTCGGCAGCATGGGATGTTTACATGGTGACCGCTCTTGGGTTTGCCGCAGCATACTTGATTTGGACAACGAACAAACTACCGGCAATTTTCCTTGCGACGTTTGCCGCATTCTTTCTGGTATCGGGCTTCATCTTCCCTACCTACCTCTTGCCGAGGTACTTCGTGCTGGCATTACCCGTGGCGACGCTCGCTATCGTCACGTTGCTCAATGAGCGCCTTGGCCAGCGCGCCGCTTTTGCCGGCTGTGCTGTGCTAATGGCATACGCCGCGGTCAACCATCGCGGCGCACTATTCCAGGCCAATCCGACCAATGAAGGCTCGATCGCCGAACGGTCCCTTGAGTACCGCGACTTGCTTGCGGTCCACCGCGACTGCGCAAAGGGCATCGAAACCAACTGGCCGTCGTTCTACGGCTACCCGGAACACTTCCTTGTGTCGTATCCCAAGATGGGCTACGTGGCGCAGCCTGCACCGTGGAGTGCTCTCGTTGCCGAGCACGTCACAAACCTTGAAACACTTATCCGACGGCATCCAGAGCGGTCGCCCACGCTGCGATTCGTTTACGACTGGTCGCAAGGGGCGGGGGCGGAATACGTACGCAAGCTTCTTGCGCTGGCCAAGGAACACGGCTGGCGAGTTGAGGAGGCCAAACGATTCGAGCGCGGCCGGTACATAGCAAAGATTGTCGAAGTCTCGCCATGATCTACGTCGTCTCGGGTTTCGTGCGTAGCGGCACGAGCATGATGATGCAATGCTTGGCGGCAGGCGGTTTGAAGTCGGCTTTCAATCCCCAGCGAGAAAGCCTCAACGATCACGGAGACGAAAACTATCAGCCAAACCGCGGTGGCTTCTACGAAGTGGCGTGGCGCGAGTACGGCACGCCTGGCTGGCCACTCCAATACCAAGGCTCGCTCGTCAAAATCTTCTTCTGGGGGCTCGACGGAATGTCGGTCAACCAGGAAGGCTATCGAATCGTGCTGATGACGCGCGACCACGAAGAGATCCGGCAGAGCTACGAAGCGGCTTTCGGCGTGCCGCTCACCGTTCCGCCGGATCTGGATAAGCGGTTGGATGGCGCGCGGGTTCGGATGTTCAACCGCCGCGACGTGCATTCGGTGAACATGCTCGACTACCGATTCGTCGTGGATAGTCCGCTGAAGGCGTTTGACTCCTTGCGGTGGCCAATCGATCCTCACCAAGCAGCGGCGCAGGTGGATCCGTCGCAATGCCGCTTCCGGCGAGAGCTGCTCGTGGAGGGGATCTGATGGCCGCGATCCAGGCACATGCCGGCGTCGAATTGACGCACCTCCGCACGGCCAAGAGCAAAACGTGGGATCTCGGCAACGGGGTTCGCCACGCCGTGCATTCGGTGGCCCACCTGCACTGGCCACACCCGCAGACGGGCGAATGGTTAGAGATCGACCCGACGTTGGACGCGAATGGTTCGCCGAAGTCGACGGTCTTCGATCTGGAAATCCATGACATCGGCTACACCTTCGAGCATAAGCACGGTGGCCGGTGCAAGGTAACGTTAGTCAAGGCCGGCGATCAGACGGCCTTTGATACATCGCGACGTTCGGTAGAAGGGAATGCGATCGTTTGGCGAGACGTTTTGCCGGGGCTTGACGTCTCGCTTGTCATGCGTCCGGCTGGCGTGGAGTTCGTCGAGACGCTCAAAGACTCGCGAGCCCCGACAACGTTCGTTCTTCGTCACGAAGACGAACGGCACCCGAACGTGTCGGTCGATACCGAAGGCCATGGGCGCGATGCGGAAAGAAGCGAAACCGAGATATCCAGCACCGTCACGCCAATTTCGGAAAACGCTTATGACGCGACGGTGACTTTCACCGGGCGAGTGAAGCGCCGCGACCCGACGACACGCCGCAAATCATGGTCAACACCCGTCTATCCAGTTCGCATCGACCCGACGGTAAGCGCGTCAATCACTGCGGATGCGGATGATGGGTATGAGGCCATGAGCCCTTCGCCTGTATGGGTATCTGTGAATAGTGCAGACTTGCTCGGCAACGACGGCGGCAAGTCATATGCGTGCAATCCCGGATGGCGGTTTGCTCTGTCGGTTCCGCAGGGAGCGACGGTGTCATCAGCGACGCTGACGCTTGATGCGATCAGCCACAACACAGGCTCGACCCAGACATCGAATATTTGGGGAACTGCCGCGGACAGTTCCGCTGCCTGGAGCAGCAGTAATCGCCCCAGCCAACAGACCAAAACCACGCACAGCACGGCCCTTAGTCTCGCGTCGGCTTCGGGCAGCCAAACGATCAATGTCACGGCGATTGTGCAGGAGATCGTGAATCGTGCTGGCTGGTCGAGCGGCAACCACATCAGCCTGTTCGGTTTGCCCACGAACGTGGCCGGCAGCACCGAGTTCGCCGACTACCACTCCTACCATGGAACGCCCAGCGACCTCGCGACGCTGAGTGTCACCTATACGATCAGCGGCGGCGGTCCCTCTTCCGCCGGCCCCGATTACTTCGGCGCGGTGGCGCAGGATAATTCTTGGGGAGGACCGATCAATTGGAGCAGCCCGGCGAACGCCGAGGGGGCGCCGGATGGATCGTATGCGAGCTTCGCGTTCTCGGGCAGCTCGAACTTTCCGTACCTGCTCGACTTCACCGGTTGGCAGGGGAGTATCCCCGCCGATGCTATGCCGGTCGGGATGACGTTCACCTTCTATGGGCATTGGTCGTTCGGGTCTCCGCAATCGATCGAGATCGATGCCATCATCATCATCGGCGGGACCACCGGCACCGGTGGCAGCGGCGTGTTGATCGCGCAGAATCTGACGGTATCGAACACCGATCAGTGGTTTGCCAGTTGGGGCGCGACGAACGATAACTTCGCGTCGTGGGGTCTGGGGGGTTCCGGACGCCCGATCCCCACCGCGGCCCAGGTGAACGCCGGCGATTTCGGCGTCGCACTGTTCATCGATGCCGCCACGACGAGTGCGGGCACGTTCTACGTCGACTCGGCCGAGATGACGGTCTATTACTACCGGATGGGCAGCTTCAACGACATGATGTCGAACGACATCGCGCTGCGCAGCCGGTCGAGGCCACGCCAAATCGTTCTGACGGAATTCGAATCGAGGCCGCTCAGCGAATCTCCCGAGTCGCCGCACGTCGACGCGTTCGAGCCGATGCACCAGGGTCCGCTGCCGCGCCGCGAGCCGCTGCGCGCGGTGTGGAACGTGCCGTTCTTCGTCACCGATGCCGACTCGCTGACGTTCCCCGAGGCGCCGCATGCGGCCGGGTTCGAGCCGATGCACCAGGCTCCGCTGCCGCGCAGCCAGCCCGAACGGCCGGTCTGGCGCTGGCCGCTCGAGTCGCCGAACGATCCGAACGGGCTGCTCGACACCGAATCGCCGCATAGCGATGCGTTCGGGGCGACGGTGCCGTCGCGGCAGGTTCTGTTCCGGCCGCGGTTGTATCAGCCCGACATGGGCCGGTTGGATCCGGGGGCCGCGGCGTTGCCGAATCAGCCGTCGTCGGTCGACCTGCCGTCGATGGGGCTGCCGCCGCAGCGACATCACGTCCCCGTGCCGCCGCCGACGGAATCGTTCGTCGACCTCACGTCGGCCACGCCGATCAACCCGGCGCTGTATGCGTTCGGGCTGGGCATGTGGGTGCCGGTGGGCGCGGCGTTCCACAAGCCGACGTTGCGGGCGTTCGGGTTTCCATCGGGCGGCGCCGACCTGAGCTCGACGTCGCCGGCGCCCGAGGGCATGGGCGAGCCGTTGCGATCGGCACGCAGGCTGCCGCCGCTGGCTCCGGAGTCCGAGATCGACCGACTGTTGTTCCAGGATGCACGGATTGTCGCGGGATGGTCGACGCCGATGGCACTGCCGCCGCGGCTTCCGTCGCGACGCCATCAGAACGTGCCGAATCGGGGCGAGTTGGCCGGCGAGACGATCGATCTCGTGCAGACGATGCCGAACGATTGGCAGAGCGGGATGCCGAGCGTCTTGCCGGCGAACAAGGTTGCCTCGCCGCCGCCGCCGATGGAAGTGCTGCGATACGATCTGGGCCAAGTGGTCGTGCCGGTCGGATGGCAGCCGGCGCTATCGCAACCGCGCGGCGTGCATCCATTGCCGCCCCTCGACGATTCGCCGGCGGCGATTTCGCTGACCGATGTATCGAGCCGCAGCGAGGCCTGGACGCGGACGATGGAGCCGCCGCCCGTCGCGCGGGCAGAACGCCACGCCGCCGTCGAAGAGACGATGCACGGGGTCGAATTCTCGCCCACCGGGCCGAGCGAGACGGGGTACGACACGTCGTTGGATTGGCTCACAGCGATGCAGCGACCGTTGCGGACCGTTCCTACGCGACCGGTCCCGCACGACGACGACGCGGGTGCCGGCGTGACGTTCGGCCTCTTCCCGGCCGTCTATGTGCAACCGTTGGCCGGGCCGCCGCCGATCATGAAGGGCGACCTCGAAGCCCCGCTCCAAACCCTCAGCGGCGGCTTTTTCCATCAGGACGATGCAGCGACGATCGGCGCCGAGCTGACCGAGTCGGCGATGGGGCTGCCGCCACTCCGGGCGCGGACCAATCCTCCGTCGATGGAGAGCTATGTCTACGACCAGCCATCGCTCGTCGTCCTCTCGTGGGCCACGCCCATGGCATTGCCGCCCAAGGCCCTCGGGCGGCAAATCCCCCTCGGTGTGGAATCGCTCGTGCTCAACCTCGGTTCGATCGTCACGCCGATTGGCTGGGAAGGCGAGATCTTTCAGCCGGCCAGGATCGCGCGGCCGAATCCCGCTGCCGACGGATCGCTGCTCTCCTTCACGGATCTGGCGACACAGAACACGGTATACTTGCAACCGATGTTCGTGCCGCGGCCCGCGCCACTCCGCGCGAGTCCCGATCGGGCGATGCACGCGCCGGAGATGCTTGTGCCACCGCCGCCGGCGCCCTATTCGCTGGACGATTGGGACGGGCCGATGGCGATTCCGGCCGATCGCTTGCGGCAACCGCCGCGGCAACAACCGATCGACGTCTCGCCCGCCTTCGAACTCTCCGCGATCGCGATTGCCGCTCCCTGGCAGAGCATGGCGTCGCCGCCCGTCGTCGAGAAGCACGGCCTATCGCCGGTCCTGTTGCCGACGGCAGGCCAACCGCCCATCGACGACAACCTCGCAGGCTGGTTCGACCCCGGCCTGGCCACTCCGCCACCCAGACGCCGGGCGCGGATGCCATCGCCTCTCGTCGACCTTCCCGACGATCAACGCGGCTTCCTGCCGCCCTCCGTACCGCCCGGTATGGACGCCTCCGCGGCCATGCTGCGCCGCCCCGGCCGGGTCGATCTACTCGTCGGGCAGATCGTGGTCGACCCGCAGTTCTTCGGCAGCGTGCCGGCGCCGTCGGGTTACGAGGGTCGTTGGGTCGTCCCATCGCGACAGCACACGATGGCGGCCGTGCTCATTCCCATCGAGCACGCCAGCACGACGGGTTGGTTGGCCGACGGCAATCCGCCGCCCTTCACAGGCTCGGGGAGTCTGTTCGTCGTCGCCGGCGGCGTTTGGAGTCTGGCACCCAGCGCGGGCAAGGTATTCGGGGGCGGCAAGGGAAGGTAAAAGAAACACGACTGGCCGGTGACTCGCACCATGCGCACCCTTGTACCGTTTCCCATCAATCCTCAAATATGCGATCGCCGGGACGCGTAATGTAACAACGATCACCATGCGCCGAGTGCGCACCAACCGTTTCCGATTTCCCTCGACCTGGCTCATACCTGAGGCTGTCATGTCACTTACCCTCCGCGGTCGCATCTTCCGCTCCACATCGGCCATCGTTGCCGCGCGCATCGAAGATCCCGAGACGGCGCAATTCGCGCAGCCGGGCACGCCGCTGCTCGCGGAGCAGTTCTCCGCCATCGCCTACTCCGTCACCGACACGCTCACGCAACTGCCGGTCGACAACGACGGCACGCTCTATTCCGGCCTGCCCCTCACGCCCGCCGACGTCATCTTCGACACGCTCCAGCCCTGGCCCGAGGATTCCCGCGGCTACAACTTCAAGCTGGTCGTCGGCCCCGGCGCCTTCCCGCAGAGCGAGCGCGAGTATTCCCTCGAAGTGAATTTCGCACTCACCGACGGCCGCATCGGCGAAGCCGTCTTCGCCATCTCCACCGAACAGGTCTGGAGCGGCTGAGCCCGCGCGTCGCCCCGATCGTGGTCCACCGGCGTCGTGAGCCAGGGTGAGACTGTCGAAGAAGCCGCCGAGAACATCCAAGACGCCTTTCGAGAGAGCGTGCTGTATTACCGCAGCGCCGGCCAGCACGTTCCGTGGGGCGAGGTGTCAGCCGCCGACGGGGCACGAGAGTGTCGCGTTCTGGTGAGGTTCTAAACGCGGCTGACCAAGCCCAGAAGCCGGAGCGCCATGGGAGAAGAATCGTCGCTGAAACATCGATTTGTTTGGAGCTCGATCCAGTTTTGTCGGTTGTTCTGATGCGCTCGCTCACTCCGCGAAGCCTTATTTGGAATCTATCCGACAAGCTGCATCGGCCACATCGACCGAGGCGCCGAACCGAGTCGGCGCCGCACGTGCCGTGAACACACGGCGCCGTCCGCCTGCTGTTTGCTCGGCCTGCGCATTATTCGGTCTATGGCTTGCCCGATCGGCTTGGGCACGTCAAGCTGCTGGGCATGGATGAGCTGCGCGAGAGGAAGGTTGCCCCCGTGGTGGTGATCGCGGGTATGTTGGTCGTCGCGGTCGTTTACCTACGTTGGCAGGGGCGCGTGTGGTGGTGCGAGCAGGGCGATCGGTGGCCCGTTTCGTTGAATGTCAACTCGCCGCACAATTCGCAGCACATTCTCGATCCCTACAGCCTTTCCCATCTGCTGCACGGCGTCTTGTTCTTCGGATTCTTCTGGCTATTCCGCGCGCGAATGGGCCTCGGCTGGCGGTTCGTCGCGGCGACGGCCGTCGAAGTTGCGTGGGAGATGATGGAGAACGCGCCGTTCATCATCGACCGCTACCGAACGGCGACGATCGCCGCGGGCTATGAGGGCGATTCGATTATCAATTCCATGGGCGACGTGTTGAGTTTCGCCGCCGGCTTCTATCTGGCCGAGCGGCTCGGGCTCTGGAAATCCGTGCTCGTCTTCTTGGTGGTCGATCTGGCGATGCTGGCGATGATCCGCGACAACCTCGCGCTCAACATATTGATGCTCCTCTGGCCCATCGACGCCATCCGCCACTGGCAGGCGGCCGGGTGAGACAGGAAACCGATACGCGGATCGGCATCGAATCAAATCGGGCGTGAAACGCCGATCTCTTCGGAACTCGATCTGGTTTTGTCGGTTGCCGCAAGGACGTGGCCGTTGGGTCAGGAAGTGATATTACTTCTTAAAAAAATCTAAAATAGATCGATTGACTTTCCTGGTAGACAGTGCATATCTTTCATACATCCTGATGCCGTTGCTGGCCAACACCCCGCACTGAGAAGCCGGGCGATGCCAGCTATCTTCAAACAAGTCTCTTGCTTCAAGCCGGGTCGCTACCATATCGGTGGCGACCTCTTTCGCACGATCACGGGCGATGATATCGCCGATTATGTGCGCGGCACGCGGGAGCTCCTGGCCGCCGGTTATTCGATCCCGATCCTCTTTGAACACGCGCCGCCAGGGAGCAAGGAAGGCGCTCCGATCCAGCTCTCGGGCGCGACGGAGAGGTCGAAGCGCGACGAGCGGGCCCATCAGGTCAGGCACGGGGCCGGCTGGTTGAAGGGTCTGGAGCTGACGGACGACAACGAGCTGTCGCTGACGTTGGAGGCGACCGATCCCGACGCGGCGCGCGGTCTGAAGAACGGCTCGATCCGGTTCGTGTCGCCCGAATTTCGCGAACGCTTCAAGGGGAGCGAAGGACGCGAGTTCGGCCGGTCCATCGCCCACGTAGCGCTGACGCACACCCCGCGAAACCCGAAACAGTCGCCGATCGCCTGGCAATGCTCACTGGCCGATTGGGGGCCGTTCCAGGCGTCGGCCGAAGAAGACGATACGGAGGCGGACGACAACGATCCGCCAGCGACCGGCGAGAACATCGCCGAACAGGTGAGCGACGGCGACGCAACGGCGGGCCCCGAGATGACCGACACGGGCAACGAGAAGGCGAACGGTGACATGCCGACCACGAAACAGCCGAACGGATCCGACAACCCGCACCTGGTGTCCGCGCTCGAGCATCTGAAGCTCCGCGGCATCGCGCTCCCCGAAGACACCGACTCCGAGACGTTCATCCGCGACCTGTTGACGGCGCTGAAGACGCTCGCCGCCAAAGAGGAACTCGACAGGGCCGCCGCAGCCGAACAGACCGACGTGGACGAGAACGACGGCACGCAGGAGTACGCGGGCCAGGGCACGCCGACGAACCAAGACGAGATGGTCGAGGAGAAGCCGCCGATCCAGTTCTCGTTGGCCGATGTCGAATCGGGCGCGTGCACGAACAGGCTGCTGGGGGCGGTGATCCGCGGCGCGCATCGCGACGCCGTCGGCCAGATCGACGAGTTGTACAAGAGCGGCCGCATCACGCCGAATGTCGCCCGCCGGCTGCGAGAGCGATCGGACGCGCTCCAGTTCTCCGCGGATGGCGAAGAATCGGACGAATGCAAGCTGTCGCTGGCGGAAGTGCTCGACATCATGAAGGACCTGATCGAACACGCCTATGCCCACCTGACGACCGAGCAGCGTGCCCGGGCGGAAGACGACGAGCGGCCGCCGCTCGATCGCCAAGGCACCGTGCAGGGCCTGCGGCATCACGGCAGCGATGGCGATGTCACGCCCGAGCAGGCCAAGGCGTACGTCGACAAGCAGGCCGAACGCATGCCCATCCTCCAGGGCAGGAAAACCTAAGTCACTCTCGGACGGCAAGGGTCGCTCCCCGAAACCCGCGAGCAGCGCGGGCCAGCCGAACGAACCAACCAAGAAGCTGCATCGCCTCGCTAAAGGGCCGGAAAATGACAGGCGCAATCCATGTCCGCTCTGCCGACGATGGGCAATCTGCCCGGCTTTTCAACCCTGCAGCAGACAGTCGAATCGGTCGTGACCTGGGGCGGCGACGGCGCGCCGGTGGTCGAACAGGAATCGTACGTCATCGATTCTACCACGGTCGACAGCGGTAACTCGCCCACCACCTATCTGCGGCCCGGCTTGCTGCTGGGCAAGATCGCCTCCTCGGGCAACCTCAAGCAATATTCGGCCACGGCCAGCGACGGCAGCCAGAACGTGTTCGGCGTGCTGTTGCGCGGCATCAGCACACTCGACCTGAACGGCAACGCCGAGAACAAATACGGCAAGATCCTCGTCGGCGGGTGCGTCAAGGGGAGCCTGCTCATCGGGCTCGACCAGTACGCGCGGCGGCAGATGGTCGGCCGGTTCTTCTTCGACGACGATTTTACCGGGCAGGCGGGTGCCTTCGCCGCGCCCTATGCCGAGGTCGCCAAGACGGCCGCCTACCAGGTGCTGGCGACCGACAACGGCACGCTCTTCACCACGCTGGGCGCATCGGCCGAGGTCGATTTCACGCTCCCGGCGATCGCCGCGGGCTATACGTTCCAGTTCCTGAACCTGGTCGCGCAGACGATGAAGGTGCTCAGCAACGAAGGGAGCAACATCGTCTGGGACAACAACGCGTCGGCCAGCAGCCTGGCCTTCGGCACGGCCAGCCACCAGATCGGCGGCCATCTGCAATTCTATGCCAACGGCGCCGGCACCAAGTGGTATGTGCGCAATTATTCGCCGGCCACCTCCACGGTGACGGCAGCGTAGGGAAACGACGAAAAACACACGCGATAGGGTCGCTCCCGCAAAGCCCTTTTTAGCAGGGCGATTCGCGTGTGCCATACAAAAAGCTAAACCGCTCTTCGCTAAAGGAGCCGACATGGAGCGCCCGACGTGGCAGTTGCTCTCCCTTCAGCGTTACAGCCCGCGATCATCAATGAGCGCATCAACCGGCTGAACCTCATCAACGATCGGCTCCAGCGATTCTTCGGCATGGAGCGGGGCGGACGGGCGGTGCAAGACTACGGTGGCCGCCGCGGTTCGTGGGACGTCTTCAGCAGCAGCCGTAACGTGCCCGACGGGCGCATGCCCGGTGCGCCGGCCGGCACCATCGCGGCCAATCCCGTCGGCCGCGTCACGTTCACTTTCCCGCGCTCGGCCAACAAACTGCCGCTGCCGCTGGAAGAATTGCACAACCTGCGCCCGATCGGCGGCCCGGTCGCCAATCTCGACATCGCCGGTCAGAACTACATCGCCGAGCAGGAGCGTATCCTCGCGCAGGAGATCACCAACCTGCGCGAATTCCAAATCGCGGCCATGCTGCGGGGCTCGTACACCTACACGCAGGTGGGTGATGCGCTGCAACACGGCTTCAGCGGCGGCGGAATCACCGTCAACTACCAGATCCCCAGCACCAACACCGGCAACCTCAACGGGATCATCAGCACGCTCTGGTCGAATCCCTCGGCCCCCATCATCAACAACTGCCTCGCGGTCAACGCGCTGATGCAGCAGTTGTGCGGCCGCGGGCTGAAGCACGTCTTCGTCTCGAGCGTCGGCTGGGGATATGTGGTCAACAACGTGCAGGTGCAAGACCAATCGGGGTCGGCGGAGAAGGTGTTCGACCACATGCGGAGCGACAACGACAACGGCTTCATCGCCACGCTGCGCGGTGCTCCGTGGATCGTCTGGCACATCATCGACGACGGCCTGTCGTTGCAGGGAACGTTCACCAAGTTGATTCCCGACAACCGGGCCGTCTTCCTGCCCGATCCCACGCCCGACGTGTTCAGCTTCTATCAGGGGAGCGAGCCCGTCATCGAATGGGTCGGCCGGCCGGCGGTCGAGCGGTTCGGCGAATACTACTGGGCCAAGCCGACGGACGATCCGGCCGGATACCAGTTGATGAACGTGTTCAACGGCATCCCGGCGCTGAAGGTGCCGGCGGCGGTGTTCTTCGGCAGCATCGCCTAACAGCACCATCCCCTGACGAGCCATTTTGATCCACTTCCGCTTCCATGCGGGGACCCGGCGGCGGTGGCGGTGAGGCAAGGTCACAACCGAGACCTTCCTCACCGAGGACATTGCGGTAACGAAGGACGAATGAGGGAAGCATGAGCGGTTCGATCCAGATCAAGGACGCCAACGGAGTACCCTTTCTCACGGCCCCCGGGCCGGCCAGCGGGTCGTCGGGTGCCCTGTTGGTTTCGTCCGACGGCACCAAGGCGACGTATCGCACCGGCGAGGTCGGGCTGACGTTCTACTCGACGGCCGCCGCCGTGCTGCTCGAGATCGTCGGCAGCGCGAGCAAGACGGTGCGCGTCAAAGAGATCGTCATCTGGGGACAGGCGGGAACAAAGTTCTATACGGAGCTCTTGCTCTCGCGCTGCACGGCCGTTTCCGGCGGAACACCCACCGGCAACGTCACCACGTTGGGCAAGCACGACAAGGGCGATGCGGCGGCCACGGTCACCATCAACAGCTATACGGCCGCGGCGGCGCTCGGCACGGGCCACGTCCAGATGGGCGCCCGACCCCTGTCGCTGAGTCCGCCGGCGGCCGGCGCCCTGGGGCCGGTGCCGGCCGTCTGGAATTTCTGCCAGGCGGAAGACAAGGCCCTCATCCTGCGCGGCACGGGCGACGTCGTCGAGATCAGCAACACGATCACCTCGTTGGGCACCGCGACCTGGGGCTACGAGGTGGAGTGGGAAGAAGACAACAGCTAACCTTCGCCCGCACCGGCCGACAAACACCGAAAGGCTCAACATGGCATCTTCAACTCCCAGCGGGATCCTCCTGAACCCTCTGAACGCGCCCACGCTGGCGATCACCTATTGCTCGATCGCCGAGGTGCAGGCCGTATGGTCGGTCTTCGGCGTCGCGGCGCGTCTCGACGACGATCTGGACGGCGCGCCGGAACTCAACCAGCAGGTGCCGATCGAACAGGCCTGTTCGTTGATGAATCGATTCCTGTTCAAGCGATATTCGGCGGCGACCATCGCCGCGTCGACGTGGGCCAAATGGTGCGCCGCCACGTTGGCCGCCGTCGTGCTCGCCCGGCGCCGCGGAAACGCGGTGCCCGACGATCTGCAAAAAGAGGCCGACGATTATCGCGACGTGCTCAAGGAGATTCGCGCCGGTCGCGAAGACCTGATCGCCGACGACGGGCCGGCCACGCCCGTGAGCGACGAGCTGATGGCGGTGAGCAACCTGGCCATCGACGGCCGTTGGCTGCGGGCGAAGGTGCGCCGCGTCGACTCGACCAGCACCGGCGGTCCGCAGAACAACAACGGCCTCAAGCAGAACAATACGATCGATTACGTGTTATGGGAGTAGTCGATGGCGGCCGAGGAACGAATCCACCAGGCATATGAGTTCTCGAAGCAGGGCACGCGCCTGCGATTCAACCATGGGTTGCAGGCTTGGTTCCCGATCGAGGACGAGCGCGCCGCGGGGCCGGCGGAAGCGACCCTGCTCGCCGATGCCGTCTGGGAGAAGAACACCGGCCTCCGTACACGAGCGATCGAAATCCGTCTGGGCCAAGACGATGAAGAGGCAATTCCACATGTTCAGCCAGAGTGATCGCCGGAGGGCCGGCCGATGAGCATGGCGGCCCTTCTGTTGGCGATGCAGACCGTCCTGCGCGATCGCATGCCGATCCCCGACGGTCAGCCGCCGCAGAACTACATCGGCATCCAACCGGCCGGCCAGCTCCCGCGCAGCCGCGGCCAGTGGTACGTGGCGTTGGACGAAGCCGGCGTCGCGAGCACCGAGAAGGTTTCGTTGAGCGAGGAGTATTCCGTCGAGGTGCGGATCGTGAAGCAGATCGGGCAGTACGCTCCCGACCAGCTCGGCAGGGTCTATACGGACCACACGCCCGGGCTCGATGAGTTGGAGCGCGCCGTGATCCGCGCGATCCACAACAACCACCGGCTGCGACAGATCGCCTGCGACAACGCGGGCGCGCCGGGCCAGGCCTCCGGCGACGTCTTCCAATCGCCCCTGTGGTATGTGGGCCGCGGGCGAACCGAACTCGGTGACAAATCGCTTGAACGAAGATTGAACTTCCGCGGCGCGCGGCGCGTGCAAGCCATCGACGTGATGCAATAGAAAGGGAACCCCAATGCCTCTCGGAAACTTTGCAGTCGGCGAATACAAGATGACCTATGGCGGCCAGCCGGTCGGCCTCATCACGTCAGGTGGCGAACACCTGCGGTTGCGCCCCAAGAAGAGCAAGATCAACGACACGGCGAGCTACGGCGACACGCTGATCGACGGCGTGTATCGCGGCATGGATTGCAGCCTGATGGTGACGTTCAAGGAATGGAACGTCGCGGTGCAACAGGCCATCTGGCCCTATGGCGGCCTGGCCGGCATGGACGGCTCGCTGGGCATCATCGCCCGGCTCGACAGCAACCTCGCCAAGCCGATCGTGTTGACCGCGGTCGCCGGCACGCCCGCCTCCCTCTTCGGCCCCGTCACGTTCAGTGCCGAACTGGCGATCCTCTCGGACGCCAACGACGTGGACGTCCTGTTCGGACCCGATCAGCGCGACATTCCCGTGATCTTCGATCTGCTGTTGTACGACAACAGCGGGATCAAGCAACTCTTCACCATCACCTAGTTTTTCTCACCGAGGTAGCCGTGGCGGCGAGCCTTATCAACCTCACTCTTTTGCACGCCGAAGCCGCGGCGGTCGTGCGCCCACAGAAAGGATTCGCACCGTGACCACCGAAGGAACTTTTGAGGATGCTCAAGCGGCCCCGGTCAAACTCATCGAGTCCGACGACGATCCGACGGTTCAGCTCGAGATGTATGGTCGCGTCTTCACGGTCCGCCTGTGGGACATCAACGACGACCTCTCGATCATCGACAAGCGGCACGCCAACGATCCCAAGATCAAGTTCGCGGACGGGACGGAGCGGCACGATCCACGCTTCCTCGATTCCGTGATCGGCCTGCTCCGGGATCGCTACGGGGTCGAAGGCTGTAGCCGCGAGGGCGCCTGGCGGTTCTACAGCTTCGTCACGGGCGAATTCAAAAAGCTACGCGCCAGGATCGACGCAAAAAAAAACAGTGTTGGTCCGACTGCCGAATCGCCTACTGGTTCGGAATCGACAGCCGAGACTGGGGAGAAATCGAACGGCGCGCCTGGCTCGCCAACCTCGAACGATGCCACGCCGAACGAGACCTGCGCTTCGGCAACCTGAGCAAACTCCCACCCGAAGAGATCTATCGACTCTATCTCGAAGCCACAGGCGACGAGGAGCTGGCCAGGAGGGAACTGCTCGTCGTGCGGCAGCGGCGCCTGTGGCAACGGAAGAGGAACACCGCCTGAGTCCGACAAAACCCGGTCTGTCGGTTAATCCAAGCAAAGCAACGGAATGCTCAACGCCATCGCAAGCCGACTCGCGGGTTGGTTCAATACCGGCCGGCCACTGACCCAGGGTTACGACCCGGGCCCGTCGGCGCTCGTCTACGCCAATTGGTCTCGTCGGCCGCCCTGGTCGTATTACTACGCCGACGTCATGCTGCTCGATCCGCAGGTGTGGTTCGGGTTGCAGATCGGCAACGGTCCGCTGCGCACGGCCAAGGTCGAGGTGAAGTGCGACAGCCGCGAAATCGCCCACTGGGTGCAGGCGCAATGGGAGCGCATCTGGCACACGTCGGCGCCGCAGATCCTGCGCGCGAAGAACTACGGCTTCCTCGCCTGCGAGGTGATCTGCCAGGAGTCGCCGGCCGGATTGATCGAGTTCGACCGGATGCGCGACTTCCACCCGATGGACGTCGGGCAGTTGAAGATCAACGGCGCCCGCGTGGGCATCCGCGTGCGCAACATCCACAGCTACGGCCGGGGCGTCGTCGATCTGATGGGGCCGAAGGGCCTGTGGCTGACCTACGGCGAAGAGTTCTCGCGCACCTGGGGGCGGGCCATCCTCGAGCGATGTTACGCGCCGTGGTTTGACAAGAACAGCGACGGCGGGGCCTACGACCTGCGTCGGCTGCGGATGTACAAGGACGCCTGGATCGGCGATCGCATCGGCTACCCGATCGAGAACTTCCGCTTGCCGAACGGCAGCATGGCGTCGGGGCGCGACCTGGCCCGCGAGATCGCCGAACTGCGCATGAGCGGCGGCTGTGTCGTGCTGCCGACCACGACCGACGACAAGGGGAATCGCAAATTCACGTACGATCCGCCGTCGCCCGTGGGCGGCGAAGATCTCGTCCAACCCTTCATCGCCGATCTCGATTGGGACATCCTGGACGGCCTGCTCGTGCCGCGCGAGGTCGTCGAAGCCGGCGGCCAGGGAGGTGGCTGGTCGGGTCGGAGCGTGCCGCTGCTCGGATTCCTCGCCGTCAGGGACGTGGAATTCGGTTCGTATGTGCAGGCGATCACCGCGCAGCTCTTGAAGCCGCTGGTCTATGCCAACTTCGGCCGGCGCGCCACGAACTTCGACATTCAGCCCCTCCCGCTGATCGAAACGATGGGCGATCAGGCCGGCGGCATGGGCAAGCCGGATCTGACGAAGAGCGATGTCGGAACGTCCGGCGACGATCGGGCAGTCGGCGGCCGAACCGACAAAGCGAGGCCCGCCGGCGACGATCCGGCGCTCCTGCAATTATCGATCGACGACCAGGGGCACGAGCATGCGCCCGCCGGATCGCCGGAGGGTGGCCGTTTCGTTCCGAAAGGTCGCGGCGAAGAGAGTGCCAAGGAGAACGAGCCCGGTCCGGTCGAGAAAGAACAGCCGCATCCCCATGAGATCCGCAGCCGCGCTTCGCTCGTCTTCCGGCAATCGCCGAGCTCGAAGAAGCTCCTCCGCAGACTGGGTGTCAGGGCGAAGGATATTCCTTCGCTCATCGGCGCGCCGGACGACGCCGTCGTACATGCGGAATTTGATCGTTGGGATGGCATGATCGACGCCACGATCAGTGAGCCGCGTTATTCACTGAAGCGCCGCTTCGGCATAGACGAAGATGGACGAAAATTCATCGAGAACGACAATTTTGAAATCCATCCCGACCACCGCGGGGGCACGGGATTATCGATCTTTGCCAAGCAGGTACACCATGCCACGCAGGCAGGCTTCTCGTACATCAAGGCCTATGCTGCTCGCAGCCCAACCTATAATGGGTACTACACGTGGGCGGTTTTTGGATACGACCAAGACATAGACAAACTCGGCGCCGGGCTGCGAGACGCTATTCGCCGCCAATTCCCCTCCGCCAACACCATCCAAGACGTGCTTGACGAGGAAGACGGGCGCGAGTGGTGGAAGACGCATGGAGGCGCGTTCGAAGGCGTATTCGACCTCACGCCCGGCAGCCGCTCGCAACAAGTACTCGCTCGTTACATCAAATCGAAGAGGCCTCGTCATGCCTGAAGAATTATGGCTAACTCCGGAAGAGTTGCGCGAGATCGAAGAATGGTCCGACGCATACCGGCGAGAGGTGAGGGCTGAAAAAGAGGCGCTGAGAAAGGCCAACGCGGCCCCAGCCCAGAGCGAGCAGTTCTCCGATCCGCCCGCCGGCGAAACGGCAACACCTGCCGCCGAGGGCACCGAAGAGACGACGGCCGATCGAAGGCCCGAGATCGCGCCCCAGCCACCTGTCGAAAGACCCCGACGACGACGGCCCAAGAACTCAACCTGATCGATGACGTGTTGCCTTGCTCGATCGCGCGAATGAACTATCTGAACAGACGCTCCACGATGCGCTGATGTCGAGTTGGCCGGGCGGGGCGGCGGAAGGTTTTGAGACATCGCCCGGTGCCGCCACACCGAGGCCTCGACCTTCGCCGCCCCTGCCGCCTGTCGCGCCCAGGCGGCCGACGGAGTGAAAGAGAGGATCGCCAGGGATGGCCGACGGACCGTCTGATTTCGTCTTCGGGGATGAAGGCCCCGCCGCGCCTCCGCCCGGCCAGACCGGTCGCGAGTCGTCCGCGCCGCCCGACGCCGCTCCGGGCGCCGCCTTGCGGAATCGCTCGGCTGCCGCCAAGGGTGACGAATCGGCACCGGCACCGCGGTCGGCCGCAACGTCCTCCGCGGCTCCGCGGGCCGAGAAGGAAAGACCTGCCCACGAAGCGGCCGAAGACGGCGACGAGCGGCACGCGCCCGCCGATCGCACCGGCGCCACGAGGCCCCGTTCGCGCCAGACGGTGGGAGAGAACGCCCCGCCGCGCCCGCCAGATCGCGGAGCCGCTCAACGTCGACCGCGCCCTCCGCGGGACGACCGAGCCGACGAGGCCAAAGAAAACCTCTTCGCCAAGCTGTTGGGCGAGGTCGTCCACGACCTGCAAGAGCTTCCCGTCGTCGGCAAGGCGATCGGCAGCTTCGTGCACATCATCGAGCCGTTGGTGATCGCCGGCAACCGAATCCGGCAGATCCAATTAGAGGCCAAAAAACGCGAGTCCGCCGGCGACGAAACCGAGCAAGAACCGGCGCGGCCCGCGCCGTCGCAACAGACAGTACCGACCACACCGGCCGAAACCTCGGCGGGGTCCGTCGTGCCCGCGCCGCAAGAGTCGGAAGAGCGCGAACAGCCGCCGGTACAGACGCCCACCGCGCCGACACCTCCATCGCAGCCAACGCCCACCGTCGCGACACAGCCCGGTGCGTCTAGCGCCCGGCCGCAGCCCAACGAATTCGCACGCGCGCCGGCGCCGATCGTCATCGAGCAGTCTTCGCCACCCGGCACAAGGCCAGAGCCCGAACGCCGGCGAGAACGCCCCGCGGGCATCCAGGTTGCCTCAACCGACGAGTCCGCCGCGGCAAGCGTGCCCGTTGCGGCAGACTTCTCCGCCCTGGATGAACTTCTCGACCGAATGCGGACGGCAGACCAGCGCAGCGGCCCACCGGCGGCAAAACCATCTCCCGCGTCTCCGCATCCGCGAACCGTCGAGCCCGCTCCGGAGACGGCCGAGCCGGGTCCGCCCGTCCAGGTTTTCCGGAACTCGGAAGAGAACCACGACACCGCCGTACCGATCAGATCGCCCGGCGAATCTCGGCCGACCGAGCCGATCGAGGTTGTTGCGAATCGGCCCGAACCGCGCGAGACCGAGACACCCCAAGCTCCGGCGCACGCTCCCGAACGCGAACCGCGAGCGCCGGCCGCGGCGACCGCAAACGGCTTCCGTGCCGCGCCGCAACCGAGCCCGCAGGCGGCGCTCGAAAGGCTCATCGCCGTTCTCGGCCCGCTGCCGGAAGAGACCAGGGCCCTCACGCAGACGCTGGAGCCGCTGACGTCGCTCGGCTACACGTTGGACGAGTTGCTGTCGGCCGTGCGGGAATTGGAGCGGTCGAAGGAGGAGCGCACGCCGGGCATCGAGGGAGCCAGGCCCGGCGAAGAACAGTCGGCCTATTTCACTCCGGAAGAGAACGACATTCTCGATCGCTTCGAGCAGGATCACGCCAAGCGGAAGAAACATGGCCGATCGACGGCCGACGATTACTGGTCGAACCCCGCGGCGACCGCGCCTCACGCCCCGCGCCCCGCCGCACCCCCGCCGACCGCCGCCTCTTCTCCGATCCCAGCCCCTTCCGCCGCCGCACCCGTCGAAGCCGAACTGGCCGAAGGCGGTGTCGCTGCCGCCGGAGCCGCAGAAGGGGGCGCGATCGCCGCCGGTGCATCTTTCGGTCCGATCGGCGCCGCCGTGGGAGTCGCCTTCGCGGCTACGATACAAGTCGCCACCCGGGCGATCAGCGGTTTGGCCAAAGCGGCCCAAGCAGCCGACCAGGCGTGGATGAAGACCGCTCACCAACTCGCGCCCTACAGCGGGGCCCTTTCCGTCGCCCAGGCGCGGGCCGCGGCCCTGCGAATCGTCAACGACGTGCAGCGGGCGCAGAACATCGGCCCCCAGCTCGCCGAATACTACTCGGAGAGGGAGCGGTTGAGCCGAGCGCTCGACAGGATCGGCGATATCTTTTCAAAATTCGCCCTCGATAAGGTGACACCGCTGCTGGAGCGTATCGTAGACGGTGTCGAAGCGGTGGCCGACAACGGAGCTGTGATCGAAGCGGCCCTCAATGCCGCCTTCGCTTCACAATTCCCCATCCTGTCGGCGATGCTCAATGCGCTGAAGTTGGCCAACAAGCAGCGCGACGACGCCAAGAAAAAGAAGGCGGCCGATAACTCCCTGATCGACATCATGGGCATCTTCCTCGGCCCGTTGCGTCCGTTCGATCCCAACGGCGACTTGCGAGATTTCGGCAGCATACCGAATCCCGTCACGCCCAAGCCCATCGTGCCCGGTCCGGGAGTGCCCCCTGGGGCGGGAATCGGCGGAATCTAGCGTAGGAGAGAACAATGCCAACGACACCCATCATCCAACTTCCGCCGGGTCAGCCGAACTACGGCATCATCACCTACGGCGAATACACCTTCTCGCCGTTCCGCAAGATCGACATTCAATGCACGCCGGTCTACGACGAGGCCGACCGAGTGGTGACGCACCTTCAGTACAAGATGCGCTGTTTCGACTGCGTGATGCAGAACGACGTCCAGTTGGTCCATCAGATCAACATGAACGCCATGCAGGACGCGCTCACCGCGCCCGGCCAACAACTGATCATCAAGGACATCGGCTTCGATACCGCCTGGGATACCTTCATCACCCCCGACATCATCTGGGGGCCGAAGCCCAGGATGCTGGCGATGCGACCCTACGGCGAAATCTGCTGGGTCTTCGACTGGGAGATCGAATTCAACGTGTCGCGATGCGTCGAGTCGTTGAGCACGTTCTTCATGGACGACGTGCTCATGGCGTGGAACTACGAAGTGAGCTTCACCGTGGGCGAGGCCGGATTCGTCGATGCCCGCACGACGAGCGGCTACATCCAGGTGATGGCCATCCACGGGCAGAATACACCGGCCAACCCCGACGGCTTCCAGGAAGTGCTCTTCAACGTCGACAACGCCTGGGACAAGCTCAACTTCGCGCTGCCGTTCGGCTTCCGCCGGGTATCGAACAATCGCACGATCAACAAGGCCAAGAACCGCATCGATTTCACCATCGTCGACCAGGAGTTTCGGGCGGCGCCGTTCCCGCCGGGAATCGTCAATGCCGACGCGAAGCTCACCTACCGCTCGCAAACGCCCGGGCTGCCGCTCTGGATGGGCACGCTGAGTTGCACCTACGAGGTCGCGCCCGGCTTCCGCAAGTCTCTGGCCGTGTCGAAGTTCCTGACGCTGCTCAACGACCGGGTCACGAAGTTGCAAAACGCGGTCGCTCAGGGCGGTATTGCGATCAACCCGGCCGTTCTGCCCGTTGCGATGGAGGTGGAGCACGAATTGTATGACCGCACCACCACGATTTCCGTCTCGTTCACCTTCACGACCACGGCCGATGCGTTGCTCAACTACTCTGGCATGTGGCAGCCGCTCCCCGAGAACGATTGGCAGGCTTGGCAGACGTCGCTCGCCAAATCGTTGAGTAACAAGGGCTACTCCGGCGTCGACTTCGATCCGGCCGAAGACCGGCTGATCACGATCTGCCTCGGCGGCGCTTCGCCATCGGACCAGCCGATCGCGACGCTCGGCATCCCCGTCGACGATACGCACGACAGCGACGGCGAAGAAGACGAGAACCCCGACCTGCCTGCCGATGAAGCGGCCAGCGGCGGATACCTGATCTTCGAGAGCGCGGCCCGCGAGGTTCGTGCAGAGAACTTCGTCGTGCATCGCTTCGCGCAGAACTACTATCCGGGCGCCCAAGGGTGGGAAGATCATGTGACGGAATATCAGAGCGCGCCGGACAATTACGTCGTGATGACCGGCCGCGGGGTGCGTATCGACCAGATGCCCGATCCACCGCAGGTGACGTCGATCGGCGGGCAGCCCGTGGAGCTGCTGAAAAAGGTGTTCCTCGCCGACGATAAGCCGACGACGCTCTGCTTCGGCCACAAACTCTACCAGGCCCGCTGGGAACTTTGGTATCGGGCCAAGGGCGATCCCGAGACATCTTCGCCGGTGGGGATTCCCATCCTGATGCCCTCGGAGATCGAGCCGTTGGAGGAGGCTTAAGCGATGCCGGAAGTTCGCCTCAGTGGCACGCTTTGCTTGGCCCATAACCCGGAGTATTCACCGGGCCAGGGACAGGCCACGAGCTACTTCAACCCGATCGGCCCGGAACCGGGCGTGGGCTATGTCTGGATGCTCTCCAGCGATGCGCAGGAGTTGGACTTCGACGAGCCGCAGGTTCTGTCGTTCACCGTCGACGACGAAAGTGTCTCCTTCTCTCTGTATATCGATTCGGCGATCGCGGCCAGCGGGATCAGCCGCACCGATGTCGACCGGGCCTATCTGCTCACGCTCCGCGACGTCCGCTTCATCCTCGATCGGCAGACCGATTGCAACATCGCCTGCAACTGTCGCGTACCGGCCGCACCGACCGACTCCATCGTCGGCGAGGATGTCGACGAATTCTATGTCGACACGTTGAACCCGTTGGATGCCGAGCCCTATGCCTGGAGCGACGTCGTCGAGGTGCTGTGGGGGCTCTGCCCCAATTCGCTCGTGGGAGCCTTTCCGGGGTTGCCCTATCAGCCGGCGGGCATACCCCAGAACCTTCGCTATCACGGCGTGAGTGCCTGGCGGGCGCTGCACGACGTGCTCGGTCGCGTGCAACTGACGACGGCCTATGACCCGATCACCAACGCCTTCTCGATCGTCGATCTCGGCGTGCCGCAGCCCGGCTTGATCGAGGCCGTGGGCAATTACGCCACGCGATTGCTGAACGACCGGTTTCCCGGCGGGAGTCTGACGACCCGCATCCCCGAGACGATCCGAGTCTATTTCCCGAAACAGCCCCAGCACTTCGGCACCGAGCCCGACACGCCGCGCGAGGGTAATTGGTTGGAACTCGGTGCGCAGTTCTGGCAGGACGTGCCGACCGATCTGAACAGCGTCGCGGGGACCGTCGTCTCGCTGCACGACGATGCACCCGCGCTGGTTGACTTCTATGGCGATCTGCTCAACGAAGGAGAACTCTCGGCCCGCGCCGAAGACCGGGCCGTGCAATGGGTCGGCGCGAAGACGCTCGAGGTCGCGCGCGGCTCGGTGGCCATCCAAGGCATCGCCGCGAATCTGGCCACCCCCGGCAGCCAGGTCTCGGGCGTGCTCTACCGGAATTTCGGCGACGGCTGGATGACGGAACTTTCGCTGACGCCCAACCGCTTCGCCACGGTCATCTCGCCCGCCACGCGCGCCGACGCCTCGGTGGCCGGTATCGAGAACACCGGCGCGGGCTTCGGCGGCAGTGCCAACAGCGGCGGCTCGTCCCTGGCCGACGAGAACTTTATTGCGCCCGATTTCGCCCGGCGAACCACGCCGAATTATCCGCGGGTCATGCAGCTCGTGCAGGTGACGAGTTCCGAGAAGGACGCGAACGGGCTCTATCCGGCCGTCGTCGTCCGAGCGAACCCGGCAGGCGATTTTACCCCGGATGCCGACGAATCCGCGTACACCGATCTCGAGCCGTGCCTGATCGCCGCGGCGAACGGCGAGGGGCTGGCCGAAGACAAGGTTTACCTATCCCGGCTCAATGGCGTGGCCCAGTCGGACGGAGAATGGCTGCCGCTCTATCTGACCAACCCCGCAACGCGGCCGGTGCTGGGAAGGACCGTCGCCGACGTGGAAAACGACAGTTCGTCGGAAGACAACGTGCAGGTCTACAGCGTCCCAGCAGGCGAAGAGCCGGGCGACGAAGAGGAACAAGCCGGGTCGCTCATCACCGCCTTCAACAAGTTCTTCGGGTGCGTACCCGAGGGCGCGTGGGTGATGTGCCAGGACGACGGCGACGGCTATTACATCACCGCGACGATTCAGGGGGATCACCTGGTGGGCATCGTCGCGCCCACGGAAGGGCTTAGCGGCAGCCAGGTCGCCTTGCACGTACCCACGGGGGGCGATGGTACATGGACCGAGATTGACGTGCAGATCGACCCGTCCGACCAATCGACTATCAAGCCCAATCCGCAGAGCGGCGACTATCAGTTGCCGGTTGTAAAGGCCGCGCTGCGTCACTGGCCCGTGCTCGACGGCGAGCAGGTCACGATCGTTTGGACGGGTTCGATCTTCACCGTTGTGGCCAGTGACTTTCAGGGAGGGATTCGGGTGCAGAACGCGGGGGCGACGGTCGCCAAGGGTGGCGTGTTCGCCGACGGTCAACTCACGGTGTACAACACGTCGCCGGGTACGTTCGGAGCGATTCTGGTCGAGACGAACGGAGCCATTTCCACCCCCTACGGCGATTTCTCGGCCGGGGTGAAAGGTCGCGTGGCATGGAATCATCTAGGCGGCGAAGCGATCGCCGCGGAGTGCTGAGAAATGGCTTGGGGGTTCAATGTCTGCAATCCATGCTGCGGCTGCGGACCGTGCGAATGCACATGTACCACGATGCAGGTTAACATTGCCAACGGGCCGTATATACGGTGCCAGAACGCTTGCAACTGCACGAACGTCATCCAGCCATCTCGGTATCTCTTAACCCTGACCGAGAACAATAGCAATCCCGTAGGCGACCAGCCGTCCTGCGTTTGGAACTTCAACGAGCCTTTCACCGGCGGTTCGTTGTCGATGACGCTGTCTTATTGTCCCAAGCAAGGCACATGGCAACTTTACATCTCGTCGATTGCTTCCGGTTGCAATCTCTCGTTCACCCTGGAAAGTGATAAGAACTTAAGTTGCGATGATGAGATCTCCTTTACTAAGATTTCCGGTCCTGTTCTCTCGAACGGCGTTTGCGGCACCTGCACGGTAGATCCTTCCCAATTCACAGCGGCTAGTTTTTGCTGTGACCGCTCGAAGCTATGCCCACTACCGCAGATCACAGCATCGTTGAGTTTATCTGGCGGTTGCCGTTGCGACGATACCGACTGTTTATCTTTATGTGCTTGTTGCGATTGCCAGGACGTTTTTGGCGGATCGTGGGTGTTTCCTGCCGGCGTTAGCGGAATGGCTGTCACACCGGACGAAGGGCAATGCGGTTGCGGATGCTCGTGTTGGCCCGGCCCGGCGCAAATCGGCGTTCAGGTGGCTTGCACTTTCTCGGTTATATTGACCGCCCAGGTCGTTTGCACAATTAATGAGGATGGTTCTAGTACATGGGGCTATCGGATCACCGTCGGCGCGTGCTTTTCGATCTCAATCGTCGGTACCCCGGTGCCTTTCTTCTCGACGTGCAGCGGTGGCACGAGCCGGCTTATATCTTGTGACGAGCTCGCGGGTAGTGGCTCGGCAGCTTTATCGCCCGGCCAATGTGGTTGTATCCCGTGTTGCGTGACAGGCGGTACGATTACCTGGGGATCTTAATGTTTTGTAAAATGGTTTTGATTGAGGGAACAACGGCCGATTATCACTGCGAACGGTGCGGCGCGGCAGTTAGGAATATAACCGCATTGCCCGTCCGACGTCTTTGCGACTTGGCACCCGTGCAGCCACCAATGCCAACGGCCACCGTCATTGAAATTCCAAACGATGGTCCCGGCACGGAACTGAAGGACATCTTCATCGCACTCGGGCGTAGCGCGCCGGGTTGCTGGACCTGTAATGGCCGGGCACTGCAAATGAATGTCTGGGGCGTGGACGGATGCCGAGAACACATCGAGGAGATCGTCGCTTGGGTGCGCGAGGAGTACGACAAGCTTGGACGAATCGACACCGCCAAGGCCGTGATACTCGCTGCCACCACGGGATTGGCGTTCTCGATCGACCCGCGCGACCCGCCGCGAAGTCTGGTGGAGATGGCGATCAACAGGGCGGAAGCGAAGGTCCTTCGAGCGTGAAACGTCGATTTTCGTGAGGCTCGATCCGGTCGTGTCGGTTGCTCTAAGAGAGGCTGGCAAAACCCGGAAGTCGGAGCGCCGCGGGCAAAAGATCGGCCGTGAAACGCCGATTTTTCGGACGCTCGATACGGTTTTGTCGGTTGCTCTAAGAGAGCGACGTCGTTCCGGGCCTCAATGACCAAGCGGTGTTTGCGGTGAAACGCAGGATCAGACTCCTGATCGGCTTGCACCTGGTTGCTCTGTGCTTGGTCACGTTCGCCGTGTCACGGCAGTCGTGGCCACAGCCTGCGAGGCCATTTTATCTCGGGCTGGTGTTTTCCGAGGCCAGCTTTCTGGCTCTGTGGGGTGCTTCCGCAAGACGCCGACGCTGGCTCCGCCTCTGCCGTGCGATCGTCGGACTTGCCTTGTTGGCGGCTGCCACGGCGTTCGCGGTGGCGACAAGTCCACACCAATCGGTCACGATCACCGCACTCGTTGTAGTGCCGGCGAGCGTCGTCTTTTTCATTCTGCATGCTCGTCGCCTGAAGAAGGGATTGTCGTTGATCGCGCCGCGGTCGCCGCGTCCGGCCGCGGGTGATTTGCAGTTCTCGCTCTTTCACCTGTTCGGGGTGACGATGATCGTCGCCTTCACGCTGTCGGTTCAGAAGGCATTCGAGGGGCACGATTTCCAGGAACACGATTGGGTGCGGTCGACTTTCTTCGTGGCCGCCATCGCGCCCTGCGTGGTGGCGGTCGATCTGGCCACCTTCTGGGTCGCCTTGGGGTCGGGGCGTGTGCTGCGTCGGCTCCTGGTCCTGCTACCCAGCGGAATCTTCATCGGAATTGTTCCGCCTTTTTACATCACCGGCAGCTTCGATCTGAGCATTTACACGTTCTGGACCGCTGCTTTCAGTTCGCAGGTGCTCGTCGGTGCCGCCACGCTGCTCGTCGTCCGTTCCTGCGGTTGGCGGCTGTCGGAACACGGTACCGAGGGAGACGAGCGTCAGCCATCGGAATGCCCCGCATGAAGGCGTTCTACAACGAGAACGCCTTCGCTCCGACGTCCGGGCTTTCTCAGCCTTTCTTGAGCCACTCCTGCCGACATCTAGGCTCGGAAGTGCGACTCGCCGCGTGTCCGAGTTGCGCGGGCAACGTGAAGATCAAGGTCTTCACCTGCGCCATTTTCGGCGAGGCGACGGTCGAACGGAAAATCGGCAGCTTGGCCTGCTGCAAGATCTGCGATCGGTACGGACCGCGCGAGCAGGCTACTCTCGGATGTTCTCACGAACGACCCAGAGGACGACCATGACCGCGCCGAAGACGAGCGTCTCGAAGAACCAAAAGCACATCGACCCCATGATCACGGCGAGCCCCGTGGCCGCGCGGTCGTCCAGATCGGGATCGGCCGCGGCGGAAAACAACATCCACAGGAACGTCAACCCGAGTCCGACCACCCACGCCCCCGTGCACAGGAGCATCGCTCGATTGACCCCCTTCACGCCGATCTGGCGCGTTCGGCTCGACATGCCGGCGTCGCTTCCGACCTGCTGCGCCTGGGGCTGCGGAGATGCCGACCGGGGCGGCGGCATCTGCACCGCCGGCGGCATCCGCGGCGGCGGCAAGAGCGAGAACGACCGGCCGCACGTCGGGCACTTCACCGCCTTGTCGGCCTGCGCAGCTTCGACCGAGACTGTGTTTCGGCAGTGCGGACAAGGCACCTTCGGCATATTCGTGCGGGCCAGCAGCCCCCTTGGACGACAGCGAATCTCTCCTTCTTCGCGCGCCTCCAAGACTAGCGGGCGACCACGCCTGGGGCAAGGATTCGAGAGCAATCCGATCGGAACCCGATCTTTTCATAACCACGCCGGAAACGGCAGAGCCTATGCAGTTCCCACTACCGGAGGCGGTGGATTAACTTTGATTTAAGAGCAACCGACAAAATCCTATCGAGTTTCACAAGAATCGGCGTTTGACGGCCGATTTTTCACGCGCGGCGCTTGAGCATTTAGGTTTTGTCAATCGCTCTTGGGATGAGGGAGGGACCTTATGAATAAGTCGGCCCAGGAAACTTTGGTCAGCGCGTGGATTGCCGCAGGAAATACGGAAATCGGTTCGGACATTTTCAGGCAGAATCTTTGGGCGCTCGAAGAGTTAGATGACCTAGTCGAGCAGAGCGCGGCCAGAGCGCTGGAAGTGATTCTGGCAATACTTGCTACCGCCCCTTCGAGCGGTATCAATGACGTAAAGGCTAAACTGGCCGCCGGACCAATGGAGAATTTATTGTCGAGGCACGGCGCAGAGATTATCGAGAGTGTTGAAAAGGAAGCCTCAGCGAATCCACAATTCCGGCTCCTACTGGGTGGCGTCTGGAGGAGCGACATGCCAGAAGAGATATGGCTGCGAATTCGCGCAATTGCCGACTCGACCGGGTGGGACTAAAGGCGATGTTTGCGCTGCTCAACCCGGCGCGGGGATTCGTTGAGGGCCGGCTGGAACCAGGACGATCGGGACGTAGTCACCGCTCCGCCAATGCACTTCTCAGGGTCCGATAAAGCAAGTCCAAGTCGTGGCGATTTAGATCCATGGCTCGACTTGCCGGAGGTTCCTGAGCGCGATAAAAAAACCAGCGTTGCAGCGATGTACAACGCTGGTTTTTATGGAGGCGGCGGGCCTCCCAAGGCGTCGTCGCAAGTGTTGGTATGTAAGGACTTGCGACGACATCGCTTTTCTAATTGGCCACCTAATTGGCCACCCAACGCTCGTCTCTCCGAATTCCTGGAAGTCTGACGACGGACTGTGTGCCCCTGCCAGACGGCCGCCCAGGAGTCTGACATAGGGGGCGGACGGTGCCAGACAAGCTGCCTAACCTCAAATATGATGATCGGCGAAGGCGTGAATGTCTCCGTGCGACCCCAGATATTGCGAGGGACGAATAGCTTATGCCGAGCGAACAGGATACGAGTCGAAGGCAGATCTTTCGCCAGAATCTTCATCGGCTGGCCGCCGCTCGGCGGCTTGCCTTCGATGATCTTGCGGCGGCGCTAGGCATGCGAGGTGACCACAAGAAGTGGCTCGGGCGGGTTTGGGAGAACGGGATCGACCGGCCCGACCAACGCACAGAAGACAATCTCTCCAAACTGTGCGAGTTCTTCCAGGTCACTCAAGAGGACCTTTGGTCACAGACATTTCAGGTGCACTATGAGCACATCCTGCCGGATAAAAGGGCGTGGTTGTTTTGGATCAAAAAAATCGTCGAGAATTACTCGTTACTCCAACAGGCAAAGCTTCGCAAAGCCAATTTGCTGCGCCATGTCGTAGAGCAGTATGGGGGCTCAGAAATCGAGTATCTCGCCGATCTTGTGGCGGACGATCTTGGCCAACGACCAGAGCATATTCATGCTCCGTGGGCTTATGAGGTTCTGAACGATCTGCGTGCCGAACGAGACTTCCACGACAGAGCCTTCGGCAAACTCGCCGACTTCGTCCGGGAGCATGCCTCAAAACATCCGAACTGGCATAAATTCGAGGACGAGCTTAAGCGTGAACTGCGAACGCAGGGCAAGGACACGAACAGCGATAAAGATTTTCTGAGAGCATTTGATGACACGGTAGACCTTTTGCTCGCTCGGATGCAGACGCCACCCGAGATATGTAACCATTTCGTCAGGACCTTCCTGGAAGAGAAGCCAGACCCTGTCCTCGAAGCGAGAGACGAGGATTTGGATTGGATCTTGGACGAGCTAGCATTGCACCCCCAGTGGAGCGCCTACCTTCGGAACAACGACGATGCTGAGCATGAGATTGGCGAGAATTGGCGAGCTACCAAACTAAAATCCAACTCGATTATCACTCGGGAAGAGTTTGTCCTGACAGTGAAGAAGATGTGCCTCGACGTGCTGATCCCATCAGACCGTGTCGAGGCACACCAAATCCGAGGAATGACGAAGTCCAAGCGGGTGCGTTCTCGAAGGCGCCGATAATCTCACCGAGCCATGTGCTCGGCCGCAAACTTGACGCCTGTTGCAGCGCATGTTTGACCGAAGTTTTCCAAACCGACCAAAGCCCAGGGAATGATGAGGGGACCGTGTCGATGGCTCGCCGAGTGGTTTGGCGACGACACGAGCCCTACCTGGGAGGTCGTTGGGGGGAGTTTCGGCTCAACAAGTTTGACCGACTTTTTCCCAAATCGGCGAGAGTCCAGGGGAATTGTGGGGGGAGTGTCGATGAATCGCCGAGTGGTTTGGCGACGACACGAGCCCTACCTGGGAGGTCGTTGGGAGAAATGATCAAAGTCAAAACGTTTGACCGAAGTTTTCCCAAACCGGCCAAAACCCAGGGAATGATGAGGGGACCGTGTCGATGGCTCGCCGAGTGGTTTGGCGACGGCACGAGCCCTAGCTGGGAGGTCGTAGCGGGAAATGGTCGGCGTCGAGAAATTTGACCGATTTTTTCCCAAACCGACCAAAGCCAAGGAATTGTGGGGCAGTGTCGATGAATCGCCAATTGGTTTGGCGACGACACGAACCCAAAAAGTTTTGGAGTCGATTCTTAATGCCAAAGAGTAAGCGGTTGGTCGAGGGTTCGAAAGCTGTACGATGCGCCGTCGTTTCCAAGAGAATGCCGAAGAAGAGCCGGGCGAAAACCGGTTGGAAATCCCATGCGCAGAAGCTCCTCAAAGCTCATGCCCAGCGACAAGCTTTGGAATGGTCGAGGAACCAGGTGGAATACAACCACCGTTCGTGGAGTGCCAAAAACCCGAAAGGGACTCTTCGTGATCTCGAAGAGCGCTTGAGACTTGCTCTCCGGCAATGCCGGGAAATCATGGATCGCTGTGGAGAAGATCTGTGCATTTCCGACCATCCCTGCATCCCTGAACCGCTCCTCACCGAGTTAGAAGAATGGGGTAATGCAGACGAGGAATGCACTTTTTCTGACCGAGAATCAGACCTCGAAGATATTCTGGGTTCCGTTGAGGATGTAGCAGAGGAGGTGGGATACGAATTTAAGGTCTCCGAACTGAAAGGTTGCCAGCCCAACTAAGCCAACCATCTTAGCCGCCGTTTCTTTCGGCGGCACTCGCTCTCAAGCTGAAGAACGCAGCCACTGCGGCGGCGTGCCGGGCCGAATCCCGAGCACGCCGCCGAGGTTGGCTTTGAGCAGACAAGGGAGCGGCCTTTCTCGGCCGTTCTCACCCAGTTAGTCGTTGTTCGACCGCCGTGTCGGGATCGCTCGGAGTGCGCCCGATGGTCACGGCACGGCGGTTTTTCTGTCTCATTTTGCGCACACGGAGAGAACTATTGATGATTGCTAGCGTTTCCATGACGGCTGCGGGCTTGTCGTCGTCCGACGACCGGCAGCACGTCAAGACTTTCGAGCAGAAGCTGCAACTGATCCGGGATCGGGTTGCGTCGGTCGCCCACGGCTACCACACGGCCTGCTACCTCGTCGGCCGGCCCGGCACTTCGAAGACCTCGACGGTTCGAGAAGAGTTGGACCGCCTCAGCATCCCCTGGGCCTACCAGAATGCCCGCATGACGCCGATGGGTCTGTTCGGCTTTATCGCCGAGCACTCAGAGCACGCCGTCGTCCTGGATGACATTCCGTCGTTACTCAAGAACGATCAGGCCGTCCAGATCTTGCTGGCGGCCCTCGATGGGGAGCCGAGGAAGCCCCGTGTCGTCTCGTACAAAAGTAAGGACGAGGCGACAAAGGTGCTCTTCACCGGGGCCATCATCGCCATCTCGAACGTCCCGCTGCGCTGCGATCCGCTGGCTCGGGCACTTGGTAGCCGTCTCGTCGTATTGGAACACGAGCCGACCGACGAGGAGATCGCAGCCTTCGTCAGGCAGTTGTCGTCGAAGGGGTTCGAAGACCTTTCGGCCGACGAGTGCCTTGAAGTCTCCGAGTTCGTGATCGTTGAGACTCGGGAGTTCGACTTGCGGCTCGACCTGCGGCACATGAAGAAGGCGTGGCAGGACTACCGCCAGTGGAAGCACAAGAAGGCCAAGACCCACTGGCGAGACCTCGTTCGCACCAGTTTAAGCAAGCTGGTGGACGAGCCGGTCGTTCCGCTCTCGAAGCGGGACGAGATCGAGCTACAGCGCCAGAAGGTGAAAGAAGCGATGGAGAAACATCCCCATGACAGGCATGCGCAGATTGCAGCGAGCGGACTTAAGCCCTCAACGTTCTACAACCGCCTCAAGGAGGTCATGGCCGGCATGTCTCCGTGACCGTCTGAAGGGGCTGCATTCCAAAAGTTGTAACGCCCAAACCCTACATCGTGTTGGGGCCTGGGATCGCCCTGCGCTTCCAGGTTTCCAACTTTCCAAATTTCCAAAAACAATCAGAGGACCTCCTCATGTCAAATTCGATCATCCGCACCTACAACTCGCCTAACCACCTTTGGTCTCTTCACCACGGGGACATACTGCACGTTCTCCCGACACTTGCTACGTGTTCCTTCGACGGCATCGTTACCGACGCACCTTATGGTCTGAAATTCATGGGGCAGTCCTGGGACGGCGATGTTCCGCCAACCGCCGTTTGGCAGGAGCTTCTTCGTGTCTGCAAGCCCGGCGCACATCTCGTCGCCTTCGGCGGGACGAGGACGTTCCATCGGCTGATGGTGCGCATTGAGGATGCTGGCTGGGAAATCCGGGATACGATTTGCTGGATCTACAGCCAGGGCTTCCCGAAATCACAAAACATGGAGAAGGCGATTCGAAAAGTCGGCGGGGATGGTGCGCCATGGGCCGGCTACGGAAGCAGCCTGAAACCCGCATGGGAGCCCATTGTACTGGCCCGGAAGCCGTTCTCAGAAAGTGCTGCGAGGAACGCCATGTCGCATGGATGTGGTGGTTTGAACATCGACGGCTGCCGAGTTGGAACGACAGGTGGGACCAAACGCTCCCACCAGGTTCCATATTCTCGCTCCAAGGACGGCGGCGAGGATCGAACCGATTGGGCACGCACGGGTCACGGCGTCGATGACATTGGCGAAGGTAGATGGCCCGCAAACGTGATTCTCAGCGACGAAGCTGCGACCGAATTGGACCGACAATCCGGCCATAGCCGCTCCCGACGACGAATGCAGCGAACTGTAAGGAACAACGTCGGCAACGGCAAAACCCGAGGGCACTACCGGCTTCGGTTTAGCGGCGAGGTCGGTTACCCGGATCAAGGGGGTGCTTCCCGATTCTACTCCTCCTTCATTTATTGCCCGAAGGCTGCAAACGAGGAACGACAGGGGAATGAGCACCCCACCGTCAAACCCCTGCGACTCTGCGAACACCTTGCCCGGCTGATATTGCAGCCTAAAAAAGCCACGCCGAGGAGACTCCTCGTGCCATTTTCGGGTAGCGGCTCAGAAATGATCGGTGGCCTCCTGGCCGGCTGGGATCAGGTGGTCGGAATTGAGCAAGATGAAAACTATGTCGGCATCTCGAAGAAGCGGCTGTCCTTGGGCATCGCCGACCTTCGAGGTGACGCACCTACTGCCCGACCTTCAGTTCGAGCGACGGTGCGAACGAACTCGGTGGTCCAAGGAGATTGTCGAGACCTTATTTCCAGGCTCCCCGACAACTCCGTCGACCTGGTGTTCACGTCGCCACCCTACGCTGACCAGCGGAAGGGGCATTACCAGGGCGTGTCGGAACGGCTCTATCCGCTCTTCACGAGGGAGTGGATGGCGGCACTCTGGCCGAAGTTGAGCGAGCTTGGCTCGGTGTTGATCGTCATCGACCCACACGTCGACCAAGGCGTGTTGGCCGACTACGTTTTGCGGACGAGACTCGCCTTGCGTGAGTCAGGCTGGAATGAGCACCAAACTCAGATCTGGCTGAAGCGAGATCGAGGTCCGTTGGGCCGGAAGGACTGGCCTCGGCACTGCTATGAGGAGATCCTCTGGTTCAGCAAATCGAAGAAGCCGTTTTGCGACCCAAAGGCGTCTGGCAGGGCGACGAAATACCTGACCATGAATGGTTACAAGTATTCTCGGTGGACGACTGGCGGCAAGCCAGGGAAAGTTGGGATCGCCAAGGTGACCAACGTGTGGGACGTGCCTGTCGGCAGCAATGCCAAGGGCAACTCACATCCAGCGCAGTTCCCCGTCGCTTTGCCACAGGCGATGATTCCGACGTTTTGTCGGCCGGCCGGATGCGTGCTCGATCCGTTTTGTGGGTCGGGCAGCAGCTTGGTCGCTGCCAAGATGCTGGGGAGGAGCTTCGTTGGCTTCGAGATCGAGGAGAAGTATTGCCAGCTAGCCACGAGGAGGTTGGCCAAGACCGAGAAGGCACCCGACCTGCGTGCGGCTGGCTAAAAAGCAGTCCGGTCTGTTTCGATTGTAGGTCTTAGGGCGGCGGCCGGTGGAGTAAACCTCCACCCGGCCGCCCTTAGCACCGTGCAAGGAGGAACTCCTCAATACTCGGCCCCGGTGACCTCCTTTCCTAGGCTCTCGGCGAGACGGTAGATGTCGGTCAGTGCGACCCTCACGGACTCTCCTTCGGAGTTGATGGCGACCGCCACTCCGGTCAAGTAACGAAGTTTCTCCGCACCAACCTCTTCAAAAACGGCGACCGATCCGTCCGCAAGGTGGGATGCCACGTCTTGAAAAAGGTCGAAGTCCTCATCCTCATCACCCTTCTCCGGGTCGCACTTGCAGAGAGGCCAGCCTCCATGTTCGTGGTTCGAGAGCAGGCCCACCCTACCTTCCGCATCGTCTACAACCTCTAGATCCCCGATGGATTCAGCCCATCGCTCAAACGCCTCCTTGTCTTTCACCCGGAAGTAATTCGTCCGGGCATGTCCGCACCAGTTCGCCATGTCCATGTCCTCCATTATGTTGAGGCGCTCTTTAGCACAACAATTGTTTCTGTAACTGCGCCACGTCGGCACCTCCTGCCTTCAGCACAGAATGTATCTCTCGGTCTTGCCAAATAAGGCGCTCGATCCGGTCCGCAACGTACTCCGCCAATGGCAGTTTACTCTCTGGCGCAGGCGAAGAGCCCACGCACGCATCTAAGAGAGTCCCGGCCACCAACGCAATTCCCATTGCAAAGCAATAACTGTAATCGGTAGATAGCATTGTCCGACGTATCGCATCAGGGAGCGTCTCGGCATCCACTTGTGCCAACTCGCTTTCGGCCTTGCTGACCCTACCCTTCAGACGTTCGATCTCTACCCGTGCCTTCTGAAGGTCCTCCCTCATGCGCTGTGTCTCGGCTTTCTGTGCCTCATTCCGTGCCCGTAGCTGCTGGTCGTGATTGCTCTCCCTGACTACAGGCTTACTGATGTCAAGTATCTGCCTAAGATATGGCTCAACCATCTTCTTGTTGTCGTCGTCCAATTTGCACCGCACGTCGTGCAACAGGCGTTTCACTGCTTTCGTGTGACTCATTGTGCTTCCCTTCTGTTTGTCGGTCCGTCTTACACACCTTCCACGATCGGTGTGCTCATATTATTTTGTTGCAGTGCCCGGCGAAGTCAAGCACTTCTTTTCGCTATTGTGGCCTGCTTTGCAAGCGCAGGTGTCCCATAAGTCTTCCGCCCTCTCACAGCACGTATGTTGACGTAGTGTTGGGTACGGGCACCCTTTTGTAACGCAAATACGAACTGACAGCATGCCCGACCGTGCAGGAGGTCGAATTTCGGGCACAAAACACAACTCGGCAAACGGCACGCCCACTTCTTTTGTGCTCTAAAAGCGCCCGGGACAGTTACACCGTGGCGGAGTGCGACATTGTGCGATCTGAATGTATGTTGGACATGTTGTCCTGCGGCCACAGATACTCGCAGATACATTCAGACGATGCCTTGCATAACAACAGAAACACAAAGACCTCGGTGAGCGAGTCTTATCCCACCGAGGTCTTATGCAGTAGCAAGTGATGCAAATGCACCGCCGACACATATTATAACTGGCCGGGCGATTAGCGCAACACCGAGATTGTGTTTTGTGCCAAGATGGCGTATCATCGTTCGCCAATGCAAAGAGGCCGGCGGGTAGCGATCCGCCGGCCTCTTGAATGTTTCGTTTGCCCAGCGAGTTACCAGAAGGCGAACGAAGAAAGGAACGTTGTGTCAAGTATAGTAGCGGTACCACCACGAAAAAGCAAGAGTAAGAAGCGACGGCCCGGCGTTTTGTCGCTGCTCAAGTCTATGACTTCGGGCATTGATGTCGGACAGGAAGTGCCGGTCGATGGTACCCTGAAGCCGATTCATCTGAACAAGAACGTCGACGTTCTCGATTGGTTTCAAAGAAAACGCTCGGGCAATCAGTGCTGGCTCGAACACGGGCTCAATTGGTTGAAGCTCCGCTACCATTTCTATCGAGAGCAGACTTATTATTTTTCCGGGGCGCAGGAGACGTGGAAGCCTCGGACCTTATTCCTCATCGACGTGGACTGTAAAACACGGGGCACCCCAGAAGGTGCACGGGCCTATCTGGACTATCTCTCCTCCCACGAATGCCGAGATAAATACGGCCTTTCGTTCCCCGGTTTGTACAAAGAAGTCTCCACGCATGGCCGAGGTGGTCACGGATTTCCAATTCTTGACAAGGAGGGCTGGTCGGCCGGCGACTGCAACGATGCCCTGTTACATCGTCTGGAACAATGGCTGAACCACGTGGGGACGTGCGAAGGCTTCGACATCGAGTTCGTCGAGGTGAAAGGGACGATGCCCGTGATCGAGTACGGTCGGGAAAAGGGCGAAGTCGTGGCCTACAAGGCAGGATGCCTGGCCAAGCTTCCCCGTGAGGTCGAAGATAGGCTAGATGAATTTTTGGGAACGGCCGTGGTCACAATGGCCGACCTGCTACAGCTCCCACGTGTCGATCAACGGAGGCGGCCCGGCCGGATCGCTGAGAACAAGAGGCCGGTATCCGAAACCCCAGGGGACAGAGCCGTGGAGGACGTTAATACGAGAGACGGAGAGGAGAAGGAACATCCTTTAGTGGCACAAGCCACAAAGGAGAGGCCGTCCCCTCGGAATAGCGGCAGGGGGCCTGCTCGATCAACGTCGGGCAAGTACATTTCCGAGGATGAACTGGCTGGGTTGCAAGAAGGCGGTAAATACCTCGACCTCGCAGTCAGGCTTATGAATGCACATCAGTTACCGACGAAGGGGAGGCACGTGGCTCGGCCCATCGACCTGGCCATCTTCCTGATGTGTGCGGCGTTTTTCTACCAGAAACCGAACAAGGACGGGACACTGCCCCGTGATCGGTTTGGCGGTAATAAGGACAAGCCGGGTCTATGGGATTGCCTCTATCAATGCCGGAACGTTAATAGGGCGTTCTGCAAGAAGCGGTTTCAGGTGATCCGGGACTACCTGACCAGCCTTGGGCTGATCGAATGGCAGGATAGCACCTACGTCGTCGGCAAGATGGTGAACGGGGTAAAAGAGGAAGGGCGGGCATGTAAGTGGGGACTGACCAGCGAGCTTGTCGAGCAGTTGGGGACAGCAACTGGGGCCGTGATGGGTGTGAATGATGTTGATAAGGGAAGAGAAGAAAGAAAGGAACATCCTTTAGTGGCACAAGCCACAGAGACGGCCAACGCATGGGTTAATACGCTGGTCTGCCTACCATCAGACGAGACTATTACGCCAGTTGAGACTATTAGGCTGAGCCGATTCTACCTCAGACCAGATGAGATAACCGACCTGATTAGGGGTGACCTCGACCTATGGGCCACAGCCGCTTAGAGAGAAGGACACGATGTACGCATTGATTCGTTTGCCCACGTGCAAATACTAAGTTAGGCCGGAATGGGTGCTCCATGACGACAGGCAATACCTGGAGGGCATCGGGCTACTCGTTACGTCGCATCGGTCGGCCGCCAAGACATTCAGGAGGCGAAAGGAGGCCGAGTGGGACGCCGTGTTCATCGCCGATGAATTGCGGCTCGAAGATTTGGAGAACCTGGAAGTAGTCGCTCTGAGATTGCGGTCGGCCGTGGTCAATTGGTTACAGGAGGGCTTCTGATCTTGTTGAAGCGTTGTGACCTTGGCTTTGATACCGGCTGGAGCGCCGGCGTGCCTTGCCCCTTGTGTCGAGTATCGCCCATCGTGATCCGCAGGCCGGCACAGGTGGCCAGGTAGCGTTAATAGTGCGGTCATCGGTGACGCCTGGGTGAGGCTAATAGTCGGCCGCCTGATGGGTTCCTTGGTGGGAAGTGGGCAGGGACAAGGACGGTGCGAGGTTATTAGAGACGCCCGACGAAAATGTGCTATGTCGGTATGCCGGATCGGCTTCGGAGGGAGCGCTGGGGTGGCGCTGGCAATCTGCGGGCGGGGTGGTCGGAGTCGTCTTTGTTATGGCAATGGACGATCATGGCGGGCGGCTGCCTGTTTAAAAAACGACGATATCGAAGGGACGTTGGCTCGGAAAATCGCCGACCTCTTGCTTCCTCGGCGTCGTTGTTGCCGCCGGGGACGTTGAGGTCAGTGGCCTAATAACGGGCGAATCCACAGTTCGGCCATTACAACATTTGTAACGCAGCCTTAAGCAGAGGGTTATCAGTGAATGATGCAGCAAATAACCGATCATGCGGCGACGGTCGTTGAGGGCGCCCTTGATGGATCAAAGGTGGACCGTCTGGCTCCTGCTGGGAAGATCTGGAGGCTGCTATGAAGGCGGGATGCTGAGCAACAAGCTCCTCCGTCGAATGGAGGATGTCCTTTGGGCTTTGCCCATCCTCTCCTTCAGGATCGAGCGTCACGGCGGTACCGACTGCGGGTCGACTCGTGCGAGATCCAACACCGAGAAGTTGATTTCGACCGCAAAACGGCTCGCCTCGTCGGGGTGGGCCACCGGCAGTCAAAGCCGATGGCGGAGCGGATCTCGATCCCGACCCAAGTCGATGATGTGGTCGGCGTTGTAAAGTGTTGATCTTCGGCGAAGGCATAGAGATGCGAGCGACCACTCGTGAATCGTGGCAGCGACTGTGGATGACGTGGTGCGACGGTGTTTATAAGAGAAGCATGTCACGCATCTCATTTGCCTGACGCACTGGTATTGTCACGGTGAACATGATCTGATACTATTCCCATCTACTGCTCAGCTACTTTCAATTACTTTCTGTTTACTGGACGCCTCTCTCAACCGGCGTCCGCTGATCCTCGCTGGTGCGAGTAGGTCGGCCTTCTAAAGCCAGGCGAACGTTGTTACTGGCTTCTTCATCTGCGGACCCAATTAAGGGACTCCGCATAACAAGTGTTGGAGCAATACCATGTTTCTGATCAGCATTTACCAGGACGACGAGCACATGCTGGACACGAGCGGCGTGACAGTCACGATCAACGGCCATCCGCAAATCCTCAAGAGGGACGGCGATTATCTGACCTACAAGGGATACCGCTGCAAGATTCTTTCGGTCACAAGCGAGAACGGCCTGCTGAGCTTTGTCTGTGCCTCCCATGCAGCCGAGAGCGAGCCACACGTGATCGTTGGTCTGAGTGGCGACAACGGCGAAGGCACTGAGCACGAACTAAGCGACGAACAGTGCAGGCGACAAGAGGACGTTGAGGATGCGATCTGGGCGTTGCTCCAAGAACTGGCGGGCAAAAAGGTGGAGTGGGACGTGTCGCTCTTCGCTGCCGTGCGGGACGTGATCTCTCAGGAGTTCGACACTCGTGGCATCATGAGCGAGATGGAGTTTTATCCATTCATCGAGTATTAGGATCGCAGGGAGGCGAAACATGAACACGATAATCGAGCGCCATTATGCCCACAGTGACGAGGCTGAAACCAGAAGGCGAGCGGGGCGAGCCGAGGGATATGAAAACGGGACGGCCAAACGGACGACGGCACTGACGCCCAGGCAGTACAACTTCGCACGAAACTGGAAGAGCAAGATTCGGCCTCATCTGGATGACCCAGATGTCGTCACCGCTCTGGTGCTCGGCATGAAACTCTGTGACGTGTTTTATGAAGAGGGAGATCCGCCTTGGCTTTCCGGCCGAGGGCCACTGAACGGTCAGCGAGCACGGGAAGGGTGCCTGTCGTGGTATCAGCCGTTGGGCTGTTGCCACTACATCGCTCCGTTCTGCTGGGCGGTAGGGCGGAAACTGTTTCCGTATCTCCGATGGGGCTTCTTCTCAGGCAAGTTCCACACGGCCGTGATTGGCGATTCGAATGACTGGGAACGACCAGATTGGGTCATGGACATTCTCCTGTTTCGCAGGATGTCCGCTCAGCAGTCCCTCGACTTCGCCAAAAACCAGGAGTGGAAGTTTTACGACTCCTTCCCCGGATACCTTGCCTCATTCTGCTCGGACCCGGAAGCCGGCTTAAGGGCAATTGGAGAGATGGTCACCAGAGACAAAACGGGGCGGTTTGCCTGCATGGATTCGAGCAGTGGCTGCTCGGCGGCATGAGGGGTTCAACGTCGTGATTGTTGGCGGCCATCTGGGCCGTCGCTATGCTGACGTGGTTCGGAGCCGCACATCTTCGCAACCAGGTCGTGTCGGGGGCCGCCCCATGCCTGTCGTCGAAAGCAGTTCGGCCAACTCGGAGTAAACCTTGAGGTTTCTATGAACACCCTGACGATCTATCCTTATCTCATCGGCGAGACCTGGGTCTTCGACGACGAGCGCACCGGTCTGAAGGAAGAAGCCTTTGTCCTTGGCATGTCGGAAATGATCTCATGTCTCGTCGAGGAGAAAGGCATTCGGAATGCGGCCCGAGGCTTCACCTTGCACTTTTGCGACGAACCCTTTGAAGGATTCGACACAGAGTTGACCTGGCTGCGAAGCGACGATGCACAGGTCGTGCCGGGCGAGAACGGTAGTGCTTCGCAGCTTTGGGGCAATTGGTATCGGGGCGTGGTCGCCGGCCAGCAGATGGAAGGGTGGCTGTGCCCAGCACTTGGACTTTATTTCCAGGCAGCGCCGAAACAAATCTTCGTCAAAGCAGAACCACTGCCAGCGGGCGTCGATCCAGTGTGGCACGTCGGCCGAGACGACGCCCTTGCCCGGCGGTTCGTCTCAGCACCGGCTTCAACCATCAGAAAGTGACGAAGGGTGTGAATGGAACGCAATGGTCCGGCTACAAGCTTTAGACGCTTTGTGCTTTGGGTGTTAGGGTTGCTGCGTGCGATATTGCATCGTCTGCGGTTATTTCGTCCATCTCGCCTGCTGCGGAAATGATGAAGTACCCAGATAAATGATTGCCCTTTTGGTACTGGTAGCCCGAGCTACCATTCTCCGCAATGGCCGCATACTGGTAGACCTTGCCAGAGTAGAGCGGCGCAAATATCTGCGTTCCGTCATGTGTGGAGCGTGACTGATGCTTTTGCGACTTGATGAACCGGCGCTCCAGCCGGTATCGGGGATGTGTTCCGACGATTTCGGCCAGCCACGAACGATCTTGGACCCCTCGGGGGCAGTGTCGCATGAGGTAGGTCGATAGCTGATATGACGCTGGTTGTGAGTCCGTGGCGGGGGAATGTATGCTGAGTTCCATGATTGTTAACCTCCGTGTTACGAAACTGCGGCTCGCCAAGAAGGCGGAGAGCGACCGCCCTTTCAACCGTTACCCGCTTGCCCGATGAGTATAGATTTCAGGTCAAGGACTCTGACCGAAAAATGTCAGAGTTGAATCGGGCGGGTCGCCGAAGTCCATTGAGGAACCGACTTTCGGACGCAAAAACAGATTGCCGTTGTGGCAGTAACAAAGCGCCGATAGGTCACTACCGTCCCCCCGAACTCCTGTGATGTTGGGGGCCGGACGAAACTGATTCAGTTAGCTGGTGCCTTTTTCAACGGACATCCCTCCCACGCCGGTTCTCCCCGTCGATACCGCTCCAGCAACTCCTTCGACCTCTGAGCCAGTAGCCGCCGGACCTCTCGACGTTTTCCTTTGACTCGTGGAATCACCATCCCATCGTACCCGGTTGCCCGGTGGCGCATCCAGGCGATCACGGCCGCCTCGGCTCGCTGCTCGACGGGGATTCGTTTCGTTCTTGCGACACTCCCGCTACCAACCGGCGTCGCATGGTCGGTGACGGTACGGGCCAGCCGGTCGGCGAGATCGGCATGTTTGGAGTGGACGGCCAGGAACGCCACGGCGGCCCCATGAAAATCCTCGACATCAATGCGCTTGGGCCTTCTCTCGACGACGACCAGCAGCTTTCTTCTTTCTTGCAAAGCTCTCTGTGGACCGCTCGGCTTCGAGTTCGGTATGAGTGCGCTCGATGGTGGCCGCCGAGTGCGGCCCTACCCTCTCCCTCGCCACTTCCCTTCGGCGTCGAAGTTCAACGACCGCTCTATTCCACCGGCTTGCCAAAGAAAGTCGCACAGGGGACGGAGGGATGTTTGTGGCTCAATGTCGAAGCCCTCGATCTTCAGTTCGGGCAAAAATGCAATAGACCGGTCAACACCGCCTGGGCTGAAATCAGGGAAATGTGGATTCGTCCGAAAGCGTGCGCCGTCGCATCCCACTAAAGCAACGAAGGCCCAAATCGGCACATTGAGTGCGAGCGCCTGGCACAACTTCAGATACGAGGGAATGAAGTCGAAAAACGCTCGCTCACATTGTGCATCACGAACGACAGACACATCGTATTGCCGGAAATATATGTCGGCGCAGGCCGCTTCAATCCGGCCGTCTCTGAATAGTTGCGAATACGACTTAGCTGGTTTTCTTTCCTGGTAGAAACAGAGTCCATCGACGTTGAAACAGCAGGCAAGGGAGCTGCCACCGAGGCCAGGAAGCGTGGCGGCGTGCTTGTTCAAGTCGGCGGCGGGCAGTTGGATTCTTCGTTCAACCGTCTCCTGTGGGATCAAGTGAAGCATCAGGACACCGTTCGGCTCTTCACCCAGTCGCTTTTCGGCGGCAAATGCTTTCACCCGCTCCTGATGGAACTGCCTCATCCGGAAGAATACTAGCTCCTCACGAGAAAGCCACAATTGAGGATCAACAGCCATGCTCGGCCTCGAACGTGTCAAAAGTCCAATGAGACATCAGCCTAAATCGCAATCGTCATCAATCGTGATGACTTCTGGCTCAACATTGCCTCCCCGTCTCGGTCGCTGGCCACGAAACTTAACGTGAAGTTTTTTTCCGGTGATCGGACCAAGGGCGAGTTCGAGAATGCTTTGAACCGTCCCGGTTGCCTTGAGGCGGTAGACCGCTTCCAGGCGGCCAAATCGCAATGCAAGTTCGGGCGTCTTTTCAAACTTCCGCATGATCGAAGCCACGACGCACTCGTCCGCTTGCACGGCGGCGTCGTTCCAACCGCAAATTGCAGATTCAACCAGCGTATCGTGGCCAGCAGATCGCCGAGAACTCTTTGGCGGAGGCGGCTTGTTCACCAAGAGGCGTCCGGCCCGTAGCTCAGCTATCTCATCCGCAGAATGTCCTTGCACGCTCATGTCCATGAAAGCTTGGCTCGATTGTTCCTCGACCATACTCAACTCGGCCACCCACAGGTTGCGACCACCTTGGGAGGTCGAAGAAAGGGTGTCGATGCGGACTTGGCCGCCATCGTTCTGATACGCAAAGCCAACTACCTTACCTCGTCCGTGGTGCGGCGGGCGAAGCAATTCCAGCGCCGCTTCCTCCTCCGCCGATCTCGAATGAATCTCCAACGAGATCGTTTGCTTCGATGGCCGATGAACCTTGTGAGCCTCGTAAAAACGTTCGTCGAGCTTCAACCAATGGTCGCTTGAAGTGACTAAACCAGAGATTGCAGAGGAACTTCTGGCCTCTGCGGCTTGCGTCTTCCCTGCGGCACCTGAAAGGAGGTTCGGAAGCTTCGCCAGAAACCGGTCTCGCTTTCGCTCCCAGTGACTCGTGCGCAGGGGTGTGATCTTCAGCAATTCGCTCAGGTCATCCCTGAGATCGTTCAGCTTTTCTTTATCATCAAGTTTGGCGGCCTGCTTGCCGGCCAGGACGCCACGAACATCGCTGTAGCTGATGGGTGGGACGAGGATCGGATAAACCGGCAACGACAGCGCCCAGCTTGCGCCGACCTCGTTGTGGCAAAACTGGCTCTCGAAAAAAGCAGGAGAGAGAACGAGCAATACGAGTTCGGGGCTTTGCAACTTGGACTTGATGTGCTCGACGAAATCCTTGCCGGTCGGGATTCCCATTCCCGGCAACGACGAGCAGAACACGTCGTCTGGATGAATGCCGACGCCAACCTGGAGCAGTTCCACGAACTCTTCTACGAGAGCCTCATCCTTGGCGGCATGGCTGACGAATAACCGGGCCATATTGCTCCCTCCGAATCCCAGAACAAGTCTATTGCTGCCGGCCTTTACAGCGAAGACATTCTACCGACCTCCACGGCTCGCCGGTAGAATCGCACCAACCAATAGCAGAGACGAGCCACCAATGACCAACACTCCGCGGGGCTGCCTCGCAGCGATTCTTGGCTTCTTTGGCATCAAGCTGGGGCATCCATCCGAAGCCTCTGGCGAGTTGCCCTACCGGCAGCGTGACGATTTTCTCTCGGCGGCCGAGCTTTCGTTTCACCGGGTATTGGTGGGTGCCGTTGGTAGCCGGGCATCCGTGTGCCCCAAGGTCAATTTGGCAGACATCTTCTTCGTGGTCCGGCCCAACGAGAACCAACACTACCGGAGCAGGATTGACCGCAAGCACGTCGATTTTCTGCTGTGTGACCCAGCGACCATGACGCCAAGATGCGCCGTGGAACTCGACGATTCCAGCCACGCTCGTCGTGATCGACAAGAGCGAGATGAGTTCGTCGATCAGGTGTTCAAGGTGGCGGGACTGCCGCTAGTCCGAGTGCCTGCGCAGACGGCCTACAGTCCGGCATCTGTATTGGCGCTGATCGAACCGCACCTGGTTGCCGGTATGCCTTCAGGTCTCCCGCCTATCTCTCAGCCAACTGCCGCTCCGATCTGCCCGAAGTGCGGCGTCCCAATGCTACAACGAGTGGCGAAATAAGGAGTGAACGTGGGGCAGGCGTTCTTCGGCTGCCCGAATTATCCAAGGTGCAAGGAGGTCGTGGCAACGACGTGAGACCGGGACTGCCCCCTGGCCACCTGTACTACTGGGCCAAGTTCCAGCCATCTCGCCAGGGTTGAGGTTCGTCGAGTTTCTCAGCCGAGCCAAAGCGGGGCCAGCCTTGCGACCAGGTGGCTATGACCCAAGTGTGTCGATATTTGCGGAGATCATAGGTCACCACCGTCTCCTCATTCGTTCCCGCCGGGTCTTCATCAGTTCTCGTGTGCTCGATGCCCCGCACGACCACGCAAGCTCGGTTTCCCTCGCACCACCAACGATCGACACGACGGACGTAGAGCCATCGACCGAACTCATCGCCGACCAACCTTTCCCGCAACCTGGCCGCTCGCTCCTCCGGCGTTTCGTCAAAGAATGGGTAGGCTGCCGCCAACATCGCCCAATCCCGCTGGCGCAGGCTGTTGTGGAACTTTTCAATCGGTTTCAGCAATTCCTGGGGAGCGGTGGTCGGTGCGATCTGAAACGGTGGAGCGGATGGTGGTTGATAGGACAAGTCCGGCGGATCGGCCGGCCGCCCTGGAATAAACGTGTCTTCGATTGCCGTTTCGCCGTCTGCGGAATCCTCGTCCGTTTTCTCCGCCCAGTGATCCTGCCACCCTTGCCACCATGCGTCGAATTGACGTTGCCATAGCTCGATGTCGAGAGGGACACCTTGAGCGAACGCTTCTATCGAATCACAGGCGATGAACAGACTATCCCTGGCCGCCTTGGGACCGTAGTTGTACGGGTTGAGGCAGATGTGGACCCGCAGCGGCGATTCGTTGTCTTCCTGCTCGCCGAACAACGTCTCCTGAACGCACGATGTTTCAAGGTCAAACTCGGAGTGAAGAGAGTTCACCGCAAGAGATGCTTCGCATTCACCATGCGGCCAGTCTTCTAGGTCGCCGATCTGAATTCGCCTTTCCAAGTCGAACTCAGACGGTCTCACGCTGAAATCTGCTGGCGAGTAATGGGCACGGATATGGCTGACGCCACCCAGCTTCAGTTCAACGGTCGGGTCTTCGATTGGGGTACCATCGACATTGCGCCGCAAGCATTGAAGAAGGGTGTGTAGGGTTCTGAGGTTGCAATCCCAGGCGAACTCGGTCAATCGGGCGTCATGCAAGAGTGGCGGAATAAGGCGTGGATCGTCAATCATCACAATTCGTCGTCATTGAACATCAACGTAGCATGCCGTATCCTACGGTATTAAGCGGGTGAGACAACCAAAACACGGTATTTAACAATGGCAAAAAAAGCTGCGGCCGAAGTGAATAAGTCTGATGCGGTGAGGGAGTATGTGGCGGCTCACCCCAATGCAACGGCGACCGAAGTCCTCACGGGCCTCAAACGAGCCGGGATCGGCGTCTCTCTTTCGTTGATCGCCAAGATCAAAAGCAAGGGCGCAAAGAAGTCGGCGCCGTCGAAAGCTTCTGCTACCCATGTGGCGTCGAATGGGGCCGCTGAGGCGAGCAAGGCCGAAAAAATCCGGCGGGCCGCCCAGAGCATGAAAAAGCCAGTGCGTCCTCGTGACGTGATCGCCACCTTAGCGGCCGAGGGCGTCCAGGTTTCATCGGCGCAGGTCAGCACGACACTCCGAGCGATGGGCATGCGACGAAGGGGTCGTGGCCGCAAACCGGCTGGTGCGGCACCCAGTCATGCGGTCGTTTCCACCTCCGATTTGCTCTCGCTCGATTCGTTGCTGGCAGCGAAGAAGTTGGTGGCCCAACTGGGGTCCGTTGAGGCGGCGAAGACGGCCGTGGATGCACTGGCGAAGTTGAGCTAGCTCGACCTCGTTGCTCGACAAACCAGGTTGCTGCAAAATGAGAGGAGGCTCGTCCCTCCTCTTTTTGTTGCGCCTTTACGGCGAGATTGGCCAAACCCGAACGGGATTCCATCCCATCGGACTCCGACTCACGGGATAAGCAGCACCAACATGCCGTTGTCACTGGGGGTCATGCCCCTGAACCTACGAAAACTGGTCGAGAGATGGATCGACGACGGCAGAAGGACAAATGCAGCGAACTTTGACTCGGCAGTAATGCACTTTTCATTCACGGTGGCCCAGCAGCGTGCTACTACTTGAAAGCAACTGGAGAGGTTCTGGTTGGGAGACGCACAACAATGTAGTAACAGCAGTGGATGACGGCCCCCACAAATTGACCGTCATTGTCTGCGCAGCGCAAAATTGCCCTGACCTTGCAATTTGGCTCCCAGTCCGCCCACATGACGGCTACGACTGCGAAACGTGCAATGGCACAGGATGGCTCCGGCCGCCGCTGCCGAAGATTATTTGCTCTGCATGCTCCGGCTTGGGTTGGCTGTCGGCGGAACACGAATGAAACCATGCAACAGTTTGATCTTCACGCCGCCGGCCGAAGCTTCTCCAGGGCCTCGATTGCTCGACGTGCGTTCTCCACGCCACCGGCTTGCTCGATGAACTTTTTGACGTTCTCGATCTGCTCGGCGCTGAGCCGGCCAACCTCTTCGTGTCCGAAAAGGCAGCCGGCGTTCGTTTCGTGACCGTTCGTTGTGTCCTTCATCGGCGCTCCTCCATTCAAAGCCGGGAAATCTGGAATGAGGATCGGCAAAGCTGCTTGAGTTCTTCCGTAGCCGTCGTCAGCAGGGAAAGGCTGGGCAAAATGCGACGGCTGTGCGTCTGATTGCTTGCACACTTGAAGGCCGTTTCGAGGACGAACCGATGAACTGGTTTCCGAGGAGCCGCTACATACAGCAGCCCGATCCCTCGCTTTCGGTCGTCAGACGAAAAGTCCTCGAAGCGTTCGAGGCGATGGGCCTCGCCGACGGCCACTGCTCGGAGAAGACTCTCCTCGACGACGGCTACGTCGTGGGCCGGCGGTTCTGCCAGGGCGGTCTTCAAGCCGTCTGGCTGGCCGGTGAGGGGCACATCGGCATCTTCAACGAGGCCGGTGAACTAATCGAGACAAAAACAGCTTGGCGCATGACTGGCAGAGCCAGATGCCGTTCGTCGCCGCCATTCGCTCATCTTGCGTCGAAGCGGCGTCGAATCGTGGTCCACCCTTGGAGGCCGCAGCAATGTGCGCAGCAACCCCGATACTGACGGCTTTTGTGCCGGTCGAGTCAGGGCCACTGGTCGCCTTCCGGCACTTTGGGTTGGAGCAGCGGAATCCGACCCGGCGAGCCAGGAGTTCCTTGGTTTTGGTGGGGAATTCGTCACGCACAACTCACTCCTTCTCATACTGTGGTGAATTCTTCCCGACTCGTTTCGTCACCTTGGGGAACTTCCGAGTCGGCATTTTGTCGTCGATAGCCTCGACATTGATGGCGAACTCAAAGTTGCTGGACGACTTCAGGAAGTAGCCACGCCAACACAATGGCCGCATTGTGCGCCGCCACGAAGTTCTGAGCATATTCATTAGCCATTACTTCTTGGGCGTATTTGCCGACTGCATTCGCAAACCCGGAAACGTATAGAAACGGGGCGTCTGCTACCATTCGGATCATCCCGTGCGTTGTTTCCATTGAGCCTGGCCGCATTGATCCGGCCGCTGCCGCAAATGCCTCCAGAGTCTCCTTGTCGGCTTTGGCATAAAGCGCCGGGTCCGTCACGTTTACATCGCCCACTGAGACCAGGTTATTTCCGATCATTATTTCAGGCGATTGTGCTGGCTTGTTTGGCGGAGAGAGCAATCGCTTGGTCGCTTCGCCGACAAACTTCCTGGGTATTGCATCCAGCGATTTGGCCGCATCCGATGGAACGATCTTGTCAGGCGAGGGCGGCTTCCAGTGCTTCACGGAGGCGGGAATTGGATCGTGGATAAAGACACTGCTGCCGACCACCACGTTTCCGTTCTGGTCATCTCCATTCGGACACGCTGCACTTCCCAGGCTAACGACTAGTCGTGGCTTCTTGCCGGCATCAATTGCTCGTGGCAACACTCTTGCTTTCTCCCAAGTGAGAGAAGGGTTCTCGTCGGGATTCATCAGGTCTTGGACACACCACGTCTCCAGATCAAACTCACGGCACCGGAAAAATAGCCGAGGAGTGATCGCTGACGCACCGGAAGCGACGGGTCGGGAAACCTCGGATAAATCCGTGGGACAGGCTTGTTGGTTCGTAAAGACACCAACCAGTGGAACTGCCTCCCACCACTTGTTTGCGAAAACGACGATGCGGTCACCCATAACTGATCTCCCATTTTCAAAGAAGAAGGCCCTGTCTCGGCATGGCTCACTTCACCTTCCTCATCTCCCTCGTGGCTTTCTTCGCATCGAAGGCGTCGGGGTCAAACGGCCCTCGCCACCTGAGCATGTCCCGGTGTTCTGGATGCTTGGGATCAGCAATGGCTTCCAGATAATTGACGTAGCCTGGCCACCCGCCACAATCCTCCGGCGGGCAGGCCCGTGCGCCTTCGAGGCACAACGGATATTTTGCCTTGGGGTCGGCCGGCGGAAAGCCCTCGAACAAGACCTCGTGCCGCCAACTGTCGCCGAAGTCGTATTCGTAGATCCAGCGGACTCGCTTGGCCGACTTCGGGAGGAGCTTGCTCAAGAGCACGCCCCTCTCGTCCTCGAACTCCATGCCCCAGTCATCGCCGTCCGGGTCTGGTTCCATGTACGTCGTGCCGACGATCTCGAAGAGATGCAGGTGGTAGTTCCACCACCCGAAGGCAGCCTGGATGAACTCGTGCAGGTCGGGCAGGGTGCAGTCGGGAATCTGAATCCGTCGCCAGATTGCCGGCTTGATGTCGAGGAGCGTGATCTTGAACTGAAACAGGCGGTCGGTTTTCGCCGGCCGTCGTTTGCGTGGCTTCACGGCTTCCGGTCGAAAGACTTCGGCATGTTCTTCCTCGAAGAACTTGACGACCTTATTCATGACTGACAACAGCCGTTTTTTGTGCGGGCTGCGTGCATAGTGTGCGGCTCCGCCGATCACGTCATTAAGCTTGCTAAGTTCGTTCCAGGTGACGGGGACGACCTGCGTCCCCTCCCCGGCTGCTTGCACCTTCTTCTTCAGGTTGCCGCTCAATTCGGTGAATTGGAGCAGCGTTTCCCTTTGCTGCTGGGTGAGCTTGAGCGGGCAGAGGTGCCCCGCCCCCTTCGTCCGCTTGAGGCGGAAAGAGATCGTGCGAGGACCTTTGCCGGCCAGGTGGTCTTCGAGGCCCTGCTGGAGCTTTTGCCGGGCCTCGGCGGGCGTGAGAGGTTTGTCGCTGTCATTGGGCATCTTCATGCGTAGAAATACCGTCAACAATCAAGCGTTATCATGGTCTTTCTCCATCTTCGCCGACCCACGATCGTTTCCTGGAATAAGGGCTGCTTTCGCTGCTTGGATCGTTAGGGCGTGCGCTTGAGCCAATTCCTCTAGTTCGGCAGGAATCGCTTCTCCGAGGATCGGAGCAAGTATGGATTTGAGCGCTTCAACATCCACAAACACAGCCAGATCAGTCACATTAAGTTCAAAGTGTAAATCGCTGCCACGTACTGCCGGACGGTCACCCTGTCGGACAAATACGTCCAGAATCTGTAACGCCCCAGGCAGTGTGCCAGCAACCTTAGCTACCCAGGATCGAAGCTCACCACCACCTCCCCACCGCAACCACTGCCACAAATAAAACTTCAACCTCGGGCCAAGTAAGCCATCGTTTTCGGACAGCCGCTTTATCTTGTTCAGGCAGCGATTTTTCGCCTCTTCAAATGCGGCGTCGTCAAGCAATCGAATATCGACGCTAAGATTATCATTAGGTTTTGGTTCAACGAGTGACACGAGGCGAACGGGCAGCCATGTTCCATCCGTGATATCAAAAGCATGCAAGAGCATCTTGCCTCTTTGCGACTTATCAGTCTCTTGCATAAGACAATGATAAATGAGGTGACAAGCAAATAGTTCTGAGCTTAGGTTAAAAAAGCCGCCAATGTCCGTCGGCAACTCGTCACCGACATCGCACAGCGCAACCGTGAACGGTTCTGCATGCGCTTTCTCCGGCAGGTATCCGCCACCATCTAGCCGCCGCAGCAAATCAACAAGCTTTCCTTGCTCAGCAAGGGCGAGCAGTGTTTTGCGCAAACTGTCCCGGTCGTGCGATAGCGCCAGCACTTCATCTACGAGTGATTGGGAGATGGTTCCGTGGGGCATGCGCATGATGAAATACCGCTCAAAGATCTCCTGGTGGCAGATGCGCAGGTCATGCAACCAGCCAGCCTCGAAACCTTGTCCATAACCATATCCCCGAAACAACCAATCAAGTTGCGGGAATAACGCAACCAGAACACCCTTTGCTGCGGCACGGCTCTTTTCGTGTGCGGATAAAAGCAAGCGCTCGGCCCGTTTCACTCTTTCCTCCTTCCCTTCGTTGCCCGTCATCAACAAGGAGACATCGCCAAAAATCGTCTCTGGCGAACGGCATAAAGTATCATAGAGCGACGGTTCAAACACACGAATCGCCTCCAATCCGACGAGATCAATGGCGTTTACTTCAAGAGCACCTTCATGCAAATACAGTCCAAGTTGAAATGACAAGCTCGATATAAACCGACGCACCTTTCTCAATGACGAACAATAATGTTGAAGGCCATTTAAGTATAAAGTGTGCCAACGGTCTTCATTATAAGTGCGCTTAGTTATTGCACCGCCAAACAACTCCTCAAGAGCGGCCGTAAGCGATTGTTGAATCGCTTCTTGCTGAATGTGTGGAAGGTCAAAGCCTGCTTGAATGATCTTTTCCATATAGTTGCGCCCCGTATCGCTGCTGGCGTCGTCGAGCGCCTTAGCGACAATTGTGCGATCAAAAAGCAGCAAATAGATCATATTCGGAAAATCGGCGTTGATCTTGACCAGCCGAAATAGCGTCTTAATCTCCTGGGCGGGTAGGCGATCAATGTCGTCAATGACGACAAGCACCGGGGACCGCAAACCTGCCAAACTTGAACGGAGCGAAGATTTTAGCTCACCAAGCGACTCGTTCTCTGACGCAGCCTCGTGCGCTTCGGCAGCTTGTTTGCTCACCTCACTGGTGTTTTTGGCCAGCTTTGAAAGCGCCCCAAGAACTAGCGGTGCCCACGGAACGCCGGAGAACTCAGCGGCGGTTTTCAAATGCTCTAATGCCGTGCTGCCCAACGCCAAGCGTGCAGCATATCGCTTCCATTGTTTTCCCAAGTCGTCAGCATCAGTTGGAGGTATGCCTTTGCGAATTGCGGTTTCGACCTCCTCGAAGAACACTTCGAGGAGACGGTTATCGCCCGACCACTCCCAAGGATTGAATTCGATGATGCTCGGAGCCGCCTCCTGATGCTTTAGGAGGGAGATGACCATGTTCTTGACCGACGACTTGCCGCTGCCCCAAGGGCCGTAGATCCCCAAAACGAGGCTATCGTTTCCTTTCCACGCCGTAATTGCGTTGGCAAGGGCGACAGCGAATGGTCCCCTGCCGAGCAAATCACCGCTCAGATCGGAAATCGGTCGATCAGCGGAGAAGTTCAACGTACCAGCGACATTAGGCATGCTGCCTCCTTATCGTTCCGGCTGTAAGTCGGCTGTGTGCCGACTCTCTTGCCGGCCTACATGGCCCTCAACAAGCCGTATTTCTCGTGAAAATCCATCCAAGTTGAATTCATGCCCTCTACCCCCGCCTCTTGATCTCCGCCACCTTGGCCACCAGGTAACCGATCTCGTCGCCGTCGAGTTCGGCGACTGGCGCAACGCCGTGGATGTTTTTGATGAGGTCTTCGGAGGCACCCGGGAATGCCTTGAACGACGCCTCGCCCTCACAACGGCCGAGCAGATGACCGTCCGGCGTGATGACAATTTCGACGAGGCGGGGCGTGGTCCAATCTTCACCGAGCAGGCAACCGAGGATCGCCCTGAAGTGGTCGCCGACCTCGACCGCCTGGAGCTTGTGGGCGCAGCCCTGGTGAATTTGAACGGCTTCACGGATGGGGCGGACAGGGGGCATTTTATGTAGGGCGTTTGCCGTGGTCGTGCACGGGAGACAGGTTGCCAGAGTCCCAAAGTCGGATGGACCAACTTGCTTCTGAACCCCCGAACTCGTGTTCTTGAAATCCGCTATTTCGAGGAACGCACTTTCAGCCTGATCCGCCTGGGTGACCTCGAACCGCCTCTTCTAAGGGCCGAAGGATTTCGGCCAAGCGGTCCTTCCAATCTAATGTTGTCTTCACCGACTCGTCATAGTCGACCTCGACGAATGCTGCGGTGGACCACCCGGCACCGTTTCGTGCCCAAGCCAATACAGGCACTGTGAATTGCTTGATTCCGGTATGAATGCCCATCACAACGCTGGCACTTCCCTCTGGTCTTAAGAAGCCGAACCACTGTTTCGGGTAGGTCGCCACGTCAGTCGACGGTACGACGCTGAAGTGGACTCCGATCCAAGATCGTGCTGGCCGAATAGCTTCGGGATTTGGTAGGCACGTCTTCAAGCGATAAAGGAAGTCGTAGTGGAAGTCATTGGGAAGCTGGATGTCTGGTCCAAGAAGCTGGTGGCGGCGGATGTCGATTTGGATCGTGAGCACCTGACGCTGTACATATTCGTCAAGAAACAGGGCGGCAGCAGCGACTTCTGTTCGCTCCCGTTGTGCCACGTCGGCAAAGTCGTGGCGAAGATCGTCCCAAAACAGAATGCAGCACTTCTGCTCAATTCCCTGAGCTTTCAAATGATCCTTAATCTCGTCGTGGCGTCGTGCCGGGACCAAGATCACGAGCCGACATGATGCCTCGTCGTTCCGTGCCAGCCGTACCAGGTCTCCCCAATACTTCTTGGGTTGATTTGGGGTGAAATTAGCCCAGAACTTGTTTTCAAGCCCGAGGACCATTCCCGCTTCTTCTCGGATCACAAGATCAATGCGGCCTGCACCATCGTCGCCCGTGACCGCAACCTCGTTTTGACAAATGATCCCGTCACGGAATGTCGGGGTCTTTGATGCAGGAAGCTGGTGCTGTAGGCGGCGCACAAAGTGCTCCCGCATGGTGGCCGAATTCACGAGCAGGAACTTCAGCACAGCCGAGGTTAATTCCTCACCAGTCCGGCCTTCAATTGTTTCGAGGAATTGCATGTTCTTTGCACACTAAAGCGACTTTTTGGTCCATCCGAACTTGTCATAGGCCACGTCTTTGCATTGATTGAAAACCTCTTTTGTGCGGAGGAAGTCATACTTTTCGTTAGCCATTCGCTCGACATGTTCTGGCTTGGCGAGAACCTCTTTCAGAATTGGCAACAAGCGAGACGAGGCCAGGCGCCGCAGATGCTCACGGAAGGCATTCTCTTTCTTGAGCCCGGTGCCGTATTCGTCGAGTAGGTCGGCGAGCTTAGGGTCGTTGAGCAGCGCCTGGATGATCAACGCCCAAGTCAGATTGCGAGCCTTTGGTAGGGCATATCGGATTTTCTGGGTCGCTACCTCTTCGAGCCTTTGGATTGGGTCTTTCAGGACCAAACCGACCTTGTACGCCAGCACGATTTTGCGAGCATCGCAGTGCAAATAGGCATCCCGAAAAGTGTCTTCGTATTGCTTCTGGTTTTCAAAGACATCGGGGAGCTTTGACATGCGAGCGATCTCCCCCTGGATGGCCAGGAGCGTCTGGGCAAGCGGTCGAATCCGCATGTCACGTTGAACTGACGAGTCGTAGCCCATCTCCTCCAGTTCGTCCGCCGAATAGTTTCGGAATGCGTTCTCCTGGCGAGAATAAAAGACGCCAACCTGTTCTTTGAGGCGGTCGTGCAGGTCGCACTGAATCCTGTCGTTCGCCCGCAGATTCCACGCTTCGACTGGGTTCTGCCGATTGTTGCAGATGGTTACCTGCGTCACAAAATCGCTGCTTGGATCGTCGATCACGATTTTTGCTAGCAAGCGGATCGACTCCAGGGCTGGCGCTCCATTCGCCAGACCGGGGTGCCCCTCGTTGTCCTGGAGAAATTGGGCCAAGCTGGTGATGGTCTGCGCACCATTGAGCAGACGGGGCACATTCACGACGGCTCGCCCATCTATCGAATGCAACTGTTCGGCGGCGAGGGTGACGCCGTTGTGGTTGAAGGAAAACACGTCCGGTGGGCTTTTCTGCTTCAGCACGATGTCCGCCAGGGCTTCACGAATCTTCCGGTTCGGTGGGTTGTCGGCCGACAAGCCCGACCGGATGTTTCGGTCGAGAAAGCGTTGCCCTAGACTGCGGTAGATGCGGTAGAGGTCCATCATTGGCAGAAAGCCGACGTGCATCTCCCGCTTCCCATCATCGGACCGGATGCACGAACTATCGGTAAAAGAGATCGAATGCGACTCTGCCGGCTTCACTGCGGGAGCTTGGCGGCGATCAGAAACGAATTCGACGGCCAGTTCGACATCGGTGCGGCCAAAGAATGAGTGGAGAAGGTGGATTTTGCTCTCAAGGTTTTCACGCCGGTACGCCAAGCCCTCGCTGTTCTCGGTTGCCTCAATATCGCCCTTGAAGACGAAGTGAATGAGCACTCGGTCAATCAGCGACTTGCATTCGTAGAGTTCGGCTCGCAAGGTGTTGAGCATCTCATTTTGATTCGGGTCGGCCAGAGGGGAGCCAAAAACCCTTTCGAGGCCATCTTTCGCCAATCGCTCCATCGACTCCTTGAAGAGGTTGTGGTTTTCCGACCACTTGAACTGAAACAGGTAGAGATTTCGGGCTGCCCGGTCGATGCGGTAAGCGTCGATGCCATAGTCGCAGCCTCCAAAGCAGACTTCGTTAGCGATGTCTTCCACCTCGCACTTGAACTTCTTCGTGAGATAGAGGAACGCAAAATAGTCCTCCGCCCGGCCTTTATACTTCGCAGACCAGTCGCTGTAGATCTGGTCGAGCGCCTGTTTGTCATGCTTTGTGATCGGCATTGCCCTTTGGTCCTCGTTGCGAGTTTATTCTGCGCTGTCGGCGAAGGTCTCGCCTGCACCGTGGCTGCGAATTTTCTGTGGTCGAGCGATGCCGAGTGCCTTGGCGATCAACTCGAATCCCGCCTCATTCTTGAATGGTTTGATCTCGGCTTCGAGCTTTCGGAGCTTCACTTTTTGCCATGATGAGGTGGCATCATGGTGTTCTCGGATGAAGGATCGGGACAGCGTGTAGAACTCTGGCTCTCTGGCCCCGACCGTCCCATCGTGGTTACCGAAGAACGTGCCGATGTTCAAGAAGACGACGATCAGGAAGTCGAAGGCTTCCAGGCTAGCTTCTTTGACAGGAAATCCCCGGTCGCAATCGGTAGCATATCGGCTCTTCACCTGGACCCGCACTTGAGGCAATTCGTTCTTGGAAGGCCGGTGCCGGGGGTCGGGGTGAATGCAGATCAAGTCATACCCCTCGTTGTTCGGTGGAGCTTTGTAGGCGAGGATGTTCCTGCGCATCAGGTAGCCCATCACCAGGTGCTCGGCACCAGCAGAAACAACAGGAAGTCGAAGAAATTCTTGCTTCGCCATGATCCGCCGTCATTTTGTCCAAGACACGGGAATAAACTTGTCCTTACCCCACCACCGCTGGACAATCGCCCGTTGGTACCACAATTCTTGAAGGTCGGCGTGATCGGTGATGATGACCTGAAAGTGCGGGTGCAGCGCCTTTACCGTGTCAAAGATAAACTTGAAAAGACGATGAACTTTCTGCCGATCCTCGTCCTTGAGTTCTTTGAACGACCCATCCTTGGGCGGATCTTTCGGGAAATACACCTGCGTCGGCTGGTCAAGCATCAAGAAGTGCGGAACTGGGCGAACCTTCTCGACGAACCACTTGTGCAAGGCCAAGTGGGTCACCAGGTGGTATCCCATCCAATTTTCAGCACTCCCCATGTCAAGCAAACGAACCTTGCCCGAATCACGAAATGCGACGACTGTCAGCTTGGCAATGTCAAAGGCAAGCGGCCACTCGGAGAATTCCAGCTTGAGGTGCTGCGCCCACACGGACATCTGATCGCCGATGATTCGCAAAGCGGACTGGAGCCGATCTTCGACGCCTTCATCGGCGAGTTCTTGTTCAAGCTCCTCAACCCGTTGTCTAGCCGCTGCGAGCCAAGCAATGACTTGGCTGTCGCTCTCAGTCGTTTCACGAAGACTGTCGAGAAAGAGACTGATGCGCCCAACGGTTCTGGCCTGTGTCGCCTGTTGGGTGCGATGTGCTTGCAAAACTTCCTGCTGCTGGACGATGGCTTCGATAGAAGTGCGGTTCTCAGCAAGTGATTGCTGAACAGTTGCAAGTCGCACCTGCCGCTCTGAAATGTATGCGTCGAGTCGTGGCCGCTGTCTCGCAACGGCTTCCATCTGCTTGTCGATGTCCTTCAAGGAACCTCGCATAAGTTGTGCCTTGGGAATATCCTCAGCGAGTTCGTGATTGCACAGAGGACACACCGGGTTGTCCTGACCGTTGTCCTTGTACAGCCCGATGGATTTGAGCCGCACCTGCTGCTCGATCACTTCTTGCGAAAAGCCCTCCTGTCGCAAGGCAAATGCTTTTGCGGTTTCAATCTCTCGTTCGAGGGCGCTCACTTCGTCACGAAGCTGTTCACGCCGAAGTTGCAGTTCAGCGAGTGTCGAGTCGCCTTCGTAGGTCGGCGTTGTCGGCTGCCAACCGAGGCATTGGCGAAGGCGTTCCACCAGTTCCCCGAAATCCTCGGAGGCCGGGCCTGTCGGCAAGAGCGATACTTGTTGTGCTTCCGCCAGCAGTGCGATGGCACGAGAATTGTCGTGGCCCTTCAGTTGCTCCTCTTCTTCCAGCCGCTTCTCCAATAGGCGAACATCTCGTCGCACCTTACGAAGTTCTTGGAGTTTCTCAAAACGGTCATCCCCTACAGCGCCCAGAAGGAACGGAAGCGTGTCCGAGATCGCTTGAGGTATTTGCGGTTCATCCTGTCGGTAGAACAGAATGTTCCTACGAGCAATGTAGTCCTGCGGCTGGAACAAGTAGAAGCAGGTGTGGCCGACGTTCGCCGATAGGGGCGGTCGGGACTGATTGACCGGAGGAATGTGTCGATTCGGCGTAATCCCGACAACTTCGGTCAGGAATTGTCGCAATGCCCCGGTCGTCGTGTTCTTCTTGAGTTCGGAATGGTTTGGCAGGGCGAGATCACCCCCAACGGCGAGGAAGGCATCCGTTGTGGTCTGCTGGCCATCAGGGGGAGCCGGGCGGGCGATGACCACTTGGGAATTCTGTCCCTGAATCCTGATGGCGTACCATGCCACCGTGTCCCGGATGATTCCCGCCGGAACGGTACAATCAGTCCGCCCAAGACAGTAATCGACGATGTAGATCAGGGCCGTCTTCCCTGTTCGTGAACCACCCGTGACGATATTGACCTGTCCTGTTCGAAAGGCGATTTCACGCCTGTCGCCCTTGGCGTTGTAAACGGCAATGTTGAGAAGCTGAAAGCTCATGGCCTGATTCCCATCAGCGAGTACAGCGTGGTGGGATTGCCGGACAATGCCAACCAGCGCCCAACCGCAAGGGCCGCTTTGTGGCACTCTTTTACTTCGGCACTTGAAGAGGTGAGGTTGCCGACTCCATTCTTGAATCTTGCCTTGCCTAGAACACACCGTTCGTCGCCATCGAAGTCGAGCAGTCCGTGGTTCGTCAGAAACAGAATTGCCTCCTGCGTGTAAGGCACAAGGTCGGCAGTACGGTCGGCGAATCCAAGCACAGCATCTCTTTCGTCCTGCAACCATGTGGCAAGATGGGTCGTCACTTTGGCGGGCAGGCGCTGGCGAGTCGGTTCGTGAAGAATGAACGGCAGAAAGAGGAACATGACCGGGAAGGGCGCTCCCATACTGGCTTCCTGCTGGTAGCCAGCAACAGCCCGATGCAGCAAGAGCCCGTCGAATGCAGGATTCAGCAAGGCAGCAATGTCTTGCGGACGGGAGTCCCAATCAGGAAGCATCGCAAGCCTCGCCATTCATGTTGAGCCGACGTTCGTACTCTGGGTGCCAACCAACCCGCATCTTGTCAGCGAGCATGTGGAACGAGCCCCTCGTCATATAGGGCGAGCGAAACTCCGGTCGGACGAATAGGGTCGGGTTCTGCGGTGCGTCGAGTTCGACCCACTGGAAAAGTGATTGCCCCGATCTCTGGAGAAACTCTTCGCCCAAATCGGACGTGACGCCTTCGAGCATGATGTCGAATCGCCGTTGCCATTCGTCACACAGGCGGCTTTCGAGTTGAGGGATTTCATTCATCCCCAACAGATCCTTGCGAAGCCATCGAGACCGTTGTTCGTATGCCCTGTAATGATCCTCTTGCGCAGTTCCGATACGCCGATCTGTGAGCCCAATCAGACGCAGTTGTTGAACGAACATACGAGAGTCGCCATCCTTCTTTTCTGCATCAGGGACGATGGCGGTCGCAAGTTCGTCAGGCAGGTTTCCTCGGCGAAACTGTTCGCTGAGTTCTCGGACTTGTACTTCGACTTGCCGAATGCGGACTCCGGGATGTGCGGGAGTCATCAGATGCGAGATGACCAACCGAAACCACCAACCTTCGAGTGCATCGGTGAAGGTCGTTCGATGCTGAGGGTCGGTAAGAAGGCGTACTTCGGATTCAATGTCTGACCGCAATTGCTCTACGTCGCTTGATCCATCAAGTAGATGGATTGCCGCAAAAAGCTGCTTCTTGCGTCTTTCCGAGAGCTTGTCATACGCTTGAAACGCCGTTTGAATGTTTTTATCTGTGGATGCTTTACCGGCTGCCTCAAGCTCGGCCCGAGCCTTCTCGGGATCACGACTTGGAGATTTCGGCGATAGGTTGAAGACGGCATGACTTGTCGTGGCGGTGGAAGTGGTCACCAGAAAGAGCAAGGTCCGGGCAGGATCGAGCCTTTTCGAGATGATCGAGTCGGCCCAGACTCGGAGTGTCTTCCAAATATCAGACGAACGATTTCCAAGGCCACCCTGCCGAGAAAGATGGTGCTTTAACTGTCGCACATCGAACGGTGTAAGCGACCCGGCCCCGTCGTCCTTCGCAAAGCAAATGTCGTCAACCGATTCGATGCTCACGACGACATCGGGGGCGTTGCGACGGAGGGCGAGCAACAAGGCGTACCGAGTCTGGTACAAGAAGCCCAGCAAAGAGGGCGTTGCGTCGAACTTGCATTTTGCCTTCGCCATCAAGTCACCTACGCCATCGCATTTACCTTCAATCCGTTGCCAATCTTGCGCTCATTCTGATTCCATCAGGTCATCCCGCCCGATCGCCTGAGCGATGTTCCGCAGGTGCAGCCGCACGGCTTGGGGGTCGTCGAGGTCACGCTTCTGGACGACGATGACCTTGTAATCATCGCTCTCCAACGCCATGCGGATAATCTGGTCCCGCTGGGCGGTCTTTGGATCGCCGTGAAGCCCTCGGCTCATGCCATCGAGATAGATGGCGACTTTCGTTGGCTCGTGCAGCCAGTCCGGCTCGGTTGGGATGCCGATCGAGGTGGTCACTCGTTTTCGGCATTCCCCAGATGGGAAATGGTGCTCGTGCAGCAACCGTAGGAGCCGGGCCTCGGGCGTGTTCGAGGGAGTGCCCCCTTCCAGCCGTCCTTCCTCAAAAATCGGCGTGATGTCCCGGTAGCCGCCTGGCTCGTGGTTCAGGGCCTCGATCAGTTCAAGGGCCTTATGGCGGTTCAACAGTTCGTGGTGAAACTGATTGCGGAAGGTTTTGAGGCAGGCATAGCAGGCGGTTTCACAGCCTTGTGTGCATCCGGCGAGAAGCTCCTTCGCCGCCATGATGACTTCCTTCCAACGGGCCAGTATTTGCTCAAGAAGGCCCGAGCCGCCCGGCATCGGGTCATAGATCAACAGGTCGTGTGTCTCGTCGGGCTTCTGAACGATGAGCAGTTGCAGGTCATCCTGCCCCATATCTAGCAACCGAGTCGCCGCAGTGCGCAGGCCCTCGCCGATGTTGATCGCTTCGGCCTCATCGGCGACCGAGTGGAACTGGAGCATATCTACCTCGGCCTGCACCGAGAGGGCGAGCCGGGCGACATCTCGGCCACACCGTTCCTTGTGGATCTTGAGGAACTGAGTGATCTCGGCGGGCACAGCATAGGGCGTCTTCGCTCCACCGCACACCGGGCAAATCCAATGTCCAAGCTCGCCTTGCTTCGTCCGACCGGATTCGCCAAGGTTCACCAGTTCGATCCCTTGACCTCGCAGATGACTGACTTCTTGATCGCCGATCTTGAATGCGTTGCCACCTCGGTTCCGTTTGCGAAGACGCCCGAGGATAGACACCGGCATCGAGAATCGAAGGCTCTCGTCCTCCGTGATCCGGCTTTCATGGGCGAGATCCAAATCCGTTAGGGGAAGCGTGTCGATGGCCGCTCCTCCAGTCTGACCGTAAGACGCCTCTCCAGAATGCTCGGCGACATAACCCTTCTCGACATTGACGTGGAGCGTGCGGATACGGGCCTGTTCGTCGGCCCCAAGGTGATAGCGGCTGACATAGAACGTGCCCCGGTTGGCATACAGCCGATTTCCGGGGACGAACTCACGCAGGGCAACGACATTGCTTCGGGAAAGGTCGAACGACCGAGGGCCAGAACTCCTCGTGAAGCCACGCCGGGCGGCGGCCGTGATGCCTCCTTCATAAACACCATAGCCGGGCAGAAATCCCTCGTTGGCGAGGACCGAGAGCGTGTAGGTCGCCCGGTCGCACTTGACGATGCCGTTGATGAACTCATCGCAGCGGCGAAGTAGTTGTTCCTCTTCCTTCTCGATCAACCCAGCATCTTTCTTCTTGTGCAGTTCCGAGCGGGTCGATCTGGCCCATGTCATACGGCGGTGAAGCCGGGTGAGCACGACATCAAGGTCAGCGGAAGTCTCGGAGATCGTCCGCTCGATGCTTTCTCGGTTCGCCAATTCTGCCGCCTCTTCAGGCCAGTGCTGGGCGAACAGGGAGGTGAGCCGAGCTGAGAGGGGCTCTTTTAACTCGTCCAGCAGCAGGCCCAAAGGGGCACTGCTGGCTGGTGTGTCTCGGAAGTGATCCTCGTCATCGAGCAGGTAGCTGCGGATGAACGTGGGAAAAAGCTTCTTCAGTAGATCCTTGATTCGTTCAGGTTCGGGTCCAACTTGTCGAGACCGCAACAACAACTCCGACAAAGTGGCAGAGCGGATGTGCTTCGCCACCATCAACGGGTTTCGCAGGTTGAACGTCGGGGCTTCGATGACGCCCCCGAGGAGACGTAACGGGTCGTCAAAGAAGTAGCGGTCGTGTGACGAACGGCGACAATATGTGACGACTACGGCCATTCGCTCTTCACGACCCGCTCGCCCGGCACGTTGCCAGTAGTTGGCAGCCCGAGGGGGCACATTCCGCATCAGGGCCATGTCCAACGCCCCAATGTTCACGCCCATCTCCAAAGTCGGCGTGGCGACAAGGCAATTCGTCCGACCGTGCTTCGACTTGAAGTCGTTCTCGATGCGGTTGCGAGTCTCGCCGGGGACTTGGGCCGTGTGCTCCTCGGCGCTGACCATCACGAACGGCTGGCCCATCAGCCAGACATCGTAGTTCTCTTGATCGGGTTGTTCGGTTGTCGTGGTGCCGGAACAGTTGTGGCGGGTGCAAATCGACTTCGGTGCCCGTCGAACTGCCAGCCGTTGGCACGTCGTGCAGCGTTCCCGCACGTTGCAACGCTCCACGGCCAGACGTTCGAGATTGATCTGCCACACGTCGCCCGCCAACGGCTTTTCCTTCTGGGACCGCAACGTCACCCGGACGAGCAGTTTGGTCTCTTCCATCAGCAGTTCCCACAACTTCGCCGCTGCCGCATCAATGTCGGTCGTGTTCGGCTGGCTGGCCCACTTCTTGAGAAGCGCCTGCACCGCCGAGACTCCCTTCTGGGCAATCAGGCTGCGAGCGTATCCGTTCGACTTGTCCGCATTGAGCAGCAGCCCCTCGGGCCGAAACTCCCGAAGGGGCAAGAGCCCGGCTTGAATGTAGGGATCATCCTTGGCGTGGTACTTCGAGAAGATCTGATCCACCTGGTCAAAGACGATTCGATTCCGCCGCCAGTTGTCGAGAATCAGCGCCACCCCCTCGACGACCTCTTCCGGCGACCGACCCAACGTCTCGGCCAGCGCCTTCACGCCGTTGCTGTGCGAGTTCAGCCCTTCGTAGACCACACGGGCCAAGCCCATCGACTCCAAGCAGTCCGTCCTGCGCACGCCAGTCGTGAACTCCCGCAGAACCATGAACCGCAGGGCCTTGTGGATCGGCACCCACTTGTTGTGGCCGAAGATGGCCGGTGCATCTTCCCCGGTCAGTTCCGGTAGTAGTGCCTCGATGAGGTTCTGGTCCTTACGGAACACCTCCATCAGCTTGTCGGTCACCCCGTCCACGACCAGCGGTGCCGAACTCCCAGCGATGATGGCGTGCATCATGTGCCTCAGCCGAATGCGGCGAGCGTGGTCCTGCATCCAGCCCGCTTGGAAGGCGGCGTCCTGTCGGCTGTCGGCGAAGATGATGAGCTTTTTGTGTCCATCGGGGGCGGCGTTAATCATCGCCTGCGCCAAAATATGAACGTCAGCGACCGTCGACGCCTGAACTTTGCGGGCGGGCTCGATCTCCCGTCCCCCGATGCGGAACGAAGTCGAACTGCACGACGGGCACGACGACAGGTTCGGCCCAAAGACCATCAGCGGCAGCAGCGGCTCCTTATGGCCGCAACCATCGGCCAGACAGCGTTTCGATGCCGACCGGTGCATGGCTCCGCACTGGCGACAGAACCATGCTTTGGGCCAGCGGGTCGCTTTGACCGATGTCCCACCATCCGCTTCTTCCAACAGGCGATTGGTCGCCACGATCCGTGCCCCTGCTTGAGCGGGTGAGGCAGCCCACCAGGCGTTGTCACTGCCGTCGTCGTTCGGGGCGGCGTTGCCGTGGTCAAAGTCCCTCACATGGTTGTTCGAGCCTCGGACAAACTCCAGTTCGGCGAACCACTTCTCGAAGAAGTGCTGTCCGCAGTTGCGGCATGTCAATACCGAGAAGAACCCGTCGTCATGCCGTCCGCCGAATTGCTCCTTGGCATCGGCCAGCGATAGGAACAACCGGATGTTCGGGTCGGTGTCGCTCCCGTCAAGGGCGACCACGGCCTCGTCCAAACCACGTAGGAAGAAGTGGACCTTTGGCCTGAGCAAAGAGTCGCCGCTCTTGCGGGCGGCGGCTCCCAGCACTAGGTAGCACAGCAGTTCGGCGTTCGACCGGTCCCCTTCCGGCAGCCGCCCCATCGCCAACCGCTGCGAGGTTTGCCATGCCGCAGCGCTGAGCCATTTCGGCTGCTTGAGGATTTGTGTCGTCTGGTAGATGTACTCGTTGGTGACGAGATGATCGAACAGTGATTCCTGCCAGTCAGGGCCGGGATCGAAAATCTGGCCGGTGAGTTCTTCGACAACTGCCTTGATCTCTTGAACCTTCACCGGCTCGGTCACGGCTTCGAGCACCGTGGCGAGCCGCTCCATGCCATCGCCGAGCGGGGCTACCGGCTTGTATCGCCGGTTGGGCCACTGGCGAGCGACATACGACTCGCCGACCAGCCTCACGTTGCCCGCATCGACCCCGAAGAACCGGCTGGCAAATCGGCGTGCCGTCTCCTCGTTGTCGGCATCCTCCTTCGTCGGATCTGCAAGCGTGGCCGACGTACCGACGCAGATGATCTCGTCGGCGGTCTTGCCGGAGAGTGCCCGCAGGCGACGGATCAAGCAGGCGACCTCGGCCCCGCTCGCACCGCTGTAGGTGTGGGCTTCGTCGAAGACGAGGTACTTGAGAGGCGCCTCGGCAAAAAGGGTCACATCTGGCAACCGGGTCGTTAAGACTTCCAACTGCCGGTAGTTGGTCAGCAGGATACGTGGCCGACGTGCGCCGATGTCGTCCTCCGAGCAGCATTCCTCGGGCGGGGCAAGCGGCTGCACGGCCCGATCTTCTTTAGAGGCGTCTTCCCGGCGTTTCTTCCGCTCAGCGAGATACGCCTTTCGGGATGACCCGCTGAACCGATCAACCGTGACATCGGTTTCTTTCTCGGGCGTCGTGCCGATCCACTGGCCGAAGGTGATTCCGGTTCCGCCGAGCATGTCTCTCAATCGGTCCAACTGGTCGTTGGCGAGAGCGTTCATGGGGTAGACAAGGATTGCCGTCAGGCCGGAGTTCTTCCCTTCGTCCCGCTGCCGAAGCAGATCGTCGATGATTGGGTAGAGGAACGATTCCGTCTTGCCCGAGCCGGTTCCGGTGGCGACGAGGACATGCTGGCCGGTTTTCACGGCGTCGAACACCTGCTGCTGGTGCAGGTACATTGTTGGGTAGCCGATCAGCCCCGGCATCATGTGATGCAGGATGCCGCCGCTGGCCATCTTCTGAACCGATTCCCCCTTGGCGAACGACTCGGAGAGCGAGATGAACGGCCCCTTGACAAGCGGGATATCGAGCGACGACGGACGCTCCAGGAGCCTCCGGGCCTGGTCGGCCAGTTCGGGGTCGGACAACGGAAATGCCGAGAACAAGTACCGGAGGAACTCGGCACAGACGCCGTGCGCAAATTGGACCGGGTTGATTGGTCCCTTCTTCGTTGCATGCTCGTGAGCAGCAGTGGCGTGCGACTTCGGTGCCTTGCGAATTGGAGGATTGTCACCGGATTCGACCGGTTGGCTCGGCGGTCCACCATGCTCCACGTTCTCGATTCCGCCGTACTTCTCCCAGGGATCGCACCCGATGAGGACATGGCCGGTCTTCGTGAAAAGTTCATCGAGGCTGTCCTCTGCGACGGGTTCAAGCTCGACCATTGTGGAGCCGAAATCAGGATGGGTAAGTTGCCCGACGTACTTCAGCCTGGTGAGCGCCGGGTCGCCCGGCCTCTCTTGGAACACGATGGACTGCCCCGCTACCTGGAACACGAACAGGTACTTACCGTCGGCTTGCTCCACAATTGCTTCCGTGGTCTCGGTCGGACCTCGCTGACCACCACCGGCGTACTTCGTGAAGTCCACCTGATATAGCTTCGAGAAGCGGCCATTCCTGCCAACAGGGACGACGTAGGAACCACCGGTGGGACCGTCTTCCGGTTGTTCGACCGGAGCAATCCACCCCAGCGGTTTGCCGTTGGCGTATCGCACCAGGAAGTGCATGTAGGGTGTCGAGTTCTTCGCCATTAGATCACCCTCCTGGTCGTGTCACGACCGTTCAGCAGGGCTTGGCCATTGTTCGACTCAAACTTTTGTTGTTCCTTTTTGGTATTCAGGTTCAGCGGCCCAACGACGACATCGCCTCCATGTAAGTAGGTCTTCGTAGTGCCAGTCTTTCGTAGTTTTTGGGTCAGCTTCTTGGCGTCTTTGAGGTCCAGCAACTTGATATTCAGAGCCAGGTAGAGCGGGTCCTGCACATCAAGCTGGAGAACACACGGGTGTGCGGCGGGGCTGAACCGATTGATCGCCCAGGCCAACGCATTGGCTTGCGACTTCTGCGTGTAGAAGCCACGACCATATTCTCCACCGCCGAGGGTCACGTCGATTTGACCTGCGGCGGCCGTCCCTGCCATGTGCCTGGCAAAGTTAAGGCGAGTTCCATGAAAGAGCGTTGGCATGTGGCACGTCTCGACGTTCACCCGTCATAGAGGGCAAAAATCCATCCCTCTTGTCGTGCGGTTGCACGAACTTTCTCGGAGACCAAAGTGTGGTCTGGGCAATAGACACTCGGCCAGCCATCACCGGCGGGAAGCACTCCGATCTCACGAGCATAGCAGACGCCGGTTATCGCACATCGCTTGGCGTCGGCAATGTCCGAGCTTCCGATTTGGTCCATGTCCTGAACGTGAGGAGGCCATCGCAGTTTCTTGAACCTCTTCGATTTCATGCTGGCTGCGGGATAGACTTCGATGATGCTATGCAGATTCGATCCAGCCCTATCACGCTCCCAGGCATGGAAAGGAGGTCGGTACGCATCAGGCAGCTTGTCGATGAACCACCGCACCAATGCCTGGGCCTTGGACGAGTTATTCCCGAACTTGTCGCCCACTGCCGTCAGCGGGTTTCGCTTCAGCACATGCTTCTTGATGAACCGATCAGTCTCCCGGTAGAGGTACGGATTGCTGATCCCATCCGTCAGCGTGAACGTGAAGCGGTGCTGCCCTTCCGGTATTTCGTCAACCAGACGGCGAAACGCTTCTGGCCAGGAAAACGCCGCATCGACGCAGACGATGACACTGGCATTCTCCTTCAGAGCGTCGGTCAACTTCCGATTCAGCACGCTTTCACCACTGACCGGATAGAAAGTCACGTCCGCAGTCGCCTCGACGTGTTCAAGACCATTGCTTGTCCACTTGCAAACTGCAAGGGCATCCCCGCCAGCTTTATCTTTGTTGTGCCAGCCGCCCATGTCGCAGCCAAAGAAGTAAATCGGGCGAGTGCGGGAGTTCGTCATTGAAACAACTTCCCTTGTTTCGGCGGCAACGGTTGGCCGAATAGATCAGTTCGACCATCGTAGTTTGTGGGGGCTTCTTTTTCCGTGGGCTTTTCTTCCATCTGCTCGACGTACCTTCGCACGGCTTCTTCGCTGCCAAGGAGGGCGACGGCGTCTTGCCAGCAGTGGTCCCAGGTCCAGCCGTAGCGAGGGTCGTCCTTGCCGAACTCTTCAGGCTTCCAGCGATGGCAGCCTTCCCGCTTCTTAATGAGCGGGTCGGGGCCGGTGGTCATTTCGGGGATGCCGACGATCTCGAAGAATTCGTCGTTCGAGAGATTGGCGGCGGAATCGGCGGACCACTTCCCGTCCTTGAGTGCCCGGAAGGCAGCGGCGGCGAGGCCGGTCAGTCGTTCACGGAACGGAAGCTGACGGTCCACCCGATAGAAGCCCTTCGGGTCTTTTGGGTCGTCCCGCACAATCCAGTCAAAATCGTCCGGCTCTAGGCCGTACAAGTCGGCGCTCAGGGCGTCGATTTCGACTCGCAGCCGAAGCCGGTCGGCCTCGGTCACGGCCCACCAGTGTTTCCATTCACGGTCAGCAAGCTCGGGATAGAGTTCTTTGAGCTTCATCCATTCGGGTGCGAAGTGGCGGTGGAGCAGGGTGAGGCACGTCGAGTTGTGAACAAGACGAATTTCAGATTTGCGTTCAAGTTGGATCAGTGGCAGTGGGCATTCGGCAAGCATGGACCACACCAGCGAGGTTCCACCGAGTCGAACTCGGACCACGAAATCAAACAAGAGTGAGCTAAGGAGTGCTGCCAAGCAGACAGTTTTCTGGACTGAGCTATCCGAAATCGAAAGAATCGGCACTTTATGGTTGCACGGAAACGCTGGAACGGCGGCTGCAATCAAGGTTCGAGTATCTGTTGATCGTGCAACATCACGCATGGCGACCCGCAAGCGTGATTGATCGACGACGTGACGGCGAAAGTCCAATGCGGACATCAAATACTGCGGACGAACTAATTTCTCGTCTTGCGGGTTATCGGCCCAACGCACATTGCGTCCAGCACCATGCAGGTATCGTCCTGCCCAAAAATCGAAATGGTGGATTACTCGACCTTGGTACAATGGCAACGCAATTGCACCGTCTGGCCCAACCCATCGTCCGAATAAGTCCGGTTTGAAGTCTCTCAATTCCCATTTGTCCAATGGTGGAAATTGCTTCGAGTCGCTGGTCATATTGACTTCTTGAGCATAATCAATCTTCCATCCGTCCATGCCCTTGCCGATACGGAAGGAGTTGAGGTAAATCGTGCGAAAGATGTCTAAGTCTCGTCGGTTTCCTAATTCGACAACGCTCAGAGTCTTAGGACTGATGGTCCGCAATTCATCCGTCGTAAATTCCATCGCTCGATGGTCATTTCTTAGGATGTCGGCAGGAATCTCATGTGCATTGGGCGAATCACCGACCCCCATTCGCAAGCGGGTTCGGAATAACGTCGTGTTGCCACCCTTAGCAGCGAACACGACTGTCTGCTTGAATCGGTGATCCGCCGCAGAAAAGATCTTCTTTTCATTCTGGAATGCATAGAGGAAATCGAGTTGTCCCCGCCACAACAACTCTTGTCGCAACTCCTTAGAGCCTATCCGAGAACCTTAGCTGCTCGCAACGTGACGAGAGCAAGTTGAAGATGCAAAAAGCCAAGATAGTTGGCCGCCTTTTTTTCCCAGCGTGTCAGAAGCCGCCGGGCGCGGTTGACCCACGAATGAGTAC
>DASZTS010000139.1:0-154235 GCA_035547915.1 Pirellulales bacterium | reverse complement strand
GGGCAACAACAGAGCGGCGGGCAACAACAGAGCGGCGGGCAACAACAGAGCGGCGGGCAACAACAGAGCGGCGGGCAACAACAGAGCGGCGGGCAACAACAGAGCGGCGGGCAACAACAGAGCGGCGGGCAACAACAGAGCGGCGGACAGCAAAGCAGCAATCAACAAAAAGATCGTCAGCAGCCTAATGATCCGCAAAAGAACCAAGCCGACCCGTCGCGCGGCATGAAAGAACATGCCGGTGACCGACAAGCGAACAAGAATCCGTCAACGGCACAGACCCCGCAGGCGCCCGCACGTAAGCCGCTTTTCCCCAAGTTTCCGGAGTTTGCTTTGGCGGACTGGATTCGCTGGTTGATGTGGGCTGTCTTGGCGGTGGCGGCAATCGTCGGCTTCATCATGTACCGCAGCCAAGTGATCGCTTTCGTCCGAAAACTCTGGGCCGAATTGCTCGCCGTGTTGGGCGAGCTCTTCGGCCGCCGTCGGGCGCATAGCACCGACGCGGTCGAGTCGGAGACGTTCGAGCCGCCACATCCGTTTTCCGCGTTTCGCAACCCGTTTCATTCGGGCAAGGTCTCGCACCTCTCTCCCGATCAGCTCGTGCGATATACCTTCGATGCGTTGGAGGCCTGGACCTTCGAGCGGGGCGCTGCCCGGCGGCGTGAAGAAACGCCGCTGGAATTCGCGGAGGCGTTGCGCCGCCGCTTCCCCCAACTCGCCGCAGATGTCCGCCAGTTGGCCCGGCTCTACTCGGAATTGGTCTATGCTCGGACCAGCCCCGGCCGCGACTGCTTGCCGGTTTTGCAACGTCTGTGGGAAGAGATGTCGCGCGCCGGCCAACGGCCCGATGGCGGGGCGGCCGAAGCGGCCGTCGCAGGCGCAACGCACCAGTCGTAACGATTGCAACGTGCGAGGCTTTCGCCTCGAAGGAGGCATAAGCTAAGCTGGGTTATCGCTCGCGCCCTTACGGCCAATCGACCGCCACTACCCTGCCCGCACAATGATTCACGTCGAAGGATTGACCAAACACTACGCCGACCTGCGGCGCGGCAGACTGGTGGCCCTCGACGACGTCGGCTTCGCCGCGTTTCCGGGCCAGATTTACGGTCTACTCGGCCCGAACGGCGCCGGAAAGACCACCGCCCTGCGCATCATCAGCACGGTGCTGCGCCCCAGTTCGGGCAAGGTCGCCGTCAACGGTTTCGACGTGGTGACGCAACCCTCGCAGGTCCGTCGGCAGATCGGCTTCATGTCGGCCAATACGGGCGTCTACGATCGCATGACCGCCTGGGAGATCGTCGAATATTTCGGCCGCTTGCACGGCCTGAGCGACGACTTGCTCGGCGAGCGGATGGAAAGGCTCTTCGACCGGCTCCAGATGAACGAGATTCGCGATCTGCTGGGCGCGAAGATGTCGACCGGCATGAAGCAAAAGGTCTCGATCGCGCGCGCACTGGTGCACGATCCACCGGTGCTGATCTTCGATGAGGCCACGTCCGGCCTCGACGTGCTGGTCGCCCGCGCGCTGCTCAACACGGTGGCCGAGCTGCGCGAACAGGGCAAGTGCGTGATCTTTTCGACGCATATCATGCGAGAAGCGGAAAAGCTGTGCGACCGCCTGGCGGTCATCCACCGGGGCCGCATCCTGGCCGAGGGAACGCTCGACGAACTGCGCGACCGCCACGAGCAACGCGACCTCGAAGAGCTCTTCTTCCAATTGATCACCCGGCACGACGAACGCATTCACGCCACCGACGAGCCGACCGTGAGCATGGAGCCCTTACCGAAAGCCTTTCACGCTTAGCAAAACCGGCCGCCGGGCCGCCTAGATAGCCAACAGAACGACAACCGTCGATGAACTGGTCCAACGTCAAGCTGATCTTCCACCGCGAGGTGCGCGACCAGTTGCGCGACCGTCGGACGCTGTTCATGATCGCCGTGCTGCCGCTCCTGCTCTATCCGCTGCTCGGCACGAGCATGTTCCAGGTCATGCAGTTTGTCAGCGAGCATCCGACGAAGGTACTCATCGTCGGCGCGGAGGAGCTACCCGACAAGCCCACCTTGATCGACGGTACGCATTTCGACGGCGCCTGGTTCAGCTCGCCCGATCGCGCGGCATTGCTCGATCTGACCCTGCTGCCGCGGCCATCGGAGGGCGACGACGCGGAGGCAGCCTTTGAGGATGCCCGTAAGGCGGTCGAGCGCGGCGAATACGAGGCCGTCGTCTATTTTCCGCCCGGTTTCGGTCGGCACCTGCTGGAACTGCGGCAGAGCCTGGCCCGGCGCATCACCGATGCCGACGACGACGAGGTGGAACTGACGGTTCCCGACCCGGACGTCTACTACAACACGGCCAAGGAGAAATCGCAGATCACGTTCGCCCGTGTCTCGCAGGTGCTGTCGCGCTGGACCGACGAGATCGGCAAACAGAACCTGTCCGAAAACCATCTGCCCGAATCGACCGCGCACCCGTTCGATCTGAAGGAACACGACGTGGCCGAGCAACTCGGCCATCGCGATGCCGCCGTCTGGTCAAAAGTGCTACCATTTCTGCTCCTGATCTGGGCCCTGACGGGCGCGTTCTATCCGGCGATCGACATCTGCGCGGGCGAGAAGGAACGCGGCACGCTGGAGACCCTGTTGAGCAGCCCCGCCGAGCGCCGCGAGATCGTGTGGGGCAAGTTGCTGACCGTCATGCTCTTCAGCACGGTGACCTCGCTGTTGAACCTGCTCAGCGTGGGCGTCACGGGAGCCTTCGTCATCAACGTCCTGCCGCAGGAATTGAAGAACGTGGGTTGGCCGTCGGGGCTCACGCCCCTTTGGCTGGGGTTGGCCCTGCTGCCGATGTCGGCCTTGTTCAGCGCGCTGTGCTTGGCGCTGGCATCCTTCGCACGTAGCAGCAAGGAAGGTCAGTACTACTTGATGCCCTTGATGCTCGTCACCATGCCGCTGGTGATCTTGCCCATGGCCCCCGGCGTGGAGCTGAACTTGGGCAATGCCCTAATTCCCGTGACCGGCGTGGTGCTGCTTTTGCGAGCCCTGCTCGAAGGCAACATGGCACAAGCGCTCCCCTTCGTCCCCGTGGTGGTGGTCGTCACGCTGGGCTGCTGCCTGTGGGCCACGCGTTGGGCGGTCGACCAGTTCAATTCGGAAAGCGTCCTGTTCCGCGAGAGTGAGCGGTTTGACCTGAACTTGTGGTTTAAGCACCTGATGCGCGACCGTGGCGATACGCCCAGTCCGGCGGCCGCCCTGTTGTGCGGCTTGCTGATCCTGCTGATTTTCTTCTTCATGGGCATGGCACTGAGCGAGAGTCCTCAGACTATGCCCGCTAGCGAAGGCGCCGATAAAGCGCTGGCCGACAAGGGTGTGGCGCCCGTCGATAATGAGTTCGGTCGCTTGGCTCGGCTTGTGGCCGTCACACAACTGGCCATGATTGCCACACCGGCCCTGTTGATGACGATCATGCTGACGCGCAGCCCGCGGAAGACGTTGCTGCTGCGGCTGCCCAAGTTGTGGACCCTGCCAGCCGCGGTCGTGCTGGCCGTCGTGCTACACCCCGCCGTGGTGTTGCTGAGCGAGTTCGTCCAGCGGCTCTATCCGATGTCCGACGCGGTGCGCGAGGCAACGAATTTACGCCTCAATGCGCCTTGGCAGGTGCTGCTCTTGGTCTTCGCTTTGACGCCCGCCGTCTGCGAGGAGTTGGCGTTTCGCGGTTTCATACTGTCCGGCCTGCGTCACTTGGGGCACAAGTGGCAAGCCATCCTGATCAGCAGCATTTTCTTCGGCGTCACCCATCAGATCTTTCATCAGTCGATCGTGGTCTGCGTCATGGGGCTCGTGCTGGGCTATCTGGCCGTGCAGACGGGCAGCCTGCTGACGGGGTCGCTGTTTCACTTCACGAGCAACGCCATGCCGATCCTGATTCAGTTGCTGCTGAGCACGGAAGGCACCGAACGTTGGCGGTGGCATCCGCTCATCGAAAAGGGCGACAACCTCCCCTACGTGTTCGCCTGGCCGGTGCCGATCGCCGGATGCATGATCGCGGCGGGGCTGTTGTATTGTTTCCACCGGCTCCCGTACGTCCGCACCAACGAAGAAGTGCTGCAAGACGCCTTGCAACACGAGCGCCAGGCATCACCCGCGGCGGGAAGCTGACGCACGGCCACCCATGCCGGTGTTCTTGACCACCGGCCCGAACCCTATAGGCTGACAAGGAACCGTCCCCGCGATTCGCGAACGCGCGATCCGCCGATCGGTTTTTGGAAACCTATTTGCGCGGCGTTCGGGAAGTCGATCTGTCGATCTAATGCCCTTGTGGCGGCTCCGCGCGTGACCAACGAGAAACCTCCGATGCCGATTGACGAACTACTTGACCAATACGCCGCCGGTCCCGGTTCCTTGCGCGAAGCGGTCGCGGGAATGTCGCAACATGAGATTACGGCTCGCCCGGTGCCCGGCCGTTGGTCGACGCTCGAAGTTCTTTGCCATCTCGCGGACGCCGAAGCCGTCTATGCCGAACGGCTGAAACGCGTGATCGCGGAAGACGAGCCGCCCCTGCGCGGCTTCGACCCCGAGATCTGGCATCCGCGGCTGGCCTACGACCAACGTGATGCCGAGGAAGAACTGAAGCTGATCGAGCTCGTCCGCGGCCAGATGCTTCGCATCCTGCGACCACTCGCGCCGGCCGACTTCCAGCGCACGGGCTTTCATTCGGAAGCCGGACTGATGACCCTGGAGACGCTGCTCGAACGGGTCACCAACCACATCCCACACCACGCCGCGTTCATCCACGAGAAACGTCAAGCGCTGGCCCGGAGTTGAACCTCTGCGCGCAGACCGCCCGCGATCGAAAGATTTGCGGCTGCGGCAAACGTGTCCATACCCCACATCACAAACCACCTGACAGAGTGGGTCGCTTGAAAGGCGATCGCGGCGGTAAAATCGGCCTTTGGCAATCAACTCAACGAACCATCGGGGCTCAACCGTCAACCACAGCCATGAACGAATCGACCAACGGCCATTCCACGCGCCAGCCGTCCCAGCCCAGCCCCTTTCCCCCCAACTCGTGGTCGGACAAACGGGCGGAGGCCCAACGGCGGAAGGACGAGTTTCCTTACCGCTTTCCCCGCGATTCGCGCCCCCTGGGTGGCAAGTTCACGGTGGCCGAAAACGCCCGGCGGCTGTTGCGGTTCTTCTACTTCGAGCGCCGGCTGGCGCAGGCCATCGGTGCCTGGACGCTGGCGATCCCTGAATTCGAGGTCAAGCTCGAATCGGGCCGCCACCTGTTCTACCACGCCGACGCCGCCAACGGCCTGCGCGACCGCCTCCGCGAGCAAGAGCAGGGCCAGTCGGCGATCGATGGTTTTCGCGATGCCGAGATCGACCGCTTCATCGAAGAACTGCTCTCGGCGGCCGATGCCCCCGAATTGTTGGTCGGTTTGCATCAAGTCGCCGGCTCGGCGCTCGCGACCGCCTATCGGCACCATTGCGACGACACCGATCCCGTGGCCGACACGCCGACCATCCGTCTGCTGCGGCGGATCCTGCTCGATTACGAGCCGATGCTCGCCTGGGCAACAGCAGCCATCGATGCCTATATGGCCGGCGGCGTCGACGAAGGACGCCTCGGCCGCTGGCGCTGGCACCTGGGGCGCCTGCTGTCGAGTATCGGCGGCGTGACGGGAAGCGACCCGCGCTGCGCCGCGCCCTCTCCGCTGCGGTGCGACGAGCGGCCCTTCGTGCGACACACCGCGCCCGAGCGCGACAGCCGGTTCGTCACGTTCAAGCACACCGGCGAATACAACGTGGGAGACGGCCAGCCTCGCTTCCCCGACGATACTTACGAATACGCCCGGCTGCGGTTCCTGCGCACGCAGCGCGACGAAGTGGATGCCATCGAAGCCTTCGGCACCTTTTTGTGGGACATCCGCTTCCGCGATTTCCAGGCCGAGTATGACCTGGCGCGCATCACCTGGGACGAAACGCGGCATACCGAGATCGGCCACAAGGCGCTCCAGGCCGCTGGCTATGAACCCTTCGAACTGGCCAACCGTCTCACGGGTTCGACCTGCCGCGGCCCCATGGAGCCGGCTTATGCGATGGCCGAAATCAACCTCTTCGGCGAAGTGGGCGTGATCAAGACCATCGGCGGGCTGATCGACCAGTCGGCCGAGAAGCACGACGATCTGCTCACGCACGTGGCCGATTTCATCCGCTCCGACGAGCGGACGCACGTCCGCAAGGGGCAACACATCATCCGCGTGATGACCGACCAGGGGATGCAGGACCTGGAGCAACGGACCCGCGAACTCTTCACCGAATGCCTCGTCAGCCTCGGCGCCGTCACGCTCGACATGGACGTCTTCACCGTCTCGCGCGAAGACATCGAGCGCCTGGTGGGCGAATAACGCCCTACCGCACCGGAGATCAACATGCCCAAATACATCATCGAACGCGAGATTCCGGCTGCCGGCCGGTTGTCGGCCGAGGAATTACGCGGTATCTCGCAGACCTCGTGCGGGGTGCTCAACAAGCTCGGCCCCACCATTCAATGGGTGGAGAGCTATGTGACGCCCGACAAGGTCTACTGCGTCTACATCGCTCCCAGCGAAGCCCTGTTGCGTGAACACGCCCGACAAGGCGGATTCCCGATCAACCAGGTCGCCGAGGTGAAGTCGGTGATCGATCCGACCACGGCCGAAGGATAGCTCGGTCCATCGGCACCTCTGCCCATATCGGCTGAGCGCAATAAAAACGGGCCCGAGATCAACCCAATTGTTGATCCCGGGCCCGCGCACGTTGAAGCGGTGACTTGACCTTCGTCAGGCGACTGGCAAAACGCAACAGCCGGCAACGAGCTTGAACGTCACGCGCTTTTGTATATCAGGATTCGGTCGCTGCCCATACTGTCGAGGAATACCCTCGCCAGCACACTGCCCCGCCGACCACTGCCACGTCTCACGCACTCTTCTGGATCGGTTCTACCAGCGGGAATACTGGCTGGCGGCCCTTCACCACTTCAGGCGTGATCAGGTAACGCTTTCCAGCGCCCTGGTCGGGCAGGTCGAACATGATGTCGAGCATGACCTCTTCAATGATCGACCGCAGACCCCTGGCACCTGTTTCTTTTTCTTGGGCCCGTTCGGCGACGGCGCGTAAGGCCTCTTGCGTGAAGTGCAATTCGGCGTTTTCCATCTCGAAGAGCTTCTGATACTGGCGTATCAGGGCATTGCGCGGCTCGTGCAGCACGCGCACCAGCGCATCGGTGTCGAGCGGCTGCAAGGCCGAGAGCACCGGCAGCCGGCCGACCAGTTCGGGAATCAGGCCGAACTCCAACACGTCGTCGCTCGTGACCTGCGGCAACAGCGATGCCAGATCGCTGTCGTTCTGCTGGCCCCCTTCCTGGCCGAAACCGATCGTCTTGCGGCCCAACCGCTTGGCGATGATCTTTTCCAGGCCGACGAACGTGCCGCCGCAGATGAACAGGATGTTGCTCGTGTCCATCTGGATGTATTGCTGCTCGGGGTGCTTACGCCCGCCCTGTGGCGGCACGTTAGCCATAGTCCCTTCCAGCATCTTAAGGAGTGCCTGCTGCACGCCCTCGCCCGATACGTCGCGCGTGATGGAGACGTTCTGGCTCGTCTTACCGATCTTGTCGATCTCGTCGATGTAGAGCACGCCGCGCTGGGCGCTCTCCAGATCGAAGTCGGCCGCGTGCAACAACTTCAGCAGCAGGTTCTCGACGTCTTCGCCGACGTAGCCGGCCTCGGTCAGCGTGGTGGCATCGCCGATGGCAAACGGCACGTTGAGCATGCGGGCCAGCGTGCGGGCCAACAACGTCTTGCCCGAACCGGTGGGCCCGATGAGGAGGATGTTCGACTTATCGATTTCGATGTCGGAGCCCTCGCTGCCGAGCATCAAGCGCTTGTAGTGCGTGTGAACCGCGACCGAGAGGACCTTTTTCGCCGCATCCTGCCCGATGACGTACTCGTCGAGCTTGCCCTTGATCTCCCTGGGGGCGGGCACCTTGTTGAAAAGAGGCTTGCTGCTCCCGCGACGGCGCCGCTCCTGGTCGAGGATCGACTGGCAGAGCTCGATGCACTCGCCGCAGATGTACACGTCGCCCGGACCTTCCACCAGCGGTCCGACGTCGCGGTAGCTCTTGCGACAAAAGGAACAGAACGCGTTCTTCTTGGTGGTTCCGCCACCACGGCGACCTCCGGTCACGTCCCTACTCGAGGGCATGCTAGCTCCTTTCAGCTGGCCAGTGCCTCCGCTCGCGAGGAGCGGTCGGTTCATGGCAGAACTTCAAAGTTGTCGCTCGAATGGCCAGTCGTACGCGTGTGGCCCGGGGCATCCCTGTCCGCATTCGCTCGAGCAGTACTAAATGTACAAAGACATCTTGCCGTGCAGGTTTCCCTTACGTGGCCTGGGCCTCAAAGGGTTCGATCCGCCAAAGGAAAATTACCGCCAAACGGGCCCGACGTTGAATCCCACTCAAGCCGTACCCTCTGCAAGCTCGGCAACGAGCGTGTGAGAGGCTTGCGAAAGACCGCCCCAGGTAGTTCGGGAAGACCCTGCTGCTGGGATCGGCTTTTCGGCTGCCTCTAAGACGCTCCGCCCTTATCCTTTATCTCCCGCTGGAGGCGTGCCGCCAACGTCGCTTTTATTGTTCGGTATTCCTCGTCGCTTAGCTCACCCTGGGAGTGCAATTCCCGAAAATTCGTCATCAGGTCGTGCGTCCCAGACTCACTTTCCGAAAAGGTCCGGCGCACCTTGGCCACAACGTAGAACCCCACCACCATCAGCGCAGCACAAATGGCCAACCAGATTACGACCTGTGCTCCGGTGCTCTGCAAGAAATTCGGCATCCGATCGCACCCAGGCGAACCGCCGGCCTCTAGCCTGCCCCGCTTTGCAGTCGCGCGACCCGCCCTGCGCAGCGAGAAAATCGACGGAGTCCGCCATCCCCCTTAGCCTACCAATTATGCGCGTATCCTAACAGCCGGTAAAGCAGGAAAACTTGGGCCATTGGGCGTCAACCTGGGAAAGCTGGACAGTGCCGTCACCACGCAACGGTTCAATCGTGGGGACCGTTCCGTCTCGGTTCGGGATCGGTACAATGGGCACGATGAACAAACTGGCTGGACACGTAGCGATCGTGACGGGGGCCGGACGCGGGCTGGGACGGGCGATCGCCCGCGGCTTGGCTGGCGAAGGGGCGCACCTGGTCCTGACTTCCCGAAGCGAGAGCGAGCTTGCCGCGACTTCTGCCGAGCTTGCGGTACACGGCGCAACCGTGTTGGCCCTCCCGGGCGACATTACCGACGAGGGTCACGTCGAGCGGCTGTTTCAACAAACGCAGGAACGTTTCGGCCGGCTCGATCTACTGGTGAACAATGCCGGGGCATTCGATGGCGGTCCGCTCGATGAGCTTTCCATCGAGGCCTGGGACAAAGTCATCGCCGTCAACCTACGGGCACCCTTTCTGTGTACCCGTGCTGCGCTGCGCGTCATGAAACGGCAGCGATCGGGCCGTATCATCAACATCGGCTCGATCTCGGCCCAACGCGTTCGACCTCACTCGGGGCCCTATTCGGCGTCGAAACACGGTCTGTGGGGACTGACGCAGGTTACCGCCTTGGAGGGACGCGAGTTCGGCGTCACCTGCTGTTGCCTGCACCCAGGCAATATCCACGTAGAGCGGCGGCACACAGACAAACCCGAAGACGCCGAACCGATGATGACGCCCGACGAGATCGCCGAGGTCGCGCTGCTGATGGCTACACTTCCGCCACACGTCGAGATGCTGGAAGCGATCGTGTTGCCGCACGAACAGCTTTATGTGGGACGCGGCTGACAGGTTCCGGCGCAGGTTCTAAGCTCCCCTGCCCGGTAGACGTCATCTCGATCGCGAGCTGGACGGACGGCCCAGCGACTTGACGGCCTTGTCCGGATCTTTGCCGAGTTCCAGCGAACGGAGATACTTCTGTGCCGGCCCTTTTTCCTTGCCGTCGATCTTGCCGTTCTTGTTGGTGTCGAAGCGCCGCATGAAGGCCTCTTGCTGCTCCTTCTGCTGCTTTTGTTGGGCCTGGATTTGCTGCTGCATCATCTTGGCCGATTGCTGGGCCATTCTCTGATAGGCGCCGAAACCCCCGCGGAACTGGGCCGCGGACGACGACGGTTCGATGACCAACAAAACCAAAGCAGCGACGACGACGATTGGCAACGAGAGGCGGGACGCGGTCATGGTAGGGCTCCGACTGGGGACCGATGCTGCATTCGCATTATCGGCCTGAAGCCACCAGAACGCAATGATTTGGGCGGCCTTTTGAGCGCTCCGCCAGATAAAAAATCCGTCAGGTGACGCGCTCGTCGGCAACGACCAAGTTTTGACTTCCGAGCCGTGCGGGTCGTCCCAATGCAGGCAGGAATCCGGATGCACGACAGAAGCTCGTCGTGGAACGTTTCGCTGCAAGCCCGTCAGCGCCCTTCTCGCGTGTCGAAAGGGCGATCGGACCGGGCTGGGTTCCTCCAGATGTCCTTTCGACGCGTGTATGCCTCATCCGGCCGACTGCCAAATTGACACTCTCCATCCGTCCGCCTGGGCCTTTGCCTTCGAACCGAACCAAAAGCACTAAATCACTTCTGTCAAGGATGTTACGGATCGTCGCACAACCTTGGCACGCAGTGTGCTTTTCGGGCTTTTGCGCGCGGGCCGAAGGCTGCCAATGTGGCCGGGGTTCGGTCTAGCTGGGTTTCCGAGTCGATTGTGACTCACCCGGTTACGATGCGAGCCGGTCGAGCGCTGCCGAAACAAATCACCCACCGTTTATTCGCCTCTCAAACAAACAAGCCAGGAGGAAACCACTGTGGCAAAGCAGATGGTCTTTGATGACGAAGCGCGGCAGCCGCTGTTGGCCGGCGCGTCGAAGTTGGCGCGTGCCGTTCGCAGCACGCTCGGCCCGCGTGGGCGCAACGCCGTGCTCGACAAGGGTTGGGGGTCGCCCAAGGTGACCAAAGACGGTGTCACCGTCGCAGAAGACATCGAGCTTGACGACCCGTTTGAGAATCTCGGTGCGCAGCTCGTCAAAGAGGCCGCCAGCAAGACGAACGACGTCGCGGGCGACGGCACAACGACCGCCACCGTGCTGGCCGAGGCCATCTTCCGCGAAGGTTTGAAGATGATCGCCGCCGGCGCCGATCCGATGGCCCTCTCGCGCGGCATCAACAAAGCCACCGCGCAGGTCATCGAGGCTATCGCCAAGCTGGCTTCGCCGATCAACGAGAAGAATAAGACCGAATTGAAGCAGATCGCCACGATCGCCGGCAACAACGATCCGAGCATCGGCGACGTGCTCTCCGACGCGTTCCTCAAGGTCGGCAAGGACGGCGTCATCACCATCGAAGAGGGCCGGCATTCCGAAACATCGGTCGAGGTGGTCGAAGGGATGCAATTCGACCGCGGCTATCTCTCGCCGCACTTCGTGACGAACCAGGACGAGCAAACCGTCGAGTTGGAGAACTGCTATCTGCTCATCTACGAAGAGAAGATCTCGACCGCCAAGAACCTGGTGCCGATCTTGGAAGCGATCAGCAAGGCGAACAAGCCACTGTTGATCATCGCCGAGGACGTCGAAGGCGAGGCGCTCGCCACGCTCGTCGTCAACAAGATGCGCGGCATCCTCAACGTGTGCGCGGTCAAGGCTCCCGGCTACGGCGACCGCCGCAAGGCGATGTTGGGCGACATCGCGACCCTCACGGGCGGCACGGCCATCTTCAAGGATCTGGGCATCTCGCTCGATGCCGTCAAGTTGACCGACCTGGGTCGTGCTAAGAAGCTCATCATCACCGCCGAGAATACGACGGTTGTGGAAGGCGCCGGCAAGAAGGCCGACATCGACGGCCGCGCCGAGCAGATTCGCCGCGAGATCGACGCGACCGACAGCGAGTATGATCGCGAGAAATTGCAGGAACGGTTGGCGAAGCTCTCCGGCGGTGTGGCGCAGATCAACTGCGGTGCCGCCACCGAGACCGAAATGAAGGAGCGCAAGCACCTGCTCGAAGACGCCAAGGCGGCTGTGCAGGCGGCCTTGGAGGAAGGGATCGTTCCGGGCGGCGGTGTGGCTCTGATCCGCAGCGAGAAGGCCCTGGAGAAGCTCGACCTGGAAGGCGACGAGGCCCTCGGTGCCCGTATCGTCAAGAACGTGCTCGATTATCCGTTGCGCTGCATCGCCAACAACGCCGGCGCCGACGGCGCGGTGGTTGTGAATCGCGTGCGTCAGCTCAAGGGTAAGAACGAAGGATACGACGCCGACAAGGACACGTACACCGACCTGGTCGCCGCCGGCATCATCGACCCGGCCAAGGTGGTACGTACGGCTCTCCAAAACGCTGCCAGTGTCGCGGCGTTGTTGCTGACGACCGAATCTCTCGTCACCGAGATCCCCAAGGAAGAAGAGCCGGAGGCGGGCGGCCACCACGACCACGGTATGGGTGGCATGGGAGGTATGGGTGGCATGGGCGGAATGGGAGGCATGGGTGACATGGGCGGCATGGGAATGTAGTCCGAGCCTCGGGCTGTGCTGCGATCTCTTTCGAACAAAAATAAATTCACGAGATAAGAAGGAATTAAGAAACCATGAAGAATGTATCGCTTCGTCCGCTGGATGACCGGGTTGTGGTGGAACCGATGGAGGCCGAGCAGATGACGGCCGGCGGTATTGTGTTGCCCGATACGGCCAAGGAGAAGCCGCAGCGCGGCACGGTGATCTCGGTCGGTCCCGGCAAGCTGATGGACAGCGGCGAGCGCGGCTCGATGTCGGTCAAGGTGGGCGACGAGGTGATCTACGGCAAGTACTCGGGCACCGAGATCGAGCTCAACGGCCAGGACGTCAAGATCCTCCGCGAGACCGACATTCTGGCGAAGGTCTTGGCCTGATGCCGATCGCTTCGCAGCCTCTTCATTGACCACAAAAATCCAACCGCAAGGAACCCTATAACGTGCCCAAGCAACTCCTCTTCGAAGACCAAGCCCGAGCGAAAATGCTCAAGGGCGTAGAGAAACTGGCCGACGCGGTCGCCGTGACGATGGGCCCGACCGGCCGCAACGTGATCATCGACAAGTCGTTCGGCGGCCCGACCGTGACCAAGGACGGTGTGACGGTCAGCAAAGAAGTCGAACTCGAGGACCGCTTCGAGAACATGGGCGCCAAGCTCGTGAACGAAGTGGCCTCGAAGACGTCGGACATCGCCGGCGACGGCACGACGACGGCCACCGTGTTGGCCCGAGCCATCTTCAAGGAAGGTACTCGCAACATCGCGGCCGGCAGCAATCCGATGGCGGTCCGCCGCGGCATCGAGAAGGCGGTCGAGGCGGCCATCGAGCACCTCAAGAGCATGGCTAAACCCGTCTCGAGCAAGGCCGAGATCGCTCAGGTAGGCGCCATCAGCGCCAACAACGATACCGAGATCGGTAACCTGTTGGCCGAAGTGATGGAAAACGTCGGCAAGGACGGCGTCATCACGGTCGAGGAAGGCAAGGGAACCGAAACGACCAAGGAGTTGGTCGAAGGGATGCAGTTCGACAAGGGCTACATCTCGCCGTACTTCATCAATCGGCCGGCCGAGATGGACTGCCTGATCAACGACGTGTACATCCTCATTCACGAGAAGAAGATCAGCAACCTCCGTGAGCTGATCCCGATCCTCGAGAAAGTCAACCAGATCGGCAAGCCGCTGTTGATCATCGCCGAGGACGTCGAGAGCGAAGCCCTGACGGCGCTGGTGGTCAACAAGCTGCGCGGCGTGTTGAACGTGTGCGCCGTCAAGGCCCCCGGCTTCGGCGATCGCCGCAAGGCCATGCTCGGCGACATCGCCGTGCTGACCGGCGGTACGCTGATCAGCGAAGACCTGGGCATCAAGTTGGAAAACCTGGAAGTGGGCCATCTGGGCCGCGCCAAGCAGGTCACCGTCGACAAGAACGACACGACCATCGTGCAGGGCGCCGGCAAGAAGGACGAGATCCAGAACCGCATCCAGCAGATTCGCAACCAGATCGAAGCGACCGAGAGCGAATACGACCGCGAGAAGTTCCAAGAGCGGCTCGCCAAGCTGACCGGCGGTGTGGCCATCATCTCCGTCGGCGCCAGCAGCGAAGCCGACATGAAGCAGAAGAAGGCCCGCGTCGAGGACGCCCTCCACGCCACGCGTGCCGCGGTCGAAGAAGGCATTTTGCCCGGCGGCGGCGTCGCTCTGCTGCGTTGCAAAGAAGCGGTCGAAAAGGTCCGCAACAGCGCCAAGGGTGACGAGAAGATCGGTGTCGACATCGTGCTGCACGCCCTCGCGGCGCCGATGAAGCAGATCGTCGACAACTGTGGGATCGATGGCTCGGTCGTGGCCGACGAGGTCAGCCGCAAGCCGGTGAACATCGGCTACGACGCCAACAAGGCGGAGTACGTCGACATGTACAAGGCGGGCGTCATCGATCCGTTGAAGGTCGTCCGCAGTGCGTTGAGCAACGCGGCCAGCATCGCGGCCCTGATGCTCACCACCGAAGCCATGGTGACCACCTTCGACAAGGACGACAAGAAGAAGACGCAGATCGAAGGCGCCGTGCGATAAGGTTCGGTCTCGGCCAGGTGCCGTAGCCGGGCAGGTACGAAGTCGCTTTCGCGCTCGCTCACCGGGCCACCTCGTAAAGAGAGGTGGCCCGTTTGCGGCGCGGGTGGTCCGACTCGTCTGTCCGCGATCGGCATGCCGGACCTATAATTGGAACGACGAGTGACAGCGACCGGCGACAGCTATGGTGAGTATGGCAGCCAAACGCGATTACTACGAGGTTCTCGAGGTCGTGAAAACGGCCTCCGATAAGGAGATCGCGGCGGCCTACCGCAAGCTGGCGATCCAATACCATCCCGACAAGAACCCGGGCAACGAAGAAGCCGTCGCCCGCTTCAAGGAATGCGCCGAGGCGTTCGAGGTGCTGAGCGATCCCGATAAGCGGGCGCGTTACGATCGCTACGGTCACGCCGGCGTCGACGGCCCCGGCGGGGCACGGCACTTCGGCGACGTGAACGACGTCTTCGAGGCCTTCGGCGATATCTTCGGCGAAGGATTGTTCGGAGAGATCTTCGGCGGCGGACGACGGGGTCGCGGCCGACGGGCCCGGCGCGGCAGCGATGTGCGGGCCGATGTCACGCTCGACCTGTTGGAAGCCGCCCGCGGCGCGACCAAGAAGATACGGTTCGAACGGGCGGAACGTTGCGACGAGTGCCAGGGTTCGGGCGCGAAACCGGGCTCGAAGCCGGAGACCTGCCGGTACTGCGGCGGCCAAGGACAGGTGGTGCAGTCCACCGGTATCTTTCGCGTACAGACCACCTGTCCCGCTTGTCGCGGCGCAGGCAGCACAATCAAGGACCCGTGTCCGCAGTGTCGCGGCGAGGGCCAAGTTCGTCGCCGCGTAGAACGCGACGTTCACATTCCGGCGGGGGTCGACGGCGACACGCGATTGCGGTTGGGCGGCGAAGGGAATCAAAGTGCCGAGGGCGGCACGCCGGGCGATTGTTATTGCTTCATCACCATCAAGGAACACTCGCTCTTCCACCGCGAAGGGCAACACCTGGTATGCCAGGTGCCGCTCACCTATTCGCAGGCGGCGCTCGGCGCCGTGATCGAGGTGCCGACGCTCGACGGCCGCGAGGAATTGACCGTGCCCGCCGGTACACAACCGGGCGATGTTTTTCGCCTGCGCGGCCGTGGCATGCCCGATCCGCGGCAGCGCAGCAAAGGCGATCTGCTGGTGCAGGTCGGCTTAGAGGTGCCTAAGAGCCTCACACCGCGGCAGGAGGAACTGCTGCGTGAGCTGGCCGAAGAAGAGCAGACCAACGTGAGCGCGCATCGCAAGAGCTTCTTCGAGAAGCTGAAGGATTATTTCATGCCGGACGAAGAGACGGCGGCAGGCTAGATGAGGCGCAGAGAGGGAAAGTACGCGTAGGCAACCCATGCAAGACCAAGAACGGAACGAATCGACGGAAACAGAAGGCGCGGCGGCAGCAGCCGACGCGGTGATGGACCAGTCGGCGCACGAAGGGACGAATGACACGGTGTCTCTCCGGGGAGAGCTAGCTGCCGCTAGGGATCGAGCGCTGCGTGCGCAGGCCGAGCTGGAGAATTCTCGCCGGCGGATGCGGAAGGAGATGGAGGACGAACGGCGCTATGCTCAGTTGCCGTTGCTCGGCGATCTCCTGCCGGTGATCGACAACGTGCAGCGGGCCATCCAGGCCGCCGAAAAGTCGCCCGAGGCGGGCGGCCTGCTGGCCGGTTTCAAGATGGTCGCCCAGCAACTCGAAGGAGTCCTCTCGCGACACCACTGCACCCGCATCGACGCGTTGCACAAACCGTTCGATCCGCACCTGCACGCGGCCATTTTGCAGCAGCCGTCGAACGAATATCCGCCGAACACCGTGGTGCACGTCGCCCAGGATGGTTACCAACTTCACGACCGGGTGCTCCGCCCGGCCCAGGTGATCGTTTCGACGTCGGCCGCCGACTCGGACGGGAAACGGGCGGAGACCTGAACAAGGGGCGATGGTAGACGAATAGCTCCGCATCGCGGCACCCAAAACCGGCAACGAAATCTCCCCAACCTATTACCCGCCTATGCCAACCTACGATTACGTTTGTGACGCGTGCGATCACAAGTTCGAGCTGTTTCAATCGATCACGGCCGAACCGGAGAAGAAGTGTCCGGAGTGCGGCAGGCGGAAGCTGCGGCGATTGATCGGCCCGGGGGCGGCCATCGTCTTCAAGGGCTCGGGCTTCTATCAGACCGACTACCGTAGCGATTCGTACAAGAAGCGGGCGGAAGCCGATAAGCCGGCCAGCGAGAGCAAATCGGAAACGAAGTCCGAATCCAAAAGCGCCGAGAGCAAGCCGGCACCCGCCAAGACCGAGAAAAAGAAGTCGAAGAGCAAAGATTGACGGCCATGTCCTGGGTGCGCTGCCCGATCTGCGCCAAGCGTTTCGACAGCACGCAATCGACGAGCCTGCCGTTTTGCAGCGACCGTTGCCGCCGCATCGACCTGGGGCGGTGGCTCGGGGAAGGCTATTCCGTGCCGGTCGAACGGCATGACGAAGACGCCGAATCAGAAGGCGACGAAAAACATCGAGCGTAGCCGGAACGCCCCGTCGAAACCACGTCGGGCGCGCCTCTGTGTCTGGCTGGCAAATCTCCTTATAATGCCGCCATTTATCAGAGGAATGTCATATGCCGAACGATGGCGGGCCGCTTCGAGAAATTGCCTGGCGCGAACTCTTTCCTTGGTTGTTGTTGCTTCGCTCGTTCCGCCTCTCGATCCAAGTCGGACAGCTCATGCTCGCGGCCGCCGGCGTGTTGCTCACGATCTTCGGCTGGTGGTTGCTGGCCAATGTGTTCAGCGGCACCGCCGACCAGCCGCTCAAGGAGTGGGTCAACGGACCGTTCTACCAGAGCTGTCCGTGGCGCGAGCAGCAGGGCGGCTGGCCCTGGGGATCGTTTCCCTCCCAACCCGGTCAGAATGAGTCGAGCCGGACACTGGGTTCGGAGGCGGGCTCCGACTTGCAATCGGCTGCGTCTCGCCCCAGTCTAGGCCCCGTGACCGCCCATTCGTTGGTCGAGCCCAGCCAGAAAGAGCTTTTGCGGCCCGTCCCTCCGCAGCTCGGACGCTATCCGGACAATCCTTTTTGGGGTGCCTGGCTGCAGCTCGGGGCGCCTTTTCGTCAGCTTTTCGATCGCCAGCTCGGAATAACGGGCTTGGCGTTCCTGCTCTGCTGTTGCTTGTGGGCGGCTGCCGTCTGGGCCATCTTCGGCGGCGCGATCACCCGCCGTGCCGCCTTGCAATTCGGCCGTGAGGAGAACGTCGGCGTGCGTGCAGCTCTCGGTTATGCGGTCGGTAAATGGTCGAGTTACTTCGTCGCTCCCCTCCTACCGCTCGTCGGCTTGCTCATCTGCGCCAGTCCATTGTTCGTATTGGGATTGCTCATGCGGCTCGACATCGGGCTGCTGTTGGCCGGCGTGGTCTGGCCGTTGGCGCTCGTTGCCTCGTTCATCATGGCCTTGCTGTTGCTGGCCTTGCTCTTCGGATGGCCCTTGATGTGGCCGACGATCAGCACCGAGGGGACCGACAGCTTCGATGCGTTGAGCCGCTCTTGGTCGTACGTCTACCATCGGCCGCTGCATTACCTGTTCTATGCCGTAATCGTGACGGTGTTGGGCGGGTTGGGCTGGTTGTTCGTGGACTATTTCGCCACGTGGGTGGCCTATCTGCCGGTTTGGGCGGCGAGTTGGACTGCCGGTGGTCAGCGCATGGATCAAATCTTTGGCGACCGTGCTTCGCTGGGCGTGTTCGGCCGGGGCGGCGCGAACCTGCTCTACTTCTGGAACGGCTGCGTGCGGCTTGCCGCCTTGGGCTTCGTCTACAGTTACTTTTGGACCGCTTCGACGGGTATCTATTTCCTGTTGCGCCGCGACGACGACGGCACCGATCTGGACGACGTGCATATCGAAGGCGCCGATCACGCTTATGGGTTGCCCCCGCTGGAAAAGGACGCGGCCGGCGTGACCGTCGCGCCCCAGTCGGAGCCGTCTTCCGCTGATTCAACGCCCCCGGCCCCCTCCCCTTCCGCCGAATCGCCGCCTGCCGGGCAGGAGCCCTCGGCATCGTCCGACGAGCCGCCGTCGTCGGCCAGCTAGTTATCCAAAAAACACTTCTAGATCGTGGATAGACCACCGACATGATTGCTTGGCCCCGCTTCGCGCAGCTCATTCACAGCCATCAGCGATTCCTACTGACGAGCCATATCCGGCCCGATTGCGACGCCTTGGGGAGCGAGTTGGGTATGGCAGGCGTGTTGGACGCGCTCGGCAAGGACACGCTGATCGTCAACGCCCAAAAGACACCTCCGAATTTGGCTTGGATCGATCCGCAGGGGCGCATCAAGACGCTCGGCGCCGACGTGCAGTTGGTCGACCTGGCCGACCGCGAGGTCCTGCTCGTGCTCGACACCAGTGCCTGGCAACAGTTGGGCGATATGGCGCTCGTGCTGCGTGGAACGACGGCCAAGAAGGCGATCCTCGACCATCACGTCAGCCAGGACGACTTGGGCGCCGAAGCCTTCAAGGACGTACAGGCGGAGGCGACCGGCCGGCTGGTCATCGAAGCCGCGGCCGCGCTCGGCGTGCAGTTGACTCCCGAGATCGCCACACCGCTGTTCGCCGCCGTTGCCACCGACACGGGCTGGTTCCGGTTCTCGTCGACCAGCGGCAATACCTACCGGTTCGCCGGGCAATTGGTCGACGCCGGTGCCAAGCCCACCGAGATTTACCGTTCGTTGTACGAGCAGGATACGTTGCCTCGGCTGCAACTCATCGGCCGCACGCTCGCCCGGGCCCAAAGTGAGTTATCGGGCCGTTTGATCCACACGGCTATTTTCCAAGAAGATTTCCAGGCCACGGGTGCCCTGCCTTCCGACACCGAAGACGTGGTGAACATGACGCTCACGGTGGCGGGGACGCAAGTGGCCGTGATCTTCGTCGAACAGCCGACGACCAAGTTCAAGATTAGCTTTCGTAGCCGTTCCACGGTCGATTGCAGCCGCCTGGCGGAACAGTTCGGCGGCGGCGGGCACAAGGCGGCCGCCGGAGCAACCGTCGACGGGCCGATCGACGTGGCGCGGCCGCGCGTGCTTGACGCTGTGCGCGCGGCGATGAAATAATGGCGTTCCCGCCTTACTCGCTTCCTGCCCCCCCGCCCCAAGCGACATCGACCCATGTCCCAGTCAGAGCAGATTGATACGGCTGGCGCGACGCGCCGCGGTGTGATCGCCACGCTGCTTGGCCTCATCGTGGGCCTGTTTCCCTTCGCCACGGGAATCTTCGCCTTCTTGAACCCCCTCCGCACGCGCAAGGAGCCGGGTGCCGACGCCGACAAGCCAGGACGCCTGGTGCGGATTGCCACGCTGGCCGCGCTGCCCGACGACGGGGTGCCGAGGCAGTTTCCCGTCATCGCCGACCGCCAGGACGGTTGGACACGGTACCGCAACGAGGCCATCGGCGCGGTCTATCTCCGCCGCCAACCGGGTAGCGAACAAATCGAGGCGTTCAACGCCACATGCCCGCACGCCGGTTGCTTCGTGGCCTTTAATCGCGATCGCGACGTCTATCAGTGCCCTTGCCACGACAGCGCGTTCAAGGTTGACGGAAAGTTCGAGTTCGGTCCCAGTCCGCGCGACCTCGACCAACTCGACGCCGACTTGCGGGGTGACGGCGAGCAGAAAGAAATCTGGGTCCGCTACGTCGACTACATCACCGGTATCCAGGACAAGATTCCCAAGCAATGAGCGCTTTATTCGACTGGCTCGACGACCGCACGGGCATTCGCGACCTGACACACGCGGCCCTGTATGAGCACATCCCCGGCGGATCGCGCTATCGATACGTCTGGGGGAGTACGCTGGTGTTCGCCTTCACCGTGCAGGTGGTCACGGGCGTGTTTCTGTGGATGTGCTATAGCCCCAGCAGTCAAACGGCCTGGGAGAGCGTCTACTACATCCAGCACGAGGTGCAGGGCGGCTGGCTGCTACGTGGACTGCACCACTTCATGGCCCAAGCGATGGTGGTGCTGCTGGCACTGCACCTGTTGCAGGTTGTCGTCGACGGTGCCTACCGCGCTCCGCGTGAGGTCAACTTTTGGCTGGGCCTCGTGTTGATGCAGATCGTGCTCGGTCTGTCGTTGACGGGCTATCTGCTCCCCTGGGATCAGAAGGGCTATTGGGCCACGCGGGTGGCGACCAACCTCATGGGCATTGTGCCTGTCGTCGGTCCTTCTCTGCAAAAACTGGTGGTGGGCGGCACCGATTATGGACACCAGACCCTGACGCGGTTCTTCGCCCTGCACGCTGGCGTGCTGCCGGGACTGCTGGTCTTGTTCCTCGTGTTGCACATCGCCCTGTTTCGCCGGCACGGCATCCATACCCGCCCGCCCTACGCACGGCCCGACACGACCTTTTGGCCCGACCAGGTGTTGAAAGACGCCGTCGCCTGCCTGGCCGTATTGATCTTCGTGCTCGTCTTTGTCCTGCGCCCGGCCATGGACGGCGCGAACACGGGTCGGCCGCCAGGAGAGTATTTGGGTGCCGAACTGGGGGCTCCGGCCGACCCCGCGAACGAATACTCCGCGGCCCGGCCCGAATGGTACTTCTTGTTCCTATTCCAATTTCTCAAGTTGTTCGAAGGCCAGGGCGCGATCGGCGAATTGCTGGGCGCCATCGTCGTGCCAGGCGCCATCATGTTCGTGCTGGCCCTCATGCCGATCGTCGGCCGCTGGAAGCTCGGGCATATCTTCAATCTCGGATTCCTGGTCATCCTGCTGGCAGGCATCGGCATTCTCACGGGACAGGCGCTGTATGCCGACCGCATGGCCCATTATGTCGCCCAACCGCCGGCAGACGCGGATGAATCGCGGGCGAAGTCGTTCGAGGCCTCGAAGGCCTACCTGCGCGCGGTCGAGCACGCCGAGAAGGATGCCCACCGCGCTATTACCTTGGCGAAGCGTCCGGACGGCATTCCGCCCACGGGCATGTTATCGATCTTGCGCGAAGACCCGAAAACGCAGGGACCGCGATTGTTCGATCGCTATTGTGCGAGTTGCCACACACACGAGGACGCCCGCGTCGTCCCCGCCGAACCGTCGGCGCCCAACCTGACGCACTTCGCTTCGCGAGCCTGGATCGGGGGCCTGCTCAATCCGGAGCAAATCGCGGGACCTCAGTATTTCGGCGGCACCACGACGCACAAAGAAGGGCAGATGGCCGATTTCGTCAAGAACACGCTGAACGAGGCCGACAAGAACGCCGTGCAGCAGGCCGTCGCCGCGCTCTCGGCCGAGGCGAAGCTGCCGGCCCAGCAATCAGCAGACACCCAAGACGCCGATCTGATCACCTCCGGAAAGCAGCAGATCACCACATTGGGCTGCACCGACTGCCACGCCTTTGACGGCAAGGGAGAAACAACCGCGCCCGATCTGACCGGCTATGGCTCGCACGACTGGCTCGTCGGCATGATCGGCAATCCGGAACACAGGCGGTTCTACGCGCAGAACAACGAACGCATGCCGGCGTTCGCCAAGCACGCCGATGAGCCAGAAAAGAACATCCTCAGCCCAGAGAACCTCGATCTCCTCGTGCGCTGGCTACGCGGCGACTGGTATGAACCGGCCGGCGCAGCCGCACAGGCCGAGCAACACCGCGACTAGCCGAATAGAACCGACGGGCCGATCAGATCAGCTCACGCATCGGCTGCTGCTCGACGAGATATTGGGGCCGGCCCGACGGATCGAGGATGGTTGTGCCCGCCGTGTCGATGCCCAGGTTGTGATAGAGCGTCGCCACGACCTCTTGGAAATGGACGGGCCGGTCTTGGGCATGTTCGCCCAGACGGTTGGTGCTGCCGATGCATTGTCCGCCACGCATGCCGCCGCCGGCCAGCAGGGCACAGCTTACTTGCGGCCAATGGTCGCGGCCGGCAGCGTTATTGATCCGTGGCGTGCGGCCGAATTCTCCCCAGGCGATGACCGTTACGTCGTTGAGCATGCCGTGGGCGTCGAGGTCTTCGACGAGGGCCGTGAAGCCCTGATCCAGCTTCGAACCATGATCGCGCACCAGATCGAAATTCTGTCCGTGACTGTCCCAGCGACCGTAGCTGAGCGTCACCACACGTGCCCCCGCCTCGACAAGCCGGCGGGCCATGAGTAGGTGTTCATTCACGGTCGGCGCCCCGTCGTATTGATACTTGTAGGGCTTGCCGTCGCCGTAGCGCTCGCGGATGCGCGGGTCTTCCTTGGAGAGATCGAGTGCATCGAGCAATTTGCTCGACGTGAGCACGTCGAGCGCCCGCTGGCCGAAGGCGTCGATGCCGTTCATGACGCCGCTCGAGTCCAGGTCGCGGCGGAAGCGGTCGAAGCTACCCAGCAGACGGCGGCGGTCTTGCAGCCGGTCGAGCGAGACGCCGTTGAGTTTCATATTGTCCATGCCGGGTCCGTCGGGCTTGAACGGCGCATAGGCCGATCCGAGGAAGCCCGAAGTGCCCGCATCGGACCAGGGGACGTGCTGCGTCCTATCCGCCAATCCCACGAACGCCGGCACCGAACGGTCAACCGGCCCCAGCAATTTCGCCACGGCGGAGCCGAGCGAGGGACGTCCCCCCAGCGCGGCGAGCGATGGTTCGGTCCACCCGGTGTTGCACTGGAAGGCATAATGCGGGCCCGTCGCACCGACGACCGACCGGATCACGACACACTTGTCCATGATCGAAGCGATCCGCGGAAAGACCTCGCCGATTTCGATACCCGGCACCTTCGTCGAGATGGGGCTGAACTCGCCGCGAATCTCGGCCGGAGCGTCGACCTTGATGTCCCACATGTCCTGGTGCGGCGGTCCGCCACCGAGGAAGATATGGATCACCGCTTTATGTTTCGAAGAACTGCCGGCGGCTGCTTCGGCACGCATGATGTCGGCCAGGGTCAAGGCGCCTGCGCCGACCCCGAGAGCACCAACCCTCAAGAAACTGCGCCGCGAGATCCCATCGCAAAAGCCGGTTGTTTTCGGTCCGAGCAGAGTCAGCATGGCGGGCGCACCTCGCGTGGTAGGGTTGGCATGTCGTACGCGAGCCCGGCAGGGTGCCTGCACCGGCTGCGAGCGACCACCCACGGCGGTCGCTTGACAACGCTCCAATCGAAGCCTTTTTATCAGTTCGGCAGGCCGCCAGTCAAGCTGAAAGCATTCGTATTCGTGCTGTAACCATTGAGGGGGCCTGACTTACTGCCTAACATAGAACTCTTCCCTTGCCATTCGCAGAACACACCATGCCACCGCTCGCCGCCCAAATCGTCGATTTATGCAAGGCCTATTTCTTGGGAGGCGAAACGGTGCATGCCCTGCGCGGCATCTCGCTCGATGTTCCCGAGGGCGACTACGTGGCCATCATGGGACCCTCCGGCTCGGGCAAGAGCACGTTGCTCAATCTGCTCGGCTGTCTCGACCGGCCTACCTCCGGCAGTTTCTTTTTGGGCGATGAGAATGTTGCGGAATTGAACGACGACGACCTTTCGGAAATCCGCGCCTCGCGCATCGGGTTCGTCTTCCAGTCGTACAACCTCATCCCTCAGTTGACGGTCATCGAGAACATCGAGGTGCCGCTCTACTACCTAGGACGACTCACTCCGGAAAGCCGTGACCATTGCATCGAAATGGCACGGATGGTCGGGCTGGGAGAACGGCTCCGCCACCGACCCATGCAGCTCTCCGGCGGTCAGCAACAGAGGGCCGGCATCGCTCGCAGCCTGGTCAACGATCCGTACTTCATCTTGGCCGACGAGCCCACCGGTAACCTCGACTCGGTGACGACGGGCGAAATCCTGGCCCTGTTCGATAAGCTGAACGCGGCGGGCAAGACGATCATCATCGTCACGCACGAAGAAGAAGTAGCGGCCCGCGCCCGCCGTACCGTGCGACTGCGCGACGGCGTGGTGCAATCCGACGAGCGCAACTGATCCGAAACCCAAGTGCGTGGGCCACGCTGGCTCACGGCGCGTGGCGCGGGTAGCATTGTCGCATGAGCAGTAGCGAACCGCGACGGATCCAGGTGGTCGATACGCACACCGGCGGCGAGCCGACGCGCGTGGTGATCGCCGGCGGCCCTGACCTGGGAAGCGGCCCGCTCGCGGAGCGGCGCGATCGTTTCCGAAGCGACTTCGACTGGTTCCGGTCGGCGGTGGTCAACGAACCGCGCGGAAGTGACGTGATGGTCGGTGCCGTCGTCGCGCCGCCCGTGGAGAGCGATTCCGCGGCCGGCGTCGTCTTCTTCAACAACGTCGGCTATCTCGGCATGTGCGGACACGGCACCATCGGTGTCATCGTGGCTCTCGGTCACTTGGGTCGGTTGTCGGCCGGCACCCATCGGTTGGAAACGCCGGTGGGCACGATCACGGTCGACTACGACGGCGCGAATCGCGTTTCGTTCGACAATGTACCGAGCTACCGTTTGGCCACCGGCGTGATGGTCGACGTAGCCGGCTTCCGCCGCATCACCGGCGACATAGCCTGGGGTGGTAACTGGTTCTTTCTCGTCCATGATCATGGCGAGCCGATCGAATTGGCGAACCTTGAAAAGTTGACCGATATCGCGCGACGAGTCCGCCGTTCGCTGGCCGAACAGCGGATCACCGGAGCCGACGGCCAGGAGATCGATCACATCGAACTCTTCGGACCACCGCCCAATGCGTCGGCCGACAGCCGGAGCTTCGTGCTCTGTCCGGGCCTTGCCTACGATCGCTCGCCCTGCGGAACGGGGACCAGCGCCAAGCTGGCATGCCTGTATGCCGACGGCAAGCTCGAGGCCGGCCAGACGTGGAGGCAGGAGAGTATCGTAGGCAGCCTCTTCGAGGGCTCGGTACGTGTCGTCGACGGCCAGATCATCCCCCGTATCACGGGCACCGCTTACGTTACAGCGGAATCGACCCTCCTTCTTTACCCCAGCGACCCATTTTGGGCCGGGATTGCTAGCGGCCGATAGGCGTTCGGTTTCCGCCTCAACGGCACCCGCAAAGCCAGCCGCTCTTACCTAGGTTACGGCCTGGCAAGATACTCCTTCTTTGACGGCCGCCCTTTTTGCGCAAAGAAGAGCGAACGACTGCCGATAAGCCATAAGGACCGTCGGCACATCCGTTACATCCGCTTCCATCGTTCTGCGCGTTTATCTTGCGACATTCGTCACATCTTCACACGAGACGCCTGTTCGTCGCGGCCGTGATCGTGCTGCGCGGTGGATGGTGCGCCATGGCGGACGACAAAGGGGCGAACCAAGCGCAGGAGGTTTCACCTCCTAGCCGTTCTCAACAGGTCGGGCAATTAAGGCTGCTCGCTCCGGTGAACGGCAAGACAGAGTCCGGGCCCTCCTCAGATACGGCGCTCGGCACGATCGGGATTGTCGCGCCCAACCGGCCCGCGACCGCTCCGGGGCCGTCGAATTGGCTGCGCGAACCCGACGAGCCGCTGCTCGACCCGAATATGCTCGATTTCCGGGTGGTGGAAGAAGAGCCTTGGGTGGCTCCCAGCGTCCTGCCACCGACCGGCGCTGCCGGCCCGTCGGGGGTTTTACCGACCGAGGCGCAGAGCAGCCCGCACTTCGTTCCCTATGAAGATCGTTGGCGGATCGGATTTCCGACCTGGAATCGCTACGGCCAGGTCACGGCAACCGGCGTCGACAACACGTTCGCCAGCGGGCTCCTGATAAACCCCTATCGGCAGAGCGTGATCAAGGGCGACTATCCGATCTACGGCCAACACCTGTTCCTCAATCTGTCGGTCGCCAACAGCACGCTCACCGAAGGGCGGCAACTCCCCACGGCCACTACTCCGTTCGAGAGCACACGTGGCGCCGGACAACATGAGTTCTTCGGCAATCCCAATCAATTCTTCTTGCTGAACGACACGGCGATCCCCATCAACATTTTGCACGGCGATGCGGCCTTCAAGCCGCCCGACTGGCAAATCAAGTTGACACCCATCTTCAACACCAACTATCTGGCGGTGAACGAACTGGCCATCGTCAGTCCCGACGTGCGCAACGGCACGACTCGTTTGCGCGATTTCTTCGCCCTACAAGAATACTTCTTCGAGACGAAGTTGGCCGATTACGGCCCCAACTACGACTCGGTCTCGATCCGCGCCGGCAACCAGCCGTTCACCAGCGATTTCCGCGGTTTCGTCTTCAGCGACGTAAACCGCATGGTGCGCTTGTTCGGCAGCCGCCTCTCGAACCGCGACCAGTTCAACCTCATCTGGGTCAAGCAGGTCGAAAAGGACACCAACAGCTTCCTCAATACGTTTCGCGACCGTCATGAAATGACGGCGATCGCCAACTATTTTCACCAGGATACGGTCTGGCCGGGCTACACCAGCGAACTGAGCTTTCTGTACAACCTGGACGGTCCGAGTTTCCTATTCGACAACAACGGCTTCCTTGTGCGGCCCGACCCGGTGGGCGTTTATTCGCCGCACCAGGTTCAGGCCTATTACCTGGGATGGGGCGGCGACGGCCACATCAACCGGCTCAATATCTCGCACCAGGTTTACTACGCCACGGGCTACGACACGCTCAATCCGCTCGCCGGGCGTCCGCAGGTGATCGATGCCTACATGGCGGCCTGTGAGCTGTCGTACGATCAGGACTGGATCCGCTACCGATTCTCGCTGTTCGACTCATCCGGCGACGGCAACCCGAAGGACGGCAAAGCCCGCGGCTTCGACTCGATCCTCGACAATCCGCAATTCGCGGGCGGGCAATTCAGCTATTGGATACGCCAGGCCATTCCGCTGCAGGGCGTGAACCTCACCAACCGTCTCAGCCTGGTGCCCGACCTGCGCTCGAGCAAGTTCCAGGGGCAGAGCAATTTCGTGAACCCCGGTCTGTACCTCATCAACCTGGGCATGGACTTCGACCTCACGCCGCATCTCAAGTCGATCAACAACTGCAACTTCCTCTGGTTTAACAAGACGCAGACGCTCGAACAGTTCGTGTTTCAGGAACACATCCACCATTACATCGGCGTCGACTTGAGCACGGGGCTCGAGTACCGCCCGCTATTGAGCAACAACATCGTCTTCGTCGGCGGCATTGCCGGATTGATCCCGGGCCAGGGATTCAAGGACCTTTACAACCCATTTATGGGCGGATCGATCGGGCCACTGGCGATGGGATTCTTGGACATGACTGTGGTTTTTTAGGGATCTGCCCAACTGCTTGATCGCTTTGGCTCGCCCGTGAGTATGGAAATTCATGATCGTGAACGTGGTGTGCCCATGAAACGACTGGCGTGCGTAGCCACGTTCATCGCAATCGCCGTCAGCTCGGGTGTCGTAGCCGGCGAACCGTCCGCATCGGGCCCGACCCTGCGCGTCGCCCGCAGTTCTGTACGGCGATCGGCCGAGCCGTTGCCGCCGGTGCGGCCCGCCGCTCCGGCCGAGACTTTCGACCGTACCGAATCGTATCCGATGCCTGCCGAAATGCGTGGCGTCGACTTGATGCGGCAAACGTCGGAACAGGCCGCGGCCAAAAGCGTCGGCTGTGTGCAGTGCCATACCGGCGTCGCCGACATGCACCAGAAAGAGACCGTGCGCCTCGGCTGCACGGATTGTCACGGCGGCAACGCGGGCACGACCGACAAGCAGTGCGCCCATGTCCAACCGCGCTTCCCACAAGGCTGGCCGAGTTCGGCCAATCCGGTCAGGTCGTACACCCTGCTCAATCACGAGTCGCCGCAGTTCGTGCGGTTTGTCAATCCGGGCGATTTGCGCGTGGCGCACATCAGTTGCGGCAACTGCCACGCCAAGGAAGTGCTGCAAGTGCGGAAGAGTATGATGACGCACGGCTCGATGTTGTGGGGATCGGCCCTCTACAACAACGGCTCGTATCCGCTCAAGAGTGCCCGCTTCGGCGAGAGTTACAGCATGTACGGCGCACCGCAGCGGCTGCAAACCGTACCGCCGCCCAGCGAGGAAGACGTGCTCTTCAAGGGCATCGTGCCGTACCTCGATCCCCTGCCCCGGTTCGAGATCGGCCATCCGGGCAACGTGCTGCGCATCTTCGAGCGCGGCGGCCGGTTCATCCCCGACTCGGGCAACCCGGAGCGGATCGAAGAGAACGGCCGTCCGCGCACCCGCGTCAGTGTGCGCGGCTTCGGCACACAAAACCGTGTCGATCCCGTACTCGTCGGCCTGACCAAGACGCGTCTCTTGGACCCGACGCTCAATTTCTTGGGCACGAACGACCACGCCGGCGACTACCGCTCCAGCGGCTGCACGGCCTGCCACGTGATCTATGCCAACGACCGTTCGCCGGTCCATTCCGGCCCCTATGCCGACAAGGGGCACCGCGGGCTCAGCTTCTCGGCCGACCCCATGATTCCCAAGAACGAACCGGGCCATCCGATCGAGCACAAATTCACGCGGGCCATCCCGACGAGCCAGTGCATCGTGTGCCACGTACATCCCGGCACGAGCGTGATGAACAGCTACCTGGGTTTCATGTGGTGGGACAATGAAACCGACGGTTCACTGATGTATCCGCGCCGTGAGCGCCATCCCACCGCCGAAGAAGCGATGCAGGCACTCATCGCCAACCCCGAAGAATCGTCGGTGCGCGGGCTGTGGTCCGATCCGCAATTCCTCGATCGAGTGTCCGAGTTGAACGACCGTGCGGCCCATACCCAGTTCGCCGACTTTCACGGGCATGGCTGGGTCTTCAAGGCGGTCTTTCGCAAGGACCGAGAAGGTCGATTCCTCGACTACCAAGGCCGCGTGGTCGACGACGTAACTCCCGCCAAGCTGATGGCGGCTATGAAACCGGCCGACAGCCAGGAACGTGTTCATGGCAAACGGCGAGACGACACACCCGTGCATTACCTCGACATTCACTTGGAAAAGGGAATGCACTGCGTCGATTGCCATTTCCAACAAGACGTTCACGGCAACGGCAAACTCTACGGAGAAGTACGCGCGGCCATCGAGATCGGTTGCGAGGATTGCCATGGCACGACCTATGGCCCCAGCAAGCTACGTACTTCGGGCCCTGCGGCCCCCGAAGGCGGCACCAACTTGCTCACGGCTTTCACACCGTTCAAACGCCCCCGCTTCGAGATCGTGGGCAACAAGCTCATCCAAAACTCGATGGTCGAAGAAGGCCTGCAATGGGAAGTGAAGCAGGTCGTCGACAGCATCAACCCGGCTGATCCGAAGAATTTCAATCCACGCGCCTGTTACGCCAAAACGGTGCGATTCGAACAAGGCCAGATGGTATGGGGCGATGTGCCGACCGATCCCGATCAATGCGCGCATCGCAACGACAAGATGAGCTGCATCGCCTGTCACTCCTCGTGGAACCCGAGCTGTTACGGCTGCCATCTGCCGCAAAAGGCCAACATGAAACTGCCCTCCCTGCACTTCGAGGGCGACGTGACACGCAACTGGGTGGCTTACAACTTCCAGACGTTGCGCGACGACGTTTATATGCTGGCCAAGGATGGCAACGCCACGCACAACCGTATCGGACCGGCGCGGTCGTCCTGCGCCATCCACGTCACGTCGTACAACCAGAACCGTGAAGCGATCTACATCCAGCAACAGACGGTGTCGGCCGACGGATTGAGCGGCATCGCCTTCAGCACGAACGTGCCCCACACGGTGCGCGGCGGCGATGGCACCAAGCGCTGCACCGACTGCCACTTGTCGGCGACCAACGACAACAACGCCATCATGGCCCAATTGCTGATGCAGGGCACGAACTTCGTGAACTTCATCGGCAACTTCTGCTGGGTCGGCACCGGCGAGCATGGGATCGAAGCGGTCGTCGTCACCGAGCACGACGAACCGCAGGCGGTCATCGGCAGCACGTTGCACCGATTGGCATTCCCGGAACGATACGCCAGACATGCCGAACATGGCGGCCGCTTGGAGCACTCGCACCACCACCAGAGCAAAGCGGTGGGCGACATGTATCTGCACCCCTTCCGCGACGACGAAATTCTGGCGTTGCAGGCCCGCGGTGAATTCCTCTACGCGGCTTGCGGCCGCGGCGGCATGCGCGTATTCGACACGGCCTTCATCGACAACAAGGGTTTTTCCGAGCGTATCATCTCCGCACCCGTTTCCCCGCTGGGGCAGCGATTCTACGTAAAGACCCGCTACGCCACGGGGGTCGCGGCGCCCTGTACCCCTGCTGTCGATCCCGCCCGCATCCAGAACCCGGAGAACAACGAACAGGCCATCCATCCGATCTTCGCCAACATCTATGTGACGGACCGTGAAGAGGGATTGATTATCGTCGGTGCCGCGACCCTTTTGGACGGCGACCCCACCAACAACTTCCTCCGCCGCGAGTTGACGTTCAATCCCCGTGGCATTCTCAACGGAGCGCGCAGCATCTCGATCGTCGGGAATTACGCCTACATCTGTTGCCATGCCGGCCTGGTTGTCGTCTCGCTCGCCGATCCAAAGCATCCGTGTGTCACCAGCGTCGTCGGCGGCGAGGGTCATGGAGATGCGCGAGCCGTGCAGGTGCAATTCCGCTACGCGTTCCTCTGCGACAAATCGGGCATCACGGTCCTCGATGTGACGGACCTGGCGCAACCGCGGGCCGTGGGTGCACTGGCGATGGCCGATGCCCGCAACATCTATGTCGCCCGGACCTACGCTTACGTGGCGGCAGGTAGCGAGGGGCTGGTGATCCTCGATGTCAAAGATCCCGAGCTGCCCAAGGTCGATCAGGTGTTCGACGCCGGCGGCTGCCTGCACGACCTGAACGACGTCAAGCTCGGCATCACGAACGCTAGTGAGTTCGCCTACCTGGCCGATGGCCAGCAGGGATTATTGGTGGTGCAATTGACGTCGGCCGAGATGCTCACCAACCAGGGGTTCAGTCCGCGGCCCGAGCCGCGGCTGGTCGCCACATTCAAACCCGCTCATGGCGCCGGAGCAACCTGCATTTCAGAAGGCATCGACCGCGACCGTGCGGTGGACGAGTCGGGGAACCAGATCGGCGTCTTCGGACGAATCGGCGCCCGGCCACTCAACCTCGCGGAACAACGCCGCTTCTACCTGCACGACGGCATCGTGTGGAAGGTTGGCGACGAGCCCGACATGGCCGGCTATCGTGGAAGGGTGCCGCTGCCCGAAGCTCTACCGGCGCCAGTAGAGGAGGAGCGAGAGGCTCGATCCAACGGTAAGCGTACTTCGCCGACCAGAAATCGTTGACCAGGAAATCGCCCTGCCCCAAGCGGTGAGGGAGGTTGTATCGTCATGATCACACTGCTCAAAAACTGTCTCGCGGCTTTCCGTTCCCGCCGGCCGAGCCGTGCGCGCCCAGCGCCGCGCCGCGCCTGCCTGCGCCGCGCAGGGCAACGGCTGGAAGAGCGTTGTATGTTGATCGCTGGCGGCGCCGATACCGCGGGATCGGTGGAGATGCAGTTCGTCGACGATCTCTTTCAGGAAGTGCTACACCGTTCGGCGAACAGCGCGGACGTGAGCTACTTCCTGAATCAAGTCGACGCGGGTGTTCCCTTTCCGACGATCATCGACAATTTCCTGAATTCGTCCGAGGTCCATGCCGACCAGGTCACGGACGATTTCACCACGTATCTGGGACGTTCGCCCGATGCGGCGGGCGCCGCCTACTGGCAAAATCAGCTCGACGACGGGCTTCCCGAAGACCAGTTCATCGTAAGCCTCATCGCCTCGCCCGAATATTACGCCAATCACGGGAGCACCGACTCGGGCTTCGTCACGGGTCTCTATCAGGACGTGCTCGGTCGGTCGGCGTCGCCCGCCGAGGTGAGCTATTGGGACAACCAACTCGCCGGTGGTGCGACAAGATCGGTAGTCGCGGCAGCGTTCGTCGACAGTGCCGAACATCTGGATACGGTGATTGAGGGCTACTATCAAGACTACTTGAATCAGTCGGCCGACCCGGGCGGGCTTGCCTATTGGCAGAGCAACCTCGCGGGCGGAGGCAGTGTCGTCGATTTCGAGCAACAGCTCTTACTGGCTCGACTCGGCCCGGGGCACTACCAATACACCTTGCCGCAAGCCGGCGGATTATCGGCCGACGACGTGCAGCAACTTCTGAATCGGGCGCAAGCAGCCTCCTCGCGGCAAGACGCCATCATCGCGGTTGTCGATCGCAACGGAAATATTCTAGGAGTACGCACCGAAGCGGGCGTGCAGTCGATGTATGCCGGCCGGCCCGACGACCTGGTCTTCGCCATCGATGGAGCCGTTTCGTTGGCCCGCAGCGGGGCGCTCTTTTCGAGCGACCAGGGCGCGCTCACCTCACGGACGGTTCGTTTCCTCAGCCAAACGACAATCACCGAGCGCGAGGTCGATTCGAATCCGAATGTGACCGACCTGAACTCGCCGGTTCGCGGACCGGGCTTCGTGGCGCCCATCGGCCTGGGCGCCCACTTCCCGCCCAATATCAACAATACGCCGCCTGTCGATCTGTTCGACATCGAAGCCACCAATCGCGACAGCCTGCTCCATCCCGACGCCAACGGCGAGAAGTACGCGGGCGATCCGGGCATGGTCCAGCTTCCCAGCCGGTTCAACGTACCGACGCAATACATCCCGCCGGGCCAGGATGTCGCGGCGCCCGAATCGTATGGTTATGTCTCCGGCGTCGATACCTATGCTCAGTCGCGCGGCATCGCGACGCTACCGGGCGGTGTGCCGATCTACAAGAACATCAACGGACAGCAGGAACTTGTGGGGGGCATTGGCGTCTTCTTCCCCGGACCGCAAGGATACGCCAGCTTCGAGGAGGGCTACGTCAACGGAGCGGGTCAGAGCGACACGCAGCTCACCAACGCGCCGTTGGTCCTCGAAGCCGAATGGATGGCGTTCGCTGCCGCCGCCGATGATTTTGCGCCGACTGCCACCGTCAATGGTGTGGGTCCGGTACCGGGCGTCGGCTACGGACTTCTCTACCAAGAGCAGATCAACCTGGCGGGCGTGCAAGTGGAAACGTTCGGTCCCAACCCGACGACCGGCCAGGTCGGCGGCATTCCGGAACTGCTTCAGGTGGGAGCAACCAGTGGCGCCAGCATTCCCACGCCGGCGTTCGACCAGCCGATCGACACCGGTGGACAGCTTTATGCGGCGAGCCGCCCCGTGCCCTCGGGATGGATTGTCGTGCCGCACGATTCGCCCACAGGCGAGCTCAGCGCGGCCGACGTGACACAAATCATCTCCCAGGGCATCGCCGAGGCGCAGCAGGTACGCTCGGCCATCCGCGAGGCGCCCATTCCGGGCGACGTCAACCTATCGCCGGGACCGCGTGCCGAGATGGTCTTCTCGGTGACCGACGAAGAGGGAAACGTGCTGGGGCTCTACCGCATGCCCGATTCGACGGTCTTCTCGCTCGACGTGGCGGTGGCCAAGGCGCGCAACGTTTCGTACTTCAGCAATGCCGATCAGCTCCAACCGATCGACGAACTCGACCCGGCAACGGGCACGCTCGTCCTGCCCCCCGGCGCGGCATACACGAACCGCACGTTCCGCTATCTGGCCGATCCCCGCTTCCCCGACGGCATCAACGGTACTCCGCCCGGCCCCTTCTCCATCCTGTGGGATCCGGGCACGAACCCCACGAATGGCGACGACACCGATCCGGCCAACCCGGTACCGGCCTCGGCCTTCCAGAGCGTGATGGGCTACGACGCGTTCCATCCGCAGACCAACTTCCGCGACAAGAGCACGCCGGTGGCGAATCAGAACGGCGTGGTGTTCTTCCCCGGCAGCGCGCCGTTGTACAAGAACGGCGTGTTGGTGGGCGGACTGGGCGTCAGCGGCGACGGCACCGACCAGGACGACGATGTGACTTCGGTCGGCACCACAGGTTACGGGGTGCCGGCCAACACCGCCAGCGCGGACGACATCTTCGTCCGCGGTGTGCGACTTCCCTACCAGAACTTCAACCGCAACCCCACTGGTTGATGTTCGGAGGAGATTGCCGGCCCCGTTCGGCTCTTAAAACCGACAAAACCGGATCGCGCTCCGGCTTCAGGGTTCTACCAGTCGCTTCAACGACGTGTGCCGCTGGGCGGCGCGGCCCCGACGGGGCGGACCTCGCGAATGCGGCCTTGCGGACGAATCCGCTCGAGCGACGCGGGCTGCGGAAGCTGGTCGGTCGCGACGTTGCCGCCATCGTCCCGCGCCTCGAGTTGCAGGTAGACTTGCCGTGGCAGCCGCTGATCGAGTCGCCAAGCGTAGCGACCGGAGTTCTCCAACCCCGAGGCGATCGTATTCCAGGGACCTTGGGCCGACTCGGACCAGCGCAGTGCAATACCGCGGCTGGCCAGGTGCTTGTCGTTGGCTTCCCAGCAGATGACCAATCGATCGGCGTCCGCATCGGTCCCCTGCTCTGCCGAAAGGAGCCGCAGGACGGGCTTGGTGAGATCGACTTCGACCCACACGTCGGGCAGGTCGCCGCGAACAGGGGCCGGACTGCGCAGACCGGCCGTCGTTTCGACCACCACGCGGAAGCCATACACCGCTTCGTCTCGGACGTTCACCAATACAGGGCTGCGGCAATCGTCGTCGAGACCATAACTCTTCCAAGTGCGACCGTAATCGGTCGTCATCCACAGCTCGACCTGCACGACTCCGGCCGAACCGATCGCGTCGACGTCGTATCGCAATTCGAAGCGAGGCTTGTCGACCAGGTGCGGCTTCACGCCCGGGGGGAGCGAAAACGCATCGCCGCTCGCCTCGGTCTCACGTCTGACCTCGGGCAGGTCGCGCAGCCGCTCCATCGGTGGACGGAACGAAGCGCTCCTCAGATTGCGTCCGGAGGGAGGGAGAACCGTTTCATTGCGAGCGGACCAATCTCCGGCCAGTGCCGGGCTTTCGTCGGCAGGCCAATCGGGTGTGGCGGTACGAGGATAGGGCGGGTTCTCAGCAGGTTGGCGCACGCTTTCGGTACCATTTGAAAACGCGGCGGGCATATCGGGGGGCGTGTCGGTCGCGTTCGGGTCTCCCGGCTCGGCCCCTGGCCCCGCGGCGAGCGGCTGCTCCTTGACCGTATGGTTACCCGCCTCGTCACTGACCTCGGCCCGAATGACTATCGTCGACACCTGCTCGAGGATCGGCAAAACAACCGTCGTTTCGCCGCTGAAGCTATCGGGAGTGCGAGGTGTGGCGACCGCATCGACTGCCACCTGCTGCCACTTGGCATTGGGTGCCGAAGGCCGGTATTCGAGCTTGAACGTTTCGGGCTTCAGATTGGCGTCGGAAACCTGCCAGCGAATGACGACTTCATCGCCGTCGTGGCGCGCGTCGAGGTCGAGCGCGGGGGGTGTCGTGTCGACCACCACGGTCAATTCGGCCGATGGAGGACCCTCCGGCAAGTATCTGCCAGATGTGTACTTGGTCCGTGGCATGAAGGCATATTCGCCGTCGGCAGGCGCGTTGAAGAGGATCTTTCTATCCGCCGGCTTGGCCGCACCAGCAACCTCCCACGTTGCGCCGTGATCCGACGAGACGTGCAGCTCGACCTCACGGGGCACGTCCTTGGTCGATGCGAGCGTAGGGAGCTGGAAGCGAACCCAAAAGCGAGTGTCCTTCGTGTAGAGCCGCTTAGCCGGTTCGCCGGCGCTCGCTGGGTGAACCGCGAGCGCCAAACAGATGGCTAAGCCCATGATCAGTCGCGGCCGGCACTGCATGGCCCTGGTTATCGGTCGATTCGCCCACGCGGCTTGAGAAGGATCTTCCGCAAGCGCAGTCCGCCGAAGCGACGCAAACTAGGCAAGCCGGGCGGATAGCTGCCGAATGCCGGGTAGATGGGTACAATGGACGTGGGTATCGATCATCGGGACGCGTGACGGTACTCCTGGCATAGACATCCGTCATAGAACTGTGCGACGAGCGCAGGGAAGAGCTCTAAAAGCCCATGTTGCAGAAGAGTAACTCGGAACGGCGGAAGCAACTCGTTCGGACCATGAACGAGCTAGGCGATCTGATTCTGAAAGTCGACGAGCTCGCCAAGGAACACGGCGATTTGCCACCGGCCGCGAAGGCCTTCGGGCAGATCATCGGTTCGATCAAGGTCACGCGCGACGCCCTGCAAGCGAGATACAACGAGTTGCTGGCGGGCGGCGGCTGAAGACCACCGGCGAACGCATGTTGACTGTCACGGTGCTGACTCCGGCCGGCCGCGCAGCCGTGGCCGTGCTGGCTGTTTCAGGGCACGGTGCCGACGCGAAGGTTGGCCAACTGTTTTCCCCCGCTTCCGGCCGCCCGCTCGTGGAAGCGGCCGTCGGGCAGATCGTACTCGGCCGCTGGGCCGGTGCCGTGGGCGAGGAACTCGTCGTCTGCCGCCGGGCAATGGACGAAGTGGAGATCCACTGTCACGGCGGCGCGGCAGCCGTCGCCACCGTGGTGGACTCGCTGGTCGAGGGTGGGTGTCGGCAATCTCAATGGCCGGAATGGGTTTCTCTCCGCAGTGGCAACCCGATCGCCGCGGACGCCATCGTGGCGCTGGCGCGGGCGACGACACGACGCTCGGCAGCCGTGCTGCTCGATCAATTCCACGGGGCGCTCGCCGCCGAGCTCGAGTCTTGTGCCGAGCTCTTAGAGTCGTCCGAAGAGGCATCCCACCGGGCCGCCGAGACGCGACTGAGATCGCTCGCCGCGCGCAGCCAGATTGGGCGACATCTGATCGACCCATTCCGTGTCGTCATCGCCGGCAAACCAAACGTGGGCAAAAGTAGTCTCGTCAACGCCCTGGCCGGCTTCGAGCGATCGATCGTCTACGATCAACCCGGTACGACCCGCGATGTGGTGACCGCGCGAACGGCAATCGACGGCTGGCCTGTCGAGTTGTCCGACACGGCCGGACTACGAACCAGCGACGACGCCTTGGAAGAGGCGGGTGTGCGGCTGGCGCTGGATCGAATCCGAACGGCAGATGCACGATTGCTGGTCTTCGACTCCAGCCAACCTTGGAGCCAATCGGACGACGAGCTGATAGCTCGCTGGCCCGACTCGATCGTCGTTCACAACAAGGCCGATTTGCGGCCGCCACCGGTGACGATTCCTGGCGGGGTTGTCACAAGCGCAGTCAGCGGCCAAGGCATCGACACACTGCTGAGCGTCTTGGGGGAACGGCTCGTCCCGCGTCCCGTTTCACCCGGCGAGCCCATTCCCTTCTTGGCGTTGCACGAGGAAGTGATCGGCAAGTCGATCGAGCAGTTGCTACGAGGCGAATTCGTGGCGGCCGCAAAAGGGCTGCGTGACCTGTGCCGCCGCCAACGTTAATGCTGCGCCGCTCTTGAGCCGGCAGACGGGGCGGACGTCTTACCGGCTTGCGACCACCAGGACGCCCGCCAATGCAGAATCGCTGATGCTCGGAGGAGCGACCGTCAAAACATATTGGGAGAACCACAGATTGTAGTTCATCTGCACATCGAGGAACGCGAGCGATTCACCGGAAAGATATCGAACCGACGTGATAGCGTCGAGCAAGGGCCGTTTGCCATTCTCGCAGCCGATCACCGCTTCCACGCGAGCTGCGTCGGCAGCCACGACCGCATCGGCATGCGCCTGCAGCGCTTCGTGCTGCAACGGCAGCGCCGCGGCGATTTGCCTTACGGTAGAACTTTGTAAAACGGGCGTCGGCTGAGCATCAAGCTTCAGGCGATAACCGCCGGCATGCGGCGGAGTGACAGGCAAGGGCCACTTTCCGTCGAGAGGCCGCCGCATAAGCTGAGCCAGTCCGAACTGCGCGTTGAGCAGCCCCGCGGCGCACTCTTCCGATGCCGCCTGGGCGGCAAGCTGAGCGGTGCGCAAGTAAAGCATCGCCACCGGACCGGCCGGGTCGGAGCGCGTGCGAAGTGCGGCCGATTCGAGCGCGTGCAGCAGATCGATCTCTTGTTTCGTCACGTGCCAGGCGGCGGCCTGTTCGCAGACCTGCCAATAAGCCTGGATCACCGTGCGTCTGTCGAATCCCGTCGAAGCGCTCAAGGCATCCGCCAAGGTGGTCGGCATGCCCAGCGTTTCAGCAGAAGCATTCGACCAGTGCAACGTAGCCGACAGTTCCTGAGCGCGTTTGATTCGCGATAGGTCGCGTAGCGCCGTATAGATGCCCGAGTCGGCTCCGATTTCGTTCGCTTCCGACGGGCCGCGATTCGTATCCGACGCTCCGTCAATTCCCTCGTCGGCGGCCCCGCGCGCCGCGGCATCGACGACTGGTTTGGCAGCCGTATATTTCCGGAGCGGGCGATTATTGTGGCTCGTCGAACCCGGTGGTTCACTCTTGATCCTGCGTGGGGCATCACCACTCTGATTCGGCGCGGCACGGTTTTGCCGTCCCGGTGAGCGACGTTGGATCCTCTCGTTCGCCGGCGCTGCGTTGCCGGCGGCGGGCAAGCCTGGCGTCGCGCGGGGTGGGGCCATCGTGGGCTGTCCGTTCGGCGCGAAGAGCGGTGAAGTGAAGCCCGCCTGATTGACGCCGCCACGCTCGTCGGCGGCCTGCTTGGGATCTCCCGACTTCACGCGCTGGGCGGTCGCCGGCGAACCGATCAGGATGGCCACGAGCTGTGCGCTGGTGAGGCCGGCTGGCACGACGCTGAGCGCGTAATCGGCAATATCGAGATTGTAGTCGCGCACCGCCGCAACGAACGCGCGTCGCTGGCGGGTCAGTTCGGCGACACTGTCGGCAACCGAGACCAGATCGAGTTGACCGGCATGGAATTGTTCGGATGAGGCGTCGGCACTGTCGGCCGCGGCCACCGCCGCGGCGGCCCGTAGCTCGATCGACCGATTCAAGAGCGGTAACGTGCGATCGATCAAATACGCCCGCGGCGGAGCGACGCGGGCATATCGCTCCTGAAAGAAGGTCCGGTACGCGCCGGCGTGAGGCAGGTCGCCCGTGAGGGGCAGCGGCTCGCTCGTCGGCAACCGCATCTGGTCGGCCAGCGCGTGTTGTTGACTGATGACCGCCAACTCGGCTTCGCGCAGGCGGGCCTCGGCGGCGGCGAGGCGTGCTTCGAGTAAGGAGTCGCTCGCATGCCGGCCTGCGGCGTCGGCGGGCGGCAACAATTGCTGCAACCGCGACGACTCATCGGTGGCAATGCGATACTCGTATTCGGCAGCCGCCAATTTCCAATAAGCGGGGATGACGACCGCCTGTTGCGGTCGATCGTAGATCCGCGCAAGCAAGTCCGCCAACGTCACCCGTTTCCCGTCCAGCGAAGTGTCCGCTTGAGCCAGCCAACGCAGGAGCGATTCGGGGGCGGCCGGATTGACCGCCACACTGCGTGTGGGCGTCAATTCATCGCTTGCCGCTTCTTGTTTTGGCTCCCCGCCCGACTCACGGCCACGGCCGGCGGCCGGCGGAGCGCCTTCGCCGGCCGATTGCTCATCAGCACGTTCAATGTCGCCATCGACTTCGGCCGCCGGCACTTCCGCCTCGCTCCGGTTGCCCGGCTGCCGAACCTGACCGCACAGAATCCACAACAGCAAAAGTGATAAGGTGTCCATCCCTTGACGCTCCAAAACGGGCTTTGCTTCTTGCCCTTGCGCCTAATAACGTAGAATGTGAATGACCGTAGCGTGACGCGCCCACGGTTTGGAGTCAACCCAAATCTGCCTGAAAAACGCCGGGAACGAATGGAAAACTGCACATGGATTTGCTGAAGCGGATCCCCTACCGAGATTGGCTCGCCTTCGTCGCGCTGGCCGGTCTGTCCGCGCTCTGCGGGCTGGCTGTACACGATGCAGCCACGCGTCCGGTGCGATTTGTCGATCGGTTGGATCACGCACAGCTCGTCGACTGGCTCTCGACGCGCGACGTGCGTCCGGAGTTCACATCGACCAAGCTGCGGTTGGCCCGCCGCTTGGCAGAGGACTTGAGGCAAGGGTATGGCTGGTGGCACGACGTGGCAGCGCTCGACCGGACGCGACGCGTACGATGGGACGACAACCTGCGCGAGCTTGTGCGTGTTTGGCTGCTCGAACGGGCCGACCGCTACGTCTCGCTGGCGGAACCCGATCGCACGGCGTATGTCGACGAACAGCTCGACGACCTTCTCTATTGGCCCGTTTGGCAAAATCGGGATACCGACGCCCTCGCGGGGTTACTGCCACGCAACCCGACACTTGCCATGCAGCAAGTCGATGGCTGGATGGGTGAATTGCGGGACAATGAACGGCAGCGCATCCAACAATTCACCGGCGCGCTCTATCTGCGCTGGGTACAGCGAGGATTTCAGTTTTTACCTGCCGGCGCGTGAGAGCGGCTGACAAGCCCCGGCGCTTAACCGGACTCGTCCCGGCGCGACGTTACGAAATGTGCGCTCCCTGCGCCTCGACATAGACCGCGTAGAGCGATTGACTGCCGGTCATGAACAGGCGGTTACGCTTACGGCCGCCGAAACAGACATTGGAGCAGATCTCGGGCAGGCGAATCTGCCCGATGCGTTCCCCATCGGGCGCGAAGACGTGAACGCCGTCGTAGCCATCGCCCACCCACCCCGCGCTGGCCCAGACGTTGCCATCGACGTCGGCGCGAATGCCGTCGGCGAAACCGGCCTTATCGAACCCGTCGAGCGTCATCGACGCGAACTCGCGGCCCTTACCGAGCTTCACGTCGTCGACGATATCCCACACTTTGATGTTTCGGGGCGCGTCGGCGTAATGCGACGCCCCCGTGTCGGCGATGTACAACCGCTTGTAGTCGGGCGAGAAACAGAGGCCGTTCGGCTTGAAGATTTCATCGGTGAGCTTGGTGAGCTTGCCCGACTTGGCATCGATTCGATAGACGGCCTCCTTCAGCTCCAACTCGGCCTTGTGCCCTTCATAATTGAGCAGAATTCCGTAACCGGGATCGGTGAACCAGACCGAGCCGTCCTCTGGATGAACGACCGCGTCGTTAGGTGCATTGAGGGGCTTGCCCTGAAAGCTGTCTGCGAGAACAGTCACCTCACCCGAGTGCTCGTACCGCACCACGCGGCGATTGCCATGCTCACACGAGATCTGGCGACCTTGCCAGTCGAAGGTGTTGCCGTTGCTATTGCCGGCCGGTCGGCGGAGTGTGCTGACGTGGCCATCTTCCTCGAGCCAGCGAAGCTGCGCATCGTTGGGAATATCGCTCCACACGAGATACCGGCCCACACCGTTCCAGGCGGGCCCCTCGGCCCAGAGCATGCCCGTGTGGAGACGTTGGATCGGCGTATTGCCGATCTTGTATTTCTCGAATCGCTTGTCGAGCACCACAATGTCGGGATCGGGATACCGCACCGGCTCGGCGCCGGGCCCGTATTCGCGGCCGCGTGCGACATGTGCCAAGCTGGCCGCCGCGGCGCCGGCGGTCGCCAGGAACGAGCGGCGGGCGAGCTTGGGCAAATCCAGATCCGTGCGAGGAAGGTTCGTTTGGCCGGCGGAATCAGACATGCGATCGGTCATGATGTGCACTCGAAGAACGGGGTGGGTGGTACGATCATTCCTTCGACGAACGAATATACTCCAACAGATCGGCAGCTTCCTGGGCGGTAAGGTCGCTTAGCACGCCATCGGGCATCAGCGATTTTTCGCTGCGAATCATCTCGTCGATTTCGTCACGATTGACGGCCACGGTCTGCTTTTCGACCGTCTTGAGCACAACCCGGCGATCATTCTTTTCCACGAGCAAGCCGCTGAGCACTCGGCCGTCGGTCGTCGCGACCTGATAGGCGGCGAACACCTCATCGATTTTCTGCGAAGGCCGCAGCACGTGGATGATTAGATCGGCGCGGGTCGGATACTTCTTGTTGATCTCGGCCAGAGTGGGGCCGAACGATTTGGCACGATCGTTCAACTCATGACAGGCGCGACAGCGGGCCGCATCGCTGAAGTAGATCAGTTTGCCCCTTTCATGATCTCCTTTGAGACGCAGAACGACCTCGGGATCGACATTCGGCCCGAGCGTGGCACGGCGCCGATTCTCGGGAACGAAGGTCTCGACCAGTCCGCGAATATCGCTCGACGCCCCCGCCCCCTGCAACACAGCCAGGCGGAAATCGTCGGCCGACAGTCTTCCTCGATGCATCTCGACGGCCAGTGCCAAGGCACCCGGCGTCGACTTCAGCAACTCTTTGATGGCCCGCTCGTGCTCTTGGGCACCGGCCGACCGAGTGTCGAGCAAGTTCGCCAGGGCCGTCGCTTCCGCGGTGCCAGGAGTCAACGGGGCCGAGGCCGGTTTGCCGGGCAGCGACTTGATCCACGCATCGACGAGGGCGACTCCGAAACCGTCTACGACTCGCGAGCCGATGTACGGCATCCGTGCGTAACCGAGCTTCGACATGCGATACAAAAGCACGCTGCGATATGGATCGCCCGGCGTGATAATCTTGGCGTCGCGGAGACCGAAAGTGCCGATGCCCGTCCCTTTGTTGGTATTGAGCTTGTCGAACGGCAGGTCGCGGCGCAGGAAGAACGAGACGATGGCATTGCCGCCCGGACGATGGCAAACGGAGCAATTGGCGTGCAGATAGGACCGCGCGCGATCGTCCAAACTCTGCTTCGCGTCGTGGGGATCGACCAACCGGGCGGGATCGTTGTCGGCAATATGCGGAGGCTTGGCCAGCACGCCCTGCTTCGCAAGCCCCGCGAGCTGGCTGATTGTCGCAGGCGAACCATCCTCCGTCGAATGGCCGTTCAACTGGTTAGCCGCAAATCCGAGGACATAGCCCGATTCGGCATTGTGGCATGCTTTGCATTCATTGACCGCATTGACGTGCCATGTCCGATCAACAAAGCCATCCTTTGCGGCCGCGTCGGGAAGGCGTAGGGTTCGGTTCGCACCGATCGGTTCGACCAGATGAGCTTCTTTGCCTGCATCGTCCCAGAGATAGCTGTACGGATTCCAGCCCCCCTTCTCGTAATGGAGGATCTGCGTCTCCAAACGGATCGGCTCGCCGTCCCCCGCCGGCGCGAGCGCCAGATGATTGACGAGGACCGTACCTTCGGGATAGACGGCCGGACGCCCCGTTTCGGCCAACTCAATCGTGGCGTCGCCGGGTATCGCCACCCAGCGCCGCGCCGCAGCGCCATCAACCCAACGCGGCGAGAGAACGTTGTAGGCAACAACACCGGGTGCCGGCCGCAGGTCCGCGAGAGAAGCGAAGAGTCCCGTATCGCTCAAGCGCCGCGGAAAGCTGGCCGACGTATCGGGCTCGTCGGAAGGGAGTAACTCGTAGATCTGGCCGGTGAAGTCGTAGTCGAGGACGAAGAGTTGACCACCGTGGGTCTGCGTAAAGGCGACGATCCGCTGGTCGGTGTCAACCAGCGTGGTATGCGAATAGGAACCGTCTTCGTCCGGCCGTATGGCCCAGATAGTGCCGGTGATGTAGTCGCCGTAGACGAACGAACCCACGAGTCCAGGCAACTTGTCGCCACGGTAGACGGGGCCGCCGATCACGGAGTTGGCTTCGGTGTGCGGATGGTCCTTCACGGGCGGCAGAATCGGGGTCGGTCCGGGTTTTACTTCGCTCCGCAGCGCCATGCGGCCTTCCATCACCGGCCAGCCGCAATTGCCACCGCGGGCAATGCGATGCACCATCTCCCACGTCTCCCAACCGTTGTCGGCCGCGAACGTATCGCCCGACTGGGGATCGACACCGAATTTCCAAGGGTTGCGCAAGCCATAGGCCCAAATCTCGGGCCGCGTGTCCGGTCGGTCGACGAATGGGTTGTCGGCCGGCACGGTATAGGGTCGCTGGCCGTCGGGGTGGTCGACGTCGATCCGCAAGATCGCGCCGAGCAAATCGTCGAGCTTCTGACCGGTGGTCAATCCATCGGGCGGATTCGGCCCAGATCCATCGCCAGTGGAAATGTAAAGATGGCCGCTCGGGGCAAACTCCAGGCAACCGCCGTTGTGGCCGCCCGACGGCCAGGTGAGAACGACCTGCTCACTTTTGGGATCGGCATGCGGCGGCGATCGATCGTCGAGCGTGAAACGTGAGACCCGCGTATGCCCACCGGCCGCCGGGTGGACATAGCAGACGTACAGGAAGTGGTTGTCCGCGAAATTCGGATGCGGTTCGGCGTCGAAGAGAGAGATCGACCGTCCGGCCAGCTCGCGCGGCAACAAAGATTGGAGATCCAGAACCAAGTCCGCGAGTTCGACGCCGGCTCGGTTGGGAAAACTGAGAATCTTGCCTGCCATTTCGGTGACAAGCAGCCGACCGTCGGGGAGTTCTTCGATGCTCGTCGGCTTGTCGAATCGCAACTCCGGAAACGCCGAGACGATTCGATACGGTGGCGGTGGCACCGGTGAGCTGTGAATGCGCGACGTCGTCCACGCCGGGCGCGGACGTTCGATCGACTCATCGGCGGACGCCCAAACAGAATCAAGCGACGGGGCGAGCCCCGCGATTAACACGCAAATCGCACGTAGCGGACTTCTTCGAAACATTAATACGGAGATGGCCGAGGAGTAGCGCAGGGTGTAGAACGACTGAGGCCAACGGGCAGGTGTCGAGTGTAACAGAAGCCGTTGCCACAGCAAGGATTTTCGCCACTCCGCTAGCCACCCCGGCGGATGCCGAGCGAGATCGCCCGGCATCCCTGCGAGGCACCGCTCAGGTTGCCATGCGGGGTTCGACTTCGATTTCCAATCGTCGCCGACCGCGGACGATGGAAAGAGTCACCGGGCCTGCCACGCGGGATAGCAGGCGGTGCATGTCGTCGAGTCCGGTCACGACCCGGCCATTGATCGCGACCACCAGGTCACCGGGCCGCAGGCCCGCTCGAGCCGCCGCACCGTTGGATTCGACGGTGACGATCTCCACCGCGGCGTCGATCAATAGGTCGAGTTGCCGGGCCAACTCACGACCGATCGGACGCAACGAAACCGATACTCCGAGCACGGGCCGCCGAACACGGCCATGCGATAGGACTTCGCTTACGACCCAGCGTGCCGTGTCGGCTGGCACGGCGAAGCCGAGTCCCTGCGCCATCGCAATGATCGCCGTGTTGATGCCGACCACGCGGCCCAGAGAATCGACCAGGGGGCCACCCGAGTTGCCCGGGTTGAGCGGCGCCGTGTGTTGCACCACGTTTTCGATGAGCCGGCCGTGTTGACTGCGCAGCGATCGCCCGCGTGCGCTGACCACACCCGTCGTCACGGTCGATTGGAATCCAAACGGATTGCCGACGGCGATCACCAACTGCCCGACCCGCAAGCCGGCCGATTCGCCGAGCGCCGCGGAGGGCAGGTCGCGGGCCGCCACACGCAGCAAGGCCAGGTCGGTGGCCGGATCGTCGCCCACCACCTGCGCGTCGAGGGTGTCGCCGTCGTGCGTGGTAATCACGACGTGTTCGGCGCCGCCGACCACGTGACTATTCGTCAGTGCATGACCGTCGGAACTGATAACGGCGCCGGACCCCACACCGCCCGACTCGATTCCCCGTCGCCGGGCGACCGCGACCACCGCCGGACCGATCGAATCGACCACTCCGATCACCGCCCGTGAATACGCGTCGAGGAGGTCCTGGTCGAGCGATTCTGTAGATCGCGTCGACGATTGCTTGGGTATGTCGCCGGATGGCCGATCATCGGCCGCCAGCCAACGTGCATTGGGATGAGAAGACCGCATGTGATTGCTCCGTATGGTCATGTCGATGAATCTTACGGCCGCGGTCGAGTGGCTTGTCCGCGAGACCCTACCTGGGTGGTGGACCGTGAAATGAAGAGGAAAACCCGCCGGAAGGCATGTCCTTCCCTAAGGCAGGGCCGTTTTCTATCATGCGATATTGCGGTTTTTGCCCCTTTCTGCCCGAGTTGGACCACGATCATGCCTACCAAAGGCGAAGCGTTTGCCGGACTGTCTGTCGCAATAACCACCCCCTTTCGCAACGGGGAGGTCGATTACGACACGCTGCGGGCCCAAGTCGAATTCCAGATTGCGGCCGGGACGAACTGCCTCTGCCCCGTCGGTACCACCGGTGAATCACCCACGCTCTCGCACGACGAGCACGAGCGGGTGATCGGGGCGGTGGTCGAGTACGCGGCCGAACGCATCAAGGTCATGCCCGGCACGGGATCGAACAGCACGCGTGAGGCGTTGCGGCTGACTCGCTGGGCCGAAAAGGCGGGGGCCGATGCGGCGCTGGTCGTGGCGCCCTACTACAACAAACCGACGCAGGAAGGCTTCTATCAACACTTCAAGGCGCTGGCCGAGGCGGTAGGCATCCCGATCTGCGTCTACAACATCCCGGGCAGGACGGGCAAGAATATCGAACCGGAAACGATCGCCCGCATGGCGGAGTTACCCAGCATTGCGCTGGTCAAGGAAGCGACAGGTTCGATGGATCAGGCGTCGCAGATTCTCGCGCTGACCGACCTGACCGTGCTCAGCGGCGACGACAGCCTGACGCTGCCGCTACTGTCGATCGGCGGCCGGGGAGTCATCTCGGTCGTCGGCAACATTGTGCCCAAAGACATGCTCGCTCTCTTGAAGGCGTTCGAGGCCGGCAACTTGGCCGAGTCCAAGCGTTGGCACCACAAGCTCTTTCCGCTCTGTCGCGATATGCTCGGTCTGGCGACCAACCCCATTCCGGTCAAAGCCGCCATGAAAATGCTCGGCCGCGATACGGGCGAGTTGCGGTTGCCGATGACGCCCCTCACGCCCACCGAAGAGCAAAAGCTCGCCAAGACGCTCACGACGTACGGATTGCTCTAACGATCGCGACGAGCGGCATCATCAATCGTTGACGCTCAATTGCGGATCGAACCGTCGTCTTTGTTCAGATGGCGACGGAGGTAGCGGGCGCGCTCGATGTTGCGGTCGGCCGTATCGAGCTCGCTGCCGGTCAGCTTCTGCAAATGGGCGGGCTGCGTATAGATAAAGAGCTTGTTGAGCGTGGGAATCTCCAGATCGGCGATCAAGCCCAGGTTTACGCCCATCCGCACGCTCGACAGCAGATGCATCGTCTCTTCCGAGCTGATGGTCTGGGCCGTGCGCAAGATACCGTAGGCCCGGCTCACGCGATCGTGCAGGGTCTCGTGGCTCTCATGAATCAGGAAATCACGGGCTTTGCGCTCGTAGTCGATGATCGTCGGCACCACGTCGCCCACTTGCTTCACCAAGTCGGGCTCGGAACGCCCCAACGTGATCTGGTTGCTGATTTGATAGAAATCGCCCATCGCCTGCGAACCTTCGCCGTACAGGCCGCGGACCGCCAGGCTGATCTTCTGCAACGAACGAAAGAGCTTCTCGATCTGGCGCGTGATGACCAGTGCCGGTAGGTGCAGCATGACGCTCACCCGCATGCCGGTGCCGACGTTCGTGGGGCAGGCCGTCAGGTAACCCAACCGTTCGTTGAAGGCATAGGTCACCTGCCCCTCGACCAAATCGTCGATCGCGTTGATCTGCTCCCAGGCGGCGAACAGGCTCAGCCCGCTCTGCATCACCTGAATCCGCAGATGATCCTCCTCGTTGATCATCAGGCTTACACGTTCCTGTGGGTCGATCGCCACCCCACGCGCGCCCTCGGCTTCGGCGTGCTCGCGGCTGATCAACTGGCGTTCGACGAGGAACTGCCGATCGATCCCCTCCAGCTTATTGACGTCGAAGTAGACCAACTCGGCAGCGCCCGGGGCGCGCATGACGCGTTCGCGCAGGGTGCGTTCGATCTCCGTACGGTCGCCTGGCGTGGCCCGGCTGATGAAGGGGAATTCGGCCAGATTGCGGGCAAGCCGGATACGGCTGCTGATGACGATGTCCGACTCCGGGCCCGATCCCCGCAGCCATTCACCGCTGGTGCGTGCTAGCTCGTCTAGTTCCACGACTGTCAGGCCGACCTTTCGATTTGCCGTATCTCATCTCGCAGGCGAGAGGCCTTCTCATAGTCCTCCCCCTCGATGGCTTCTTTCATCTCGCGTCTCAGCCGAATGAGCTGAGTCTGGCGGTCGGTGCTGCCGTGCGACCTCTGCGGACGCTTACCGGCGTGCGCGCTCTCGCCGTGGATGTTGAGAATCAGCGGATCCAGTTCCTTTTGAAAACAGACGTAGTCGTGCGGGCATCCCAGCCGTCCTTGGTTCCGAAATTCGAAGAACGTGATGCCACAGATCGGGCAAGCCTGCTGGTCGAGCCGGGCCAACTCCTCGGCCGTGCCGCCCACGAGTTGCTGAGCGAGGGCGCCGGCCAGGTTTCCGCCCGGCTGTTCGGCGTCCGACTCGGTCAAATATTGGCGGGCGTGTTCCTCACAGAGGTGCAATTCTTGTGGCTTGCCGCCCGTCAGCTCGGTGATGTGGAACGTGGCCGATTTATCGCACCGCTGGCACTTCATGTTTCAAACCGCACGACAGGCATCCGGCTCAAGGCCGATCGGAAACCCGCGAAGCAAGAGAAGCTACAAGGCAAGACGATTTCTGCGGGAATTCTATCAGTGCCCCCCCGTGTGTCAATGGCGAGCGACTTTCGGCCGCCGGCCGTAAATCGCCTTTGCGTCGGCGGATAGGACGAGTCAGCCCCGCGGAAACTGCCGGCAGTATTCGTATAGGGCCATAGCCGTCGCCGTAGCCACGTTGTAGGCGTGCGGCCGGCCATAAACGGGTATCTCGACGACATCTTCGACCAGCCGCAAAACCTCTTCGTCCAGCCCCAGCCGCTCGTTGCCCACCACGAGCGCGCTACGGCGGTCGAAGCGGTATTCGTGGAGTGACTGCGAGCCGCTCGTCTGTTCGAGTCCGACGAGCCGATACCCCGCTTGTTTCAACTCTCGCAGGGGCGGCGGCAGCGTGCGATGCACCCGCACGGCCACCGAAGCCGGGTTTTCGTCGTCGACGCTGTCGCGTGCGATCTTATCAATGATTTTCGCATGACCGCAGCAGATCACCGTTTCGACCCCGCAACAACCCGCCGTCCTCACAATGCGCGACAGGTTGACGTTGCTGCGCAAGGGCGCGCAGGCCACCAGCAGCTCGCGCGGACGGTCGAGCGGCGCCGGCGGCTTGTGCCGTTGGTGAACGAACCCGGTCATAGATGGAAAATCGGGATGAGGTCGAGTTATATTGTAATCGACATCCGCCACCGTTGATCCAACGGCTTGGAGCCGCCCGTGAGCGTAAGCACCGCCACAGATTTCTACGAGCAATTGCAAAGCAGCGGGCTCTTGACGGCGGAAGAACTGGCCGATCTGCACGATGAGATTCGGGCAAACCGTTCTCTCTCGGCCAACCGCCTGGCCGACACTTTGATCGAACGCGGACTGATCACGCTCTGGCAGGCCCGGCAGATGCTCACCGGCCGGCATGCCTTCTTCGTCGGCAAATACAAGCTATTGGACCGCCTCGGCACGGGCGGCATGGGAACGGTTTTCAAGGCGCACCATGCCATGACCGACCGCGTCGTGGCATTGAAGCTGGTGAACAAGTCTCTGTTGGCCAACGCGCCTGCGGTCGCCCGATTTCGCACCGAGGTGCGTCTGATCTGTTCGCTGAATCATCCGAACATCATCACCGCCTACGACGCCGACAGCGTGGGTGATATGCACTTCCTGGTGATGGAATTCGGCCAGGGGCGCGACCTGCGAAGTTGGCTCAAAGAGTTCGGGCCACTGCCGGTCGATTGGGCCTGCGATTGCATCCGCCAGGCCGCGTTGGCACTCGACCATGCCCATCAGCGCGGGCTCGTCCACCGCGACATCAAACCGGAGAACATCCTGGTCGAAGGCGCCGACCCGACCACCCCTCCCAAGATCAAATTGCTCGACATGGGCCTGGCGCGGCTGATGAACGAAGAACCGGCCGAAGACGCCGAATTGGCCGGCAAGGGCAAACTGATGGGCACGCCCGACTACATCTCGCCGGAGCAGGCCACGCACGCCGCCAATGCCGACATCCGCTCCGACATCTACAGCCTCGGCGCCACGTTCTTCAAGATCTTGACGGACGAGGTGCCGTTCGACGGCGGCGATGTGCGGCAGCGACTGATGAGCCGTTTGTTGGGCGATGCTCCGCGGGTTTCGAGTCGGCGCGATGACGTGTACGAGGAAGTCGACAACATTGTGGCCCGCATGCTGGCACGCGAACCCGACGACCGCTACCAAACCCCCGCCGAACTCGCCGAGGCGCTCTTTCCTTTCACGTTTCAAGGCGAGAAAGTCGCCGCCGGACTCATCCAGGAGGCCGACGAGGAGGACGATGACGGCGAACCCGCAGAGGCGGACGCGCTGCGAGACTTCTTTAGCCGCATGGCCGCGGAGAACGACACGGTGAGCGATCCTCGCGCGAACTCGACCGCGACCGTATCGCAGCCCTCCGCGGTGCAGCCGCTGTCCGCGGTGTTACCGCTCGACACGGCGCGGAGCGAAAAAAGGACATCGGCAAAGCCAACACAGCAACGTGAGGCGGTCCGGCGCGGGCGGCCCACTTACGATCGGCGCAATTGGGTCGTCGGCATAGCGGTTGGCGCCGCCCTGGCCGTACCCGTCGTGGGCCTGATGTATTGGATGCTACGGCCCGCCACGCTCGTCCTCACCTGGCCGCTCGATGAACGCCGCGGCAGCCAACTTCTCATCGATGGCGAACCCGAGCCCTTTCCCCGACAAGACCCGTTTGCCGTTTCGATCGCTCCCGGCAAGCACCGGGTCGTGTTGCGCAGGCGTGGTTACGACCCGATCGAATGGAATCTTAACTTGAGTCGTGGCGGTCGCACCGAAAAGGCGGTGGTCTGGGAGAAGACAGACATTTCTCGGCCTTTCAGCCTCGGTCCGTCTGGCAAATGATCCCGATCGAGCGTGCCGCTCTCCTAAGCGCCGCTCCATACTTTCATCACGAGCCGGCCAATCATGTTGACGAGACCGAAAATTAGCATTCCCAACGCGGCCGACATGAGGATCGCCGCGAACAACGCGTCGGTTCGCAATTGGGCACTCAGTTGCTGTATCAGATAACCCAAGCCCGGGCGATCGGCCCCTGCTCCCGCAAAGATCTCGCCGACGATGGCGCCTACGACCGACAGACCGGCCGAGACTCGGGCACCGGTCACCAAGTGGGGCACGCTGCCGGGCAGACGGAGCTTGATGAGTAATTGCCAACGGTTCGCCCCGGCCAGTTCGAACAATTCCAATAGATTGGCGTCGAGGGTCGTCAATCCGGCCGTGGCGTTGGTGATGATGGGAAAGATGCTGATGATGAACGCGACGACGACCACGCTTTTGAAGCCGAAGCCGAACCAAAAGACGATCAAGGGGGCGATGGCCACGATGGGAACGGTCTGCAAGAAAATGGCGTATGGGTAGATGCTCCGTTCGATCACCCGCGACTGCGAGAAGACGCAGGCGACCAAGAAACCGGCGACCAGGCTGAGGGCGAAACCGGCGGCCGCGGCTTCACCGGTCATCGCCGCCGCGGAAAGGAGTGAGTCGCGACGCTGCCAGCCCGCCTTCAAAACGTCCCAGGGGAGCGGCACGATGTACCGCTTGATGCCGAAGGTGACTACGGCCACGTGCCAGGCGGCTACCACGATAACGAACAGCACCACGGGAGGCGCTGCGAACTCGATCAGCCAGCGAACCGCGCGCTTCACGAGCGCCCCTTTCTCAACAGACCGCTGACGTGGCCGACGAATCGGGCGAACTCGGGTTCGGCCCTCAGCTCGGGCGGCCTCTTGGCGGAAAATGGAACGGGCAGATCGGTCACCATTCTGCCGGGGCGGCTGCTGAGCACGATGATGCGCGTGCTGAGAAATGCGGCCTCGGCGATGTTGTGTGTTACGAAGAGGGCCGTCCAGCCGCGCTGTTGCCAGAGGGCGAGCAGTTCTTCGTTGAGCATCTGTCGCGTCACATCGTCGAGCGCGCCGAATGGCTCGTCGAGCAGGATGATCCGCGGATCGGTAACCAAGGCCCGCGCCAGCGAGACGCGCATGCGCATGCCGCCCGACAGTTCGCGCGGCCGGCGATACACGAATTCGTGTAGCCCGACCATGCCCAGGGTCGCACGTGCCCGCTCGCGGCGTGTCGACCGGGCCCGCCCCGCGATCTCCAGCGGAAGCGCCACGTTTCGTTCGGCGCTGCGCCAGGGGAGCAAGGTCGAGTCTTGGAATACGAAAGAGAGCCGCAGTCGTCGCCGCGCCTGACGAGGCGATTCGCCGGCCACGAGCACCTGGCCGCGACTCGGCTCGACCAGTCCCGCCACGATGCGCAGCAGTGTCGATTTGCCGCAGCCCGAAGGCCCCACGAGCGAGACGAACTCACCTTCCTTGGCCTCAAAAGTGATTCCGTCGAGTGCTGCCACACCGGCACGGTAGGTCATCCCCACGTCGCCGAGGGAGACGATTGCAGATTTCGTTTCGTTGCTCGTCGGCGCATCCATCCGTAACGTGCAGGGTCACAATGTGTTTTGTTTAGAGCAACCGACAAAACCGGGCTCGCGAAAAATCGGCGTTTCACCGCCGATTTTTGCCCATGCCGCTCCGGCTTCCGGGTTTCGTCGGCCACTCTTAACCGGTTGCCGGCGTGCGTATTCTAACGGCTGGTTATGACGCAGCTAGTTCCGATCGCGGCGCGGCTCCTCGACAATGCTGGATTCCGCCCAGCCCGCATGACGGCGGAACTCTGGCTCGTCGAGTAGCAAAGCCTCACGCACGAGTTGAAAAACAACCGGCGTCTGCGGCCAACCGAGGGCGGACAGGAATTCTTCGAACTCTTTCTGCGGAGAGCGGCCCTTGAGTTCGACATACCAGAGCCGTCCGGCGCCGTCGTAAAGTACGCCGTCGAGCTGCCAGGTGGGGCCATCTGCGGCCACCCACACGAATGCGCCGTCGGGTTCGACAAACATACGGGGCAAGGCGGCCAATCGAGCAGATACCTCCTCGAAAGTGCGTGCAAATAATGCGGGCCGACGGTCATCCCCGGCGACGGGCTGGGCGTGAATCTGGACATGCATTTCGACGGAGAGCATGATCCACCGGTCGGGCGTGAACTTCTCTATGACTTATGGTAAGACTCAAGCATGGATTTTCTGGGCCTTTCGGGCAAGACGCTACTAGTCTTCGGAGTCGCTAACCGCAAGAGCGTTGCCTATCACGTGGGTCGCGTGCTGGCCGAGGCGGGCGCTACGGTGGTCTACGTGGTGCGCTCGCCTGAACGACGCGAATCGCTGGCCAAGCTGTTGGCCGGAGCAGAGATCCACGTCTGCGACGTCGAACACGAGGAACAGATCGCCCAACTGCGCGAGGAACTGGGCCGCCGCCACACGTCTTTCGACGGTCTGTTGCATTCGATCGCCTTCGCCGATTACGGCGATTCACCGCGCCCGTTCCACGAAACGTCGAAACAGGCCTTTTTGCGCTCCGTCGACGTATCGTGCTATTCGTTGATCGCTATCGCTCGGGCCTTTCAGGACCTGCTTGCAGCCGACGCCTCGGTGGTCACCATCTCGATCTCCACGACCCGCATGGCCAGTGAGAACTACGGCTTCATGGCGCCGGTCAAAGCAGCCCTCGATTCGTCGCTCGTGTTTCTCGCCAAATCGTTTAGCCGCTTTTCGCGTGTGCGATTCAATGCGGTGGCACCGGGGCTGCTCAAGACATCGGCATCGGCAGGCATACCCGGCTACGTCGACGCCTATCTCTACGCCGAGCAAGTCACACTGCGTCGCGAGGCCGTCAAGACCGAAGAAGTGGCGAATGTGGCGGCGTTCTTACTCAGTCCTCGTTCGAGCGGCATCAATGCGCAGCGGATCGTCGTCGATGCCGGCATGGAAGTGAACTACTTCGACCGAGAGCTGGTCGATCGCGTCATGCGCGATTCTTAGCCAACCTGCTGTGTGTCACTCGGACCGCTACGAGTCCTCCGATCGGGGCTACGATAGCAGGTCTCGTACAACCCGCGCGTCCGTGGCCGATGAATCGGTGAGCGTTTCTTCGCGGCCATGGTGCAGGTACTTTAGCCGATCGTGGTCGAGGCCCAACTGGTGCAAGACCGTGGCCAATAGGTCGGGGCAGCTCACCGGCTTTTCGACGGCACGATAACCAAACTCGTCGCTCGCGCCGTGGACGTGGCCCGCCTTGAAACCGCCCCCCGCCAACAGCAGGCTGAACGCGTGGCGATTATGGTCGCGGCCCGTGCCGCCTTGGGTGATCGGCAGGCGGCCGAATTCACCCGTCCAGATGACGATCGTCGTTTCCAGCAAGCCGCGACGCTTGAGATCCTCGATCAACCCGGCCGTGGGCCGGTCGACCTGCGGACAAACGGCCTCCAACCCGCTCTTGATGTTGCTGTGATGGTCCCAGCCGCCGGTCTTGATCGGATTGGTGAGTTGCACGAAACGCACTCCCGATTCGACCATCCGCCGGGCCATCAGGCAGCGCGTGCCGAAATTCTCGGTGACCGGATCGTCGAGGCCGTAGAGTGCCCGCGTGGCAGCCGTTTCGCGCGAGATGTCGAGCACTTGCTCGGCGCTGGCTTGCATGCGGGCGGCCAATTCATAGTTGCGGATCCGCGCGTCGAGTTCCGTCTCTTCCGGATAGAGCCGTCGCCGCTCATCGTTGAGCCGTGCGAGGAGTTCGAGATTCTTGCGTTCGACCTCTGCGGGCAGCGGCGAGGCCGGCCGCAGATTGAGTACCGCGGCGCCGCGAGACTGGATCTCGGTGCCGCGAAACAGGGCCGGCAACCAGCCATTCTCCCAGAGAGTGGTGCCGCCATTGTTGTAGCCGTCCGGATCGCGCAAGACGACATAGGCGGGTAGGTTCTCGTTCTCCGAGCCCAGGGCGTAACCGATCCAAGAGCCGAGCGCGGGTCGTCCCGGAAAAATCTTGCCCGTGTTCAGGCAACGCATCGCCTGCGGATGATTGTTGTTGTCGCTGAACATCGAGCGGACGAGGCACAGATCGTCGGCGACGCCGCCGATGTGCGGCAACAGGTCCGATATCTCCATGCCGCAACCGCCGTAGGGGCGGAAGCGGAACGGGCTCGCCATGAGCTTTTTGTCGTTGCTGCCGTTCTGCAACGTCTCGACGCTGCCGGGATGTGTCTGTCCGTCGCGGCGGCGCAGCTCCGGTTTTGGATCGAAAAGATCAACCTGGCTGGGTCCGCCGACCTGCATGAGCATAATCACCGAGGTGGCACGCGGAGCGAAATGGGGCCTACGTGCATGGAGGCCCAAACCGCCCACCGCACCGCTAGCCGCTGCCAAGCACTCGTCGCGGCCCAATAGATAGCCCAGCGCCAACGATCCCAACCCCAGGGTCGATTCCGCGAGAAACCTGCGCCGTGGAAAGATCTCCAAAGAATTGCCAGCGACGCAGGCATCCAACCGATTCCGTTCGCCAGTCAGCGGCATGAGCACTTTACTCGACATAGAGGAATTCACTCGTATTGAAGAGCGTCCGGCAAAACTGGATCAGTGCCTGCCGCGCCGCCTGGTCGTCGTCGAGGCCTGAGGCGTGAAAGAGCCCGGTCTGCTGTGCCATCGATTCTTCGCACCAGGCTGCTTCCTCCGGAGTCGGCCGTCGGCCCAGCGTCAAACGAAACGCCAGATCGATCTGGGCCGGCGGACTGGTAGCACCTGCCGCGACCCTTTCGGCGAAATATCCCGACTGCTCCAAGACGAACTCGTCGTTGAGCATGGTAAGCGATTGCGAGGGCACGGCCGACACATCGCGGCACAAACAATTGGTCGCCACCAGCGGCTGATCGAAGACGGTGAGGAGCGATAGATTGTAGGCGCGGCGTGCGAGCAAGTAGATGCTGCGTCGCCATGCGTCGGCCTTCTCCGCCAGACGCTCCTTATCGACAACCACAAGACCGTCGGGGCGCGCGCGAGTGAGAACGGGCGGACCGCCGACGGCGCGATTCAGCTTACCGCTCGCGGCGAGAACGGCATCGCGCACGACTTCCGATTCGAGTCGTCGCAACCGCATGCGCCCTAGCAATTGGTTGCCGGGGTCGACGTGGTTTGCGTCTGTCGTCGAAACCACCCTCTCCGCGGGGCCATGCGATGCTTGCCGGTAGGCCGCTGAGGTCACCATCCGGCGGATGAGCGGCTTGATGCGCCATCCTTCGGCCACGAATTGCGCGCTCAACCAGTCGAGCAGTTCGGGATTTGTCGGACGCTCGCCTTGCTGTCCAAAATTATCGGCAGTGGGAACGATCCCACGGCCGAACAAATGGGCCCAAACGCGATTCACCATCACGCGGGCGACGAGAGCCGAAGCCGGCGATTCGGCCGACACAAGCCGGCGTGCCAGTTCGCTACGGCGTCCGCTCGTGCCTTCATGCGGAGGAACAGCCGTTATCTTAGCCTCCGATTCCGATCGACAAAGCACGCGCAGGAAGCCGGGCACCGCCTCGGGGCCTGGTGTTTCGTAGTTGCCGCGCACGAGCAGATGCGTCGCCGGTGGTGGCCCCACGTCCCACAAGGCCTGAATTTTCCCCCACGCGGCGCGATGCGACATCTCCTCGGCGATCTTTGCTTCCAGACGCATCACGGCGGCCCGGTCGCTCTCACTGAGCGTGGCTGCAATTTCCGCGGGCTTCACAGCCACCGTCCCGGCCAGCTTTTCGGCCAGGTATTTTTGTACCTCGTTCCGTTTCTCGGCAGCCGTCTCCAGGGCTGCCTTGGTATCGGCGCGGATCGGCTCGGGCAGCATCGACAATTTGTTCTCGAATAGTCGCGCCTGATACGGACGGCGCAGGTCGACCAGTTCGCCTTTCCATCCCTCCACGCGGTGATCGATTTCGTGGTTTCGTCGCTCGCCATCGGCCACTTCCGCCGGCGAGATGTTCGGCAAGGAGCGGTCCTGAATGTTTGCAGCAAACGGCATCACGGGGCGCCATGCCGCTGGGTTATAGGCCGGTGTGAAGAGCGCCGTCAGCCGGTAATAGTCTTCCTGCGTAATCGGGTCGAATTTGTGGTCGTGGCAGCGTGCGCAGTTCACCGTCAGCGCCAACAGTCCTGTGCCCACGATCTCCAGCGTGTCGTGCAAAATGTTATGAAAGTTCTGCGGAATGACGCCCACGTCCTCGTGCGTCAGGTCGCGGGCCGTGCGCAGGAATCCCGTGGCGATCAGCGCCTCGCGCATTTCCGGCGAGAGGTGCTCGGCTCGCTTCCAATCATAGAGTTCATCGCCCGCAAGCTGCTCGACGAGAAAACGATCGAACGGTTTATCTTCGTTGAGCGCATGAACCACATAATCGCGATAGAGCCATTTGCCTTCGCTCACGATGATCTGATTGGCGTCGATATCGAAGCCGACGGTGTCGGCGTAGCCTGCCACGTCGAGCCAGTGCCTCCCCCAGCGTTCGCCGAAATGCGGCGAAGCGACCAGGCGGTCGACAAGCCGCTCGTAAGCGTCGGGTGCCTGGTCGGCCAGAAAGCTGTCGACTTCCTCGGGCGACGGCGGGAGCCCCAGCAAATCGAGGCTGAGACGACGTACCAGGGTGACCCGATCGGCCCGGGGTGAAAAGCGCAACCCCTTCTCGGCCAACTTCGTGAGCAAAAATGCATCGATCTCGTTGGCCATCTCCGCCGGATCGGCCGGGGCGGGAGGCCGGCAATGCGCAAGCGGGCGGAACGCCCAAAAGAGTTGCTCTGCATCGTTGAGCAAAGGCGGCGCGGTAGGAACAACATCCGGCCGTTCCGCCGGTGCGCCGGCCTCCACCCATGCACGCAAGACCGCAACGTCTTTACCTGTGAGCTTTCCTTTCCCAGCCGGCGGCATCTCCCCGGCTACGATGCGCTCGATGATCAAGCTGGCGTCGGCATCGTTTCGTACTATGGCGGCACCGCTTTCGCCACCGCGCAAGATCGCCGAGACGGTGCGCAAATCGAGCCCGGCTTTGGGTTGTGCCGCGCCGTGGCAGGCGACACAGTTGACTGCAAGAATCGGCCAGACCGATTGCTCGAAGGTCGGAACTCGTTGCGGCTCGTCGGCCGCCACGTGAGCGGAAAAGGGCACCCCACCGAAAACGGCCAAAAAGGCTACGTATCGAGCAAGATCGCGGCACGGCATCCGCACGGAAGAGCTCCTTCGGCCGGCGCATTCCCTGTTGCGGTGCGCACGGGCTACAATCGCCCCGCGCCGAAACATAAGCGGCCGTCGATCAGAATGTCAAGCAACCCCGCGGCTGAGCGCGACCGCCGGCGGTCGTAATTGGTACAATGACAGGTCCCGCTCTCATCGCAGACCATGACTTCACCCACCACCACAGAACTGCTCGCTCCCGCCGGCGACTGGTCGGCGCTGCGCGCGGCGGTGCTCAATGGCGCGGACGCGGTCTACTTCGGGTTATCGAATTTTAATGCCCGGCACCGGGCGACCAATTTTTCCTTGGAAGAGCTTCCGAGCGTCATCGATTACCTGCACGGGCACAACGTACGCGGGTATGTGACCTGCAACACGCTCGTCTTTTCTGATGAGTTACCCGAGATAAGCCGGTTCATCGCGGCGATCGACGAGTCGGGGGCCGACGCCGTGATCGTGCAGGACTTCGGGCTCGCGCGGCTCATCGGCCGATTGGCGCCCGGCTTGCCCGTGCATGGATCGACACAGATGACGCTCACCGAGCCGCGCGGTATCGAGTTTGTGCGGCGGCTGGGGGTCGAGCGTGTCATTCTCGCCCGAGAGCTCTCGCTGGCCGACATTGGCCGTGTGCGCGCCGAAACAGAGGTACCCGTCGAGGTCTTCGTTCACGGTGCCCTGTGCGTGGCCTACAGCGGCCAGTGCCTGACCAGCGAAGCGCTGGGTGGCCGCAGTGCAAATCGGGGCCAATGTGCCCAGGCATGCCGTCTGCCCTACGACCTGATCGTCGATGGACAGCAACGCGACTTGGGCGACGTCGCCTACCTCCTCAGCCCTCAGGACTTGGCGGCACATGAGCAGATCGGCGAATTGGTGCGGTTGGGCGTGGCCAGTCTCAAGATCGAGGGCCGTCTAAAGAGCGCCCCCTATGTCGCCACAACGACGCGTGTCTACCGCCAAGCCCTCGATGCCGCCGAGCGAGGCGAAGGCTTTTGCGCGACGAAGCAAGATCGCCTCGACCTGGCGCAGAGCTTCTCGCGCGGGTTCACACCCGGTTTCTTGGAAGGTCCGAATCATCAACGGCTGGTGCATGGGAGGTTTCCGAAGGCACGTGGGGTGCGGATCGGCACGGTAATTCAAAGTTGCGGTGACAGCGTGGTCGTAGAGTTGGTCGCCGAACATCGGGAGACCGACGCTCTCGACACGGTGATCAAGCCGGGTGACGGAGTGGTGTTCGACGAAGGTCACCCCGAACAAGATGAGCAGGGTGGTCGCGTGCGGACGGTGCGAGCGCGGGGTCGTATCATCCGCGAGGTTGAGCTCTCGTTCCATCCCGGATCGGTAAATCTGGCCGCGATCTCCGCGGGCGCTCTCGTTTGGAAGACCGATGATCCGGCCTTTCGACGCCGCATCGAGCAGACCTATGCCCGCGACACTGTCCCACGGCGACTGCCGGTGGCGGTCCGGCTTTCGGGGAGCATCGGCGGACCGCTGCACGTATCGCTTTCGGACGGATCGCACGAGGTCACGGCGGAATGGTCCGGCCCGTTGGAGCCGGCTCATCGCCACGCACTCACAGAGGACGTCGTTCGCGAACAATTTGGCCGATTGGGGAACACACCGTTTGAATTGGGTCCGGTCGAGATCCACTTGGCCGAGCCGGTGATGGTGCCCAAGAGCGCGCTCAACGATTTGCGCCGCCGCGCCGTGGCCGAACTCTGTAACGCGCGCGAAACGAAATCGAGTCGCCCCGGCGTGCGACTCACGGCGCTTGATGATCTGCGCGGCGAAATGGCGCTGCCTCGCAACGACGTCGACCGCGCGTCGCCGCGGCTTTACGCACTCGTGCGTACTCGCGAGCAACTCGATGCAGTCTGCGACTGGTCGGCGGACGACGAGGGATTTCCGGCCGATACCGCACCGCCGCGTCGACCGGCCATGGTGTACTGCGATTTCGAGGATGTGCGGCGTTATACCGACGCGGTCGAAGTGGCGCGCGCCTCGGGGCTGCCCATTGGCTTGGCCACGCTGCGTATCATCAAGCCCGGCGAAGAAGGACTACTCGCCAAGATCGCCTCAGCCCAGCCCGACGCGGTGCTCATCCGCAACTTGACGGCACTGAGTTGGTTCCGCGAACATCTGCCGGCCGTGCCGCTCGTCGGCGACTTCTCATTGAACGTCGCCAATGAGTTGACCGCCGATCTGTTGTTTCGCGAGGGACTGGTGCGACTCGTCCCCAGTTATGACCTGAATTGGGAGCAACTCGCGGCCATGCTGAAACACACGGAGCGCGCGCCGTTCGAACTCGTGGTTCATCAACACATTCCGATGTTCCACATGGAGCATTGCGTCTTCGCCGCTACCTTGTCGGACGGAAAAGACTGGCGTGACTGCGGCCGGCCGTGCGATCGGCATCGTGTGGAGCTGCGTGACCGCGTCGGTGCGAATTTCCCGTTGCTCGCCGACACCGGCTGCCGCAACACGGTGTTCAACTCCGTGCCCCAATCGGCCGCAGAATACGTGCCGCGGATGCTGCAACTCGGACTGCGCCACTTCCGTATCGAGCTACTCAGAGAAGACGCCGCGCAGACAAATACTCTGCTCACGCGTTATTGGCGAGTGCTGGCCGGCCTGGACGACGGCAGATCGGCTTGGCGCGGGCTGCAAGTATTGAATCGGTTGGGCGTCACGCGCGGCACGTTGAACGGGTAGTGTCGGCTCAAAGGAGCCGCCTGAACCATCCTAGAAAGAGAAAAGCCGGACCAAGTCGCCCTGGTCCGGCTTCGCTCTTCTCTGCCAAAGCTCTGTATTGTACGAGCGCGGTAATCGGATGCTCGCTCAAGCGAGCTACTCGATCCTTACCGCCCTTAGCTTAGGATCCGAACTCGGGACGTCGGCGTTCCAACTGCGATTGCAACCGCTGCACGATCGAGCTGTGCATCTGGCTGACTCGGCTTTCGGACAGGTCGAGCGTGGCACCGATCTCCTTCATCGTCAGCTCCTCGTAGTAATAGAGGATGATGATCAGTCGCTCGTTGCGGTTCAGCCCTTTCGTCACCAGCCGCATGAGATCGGTTTTCTGGATCCGTCGCGTAGGGTCTTCGCCCTTCTTGTCTTCCAGAATGTCGATCTCGCGGACGTCTTTGTAACTGTCCGTCTCGTACCATTTCTTGTTCAGACTGATGAGGCCGACGGCATTGGCGTCGAGCGTCATCTTTTCCAGCTCGGGCACGGTGATACTGAGTTGGGCGGCTAATTCGGTCTCGGTCGGTTGGCGGCCGAGCTTCGTCTCGAGCGTCTTGACCGCTTCGTTGAGCTTGCTGGCCTTCGAGCGCACGAGGCGCGGCACCCAGTCCATGGTCCGCAGCTCGTCGAGCATGGCTCCGCGGATGCGCGGCACACAGTATGTCTCAAACTTCACGCCACGGGTGAGATCGAAAGCATCGATCGCGTCCATCAGACCAAAGACGCCGGCCGAGACGAGGTCGTCCAGCTCTACCCCTTCGGGCAGGCGCGACCAGATCCGTTCGCCATTGTATTTGACCAGCGGCAGGTAGGTTTCGACCAGCCGGTTGCGTAAATCCTGGTTTGCCGGGTCGGCTTTGAATGCTTCCCAGAGTTGCGAGACGTCTTCCGCTGCAACCGTTGCTGCCATGCACTCCTCCGTGATTGCACATCGCCACCCACGGTCGACCGGCCGCCGCGTATTCAGCGGCGGTGGGCGACCGATGGGTTATGCTTTTTTTCCTGTCGAGGCCGATCCCTTGGCCTCACGCGCGGCGATCTCCGCCGCGAACTGTACATGAATCGATTCGAGCAATATCCGCTCGGCCAGCGCGCCGACCACGCATCCCAGCGGATACGCGATCAGTAATCCGAGCCAAGCCGCGAACAAGGTCGAGTCGGCACCGCCACCATGAATGCACCCTCGCGCGATCACGGTGGTGAATGCCAGCAAGCCGAGAATTCCGCCGTAGCTCCGTGCCACGCAGCTCGCTCCCGGCAGCCCTCACGCACTTTGTAACCACTAAAGTTTGCCAGCCGAAGACCGGCCGACACCGGACGTATGTATCGGCTGTCAGGCGTGAAGGGCTTGAATCCGTTGTCCGAATTTCTCCTTTGCTTCCATGCGTGCGGACGACGCCGCGGCAATTTCAAAAAACTGGGCGAGTTGTTCCATGCTCCGGGTCGCCTGGCAAGCGGGCGCGGAACGCACGAACGGGATTCGCCGTTGTCCGGCCGCCGCCACGTCAGCCGAGGTCAATATTTGCGCCGCACACGGCAGATCGATGCCCAAGAACCGCCGGCCGGCTCGCGCCAACCGCGCATGGGTCTCTCGGCACTGCTCCTGATCCGCCGCCCCGTTGACCACGACGTGGACGGGCACGTCGCCATGGCGCGGAAACAGCGTTTTCAGGCAGGCGTAGGCGTCCATCAGCGAGGTATCGTCGGGCGTGGTGACGAGCAGCACGTGATCGGCCGATCTCCAAAATCGCTCCAAGACGCGGTGCAGACCACAGCCGGCGTCGATGACGGTGATGCCGCTCAAACCGGCCAGGCCGTCGAGCAACCGTTGCTGGGCCGCGGCATCGCAGTCGGTCAGATGTCCGGTGGCCCAAGCCCCCGGCAGCACCCGCACATCCGCAGGCCCCGGCTGGAGGACGTCTTCGACACGGCGGCGTCCGGCCAGCACGTCGACAACCGTCGGCCCGTCTCCCAAACCGCACAGCGCACCGGCGTCGGCCTTGCCCAGGTCGCCATCGACCAGCACGGCATCTTGCCCTCGGCGCGCCAACGAAACCGCCAGGTTGACCGCAATCGTCGTCGTACCGACCCCGCCCTTGGCGCCCACCGCCACGATCGATCGCGACGCCGCGACGCCGGCCCGCGCCTGGCGCGTCCCGCGCATCAAGCGTCTTAGATGATCGGCCTGGTCGTGCATGGGTAGGAAAGAATGAGTGACGGACAGCTAGGGAGACCTGAATCAATTCATCTAGAGGCCGACCATCGTGGCGGCCAATCGACGAGCATCGGCAGGCGCAATATCGTCGGGCACGTTTTGACCGTTCGTCACGTAACTGAGCGGCAGACCGCCGTCGCGCAACAGGGGAAACAGATTCCCCAGACCGGCGGCTTCGTCGAGCTTCGTGAGCACGAGCGCCGTGGTTCCCACCGCGGCGAACCGCTCGGCCGTCCCAGCCAATACCGCGGCGTTGGCTACGCTCGACAACACGAGATGCACCTCGTGGGGCTGCGCCTGATCCAGCAGGTCGGCCAGTTCGTTGAGTTTGACTTCGTCTTTCGGGCTACGGCCGGCCGTGTCAAGCAAGATGAGATCCAGGTCGGCCATGCCGCGCACGGCCTGCCGCATATCGTTCGCGGTGGCCACGACCTGCATCGGCAGGTCGATGATGTCGGCGTAGGTGCGCAGTTGTTCCACGGCCGCAATGCGGTACGTGTCGACCGTGATGAGCCCCACGCGGCGCTTTTCTCGCAAGCGGAAGTTGGCCGCGAGCTTGGCGATGGTGGTCGTCTTGCCGACGCCCGTCGGTCCCACCAGGGCCACAAGCCGCGGCCGGCCCGGCGTGAGCGCGATCGGACCGTGGATCGGAATCTGCTGCGAGATCTCGCCGGCCAACCAGTTGCGGGCGATGTGCGCATCGCCGCGCGCCGTGCCGGGTGCCTCCTCACGCACGCGTTCGACCAGTTCGCGGGCCATGTCTTCGCCCACGCCGGCCTCGATCAAGTCGGTGAAGAGCCGAAAGAGCTCGTTGGGCCAATCGGAGGGACCGCCGCGGCGTGTCTGCCGGCAGAGGTCTTCGACCAACGAGTGCAAGTCGTCGAGGCGACCCTTGAGCTCGTCGCGGAACATCGCCTTGCCTTCCCATTCGATACCCGGTGCCAGTTCGCGTGCGCTCGTTTGCGGCTCGCCGTCGCCACGCCGCGCCAGGCGGCTCGGCACATTGACTTCGGCCGAGGCCGTGACCTCGATTTGCCGCAAGCCCGGAAACAAGCTCCACAACAGGCCGCCGCGCACTTCGCGGGTATGCAGCACCGCCGCGGCGGGCCCCAACTCGCGGCGTACCAGCGCCAGGGCCTGCTGCATCGTCGGTGCTCGGAAGGTCTTGATGTCCATCGTAAGGCGCCCGTGTATCGAGAAGTAAAAGCGGACGATCAGCCGCCGTTAAAGGGAGATTCATCCCCGGCGGCGAGGGCTCCGTTGTGATCGCTTGTTGTCCGTTGTGCGTTCATGGTTGGTTGCGGACGAGGGTTTGTGGCTTTTTCCGTCCGCGTCGGCTTTCGCTGATGAGAGGACGGAAAATCAGGCGATTCGCCCTCCCCTCCCAAACGGAGAGGGGACTTACTTTGCATCCAGAACCAGGCCCACCGATTCCAACTTCGTATCGCGAGTGATTTCGTTGTAGCTGAGGATGATGGCATGCGGTAATTGCGCCGACGTCATCTGCCGCAACGCAGCTCGAATCTGCGGACTGACGAGAACCACCGGCGGATGACCGCGATTGATCAGCTTTTCCATCTCCTTGGCCAGCACGCGACACGTGGCATCGACGGCCTGCGGAGACATGCGAATGAAGAGTCCCCGATCGTTGTGTTCAAAGCCGGCCCGAATGCGGTCTTCCAAGGCCGGGTCGAGCGTGACCACGTGCAGCCGGTTTTGGGCGTCACGGTAGCGTGAGCAAATCGACCGGGCCAGGCGATGTCGCACGTACTCCGTCAGTAGAAGTGGATCTTTGCTGCGCCCGGCATAGTCGCCCAGCGTCTCCAGGATCGGACCGAGTTGCCGGATCGACACCTGCTCGCGCAAGAGCATCTGCAAGATTTGCTGGACCTCGGCCAGCTTCATCTGGCCGGGAATGAGCTCGTCGACAACCGCCGGAGAAGTCTTCTTCAATTCATCAACAAGGTGCTTGGTCGCGTCGCGAGTGAGAATCTCGTCGGCGTGCCGGCGCACGACCTCCGTCAGGTGCGTCGCCAGCACGCTCTGCGGCTCAACCACCGTGTAGCCGAGCATCTCGGCCTTGTCTCGATTCGGCGGCTCGATCCAGACGGCGGCCGTACCGAAGGCCGGCTCACGCGTGGCGATGCCGGGCACCTTGCCGCTGGTCACGCCCGAGTCGATCGCCAAAAACATCGCGGGATGGACCGCTGCTTCGGCGACGGGGCAATCGCCCACTTTGATGCGGTAACTGTTCTGTTCCAAACGCATGTTGTCGCGGATGCGCACCTTGGGCATCAGAATGCCGACGTCGGCGGCCACGTTCTGCCGCACCTTTTGTACACGCTCCAACAGGTCGCCGCCCCGCTTGGGGTCGGCCAAACGGATCAAGCCCACGCCGATCTCGATCTCCATCGGATCGACGCTGAGAAAATCCTCGATGCGTTCGTCGGCCGGCTTCTTTTCGGCCGCTTTCGCCTTGGTTTCGGAGGCGACCTTTTCCTCCTTGCGGCGTCGGGTGATGGTCAGCGCCAGCCCGATGCAGCCGCCCCCGAGCGCCAGCAGCGGTAGCCGCGGCAGTTCGGTGAAGACGAGGGTTCCGAGAAAGGCACCGGTCACGCCCAGCGCCTGCGGGCGCGAGAAGAGTTGGCCCAGAAACTCGCTCGGCAGATTCGTATCGCCGGTGCTGCGAGTCACGAGCAAACCAGCCGCCAACGAGATCAAGAAGGCGGGCACCTGGCTGACCAGGCCGTCGCCGATGGTCAACTTGGTGAAGAGCGCGGCCGCGGCCGAGACGCTCATGCCGTCTTCGATAACCCCGATGAACAGACCGCCGATGATGTTGATCAGCGTGATGACGATGCCGGCGATCGCGTCGCCGCGCACAAACTTGCTGGCACCGTCCATGGCGCCGAAGAAGTCCGCCTGCTGCGTAATCTCCGCTCGGCGGCGTTGGGCCTCGCGCTCGTCGATGATACCGGCGTTGAGGTCGGCGTCGATCGCCATCTGTCGCCCCGGCATGCCGTCCAAGGCGAAGCGGGCGGCCACTTCGCTGATGCGCGTGGCCCCCTTGGTGATGACCACGAACTGGATGAGTACGATGATGACGAAGATGATCAGCCCGACCACCAACTTGTCGCCGGCGACGAACTCGCCGAAGCTCCGAACGACCCCGCCCGCCGCTTCCAGGCCTTCGCTACCGGCACGGGTCAGAATCAACCGTGTGCTGGCCACATTGAGTACCAACCGCCCCAACGTGGTGGCCAGCAGCAGCGAAGGAAATATGCTGAACTCCAGCGGCGTGCGCACGTAGATCGTGGTGAGCAGCATGATCACCGCGACGCTGATATTGGCCGAGAGCAGCACGTCCATCAGCGCGGCCGGCATCGGTACCATGATCACCAGCACGCTGGCGATGATACCGATCGGCAGGACAAGGTCGGTCGAGCGCGCGAGCGTCGACGCCAGACCCGCCCGTGGCGGCGCAACGGGGGCCATTCCCGGACTCCAGGGAAAGGTGGCGATCTCGGCTGAGATCGAAAAGGAAATGAACTAAGGCGAAAGAGGGGCGAAAATTAGCCAAAAGCGCGCAGGGTGTCCAGTGCGGTTTGGATCGCTCCGCCGACGCTATGAACAACCCGCTTGCCGAGCCGCGAGCGCGCGATTTGAATTGAGCGAGCGTCCTGGAACACAATCCCGAGCGGCCTATTCCGACGAACCACGACCATGAAGATCAACCGTTTCGAAACCTTTCTGGCCAACGCTGGACTGCGGAACTATCTGTTCCTTCGCCTCACGACCGACACCGGTATTTGGGGCATTGGCGAGGCTTCGCTGGAATGGCAGGAAAAGACGGTCGAGACACTCTGCCACGAATGGGTCGAAGGCCGTATCTTGGGTCGGGACCCGTTCGACATCGAAAAGGTCGTCGGTGGCATGGTACGCGACCAGTATCAGGGTGGCGCAACCGTGATGACGGCCATCAGCGGCGTCGAACTGGCCCTCTGGGACATTATTGGAAAGTCGTGTGGCCAACCCGTTTATCGGCTGTTGGGCGGCCGCTATCACGCGAACATCGCCACCTATGCCAACGGCTGGTATGGCGGTGCCAAAACGCCCGGCGAGTATGCCGAACGCGCCCGAGATGCGGTGGGCCGCGGTTACGGAGCACTCAAGTTCGACCCCTTCGGCGTAGCCTGGAAAGACCTGTCCGGGACGGAAAGCGAACAGGCCGTCGATTGCGTGGCCGCCGTACGCGAGGCGGTCGGCCCCCATGTCGGTCTGATGATCGAGTTCCACGGCCGGCTGTCGGCGACGAGCGCCGTGGCCATGATCGACAAACTGAACGGTTTCTGTCCGCTCTGGTGCGAGGAACCCGTCGCCCCGGAGTGCATCGAGCTGTTGGCCGAGGTGAAACGACAAACGGGCGCTACGATCGCAGCCGGTGAACGGCTCTACACACTGGCCGATTTTTACAGGCTCGTGTCGCATCGTGCGGCCGACGTGGTGCAGATGGACATCGCTCATTGCGGTGGCCTGGCGACGGCCAAAAAGATCGCGGCCATGGCGGCGGTGCAAGACTTGCGTGTGGCGCCGCACTGTTCGGTCGGCCCTGTCGCGTTGGCCGCCGCACTCCACTTCGACGTCAGCACACCGAACTTTATGATCCAGGAATCGTTCGCCGAATTCGATGTGCCCTGGCGACGCGAATTGGTATGCGGTTGGAACCCGGTACGCAACGGCCAACTCGTGCTCACCGATGCTCCCGGCCTGGGGCTCGATCTCGACGAAGCGGCCATCGCCGCCCATCCCTATGTCGCCCAGCCCTTCCCCAGTTTATGGGACGATGGCTGGCTGACCGATTTCACGCAGAACCGCCGTGATAGATAGGAACCGAGGGGGCGCGGACACGACGCCACCACCTGCCATAGGCTTTGGGCCAAGATAGCCTAAAGCTAAGAGCGGCTGACAAAACCGGGAAGCCGGAGCGCCCGGTGGGCGAAAAATCGGCTGTGAAACGCCGATTTTTATGGATCGCGATCCTGATTTGTCGGTTGCTCTAAGAGGTTTGCAGGCGGGCGCCGAACTCTCGGCCGCACGCGGCCACGATGCGATCGCGCACTTCGTCGGCCTCCCCGCTGGTCAACGTCGCGCGAGAGTCGCGGAGTGTCACGCTCAACAAGAGGCGCTTTTCGCCTTGCTTGCCGAGTTCGTCATTGCGGTAGATGTCCTTGAAGTCGAGCTGCTCCAGCACAGCCCCCGCAGCGGTTCGGACGGTCGCCGCGACATCGCTCCACCGTATCTGCTCCTTGATCTCCAAGTTCAGGTCGCGTCGGATGGCGGGTGTCGCCGGCACCTCGCGATAGTGCGGTACGAGTTGGGCCAGATCGATCAGCGGCATCAAGCGTAGTTCGGCCACGGTCGTCGTCCCACGGAGGTCGAACTGCTTGCGGGCGGCCGAGCCCACTTCACCGAGGACGCCCACTCGCTCGCCACCGAGATACAGATCCACCGACCGGCCGGGCACGAAAAGATCGTGCTTCGTGTCGCGTACTTCGAGGACCGGTTGCACCTTGAGCGACGCGAGAATCGCCTCGACGGCGCCCTTCAGGGCGAAGAAATCGCCACCGCCGGTGAGACCGAGCATGAGCGGTTCGTCGGGCAAACCGCCCGGCTGCGGCAGATACGCCTTGGCGATTTCGAACAGTTCGATGACGGGATTTGCCGCGGCTTCGTTCGTGCGTCGGGCACCGAGCAGGCTCGGCAGCAGGCTGCGGCGCAACCGATCGGCACGGCGCAGAATGGGCGTTGGCGAGACGAGCGGTGGGGAGTCTGTCCAAGGACTGAAGGCCTGTGACCACAACTCATCGACCGCGCTGAGCGTCATCGCTTCGTCATAGCCCAATGCCGTCAGCGCCTGCCGCACGCGAGCGACCACGCGGTCTTGCTTGCGTTCGACCGACGGCGACATCGGTACGCTCACGTCTTCGGGAATCGCCTCGTAGCCATGGATGCGGGCCGCCTCTTCGATCAGATCGATCTCACGCGTTAAGTCGCGCCGCCAACTCGGTGGAACGACCTCGATTCGCCCTTCGCCCTTCGCGATCGCCGTGGCCCCGAGCGCCGCGAGTATGCGCTGCACTTCGGCGGCCGGTATCTCGATTCCCAGAATCCTTGGCAATTGGCTGAGCCGCAGCACGATCGGTTCGCGAGGTGCCGGGCGACGTCCTGTGTCGATCACGCCCGCGGCCAATTCGCCACCCGCCAGATCGAGAATGAGCTGGCAGGCACGGCGGCCGGCCCAGTCGACTCCCTCGGGATCGAGCCCGCGCTCGAACCGATACGACGAATCGCTGTGCAGATTCAGACGCCGGGCCGTGTTCCGGATCGAGAGAGGTGCGAATTCGGCGCTTTCCAGCAGAATGTCCTTCGTGCTCGCCGTTACTTCGCTCTCGGCGCCTCCCATGACGCCGCCGATTCCCACGGGCTTCTCTGCGTCGGCGATGACGCAGACGCCGGGACCGGTGGCATAGCTCTTATGGTCGATGGCCAACAAGGTCTCGTTTTCGCGCCCCTCGCGTACGACGATGCGCCGGCCGGCCAGGCGGCCGAAATCGAAGGCGTGCAGCGGTTGACCGCACTCCATGAGCACGTAATTGGTCACGTCCACCACGTTGTTGATGGCGGCGATGCCCACGGTCGCCAGTCGCGCGCTCAACCAAGCCGGGCTGGGTCTGACCCTGACCCCTTGAATCACGCGGGCGGTGTAGCGGTAGCAAAGCTGGGGACATTGCAGATCGACTTGCGTCAGGTCCGCTACCCGCGCCTTGCCTTCGCGAGGCTCCGCGGCCGGCATTTTCAATGGGAGTTTGAACAGCACGGCCGCTTCGCGGGCGACGCCCAAATGGCCGAGGCAGTCGGGCCGATTGCTGGTGACCTCCAGATCGATCGCCAAATCGTCGCCCACCGGCTGCGTGCTCTCGTGGTTCAGACCGGCCATCATCAAGCGCCGCTCGAACTCCGCCGGCGACACTTCCAGCGCGACGTACTCTTTCAGCCAATTCCAAGAAACAAGCATACGATTTTTGGTTTGGTCCGGAGCTGGCGATTGGGGATTGGGCGCGGCGACTGTTCTGTAGCCAGAGCTACACCATGAGCCCGGCACCTTGCTCAACTCAAAGCGGCTGACAAAACCCGGAAACCCGAGCGCCGTGGGGAAGAAATCTGCCGTGAAACGCTGATTTCGCGGAGCTCGATCCGGTTTTGTCGGTTCCTCTAAAACTGTTCGAGAAAGCGGACATCGTTGCGATAAAACTCGCGAATGTCGGTCACCTGGTGCCGCCGGGCACAAACACGTTCGACGCCCAATCCGAAGGCGAAACCACTGACCTCTTCGGGATCGTAACCCACCGCCCGCAAAACGTGTGGATCGACCATGCCCGCTCCGCCCATCTCGATCCACCGGTCGTTCCAGGCCATGTCGACCTCGACGCTGGGCTCGGTGAAGGGGAAGAAGGATGGCCGAAAACGAATGTGCACATCGCCGCCGAAGAAGCTCATGGCGAACAACCGCAGCACGCTCTTCAAGTCGGCCATCGTCACATGGCGATCGACCAGCAACCCCTCGATCTGGTGAAACATCGGGTAGTGCGTGGCGTCGGCTGTATCGGGCCGGTAGACGCGGCCGAGCGAGATGATTCGCACCGGCGGCTTCGTCTGTTCCATCACCCGAATCTGAACGGTGCTGGTTTGGCTGCGCAAGAGGAGCGGCGGGGCGCTCACCGGCGATTTGTCCATCGCCGCGCGGGCGGTGGCCAAATAAAAATTCTCCAGTGGGTCGCGGGCCGGATGCGCGGCCGGAATGTTCAGCGCCTCGAAATTATGCCATTCGTCTTCGATCTCGGGGCCCTCGGCCACGTTGAAGCCGAGCCGTCCCATGATCTGCTTGAGGTCTTCGATCGTCTGCGTCAGTGGATGCAGACGACCGAGCCGAGGACGCCGGCCGGGAAGCGTCGGGTCGAAATCAGAGCTCGCACTCGCGGCAACGGCCGCCCCGGCGGCCTGTTCCTGGGCTGCCTGGAAGGCCGCCTCGATCGATTGTTTGACCTCGTTGAAGCGTTTGCCGGCGGCCGGTTTATCGGCCTTGTCGACCGAGCCGAGACCCTTCTGCAATTCTTTGAGTTGGCCGCTCTTGGCACCCAGGAACTCGACCCGCGCCGCTTCGAGCGCGGCGGCACCTTCGGCTGAGCGAAACGTAGCGACGGCCGCAGCTTCCAACAGATCGAGCTGGTGAAGGAAGTCGTCGAGCTTCACCGGTCGGACGCCTCGGAAAGAGCTTCAGTTTCTCACGTCAGCGATCGCGGCCCGCCGAAGCTAGCGCCGCGGGCGCTCGGCAAGACGATCGTTTCTTACCCGGCGCTCAGGGCCTGACGTACCTGGGCCACCACGACGTCGAATCCGGCCGGATCGGCGATGGCCATCTCGGAGAGCGTTTTTCGGTTGAGTTCCAGACCCGACTTGTTCAAGCCGTTGATGAACTCGCTGTAGCGCAGACCGCGCTCGCGCACGGCGGCGTTCAGGCGGATGATCCACAGCCGACGGAAATCGCGCTTGCGTGCGCGGCGATCGCGGAACGCATAGGCACCGGCACGGGCCAACGTCTCCTTGGCTGTGCGATAGAGCCGGCCGCGCCCGCCGACGTAGCCTTTTACCTTGCGAAATAGACGCTTCTTGGCCTGCGTACGGGCCGCGCCCTTCATACTTCTCATGGCTGCCTATCCTTACGGCTCAAAAGCCCGAACGATTTCAGTAGCTGTATTTGCCCAGCAAGATCTGGATGCGCTTGGTTTCCACGTCGGCGGCGACCGTGGTGCCGCGCAAGTTGCGGCGGCGTTTCTTCGACATGCCGGCCGCCAGGTGGCTCGTGCCCGCGTGACGGTGTTTGGCTTTGCCCGATGCAGTCAAGCGAAAGCGCTTCTTGGTGGCCTTATGGGTCTTTTGCTTGGGCATTGCAGTCGTTCCGGTTCTCTTCGGGCAGATCGAAAGAAGCTCGCATTATAGGTTCACAGACGATTTTGGGAAGGGGGAAGAATCGGTTAGAGCAACCGACAAAACGGCGGCGAGCTCCAAAAAGCGGCGTTTCCGGGGCCGATTTTCCCCGCGGCGCCCCGGGTTTTGTCAGCCGCGCTCACGGGCGCCAATCGATTCGCACGACGCCCGGTCGACCGGCCAGGCGTCCCACGACCGGCGGAGTATCGACGTCGCCGCCGCGACAATGCCACTTCAGATGGCAGTGCAGGCTGCGGCGTTGGAGTCGTGCGTTGTACGAAACGGCGCAGGATCGTACGTGTAGGCCGTCGGCCGCGAGCAATCGACGCAATTCGTCCTCATCCAGACTGTCGGCCTGCGTCACTACCCGCAGTCGGACATGGTGGTCGTGCTTGAGCCACCTCTCGAACCGCTTCAGTGCCCAGAGCACGAAGAGTCCCAGGCCGAGCATCGCCAACCCCAAGCCGAGTTGGCCGCCGCCGAAACAGAGCCCCATCACCGTGACGTACCAGAGCGTGGCCGCCGTCGTCACGCCCGTGACCAGGTCTCCGCGGCGGAGAATGGCTCCTGCCCCGATAAATCCCATACCCGACAGCACTCCCAAGGGAAGCCGCATCAGGTCGAGCACGACGAACGAGTCGGCGCCTTTGCCCGCCGTCTTGAGGAGCCAATTGGCCTGGACCATCGACATAGCCGCCGCGACGCAGACCAGGATCGTGGTCCGCAGTCCGGCCGGTTGACCGCGCTCTCCCCGATTCAGGCCGATGCACCCGCCGGCGAAGGTCGTGAGGGCGAGCCGAATGGCCACGTCAGACCAAGTCAGTTCGATCGGCATTTTTTAAGAGCCACTGCCAAAAAGCGGTCTGGCGCCCCAAAACAAAAACCCGTGTTTCAGGCCGATTCTTCGCATGCGGGACCCGTTTCCCCCCTCTCAGACGACTACAGGCGCCCGCACGCGGGTTCGGGCGGCGGCAAGTGACCGTTCTAGGGGAACGAGTAGGCGGGATTGTCGGGGTCGAAGTCACGATCGGTCAGGCCGACGTCGAATTTCAGCTCGTAGTACGAGTAGGTCTCACTCAAGATCGGCTTGGTTGCTCCGGGCTTCCATTCGTGCGATTCGAAGTGCACCGGCACGTTCCATTCGTCATCGAGCACGATCCGCGCGATCGCCAATCGGAAATCTCCGACCGGGCGCGGGCTGCTGATTTCCACCTGCGTACAAGGACGCTCGGAGAACTCCACAGGCTCGATCTTGACCGTGCTCTCGCGGAACAATTCCTTGCGGCGGCCTAGCTCCAACAACTTGTTGACGAGGTTTTTGAGGCCGACGTCCTTGATCGTATAGCGGTTTCCACGCGTGGCGATGAGACCGTGCGGGTCGAGGCTCACGCGGCCGATGACGCTGCTGCCGAAGCCCGTGGTGTGCGCGATCAAATTGCCATCATTCTTGCCGGTCACATAGATGACTTCCTGCCCCGCCGACGACGACGGCTCGATCACTCGCAGGTAAACGCTGAACGGCTCGTGACGCAGCTTTATCTCATTGCGTTCCTCGCCCAGCAGTGCGTCGCCGACACGCTCCCGTTTAGAGAAAACGGCCGTATAGTCCTTGATCTTTTCCAGCCGGTCGAGCGACTTCTGAGCCAAGGCCAAGGCCCGATCGAGCCCATTCTTAGCCGGCTTTTCGGCCGGCTTTTCCGCATCGGCCTCGGTGGTAGTGGCCGGCTTGACGACAGGCCCCGTGGGTTGCGACGGCGACGAGGGTTCTGAGCACCCGGACAGCACGAGCAGCGCGGCCAGCGGCAACCATCGAGCGCGGCGGGCAATCAGGTTCATGTGGTTATCCAGTGACAAGTTGCCCTCAGTCCGGGTAGGTTGGGGTTGCAAGTACCATACCCTATTTCACGCGCCGTGGCATGAGGGATGGATCCGGGCTGGTATGATAGGGAGAGACAATAACCGATATGAGACAACATGGATAAACGGGTCCTCCTGGCCGGCTTGTTTCACGAAACGCACACGTTTCTGGAGGGACATACCTCCCTGGACGACTTTCAGATTCGCCGCGGCAAGGAAATGCTGGCCGCCGCGGGCGACGGGTCACCGCTGGCGGGCATCTTGGAAGCGGCCGACGGCTACGATTGGTCTCTGACCCCCATCGCCGATTACCGGGCCACACCGGGCCCGACCGTGGCCGACACCGTCTGGGAGCAGTTCTGGCACGATTTTACCGCCGTGGCCGAACCAGCCCTCGCGCGGGGCGTCGATGGCATCATGCTCGTCTTGCACGGTGGCATGGTAACCGAGTCGTATCTCGATGTCGAAGGCGAACTTGTGCGCCGGATACGCGGTTTGCCCGGCGCGGCCACACTGCCTATCTGCGGCGTGCTCGATCTACATGCAAATTTCACCGAGCAGATGGCCATCTACACGAACGGGCTCATTGCTTACCGCGAAAACCCGCATGCCGATGCCCGGCGGGCTGCCACCGACGCGTCCGGTCTTTTACACCGCTTGATGCAAACGGGCGAACGGCCGGTCACGGTCTGGAACCACCCGCCGTTGATGTGGCCGCCCACCGGCACCGGAACGGCCGACAACCCCATGGCGACGCTGGAAGCCGCGGCGCGTAACCTCGAAGTCGACGAGCCGCATTTTCTGGCCGTCAACGTGTATGCCGGTTTCTCGTTCGCAGATACGCCCGATACGGGAGTCAGCTTCACGGCCGTGACGCTCGGCAACCCCGAAGACGCGGCGGTCCAGTTGCGGCACTTGAGCCGCTGGGCACTCGACCACCGTCAGCAGGGTATTCGTCTGGAAATGCCGCTCTCCGACGCGCTCGACCGTCTCGGCCAGCACGAGCGTGGCCCGGTGCTGCTCGTCGAGCCGTCCGACAATATCGGAGCCGGAGCGCCAGGCGACGGCACGGCCGTCGCCCGTACGTTGGTCGAGCGTCGGATCGGCCCAGCGGCCGTCGCGCTGTGCGATGCGCAGTCGGTTGCCAGCCTGGGCGACGTGCCGATCGGCGGACGCATAAAACTCGACGTGGGCGGCAAGGGGCATCCCCTCTGCGGGCCGCCACTTACTTTGGACGTGCAGCTTCTTTCTCGCAGTAATGGGCAGTTCAGGCTCGAAGATCCCCAAAGCCACCTGGCATCGATGTCGGGTGCGCGGTTTGACATGGGTCCTTCGGCCGTGGTGCAACATGAGGGGCTGACCATCCTGTTGACCAGCCGTCGCACACCACCGTTCGACCTGGGGCAATGGCGCAGCCAGGGCGTCACGCCGGAAAAGATGTTTGTGATCGGCGTGAAGGCTGCGGTGGCGCATCGCCGCGCTTATTCGCCCATCGCGGCGGCCAGCTACATGGTGGCCACGCCCGGTCCCTGCGCGAGCGACTTGCGCTCGCTCCCCTACCGGCACGTGCGGCGACCGATTTTCCCGTTAGACGGCGAATGACCAAGGCGAAATCCAACTCCGCCACGACCGAAGCACGGGAACGGCTGGTCGAGTTCGACCGCCGATTGAAGGAAGCCGCCCGCTTCGCCCCCGTAACGGCCGCCATCGTGGCCGTGAACGTGTTGGTCTGGATTCTGAGCGTGGTGAGCGGCGTCGATTGGTTCGCCCCGACGGGCGACTCGCTGCGCGCATGGGGTGCCAATTACGGACCGCTCACAACGCACGGCGAAGGTTGGCGACTGGTGACCTGCTGTTTCCTGCACGTCGGCCTGGTGCAATTGCTCGTGAACCAGTGGGCGCTCTGGCAGTACGGCGGTTGGCTGGAGCGCTTTTTCGGTCACATCGGCTTCGCCATGCTCTACCTGACCACGGGTTTTGGCAGCAGCCTGATGGCCGTTCGGTGGCAGCCCGAAACCGTGCTCGCCGGTAGTACCGGCCCGATCGCCGGCCTGATCGGTGCGGTCGGGGCATTCTACTGCCGGGCACCGGGCATCGTTCCCATCCAGGCGCTGAACCGACTTCGAGCGAGCACGTTCCTGTTTCTCGGCTACAACGTCGGCGTCGGACTTTATCGCCAGCGGCTCGACGCGGTCGGCTTTCTGTCGGGATTGGCCGCCGGCTTTGTCGGCGGTCTGATCCTTTCACAGCCGTTCGGTACGGAGGCACGACCTCGCCGCTGGTCGCGAAACTCGGTCCTGGCCGCGGCGGGATTGATACTCGTCATCTTGGCCGCTTATATTGCGCGCCCCGATCCGTCGGCCGAGTTCGACCGGATACGCGAAGCTCAGAGTCAGGCGATCGACGCATATCGGACGGCGAGCGACGACTTCGCCCACGATCGGATCGACGCCAAGGAACTGGCTGGAATCCTGGGCACGAAGGTTGTCGTGCCATGGCGACGGGCCGAGAAACTCGCCGAAGAGCTCGATCGCCGCAAGATCGGCGGCAAAGCGGGCGAATTGGTGAAGCTGACACTCGAATCGATCAAGCTCCGCGACAAGGGGTGGAATCTGATGATCGATTCGTTAGCGACTGACAGCGCAGAGGGCATGCAGAGCGCCGCCGCGCAATTTGCCGAGGCCGACCGCTTGGACGAAGAAATCGATGCCGAGTTGGCGGCCGCGGCAAAATCGGCGCAAGAGAAGCTGAAACCGAAGTAGGGCCGTTGCCCGCTCAATCGGACTTGTTCCGCCAGGTCGGTTTCTTGGCGCGTGCCGCACGATGACGGCGCAGCGGCCGGAACTCGCCCGGCGGCGGTGCGGCCGCCGGCGCCGCCCCACCCAAGGGGCGCACCCGCGCGGCCCGCGGCCCCCGATCGTCGGCCTGATCCTGGGTATCCAGTTCGTACTCCACGCGTTGGCCCACCGCCAACGAACGAAAGTCGTTGCCGGCTGTGACGGTGGTTCCGTGGAAAAAGACGTCGGGGCCTTGCGCCACAGCGATGAATCCGCAGTGCTTATCGACGAACAGTTTTTTTATCGTGCCAATCGCCATCTTTTGTGCGTGAGCCGAGCTAAAGCCGGTAAAACCTGAACGTACGGTGAAAAACTTGCAAGGAATAGGCCAGCAGCGGGGGTTTTTACCCGAAAAATTGTTGGCTCGAGCCGCGCCATAGTATAGTATGCCCGGTGTGGGGAACGTATCACCTGGGGTTGATCCGTCTGGTGAAATCCGCAACAACGTATGGTTCCAACGCGAATCCCTACCCGACCATCAAGGAGGACAGGCATGGATGCCGCCATCGACACGGGAAATACTATCGCAAGCCTTCGAGCCCGCCGTCGCGAGATGCGGCGGCGATATGGGCTGGCGATCGTGACGATGCTCGGCTCATTGACTCTGCTCGTCGCCCCAAGCGCGGCGGATGAAGTGGCCCCCCCGGCAAAACAGCCTGACGAATCGTCGAGCGGCAAACTCGTGATTTGTGGCGGCGGCGTGCTGCCAATCCAGCTCCGCAACCGGTTCATCGAATTGGCTGGCGGTCCCGCGGCCCATGTGGTGGTCATCACCACGGCCAGCGTCTACGCCGATACCGACAAGATGGAGGGCAAGCTCAGCTTTTGGCATGAGCAAAAACTGGCCAGCTTAACTATCTTGCACACCCGCTCGCGTCGGACGGCCGACGATCCCGAGTTCGCCCAACCGCTGCGCCAGGCCACGGGCGTCTGGTTTGTGGGCGGCAACCAGAACTGGTTGACCGAGACCTACCTCGGCACTGTCACCGAAAAGGAGATCCGGGGCGTGCTCGCCCGGTCGGGGGTGGTCGGTGGTACGTCGGCCGGCGCGGCCATCATGTCTCCGGTCATGATCCGTCGCGACAAGCCCGAAGTGGAAACCGGTCCGGGATTCGGCTTCTTGCCCGGCACGGTGGTTGATCAGCATTTCCTGAAGCGCAACCGCCAGGGCCGCCTGTTGAAGGTGCTCGGTTCCCATCCCAATCTGGTCGGTCTGGGAATCGACGAAGGCACAGGGCTGGTGGTCGAGGGGAATCACCTGAGCGTCGTGGGTGACTCGCAAGTCGTCGTCTGCTCGCCGGCTACGGGCGACGTTCCCGAAACCGTGCAATCGCTGGAGCCGGGCTCCGTCACCGCCCTGGATGAGTTGCGGAGCCTGATGGGCCACGCAGGACCGAAACCGGTACCCACGGCCGTTGCCGCGAATGTGCAGCAGCCGGCGGATTCTGCCGAATCACAATCGGTACAGCCGGCCGCACCCACCTCGGATGAACAAGAGGCGGTACGCAAGGTCGGCCAGTAGTTCTCTGCCGGGCGATTCCCCCGTACAGTTCGGCTGACGGATTCGCCGTGAGATAATCGGCCAGGGTACACAGGCGATCGGGCTGCCAAACGGCCGATGTTGGGCGGTCAGGCCGCAGCCTGCACGGCAGACACAGATCCCGCCCACCTTGAGCACGACCTGTTATACGGTCGGCAGCTCAAAGCCCTTGCGGCGCGGACGGTCGAGCAAGGCATTGGCCTTGTCGTCGTCGATGAATTGCTCGCGAGCGGCATCCCAGCGCAGCTCGTGTCCCACGGCGCGGGTGATGTTGGCCAGGTGGCAAACCGAGATCGAGCGGTGTCCGATCTCCACGTCGGCCACCGGTGTCTCGCGGCTGCGCATGCAGTCCAACCAGTTCTGCATGTGCCAACGGGCCTGCCACAGGGCAAGCTGGTCGCTCCACTTGCGTTCCTCTTCGTCGACGTTGACCTTCTTTTTCAATTCCTCGGCGATTTCGGGCGGATTCGAGGTGAACTTGTTGCGATTGATCTCCAGCTTGCCCTTCTCGCAAATAAAGACCGCGCCCCCCATCGGACCGCGCCCCGGCTCGATCACGAAATTGACTTCGACACCGTTCGGATAGCGCATCGCCACCTGACCGTTCGAGCCCGGCGAAAGGGGCCGCATCTCGGAGGGCCCCCTGTCATCCATGCCCAATGCCCACTGAATCTGGTCGACGCCATGAGCGCCCCAGTTCGTCATCTCGCCGCCCGCGAAATCGCGCCAACGCATCCAACCCATCCAGTCGGGATGGTAGGGGCGGTCGGCGGCCTGGTTCAGCCACATGCTCCAATCGAGACCGGCCGGCACGGGCATCTCAGGAAAGGGCTCGGCCGGCGAAGCTTGCGCTCCGGGGTAGTTGATCGCCCGCACTTCGAGCACCTTGCCCAACCCGCCGCTGCGGACAAGCTCGCAGGCGATACGGTTCATGGCCATCGACCGTTGTTGCGAACCGACCTGCAAGATGCGGCCGGTGCGGCGCACGGCATCGACGAGTGCCCGCCCCTCGCGCACGTAAAGCGTCAGCGGCTTCTCGGCGTAGACGTCCTTGCCCGCCTGACAGGCGTGAATGCAAGGCAAAACACGTTGAAACTCGCCGGTGGCGACGATCACCGCGTCGATATCCTTGCGGTCGAGAATCTTGCGATAGTCCTGGTAGACGGGCCAATCCTTCTGCGCCTTGGCCTTGAACGCCTCGGCCCGCGGCAGGTTGCAATCGCTGAGCGCCACGATCTGGGCCGATTCGGGAAGCTGTTGCAACAACAGGCTCGCCCTGCCGCCCACACCGATCGCTCCCACGGTGATGCGGTCGTTCGCGCCGGGCTTACCAGACTCGGCCAGCACGTGGCGCGGAATGATGAGCGGTGCCCCGATCGCTCCGGCGGCGAGCGCCGCCCCCTTGCGTAGAAAGCCGCGGCGGCTGTGGCGAGACGACGATCCCGACGGAGTACAGTTCATGGCAACGGCCTCGACGAAGGAAACGGCGTGCGTCCGACGCGGGACGCCGTACAAGTCACCCAGTTGTAGCCGGAACCGTCAGCTTTTGCCACATTGGGCGGCCCTTTTCGGCGGGAGCCGCCTTGATGGGAAAGGGAATGCACTCGAAGCCGTCGTGCAGATAGACGCGGTTCCGGCCGTTCCTCTTGGCGGCGTAGAGCGCTTCATCGGCCCGTCGTGCCAACGGCTTCCCCCCTTCGTCGACCAACGACGCGGCCAACCCCACGCTGGCCGTGATGGGGAGCGACAATCCGTTGTATTGGAACGGCTCGGCTGCGATGGCCAGCCGCACCTTTTCGGCCAACTCCACGGCGGCCTCGACCGGTTGAGAGGCCGAAACGATCACGGCGAATTCTTCGCCGCCGTAGCGGACCGCCAGGCCGGCCTCGCCCACATGGGCCCGCGCCTTGCGAGCCAGCCATTGCAGCGCGGCATCGCCGGCGTCATGTCCATATCGGTCGTTGAGCTGTTTGAAATGGTCGACGTCGATGAGCATCAGCGATACGGGCTTCTGCCGCGTCGTCTTCCACACGTCGATGCGGTGCTGCAATTCCTCGTCGAACACACGGCGATTGGGCAAATCCGTGAGCTTGTCGGTGCGTGCCTCGGTCGAGAGCGTTTCCGATCTTTCCCTCTCGGCACAAACCTCTTCGCGGGCTCGGGCCAGTTCGGTCTGCAAACCGCGGCTCACCTTGAACATGCTGGCCGCCGCCAGGGCCGCCAACTCGGCATGCTCCGCCATGGGAGAGTTGCCCGGCGGTGCAGCTTCCGCAGCGGGCGCACGCCGTGTGTGGAAAGCGTGCATCAAGGCCGCGCCCACCACAAATGCCAAGATGGCGAGTAACATGCACGCTACCATAGCGGCCCGCAAAAGAAAGAAGGGCCTGGACTGATTCCGCAAACCGACGCGGCACGTCCACGTCGCAACACCGGTCGTTGTACCGCGTCTACGTGAGAAACGGCGCATCGAACAGGGCCGACGTAAACCGAGAAACTATAGGTCATACAAACGCGCCGCGTGCATGAATTGCAGATTCGGCGGCTTCGCGGTAACCGTGCACCGCCTGCGTGTCGGCCTCGATCGACACGACCGTTGCGAATGTCGAAATCGGAACGGAGCCCACGACTCCGTTCTTTTTTGAGCTACCAAAAAGCCCGTGCGCTCCGCGGACACAGGCCTCCGCGAGTTGTGCCCGATGGCCAGTCGGCCTCAGCCGCTCATGAGTAGACCGCCACAAACGTTGAAGGCCTGACCCGTGACCGCGCGGGCCGCATCGCTGGCCAGGTAGACGGCCAGCGGGGCGATTTCATCCGGCTCCAGCCGGCGGCCCAGCGGGGTTTGGATCCGCTCTTGTTCCGCGAAGGAGACACCGCGCCGGGCGGCGTCGTACTCGATGCGCAGGTCGTTCATCCGCGTGTGGACAGGGCCGGGACAGATGGCATTCACGGTGATGCCATCCGCCGCCACTTCCAGGGCCAGCGTGCGCGTCAGTCCGAGCACGCCGTGCTTGCTCGCGGCATACGCCGCGCCGTGGAGAGTGCCGATCTTCCCGGCAATCGAGGCAACCGTGATGATGCGACCGTATTTCCTGGCGAGCATCTCCGGCAACACGGCCTTACACAACAGGTACGGCGCCGTCAGGTTCACCGCCAGGGAGAGGTCCCAGAACGCGTCGTCGAATTCGACGAGCGGCCGCGGATCGGCGCTGCTGCCGACCCCTGCATTGTTGACGAGAATCTCCACCGGCCCGAAAGCGTGCGTGACCTGCGATACGACACGCGCCGCGGTGCCGCGATCGGCCAAATCGGCCGAGAGGGCGTGACTCTCGCCGCCCGCCGCGCGGATCTGGTCGACGACCTCATCCAATTCGGCGGTCGAGCGGGCCGTGACCGTTACCTTCGCTCCCTCGGCGGCTAGCGCAATGGCAATCGCACGACCGATGCCACGCCCCGCTCCCGTTACGAGCGCCACACGATTCTTCAATATCGGCATGATGATCCTCGTTGGGCCGTCGTCGGCCCGGTAGTCGATTGAAGGCCTATCTGACGAGTGCTTCGTACAGATAGCAAAGGGTTATTCAAAGCGCTGGCCGGCCTGCACGCGATAGCCGTTCAAAAACTCCGCAGCACTGAGCATTCGTTTACCCGCGGGCTGCAATTCGAAGATCTGCAAGGTGCCGTCTCCGGTCGCCACCATCAGTTCCTCGCCGGCCCGTTGAACCGTGCCGGGTGACGAGGTGGCAGGGACCGCGGAGGGGGCACTTCTTCCCAGGATTATGCGCAAGGGCGGCTGGTCGGATCGCTGCCAGGTCGTGTAGGTGCGCGGCCACGGCTCGAACGCACGAATCTGATTGTTGATGGCCGCGGCGGAGCGCGACCAATCGATAGCCCCGTCCGTCTTTCGCAACCGCCGGGCGGGACTCACCTGCGAGGCGTCCTGCGGCAGCGCCGCGGCGCGACCGGCCGCCAGGTCGTCGATGGCTTGCAGCACGAGCGGCGCGCCGAGTTCCGACAGCCGCCGCTCCAGATCGACCGCCGTCTCGGCGGGATTGATCGCCGTGCGGGCCTGCGCGAGGAGCGGGCCGGCATCGATGCGCGGCGTCATGTGGATGACGGTCACGCCCGTTTCGGGGTCGCCGTGATAGATGGCCCAATTGATGGGCGCGGCGCCGCGGTATTTGGGCAGCAACGAACCATGCAGATTGATTCCACCCAAGCGGGCCGTCTGGAGCGTCTCTCGCGAGAGAATCTGCCCGTAATCGGCGACGATGAACAGATCGGCCGCCAGATCGGTAAGCATCCGACGCGACTCGTCGGTATTGATGTTCTCGGGATCGAAGACCGGTGTATGGTGTACTGCCGCTATCTCGCGCAACGGATTGGTTGTGGGTGCGGCCCCCGGCCGCGTGGAGCGTAGCGGTTGCGTGACGAGTGCCACTACCGGATGCCGGCTGACGCACAGCTCGCGCATCAGCGGCGCGGCAAATGGGCCCGTGCCCATCATCACCAGGCGGAAGGCGGCCGATTCGGTCATGCGGTGCGTGCGTCGGAGACAGACGGCAAACCGTGTGATTATGGCGGCCGGACAGCCATCTGTCATGCCTCGGCCGGCCATCACAGCGCGACCCTTGGTCGATCATCGGCCGACCGGCATAATCTCGACATGCGCGACTATCAGCTCGAAGCGCTGAGCCACGATCCGATCCACGGGTACATCGCCTTCACCAGCCGGTGCAACGTGCCGGGCGAGGTCGCGGAGCGCGACCTGATCGACCACCCCTGGGTGCAGCGGTTGCGGCAGATCCATCAGTTGCAAACCGCCTTCTGGGTCTTTCCCTCCGCCGAGCACACCCGTTTCCAGCACGTTCTGGGAACGATGCACCTGGCCAGCCGGGCCGTCGCCGCCCTGTATGGCAGCCTGGCCGACGTCTGCCCCGGCGTACCCAGCCGGGGCTACGTGGAATCGCTTCTGCGGCTGGCCGCCCTCCTGCACGACGTCGGCCACGGCCCGTTCGGCCACTTCTTCGACGAACATTTCCTGAAACGGTTCGGCTTGACGCACGAAACGCTGGGCAGCGTCATCATTCGCGACGAGTTGGGCACCCTACTACGCGGTGTACGCCGCAACCCGAATAGCCGCCTGGACGGCGGCGAACAAATCGATCCCGACGAGATCGCCTATCTCATCATGCGGCCCAAGCCGGGCGGCGACGAACGGCCCGCCTGGTTGCGTCTGCTGCGATCTCTGTTTTGTGGGCTGTATACGGTCGACAACATGGACTTCGTGCTCCGCGACGCCTACATGTCGGGCTACAGCGCGCGGGCCTTCGACCTACAACGCTTGTTGCACTACAGCTTCTTCACCGAACGGGGCCTGAGCATCCACACACGCGGGCTGCCCGAGTTGGTGCGCTTCCTCGGCGTGCGGGCGGAACTCTTCCGCTCGGTCTACTTCCATCGCACGGTGCGGGCCATCGATCTCGATCTGGCCGACCTGTTCGAAGCCAGCGGAACGCTCCTCTTTCCCGGCAATCCGCTGGAAAGGTTGGATGCCTACCGGCGATTCACGGAGTGGTCGCTGCTCAGCGATGTTTCTCGCTGGGCCGAGGCATCCGACGAGCCGCGCCGGCAACTCGCCGCGCAGTGGGATGCGTTCCTCGCGAGAAGGGTCCGCTGGAAGATGGCGTGCGAGCGAACGCTCTTCTTTTCGCCGGGCGCCGCGGAAGCGAGCAGCATCTTCAGCCAGCCGCAATTTGTCGAACGGGCCCTACGCGAACAATTGCCGGCGGCCCTGCGCGACCTTCCCCTGCGAATCGACCTGCCCCGCCATGTCCACCGGCCCGGCACGCGCGGGCCGGCAGCCGGACAAAACTTTTTATATGACGCGGCCCGCGGTGAAACCCGCGAGCTGACCAGCAGCGAGCTCTTTCGACAGGTACCGCTGGCCTCGCGGATCTGCCGGGTTTATGCGCTCGATCGCGATCACGACGCGCTGCTCGCCACCGCCCTCGACAGACTGGTCGACCCGCACGTGGCCGACGACTCGACGAACATGTAGCCCGTGATTCGCATCCGGCAATCGCAGCAAACGCCGGGTGCCTACCGCGGCTTCAGGGACGAAATCGTCCCTTCTTCCGGACTGCTGGCGGTGGCATAGAGCCTCTTGGGAATGCGCCCCGAAAGATAGGCCAGCCGGCCGGCTTCGATGGCGGCTTTCATGGCGCGGGCCATGCCGAGCGGGTCGCGGGCGTGCGCGATGCCCGTGTTCAATAAGACGCCGTCGACGCCCAACTCCATGGCCATCGTCACGTCGCTGGCGGTGCCCACTCCCGCGTCGACGATCACCGGATAGTCCGTATCGTCTTCCTTGAGATACTCCAAGCAGATGCGGATGTTATTGGGGTTCAAGATCCCCTGTCCCGAGCCGATGGGGCTGCCCGCCGGCATGACACTCGTGGCCCCGGCTTCTTTGAGCCGCCGGGCGGTGATCGGATCGTCGGTCGTATAGCAGAGCACCTGAAATCCCTCGGCCACGAGCTGACGCGTCGCTTCGAGCGTGGCCACCGGATCGGGCAAGAGTGTCTTCTTGTCCCCCAGCACCTCCAGCTTCACCCAGTCGGCGCCGGCGTTTTCGAGCCCGAGCAGAATCTCGCGACCGAGCCGGGCCACGCGCACCGCGTCTTCGGCCGAGAAGCAGCCGGCCGTGTTGGGCAGCAGCAGGTAGCGGTTCGTGTCGATGAAATCGAGCAGGTTGCGGCCCTGCGAATCGATGAGCCGTTCGCGGCGCACGGCCACCGTGATGCAATCGGTGCCCGAGGCTTCCAGCGACTCGGCCATCTGCGCGTAGTTGGCGTATTTGCCCGTGCCGACGATCAGACGGCTGGCAAGCGTGTGAGTACCCAACCGCAGGCTATCGGCGGTCGGCATTTTGATAACTTCGGTGCTCATCTCAACTCTGGTTTCCCTGAGCGGTTTCTCTGGGCAGCGGGGCTTCTGGTCAACGGAATCTCTGGTCAACCACCGCCGACCAGCGTGACGACTTCCAACCGGTCGCCGGGCGACAGGGTGTGGGCGCTGTGCCGCCCGCGCGGCACCAACTCCAGATTCACTTCCACGGCCACGTGTTTTGGCTCGACCTGCAACTCTTCCAGCAGGCTGGCGATCGAAAGCCCTTCGGCCACTTCGCGCGTCGCACCGTTGACGACAATCTGCATGCCCGGTCTCATTCCCCGCGTGCCAACGAAACCCGCATGGGATAGACGTCCAACAGAACCAGCGGAGCACGAATCTGCCGGCCGGCGATGGCGTAGGCCTGCGACCAGGGGACTGCGTAGGCAGCCACCTTGCCACTGGTCAACTCGGCGACGTAGACGACGGCGTTGCCCGGCTGCACCTGGCCGCCGCCGCGCCGAAAGATCGAATTGCCGGTGACCATCAGATATTGCGGGTTCTTGCTGACGTCGACTCCCAGATCTTGGACCACGTTGGCACTGAACGAAGCGAAAAACTTGCGTGCGATCGGACTCAACGCCGTGGCCTTCAGCTCGCCGCTGAGGAAATCGAGGTAAAACAGGGCCTCGGTATCGTCATCCAAGGGTCCGGTGGCCATGGCGAAGTTGTCGACCCGGTCGGTGGCGACCGCGTGCATCGGCGTCTGCAACCACAGCGTGCTGATCGCCAACCCGATGACCACTCCGCCCGCCAGCCAAACCGCCGGAGAACCAAATAGCCGCGTGCGCATCGCTCAAACTCCCTTTAAGATCGCACCTTGCGTCCATGCCACAACGATTGCCCCGCATGGTACCGCGCCGGGCTACTCGATGCCACCCCGCGTTGTTCGAGGCGGGAGGATAGGAAACGCAGGCGAACCAAGGTGGCAATCTCCCCTTCCCTTTGCCGGGTTCCCTCGGTCCCTATAATCGAAGCGAGCCCCGGACGACGGCCAACCGGCAACCGGGGCCTATTTGTCACCAGGTTTCGTGAACTATCAGATGGCGACCGCGGCCAATTCGACCAAAGCCAAACCGGGCAACCTCCGCGAGCTGCGCGAGAGCGGCTGGGTTTCCAAGACCGTCAAGCGCGAGATCCACGATAATTTCCTGCGCCTGCTGACCAGCGGCGACGAGCTGTTTCCGGGCATCGTGGGCTACGAACACACCGTGATCCCGGAAATCAATCTGGCCTTGTTGGCCCAGCACGACATGCTGTTTCTGGGCGAGAAGGGGCAGGCCAAGAGCCGCTTGATGCGGTTGCTCACCCGGTTCCTGGACGACGAGGTGCCGTACATCGACCTGCCCGAGGCTCCGGTCCACGACGACCCCTACCGCCCGATCAGCAGCGTCTGCCGCCGCTTCGTGGCCAATTCGGCGGAAGATGAGGTGCCGATCGCTTGGTGGCCACGCGAAGAGCGTTATGCCGAACGACTGGCGCCCGGCACCAAATTCGCCGACATCATCGGCGAGATCGACCCGGCCAAACTGGCCGGCGGCACGAGCATGTCGGCCGAAGAGGCGTTGCATTTCGGGCTGATCCCCCGCATGCACCGCGGGGTCTTCGCCATGAACGAGCTGCCCGAGTTGGACGAGCTGGTGCAAGTCGGCTTGTTCAACATCCTGGAAGAGCGCGACGTGCAGATCCGCGGCTATCCGATCAAGTTCGACATCGACGTGCTGATCCTCTTCTCGGCCAATCCGGCCACGTACAACCGCAGCGGCAAGGTCATCCCGCAGCTCAAGGACCGCATCGGATCGGTCATCCACACGCACTATCCGCAAGAGCGAGATCTAGGCATCTCGATCATGGAGCAGGAGGCGAAGATCGATCTCGACGGCGAGTTTGCCGTAACAGTGCCCTACTTCATGAAGCAGATCGTCGAAGAGATGAGCGCGGCGGCCCGCAAGAGCAAATACATCGATCAGGCGTCGGGCGTGAGCGCCCGCTTCAGCATCGCGAACTATCGCACGATGGTGGCCAGCGCCCGGCACCGTTCGGCCCGGCTCGGTGAGCGGCCCGCCGTGCCGCGCATCAGCGACCTGGGGCATCTCTACAGCTCGTCGCTGGGCAAGCTGGAACTCGACCTGATGGGCAGCCATCAACTCAGCGAGCGGCAGGTGCTCGACGCCGTCATGGCCGAGGCGATCAAGACCGTATTCGAGGAGTATGTCGAAGAACACGGTCTGGACGAGATCTCGCAGATCTTCGGCCAAGGTGTGAAAATCGAAGTCGGCGACATGCTCCCCTCCTCCGCCTACGGCGATCGCTTGAAGCGTGTCCCACCGGCCTGGGAGACGGCATTCGAGGTGAACGCTTCGAGTGATCCCGCCGTGCGTGCTTCGTGCGTGGAGTTCGTGCTCGCCGGCCTGTATGCCAGCGATCGCATCTCCCGCGCCCAGCGGCATGGGAGAATTGTCTACGAGGTGTAGCCTGCTCCACGGCTAGTTTGTGGGTGTACAATGCAGCTAGCCGTTCCGCCGAACTTATGAGGAGATGTGATGTCCGTTGATTCGACAGCTCTCAGCAGCGAAGCGCAGCAATTATTCGAAGCGGCGATGAAGCTGCCCGAACGCGAACGGGCGAAGCTCATAGATAAACTGGCTTTGAGCGTCGATCCGATGGCCGATCCGGAATGGCAAGCGGCGTGGGGCCCAGAGATCGCTCGCCGAATCGCGGAAGTCGATAACGGGACGGCGAAGCTTCACACCTGGCACGAACTCCAGCATTTGGTAGAGGATGCGAGACACGCTTAGAGTCCTTATCCATGTCATCGCCGTGGCTCACACCAGCCGGCGCCCGGGCTATTGGAAGGACCGCCTCGGCGATAAGGAAGAACTCTAATGCCCCGTCGTCAGCAGCTCGGAGGTGTGATTCATACTTATCAGAAGTATGACCCCAAAAACATTCCCAGCCCAACGCAGCCACCGCCGGATATGGTATCGGGTGCGATGGAACACATGCTGGCCTACGGCAGCCTGCGCGAACTGACCGAGGAAGAGCTGGCCCGCGCCATCCATCTCGATCCCAGCCAGATCGCCGGCCTGGGGCCGAGCCTCGAAGCGCTCCGCGAAATGCTGCTCGAGCGCAAGCGGAGGATTTTGGAGAAATACGAGACGAAGCGAGTGCGTGAAACGGCCCGCCGCGAATATCGCGAAGCCGGGGAACGCATCCACAAGGACATCAAGCCGCCCAAGCCGTTGCGCCAGCCCTTCGAGCAGGCGTTCGAACAAGAACAGCTACGAGATCTAGAAAAACTCTGGTACAAGGCGGGGGGCGAACGCTCGCCCTTCGCGGCCGAGTTGCTGCCGCTCATCGACCGGCTCGGTGAGAAATATCAGGTTGACGAGCTTGCGGCCAAGTATGAATTCACAGGCCATACGCCGCTGACCGTGCCGCAGGCGCTGGCCATCAAGGAAGAGCTCGAGACGATCGATCGGCTGCTCAAACAGCTCGAAGAGGCCGCCAAGTCAGCCCAGGTCGCCGTGATCGACATCGAAGAGCTGTCTAAATTCGCGGAGCCGGGGCAGATCGAAGAGCTGAACGCCCTGGCACAGCAGATCGAAGACTACGTGCGCGAGCTGGCCGAACGGCAGGGGCTCGAGCGCACGCGACGCGGCTTTCAGCTCACGCCGAAGGCCGTGCGCATCTTTCAATCAAAACTGTTGGAACGTATCTTCAGCCAACTGCAAGCCTCGCGCAGCGGCCGCCACCAGGTGAATACGATGGGTGAAGGCGCGGTCGAGCTGGAACGGACAAAACCATACGAGTTCGGCGATTCGGTGGCCAACATGGACGTGCCGGCGTCGTTCACCAATGCGCTCATTCGTCGCGGCCCCGGCCTGCCCGTGCGCATGCGGGCCGACGACATCGTGATCCACCGCACGCGCAACACACCCAAATGCGCCACCGTCGTGATCATGGACATGAGCGGCTCGATGCGCTACGGCGGATTGTACGTGAATGTCAAACGCATGGGTCTCGCGCTCGATGGCCTGATCCGCCGCGAATATCCGGGCGATTTCTTGCAGTTCATCGAGATGTACTCGTTCGCCAAGCCACGCGCCTCGGCGGATCTGGTACACCTGATGCCCAAACCCAGGACGATCGATGATCCCTACGTGGCGCTGAAGGCCGACATGAGCCGCGAGGACATCACCGAGTTCCACATCCCGCCGCACTTCACCAACATCCAGCACAGTTTGCAGTTGGCCCGTAAGTTTCTGGCCGTGCAGCCCACGCCGAACCGGCAAGTGATCCTGATCACCGACGGGCTGCCCACGGCCCATTTCGAGGGCTCGTCGTTGTATCTGCTCTATCCGCCCGATCCGCGCACCGAGGCCGCAACACTCCGCGAAGGCCTGCTCTGCCGCCGCGAGGGCGTGACGATCAACATCTTCCTGTTGCAAAGCTGGTCGCAGTCGATCGAAGACGTGCGGTTCGCGCACCGCCTGGCCGAATCGACCAAGGGCCGCGTCTTTTTCACGGCCGGGCGCGATCTCGATCGGTACGTGGTGTGGGACTACGTCGCGCGGCGGCGGGCCATCGTGTCGTAACGCCGGCAGCGGCGATCGGCACAGACGCACGATTCACAGGCGGACAACTTTGCCGCTCGCCGCTGACTGCTCGGCGGCCACGACCGCCGCCACGGCCGCGCGGGCCTCGGCCGGCGTGACCACGGTCGGTTTCTCCTCCCGCGCCACGCAGCCCACGAAGTAGGCCATCTCGGTACGCAGCGCGCCGGTCGGCTCGCCGTGCATCTGCGGCCAATAGAGCGTATCGGGCGAATCGATGCCGCCCCTGCCTTGGACGACCAGGTTCGTATCGCCGCCGTGAACGTAGATCGAGCCCTCGGTGCCGATGATTTCAAGCTGCTCGTGGATGCGAAAGGGCGTGCCGGGCGGCAGGAACCAGACGTTCTCGATAACGCCGATCGCACCGGTATTGAAGCGATACATGGCCCAGCCGATGTCGGGATGTTCGAGACCGCGCACGCTCTGCGTCAGCGCATAGACCGTTTCGATCGTCGCACCCGACATCCAGAGCATCAGGTCGGTGTCGTGTACGCCATCACCCAACAACGGCCCTACCTTCTCCAACACTTTCTTGCTGACCGCGGCCGGGATGTTGCGGCGGGCATACATCGACACGATGCGGCCGATCTCGCCGGCCGCGATCCGCTCGCGGGCCACGGCATAGCGCGGGTTGAAGCGGCAGATGTGCCCGACCATCAAGATCCGGTCCGCCTCCACGGCAGCGGCGATCATCCGGTCACAATCGGCCGGACTGCGGGCCATCGGTTTCTCGACGAGCACGTGCTTGCCGGCTGCCAGCGCGGCGAGCGTCGGCTCCAGATGGTCGTCGACGTGTGTAACGATGCTGACGGCCTCGATGGCCGGATCGGCTAGCAGTTCGTGGTAGTCGCGGTAATCGCAGGGCACGTGCAGGCGTCGCTTGATCTGCCGCCGCCGCGAATCATTGCGCGTGCAGACCGCCAGTAGGTCGATGTTCGATAGCGACGCGGCGACTTCGGCATGCTTCTCGCCAAAGAATCCGAGGCCGATCACGCCGTAACCGATGGTGCGCTGGGTCATCATTGGTCCGTCCGCGGGATTTTCATTTTGCTGTTCCCGACAGGCTAGGGTCGCTTGAGACACGTTGCAAGGAGCGGCGTCCCACTCAGTCTGGGGGCCTGCCTATGCGGGTTCTATTGAGCCTGCTGGTCGCATGGTCGCGCGCGGCGGTCCAACCTGGCGTATGTTTTCTTTGCCGCGAGGCCGCGTTCGAGTCGATTTGCAAAGGCCGTTCGGCCGTTCGCCCAAATCCAGCGACCGTACGGAGCAATTCAGTTCGTGATCTCGGTATCCGATCAGGCCACAGCACCCCACGGAATAAGAATGTCATGTCAGACGAAGTTTGTTGCGCGGTGTCGGAGGAAAAGTCGCTCGACGCACCGTCCACGTCCGGCCGCCTGATCGAACCGGGCGCGATCCGGCTCTCGGAACTGATCTCCGCGTTGTCGGTGGCGCTCGATATCACGCAAGGGCAACCCGAAGGCCATTGCATGCGCAGCGCATTGATCGGTATGCGACTGGCCGAGGAATTGCGACTGCCGACGGCCGATCGGTCCGCGTTGTTCTATGCCCTGCTGCTCAAAGACCTGGGCTGCTCGAGCAATGCGGCCAAGGTGTCCTACCTGTTCGGGGCCGATGACCATCTGGTCAAGCGCTCGGCCCGCATGATCGACTGGACCAAGGCCAGCCAATCGGTCCGGCACGGCTGGAAGCACTGTTCGCCCGGCGGATCGGTCATCGACAAACTTCTCAAGATGGCGGCCATGGCTCGTAGCGGCGTGGCCGGGGCGCAGAAGATCGCCGAGGTGCGCTGCGAGCGCGGCGCCGGCATCGCGCGCATGCTGCGGCTCCCGGAAGCGACGGCCACCGCCATCTTCGATCTCGATGAACACTGGAACGGCCGGGGACATCCGTTCGCCTTGAAAGGCGAGGAAATCTCGCTGCTGGGGCGGATCTGTTGCTTGGCGCAAACGGTCGAAGTGTTCTTCACCACCTATGGGTTGGAATCGGCCATCGACGTTGCCTTGCAGCGCCGCGGCGAATGGTTTGACCCGCAACTGGTCGATGCGTTGGTCACGTTCAAGAACGACTCCGCCTTTTGGCAACAGCTCCTCAGCGACAACCTGGCCGATCAGCTCAGCCGCTGGGAACCCGAGGACGCCGTGCTCTTGGCCGACGAGGCGTGTCTCGATCGGGTGGCCGAGGCATTCGCCAAGGTGGTCGACGCCAAGTCGCCCTGGACGTTCCAGCACTCGACACACGTGGCCGAGATATCCGTCGGACTGGCGAAGGAATTCAACTGCACGCCCGAGTTGGAACGTGATATCCGCCGGGCCGCCTTGCTGCACGACATCGGAAAGCTCGGCGTATCGAATCTGATCTTGGACAAGCCGGGAAAACCGACGGAGGAAGAGCTCGCCCAGATTCGGAAGCACCCCGACTACACTCGCGAGATTCTGAGACAGGTCGACGCCTTTCAGGAGCTGGCCGACGTCGCCAGCGCGCACCACGAGCGGTTGGACGGCCGGGGATACCATCGGGGCCTCGATCGCACGAACCTGTCCTGGGTATCGCGCGTGCTGGCCGTCGCCGACATCTGCGAAGCGATGTCGGCCAAGCGTCCCTACCGCGACGAAATGCCATGGGAGAAGATCGAGTCGATCATGGCGAAGGAGGCGGGCAGCGGCATCGACCCCGATTGCTTCGCCGCCCTGAAGCGGTATGTGGATCGCAACGCGTTCGAATCGCGTGTCGAAGAGCAATTGCGCGAGGTCGACCGCCTGCTGGCCGAGCTGTAATCTCGTTGTCTTACGGGCGATTCGTGTCGACCATGAACAGGCCGTTATTGGCAACCTGCATTTGCGGTAGCCAGCAGCGCCCGGCCACCGTGCTCGAACGCGCATTACGCCCCGGATAGAACTGCACGCCGATCGTGAAGTTCCAACTATCTTCCGTCGACCCGGCCGGGCCGGCACGAGACGACGGGTGCATGTACGTGATCAGGGTGTAGAGCGAGACCTTGTCATTGAACGGCACCGTAGCCGTCGCCCCCGCGATGTAGTCGCCCAGGCTGCCATTGCCGGCGAAGCGGTGGCGGTCGGGTACGCCGACCCAGATGGTCGTGTCGGCCCCGCCGGGGGTCCATTTGTAATGCCAATACGGATTGAGCTGGTTAATCGGTCGCCAGCTCGTCGCCCCCTGGCCTGCCACGAAGCGGGTATCGCCCATCACCCGCTCCGCTCCCCAGATGCCGATTTCGTTCTTGGCGTTCATGGCATAACCGGCCTGCCAGCGCAACTGGCTCAACGTCGGATTCTGTGCATAGACGCCAAAGTTGTCGTTGAACATCCAGTCTTGCACGATCGCGGCACTGATCGGCAAGTTTTCGGTCGGCTTGCGAAAGAAGCCGTAGGTGAAGAAGCCTTGGGTTTGGGCCGTGTTGTTGTCTGTGAGCCGATATTCGGTACCCGAAAAGTCATACACGCCCACCGTGGCCCCGGCCTGGAAGCCAATGCCGGTCAATTCGCTGAACTCGCCCAGTCGCGTCCCGTAATTCAGGCCGGCGACGACGCCGTTGTTTTGCCAACTTTCATCGGAAATACCACGAAAGGAATCGTAACTGAGCAGACCTACGATGCCGTGATGCGGATCGTCGTCGCAATCGGCGAAGGCATTGGCCCGCGGGCGACCGACGCTTTGCCTCGCGGCACCGGCGTAGGGTTGCGCAACACTGGCCAAACGATCGTTGCGGGCAAGTTGCGGTGTTTCGGCCGGCCAAGGATCGGTCGGTGGCAGACGAGTTAGCGTGCCGTCGGCAGCGCCGGCCAAAGTACCGCCAAACGACGGAGGGCCGTTCAGATCGGAAACTGGGGCGCCGTTGCCGGTGAAGAAACTCTGGCCGTAGGCGCCAGATCCGGCGCAGGCGAGCAACTCAGCCAGAATAAAAAGAACAAGGGCACGTCGCATGGCTCGCGGGTGTCGATACACATCCTTGTCGCGTGTCGTGAAGCGAGGTCTTCCTTGTCATGGGGCAGCGTCCCCACCGCTGCCCCGCGGCAGGCGCTTACGTGCCTTTCTGCAACTATCGGAAACCACGCGACGGGTCGGAAAGGATTATCGCGCGCCGTGATTTAACCGCTTTTTCGGTACAGAAGGGCGCGCCGGTCAGCCGTGCTTCCAGGCCGCGGCTTCTTCGCCGTCGAGCCGCAACGTGAGACACTTGGCGCTGCCGCCCGCTTTGACAAACTCATCGAGCGGCGTTTCATAGGGTTCGAAGCCGCGCCGGCGTAATTCATCGTGCAGCCGTGGACAACCCGTATTTGTCACCACGCTGCGGCCGACCACCACGGCGTTGCAGGCAAACCGGCGGGCTTCCTCTTCCGGCACCGCGATCAACTCGGCCACCTCGTGCGCGAAGACCTTCTGTCCATATTCGTCGAAAGCGGCCGGGAAATAGATGGCTTGGCCCGGCGCCAACGGACAGAAGCACGTGTCGAGATGGTAGTAATACGGATCGACCAGTTCGAGCGGAATGACGCGGCAGCCGAGCAGCGCGCCGATCTGCTGATGGCCGCGGGCGTCGCTGCGGATGCGGTAGCCGGCGAAGAGCGTGTCGCCACAGAACAGCGCGTCGCCCGCGCCTTCGAAATAGATGTCGCTGGACACGTGCTCGACCTTGAACCCGTTCGCCGCCAACCAGGCTTCGTCGATCGGCTCCTCTCCTTGGCGTTGCTGGTGGCGAAAATGGGCCAGCACCGCGCGGTCGCCAAAAATCATCGCCGCGTTGGCGGTGAAGACGAGATCGGGCAGACCGGAAATCGGCTCGAGCGTGGAAATCCGCGCTCCCAGGCGTTCGAGCAAGGCCCGCAGATCGCTCCACTGCCGCTGGGCCAACTCGCGGTCGCTCTGCCGCTGCCGGCTCATCCAGGGATTGATCTCGTATTCAATCCCGTAGTACTCCGGCGGGCACATCAGAATATGGGCGGCCCCTGCGCTCATGCGGGCTCCGGCGCGGAATCGAGATGGTCGAGTTCGGCCACCAGCGACCGCAAGAACGGTTCGACGTCGGTCACCAGGCCGACCGTTTGAAACGAGCCACGATCGTTGAGCTTGATAACGGTCGAGGGGTTGATGTCGACGCACGCCACCTTGACCCACGCCGGCAACAGATTACCGACGGCGATCGAGTGCAGCGTGGTCGCGATCATCAAGCAGAAACCGACGCCTTGCAACAACCGCCGCATCTCTCGCTGGGCGACCAGCGAGTCGGTGATCACCTCGGGCAACGGCCCGTCGTCGCGAATGCTGCCCGCCAACAAGAAATCGACCTGGTGGCGCACGCATTCGTACATGATGCCCGACCGGAGCGCACCGGTTTCGACGGCCCGCTGAATACCGCCCAGCCGGCGAATACGGTTGATCGACCGCAGATGGTGCTCGTGTCCCTCCTCGGTGGGAATTCCCTGCTCCATGTGAATTCCCAGGCTGGTGCCGAAGAAGGCCTGCTCGATATCGTGGGTGGCCAACGCGTTGCCCGCGAAGAGCACACTGATGTAGCCTTGGCGGATCAAGCGGCAGACGTGTTCGGTGCTACCGGTGTGGACGATGGCCGGACCGCCCACGAGCAATGCCCGCCCACGCGATTGCCGCACGCGGGCCAGTTCGCGGGCGATCTCGCGCACGGCCAGTCCCTTCGGTTTTTCCGTTGAGACGGCGCTCCCCATGAACTCGAACATTTTGCGCTCGGCGGCCCTCTCTTCGGGCAAGACGCGCACGCCCGCGTGGCCGATGACGACCTGGTCGCCCGTGCGGATGTCGATCATGGGCACGCAGCGTGCCGCCGAGGCATCGCGATCGACGACGATGCCGCAATCCATCTCCTGGTCGGTGACGGAGAGCCAATGGCCGCCCAGGCGGACCTCGGTACGCTGGTTGGTGGTGCTATAGAATCCCTCCGGGAACGCGCTGTCCATGTCGGCCGGCACGAGCTGGCAGTCATGCGCCGTCGTCGGCACCGCTCCGTGGTCGGCGATCTGGCTCAGAATCTCAGCGAGTGTCTCTTGCGTCGGCGCCGTAACCTCGACCAACGCGTGACTGGGATCGCGCCGGGCCTGGCCGATCGAGATGTGCTTGATGCGAAACGTCCCGCCGCGGCTCGTGATCTGGTCGAGAACCTTGGGCAGGATCAGGCTGTCGATGATATGGCCGCGGATTTCGACGTTTTCGACGTGACGGTCCGCGTCGCGCGAGGTGTTCAACTTCGTCCTCCCAGTTGACGTGCCGGGCGGCTGGCGCGCCGCCTGAGAAATTGTACCCCGCGGCCCTGCCGAGCCAAGCGACTCCGCCGCTTCTCGGCCGGCGTATAATGCACGGAATATTTGCGTTTTGTGACGGGCGGGCCTTTGGCCGACATGATTTCCATACCGGAATTGGGGGCACGCGTCGGCGAAGCCCTGTTCGCCGACCGTTGGCGCCTGCGCCGGCGGCTGCACGAGATCGAACAGGCCGAACGCCGAGGCCGGCCCGCGAACGACCGCCTGTCCCGCCTGGCGGCCGATCTGGAGGCCTCGATCGCTCTGCGGTTGGCCCGCCGGGCGAACGTTCCCCACGTCCGGTTCGACAATTCGCTGCCGGTGGCGGCACGGCGTGCTGAATTGGCGGCCGCCATACGCGATCACCAGGTGGTGATCGTCTGTGGCGACACGGGCTCGGGCAAGTCGACTCAATTGCCCAAGATCTGCCTGGAGATCGGCCGCGGGTTGGAAGGAGTGATCGGCCACACGCAGCCGCGGCGGATCGCCGCCCGCAGCGTGGCGGCACGCATCGCCGAAGAGTTGGGCTCGCCGCTGGGACGCGACGTCGGTTACAAGATCCGCTTCACCGATTCGACGAACCCGCGCACCTACGTCAAGCTGATGACCGACGGTGTGCTGCTGGCCGAGTCGCACCACGATCGGTTCCTCAACCGGTACGATACGATCATCCTCGACGAGGCGCACGAGCGTTCGCTCAACATCGACTTCCTGCTGGGTTACCTGAAGCGGCTACTTCCCAGCCGGCGCGACCTCAAGCTGATCGTCACGTCGGCCACCATCGATGCCGAGCGGTTCGCCCGGCACTTCGAGTCGGCCGTGGGCGAAGTGCCGGTGATCACGGTCGCGGGTCGCACTTATCCGGTCGAGGTCCGCTATCGCCCGCCGACGGCCGAGAAGGAGGGCGAAGAACCCGACGTCGAGCAAGCCGTGCTGGCAGCGGTCGACGAGTTAGCCCGCGAGCGCGTGGGCGACATCCTGATCTTCATGCCCACGGAACAAGAAATCTTGGCGACCGCCAAGGCGCTGCGGGCCCACCGCATTCCGGGCGACCGGCTGGATAGCGCGACCGAGGTCCTGCCGCTCTACGCCCGGGTGTCGGCAGCCGACCAGAACCGCATCTTTCAACCGCGTGAGGGACGCCGCATCATCATTGCCACCAATGTGGCCGAATCGAGTCTGACGGTACCCGGAGTCGGTGCGGTGATCGATACGGGGACGGCCCGCATCAGCCGTTACGCTGCCCGGTCGAAGGTGCGGCGTTTGCCGATCGAGCCGGTGTCGCAAGCGTCGGCCGACCAACGTAAGGGCCGTTGCGGACGTGTGGGTCCGGGCGTGTGCATCCGGCTCTACAGCGAGGAAGATTTTCTAAGTCGCGAGCGCTATACGCCTGCCGAGATCCTGCGCAGCAACCTGGCGGCCGTGGCTTTGCAGGCCAAGGTTCTGCGGCTGGGCGACATCGAGACGTTTCCGTTCCTCGACGTTCCGCGACCCGAATCGGTCCGCGACGCCTACCGAACGCTCTTCGAGTTGGGGGCGCTCGACGAAAAGAACGAGCTGACCGACCTGGGGCGGCAGCTCGGCCGCTTGCCGGTCGATCCGCGTATCGGCCGCATCATCCTGGCCGGCATGCGCGAGCGCCGTCTGCACGAGATCCTCATCATCGCCGCGGCGCTCGAACTGCCCGACCCGCGAGAGCGGCCACCGGGACAAGAAGAAGCGGCCGACCAGGCACACGCCCGCTTCCGCGACGAACAGTCGGACTTCATCACCTTTCTCAAGCTATGGGATTTCTACCATGAATTGAAAGGCAGCCTGTCGCGAAACCAGTTGCGCAGGGCGTGCCGCGAGTTCTTCCTCTCCTACAACCGCATGCGCGAATGGCTCGATGTCCATCGGCAGCTCCTACAGCTCTGCGATCAGGTCGGCCTGAAGATCGAGCCGCGCCGCAACGACTACGAGGGCATCCATCGCGCCTTGCTCGCCGGATTCTTGTCGAGCGTGGCCCATCGCAACGAATCGTCGGAATACACCGTCGCCGGAGGACAGAAGGCGATCCTCTGGCCCGGTTCGGCCGCCTATGGCTCGCGCCCGCGCTGGGTGATGGCGGGCGAGGTGTTGGAAACGAGCCGCCGCTACCTGCGGACCGTGGCTCGCATCAACCCGCGCTGGATCGAGCCGTTGGCCGAGCACTTGGTGAAGCGGACGCATCGCGATCCGCATTGGGATCCGGCAGCCGGCGCCGGGATGGTGATCGAGAGTGTCTCGCTCTTCGGCCTGCCCGTTGTGCGTCAGCGGCATGTGCGACTGGCCGCCGTCGATCCGGTCCACGCCCGCGAGATGTTCATCGAGCACGGGCTGGTGCGCGGTGCACACCGGACCCGCGCCAGGTTCCTGGCCCACAATCAGCAGTTGTTGGAAGAGCTGGAGCGATGGCAGCGCAAGGTGCGCCGCTTCGGTCTGCTGCGCGGTGAACACGCGCGCTACGGATTCTACCAGCGGCGTTTGCCCGCAGAAGTGGTCGACGCGGCCACCTTCGAACGTTGGCACCGCGAGGCGGAGCGCCAGACCCCGGGCTTGTTGTGCATGACACCCCGCAACCTGCTCACCGAGGCTGCGGCCGAACTAGACCCGGAGTCCTTTCCCGACGCCATCGGTATCGGCCCGATGCGCCTGCCGCTCGACTATTGTTTCGAACCGGGCACGGAACACGACGGCATCACCATCACGGTCCCCAAGGAAGGCTTTCATCTGCTCGATGCACGGCGGTTGGAGTGGCTGGTGCCGGGGCTGGTGGAAGAAAAAGTCGTAGCCCTCATCAAGTCGCTGCCCAAGAACGTGCGGCGAGGCTTGGTGCCGGTGCCCGACACGGCCAAGAAGATGCTGCACGAATTGCGCTATCCCGAGGGTTGCCTGTCGACGGCCCTGGCCCACTCGTTGACGCGGGTCGCCGGCACGACCGTCTCTCCCGATGCGTTTCGCATATCGCAGGTGCCCGACCACCTGCGGATGCGGATCCGCGTCGTCGATACGACGGGTCGCGCCGTGGCGGTCGGCCGCGACCTGGCGAGCGTGCGCAAGCAACTCTGGGCCGACACGAAATCGAGCGGCGGCACGATCGACGACGCCCGTTTTCAGCGCCAAGGGATCACCTCGTGGGATTTCGGTGAGTTACCCGAGCGAGTCGAAGTGAGCCGCGGCGGAATGGTGCTCAGCGGCTACCCCGCCTTGGCCGACGCCGGCGCCAGCGCCTCGTTGTATCTCGCCACCTCGCCGCAAGCGGCGGCCCGGCACACGCGCGGCGGTCTGCGACGTTTGTTCCTGCTGGCCGCGCGGCACGAACTCGAGCCGCACATCGAATGGCTGCCGAATTTGCCCGGACTGGCGGCTTTGGGCGCTAGCCTGGGCGACTTGGGCTTTTGGAAAGAGCGGCTGATGGAATTGGCCGCCGACCGGGCGTTTTTGGGATCGGACTTGGCTTTCACCGAGCGTCCGGTGCCACGCAACCTGGAAGAATTCGATGCCTGCTTGGCCGTCGGCCGCGAACGGATCGGACTGGCTGTGCAGGACGTCGTGCCGCTGGTCACGCTCATCTTGGAATCGTACGCCGCCGTGCTCCGCGCCTTAGCGGCGGCGACGAACACGCAATGGTTGTACGCGGTGGCCGACATCGAGAGTCAGCTCCGCGAGCTATTCAAGCCCGATTTCTTGATTGCGGCCGAGTGGCAACAACTCCAATCGTATCCGCGTTACCTGCGCACCATCCAGATCCGCCTAGAACGTCTCGCTGCGGGCAACTTGGCCCGCGATCGGCAGTCGTTCGACCAGATCGAGGCCCGCTGGCCCGCCTACCTCGATCTCGCGGCGCAGTATCGGGCGGAAGGTGTGTTCGATGCCGGGTTGGCCCAATATCGCTGGCTCCTCGAAGAGTTCCGCGTGTCGCTCTTCGCCCAGCAGCTCGGCACGCTCGTTCCCGTCTCGGCCAAGCGCCTCGACCAACTCTGGGCCAAGATTGAGGAGTATTAGAGCAACGCCCTCAGTCGGGATGACTCTCGATTTTGTTTGCTCGGGATCGCGCCTTCTGCTTGTTTTCCGCAAGCTGGACCCAGCCTGGCTTGGCATTCCCTTTCTTCCACGATCGGTCTGTGGACTCCAGCCCCCTTTCTGACTCCTTGCCCGTGCCTTAAAATTCAGGGTTCCATCCTCCGCAAACCGAAACGGACTTCACACTTCCGGCCGTTCTGAATGCCTGCCGCCGACATTGTCATCAAGGGTGCCCGCGAACATAACCTGCGCGACGTCAGCCTCACTCTGCCGCGAAACCGCCTGATCTGCCTCACCGGCGTCAGCGGGTCGGGCAAGAGCTCGCTGGCTTTCGACACGCTCTACGCCGAAGGGCAACGACGTTACGTCGAAAGCCTGTCCAGCTTCGCGCGCCAGTTCTTAGGACAGATGCCGAAGCCCGACGTCGATTTGATCTCGGGGCTGAGCCCGTCGATTTCGATTTCGCAGAAGACGAGCGGGCAGAACCCACGTTCGACGGTGGGCACGATCACCGAGATCTACGACTATCTGCGCGTCCTGTTCGCTCGCACCGGCCAGGGGCATTGCCCGAAGTGTGGCCGCGTGATCACGGCCCAGACCCGCGACCAGATCATCGACCGCATCAGCACGCTGTCGACCGGGACGAAATTCCTCGTGCTGGCGCCGATCATCAAGGCCCAAAAGGGTGAGTATCGCGACCTGTTTGTCGATCTGCTCAAACAGGGGTTCGTGCGGGCCAGGGTCGACGGAACGGTCGTTTCGCTGAGCGACGATCTGCAACTCGACCGGCAGATGCGGCACAACATCGAAGTCGTGATCGATCGCCTGACCGCAGGCCCAGGGCTGCGGCCACGCCTGGCCGAAGCCGTCGAGCTGGCGCTCAAGATCGGCAAGGGAGCACTCATCGCCGCGGTCGAGGGCGCCGGACCGCCGCCCCCGATCGGAGACGAGGCGGAGACCGCCAACGAACCGGCGCCGGCCAAGCGGCGACGCGGTCGATCGGCCAACGATTTGCACTTTTCGGCCGACTACGCTTGCACGGAGTGCGGCATCAGCTTCGAACCGCCCAGCCCCCAACTCTTCAGCTTCAACAGCCCGCAGGGGATGTGCCTGGCGTGCGACGGATTGGGCGAGCTCTACAGCTTCGACGCCAGCCTGCTCATTCCCGACGAGAACCTGTCGTTCAAAGAGGGTGCCGTCGAGCTGATCGGACCGTGGAGTGACCTGGGTCGGTGGAAGCGGCACATCTACGACGGAGTCGCCGAGACGATCGAGCGGAATCACGGGCTGCCGTCGGGCGAGTTGCTCGACACCCCCTGGAACAAACTCGACCCGGCGCTGGTCCGCCTGATCTTGTGGGGCACGGGCGATCTGCACATCACCTTTACGTGGAAACACGGCGGCGGCCTCCACAAATACGGTGGCAAGTACGAAGGGATCATTCCCGAGCTGCTGTCGCGTTACCGCAACAGCAAGAGCGGCATGCAGCGCCGCCAGTTGGAAAAATACATGCGCGTCATCGGCTGCGTCGATTGCGGCGGCGCGCGATTGAATGAGCAGGCCCGCGCCGTCCGGCTCGTCTCGCGTCATGCGCACTTCGCCGGCCAAGGTAAATCGTTGCCGGAGGTCTGTTCGCTGGCCGTCTCCGACGCGGTCGACTTCTTCGGCGAGCTCGACTTGGACGCGACGCGACAGGTCATTGCCGCCGAGGTACTCAAGGAGATCCGCGGGCGGCTCGGCTTTCTGACGAACGTTGGCCTCAATTACCTGACCCTCGATCGCACGGCTCCCACGCTTTCCGGCGGTGAGTCACAGCGCATCCGGTTGGCCGGGCAGATCGGCTGCGGGTTGGTGGGCGTGCTCTACATTCTGGACGAGCCGTCGATCGGGTTGCATCCGCGCGACAATGACCGCTTGCTCGAAACACTCACGCGGTTGCGCGACCTGGGCAACACCGTGGTCGTCGTCGAACACGACGAAGACACGATGCGGGCCGCCGACCATATCGTCGACTTCGGTCCCGGGCCCGGCGTGCGCGGCGGCGAGGTGGTGGCCGCCGGCTCGGTCGCGAAAATCTGCCAAGAAAAACGGAGCCTGACCGGGCAATACCTGGCCGGTGAACTGCGCATCGACGTGCCGACGCACCGCAGGCCGACGAACCACAAATGGTTGAAGGTCTTGGGTGCGGCGCAGAACAACCTCAAGAAGGTCGACGTCGAAATCCCGCTGGGCACGTTCGTGTGCGTGACGGGCGTGAGCGGATCGGGCAAGAGCTCGTTCGTGAACGGCATTCTCGTCCAAGCGCTGCACCGCGACCTCAACAAGGGCGACGGCGCGCCCGGCGAGCACGATCGGATCGAGGGGATGGAACACCTCGACAAGCTGATCGCCATCGATCAATCGCCGATCGGCCGTACGCCGCGCTCGAATCCCGCCACGTACATCAAGGTGTTCGACGACATCCGCAAGCTCTACGCGCAGCTCACCGAGTCGAAGGCCCGCGGCTATCAAGAGGGACGGTTCAGCTTCAACGTCGAAGGTGGTCGCTGCGAGGCGTGCGAAGGGAACGGCTCGAACCGGCTGGAAATGGATTTTTTGGCCGACGTATGGGTCACCTGCCCGGTGTGCGAAGGGCACCGCTTCAACCGCGAGACGCTACAGGTTCGCTTCAAGGGCAAATCGATCGCCGATGTGCTGGAGATGGACGTGCAGCAGGCACTCACCCATTTCGAGAACATTCCCAAGGTGCGACACAAGCTGCAAACGCTGCACGACGTGGGACTCGATTATCTGAAACTGGGCCAGCCTTCGCCGACCCTTTCGGGCGGTGAAGCCCAGCGCATCAAGCTGGCCCGCGAGTTGGTGAAGAAGAGTACCGGCAAGACGCTCTATCTCTTGGACGAGCCGACGACCGGTCTGCACTTCGCCGATATCCGCATGCTGCTCAAGGTGCTGCACGACTTCGTCGAGGCGGGCAACACCGTGCTCGTGGTCGAACACAATCTCGATGTGATCAAGACGGCCGATTGGTTGATCGACCTCGGTCCCGAAGGGGGCGAAGAGGGAGGGCGGATCGTGGCCGCCGGCGCACCCGAGGAGGTGATGCAGGTCGGAGCATCGCATACGGGTCGCTCACTGGCGCGGCATCTCGCCATCGCAGACGGTGTGCGGGGAGATTCGGCATCTTCCGCGATCGCTCTGGCCTCGTCGGGCGATAAGGCCGGTCGCCCTCCCCTGAGCGCCAATCCCAGCCAGCAGATCAAGGTCGTCGGCGCCCGCCAGCACAATCTGAAATCGGTCGACGTCGAGGTCCCGCGCGACCAGATCACCGTCTGCTGCGGACAGAGCGGCTCGGGCAAGAGCTCGCTGGCGATGGATACGATTTACGCCGAAGGCCAGCGGCGGTATGTCGAGAGCTTGAGCTCCTATGCCCGACAGTTCGTCGGACAGATGCAGAAGCCGCAGCTCGAACACATCGAAGGGCTCTCGCCGGCGATCGCTATCGAGCAGAAACATCTGGGACATACGCCGCGTTCGACGGTCGGGACGGTAACGGAGATCTACGACTACCTCCGCATCCTCTTCGCACGGCTCGGCAAGGCCTACTGCCCCGACTGCGATGTGCCGATCGGCACGCAATCGGCCGACGAAGTGATCGACAAGATCATGGCCCACGAAGAAGGGACCAAGCTCTTCATCATGGCGCCGCTGGAAATCCAGGTGGGCGAGAATTACGACGCGCTGTGGGAGGAGATCCGGCAGGCGGGTTATCCACGTATGCGCGTCGACCGCACGAGCTATTCCGTCGACGAGCCGCCCAAGATCGATCGGCGTCGCAAACACCTGGTGGAAGTGATCGTCGACCGCGCCATCGTGCGGGGCAACAATCGCTCACGCATCGCCGACAGCGTGGAGAGCGCCTTGAGTCTCGGCCGCGGTGTCTTGCACATCGCCTATCCGAACGACGAGATCGCGGAAGAAAACTGGCGGACAGAGGTTCACAGTCAGCACCGCGCCTGCGACAAGTGCGGCCGCAGTTTCGAACCGCTCACGCCGCACCATTTCTCGTTCAACAGTTCGCTCGGCTGGTGTTCGTCGTGCGAAGGCCTGGGGACGCAGACCGGAGCCAACACCGCGGCCCTGTTGCGCGATCCCAAGCTGAGCCTGGCCGAAGGGGCCGTCGCCGTCTGGCCCGAGCCCGAAAATCCTTACTTTCGGCCGCTGGTCGAAGCCTTCGCCGCGCATACCGGCGTACCCCTCGATGTGCCCTTCGATCAGCTCAACGCTCGGCAACGCCGCATCGTGCTGCATGGCACGGGTGAAGATTGGATTTCCGTGTATGCGCCCGGCAAACGCCGCGGTGGGCAGCCGATCTATCGTTTCCAATACAAGGGCGTCTATCCAGCGCTCGAAGAAGCGTCGCGTCTGTCGCCGTTGTTCCGCAATCGGCTCGACCACCTGGTCGACGAAGTCGAGTGCTCGACCTGCGGCGGTAGCCGCCTGCGCGACGACGCCGCGGCGGTGCGCTTCCGCGGACAGACGATGGACGAAGTCTGTCGCACCGCGCTCGGCACCTTGCTCGAGCTGACCTCGGGCCTCAAGCTGACGGGCTCGGAGCGCAAGATCGCGGGCGAGTTGGTCCGCGAAGTCACCAACCGTCTGCAATTCCTGGTCGACGTCGGTTTGGAGTACCTGACACTACACCGTTCCGCGCCCACGCTCTCCGGCGGCGAAGCGCAGCGCATCCGCTTGGCCAGCCAGGTGGGGAGCGGGTTGACGGGCGTGCTGTACGTGCTCGACGAGCCGACGATCGGCCTGCATCCGCGCGACAATCGCCGTCTGCTCAAGGCGCTGATCAAACTGCGCGACCTGGGAAATACGCTGCTGATGGTGGAGCACGACCGCGAGGTGGTGGAAAGCGCCGATCAGCTTCTGGATTTCGGGCCCGGTGCGGGCGAATACGGCGGGCAGATCGTGGCTCGAGGCACGCCGGCCGAAGTCGCCGCACAAAAGGGCTCGGTAACGGGGCCGTATTTGTCGGGCAAGAAAGCGATCGGCGTGCCGCTCAATCGGCGCATGCCCGTGGGAGACTGGGGGCGCGGCGGTGGGACAGGGACCAAGAATGGACGCCGCAAGGGGGTGGCCGCGAATGGCGAGTACGCGGAAGTCGAATCGTTCGCACGAGTGGCGAAGGCCGTGGCACGGCGCGGAGTGGCTCTCACGACGAAAGCAGTACGGACCGCGGTCGAGTTGCCCGAGCCGCCGGGCGGCGGTTGGTTGGAGGTGATCGGCGCGAGGCACAACAACCTGCGCGGGGTCGACGCGCGCATTCCCCTCGGCACGCTCACGGCCATCACCGGCGTGAGCGGCAGCGGCAAGAGTTCGCTCGTGGAAGACGTGCTCTACAGTTCGCTGGCGCGCACACTGCACCGTGCGCGCACTTTTCCGGCGCCGCACGATGCCATCCGTGGCGTGGAACTGATCAACAAGGTGATCCGCGTCGACCAGCAACCGCTGGGCAATACGCCGACGTCCAACCCAGCAACCTACACGGGCGTGTTCGAACTGATCCGCGCGCTCTATTCGCAGTTGCCCGACGCCAAGCTGCGCGGCTACACACCGCGCCGCTTCAGCTTCAACGTACCGGGTGGCCGTTGCGAAAAGTGCGAAGGAAACGGCCAGTTGCGCATCGAGATGCACTTCCTGCCCGATGTGTGGGTCGAATGCGACGAATGCCGCGGCCGACGCTACAACCAGGAAACGCTGGCCGTGCAGTACAAGGGGCAGAACATCGCCGACGTACTCGACATGCCCTGCGGCCGCGCGGCGCAGCTCTTCGAAAACATTCCCAAAGTCCGCCGCGTACTCGAAACGCTGTGCGACGTCGGCCTCGATTACATCCGGCTAGGCCAAGCGGCGCCGACGCTTTCGGGCGGCGAGGCGCAGCGCGTCAAGTTGGCGGCCGAGCTCTCGCGACCCGACACCGGGCAGACGCTTTACTTGCTCGACGAGCCGACCACCGGCTTGCACTTCGACGACCTGGCCAAACTCTTGGACGTGCTCAATCGGCTCGTCGATCTGGGCAACACCGTGGTGGTGATCGAGCACAACCTGGACGTCATCAAGACGGCCGATTGGGTGATCGACATGGGACCGGAGGCCGGCGATGGCGGCGGCCACGTCGTAGCGGCCGGAACTCCGGAAGATATCGTCGCGCACGCCGAGCGTGCATCCGGCAACGGTAGCAACGGCAAGACCAAGCCGAAGGGAAGGCGAGCCGATCGCGAGCGTGAAAAACCCGCCGGCCCCCTCTTGCGCTCGCACACGGGCGAGATGCTGGCGCCGGTACTGGCCGCCGGTCCGCACATCGAACGCAGGCCACACGATTTCGCCGCGCAGCAAGAAGAACGCTCGGGCGATCTCGATATCAACGAAGTCGGCAAAGAGGCACAGATGCCGTGGGAGGTCGACGGCCGCCAGTGGCACACGCGCGAGCGCGTGGGCCGTAACGGCCAACCGTGCCGCTGGGACGGCAAGATACTGGCGGCCGTGATCGATCGCGTTCAGGAATTAGGCGACTTCAGCCCGACCGATTGGAAAGCCCGCACCGTGGTCGAGATCTGCGCCTCGAAGAAGACCGACGGCTGGTTCATGCACGCGATCACGGGCGAGGAATGGCTGCTCAAGCTCAAATTCCGCGTGGCCAAGCGCACCTTCCAACGCGACGACCTGATAACCCAGCTCGACCTCAAGCCGCTCAACGAGATGCACCACCTGCCGGTCTATGGCAGCGAGTCGCGCGTGAAGTGCAAGCAACTTCGGGGACCGTGGCAAGAGGTGCAATTGGCCGTGCACTCCTATGAGGAGATCGACCGACCGGCCTTCTGGCAGTTCTTGGAGCGGGCCGTGGACGGCTTCCGCACGTTCACCGAGCGCGTGCAACAGCAGCCCGACGACGTGATGCCCTGGAAGGTGTTGGGACGGAAATGGCATCTATCTCGGAAGGGTTTTCCGCCCGGCAAGAAAGTCTCGTGGGAGACCGACGTGCTGGAAGAGTTGTGCGAGTTGCTGGCCGAGACGGCGCCCTCGGGTCAATTCCTCTGGAACAACCAACAGGTCGTGCACCTGTTCGTCGACGGGCCGGGCGAGCCCTGGGCGACGATCCACACCAAGCGTCCGGCCGCACTCGATCTGATCTTGACCGGCCCCAAGAACCGGTTTGCGCTGGGACGCATCGCATCGCTCGGCGCCGAGCGCGAGTTGGTGGCCGATCGCAACGACAAGGACGTCGTCAAACTGAAATTTCGATCGACGGAAGAAGTTTCGGCTACGGAGTTGGCCGACTTCTTGAAGGAGCACTTGCAGGCGGTGGCCGAGCAGGGTCGGCGGTAGAGGTTGATCGCCACGTCGCTTTAGGTCTCGGCCGACAAGAGCTGCTCCACCAATTCCGCGACGGCCTGCTCGTCGCCGGGCGCATAACCGGTCCAGACTCCGCGTATCACGCCGCCTGCGTCGAGCACGAGGGTCGTCGGATAGCCGCGGAACCCCACCGCGTCGTTCACCGCTTTTCGCGTGCGCAGGTCAAGGTCGGCGTAGACCGAGAGATCGATGTGTCGCGCCGCAAGCAGCGCCGCGGTCTCTGACTGCAACTCGGGCAAGGAGTCGCTCGAATCGGGTCCGCTGCTGCCGCACGAAACCGCCAACACACGGCAATGCTCGTTCTGCCGATAACGGCGGGCCAACTCGGCGACGTGCGGCAGTTCCGTCCGGCACGGCGGACACCAGGTGCCCCAGAAATTGAGGACAACGACGTCGCCTTGCAAGTCGTCGAGCGAAATGTCGTCGCCGATGAACGTCAGCGGCTGCAACGATAGGGTTGACAGTTTCTTTCCCACACCGGGATTCCCGCTCCCAACCTGCGACGGGCTAGGCGCCAGGATCCGCCAGGCGGCAAACAGAGCGAAGACAAACGCCAGCGCCAGCCAAACCCGCGGAATCCTGGGTGTGTGCGAAGGCTCGATCGATTCGACATCACTCATCGCCCGACAGATCTCCGCAAGGTTGCAGCAGTGGCCAGGATTTCTATCTAACCACGGTACTTGGCGAATCGCAAGGACATCTCAAATCCGCCGAGTCCAACGAGCGTGCCGACGACTACGTACGTGACGACCGATTCACCGGTCGGTGGTGAACCAATGTTTGCCGCGCTGTCCGGGGTGTGGTCTACTTCATGGTTTCGGTTCCGCCGCGGAATGTGTTTGGCCACGATTGATTTTCAGGAGTACTTATGACTTTCGGCAGCGAATCGACGCGGCGGCAATTCTTCGCTCAATCCGCTGGGCTCGCCGCATCGCTGACTGCTTCGGCCGTTGGCTTGGGGGCGGACGAGCGGCCGGCGCCGAGCAATCGCATCCAACTCGGCGTCATCGGTACGGGCAATCAGGGTTTCAACGATATGCGCGGTTTCTTGAGTGATCCGCGCGTGCAGATCGTGGCCGTCTGCGATGTCAACCGCGAAAGCCCCGGCTACTGGAACGGCGCCGTCGCCGGGCGCGAACCCGGCCAACGCCTGGTCGAAGGCCATTATGCGGCCGACAAGAAGTCGGGCACCTACAAAGGCTGCGACGCCTATGTCGATTTCCGCGAAATGCTCGGGCGGCACGACATCGACGCCGTGCTCATCGCCACCCCGGACCACTGGCACGCCATTCCCACGATCATGGCCGCCAAAGCGGGCAAGGATATCTACTGTCAGAAGCCCTTATCGCTCACCATCGCGGAAGGGCGGGCGATGAGCGACGCTGTGAGAAAGTACAACCGCGTGTTCCAGTGCGGCAGCCAGCAGCGATCCGACAAGGATTTCCGCCGCGCCTGCGAGCTGGTTCGCAACGGCCGGGTCGGCAAACTGCAGACGGTGCGTTGCGGCTTGCCCGGCGGCCGCGCCGATTACGGCAAGACGGCCGACCGCAAGCAGCCCGAGAAAGTGCCCGACGGGTTCGATTACGACTTCTGGCTCGGCCCGGCACCGCAGGCCGCATACGCGCCGGCCCGTTGCCACGTCAATTTTCGCTGGATCTACGACTATTCCGGCGGGCAAGTCACCGATTGGGGCGGCCACCATCCCGATTGCGCTCAATGGGGCATGGGCACGGAACTCACCGGACCGGTAGAAATTCGCAATGCCAGGGCTGTCTTCCCGCCCGACCCGTTGTGGAACACGGCCACGGAGTATTATTTCGAGGCGGTCTACGAGAACGGCGTCACCATGATCGTCTCCAACACGGAAAAAAGCGGCGTTGTTTGGGAGGGAACGGAAGGTTCCGTTTCAGCCAGTCGCGGCAAACACGACGCGAATCCCAAGTCGATCCTGGATTCGGAGATCGGCCCGGACGGCGTGCATCTCTATCAGAGCGACAACCATTACCGGAACTTCATCGACTGCGTGATCTCGCGAGGGGCGACCGCCGCGCCCGTCGAAGTCGCCCACCGCTCGATAACGATCTGCCACCTGGGCAATATCGCGATGCGACTGGGACGCGAAAAGCTCAAATGGGACCCCATAAAGGAACAGATCCTGGACGACGATGAAGCCGCCGCGATGCTGAGCCGTCCCTATCGCGACCCGTGGAAAATGCCGGAGATTTGACGCACGCTAGGCAACGGCCACGAAGCGGGCCGTCCATCGTCTCCCCGATAGCCACGCGCGTTCGCTCGGCTGACCGCAGCATTGGCCGAAGGCGGTCAAGATTCCGAGCGTGATGGGCAGATCGAACGAAGCCGGACATGTTGACCGGCATCGTAAATCCCGGCTAGGATTCGCGCCGGGTTGTTCGCCGGCTCGCCAGTGGTTCCCTTGCCCGGATTGGTGAAGTCTCAGCCGAGGAATGAAGGCGAGAGCGCAGCTTCTCTTATTCATGGAAGGACATTCATGAAGTTTGCCCAATTTGCACCGATCGTGCTACGGCGTTTCGCGGCGGTAGTCGCGTTCCTCGGTCTGGTTGTCCTCGCGACCGTCGGGCAGGCAAACTCCTTGAGCGGCGCCACCATCCTGTTTTTAGCGGCGCTGATTCCTGCGTTGCTGGTGCTGGTCGTGATCCATTTGCCGGGCGCGGCGCGCACGTTTGCAATTGGCGCCATGTTTCCATCCTCGGCCGCATTTATCGGTGGATTCGGCACCCTGGCGCTCGGAGGTGGCGATCTTCAGCCGGCACTCGAAGAAATCGCACTGTCTAAGCTCCAGTTCGCGGCCGCCTGGGTGATGGCCGCGGTCGTGGGCCTTTCGTGTATTGGTTTTCGGCACCTGTTCTTGGTACCGCAAGCCCACTCTGTGTCGCCACTCCGGCCGCCCCAGTTCGGTTTACGAGGCATATTCATCTCGACGGCCGTATGTGCGTTATGGGGAGCCAATTACCGCTTCCAAGCGTCACGTGCGCAAGCGGAGCAACAAACGTTGATGACATTCTGTGGCGCCCCCGGTGCAAAGGTAGTGGCGGTAACTCACGGGTGGTATCCGCGGTGGTTCCGTTATTTGCTCGGACCCAGTTTTCACAACGCCGAATATGAGGTTGTCCTGCCGGTCGCCCAATTGAATGCAGAGACCGTGCAGCGATTGGAAAAAATACCGCATCTCGGCTCCGTGACATTACTCGGTCCCCCGATGCTCTCGGAAGCGGATGTCGTCGAACTAGCCGACCAGTTTCCCTCGGTGCGAAATGCCCTGTACAGGGGATTTGCCCGCCGGTGAGCGAAGACCGGTTGCCGAGCCTGCTCGCCGCAACCTTGTCCATGCGGTCTGGGTCGGGCTTCCAACCGTTCCGCCCCGTTCGCCAAGCCACTCGGGCGTCTTCGGCTTGGTCCGTGCCGCGTAGAGCGGCGTGCTGTCCACCGGCAACTTTGGCGCCTCCAGAGCAGCGAGTTCGTCGAGCTTCGGCTCGACCGCGAGGCCCGTGGGTGGCGCAGACATTTGCTCTTCCGCCGCGATGCCCAGCGGCCGTTGTGCGTCGTCTGGTTTTTTTGGCGGCGCGCCGACTTTCGGTAGCGGGGTGGCATCGTCGTGTTCCGCGGCAACATGCCTTCCCGGTACAGCGAGTGTTTTGGGCGGCTTGCTCGACTCGTCGACAGGCGCCGGCCCCGGCTCCTCGGCCAGTTGCTGCGCGGGTGACGGGGAAGCCGCTTTCGACTCCGCTCGCGGCACGACGGCTTTCGCCGCAGCGACGTCTTCCTTTCGACCGCCGCGCAGCAACAAGGTCGTCAATGCCGCCGTCAGACCGGATGTGAGGAGAACGGCGGCCAACAATACCAGCGACCGGCCCCACGCGTTCGTCGCTCCGGTCGAGACGTGCGCTGTGGCCGTCTGCCCTGTGGCCGCCTGCGCTGTGGCCCCACGCGCGTCCTTCCTCGTGAGCTGCAAATGAGTGGGCGGAGGTGGAGGACGCTTGACGGGGCCATGCGATGCTCCGAAATGATGACCTCAACCCGGGTGCGGACGTACGGCGGCGCCATCCGGAACCGCCTTATGGCAGGCAGGACACGTTTTCAAAGCCGGCACTCCCCCTCACAGACAGGAACGTCTTGGACGCGCACAGTATCGTGTGCTGGGTATGCCGTCGCAAGAGAACGGATGCTTGCCGGTGAACTCTCCCGTCCGTCCTGACGTGTTATAATGCGGGGCATGGACGAGAACCCGTATGTGGCGCCGGTCGGCGGTTGCTCTAAACATCGACCGAGCGCCGCGAGAGCCGTTCTCGTTGTCGTCGGATGCACGATTGCCTGCGCCGCGATCGGGACGTCCGCCGGCTATCTGTTGGGGAGCTTCGCCCCCGGCTATTACCGCTCTGTCTTTCGCAATGGCGATGCGCCGGGTTTCGATCCGGTCGAAGTGGGCATCGGTCTGGGGCTGACGCAAGGACTGGCGCTCGGCTTCATCGCGGGCGTGATCATCGTTGTCGTCTTGATGCGCCAACGCCGAAGGAGCCCGGCATAGGATGCTAGCAGCCCCGCTTGTCCCTGCACCGGGCCTTCGTCGACGGCGTGGCAAAGGGTAACGCGGCCCGGAGCTACATTTGACAAGGTCATCCGCCGTCAGCAAAACTGGGTTCTCTTTCTCGGGGGCCGCTCAGGATCTCTTCTCGTACGGAAACGAATCATGCCGCGCGTCGTGACGCTGTTCACCGGCCAATGGGCCGACCTGAAGTTGGACGACCTGGCCCGCAAGGCGCGAGAGTTCGGCTACCAGGGATTGGAGCTCGCTTGCTGGGGCGATCACTTCGAGGTCGATAAGGCCCTGGCCGAAGACGGCTACTGCGCCAACCGCCGCGAGGTGCTGGAGCGGCACGACCTGCAAGTAAACGCGATCAGCGCGCACCTGGTCGGGCAGGCCGTGCTCGATAACATCGACGAACGGCACAAAGCGATCCTGCCCCCGCATGTCTGGGGCGACGGCAAACCGGCGGGCGTCAACCAGCGGGCGGCCGAGGAGTTGAAGAAGACGGCCCGCGCGGCGCAGAAGCTGGGCGTCGGCGTGGTGAACGGCTTTACGGGCTCGAGCATCTGGCACCTGCTCTATTCCTTCCCGCCCGTGCCGCCCGCGATGATCGATCGCGGCTATGAACTATTGGCCGAACGATTCAACCCGATCCTCGACGTGTTCGGCGAATGCGGGGTGCGGTTCGCCTTGGAGGTCCATCCGACGGAGATCGCCTTCGACCTGGAGACGGCCCGCCGCACGCTCACCGCGCTCGGGCGGCGCGAAGAATTCGGCTTCAATTTCGACCCCAGCAATTTGCACTGGCAGGGGGTCGATCCGGTCGAGTTCGTTCGCGAGTTCGCCGACCGCATCTATCACGTCCACATCAAGGACGCGATCGTGACGCTCAACGGACGCAGTGGCATCCTGGGCAGCCATTTGAACTTTGGCGACCCGCGGCGAGGTTGGGATTTTCGTTCGCCCGGCCGGGGCGGAGTGAACTTCGAGGAGATCGTGCGGGCGTTGAACGTCGCCGGTTACGAGGGGCCTCTCTCGGTGGAATGGGAAGACGTCGGCATGGATCGCGAGGCCGGGGCCAAGGAAGCCTGCGAGTTCGTCAAGCGGCTCGATTTCCGCGCCAGCGGCGTCGCCTTCGACGCGGCCTTCGCGCGCAAATAGACGCCGGCGGTCTCTAGCGTAAGCCCTGTCGCCGCCGCCGATTGCTCGCTGCCATGAGCCACGAGCGGGCCTCGCGCGCCGGTTCTTATCGTTGCGATATGCCGCTTCTGGTTCTAAAATCTCGAAGGTCGGAAACCGGATCGCAGCTAAGGTTCAAAATGCTCCAGCGGAAGCCCGTCTTCCCGAACGTGATCGAGATCAACTACCAGGCCGGTGAACGGCTGGGGTGCAACGTCTATCTGGTCTACGACGGGCCGGAATGGGTGATCATCGATATCGGTTACGAAGACACGGTCGACGAGATCGTCGAGATGATCCGGCAGTTGGACTTTCCGCTCTCGAATTGCAAGACGGTCGTCGCCACCCACGCCGACGTCGACCACATCCAGGGTCTGGCCAAGCTCAAGCAGATCTTGAAGACGAGCGTGACGGGACATCCCAAGGCCGCGCAACCGTTGGAGTCGGGCGACCGGATCAAGACATTCGCCGAGGTCACCGCGCAGGACATCCATCTCGAAATGCCGCCCGTCAAGATCGACCTCTTCGTCGACGAAGGCGACACGATCGAAGTGGGGGGCTTGAAGCTCGAGGTCTGGCACACGCCGGGCCATACCGACAGCCAGCTCTCGTTCCGGTTGGGCAATCTCCTCTTCAGCGGCGACAACATCTATCGCGACGGTTGCGTCGGCGCGATCGATGCCCATCACGGCAGCGATATTCGGGCCTTCATCGCTTCGTTGCGGCGTATCCACAAGAGCAACGTCGAATGGCTGCTGCCGAGCCACGGGCCGATCTTCCGCAAGGACAACGCGCAGATCGAGAAGACCATTGCCCGGCTGGAGAGCTATCTGCACATGGCCGATTTCGGCACCTGTGCCGCGGATTGGCCCCTGATGGACGAATGGGACCGCGAACTGGCCGAAGGCCGTTTGCCGTCCTAGGCGCGGTTGGCCGAGCCCGAAGCGCCGTGGGCGAAAGATCGGGCGTGAAACGCCGTTCTCCGTCGAAGCGCGGTCCGGTTCTATCGGTTGCTCTCAGAGGTTGCGGCGGAATGGTTCTACGGATGAAGGGCGACGCGGCCGAAGGCGTTTAAACTGGGCCACGACCCTAATTTGCGGAGTTTGCGGCCGGTGCGGGATATTCTTGGAGCAAGGGCCTCCCCCTGCCGATTTCATGGTTAGCTTCAGAGCGGTTGACAAAACCTGAGCGCCGCGGGCAAAAAAATCGGCCGTGAAACGCCGATTTTTGTGGCGATCGATCCGGTTTTGTCGGTGCTCTAAGCCATTTAGCTAGCGTGCAAGCAAGCGGCACCCGCGCCGCTACTTGCTTTTGACCCAATCGTTCCGACCCCAGCCGGTCCGGTGGCGCTCGCACGCCATCGCTGCGGCCGCCGCGGGGCCGGCAATCATTTTCAGGGGGGAATTCAATGTTCCGCCGCATTTTGCTGGTTTTGTGCTGCGCGGCGGGCGTCTCGGCCGCCACAGCGGTTTCGGAGGCTCGCGCCCAACAGGCTTACAACCGCCAATGGGGCCACAGCTACAACACCCAGGATTGGCAACGCTTCTACCACTACCCGTATGTCTACTATCCGCAGAACTTCTGGAGCGCCGACTACTACCGCAGCTCCGAGAGCCTCTATTACCGCTATGCGCCGGAGATGCGGATTCCCGTCTACAACCGCAACTGGCAGAACTACTATCCGCAATCTCGCCGTTATCACTACGGCCATCACTTCATCTTGGACACGTTTTGACGGCGTGTCGCAAGGCATGAAAGTAGTGCTCTGGCAATCGCCGAAGACTCTCTGCGGGTCGGCTTCGGCACCGGTGTAAAAGCCGGTTCGGCCGAAGGGGGGCGCGACCCTGGAGAAGTTGTGGCCCACGCGCGCAACCTGCTTCTTGTGAAGAGGTTGCGAGGGAGCCCGTTTTCATCTGCGCCAACAAAAACACCACGCCGGAAAAGGCGCGCAAGAGGTTTTTAAATCTGGGCGAACTGGTTGTTTTTTTGAGAATAGCGGGTATATAACGGGTAAGTCGGCTTTGACGTTTGGGATGGCTAGCGTTCCAGCCTCCCTCCCCACGCTGTGGGGCCGACGAGCGGGGCCGTGGGCAGGTTGCCGTGATGGGCACGGCGCCGGATTTCCTATTCGCGAGCGGATTGCTGATGCGCGCCAAACAACTCGGAAAGACTCTGAATAGCCGCGAACTGAACGCTCTCATCCACCCCCTCAGGTATCTCGATAACTGCACGAATCTGACCTATCTGGCGTTCGATTACCTGACGTTGGCGGCCGTTTTCGCCTCGACGATCACGTTCTGCGAGATGCGGGCGGGGTGGGGCCTATCCTGGGTCTGGAACATCCCCGTCGTCACGCTCGGCGTGCTACTGGTGGGAGCGGTGCAACACCGCTTCGCCGGCCTGGGGCACGAAGGGGCGCATTGGATCCTGCTCAAGAACCGGTTCTGGAACGAGCTCGTCTCCGACTGGTTCTTCATGTTCCCCTTGTTTTCGACGACGGCCCAATACCGCCTGATGCACCTCGGGCACCACGAATACACGAACGATTGGCAGCGCGATCCCGAACTGCTCAACATGGGCCAGACGCGCATGATGGATCGTTTTCCCATGACGCGGGCCGAGTTCGCGAAGCACTTCTTTTCGCGTATCTTCTGGCCTCCACGCCTGTTGCGTTATGTGTGGGATAACGTCTACACCACGACGTTCGGCTACAGCGTCAACCCGTATCAGAAGCATCTACCTAAGTCTCTGCCGGGGCGGATCGGCCATTTCCGTATCACCCTGCTGCTCGGCCTGGCCTACCTGCCGGTGATGGTAGGCATCCTCGGTTGGCTGAGTTGGCACGGCACGCTGCCCCAGTTGATCGGCGCGAGCGCGTTGCTGTTGACGGCGGCGAGCCTCGTGATTTCGGCGTTGCCGGACAGTTGGTTCTTCCAATCCGACTTCCGACCCGTGTATTCGAGCAAGTTCACGAGCATCTTGCGGCTGACCTGGTTCACGCTCCTGGAGGGCGGCTTGGCCTGGTCGCGGCAAGCCACCGGGCAGGAATGGGGCGTTTATTTCTGGCTGCTGTGGGTGCTGCCGCTGCTAACGAGCTTCCCGTATTACATGCTGCTCCGCGACCTGTACCAGCACGCCAACGCCGACGACGGCAAGTTGACCAACAGCCGTGTGATCTTCACCAACCCGGTATTGCGGTGGGCGATGTTCATCTACGGGCAGGACATCCACCTGACGCACCATCTCTATCCGGCCGTGCCGCATTACAAGCTGCGGAAACTGCACCGGTTGCTGGTGGAGAACAACGAGGAATACGCCCAGCACGTCGTCGAGTGCCACGGTCTGATCTGGCCTCGCGCGGGGAAACTGAGCGCGCTCGATTGCATGGAAGTGCCGACCTGCGAGCCGGCACCCATCGAAGAGTCGCACGCCCTGGAGATGGTCGAAGCGGTTCCGTAGACCAAGCAGCGATGTCTACCGGCGCGGCGCGAAAGTATTGACGCCTCGCGCCTGGGCAATCTCATGCGTGCGCCAGGAAGCGATAGAGCACGTCGCTGGCCTTGGCCAGTTCGTCGAGCGAGAGCCATTCGTCGGCCGTGTGAGCCTGGTTGATCGAACCCGGACCGAACACGACGGTAGGCACGCCGGCCACCGCGATCCGCGAAGCATTGGTGCCGAACGGCACGCCGATCTTCTCGCCGCCGCCCAACGTCTGTCGCAACACCGCGACCAGCCGATCGGCCAGCGGGCCGTTGTCGCGATCGCTCAAGGGAATGCCGAGCAGGTAGGGGTGCTCGTGCTCGACCTCCAGCTCGCGCGGCACCAGCCCCTCCAGGTAGGCGAGCGCCTGTTTGTAGGCGGGCAACGCCTCTTCGCCCGGCAATAGCCGACGGTCGATCTCGATCGTGCACGTGTCGGGCACCGTGTTGACGCTCAGGCCGCCCTGGATGGTGCCGACGCTCAGCGTCGCCCGCCCACAGAGCGGATGCGCGGGAATCGCCGCGCCGAGTTCACCGGCATAACGCTCCAGCGCGGCCAGAACGGGGCCCATGGCGTAGATCGCGTTCCTGCCTCGCTCCGGCTGGGAACTATGGGCGGCCACGCCGTGCGTGCGGCATTTCCAGCGCACGGCCCCCTTGTGTGCGACGACCACGTTGAGCTCGGTCGGTTCGGCCACGATCGCCACGTCCGGACGTCGCGGCACGACGGATTTCGCGCCGGCGGCCCACAGCTTCGGCAATTCGTTGGCCCCGCTGTAACCGTGTTCCTCGTTCACCGTGCAGGCCATGATCACGGTGGGCATGCCCCGCGGCCGTTCCTCGGCCAGCCGCGCCAGCGCCCCGAGCATGGCCGTCATCCCTCCCTTGATGTCGCAGGCACCGCGACCGTACAGGCGGCCACCGTCGACTTTCGGTTTCCAGGGATCGATCGTCATGCCGTCGACGGGCACCGTGTCTTGATGGGCCTCGAGCAGGATCACCTCGGTCGATCCGGCGGCGCCGTCGAGCCGGGCGACGATGTTCTCCCGTCGTGGTTGCACGAGCTGCCGCTGCCAGGCCAGCCCGAGCCGCTCGAACAACCCCTGCAGGTAATCCGTGACCCGTTCCTCGTAGAACTCGGGGCCGTCGAGCGGCCTGCCCATCGGATTGACGCTGGGGATCGCGACGAGGTCGCTCAGGGTCTGCACCAGATCGAGAGACATACATTCACTCACGCGGAGGATAACAAGACCCGGCGATCGGAACTCGATCCGGCCTTGTCGTTGCTGGAAAAGGCCGCATTCTACACCTGAATCGGGCGGCGAGCAGCAGCCGGGCTCGCAGATCGCGTCGTGGTTAGACGCGAAATCTCGAAAGGCGCGGCGGATTTTTGTATCGTGACGCTACTAATAGGGTAGCGGTGTGGCCGGGGCGAGTCTCACAAAACTACTTACTAAAGGTGGCCCAGATAAACCGGTCGAGGCGTCTCGTTTTCTGGAAGTGCCGCGGCGGGTTTTCTGGTCAGCCTCTTGAAGAAAGGCCTATCGACGTGTTCGACAAGCTTGCTTTTGGACCCAGTCGGCGAGCGTTCCTGGGGGCGCTCTCTGCCGGTTTCTTTACGACCCGCGGCCTCTTCGCCGAAGAATTGCTGTTGGCGACGCCTGCGGTGACGGAAGGTCCGTTCTATCCCGACAAATTGCCGCTCGACCAGGACAACGACCTACTCATCATCAACGACCAGATCACCCCGGCGGTCGGCACGATCACGCACCTGACCGGACGCATACTGGGGTGGAACGGCTCGCCGGTGAAGGACGCGACGATCGAGATCTGGCAATGCGACGCCAACGCCGTCTATCTGCACACGAACGACAGCAAGCCGAAGGCGGACCAGCGCGACAAGAATTTTCAAGGATTCGGTCGGTTCACGACCGATGGCGAGGGCGCCTATCGATTCCGCACCATCAAGCCGGTGGCCTATCCCGGTCGGCCCGCCCCGCACATCCACGTCAAGGTCAAGCGGGGCGACCGCGAACTGCTGACGACGCAGATCTTCGTCCGTGGTCACGCCGGCAACGATCGCGACGGTATCGTGCAATCGGCCGGCGACCTGGTCGATAAGGAACTGCTGATGGCCGACTTCAAACCTCTCGCCGACTCGAAGATCGGAGAATGCGCCTGCCGATTCGACATCGTCTTGGGGCGTACTCCCGACGAGAGCGCATTCTTACCGCGGCGACGCTAACGGAAAGGTATCTATGTTGAAGTTTATTGGTTCGCTGGGGGCCTTGGTCATCGTCGCCAGCGCGACGGTTCTGGTGGCCCAGCCGCCGGCGTTTCGTGGTGGTGGGAATCGTCGCGGCGGTGGCGACGTCGTCGCCGGCTCGGTGGCGAAGATGATGGCCTTCGACAAGGACGAAGACGGCAAATTGTCGAAGGCGGAGGTGACCGACGCACGGTTGGAGGCGCTGTTCGACCGGGCCGACGCCGACAAGGACGGCGTGGTTACGAAGGAAGAACTGACCGCCTTGTTCACGCGCGAAGCGGCGTCGGTGCGTGCCGGGGGTGGACCGGGTGGGCGCGGTGGGCCGCCGCCTGGAGGGCCTGGCGGAGCCGGTCGTTTCGGCCCGCCCGAAGGCAGCCCGTTTGGCCGTCCGCGGATCGGAGAGGTTCTGCCCCGCTTCCTCCAGGACGAACTGGAGCTGACGAGCCGCCAGCGAGCGAAGCTCGACGAACTGCAAGCCGATGTCGACGAACGGCTGGCCAGGATTCTGACGGAAGAACAACGCCAGACGCTGGCAGAGATGCGCGACCGAGGTCCCGGCGGACCGCCACCCGGCGGCCCCGGCGGATTTCCACCAGGCGGGCCGCGCCCCGGCGGACGAGACGGTTTTGGTCCGCCACGGGATGGGGGAGCGCCGCCTCGCGAGGATTGAAGTCCAGGCTTCGATTCACCCGCGATAGAGCCGCTTGGCCGCACCGTCAGAGTTCGTCAACAGGCACCCCAGTACCAGGTATGCCAGCCACTCGATCGGCTTGAGGGCCAGATACGCCGCGTCGGCGGCGAGGCGATGCTTGAGGCACGCCGCGGCATAGGGCCCGGCGCGATCGTAGACGGAACGAAGCATTCTATGGCTGCGCGGCGCGAGCGCTTTCAAGGCGATCTCCGCCGCCTTCAGTCGGCACATCTGCAGATTGACGAATATCACGGTATCGTCCGCCACAGCGACTTCTTCGGCACCGACCAACCAGCGATCGCCGCGTGCCGCGGCCGTGCACACGTAGCAGCGAGGGTCCGTTTTGGGTAACTCGGCATACTCTACCAAGGCTCGGTTGACGGAAATCCTCCATGCCGCCAGATAGGTGCCCGCCCAGGTCATAAGCCAGATGGCCTCCGAAAGCCGGAACTGTCCGGAACCGCCGTAGTTGCGGAAGACGATCCGAGCGACCCTTGCATAAGCGAAGAAGCACCATCCGGGCAAGGACAACCACAGGATCCACAGCAGTGGACTAAAGCAAAAGAGCATGATCGCGACAGGGATGCCGATGACGATCGCCCCCTGACGAAACTCCGACGATTGGCGTTTCAGGACCCGTGCCGCCGGGGCGAACAGGAACGGAAGCGACGTGCTGATAATCAGCGCGGGCCAAAGGATGATCCTCTGCTGGGCGTTATGTCCACCCAGCGCGCCGAAACACATCACGATCAGGTGCACGCTGAGCGCGACCCCTGCGTAAATACCGAACCGGACCCCAAAGTACGGTAGGTACCGCGATGGGTAGAACAGCGCCAGGGCTAAGCAGGCAGACGAATAGAGCAAGAGCGGGGCGAATACCAAGGCGGAATTCGCCAGAATCAGGGCGACATAGTCGGAGAATCGGTTCGACTGCCAATGGGGCGCCGCAACGGCGTAAGACGTCCACCCAGAAATGCCCGGAGCCAGCGTTGCCGCTGCAATCAGCCAAGCTCGGTGCCGTGGCGTAGGCCAATCCGCCGATGGTTCCGTCATAGGTCACCCACGATCAGGGCAACAAGCCGAACTCAAGACAATCGACAGGGCGTCGCGTGATGGTCGCGTGTCGAACTCGCTCGACCAGCGGCCGCGGGCTGAGCACGTATCAAGAGTTTATCCGAAACAAGGTCGGTGCGCGGAACGACGGCATTGTGAAATCGGTTCTCGGATAGCTCCCGATCCGGAGACTAAGAGCCTATCCGAGAACCGATGTTGCGACAGTAATGGTTCGGCTCACCAACAGGTTTTCGGATCGGCTCTAAAAACCCCGGGCTTCGAGGATGAGCTGCTTGCGCAGGTCGTGTAGCCGGGGTTCGAGTCCGGCGGGGTATTGGTGCGGGTTGTCGAAGCGCTTGACGCTCGCCGAGAAGCGGTCGAGTTGCTCGCGCGTGCGGTCGCGTACGGCGGGCAGGTCGGGCTGGTCGTAGACGAGCTTGCCCTTGCGAAAGATCGGCACGAGCAGGTCTTCGTGCCGTGCTTCGGGCGCGACGCGTTTGCGGCGGGTGTCGTCGTGCGGGTCGACGATCCATCCGGAGTCGCCGCAACCCAGCTCGACGTCGTAGATCATGTCGCCGATGCACTGGCCGTCGCGTTCGTAGCGGCGGACCTGCAACACGCCGGGTGTCGAGCTCTTGGAGGACTGCTCCGAGAGCTTGACGCACCGCCGCCAGCCGCCTGCATCGCGCATGGCCGAGAGCTTGTAGACGCCGCCGAGCGCCGGCTCGTCGAAGGCCGTGACGAGGTGCGTGCCGACGCCCCACACGCCGACGGTCGCCTGCTGCTGCTTGAGGCTGGCGATCAGCCGTTCGTCGAGATCGTTGCTGGCCACGATGAACGCGTCGTGGAAGCCCGCCTCGTCCAGAATCTTGCGGGCTTCGATGCTCAGGTAGGCCAGGTCGCCCGAATCGAGACGTATGCCCAGCAACCGATGCCCCTGCGAACGGAGCCAGCGGCCGACCTCGACGGCGTGGTGCACGCCCTTGAGCGTATCGTAGGTGTCGACGAGGAAGACGCAGTTGTTCGGCATCGCTTCGGCATAGGCCCGAAAGCTGGCCAATTCGCTGCCGAACGACATGATCCAACTGTGCGCGTGCGTGCCGCGCACCGGGATGCCAAACCAGCGGCCGGCCAGTACGTTTGAAGTGGCCTCGCAGCCGCCGACGAACGAGGCCCGCGTGGCGGCCAGCGCGCCGTCGATGCCGTGTGCCCGGCGCAGGCCGAATTCGAGCACCGGCTCTCCCTGCGTCGCCAGGCAGACACGGGCCGCCTTGGTGGCGATCAGCGTCTGGAAGTTGATGAAATTGAGCAGGGCCGATTCGATGAGCTGCGCCTGGCAGATCGGCCCCTGTACGCGCACCAGCGGTTCTTGCGGAAAGACGACCGTACCTTCGGGAATGGCGTCGACGTCGCAGCAGAACTCCATCCGCCGCAGTTCGTCCAAGAATTCGCCCTCGAAGAGCGGACGTGAGTCTTCGCCGGTCAACGAGCCGAGATAGGCCAGATCGTCGTCGTCGAAGTGCAGGTGGCTGAGCCAATCGATGGCATAGGCCAGCCCGCAGGCGACCGTAAAGCCGCCGCGGAACGGATGGTGACGGAAGAGCAGATGAAAGGCCGCTTCGCGCTCGGCCGCGCCCGACTTCCAATAGCCGCAGGCCATCGTCAGCTCATACAGATCGGTCAGCAGAGCCAGCGACGACCGGTAGAGAAGCGACGGGATGCGGCTAGTGCTTGAACATCGGGTCATTCTTGTTCCCGCGCGACAACAAGTACGCCAGCAGATCGAGAACCTCGTCCTGGTTCAGCGGCTTGAGCAGCCCGTCGGGCATGAGCGAGGTGGGCGAAGGCTGCATCACGTCGATGTTGTCGCGGCGGACCTCCGCCGTCTTCGTCGGGTCTTCGGGGTTCGTCACGACCGTCAACACGCCGTCGTTCTCGGAGACGATGCGTCCGCTCACGATCTGCCCGTCCTTGGTCTCGATCAGCGACCCGCGATATTGGTCGCTGACGACCTTGCTCGGTTCGATCATCGCCTCGCTCAGATCCTTGACCGTGAAGCGGCCGGCCAACTGTGTGAGATCGGGCCCCGTGGCGCCGCCGTCGCCGGCAAACCGGTGGCAGATGATGCAGCGCGTGGCCGCGAACATCTTCTGACCGTTCTCGAAGTTGCGATCCTTGATGCCGTGCTCGGCCAGTCCGATCAGGTCGGCCTTCGTCCAATCGCGGCCGGGGCCCGCCGGCTTGGGCAGCTCGGGCGGCTTATACGCCTTGCGTGCGCCGAAGGCCTCGATGGCCAACCGCTCGCGCTCGCTGGCGTTCTCGAACGCTTCACGCTCGATGTTCCGCAAGAAGCCCTGGTAGCTCGCCCCGCCGCTCCAGGTGCGGGCGCGGTCGAACCAATCGAAATACGCTTTGCGCTCGGCCAGGGTCCAACCTTCCTTCAGATTGCGCAGCACCAAGGCGTAGTGCATCTGCATCACGTCGGGGTAGTTGGCCAGCATGGCGGCGATCGATCCACCATAGCCCTTGTTGCGTTCCAGCAGCGCTCCCAGAGTGGCCGTCTCGCGCCGCGGCGGCTGCCCCATCAACGTCACCGCCTTGTGGATGATCGTCGGCGAGCGCAGGTAGACGAGCAGATTGCTCAATTCCTTGTCGAGCCGGTCGCTCGACGACGGGAACAACGGATCGAACTTGGCGACGAGTTTTTCGCGGAGCGGATCCTCGGGCTCGCCCAGGCGGATGAACGCCAGTCCGTAGGCCCGCAGCAGTTCGAGCTGCTGGTCCTCCGGCAACGCGGCGTACTCGAGCCGCCCCAGCGCGTCGATCAATCGCGGCAGGAGCGATTTATCTCCCTGGCGGGCGAGCCCCACCGTGCCGGTGATCAGCGACTCGGGGTCCTTCTCGGCGAGCACGCGGTCCTGCCAGAGCCGCACGTCCTGGTTCTCCAGGGCGATCCGCGCGGCGTATCGGATGTGGCGGTCGGCATGGCCCAGATAGGGATAGGCAAAATCGATGGCCTGCTTTGGATTATCGCTCGGGCGGTGATGGGCCTCGATCTGGTGCCGCAGGGCACGCAATTCGGCAAAGCGGGTATCGCGGGCGTCGACGGGCGCCGTCGATTCGGTGCCCACGTAGGTCACGCGGAACAACTCCGACTGCGTACCTCGGCCACCGGTCGAGAAATAGAGCGCTCCGTCGGGTCCGACGGCCGCGTCGGTCAACGGCAGCGGCGAACGGCCGAGGAATTCCTCCTTGACGGCCCGATAGCTGGAACCGGCGGCTTCGTTGTGGACGGCGTACATCGTGCCGAAGGTCCAGTCGCAGCAGTAGAGAGCCCGCTGATACTTGGCGGGAAACTTGGTGCCGTAGCCGAACTCGACTCCCACGGGCGAACCGGGGCCGATGTCGACGCAGGCGGGCAGGCTGTCGACATAGTATTCGGGCCATTTACCGGTGCCGCTGCGCCAGCCGAATTCGCTGCCGCTGGTGGCATGCGAGACGCGCGTGGGGCGGTACCAGGGCGCCCCCATGTCCCATTCCATGTCGGCGTCGTAGACGAACAGCTCACCGTCGGCGTTGAACGCCATATCGTACGCATTGCGGTAGCCGTTGCTGACGATGTCCCAGGTCTTCCCCTCGGGATCGGTCTGGGCCACCCAGCCGCCGGGTGCCAGCAGGCCGACCGCGAAACCACCGGCATCCCATTGACGCGGCAGCAGCAGGTCTTCGCCCCAGTTGGTCGGGGCGCGGCTGCGGTTGTTCGGGCTGGCAGGGTCGGTCGGCTCGAACGGCGGACGCGTGAAGTTGCCGGCCAGGTAGAACAACGACTTGCCGTCCGGTGCCAGCAGAACGGCGTGCGGCCCGTGCTCGCCGCCGCCGCGAATCTCCTTCAGCTTCTCGACCTGGTCGAACTGATCGTCGCCGTTGGTGTCGCGCACCCGAAACAGCCCGTTGCCGCCCGAGAAGCCATTGGTCGAGACGTAGAGCGAATCGAAGGCATAGACCATGCCCTGGGCCGAGCTGATGTTCACGTCCAGCCGCTCGACCTTCGTCGGCTCGTTGGAGCCGATCGGCGGCGGTGTGACGCGGCAGAGACCCTGGTTGCCCTGATCGCTGACGATGAGCCGGCCCTTGTTGTCGAACGTGATGCAGACCCAGGAGCCGAGTTCGTCCTTCGGCACGGTGAACAGGTGCTCGACCTGGAATCCCGGCAGAACGGTGAACGGCGCGGCGGCCCCGGGCTCGGGCTTGTCGCCCTCCGCCGGCGCGATGGCGGGACGCTGGGTGAACATCTTTTGCTTTTCCTTGGGTTCATCGGCTGCCGATGAGCACGTCGCGGAGGCGCAGACGAGCAGTCCGAACGCGAGGGAAAGAACGAGGCGCATCGTGATTTGTTCTCGCAGGTAGGTTGCGGCGGGCGGGAGGCCGGCAAGTCGCCGCGTGCGTTGCACCGCGGCCGGGGCGGGAAAACTCCAATATCCCTATCACCGTAGCCTCTACCGCCGGCATTTTCCAGCGCAGAGGCGTTAGGTTGCGGCGTTCGGGCTCAGGGGACGTCGGGAGCGATGTCCGCGGGCATTGAATGATGCGGTCGGCTCGGAAGCCTATTCGGTCGGTGCGGCGGGCGCAGCAGACGCCCCCGGAATGCGAATGACGACGCCGATGGGCAGCAAATCCGGACTCGGCAGCCGATCGCGGTTGGCGTCGAAGATCTCTCGAAATCGGCTGCCGGAGCCCAAATAGCGCTGCGCCAATCGCGACAACGTGTCACCGTCGGCGATGCGGTGCGTCGTGAAGGTCGTCGGGCGGTTGTTGCTCGGCGGGGTGGATGGAGTGGGGGTCGAAGTCTTCACGGGCGGTTCGCGCCGTTCGACCGGGCTTGCCTGGTACGAGGCCATGCGCGTCGACGGTCGCCAGGGATCGTCGCCCAGCGGGGCCGGTTCGCAGGGCGGGGCGGCCGACTGCGAATCCGGGGCGAATCCTCCGTCGACCCGGTCTCGTTCCGGCGTCTCCGTCGACTCGATCTGGCCCGAAAGATGGGCCGGTTGCGGCGCTTCTTCGGGAACGTCGAGCGGCACCGAACCGAGGCTCGTCGACGGCTCGTCGACGTCCGGCGCGGTGAACGGCACCGATGTGTCGAGACGCCGATGCGAAACCAGCGCGATCCCCGTCCCGCCGGCCAGCAAGACCAGGGCCGTTACTAATCGACGCGGTCGACGCATGTTTGTTTCGGCTTGGGCCGCCTTCTCGAATGGCGCGAGGACGCGCACTGTCCCGCTGTCTGCATTCGGCCGCAGCGCCCGGTTTGCTTGAGCCGGCCCGGCGTTGACCGTCTCTCCGCCAAATACGGCAACCTTTGCCAACGGCCGTGTGGCGCGCCCTTCGGCCTGAGTGGCACGCTCTGAGGTCCTCCGAAGGGCGTGTTTGACCCACAGTACGCACGGCTACCTTCGGTGAGGCTGGAAATGGGCGACAGCGTCAGTGTCGTTGGCAACGGGCCGATGTGTTTGGCGCTTCATCACGCCCTTCGGAAGACCCCAGGGCGTGCCACTCAGCCCGGTTTTCCGCGACGGCGGGCAAATGATATTACTACGCGGCGCAAGCTTGATTGACATCGGGTGGCCGGCTCATTACGGTTGAAATCATGGCATCTCCTTCATCTGCGGCTCCGGCCGAGCGGATCGATCACGAAGACGACTCGGGTGACTATCGCGGCGTCAGCGCGCTGGCGGTGGCTGCCGTTATTTTGGGCGTCGGCTCGATCCTGGCGTTCGTCCATCCGCTCTTGCAACTCGTGCCGCTGTCCGGCGTCGTCATCGCGGCGTTGGCGCTGCGGAACATCGCGGCGCTGTCGCCTCGGCTGATCGGCCGCAAGGCGGCGCTCGTGGGGATGACCATCTGCCTGGTGTGTCTCCTCTCCGCTCCGATCTACCGGGCGATCGCGCGGCGCGGCTTGCGGGCCGAATCGACGAAGATCGCCGAGGAATGGTTCGGTTATTTGCGAGAGAATCGGCCCGAGCTCGCTTTCCGGCTGACGCAGTATCCCTCGACGAAGGAAGCCAGATCCAAGCCCGGCTTGGAATTCCCGTCAAACGAGATGATGCAGGAGTCGTTGCGAAAGTTCGCGACGCAGATGCCCATGAACTTGTTGTTGAAGCTGGGCAAACGGGCCCACGTGCGGTCTTATTGCAACGAAGAAGTCTGGACGGATCACGACATGGACGGGGTGCGCGAGACCTACGTCGTGACGGTCGGTGAGCCCCCCATGGCCACCTCGTTCTTCATCTGCCTGGGCACGACTCGTTCGAAGGACCTGGCGACGGGCGACTGGCAGTGGCAGATCACGAAGCATGATTTCGTGACCATGCCCTCCGAAGCGATGATCGACAGCATCGGCGAGTGATCACACCGACCGGCTGAGAGGGGTAGGGCCGGCTGGGAGGGCGGGGTGTCTCGACCATAGAATAGCGGTCATGTCTCCGTCGCTCGCCGCCACGACCACCCTGCCCGCCGACCGCGACGAAGCGCTTGCGCGGTTGTTGCAGCACATGACCGACGAATTGCGCGCCGGGCGCCACGTCGATGTCACCGCGCTCGGCCGACAGCATCCCGACCTGTCCGACGAACTGCGCGAGCTGTGGGCCGCCGTGCAAGTGGCCGAAGGGGTCGCCGTCGGTTTGTCGCAGGACGCGAACGCGGAGATCGAGTACGTCCGTCCGAGCGGCCCATCCGCTGCCGAGTTGCCCCGCGACTTCGGCGACTTCGAATTGCTCGAGGAGTTGGGGCGCGGGGGCATGGGGGTTGTCTACAAGGCGCGGCAGCACAGCCTGGGCCGCATCGTGGCCGTCAAGATGATCCTGCGCGGCAACCTGGCGTCGCCCGTCGACGTGGCCCGGTTTCGCTCGGAAGCCGCGGCGGCCGCCCGCCTGGAACATCCGCACATCGTGTCGGTCTACGAGGTGGGCGAATGCGAGGGGCAGCCGTACTTCGTCATGAAATACATCGAGGGCACGACGCTCGGCAAGCGGCTGGCCGCCGGGCCGCTGCCGGAACGCGAAGCGGCCGAGTTGCTGGTGCCCGTCTGCCGCGCCATCCAGTTCGCCCACGAACGCGGCATCCTGCATCGCGACCTGAAGCCGTCGAACATCCTGATCGATACGGAAGGCCGCGCCCACGTGAGCGATTTTGGGTTGGCCAAGCAGGTGACGGCCGAGGGCGAGCTCACCCGTTCCGGCGCCATCTTGGGCACACCCAGTTACATGGCGCCGGAACAGGCGGCCGGGAATCGGGGCCAGTTGGGGCCGACGTGCGACGTCTATAGCCTGGGAACGATCCTTTACCAGGCGCTGACCGGCCGGCCGCCGTTCCAGGCGGCGAGTCCCGTCGATACCGTGTTGCTGGTGCTCGAGCAGGATCCGCTGCCGCCCCGGCTGCTGAACCCCAAGGCCGACCGCGATCTGGAAATGATCGCCCTACGCTGCCTACAGAAGCTCCCCTATCTCCGCTACCCATCGGCCGACGCCTTGGCCGACGACCTGTCGGCGTTCCTCAACGACGAGCCGGTCTCGGCCCGTTCGGGCCGCATCACGCAGGTGGTGGCGAGGTGGTTTCGCGAGACACACCACGCCACGGTGCTCGAGAACTGGGGCCTGTTGTGGATGTGGCACAGTCTGGCGCTGTTCGTCGTCTGCCTCGTCACGAATATCTTGCAGTGGAACGAAGTTGTTTCGACGGGGCCGTATCTGGCGCTGTGGACGGCCGGCATGGGAACGTGGGCCGCCATCTTCTGGGCCCTGCGGCGCCGGGCCGGTCCGGTGACGTTCGTCGAACGGCAGATCGCGCATATCTGGGCCGGTAGCGTCATCAGCATCTCGGTGTTGTTCCTCGTGGAGAAGATCCTGGGGCTGCCCGTGCTCACGCTGTCGCCCGTGCTGGCCATCGCCAGCGGCATGGTGTTCGTCTCGAAGGCCGGTATCCTGACGGGCGCGTTCTATCTGCAGGCGGCCGCGCTGTTCGCCACAGCGCTCGTCATGGCGTGGATGGATCAGGCCGACATCAAGCTGAGCATCACGCTGTTCGGCATCGTCTCGGCCATGTGTTTCTTCTTCCCCGGTTTGAAGTACTATCGGCAGCGGCAGCGGAACGACGCGGAAGAGCCGTAGCCCGGCGAGTGCCGGGATCCGTTGCACACAATGTTATTGTCGTTGCCGGACATGAGGAGTTGGCGTTGATTTCGATCGGTCTGACCGTGGTGGCGACGCTGCACTTGCTGGCGGTCTATGTGGCGATGACCGGCCCGTTGGTCTGCCTGTGGCTGCAACGGCGCGCCGCGCGCGACGAGCTCGCCGCCCGTCTCGACCGATACTTGCTGTGGTTGGCCGTGGCCGCACTGCCGATCGCGGCCGCTTTGGGTGGGGTGGCGATCCTGCTCATCAGCCAGTTATTCCCCGACGCCTACCTGGCGGCCGTGCGTGTGCTGCCCAAGAGCCGATACTGGCCCTACGGCGCGATCGAACTCGTCTTCTCTCTATTGTGCTTCCTGGCGGCGGCCCTGCTGCCGGCCGTGTCGCGTTGGCGGGGTGTCGTTCGCTGGCTGGCGACCCTGTTCGGCAGCACCAACCTGGTGTACCACTTTCCGGCTCTCTTCGTCATGCTCGGAGTGCTGAGCACCCGCCGTACCGCGTGGGGTCAGAGCATCAAATTCACGGTGTTGCTGGGCGACGCGGAGATCGGGGCCCGCATCGTCCATCACCTGCTCGCCGCACTCGCCGTCGGGGGCGTGGCCATCGCCTGGTATGGATTACGCCGCAGTGCCGACGCGGCCCGCGCCGACGTGGCCCGTGCCGACACAGCGCGCTCCATTGCCTGGGGCTCGAGGATCGCCACGGCCGCCGTGTTGGGCCAGGTGTTCACCGGCCTGTGGCTGATCGTGGTCATTCCGGAAGGGAGTCGTAACGCGCTTTCCGGGGGTGACGGTCTGGCCGCCGCCTCGTTGGGCGGCGCGTTGTTGCTCACCTTCTTCGTATTGCCGCGCCTGGCCGCCGCCGCTTGGGGGCAGGTCGAGCACCATGCCATGTACCGCACCGTTCTGTTGGTGTTGGCCATCGTGGCGCTGATGACCGCGACGCGGCATCGGACGCGCTCGTTGCTCCTGTCGTCGATCTCCACGGCCCAGCGGCAGGTATTCGAGCAACCGACGGAACCGTATCGAGCTGCGAAAACCGGCCTTTCGGGGCCGATTCTTTGCGCGCGGCGCTCGGCGTTTTCGGGTTCCGTCAGCCGTTCTTAACAGCGGGTAGCGATCGCGGTATATTGACGGGCGCCAACCTGCGCCGGCCGCGAACCAGCCGGACGCAATGCTAAGAGGGGCTGACAAAACCCGGAAGCCGGAGTGCGACGGGAGAAAATCGGCCGTGAAAGGCCGATTTTTCCGAGCCCCAATCACGTTTTGTCGGTTGCTCTGAATTTACCCTTCTCAATTTGACGAACCGGCCTGTGATGGCGGTGGAACGGAATTGATTCCGTAGGCCAACGGACTAACTCGGTTCCGCATTCGGAATCTCGGAGCGGACCGGTCTGATCTGCCATCTTGCCTGTCAGGAGTACCATGCAATTGGAGCCTGTTACACTCGTCGATTCCGACACCGGAGCCACCGCCCAGATCCTGAGCGGCTTCGGCTTCAACTGCTACAGCTTCCGGCCGGTCGTCGACGGCGAAGCCGTAGAAGTGCTCTGGTCGGAACCGGGCTTTGTCACGGGCGAAGCCAAGCCTTCGCATAGCGGTATTCCGATCCTGTTTCCCTTTCCGGGGCGGCTCCGCGGATCGCACCTGGCGTACGAGGCGCATACCTACCCGCTGGGCAGCGATGACGGTCTGGGCAATGCCATCCACGGCTTCGTGCTCAACCGGCCGTGGCGGATCGTGGAGATGCTCCCGCAGCGTACGACGGGCGAGTTCCACGCCTCGGTCGACGAGCCGGGGCTCGTCAAACGCTGGCCGGCCGATTTCCGGCTGGTCGTGACGTACGAATTGAAGGGCAACACGCTGGCCTGCGCCATCGAAGTCCACAATCCGGGAACGGCGCGGCTGCCGTTCGGTCTGGGATTGCACCCCTATTTCCAAGTGCCGCTGGGCGCCCGAGGTCGAAGTGACGATTGTCGCGTGACCGTGCCCACGGCCGACTATTGGGAATTGCACAACATGCTGCCGACCGGCCGCCGCCTGCCGGCCACCGAGCGCGGCAACCTATCGGCCTCGATGCGGTTCGCGGACATGCGATTTGACGATGTCTTCGCGGGCCTCACCGCGCACGACGGCAAGGTGCACACGTCGGTCGAGGATCCGCAATCCGGCCACAAGATGGAACTCGTCTTCGATGCCGCCTTCCGCGAGTGCGTGGTCTATAATCCACCGCATCGCGAGGCCGTCTGCATCGAGCCGTACACCTGCGTGCCCGATGCCTACGAACTGCAAGCGACGGGTATCGACGCCGGGCTGCGCGTGCTCAACCCCGGCGAGTCGTTCCGCGCCCAGTTCGAAATCCGCGTCACCTGATCGACCGGTCCTCATCGTAGAGGCGGCATCTCGCCTCCTTGCGCTCGGCTCTGAATATGCTCACGCACCCGGTGGCGTTTGCCCCGCCTCCATTTCGCGCAGGTGCCCGTCGATCGCCGCCAGTATCTCTCCGATCGGCTCGTGCACCACGAGGTCGGCCTGGGTGTCGAGCGGCGTCGGATCGCGATTGATGATCACCAGCCGTGCGCCCCATTGTTTGGCGGTCCGCGGCATGCTCGCCGCAGGCTCGACGACCAACGAGGAACCGATCGCCAGGAAGAGATCGGCTGCGCGGCAGAGAGCGAACGCTTCGTGCAACAGGTCGGGCGAGAGTTGCTGCCCGAATGAGATTGTGGCGTGCTTCATCAAACCACTGCCGCAGGCCCGGCACGCTGGCACGTGGCCCGATTGCTTGAACTGGGCCACCATCTCCTCGGCGTCGTAGCGCGTGTGGCAATCGAGGCAGCTCACCTCGCGCGCCGTGCCATGCAATTCCAACGCGCGGCGGTTGCCGGCGCGGGTGTGCAGCCCGTCGATGTTCTGCGTAATCACCGCTTGCAGGCGACCGGCCCGTTCCCAATCGGCCAGCGCACGATGGCCGACGTTCGGTTCGGCGCGGCCGAAGTCGAGCTGGCCTTCCGCCTTCTGCTGCCAATACTCCCGCCGTGCCTCGTCGCTGGCCAGGAATTCTTGGAAGTAGATCGTCCGATAGCGCGTCCAAATGCCGCCGGGCGAACGGAAATCGGGGATGCCGCTCTCGGTACTGATGCCCGCGCCCGTGAAGGCCACGGCATGTTCCGCCGCGGCCAACCAGCCGGCGATCTGATCTGCTGCCGGCATCGGATCAGGGGGCCGCTTGCCAGATGTTGGCCAGGTCGTCGCTCGACCGTTTGCGGATGCCGTTGTCGCTCAGGATCTCCTCTGTCGAATCGGCCAATTCCTGTCGGCGGAAGACGAGCGTCTCGAGGGCCTGGCTGGAGAACTTGAATTCGACGTATTCGGCGACCGTATATCGCAGCAGTTCGGCCAGATGGCGCAGGTTCCGCACGGGGATGCCGTTCATGCTCTCGACGACTCCCATCGTGGGCTGACTGTACCCCTTGGTGAGCCGGTGCGAGAACATCTGGGACGAGACCACGACGATCTCTTCGCCCTGGAACGACGGCCGATCGAGCATTCGCCGTATCGTGGCATCGCCACGCGCCGCCAGGAGGGCCGTCCACTGTTGGCCCAGCCCCACGAGCAGTTCGCGCGTGGCCGCGGAGAAGACCAGCGGTCCGTGGATGAAGTAGCGAGGGTAGCCTCCGCGCAGGAAGGGTACGAGCAGATCTTCATGGCTGGTGACGGGCAGTTCGACCGTCATCGTCTGGCCGCTGCGCAGCAGCGTCATGGGCAATTTGCCGTCTTGCACGACCTTCGGCACGAGATAATGAAACGGCAATTTCAGGTCGCCGTTGACCTGCACGCGCGAGGCGCTGTCGAGCGGTGTGCCGCCGATGTGCGTGACGACGTCTCCTTCCTTGAGCGGATAAGATGCGGCCGATTCGTGCGGCCGAGTGACCATCACGCCGCCCACGCCCGACGGCAATCCCAGCTTGGCGCGCAAGGCGTCGTTTTCGACCGTCTGATACTGGTCTCGCAGCACGGGCTTGCCGGTGTATTGGCCATCGGCGGCGTCGCTCAGGAAGCTTTGCACCTCTTCGACCGGGATCAGGTAGCCGATGTTCTCGGCCTTCTGCAAGCCGCTGAAGGCCACGCCCACCAACCGACCGCCGGCCAGCGCCGGTCCGCCGCTGTTGCCCGGATTGAGGGCGGCATCGATCTGCACGCGTAGCCCGGCCGTGCCGAAGTAATACGGAGCGTAGTCGACCCGCGAAACGATCCCTTCGGTCACCGACATCTGTTCGCCGCCCACGGGATAGCCGTAGACGTTGACCGTGCTTTTGACCTCAGGCAACCCTTCGGCCATCTCGATCGGAGGCCGGCTGTCGAAGAACGAGTTGTCTTCCAGGCTCAACAGGGCCAGATCGATCTCGGGGCTGGCGCAGAGGACCGTGGCCGGAATCTTCTCGGCCGACTGGTGCGGCTGCACATAGATCTGACTGGCGTATTGGATCACGTGCGAGTTGGTCAGGATGCGTCGACCTTCGATCACGAAACCGCTCCCCGAGACCTCGTGCGACTGGGCCTTCGACCAGGGCTGGTAGAAGTTCGGCACGCGTTGCGTCACGACAATCCGCACCACCTGATCGCGCGTGGCATCGGCGGCCGACAGGGGCGCGGCGACCAGGGCGATGACGATCGAAAACAACATCAGGCCGAGTCCGCGTTTGATGATCATGGTCTTGTTGGCCTCCGGAATAGGCGGCCGTGTTGGCCGGCCGCTGAGGGTTCTGTATCTCACGGCCAATATGGGGGCCGACGCGCGGCGTGTCAAACCAGCGACTCGATCTCGGCGCGGCTGGGCAACGACGGCTGGGCGCCGGCCCGCGTGACGGCCAAGGCCGCGGCCCGGTTGGCGAATCGCGCGGCATCGGCCAGGTTGCGCCCCTCGGCCAGGGCGACGGCCAACGCACCGGTGAACGCATCGCCCGCGGCCGTCGTATCGACGACGCGAACCTTCATCGCCGGACAACGTTCGACGCGATCACCCGCGACCAGGCAGCCGGCCGCGCCGAGCGTGACGATGCAATCGCGGGCGCCGAGTTGCCGCAAGCGGGCGGCTGCCGCCGACGGGTCGTCGGACGACTCTCCGATCAGCTCGGCGGCCTCCAACTCGTTGGGAGTGAGCACGTCGACCAACTCGAGCAACTCCAACCGCTCGCGCAACGCGCCGGCCGGGGCGGGATTGAGTACGGTGATCAACCCGGCGCGCTTCGCCCGCTCCAACGCGTGAGCCACCGTATCGAGCGGGATCTCGAGGCAGACCACGAGCACGGCGGCGCCCGTCCAGAACCCTTCGGGCAGGGCATCGAGATCGGCGGGCCGCAGCGCGGCGTTGGCACCGGGCGCGACGGCGATAGCGTTCTCTCCCTTCGCGTCGACGACGATCTGCGCCACTCCCGACGCCACGCCGGGAATGATTCTTACTCCCCGCAGATCGAGGTTTTCGGCTGCGAGCTGTTTGAGCGACTGCTGGCCGAAGGGGTCGTCTCCGACGGCGGCGACGAACGCGACCGGATCGCGCGAAGCACGGGCGGCGGCCACGGCCTGATTGGCCCCCTTGCCGCCGGCCGCCTGCAAGAACTCGCCGCCGAGCACCGTCTCGCCGGGCCGCGGCAGGCGGGGCACGCGGATGACCAGGTCGGTGTTCACCGATCCGACGGCAATGATGCGGGGAGATGACATGGCGGCACGCGCTCTCAGAGGTCGCCCAATTCCGTTCGCAGTCGTTTGAGGACCCGCGATTTGGCGACGCGGACCGCGCCGGAGGTCATGGCCAGTTCGGCCGCCACATCGGGCGCCGCGACGCCGTCGACCGCGGTCCGCCAGAAGGCGCGCCAGGTGTGTTCCGCGAATTCGTGACGAATCAGATCGAGAGCCCTTTCGAAGAGGAGCCGCTTGTCTTCGTCGTCCGCCGCCTCGCGCGAGTCATCGGCCGACACCTCTGCCACCGCGGCGAATTTTTGCACGGCTTCGCTGCCGCCGGCTCCCGCCGGTTCGCGTCCCAGGCGGCGGAAGTGGTCGAGCACCTTGTTGCGGGTGATGACGCGCAGCCAGCCGCGGAAGCGGTCGTGGGCCCGTTCCTTGCGGAAGTCGCTCACGTGCGTCGCCACGGCCTGAAACACTTCTTGCGCCACGTCGTCGATATCGTGGCTCTGAAGCCCCCACTGCCGGCACCAACGCTCGATGAGCGGGCCATAGAGCCTGACCAGCCGGTTCCAGGCGGCCGGATCGTCGCATTGCACGCGGCCGATGAACGTGGCCGAGGTGCCGAGCGATGAGCGGACCGCCTGGCTCGATGAGTCGGTCGGTGAACTACTCATGGCGGCACCGAGAGGGGCGTAACGCATCGGCGTTCTCTATGATAGAGGGTATGGCACGGCCGAGGGGGATACAAGAGCGGAGCGATGGTTCGGCGATGGAGGATTCGGTCCAACTCGCGCCCACGGATTGCCCGTCGCTGGCGGCACTGCGCCAGTTTGCCGTGGGCGACGTCGGCGATGCGGAGTTTGCCGGACTCGCCCAGCACATCGAGGGCTGCCGCGAGTGCGAGCGCTCGCTCGAAGGACTCAACGAAGAGGGCGATCCGCTGCTGGAGCAATTGCGTCGGCTGACCCCGCCGCCGGGCGACCCGACGGCAGGCGCCGGCAATGCGGTCTCTTTTTCGCTCTGGGGCGAAGGCTACCCGCGGCGGCTGGGGAAGTTCGAGCTGTTGGAAGAGTTGGGCTCCGGTTCGTTCGGAGTCGTCTTTCGCGCTCGCGATACCGAGCTCGATCGTCTCGTGGCGATCAAGCTGTTGCGGGCCGGCCGTCTGGCGGGTCAGGCCGATCTCGACCGATTCTTGCGCGAGGCCCGCAGCGCGGCCCGGCTCAAGCATCCGGGGATCGTTTCGCTCTATGAGATCGGCCAGACCGCGGAAGGTGCCTCCTACCTGATCGAAGAGTTCGTGGCGGGCGAGACGCTCGCCACCCGCATCGAGTCGGCGCGTTTCACTCCGCGGCAGGCGGCCGAACTGATCGGACTGGTGGCAGACGCGCTCGATTATGCCCATCGCCACGGCGTGGTCCATCGCGACATCAAGCCGTCGAATATCCTGCTCGACGAACAAGGCCGGCCGCACTTGATGGATTTTGGCTTGGCGAAGCGCGAGATGGACGACACGCCGGTCACTCCCGTCGGCGAGGTGCTTGGCACTCCGGCCTATCTTTCGCCCGAGCAGGCCGCCGGCGACTCGCATCGGGTCGATGCCCGTAGCGACGTCTACAGCTTGGGCGTGGTGTTGTATGAAGTGCTGACCGGCGAGCGGCCGTTTCGGGGCAATCGTCGCATGCTCTTGCTCCAGGTGCTGGAGGACGAGCCGCGGCCGCCGCGGCGGCTCAACGACCGCATCCCGCGCGATCTGGAGACCATCTGCCAGCGGGCGATGGCCAAGACGCCGGCCAAGCGCTACCAGACGGCGGGCGAACTGGCCGACGACCTGCGTCGTTATCTACGCGGCGATGCCATCCTCGCGCGGCCCGTCAACTCGGTGGAACGGCTGCGTCATTGGTGTCGGCGCAACCCGCTCGCCGCCAGTCTGCTCGTGGCCGTGAGCGTGGGGGCCGTGGCCGGGTTGTGGCACCTGTCGACCCTCTCCGCCGGCCTGGTCCGTTCGTCGGCGCTCGACAGCGCCGCCCAGGTCTCGGAGATGCTGGCCATCGTCAACGAAGACTATTCGCGCATCGTCGATCGCCTCTATCCGCAGAAGATCGAGGTCACGCACGACTACGCGGCCAAGCCGCACGCGATCCCGCTCCCCGCCACGCTGACGATCGACCTGGGCAACCACATCAGTCAGAAGAGCGCGTCGGGCATGCGGGTGCGGCTCTACAGCGATCATCCCTTCAAGACGCGGAAGGACGGGGGGCCCAAGGACCCGTTCGAGCGCGAGGCGTTGCAGCGATTGACGGGCGACCCGGACACGCCCTATTGGAGTTTCGAGGACGTCGACGATCGGCCGTCGCTGCGCTATGCCACGGCCCGGCGGATGGAGGAGACGTGCGTCCGTTGCCACAACGGGCATCCCGAAAGCCCCAAGAAAGATTGGAAGGTGGGAGACGTGCCCGGCGTGTTGGAAATCGTGCGCCCCTTGGACAGAGACGTGGATCGCGCGCGACAGGGCTTGCGCGGAACCTTCTTGTTGATGACCGCCATCTGCGGTTCGCTGTTGGGCCTCTCGGGCGTGGTGCTCATCATGGGCAGCCGGCGACGACGGCGGTTGGCCTTGGAGGCTCAGCCCCACGATGCATGATGTTTGCCATTGTGCAGAAAGTGTGAGTGCAATATAGGTGAAGTGTTAACCTCGGCCCGCGCAAAAAGGCGGCCGCGGCGTCTTGATAATAAATCCAGCAATAGAGATGGAAATGTTGGCGATTATGTGTCGTGCGGCGATCGGCTCCGTGGTCTGCCTGCTGTGGCTGGCCTGCCCCGCGCGTGCCGCGGAAGACCTGTTCTTCGACTCCGACGGCGTAAAGCTGCGCTACATGGTCGAGGGCGAGGGCGAGCCGGTGCTGCTCATCCACGGGCTCGGGGCCAGCGCGCAATTGCAATGGGCCCTGCCGGGCACGTTGAAGGAGTTGGCCGAGAACTACCATGTCATCGCCTACGACAACCGGGGGCACGGTCGCAGCGGCAAACCGCATCGTGAGGAAAAATACGGCGAAGAGATGGTAGGCGATGCCATCCGCCTGCTCGATCACTTGGACATCCCCCGAGCCCATATCGTGGGCTATTCGATGGGAGCGATCATCACCTGCCGGCTGTTGGTCGAGCACCCCGAACGGTTCTTCACCGCCACCCTGGGAGGCGCCGGCTGGGTCAAGCCCGACGACGAACGGGCCGCATTCATGGAGGACGTCATCGCATCGTTGGAGCAGGGCAAGGGGATCCGGCCCTTATTGTTGAAGCTCACGCTCCCCGATCGTCCGCAGCCGAGCGAGACCAAGCTGAAGGTTGCGAATGTGGCCTTCGGTCTGTTGAACGATCAGAAGGCGCTGGCCGCCGTGGCCCGCGGCATGAAGAAACTCACCGTCACGGAAGAACAGCTCAAGGCCAATCGCGTGCCGACACTGGCCGTGATCGGCGAGGACGATCCGCTCAAGGTCACCGTCGATGAACTGGTCGCGGTCATGCCGAACGTCGAGCTGACCGTCATCAAGGACGCCGACCACGTGCAGGCCTTCCGCACCCCCGAATTCGCCGCGCGCATCAAATCATTCTTGGCGGAGCATCCCCAGTCCGCGCGGTAAGAGGCGTGACGGGGATGCGATAGCACTCCCACGCGCCTGCTACGGCTGTACCAGTTCCTGCGGACGGGGCGCCGATCGCCGCAGTTTCCTTCCCAGCCGATCGAAGGCCAGGTAGATCACGGGCGTCGTGTAGAGGGTCAGGATCTGGCTGAAGATCAGACCGCCGATGATCGTGATGCCCAGTGGCCGGCGCAGCTCGGAACCCACGCCCGTGCCCAGCGCGAGCGGCACGCCGCCCAAGAGGGCGGCCATCGTGGTCATCATGATCGGGCGGAACCGCAGCAGGCACGCTTCGTAGATGGCGTCGCGCGGATTCATGCCCTGCGTGCGTTCAGCCTCCAAGGCGAAATCGATCATCATGATGGCGTTCTTCTTCACGATGCCGATGAGCAGGATGATGCCGATCAGCCCGATGACGCTCAGGTCAGTGCGGCAGAGCATCAACGCCACGAGCGCGCCGACGCCGGCCGACGGCAACGTGGAGAGAATGGTGATCGGGTGGATGTAGCTTTCGTAGAGCACGCCGAGCACGATATAGACCGTGATCAGGGCGGCCAGAATCAGCAGCGGCTCGTTCTTCAACGAGGCCTGAAAGGCTTCGGCCGTGCCCTGGAAGCCCGCCACGATGCTCGGCGGCAGGTTGAGCTCTTGCTTGGCCTCCTTGATCGCTTCCACCGCTTCGCCCAGCGACACGCCCGCCGCGAGGTTGAAGGAGACGGTCACCACCGGGAATTGTCCCTGGTGGTTCACGGCCAGCGGTGCCTTGACCTGCTCGACGTGGCTCAGTGCGCCCAGCGGAGTCTTGCCGCCGTAGAGCGGGCGAAGGTAGATCTCGTGCAGATCGTGCGGACCCTGGCGGAATTCGGGTTTCACCTCCAACACGACGCGATACTGGTTTAGCTGCGTGAAGAGGATCGATATCTGCCGCTGGCCGAAGGCGTCGTACAGCGCGTCGTCGATCATCTGCGGCGTGATGCCCAAACGCGAGGCCGTGTCACGGTCGATCACCACCTTGGCTTGCAGACCCTCCGTCTGCTGGTCGCTGGCCACGTCGCGTAGTCCGGGCAGGCCTTGCAGGGCGTCGACGAAACGGGGCGCCCATTCGCTCAGTTCCTTGGCGTTCGGGTCTTCGAGGCTGTATTGATACTGCGTCCGGCTGACACGGGTCTCGACCGTCAGGTCCTGCACGGGCTGCATGAAGAGCGCGATCCCCTCGACCTCGGCCAGGCGTGGCCGCAGCCGGCGGATGACGTCGACGGCCGAGGCGTGCCGTTCTTCGAGCGGCTTGAGATTGATCTGGATGCGACCGCTGTTGAGCGTCGTGTTCGTGCCGTCGATACCGATGAAGCTCGACAGGCTCTCCACGGCCGGGTCTTCCAGGATCACGCGGTTGAGCTCTTGCTGCCGCTGGGCCATGGCTTCGAAGGAAATCGTCTGCGGCGCCTCGGAAATGGCCAGGATGACGCCCGTGTCCTGCACGGGAAAGAACCCCTTGGGCACGACGATATAGAGGTAGACCGTTGCCACCAACGTGGCGACGGCCACCAGCAGCGTTTCGGGCTGATGCCGGAGCACCCAGGTGAGCGTCTTGCCGTACCAGCGGATGACCGTATCGAAACCGTATTCGCTGAACCGATAGAACCAACCGTGCTGCGACACGGGATGGTGCCGCAGCATCTTGGCGCACATCATGGGCGTGAGTGTCAGCGAGACCACGGCCGACAGCAGGATCGTCACGCTGAGCGTGACGGCGAACTCGCGGAACAGCCGGCCCACGATGTCGCCCATGAACAACAGCGGTATCAGCACGGCGATCAGCGACACGCTGAGCGAGACGATCGTGAAGCCGATCTCGTCGGATCCCTTGAGCGCGGCGGCCAGCGGTGCCTCGCCTTCTTCGACGTAGCGTGAGATGTTTTCGATCATCACGATGGCGTCGTCGACCACAAAGCCCGTCGAGATGGTGAGCGCCATCAGCGTCAGGTTGTTGAGGCTGTAGTCGAGCAGGTACATCACGCCGAAGGTGCCCACGAGCGACAGCGGCACGGCCACGCTGGGGATGATGGTGGCCGGCAGGTTGCGCAGAAAGAGGTAAATGACCAGCACCACCAACCCGATCGTGAGCAGCAACTCGAATTGCACGTCTTCGACACTGGCGCGGATGGTGATCGTGCGGTCGGTGAGCACCTCGACCTCGATCGACGTGGGGAGCGACGCGGTCAACTGCGGCAGAAGTTCCTTGATGCGGTCGACGACCTCGATGATGTTGGCCCCCGGCTGCCGTTGAATGTTGAGAATGACGGCCGGGGTCTCGTTCATCCAGGCGGCCTGCCGCACGTTCTCGGCACTGTCGATCACGTCGGCCACGTCGGCCAGGTGTATCGGAGCGCCGTTGCGATAGGCGACGATGAGTTCGCGGTATTGGCTGCTGGTGAGCACCTGGTCGTTGGCGCCGATGGTGAACGCCTGCCGGCGGCCGTCGAAACTCCCCTTGGCCTGGTTGACGCTGGCCTGGATGAGAGCGGTCCGCAGATCCTCGAGGTTCATCTCGAGCGCCGACAAGGCCGTGGGGTTGGCCTGGATGCGTATGGCCGGCTTCTGTCCGCCGCTGATGCTCACCATGCCCACGCCCGAGAGCTGCGAGATCTTCTGCGCCAGACGCGTATCGGCCATGTCCTCGACCTTGGCCAGTGGCAGCGTCTTGGAGTAGAGCGCCAGCGTCAGGATGGGCGCGTCGGCCGGGTTGGTCTTGGTGTAGACCGGCGGGTTGGGTAGGTCACGCGGCAGGAACGTGCTGGCGGCGTTGATGGCCGCTTGCACCTGCTGCTCGGCGATGTCGATATCGAGCTCGAGCGTGAACCGCAGCGTGATGACCGAACACCCCTCGGAGCTGCTCGACGTCATCTGCGTCAGGCCGGGCACCTGGCCGAACTGACGCTCCAGCGGCGCGGTCACCGACGACGCCATCACGTCGGGGCTGGCGCCGGGGTAGAACGTCAGCACCTGGATCGTCGGGTAATCGACCTGCGGCAGCGCCGAGACGGGCAACTGCTTATAGGCCACGGCTCCCACGAGCACGATGGCCACCATCAACAGCACGGTGGCCACCGGCCGCAAGATAAACGGACGGGAAGGGCTCATGCGCGATTACTTCGCGTTCGCTTTCTTCGTGCTGACCTTCGCGCCGGGGTGCAGCTTGTCCAAGCCGTCGGTCACGACGACGTCGCCCGGTTGCAATCCCTCGGCGATCACGGTCTGGTCACCCTCGGTGGGGCCCGTCTTGATCTGCCGCAACTCGACCACCTGCTCGTCCTTTTCCTTGCCAGGTTTGACGACATAGACGAAGTCGAAGTCGGGGCCGTGCTGCACGGCCGCCGCCGGCGAGATCACCGCCTCGCTGAGCCGGTCGATCAACAGCCGCGCGTTCACGAACTGGTTGGGGAACAACAGGTAGTCTTCGTTCTCGAACACGGCCTTGAGCCGCACCGTACCGGTCAACGAATCGACCTGGTTGTCGACCGCGAGCAGTTTGCCGGTGGAGAGTTTGTTGGTGAAATCGCGATCGTACGCTTCGACCGACAACTCGTCGCCGCGGTTCACCTTGTTCTGCACCCGCGCGATGCTGTCTTGCGGGATGGTGAAGACGAGGGCGATCGGCTGGAGCTGCGTGATGACGGCCATGCCCGTCATGTCGTTGGCGCGCACCATGTTGCCCGGATCGACCAGCCGCAGGCCGATTCGTCCGCGGATGGGCGCCGTGATGTGCGAATAGGTGAGCTGCAACCTGGCGTTGTCGATGGCCGCCTGATCGGTGCGGATGGCGCCTTCCATCTGGGCGACCAGCGCCACCTGCTCGTCGATCTGCTGCGGTGTGACGGCCCGTGTCTTGAGCAATTCTTGGTAACGATTCAGGCTGAGCCGGTTCACCTTGAGCGTCGCCTGATCGCGCTCGAGCTGCCCCTGGGCCTGTGCCAACTGCACCTCGAACGGCCGCGGGTCGATTTCGGCGAGCGTTTGATCCTTCTCGACGAGTTCGCCCTCGTTGAACAGCACCTTCGTCAACTGTCCTTCGACGCGGCTGCGGACCGTCACCGTATAGAACGCCGTGACCGTGCCCAGTCCGTTGAGATAGAGGTCGAGATCGCCCTTGCGCACCACGGCGGTGGCGACGGGGGTGACCCGTGGTGGCGGTTTCGTGATCGGTTTGCGGCCGCTGATCGACGTGAGCCAGGGACCGATCCACGGCCAGCCGAAGTAGGTGCCCGTGACGATCCCCGCCATAACGACCAATCGCAGCAGAGCCGACCGCTTGCTCGGCGTCGGTACGGGGTCGCGTCGACGTTCGATGATCCGTTCCTGTCCTTCGGCCACACGTTCGCGCAAGGGCAGTTCGTGCTTGGACGACACGGAAGGAACCGACACCACTTCGTGGAGCAGTTCGGGCGTCGCTTGAGGTCGTGGGTCCGCCATGTTGGAAATCATATTCGCGTGCGCCGCAAGCGCCGAGCGTTTTCTTCAGAGCAGTGTCCAAAGCGGGGCGGGCGGTTACGGCGGGGTGCGCTCGGCGATCGACGCGCGGCACCGCACTATTATTGCCTTTTTTCGGCGCCCGAGCGAGTGGGGATGGGGCGGTCGGGAGGCCGAGATTACCGGTTTTTCATGTTTCATTGCGATTTTTGGGACGCGCGCCTACACTGCCTACTCGGGGCAGGCTTGACGGCGAGATGATGGTCGGCGGATAGTCGAAGGATGGCTGAGAAAACGAACCCACCCGCAAGCACTGGTTCCTGCCCCGGCCCGAGCCTGTCGCGACGGCAATTACTCCGCGTGGGCAGCCTGGGGTTGATGGGCGTCTCGTTGCCTCGGCTGCTCGAAGCCGACGAGATGCGCGGCAGCGGCGCGCCGGCGCCGAGGGCCGACGCGTGCATCGTCATCTTTCTGAATGGCGGTCCGAGCCATCTCGACATGTGGGACATGAAGCCCGACACGCCCGAGGGGATTCGCGGCGAGTTCAAGCCGATCGCCTCGAGTGTGCCCGGTCTGCAAGTGAGCGAGCACCTGCCGCGGCTGGCCACCGCGATGCACCGCTTCTCCCTCGTGCGGTCGATGCACCACACCGTGAACAACGCGCACGCGCTGGCCGTGTACACCAGTCTCACCGGACACGATCGGGGCGATGGCAACGTGGCGGTCGGAACCGCCCCCGCCGACTACCCGTCGATCGGTTCGACGATGGCGGCCCTGCGGCCGCCGCAGTCGGCCACGGTGGCCAACGTGTCACTCCCGTACATCACCAAGGAAGGCGCGGGTGGCCCGCCGCAGCCCGGTTTCTTCGGCGGATTGCTCGGCAGGGCCTACGACCCGCTCTTCGTGCTCAACGATCCGAACGCGGCGAATTTCTCGGTCCCCGAACTGACGCTGCTGGGCGAAGTTCCGGCCGAGCGGTTAGCGGGCCGCCGGCAATTGCGCGGCGGGCTCGCCGAAGGCCGCCCGAGCGATACGGCGGTCGACGCCATGGACCGCTTCCAACAGCGTGCCTGCGATCTGCTCACTTCGCCGGCCGCCCAGCGGGCCTTTCGCATCGGCGAGGAAGCCGACCCGATACGCGACCGTTACGGCCGCAACATCTACGGCCAGAGCGTGCTGCTCGCGCGGCGGCTGATCGAAGCCGGTACGCGCGTGGTGACCATCTCTTGGGCGCCCGATGCCAACGCTACGTGGGACACGCACGGCGGCAATTTCGCGAAGCTCAAATCAACCCTGCTGCCGCAATTCGATGCGGCCTGCACCAGCCTGGTCGACGATCTGGTCGAGCGCGGTCTGTTCGATCGCACGTTGGTGGCTGTGCTGGGCGATTTTGGGCGCACGCCCAAGGTGAACGCCAACCAGGGCGGCCGCGATCATTGGAATTATTGCTATAGCCTGATGCTGGGCGGCGGTGGCCTGCGCGGCGGTTTCGTGTACGGCGCCAGCGATCGCATCGGCGCGTTTCCGGCACGCGACGCGCTCGTGCCCGGCGACATCATCGCCACGATCTACCAGCAACTCGGCATCGCCGCCGACCGCGAGATCCACGACTCGCAGGGGCGCCCGCACCGGCTCGTCGCCGCGGGCAACCCGGTCGTGCAGTTGTTGGCCTGATCGGATTTCCGCCCGCGCGGTCTCATTTGCCGGCCGCGACCCTCTTGTAACGCACGCGGCAACCCCGCGCCAGCGTCTCGCGGGTTTTGGGTTCCTTTCCGGCGAGCGTGGCCGTGACGGCGTCGGTAACGTAGTTCGTCTTCGCTTTCGCTGCATCGCCGTCGTCGTCGAAGGCGCCCATGTAGACGACCTTCCGGTCGCGGTCGAGGACGAAGAACTCCGGCGTGAAGATCGCGCCGAAATCGCGGCCGATCTGCTGCGATTCGTCGTGCAGGTAGGGGAAATGGAACCCCTTGGCCTTCACCCGTTCCTTGATGGCGGGCACGCGGTCCTCGTCGATCTTGTTGCAGTTGATCGCGACGAGCCCCACGCGGCTCCCCTCCGCGGCATGCTTGGCGGCGAATTCGGCGATTCGCTCCTCGTAGGCCCGCGCCACGGGGCAGCTATTGCAGGTGAAGACCACGACGAGCACCTCCTTGTCGGCCAGTTCGGCCAGCGAGTGCTGCTTGTCGTCGGCGCCGGGCAGGTCCTTCCAGGCCGGGGCTTTGTCGCCGATGCTCAGCACCTCGTTGTATTCGCCGGCCGAGAGCAGGGAGATCGGCATCGATAGACAGAAGAGACCGATCGCGAACAGCGTACGAGACATAACGCGAATCTCCGAGGCTTGTTAGGTTTTCTTAACGATTTTTCGAGAATCTTTCGAGGGCCGGTATCGCGGCGCCCCACGCGATGATAACCGGCCGATCGAGCACTGGGAATGTGACGAACCAACGCGGTCCGAGCGGCGCGGGCAGGTATGCGTTGCGAACCAACTCAGCCACGCGTGGCCGTGTTCGTTGTGCCGCCGCTAGCTTTATTCCGGTTTCTCTTTCACCGGCTTGGCGAGCTTTCGATCGCCGCGGGGATGCGACCTGTGAAAATGATCGAACGCGTTCACGAACCACCATCGCCCGGTCGCATCGCGGAAACAGGCTTCCGTGTTCCAGATGAGCAACCGACCTTCGAGACAAGGTTTCTGCTCTTCCAAGAGTTGCTTACGGTGTTCGTCGGTGAATTCGATCACGCACTCGATCTCGGGCACGCCAACCCCCTGGGACCAGATCTGGAAACCGAAGACACCGAGCGATTCGTTGGCCAGGAACCCGGCCACGTAGTCGCGCGCCGCTTCGTCGGCCGCCCACGTATCCTTGTTGAAGTAACGGATGCGGACCGTCTTGATCGTTCCTTCGGTAAGGTCGTGGAACATCTGTGGTCGTGGTTTGGCAGGAAAGGCCTCCTGCGGCGGCCGCTCGCGCATCTGGGCCAACGCCTCCGCAGGCACTCCCATCTCGGGGCGGTTGTCGAAGACGATCGACGGTTTTTCGCCGGTCTCATCGAGCGTGACGATCAGCGACAGGGCGAAGAGAAGGCTGGGCATCGGTTTCCTTTCTACCAGAACGCACGTTGAGCCAGTGTAGGAGACTGGTACCCGCCGAAACATTCATCACCAGAGAACATACAGCACCCCGCCAAGCAGCGCGACGAAAGGCACGATGACGAGGCACACATACGCGGCGAATGCGAAGGGCACGGCCCGTTGGAACAGAAGCCCGACGCCGACCGCCATGGCGATGACGAACCCAGCGAACGCGAACGGGTTGAAAACGGGCGAAGAATCACTTGCCAGGTGCAATTGCCGCCACAGGACGCCTGCCAGGCACCACAGCGACACGCTGCCGCACAATCGGCCCAAGCTGAACTGAAACCAGCGGTTCATCAGCCTATCCCGTTTGGGAACAGGAACTGTGCAAGTCGGTGCAAGGCCGGCGGCAGGAGGTTCCAAGCCGTGATCGCGATACCAACCAACGCGACCACGATGAGCATCCGCCGCAACGAGAACTGAAAGAGACGCCTGACGCGCAGCCGTTCGACCTTTTTCAGCCGCTCCACCTCGGCAACGAGCCACATTCTTGTCTGCTCATCCATCAGAGGCACTTGAGGTGTCACAGCACTTCGTGCGAGCCCGCCGATCGGCTCGTCACCGATACCATCATAAAGCGTGACGTCTGGATGTGCGCAACCGCTGCGCCAGTGTAATATCCGTCCGCCCACCGGCTTTTATTGGAACCGGAACCGGCGGACGGCCATAGTGGCAGTGATAAACGCCGCGGCGAAGAGGACGAGCACGTGCGGCAAGGCGCTGGCGGCCCCAGCGCGAAAACTGATGAGCCGGTGCATGGCGTCCATTGCCCAGCCGGAGGGGAGGCAGATCGCCAGCGACTGCATCCACGGGGGCGCGATCTCGATCGGCCACCAACAGCCGCCCAGCGCCCCCAAGACGTTGCCGGTGAGCACGCCCACCGCTATCGCCTGGCCCTCCGTCGATGCCAGGCTCCCCAGGAGCAGGGCCAGCGACGCGCACAAACCGCCCCAGCCGGCGAGAACGAGCAGGACCATCGGCAGATCGCTTCCCCAGCGCATGCCGAAGAGCAGGCTGCCCGCCACCATGGCGAAGCCGATCTGCACGAAGCTCAACAGGAGCCGGCACGTCCACTTGCCCAGGATGATGCTGCCGCGCGAGATCGGCGTCGTTGCCAGCCGCCGCAGCACGCCGAGCCGCCGTTCGCTGATGACGGTGACCGCGCCGCTGGTCAGCAGCACGATCAGCGTGAACATGACCATCGTGCCGGGAATTGCTTGTTCGAAACCGGTCGGAATCTCCTTCCGCTCGCCGGCCGATTCCACTTCGAGCCGCAGATTGCGCGGCGCGTCGCGGAGTCGTTGGAAGGTTTCCGGGCTCGGCTCTTCGGCGCCGGTCTCGCTGACCACCAGGTCGGCCAGCACCGTGTAGACGGCCCGCGCCACGCGAACGCGATCGTATTCCGCCGACGGGCCGGTGTTCTGCCGCGAAAAGGCGACGACCGATTTGCGTCCGGCCAGCACGTCCTCAGTGAATCCCGCCGGGATGGCCAATCGCCGTGGGCTGCCGGCGAACTCTTCCGCGTTCTTGACGCGCACCACCTGAAAACCGCCCGCTTCGAGACGTCGGATGACCTCGTCGGCCAGGAATCCGGCATCGTCGGCAACTTGTACGCCGAGCTGCTCGTTGCCGACTGGGCCTCCGCCGCCCCCCATGCCGCTGGTGATCGTGCCGATGAAATAGAAGAACATGATCGGCATGACGAAGACCCACAAGATCGTCTCCCGCTCGCGGAGCGAGTGGAGCAGGTCGTTGCGGGCGATGAACCAGGCGTCTCGCAGCATGGTACGGGTCAGGGGTCGGGTCAACTTCGCACGAACGTCCGCCGCAGGCGTCGCTCGCTGAACAAGAACAACACGCCGCACACGGCCAGCACGATCGCCAACATGCCGGCGATTTGGCCGGCCGTCGGGGACTCGAGCAGGATCTCCTCCAACCGGCCGAGCGCCCAACCGTTGGGCGTGTGGCGCCCGACCATCGACATCCAGTTGGGCATCGCATCGAACGGGAAAAAACTCCCGCCCAGGAACATCAGCGGGAACACGACGCAGTTGGTGAGCACCATGCCGGCCCGTTGGCTGGTGGCATAGAGTTGGATGCCGACCAAAAGCAAGAACAACGCCGCGCCGGCGCACCCGGACCAGAGGGTCGCCAAGGGGAGCCTGGTCAGCGGCAGGTCGAGGTAGACCATGCCGACCGCCAACACGACGACCGCTCCGACCATGATGACCACCAGCGAGGCGAGCGCCTTGCCGGCGAGCAGCGCCGTCGTCGAAGCGGGCGTGCAGGCGGCCCGGCGCAGCGTCCCCAGGTCGCGCTCGCGCCAGACGTCGCCGCTCAGGTTTCCTGCCATGAACAGGAGCGACATGAACAGGATGCCCGGCAGGAAATGCTCCGCCATGTTGGCGGGCCGGCCAGGCGGTGTGTCGTCCGGTGGACGGTCGACGGTGGTCTCCAACTCGATCACCGGCGGCGAGAGGTATTTGGCCGCGCGTTGGGCCGTGTCGTTGATCGAGGTGCTGAGCCGCGAGATCTCGTCGTTCGTCAATGCGCCGCCCCGCTCGGGCAGGTCGGCCAGCAATTCATGAACTTCGGGACCGGCCAGGCGGTGCAAGTAGAAGATCGCTTCCACCACGAGATCGAGCCCCTCTTTGATGATCCGCGGCAGGAACCGCTGGGCCGGATTGGTGACGAGCATGAGCTTGGTCGGCTCGTCGCGCAATACGGCGCGCGAAAAGCCGGCCGGGATGATCAAGAGGGCCGAAGCCTCGCCCCGCGCCATGCGCTGCCGCCCTTCGGCCGTCTCGGCCTGTTCGACTTCGAGGAACGTTCGAGCCTGGCCGGCGGCGAAGGCCCGCGTGAGCAGGTCGCCCGCCAGGCCACCATCCTCGTCCGCCACGAGCAGATGCGGGCGCGGAGGCGCCTTGTCGCTGCCGGAGAGCAACAGCATCAAGAGCGCGCCGATCAGGAGAGGCATGCCGACCCAGAGCCCGAGCGCGAGCGGATCGCGCAGGTGACGTCGCAGGTCCTTGGCGGCGGCGTTCAAGACGAAGTGCATCGTCACTCTCGCAGCTCTTTGCCCGTGAGGTGGATGAAGACGCTCTCCAGGCTCGGCTTGGTGACGATCGTTTCGCGCACCTCGCCCCCCGTCCCCGAGAGGGCGGCGAAGAGCTGCGGGAGTTTTTGCGAGGCTTCGCGCAGGGCGAGCCGCAGTTCGCCTTCTTCCGCCTGCACGATCTCGGCCTCCGCGATGTGGGCCAGCGCCTCGCGCGCCCTGGCCGGATCGAAACGGCCGGAAAGGCGGACCGTGTCGCGCTCGCCGACCATCCCGCGCAGTTCGGCCAGCGTGCCGGCGGCGATGATCTTGCCGTGGTCGACGATGGCGATGCGATCGCAGAGCGTCTCGGCCTCCTCCATATAGTGCGTGGTATAGAGCAAGCACGTGCCGGCTTCGACCTGCTGCCGCACGACCTCCAGCAGCCGCACGCGCGATTGGGGATCGACGCCGACCGTCGGCTCGTCGAGCAGGAGGACGCGCGGGCGGTGGACAATACCGCACCCGAGGTTGAGCCGCCGCTTCATGCCGCCGCTGAACCGCTTGACGGGTTCTTTGGCGCGGTCGACCAATCCTGTGCCCAACAGCACCTCCTGCACCCGCTGCGCGAGTTGCGTTCCGCGCAGACCATACGCCGCGCCCCAATAACGAAGGTTCTCGGTGGCCGAGAGATCCTCGTACAGGGCCAATTCCTGCGGGACAACTCCCAGTCTTTCGCGGGCGGCGCGGCGCTCGAGGACGACGTCGTGTCCCAGCACTCGGATGCGGCCCGCCGACGGTTCCAGCAGGCCGGAAATGCAGCCGATCGTGGTCGATTTACCGGCCCCGTTCGGGCCGAGCAAGCCAAAGATCTTGCCCGGCTCGGCCGTGAAGCTGATGCGGCTGACGGCCGTCACATCGCCATATTTCTTTTCGAGATCTTCGACTTCGATCACCGCCCAATCCTCCCGGAGACGGTTCGCATTATAATAATACGACCAGGGGGTTCGATACGTTGTGAACCTATATGAGTGAACCCGTTAGCGGCCAGGTGATCCCCGCCGCTCGTTGCCTTTCGCGGTCAACGACCGGAGAGGGGCGACGTCGAGGATCTTCGCAAAGCGGGGGGTGACGGCTAAGGTAGGTAAGCGGACCGAGTGCTGCCGTCTTGTTTCGATGTTGCCGACTGCGGGCCAGCCGTCCAGATAACGAGGGACCATGCAAAAGCTGATCCGGGGCATCCATCAGTTCCGAACGGAGGATTTTCGCCCGTTACAGGGGCTGTTCGAGAAGTTGGTGCAGGGGCAGAATCCCGAGACCCTGTTCATCACCTGTTCGGATTCGCGGATCGATCCCAACCTGCTGACCCGCTCGAAGCCGGGCGACCTCTTCATCCTGCGCAACGCCGGGAACATCGTGCCGCCCAACACAGCGTCGGGCGGCGGCGAGGCGGCGACGATCGAATTCGCCGTGGCAGGGCTGGGCGTGCGAGACATCATCATCTGCGGCCACTCGCACTGCGGGGCCATGAAGGGCGTGCTTCAACCCGAAACGGTCGCTTCGCTGCCCGCGGTCGCTGCCTGGTTGACGCACGCGGACGCCACACGCCGCATCGTGCGCGAGAACTATGCTCACCTGGAAGGCGCCCCGCTGATCACGGCGGCGGTCGAGGAGAACGTCCTCGTGCAGTTGGAGAACCTGCGGACGCTCCCAGCGGTTGCCGCGCGGCTCGCGCTGGGTGACCTCCATTTGCACGGCTGGGTGTACAAGATCGAGACCGGCGAAGTCTTTGCCTACGACACGACGAACGGGCAGTTCGTTTCGCTGGCTCAGTACGAATACAAGTCCGACGAAACCGCCGTGCGTCACCGTACCACCGGCACGATCTAAAGCGGCTGACAAGACAGAGAACCCGGAGCGCCATGGCCAAAAGGTCGGCCGTGAAACGCCGATTTTTTTTGGAGATCGATACGGCTTGGTCGGTTGCCCGAAGAGCGGCTCTTTAGCCCTATAAAAACCGAAACGGCCTGCCGCGAGTGTGCGGCAGGCCGTCGGGCCCACGCGGGTGCCGTCTAGGGCACCGGTTAGCTGGCGTTGTTATCGAAGTACTGCGGCAGGTCGAGCATCTGATCTTGCACGGTCTGCCAGGCCGTGTTCGATTCGAGCTCGCCCATGAACTGGTCGACCGCGCTCGCGTTGAGCGTGCCCAGGTTGCCCTGGAAGTACAGGTTGTCCCAGCCGCCGCCGGTCAACACGGCCAACGGATAGGTACCGGTGGCCGGGGTTCCCGGCGCGCCGGGCGTCGAACCGGGCGCGTCGAGCAGGTCGTGGGCCTCTTCGGGCGTGTTCAAGAAGCCCTGCACCACCTGGGCCCGCGTTAGCATGCCGCTGTTCAAGGCGTTGACCCAGGTCTGTTCGCTTGTCGCGTCGGCCGTGCGGCCGAGCAACTCGACGTACAGGTTGTCGACGAAGGCCAGGTTCGTATTGCCCGCTGCCGGCCCGTGCGAACCGTTGCTGGCCTGGCTGTTTTCGTTCTGGTTGCCTTGGTTGTTCTGATTACCTTGGCCGTTCTGGTTGCCTGGGCCATTTTGGCCTGGGGTGGGGCCAGGATGCGAGAAGTACTCCGGCGAACTGAGGATCGTGACCAGCACGCTTTGCTCGCTGACACCGTTTTCGAGTTGCTGCACGAAGAACGTCTCGGATCCGTGGTCGGTGGGCCGGTTCAGGAATGCTTGGAAGGCACTATCGACCCAATGCGTCAGATACTCCTGCGAGTTGAGAAAGAGCTGCACCACCTCGTTGCGCGTGCTGGCGTTGCTCTGGCCACTGGCGGTCGTGCCGCCGTTGGTCGCCAGGAAATTGAGCCAGAATTGGAAGCCCGAGGCGTCCGGATTGCGATCGAACAGCTCCCGATAGAGGTTGGTAAGGAACGTCTGGTCGCTGGCGTCTCCCGGCTGGCCATTGAGATAGAAGCTTTGTGCCGGCGTGGAGGCGATCGTCGTGTTGACGGTCGCCGTCGTCTGGGTGCTCGCGTTCGGCGTCGTGGTCGTGACGCTGGCCGTGTTGGTCAGCGTGCCGACCTGCGTGGGCGTCACCGTGACCGTGATCGTGTCGGACGAACCCGCGGCCAGCGTGCCGATGTGGTCGGTGATCACACCGCCCGTGACGTTGAGGTTGACGTTGCGAGTCGTGTCCACGGCCGTGACATGCGCGCCGATGGCCGTCGGCAGCGTGTCAGTCACAATCACGCCTGCGGCGCTGGCCGCGCCTGCGGCGTCGGTCACAACGATCGTATACGTCAGATTCTGGTTGATCGCGCCCGGACTGGGCGAAGCCGTCTTGGTGATCGAGAGGTTGGCTTCGCTGGTGGCGGGGTTGATCGTCGTGTTGACGATCGCGCTCGTCTGGTTGCTCACGTTCGGCGTGGTGGCCGTGACGCTAGCCGTGTTGGTCAGTGTGCCGGCCTGCGTGGGCGTCACCGTGACCGTGATCGTGTCGGACGAACCCGCGGCCAACGTGCCGATGTGGTCGGTGATCACGCCGGCCACATCCGTCAGGTTGACGTTGCGAGTCGTGTCCACGGCCGTGACCGTTGCGCCGATGGCGGTCGGCAGCGTATCGATGACCGTCACACCGGCCGCACTGGCGGCGCCGGAAGCGTTCGTGGCCACGATCGTGTAGGTCAGGCTCTGACCGACCGTACCCGGATTGGCCGAAGCCGTCTTGGTGATCGAGACGTTGGCTTCGTTGTTGGCCGCGTTGATCGTCGTCTGCACACTGGCCGTGGTGTTGTTGCTCGCGTTCGGCGTGGTGGTCGTCACGCTGGCGGTGTTGGTCAGCAGACCGGCCTGCGTGGGCGTGACCGTCACGGTGATCGTGTCGGACGCGCCGGCGGCGAGAGAGCCGATGTTGTCGGTGATCAGACCGCCCACGTCGGTCAGGTTGATGTTACGCGTCGTGTCCATCGCCGTGACCGTTGCACCGATGGCGGTCGGCAGCGTATCGACGACCGTCACACCGGCCGCACTGGCGGCGCCGGAGGCGTTCGTGGCCACGATCGTATACGTCAGGCTCTGACCGACCGTACCCGGATTGGCCGAAGCCGTCTTGGTGATCGAGACGTTCGCTTCGCTGGTGGCGGGATTGATCGTCGTCTGGATGCTGGCCGACGTATGTGTGCTCGCATTCGGGGTGGTGGTCGAGATAGTCGCCGTGTTGGTGACGAGGCCGGGCGCCGTCGGGGTGACGACGATCGTCACGGTCTCGACCACGCCGGCCGCCACCGTACCCAGGTTGGCCGTCAGCGTGCCATTGTTGTCGTTCACCGTGACACCGTTCACGTCGGTGCTGCCCGAGACGAACGTGAGTCCGCTCGGCAACGTATCCGAGACGCTAACGTTGTCGGCGGCCGCCGCGCCGGTGTTGGTCACAACGAGCACGTAGGTCAGGTTCTGGCCCACCGTATCGGGATTGGGCGATGCCGTCTTGATGACCGACAGGTTCGCCTCGTTGTTCGTCGAGGGATTGATGGTCGTTTGCACGCTGGCGGTCGTATGCGTGCTGAGGTTGGGGGTGGTGGTCGAGACGCTCGCCGTGTTCGTGATCGATCCGGGCGAAGTCGGCGTCACAACGACCGTGATGGTGTCGACCGCTCCGATGGGCACGGTGCCCAGATTGGCCGTCAGCGTGCCATTGCTG
>DASZTS010000138.1:0-257461 GCA_035547915.1 Pirellulales bacterium | reverse complement strand
TTATTGCCGCAGAAACCGAACGACTTGTGGCAGATGGACGTGACCTACGTGCATATCCCGGGTCATGGCTGGTGGTACGCGGTGACGGTCATCGACTACTACAGCCGTTACCTGTTGGCTTGTCATCTGACGCCCAGTTATAGCGCGTTAGAGGCGACCCACGCGCTGAAAGTGGCGCGGGTGGAGGCGGACGTCTCTAGGAGGACGGCGATCCGCTGGTGCCGGCCGAGGTGTATCAGCAGCAACAGGCCTTTCGCCGTCCTCGTGCCGGCGACCAGGGGAGACGAGGCCCCTACTCCCCCTGGCCCCCTTTACCCTCTTCACTGTTGCCTGACAGAAAAACAACGTAGCAAGCCTCTCACAAAAACAGTCCCCTCGATTCCACTTGAACTGTGAGCCAAGACAACGGAAGTGAAGATGCGGCCCGAAGACAGCCCTGGATTCACGCCGGTCAGGAAACGCTGGGTAGTCGAACGCAGCAACGCTTGGCACGGTCGCTGCCGCCGGAACAGCAAGGACTACGAACGCCGACCGGATTGCCTGCGCGTAAACGGTGACTGACCGTGATCTGCGATAACATCGTCGCATGCGACAGTTTCGTAAAGGCATGGCTGACGAACGAATCAGTGACGGTGACCACGAACGCGGCCCGTTAATCCCCACGGGACCCCTGGCTCGCCTGTGCGCTGCCCTGGCCCTCACGGCAGGCCCGACGGGGCGTTGACGGCCTCGCCTGCGGCGAGGCGATTTTGTCGGCCCCGCTATCGTTCCTCGCTCGGCGGCCCCCCGTGGGGCTCAACGGTGATTGTGACGAACTTCTGCAATTCTTCTGCACACGTTGGCCTTGTCACGCCAATGCCGCTATAATGCGGCAGTGAGGCGGGAAACATCGTGAAGTCCCGCAGTTTTAAAGACTTAAACGTCATTTCCACGTCAGCTAATTGGACAGCGGCACTGTCCAACTAAGCATCACGCGAGAGTGGCGGAATTGGCAGACGCGCTGGACTTAGGATCCAGTGGGGAAACCCATCCGGGTTCGAGTCCCGGCTCTCGCACTAATTGAGTCAGGCCATAGACCTATAGTGGTTCACCGCGAACTGGCGGTCGATTGTTAGCCAGTGGTGAACGGCATCCTGCGAAGAGGGTCGTGGCATCGTGCCACGAAGGTTTATCGCTTTGGTACCGATCCGGAGCGGGGTATAGAAGGAAGTGAGGCGATGATCGAGCATCGTCGCGGTCCCTGCAGCGGTGGCTCGGGTAGCCCCTCGACGCCTCTAATAATTCTGCCGACCCCCACCGCCCCCCCCGAATGATGAAAGTTCAAAAGGGCAGCAACCGACCCGATATACAACCCGCACGTCGTCGCTGCCGACTTCGACCCGCTCGACAAGCGTGGAGATGAGCTGCCGTTGCGTCGCGGAGTCCGCGCTACCAAGGCGGCCCGGCACTGTGTCGACGAGAAGCTCAAGCTGGCCGATCACCTGGCGCATGTCTCGGAGTTGAACCTGCAACTGTTCCTTCGTTTGCACCTCGGCCTTGAGCTTGTCAAGTTGAAGGCGCGCATTACGGATGCGCGGTTCAAATCCTTCTTTCGCGTTACCGTCAACAAATCGCCATCCTGTCTTTGGGCGCCGCGGCTGATCGGTGCTCGCTGCCGGCGCTGTAGCTTGTGAGCGGCCATTCGCCCTGTAGCGGCGGGATTATCGATAGGGGCTCCGAGCTTCAGCGCGAAGCCGCAGTGCTCCGCGACGTCGGACGAATTTGTATTCGCCGATCAATCGCTGGTCGTCGCCGAAGAGGCTGTGTTTGCGGGCAATCATGTGCTCGACGAGCATGAGCACGCCGGAATCGGGATCCTTTCCAGCCAAGCTGCGTACTTGGCTCACCCAGCGGCTACCTCCCTGCGCGGCGTCATAAACCACGGAGTTCCAAACGGTGAAGGCGATTTGCAAGGCGCCTTCCATTTCCTATTCGCTGGCCGCAGGGCCCAGCGGGGCCAAGAGCGGCTCAGCGAAATCGAGAAATGTTTCGGAGATCGGTCGGGTGGGGAACTTTGCGCGGGCTTGTGTGCCTGACACGTTCGTTTTGCCTCTTGCACGGGGAACGGTGCGACAAGGGGCAGCTTAGCACAGGATGAGTGTTGCGGACACGCGATGCGGTGATCTCTCGTTACGAAAAGCATGCCCCAGCGCATCGTACTGATTGAAGTCACCACCCCGAGCACGACCGTTTAGTCGCGGGCAGTCGTGCTCTCCTACCACTCTCGCGGATAGGAGGTATTTATGATCGAAGTTGCGTTAGCGGCCGGAGCCGTGTTCGTCGCGCACCGGCTGATGAGCGGCGGGAAACGTCTCCTGTGGAACTCCGGGTCCTTTGAATCGGCGTTCTCCGCTCGACGGAAAAAGCGGGTCGGTTCGGCAAGGATCCGGACTTCGAGGCATTTCGAGGTCCAACGCGTGGCGTTGCCTGCAAGCCAGCGGCATCGCGGGTTTTAACGGCGGTGCGACACCGAAGCGCGTAATTTCGTCCGGCGCATCCTGCGGGGGGCGTGTGGGACCGCCGCACTCGGCGCCTGGACGCTCGAAAAGCTGCTCAGAGCTGTGCCTTTTGATAGTATTCGTCGGAGGCAAGTAACTGGGCGATGATGACCTCGTCTCGCGTCCCGTTGGCAAGTTGCGAGGCGAAGTATTCAGCTCCCGTCGGGTCGGCAGGACGATCCAGGAACTGTTCGTAGAGGGCGTTGACCCGGATGCGCAAATACTCATCGCTTCCAAAAATGGCGGCCGTCACTGCGAGTTCAGACATGCCATTTGCCATTTGCTCCTCCCAATACGCCTCCCCGGCGGAATCAGGGGCGCGGCCCAGAACATCCTGATACAGAGCATCGAGCAAGTCCGTCTCACTATCTCCGTGGAGTTGATGGAATTCGGGCGAACTGCAAAGCGCCAGCGACATTTGCTCGATCGAGCCGCCGTCGTACAGAAAGGCAACCCAGTAGTCCATTCCGGCAGGGTCCGGTGCCCGACCCAGGTACTGTTCGTAAAGCTGGTCGACCGTATCGTGCTGAAACTCACGCGGATAAGCGAGCTTGACGATTGCATAAGCGACTTCCTCGCGGCTTTGGCCTTGATCCAGAAACCCGACCCAATAGGCGCGTCCTTGGGGCTCAGCCGGACGATTGAAGAGATCGCGGTAGACCTTATCAATCCACGCATAATTTGGAGCGTCGCCGCCCGTCTGCGACGGCTCGCTGATTGTGGCCGTGGTGGCGACGGCCGCGGATAGGCCGGTCATGCCCGGAACGGCCGTCGGCTCGATATCGATTTGCAGCGTATAGTCGCCGGGATCCAGATAGGTATGCGAACCAGATACCACGTACTGCACACCCGAGAGGACTATCGATCCGGAATCGGTTACGCCGTCGCCCCAGTCGATGCTTGCCGAAAAACTGCCGCTCGTCGAGCCGTCGGAGAGTGTGAAAGCGGCGACTTGGATTCCATCGAGTGGCGTGTTCGCGTAACCCACTACCGCAATGCCGGTGGGCTCGATTTGGATCGAGCTGGTGCTTGCCGCGTGAATCACGGTGGCCGAGGAGGTCGTGCTCGCGAGGGCACCGCCAACGTCGTGAATGGCGACGACGATGGTATCGTTCCCCGCCGACGCGTAGGTATGCATCCCGGTGACCTCGAAAGGTCCGCTGGGGCCGGCAGCGACCGTGCCGGCCGATGAGGTGCCGTCGCCCCAATCGATCGTCGCGGTGAAGTCGGCCGCGGTGCCGCTGGGATCGGCATCGGAGAACGTGGCAACTTGCCCCGTGAAGGCGACTTTGGCCGTGGCGGTGATGGAGTCGCCAGCGGCAACCAGCGGAGCGTCGGCCACGTCGGCCTGCGAGATCGCCGTGGCGGTCGTTCCGTCGCTGCCCACAATGGTGACGGAGATGGACCTCGTCCCTTCGTGGGCGTAGGCGTGGGTGGCGGTCACGGCGAAGCCATCGTTGCCGTTCGCGCTGACCGCGCCAGGCGATTGGGTGCCGTCCCCCCAGTCGATCGTCGCCATGAAGACCGTTTGCGGGGGTTCGTTGACTTCCGAGAACGAGGCCACGCCGACGGTGACCGCGGAGGCGGCCGTGGCCGTGATCGTCGTACCGCTGGCCTGGAGTGAACCGCCGATGATGTCGGCTTGAGAAGCGGCCGTGGCTGTTTGTCCGTCAACGTCGCCGACAACCACCGTCACGGAGTCGTTTCCCGCCTTCGCGTAGGTGTGCGCGCCACTCACGGCAAAGCTGCCGTTCGCGCCACTGACCGTGCCGGACGAAGAAGTTCCATCGCCCCAATCGATCGTGGCCGAGAACTCGCTCACCGTGCCGAGCGAATTGGCGTCGCTGAAATTGGCGACGAGGCCGGTGAAGGCGACGCCCACCGTACCGTTCACTGTCGTTGCCGTCGCCGTAAGCGGCGCGTCGAAGACGTCCTGTGGCTGCGCGATCGGTTGGGTCGCGTTGTTGGCGAGCAGACCGTATGCCTCCGACGTACCGTCGCCGTTGAGATTGGCGATGAGCGTCGCGCCGCTCGGATCGGCAGTCAACAAAGTTGCTTGGCCGTCGCTGGAGATCAATTCGAGACCGAAGGCGCTGCCGAACAAATCGCCGCCGGATTCGCTGACGGCAGGACCAGACAAAGTCAGATCGAAAGTGAGGCCCGTGCCGAAGGTAACACCTTGGGTTAGCTCATTCAGCACGCCGCTGTTTTCAAGTACGGCGGTCGCGGACAAGCTTCCCGACGTACCGCCCACAAGTGTCGGCGTACCGGTCAAGCTGCCAGCGGTGAGCGTGAATCGCGAGACCGTGGCGGTCGCGTCCTGGGCTCCGGGCAATCCGCCGGGGTTGAATTGCAGGGCGAGCTGGCCGCTCTGCCCGGCCAGCGCACTGGTATCGACTGAGACAGCGTATTCGATCGAGCCGTCGACGGCCGTCGCCGCCACATAGTCGACGGCCGTCGCCGCGGCCCCATCCTGGGAGGCGATGGAGACAACAACCGGGTAGTAGCCCGCTTCGGCGTAGGTGTGAGTGCCACTGACGTCGAATTGTCCGGCCACATTCGGATCGGCCGAAATCGAGCCTGTCGAGCTGCTGCCGTCTCCCCAGGTAATCGTCGCCGTGTAGTCGCTGAGTTGGCCCTTGGGGTTGGCATCGGTGAACGTGGCGACGGTGCCGTTGAAAGGAGTCCCCTCGACGGCCGTCATGTTGGCTCCCGCAGCGGTCAGCGGCGCGGCCGTGCCGCCGCCCAGGCTCGGCAGGACCACGATGTTCAGAGGGTTGTAGTCACCGTTTTCCGGCGGGCCCGTGGGAATCCCGGGCGCCATTTGCAGGACGACCATGTCGGGCCGGCCGTCGCCATTGAAGTCGCCCGCCGCGATGTCGAGGTAGATCCCCTCCGTCGTGTCCGTCACGTCCGTAACATCAGGAAGCGGCAAGAAATCACCGCTGGGGATGGTGCCGGTTCCGTGCGGCACCTGGAACGTGCCATCGCCATTATTGAGTGCCAAAAACACGCCCCAGGGAGCGTCGGAGCCGTGCACATTGTTCAGAAACGGGTCGCCGCCGCCGTTACCGACCAACTCGGCTATATCGGGCTTTCCATCGCCATTGAAATCAGCGACCGCCGCATTTGGGCCTGCTCCCACGGGGTCGCTAAAGTCCTCGAGCGGCGATGGTTGTCCAAATGTGCCGCTGCCGTCATTCGAGAGGATAAACACTCCATTACCTGGGACGACGAGCAGGTCTTGTCCAGTACCGGCGGGATTGATGGCCGCCTGGATCGAACCAACGCCATAAGTGGTGGAAATGTCCGGCGAACCCTTGGCCTCGACGAAATCGCCTGAGCCGTCACCGAGGAACACTTGCAATTGGTTCGTTTCTCCGACTTCGACATCGGCATTGCCGTCTCCGTTGACGTCTGCCGCCAGCAGCGATAGAGGTTGGTCATACACATCATTTGTCGTCGGCAGCACGATGGGCGTCTGGACAAACCCGCCCTTTCCGTCACCCAGAAGTACCCAAATGTTATCGATCTGTTCGCTCCCCACATAGCTGTTGTACTCGACGGCCACATCGAGATGGCCGTCGTGGTTGAAGTCGGCCACCGCCGCGTTCGCCTCATCCGCTCCAAAGCCTACATAGACGCCTAATACGCCGCCATTACTAAAACTCGCAGTCGGTTCTGTAACAGCCCCGGCCGCCAGACTGAACCGGCCCGTACCGTCGCCCAGGTAGACCTCCACGGCGCCGGGGAGCACGACGAGCAAGTCCAAGTTGCCGTCGCCGTTGAAATCGCCGGCTTCAACGTCGACGATACCCTCGGTGAAATAGTCAAAGCCAGTGCTGAGAATGTCTACATTGTTGATCAGAGGCTCGTCGGGCGCCGGTGTCAGGGTGCCGTCGCCGGCCCCCAAAAAAAGCTCCACGCCGTAGCTTGTGTACACGACCAAGTCCAGTTTGCCATCGTTGTTGAAGTCCCCCGTGAGGAGGTGCCTTGGTTCTTGAATACCCGGCTCGGCGAATGCGGTTGGCGTCGTGATCGCGGGGCCAAATTGATAGGGCGGCGGAGGCGGGTCGAAAACGCCCGGCGCGTAATTGATTGGCGTGCCCGATGGATCGCTGAATTGGACCAACACATCGCGCGATTCGCCCGGAGCGACCGTCGCGGCCGTGTCCTTCAGGTACGGCTCGCCGCCGGGGCCCGTCGTGCCCGCCCCGTTGGCAAGTGCCACTCCGGCCGGCAGATTTTCCAGTACGATCGGCAGTGGTCCGCTGAGCGCGGAGCTGCTCGTGTTCGTATAGGTTATATGGCCGACATACAGACCGGTCGCCGGGTTAAAGATCAGGCCGGAGCTTTCGATACGAACGCGGTCGGTCACGTCGCCCAGCACCTGGGCGCTGAACGTCTGAGTGCCGCTGTCGCCGAGCTGATCGCTGACCGTCACCGTGGCTTGAAAGTCGCCAGCCGTGGCGTAAAGGTGGCTGCCGCTGACGGAAAGCGTGGCGCCCGTCAAGGCCACGTTGCCGACGGTATCCGACGATCCATCGCCCCAATCGATGGTCGCTGTGTAGGTGTCTTGGGGCAGATCGACATTCAGGGCGACCGAAAAGCTGGCCAGCGTCAGTTCGCCCGTGCTAATGCTGGCGAACTCGGTCAACGTCTGCGGCAAGCCGGCGACCACCGGCGGCGCGTCGTTGACCACGGCAATATCCTGCACCACCGCGGCCGCTGCCGGGGCGCTACTCGCCTGGGCGGGATAGTTTTCGCTGGCCGTGCTGCCGTCAGGTGTGACGACGATGCGCAGTGCGCTGCCGCCCGGATCGATGGTCTCAAGCGGAGTCATGCCATCGGAGCCGAGAAGCAGCAGAGAAAAACTGCTGCCGAACAGGCCGTCGGAGGCATTCGTGAGGACATCGCCGCTGACCTGAGCGTCAAAGCTGATCCGGGTGCCGAAGGTGATCGCCTGGCGAACCTCGTTGAGCATGGCGCTGTTTTGAAGATCCGCCGTGCCGGCCAGCGAACCCGACCCGCCGCCGGCTACCGTGACCGAGCCAAGCGTTCCCCCGGTGACCACAAAATTGGAAATCGAGATATCGGCTGGCTGGGCGTCGGGCAAACCGCCCGGGTTGAACTGCAAATCGGCAAAGCCGGCCGTTCCCGACAAACTCGATGTGTCCACGGTGACATGATAGACGATCGGCCCGTCGACGTTCACGAAGCCGGCGGCTGTGGCCGAGGCGAAGAGCGGCCCATCCGGCCCATCGACGCTCACGCTCAAGGGAAATCGCCCAGCGTGGGCGTAGGTATGTCGCCCCTCGATATAAAAACCACTGGTGAGGACGGTGCCGGCCGACGAAGTCCCGTCACCCCAGTCGATGTTGAAGGTGTCGTTGGCGATGTTCGGCAACGTGAGCAAGGAGATGGGTGTGCTGGCCACGGACCCATCGAAAACCTGTCCGGCCACGGCCGTTACCGGTAACGCCGTGAGCTGGACGCTGTTATCCACCGTGGTGCCTCCCGGGCCGTCGAAGACGTTCGCAGTAAAACTGATTGGAATCAGGCTGGGATCGCTGATCTCCAAGTTGGCCATGGCGTTCAACTTGTTGGGCGAGCTGTCGATTTCGATCTCGGGATGGCCGTCGATCGTGCCGTTGGCCTTGGTCACGGTTACCCCGGCGGGCAGGTTTTCGATTTCCACATAGAGTGGGAGAGGAATGGTAGTGCCGTTCGTGTTCAACTGCACCTCGATCTGCTGATGGAATTCCCCGTTCAGGTTGAATGGTCCGCCAAGGTCAATCACTTTGACGCGCGAGGTCACGTCGGGAGCGACATTGACGGTCGCGGTCGCAGTTCCCGTTGCCCCTTGATTGTCGGTTAGCGTGATCGTCGGATGAAAGATACCGGATTGGACGTAGGTGTGGCTGCCGCTGACTTGCAGCGTGTCGCCTCCGTCGAATAGCACGATGGTGCCGCTGTCAGAGGAACCGTCACCCCATTCGATGGTGGCGCTGCTCATGCCGGACGCAGTTGCCGCGCTGGCAGGAATCGTAAAGGCAGCAAGAGCCAAGGTCCCGGTCGGAACGCCCTGGAATTCGGTAAACGCTTGCGTTGCCGGCAATGCCTGGGGCGGCGGATAACCGACGTAAATGGTGCCAACATCGGTGGCAGTGCTTCGCGGAACGCTGTCGGGAATGGGGGAAGGTTCGATGTCCGTGATTCCGACCGTAAGGCTGGCCACGATCGGCTGGCCATAAGTATGCGTGCCGATGACGTTAAAACCGTTGGTGAAGTCCCCGGATCCCGCCTTGGTTTGACCCGGTGAGCCGGCAACCGACACTTCAAACGCCGTGGAGACAGTCCCGGAGAGGTCGATCGTATTGAAGTAGGTCGTACCGCTGCCGTCTTCAGATATGCCCACCAGATCGCCCGCGAATTGGGTGGGCACTCCGAGCGGGGCGTAGGCCAGACCTCCCGTAAATCCTTCTTGGGTTGAGGGGGGAGTAACCAAGTCATTTCCAAGCGAGAACAGGGGCGTTACGGAAAGAGGGGTGGTGAGATCCACTTCGTAGAGCGTCGAATTTCCGTCGGAGTCGTTGCCGACCGCGTACAACTTGCCATCTCCGGAGAAGGAGAGTCCCGTGTAGTCAAACGCGGCCTGTCGGCCCGGAGGTGCCAATGACCCCAACACGCTGACCGACCCGTTGCCTGGCGAGATCTCGTCCAGTTGCCAGGTCGAACCACTGCCCGAGATGGCGTAGAGATTACCGTCGGTGGCATTAAACGTCAGCCCCCCGGTGAATCCGGCACCGAGAACTGACACAGGGGAGAACGTTTCGGTCGTAAGATCGAGACGCATGAGCGTGGAGACGCCGCTAGGCGCATTGCTGATCGCGTAGAGAGCCTCGTCTTGACTGTTGGGGTCAAACGCCAGGCCCCCGTAATATGTGTCGTCGACTGGCACCTCCGGAGTTACCAGTCCTTGAGGGCTGATCGACATGAGATATGGCAGGTTGTCGTCCAACAGGTCGTTGTTTCCAAATGTGTAGAAGCTTGAATTGTAGACGTCGTAGGTCAACGAGGCGGACCCGGCAAACGTTACAATGCCATTCGATTGCTGCTGATCTCCCCAGTCGATTGTGGTGGAGTAGTCGTCGGGCGCACCGTTGGGATCACTATCGGTGAACGTGCCGACAATCGCTTGGATGGGCTGGCCCACGTAAGCGGTTAACGCCACGCCGCCCCCCGGCTTCAACGGCGCGTCTGAGATAGTGGCGGGGGTGGTAACTTTAGCGGACGCGCCCCCCTCGTCGTTGATCGTAATGGTGATGGTGTAGATGCCGGCTGCCATATAAAAGTGCGTGCCGCGGACGGTAAACGTGCCGCCGCCGTTGGAAATGATCGTGCCCGACGTCGTGTCGGCGGCGCCCGTATTTGGATCCGGATCGCCCCAGTCGATGGTGGCGGTGTACAAGTTGGCTTGCGCGTTTGGGTCAGGATCCATAAAGGTCGCTAGGTTGGCCGTAAAGCTCCCCCCTTCATCCTTGACGTCCGCCGAGATATCAAGGGCTTTTGCCGTCAGGGGCAAATCCGCAATGTGCGCCACCGCCGGCCGGGCGATCGCCAGGTCGAACTGGGGCAGGTCGGGGTTGCCTCCTAACTCTGTCGTGTTGTCGGCCCAGGCGGGGTAGAGGATGCCGGCATTGAACGCGAGACCGGTGTAATCACCGTACTGGTTCTGTTGGCCGTAGGAATTCAAGCTGCCGTTCGTGGCGTCGGAGTTGCCCAGACCGACGGTGACATTCGGCGAAAAGCTTTGCCCGCCGTTGATGCTGGCCGCGGCGAAGAACTGCGTGGTGACGTCGTTGGCGTCACCCCGGGCGTCGTACCAGGCTACGGCTACGTCACCATCCGCCTGATCGACGGCGATACTGGGCATGAATTCGCTGCTATTGCCCGTGTCGTCGCTCACTTGCACGCGATTGCTCCATGTCTTGCCATTGTCGGAGGACGAACGCAAGAAAATCCTGGTGGCCGGACTGCCGACAGTGGCGGAATCGGTGTAGACGAGATAGACGCGTCCGTTGTTGGCTCCGCCACTCAGGTCCCAGGCCAACCTGGCGCCGGCGCTGACGGTGTGCGTTGCTTGCGGCGGAATCGCCAAGGAGCCGCCGACGTTGGTTTGCGCGACGGGCGACGGCGAAGCAAAGCTACCGGAAAGGCCACTCATGTCCGCGACCGCATAGATCGTGGCCGGCCCGGAGGACGCGGTCTGGGTTTGGTAGGTGAGCAGCACCTGTCCCGTTGGCCCCACGGCCAGACCGCCTAGACCAATGGTTTCGCTCGGCCCCGCCCCGGCAGCAACTTGAGGTTGACTGAGGACGCCGACCACTCCCAGCGAATCGGCGTCTGTACCCGTGGCATCGATTTGGGAGCCCTGCAGATAGGCCAGCCAAAGACTAGCCGCTCCGTTAGGTCCTGGTCCCGTGGCGAGCAATGGGCGAGAGACGCCCCCGGCTCCGAAAAACGTATCCAAGGTGGAAAACGACTGGCCTCCGTCGGAACTCAGCGCCACCACAACGTAGTTGCTGGCCTCGTCGACGTAAGCGAGATAGACGTTTCCGAACTTGTCATAGGCCACCTGGGGTTGGCCGCCAGCGACGGGCAATCCGTCTGCGCCGCCAGCGGCGATGGATTGCCCCATCCAGGTGACGCCGCCGTCGCTGCTTGTAGCCTCGAAAAGGCCGGTTCCCTCTTCGGCGGACACCGCGATCAAGCGGCTCGAATCCAGGGGATCGATCGCAATCGTACCGTCCGTTTGATTGCCGGGGAGACGGGTGAGATTCGATTCGGCCGTAGACGCAAGATTGTGTACGTTGTCGTTGACGGTCACATCCACGATGTAGGCGCCGGCGGAAGCATACTGGTGATCTCCACGGACGACGAAGTGGTTGTCGGAGGCGCCGGAGGCGATCGCTGCGCACATCCGAGAACCCGTCGAACCGCTCCGGCGCCATATAGCGCAAAGTACCGACGAAGTCGCCGGTTTCCGTCAACGCGTCGTCATCCTCCTTGGCCAGGCCGAAGTCAGTCACCCAAACGTTGCCCTGCTGGTCCAGCAGCAGATTTGCCGGCTTGATGTCACGGTGGAGTACACCGCTTTCATGTGCGTAGGCGAGTGCCTCAGCCACTTGCAGTCCGATGCGCGCCACGCTGCGATAGAAGGGCGCGCTGGTCTGCGTCGTGAATTCACTCGAAGGCCCAACCGTTGAATTGGCCGCCGGTCGATTCTTGCCCTTGAGGGGCGTGGCCTCATCGGCAGGCATGTCGACCGTGGGCGCGGATCGAGCGGCTTGAGGCAGCATGCGGCTTTCCGCTCTAGGAGGTTCTTCGGCGCTTCCCTTGAACTGGCCAGTGGCAAAAGCCGTCGCCAGGGTCAGCGCCGCACGGAATTCGCCCTGTCCTGGCGTGCCGCTGCGCAGACGCGCGAGCTCGACAAGCACGGCGTCCAGGGAATTGCCTTGAATGAACTGCATGGCGTAGAAATGGCTGCCCGCGCAAGAGCCGACGTCGAATACCGGCACAATGTTCGTGTGGTGAAGTCGCGCGGCCGAGCGGGCCTCTCGACGGAACCGCTCCAGGCGCACGAGGTTTCCAGCAGCCTCGCGCGACAATACCTTCAGCGCGACATGACGCGCCAAAGAAAGCTGTATGGCTTCGTAAACCACTCCCATTCCACCACGGCCGACTTCTCGCAGAATCTCGTAGTCTCCGAGAACCGTCGGAATCGCGCCGTCGGCGATTAGCGCCCGGCAGTTCCTATCAGCGGCCTCCGCATCGCCCGCCTGTTCCACGAGCGCCAAGGTTGGAAAGACTTCGCGAATCTCGTCGGCAAGTTGGGGGTGCTTTTGGGCATACTCGCTAATTGAGGGGCGCTCGCCCCGGCGGTAGCGACACAAGAAGTCGTCGGCCAGTTGCTCCAGGGGATTTCGGCCGAGACCAGACTCGCTCATGGCGTTGAGTCTGTTGGAGGAAGAACTTCGGGCAACGTCATCCCGGGCGTGACATCGGTCAGAATCTGTTTCAAACGCTTCAGGGCGCGGATGAAGCGATTGCTGGCCCCAGCCTCGGTAATGCCCAGAATCTGCGCCGCTTCGGAATTTGAGACTTGCTCAAAGTGCCTCAGGGCGATGATCTCGCGGTCGAGCGGCGTCATTCTATTGAGGCCCTCCTGCACGCGGAGCTGAAGTTCGGCGCGCATGGCCGCATGGCTCGGCGTGCTTAATCGACCGAGCAATTGCGCCGCGAGCGACGCGGAGCTGACCTGCGGCAGGGCGCCTCGTTGGAGGGAGATTTCCATCCCCGCGTCGCGCATCTTTGTCCCCAAATGGTGCCTGTGGAGGTGCTGCAGACGGCGCGCAGTGATGAACCGTAGCCAGAGATAAAAAGGGATATTCGGATTGCGCAGGTAGTCCGCGACCGAACGGCTTACCCAGAAGTAGGCTTCCTGCAGCACGTCGGACGGATCGAGTCGGCCGTGAAGCTTGCGGTGCATGCGCAGTTCAACCATGCGCCGCAAACGCGCGCGATGTCGATTGAAGAGCGCACCGAGCGCACGCTGATCACCCTGGCCAATACGGCACAGCAATTCCTTGGTGTCATCGCTCGAATCCGGCATGGCACGCTCCATACACAGGAGATTGCGCGCACGTCCCATTTCTACACACAAAAGTTCCGAAGTGCCATCCAAATGCATTCGTGGTAATGGCTCAATGGTGATTTTGAGCCACTACCGCATAAGGATTCTGGACTGAATTCTGGACAGGCCCTCCGGACAGCTTGCAGCTCGATGGTCACGTGCTAAATTCATTCGCGTCAGCGAAATCGTCTACCTGCACAACAACTTCCCCTGCCGGACTGAGACTTGACGTGCCGTCGTCGCATGTCCCCCGGAGCCGAGTCGTGGCACCATGTACGAACTCGTGGAACGCGGCCGAATCAGCCACTACAAGATCGGCACTGCGATTCGCATCAGCGAAGAGCAGCTCAGCGAGTTCCTCGAAAAAACGAGGCGAGAGCCCTCGGGACCCGTGACAAGGAACGCGGCTGGCCCTCGACCTCGGTTAAAACATCTGCGTCTCTAGCAGATTGCGCCGCCACGGAAGGCGGGGCGTTTTCTTTTTCCCGCCGTTCAGCAGCCATGCGGTCAACCTCCTCCTGACTCGGAGGTGACGGGCAAAGAAAGCCCTCCCCATTCCGGATAATTCTCCGGATCATCAGGATTAAGAGCCTATCCGAGAACCGATGTTGCGACAGTAATGGTTCGACTCACCAACAGGTTTTCGGATCGGCTCTAAAGGGTTTGACTTGACCAACGACGAAGAACACTCCGCCCTTCGACTCCTCGACGCGTTTCCGAACCCGTGCGAGCACTTCCGGGTCGGGGCTGGTCAGAGATATTTTCCATGTCAGGGTCCTTCCCCGCTATTGTACCGCCCGTGCTGCCGCGCGTCGCATGACCTGCGAGAACCACCACGGCTTCGGCGTTCTGGCCACGGCAAATGCCTCCGGCTATATTCTGTGCAGCAACCCAACCCTCAAGATCATTCTGTACAAGGCAAGAGGCCAAACGACGAAAAAACGCTGAAAAACACGTAAAAGGCCGAATGGCGGAACTGGCAGACGCACAGGACTTAAAATCCTGTGGTGGGTAACCACCGTGCGGGTTCGATCCCCGCTTCGGCCAATGGGTTAGGAAAAAAATGAGGCGCGGCCAAACAGCCGCGCCTCAGTAGCGCATGAGAAGACCATCGGTAAGCCGGATGCGGGAAATCTGCACGTCCGGTTTGAAAGCAAGCCTCCGGAAACGGAGCCAGTGTGCTACCGAGACCTACCAATGGGTGACCACCGTGCGGGCAGGGAACGTCTTACCACATCATATTCCAGCCGCCGTATAAGAGCCATGTGGCGCGGGGTTGGGGGCCGTGGAGGTTCTGGTAGATGGGAAAACCGGATTCGATCGAGAACCAGTTGCCTGGTACGCGCACCCACGGGATGTAGAACTGTCCGCCAAAGAGTAAGTCGACGCGCGTGCCGCCTTGCAGGCTCGGAGCGTTGGTTTCGACGAGCGTGGGAGTGAGATTGGGATCCATGCCGCGGATATTGCCCCATGCCATGCCGTGCAGGCGTGCCGAGGCGGCAAAGCGTTGGCTGAGACGCCGAAAACCCCAAGCGTTGACGTCAACCTGGTTACCCAACTCGTAGTGATAGCGATTGAAGCCTAGGGGAATCGTGGTAATCGATTGGACGCCCCAGGTCCAATTCTCGGTCTGGCCGCGGTACGTGAGGCCAGGCAGCAATTCGTAGCTCCCCGAACCGATGCGGATGGGGTAGGAGAGGTGCACGGAGCCAGGTACAGAAAACTGATTGTCGGTCTGGACCAGGTTCGTGGGTATGCTCATGCCGAAATTGGCGTGGATCTGTTGGTTCTTCCAACGTTTGAGGACGTAGAGCGCCCAGAGCGAGATGTCGCCGATCTGCGTATTGGCATCATGAACGGTGTTCCCAGCGCTGGTCAGGTAGTTGATGCTGTTTTCCTGGATCGGCAGTTGCGCCATCATCGTCAGGTCGTCGGTGGGCGCGTACTCCAGTAACATGAGGTGTTGTTGTTTGTACATTTGCTGAGGTGCGTTGTTGAACTGCTGCAACACGCGACCGGCCGTGGCCAAGTGAGTGCCGATCAGGCTGGCTTGATAGCCGACGACACTATAGCGATAGCTAAACAGCGCGCGGCCGGTCTTGAGCGTATGGTCGCCCGTGACGCCGGGTGGCGCCAGACCGTCGGGCCGATAGAGGTCGATCGGCATGTTCATACGGTCGTGGTCGAACAGCAACTGATCCGGATCGTCGATGGGACGTTCGTAGGGCTTGGGCCATGGCTGGATCGCACCGCGCGGCGGCGCAGATATCAGATAGTTGTAGGTCGGGATTTCGGGTGGCTGCGGGAGCGGCTGATCGAGTGAACCCCATTGCGGCGGCGGAGGATCGGGCGGCGGCACAGCACCGAGATACTGTTCGATCGGTGCTGGTGTGCGGAATGAGAGTTCGCTGCCGTCGTCCATGTCGTTTGTGAACGGCGACTTTCCTGCTGGGGTTTCCAGCGCCGTTTCCTCCACGACTTGCGGCGCTGAGGCAAACCGCACTTGGCCGTTCGCCGGGGGCGCCGCAAAGGCGGCCTCGGTCAGCATCCACAACAGAGCGAGGGCGATCGGCAAAACCGCCGTGGCTCGGCTTGGCGACGACAGGAGGCGGTTCATCGGCGTGCTCCTTGTCGCTGTGGCAGGGGCGGGCGCTGTTCGGCCGGAGGGAGCGGCACTCGTTCCGGTCCGGGCGGCGGTATCGGTTGGGGCCCCGGCGCCGATTGGCCGCCGCCGATCGCATTCATTTCCTCCAAGGTTTCGGTCTGCATCAAATTCGCCAAATCGGCCACCGTCGACCATTGCCCGCCGAGTGCATCGATATAGTCCGCGACGGCATCTTGCAGGTTCTGCAACACCACGATCACGTCTTCGAAGCCCACCTGGTTGGGTTCCGTATTGTGCCTCTCATACGTGCCGCGAAAGGCGCGGGCGTAGTCGGGCAACACGTGGTCCGTGAACATCTGGAGTTGAAAACGGTTCGTTTCGTACAGCGCGAAGGTGCCGGCCAGCTTCTCTGTCAATTCGACCTGCGCCCGTCGGCGCTGCTGCACGGCCTGTCCCAGGTCGCCCTGCGCACTGAGGATATTGCCCCGATTACGGTTCCAGAGCGGCAGCGGCACTCCGACCTGGGTGTTGTAACTGGTCGAACGCGCCCCAGGAGTCGTGAAATCTTTTTGGAAGGTTCCGTACACGAACACATCGGGGATGGGTCTTACTTCTTCGAGCTTAAGCGCATTGCGAGCCTTCACCTGCATGTTTCGCCCCACGATGATGTCCGGATGGACGCTGAGCATGCGGCGCAGCGCGGCTTCGTAGGTGACGACCGGAACGGGCATGTCGGCGCGTCCGTGGACCGCCGTAGGGGGCATCTCGGGCAAACCGAGCCTGGCAGCGAGTGTTTTCCAGGCGGCCACGTAATTGTTCCGGGCCTTGATCAGCCGAGTACGGGCCAGGTTCGCAAGGCCTCGCAACTGCGCCGGCTCATAGGGCGCCGCGTCTCCCTTGGCCCGTGACCGTTTGATGCGGTACACCTCTTCCACGAGCCGTACGAACGCGTCGCTGACGATCAGATTCTCCTCGGCCACGAGGAGCGCGAAGTAGGCAGCCTTGACCTGCGACAATACCTCAAACCGCATCTTGCGCACTTGTAGTTGCGCATTCATCACGTCGACATTGGCCACTGTTTGCGCCAACCCGAGCTTGTTGGCCGTGACGACCCACTGCGAGAAATAGACGCCCTGATAATTTCGATTCAACGATGAACCGACCGTATCGGCCTCGTAACCGAACATGGGGTTAGGATAGGTTCCCGCCTGGATGGCGTCGCCCAGAATCGAATTCACATTGGCCCGGGTCTGGATCATCGCGGGGTTGTATTGCAGCGCCAATTCCTGCAGATCGCGCAAGCTCATCGCCGGGCGATCCGCGGTCGGTTTGGGCAGTTGCAAAGGCCACATCTTGGGCAAGTCGGGAAAGAGCAGGTCCACGATATGATTGCGGGCCTCCGGATGTTCCGGATCATAGGCCGGCAGGTGGATTTGCGGAGCCTGCGCACCGGGGATCGTCGCCGGCAGGTTCAGGCGACGGCCATAGACGCCTTCGCCCGGATCGTCGTCATCGGCCGGCGGTCGACTGCGGTCTCCCGCGGGCCCCGGACCGCGTTGGCCGGCCACGGTTTTGTATCTCTGTCCCTGTGGCCCAGTCGCGGTCGGCAGTCTTGCGCGGGCCGCTTGCAAGACCGGCCCCGGCGGGGATGTTAGAACCCGTGAATCTGTCTGACCTTGCGCGGGACCTCCCCCGACTGGCGGCTGTGGAAATGGAGCATTGCTCGGCGCCCGAGTCGATGGGGAACTCGCCGATTCAGGTGCTTTCGTTGGCGAGGCGGCTTCGTCGGTGCTACCCCGGCGCCAAGTCGTCTGACATCCGGTGAGGCACGGCGCCAGCGCGCAAAGCAGCGTAATCACCGCGGCGCTCGCGGAAAGAGCGCGCGGCCGACACGGTTGTCGGTAGCGGGAGGGGGGCCCGGGTGCCAAAGGTACTTACTCACCCTCGTCAAAATATCTGCACAGTGCGGCAGACTTATCGGTTGCTGCGATAAGACGGGTTGAGCGATTTATGGCCTATGGGCGACGTTTGCTCCTCCGCAGAAAAATCTTCAAGTTTTGGCTGACGCGGGCCGAAACGCGAGAAAGCTCAAGAGCAACCGACAAAACCGGATCGAGCTTCACAAAAATCGGCGTTTCACCGCCGATTTTTCGCCCACGGCGCTCCGGCTTCACGGTTCTGTCAGCCGCTGTAAAGTTCCTGTCAAGCTGCTCGGCGGACCGGTCGCTCGCTTGCCCCAATCCCAGGACGGTTGTAGGTTTAGGGAAAGGCAACGTTTTCCGGGCGCGCTTGCTCACTCCATCTTCACCGCTACAACGCATCACGCCCTAATCGTACCGGGACGCGGCCACAGGCGAATCCAGCACAACGGTAGCGGCTTGCTCATCCAGCCGCCGCGGCGGAAACCCAGCGAGGCGGACAGCGACGTCCGGCGGTTCTATGAGAAAGCGCGTTCTGGGCATTCTTTTCAGCGTTGTGCTGGTGGCGGTCTGCGGCGTGGCCATTGTCCTCGCCTGGCCTCGTCTGGCTCGACTCTGGTCTGACCGTTCACACGGCCACGCAGCACAAGAGACGGTGGCCATCGATGCGGCGCAGGTCTCTCCCTACATCGAAGTGCTGCCGCGCGTCGTCGAGCTGAACGGAATCCGGACGGCGAAGGTGACGCGTCCGACCCGGCCTCGAAAACTTGAGTTGCGTGGGCAGCTCAACTTCGACCCCGATGGGTTGATGCACGTCCATGCCCGATTTCCCGGCCAGATAATCGAACTGTCCCAGATCGAGGAGCCCAACGCCGCGCTGTCGACCGAAACCGTAAAGACCATGCGCGACATCAGTTTTATGGACCGCGTGCTCAAAGGGCGCGAATTGGGCGTGCTATGGAGCAAGGAGTTGGGCGAGAAGAAGAGCGAACTGGTTTCCTCCTTGATCCGCCTGCGCGTCGATCGGCAAAACCTCAAGCTGTATCGACAGATGGACAAAGAAGGCACGATACCGCCGCGATCGCTACGCGAGGCTGAGCAAACGGTCGAACAGGACGAGATCGCCGTCGAGAAGGCCCGTATGACGCTTCTGAGCTGGCGGCTGACACCACAGGAGATCGAAAAAGTTGCGGGGGAGGCAGAGCGGTTGCACAAGGAACAGGGCGGCCGCAACATTCCGATGGAGAACGAGTGGGCGCGGGTCGCCATCGTCGCACCGCGCGATGGGACGATTGTCGAGAAGAACGTGGTAGAAGGGGACATTGTCGACACGGACGCCGACTTGTTCAAAATCGCCGATCTGTCCAGGCTCGTGGTGGTGGCCCGTGTCTACGAAGAAGAGTTGCGATACCTCGAACAGGTCCCGCGGCCCATTCCCTGGACGATCACGGTCAATTCGATGCCCGGCATGGCTCCGATTTCCGGCTATGTCGATCGGGTGGGCGACGTCATCGATCCGTATGAACACGTGGCGTTGATCTTTGGCAAGATCGAGAACCCGCGCGGCGGACTCTTCGCGGGCCAATTCATCAAGGCGGCGATCGAGATCCCCGAGCACCCCGACATTGTCGAAATTCCCACGCGTGCCCTCGTCGAAGACGGCAACGAAAGCGTGGTACTCGTGCGGGTCGACGACGAGCACTTTCGCTACGTGGCCCGTCGGGTGCTCGTCGCCCGACGGTACCACGACGTCGTCCGTATCCACAGTGCGCTGAGCGAGGCCGAGCGCGAAAGCGGGTACGAAGAATTGCACGAGGGAGAGGAAGTCGTGGCGGCGGGCGCGCTCGAGCTGAAGGCGGCGCTCACGCAACAGAAGTGAAGTTTCCGTTACGAAGTCGCCGGGGAACCGTCTCGGCAAGTGAGCGGTCGGGAGAGCAAGCATGATAGCCAAACTGATCCACTGGTCGGTCAGCAATCCGCTCGTGGTGGTTCTGTTGGCCATTGCGCTGGCGGCCGTCGGCGGCTATGCCTTCGTAAACGTCAACGTGGAAGCGTATCCCGACCCCGCACCGGCGATTGTCGAAGTGATCGCGCAATCGCGTGGCCGTTCGGCAGAGGAGATGGAGCGCCTCGTCACGATCCCGCTCGAAGTCGCCCTGGCGGGTATGCCCGGTCTCAAGTACACGCGCAGCAAGTCGTTGTTCGGGTTGACGTACATCAACAATCAGTTCGAGTACGGCATCGACTACTTGAAGGCCCGGCAAGAGGTGATCAATCGCATGCTGATCGCCGAGTTGCCGTCCGACGTCGAACCGCAGATCTCGCCCCGTTCGCCGATCGGCGAGATCCTGCGATATGCCGTCACCTGCCCGAAAGACACCTTCGGTAACAACGTCTATTCGTTGACCGACCTGCGCAGCCTACAGACGTGGACGCTGGAGCGCGAGTTCCGCCGCATCCCAGGCATCGTCGATGTCACCAGTTTCGGCGGGTACATGAAGCGTTATGAGATCCATCCCGACCCCGACCGCCTGAAGAAATATGGCATTACGCTCACCACGCTTCAGCAAGCCATCGCCGACAGCAACGCCAATGTCAGCGGCGATTACCTGGTGCAGGGAGAAACGGCCGCCGTCGTGCGTGGACTGGGATTGATCGGTCGTGGCCGCGACCCCATGCAACGGATCTTGCGTCTCTCCGACCCGGTCGAAGCCCGGGAATACCTGCGCGCGGAGGAGCAAAAGCGACTCCGGCAACTTCGGCAGATCGTCGTCAGTACGACCAACAACGTGCCGGTTCGTGTCGACCACCTCGTGGAGGGCGGTCCGCTGGGCCCCGGCGACGAGATAAGCCCCCAGGGCGTCGTCGTCGGTTACCACACGCGTCTTGGCAAAATGGCCCTCAGTCGTCCCTTGCGCGACGGCCAGGGGCGCGTGGTGGTCGATCAAGAGAACAATCGCATCTGGGTGGATGAAGAAGAGGCCATTCAAGGCCTGGTTTTATTGCGCAAGGGAGCGGAATCGCTCCCAGCGCTCAAACTCGTCAAGGCCAAGATCGAGGAGTTGAATACTACGCCCGGACGCCTGCCACCCGGCGTCAAGATCGACATCTATTATGATCGCACCGATCTGATCAACACGACCACCGAAACGGTCCACGAGAACCTGCTCGTCGGTATCGTGCTCGTCACGGTCATCCTGCTCATGTTCCTGTCGAACGTACGCAGCGCCGTGATCATTGCCCTCAATCTGCCTCTGGCGTTGGCCTTTGCCTTCTTGGTGCTCTTTGCCCGCGGCAAGTCGGCCAACTTGTTGTCGATCGGTGCCGTCGACTTCGGCATCATCATCGACTCGACGGTCATCATGGTGGAGAACATCTACCGGATTCTGAGTACCGGCAAGTATGCCGAATTCAGCATTACGGAACGGATCGTGCGCGGGGCTCACGAAATCGAGCGCAGTTTGTTGTTCTCGACCTTGATCATGGTTTGCGCTCTCTTGCCGTTGTTCACGATGACCGGGCCGGAAGGTCAGCTCTTTCGTCCGATGGCCGAAACGTATGCTTTCGCGCTGGGCGGTGCGCTGCTGCTGTCGGCAACGATCGCGCCGGTGCTATGCCTGCTTTTATTCCGGCACCTGCAACCGACACGAGACAACTTTCTCGTCCGCTATCTGAAACGCAGCTATCTGCGAAACCTTCAATTCTGTCTCAACCATCGCTGGTTCGTCGTCGCCACCTTCAGCGTGCTCATCGCCGGAACGATCGGCCTCTTGCCGCACTTGGGTCGCGAGTTCATGCCCCCCTTGGAAGAAGGGCATATGTGGATTCGCGGAATCTTCCCCGTCAGTGTTTCGCTGGAGGAGAACGCCGAGAGGTCGCGCGTGGCGCGGGCCCTGATGCGCAAATATCCCGAAGTCGAGACGGTCGTCTGCCAGTTGGGCCGGCCGGAATCGGGCACCGATCCGACCGGGTTCTACAGCTCCGAGTTCTTTGTGCCGCTGAAACCGTTCGAAACGTGGCCGGCCACGGTGCCGGTCGAGGGTTGGTGGAAATCGTTTCGGCCGAAGAGGCCGCGTACCAAGCCCGAACTGATTCGCGCCCTGAGTGCCGAGTTGGACGAGCTGCTGCCGGGAGTCAATTGGAATTTCTCGCAGGTCATTCGCGACAACGTGCTAGAGGTACTCTCGGGCGTGCAGGGCGAGAACTCCGTCAAGATTGTCGGCCCCGATCTGGAGACTCTCGAAAAGCTCGGCCAACAGGCGGTAACCGCCATGCGCGGCGTGCCCGGCGTCAAAGATGTGGGACTTTACCGCATCCAAGGGCAGTGCAACCTGGAGTTGCCGATCGACCGCGACAAGTGTTCGCTCTGGAACGTCAGCGTGGCCGACGTCAACAACGTCATCGAAGCCGCGATCGGCGGAAAGAAGGTCTCTGATATGATCGAAGGCGAGAAGACCTTCGACATCATCCTGCGGTGGCCGAAGCGCCTACGGCAAGACGAATCGAATATTCTCAACATCCCGGTGGATGTGACGGATCAACAAGTCACCGCCGGATTTGCCGGCGGCGCGGGAGCGACACCCTTTTCGGGCGCTAGCAAACAAGTCGCGTCGATCGGTTTTTCCAGTGATCTGCCCTCGCTGACCGGCAGCAGGTCGACCTCGCTCGACATCAGCGCGTCGCCGCGCGAACGGCTGGCCGACCTCGTGACGCCGTTGGACGCCGATTCGGAGGGGCTCGATTCGGACGGCCAGTTCGTGCGAGCGGGGGCGTCGATGATCACGCGCGAAATGGGCAACCGCATGGTGGCCGTCAAGTTCAGCGTGCGCGATCGGGATCTGGCCGGGGCCGTTTCCGACGCGCAGGCCCGTGTGGCCCCGCTCATCCCGCAAGGATACCGTGTCGACTGGAGCGGCGAATTTCAGCAGATGGAAGAGGGCGAGCGGCGCTTGATGGTCATCATTCCCGTCTCGCTGGTTTTGATCTTTATGCTTCTCTACCTGGCGTTCCGTTCTCTGCTCGACGCAATCGTGGTGCTGTTCAACGTGGTCGAGTTGTCGCTGGGTGGCTTATGGGCGCTGTTTCTGACGGGCACCAACTTCAGCATCGCGGCAGCCGTTGGCTTTGCCTCGATATTTGGAGTGGCCGTCATGGACGGGCTGTTGCTCGTTTCGTCGTTCAATCAATTGCGCGTGCAGGGCTTACCGCTGCGCGACGCGATCTTGCAAGGTGCCGAGCGACGTGTTCGGCCGGTGATGATGACCGCCCTGACGGCCATTTTCGGTCTCTTGCCGGCCGCCATCTCAACGAAGATCGGCGCCCAGAATCAGAAGCCGTTGGCCATAGTGGTGGTGGGTAGCATGATCACCACACTATTTCTGACGCGCTACCTGATGCCCGTGCTCTACAGCTTCTACGGCGAGCGTCAGCCGCCCGAGGACGCTGGTAGCATGGCCCATTAAGAGCGGCTGACAAAACCCGGAAGCCGGAGCGCCGGTGGGCGAAAAATCGGCCGTGAAACGCCGATTTTTGTGGAGCGAGATCCGGTTTTGTCGGTTGCTCTAACACCGCGGCGCCTCCCCCTTCAGCCAAGCCCCTGGGGTGCCGCCCGAATCCGTGCCGGAGCATCAATGCTTGCTGAGCGGCAGGTAGGTGCGGCAATGTGGGCAAATCTGATAGCGAACGCCGATCCGTGCCTTGCACTTGGGGCACATCTTGGTCGACACAGCCGTATGTACCGTTGCCGACGGATGAACGATGATCGAATGGTCGGCGGGCTGACCGCCTAGAATGGCCATGATCGACGTATCTGACACCTGTGGTGTCAGGTTGGGTAAAACAAACCTGGCGTGGCAGGTGGGGCACGTCGCCTTCTTGCCGCTGTCCAGTTCATCGAATCGCAGCTTATGACCATTCGGACAGCGGAATTTGGCCGTCATCGTTTCGTCTCCGGGGGACCCGTGGCAAAAGGGCAACAGGTTAGCCATCCCCGGCGGCAGCGACAACCCCGAATTGTTCGGCAAATCGCTATGTCGATCGCGGCTCGTCCGGTTCACACGTCTGACATAACGAATCCCTCCCTCAGTCGGCCACGGCCCTTCCGTGAGGCCCCAGGACGCTGTAGACGGAAACCTCGTTCTGCTTCCCTTTCACGTGAATTCGTCCCAAGAATTCCGTCTCAGCGACGATGTAGGGCCGCTGGGCTTCTTCCGTTTCCTGGTTGATGGCGATGTTACAACCCAGTTCCTTGGTGGCCCCTTCCAGCCGACTGGCCGTGTTCACCACGTCACCGACCGCCGCGTACGACTGGCGCAGGTGCGAGCCGATGAAGCCGACGACGGCCTCACCGGTAGCCACGCCCACCCCGATCCGGATTTCCTTTCCTCCGAGCACGCGGTTGCGCAGGTTGAGCGCGACGACGGCATCACGCAGCCCGAGGGCGGCGCGGACCGCATCGGCCGCTGCGTCGGGTCTCGGCTCGGGGACCCCAAAAGTCGCCATCAGCGCATCGCCAATGAATTTATCGACGACGCCGCCGAACTGCCGCACGACTCGCGTGGCTTCGGTAAACCACTCGTTGAGCAGTTCCACAACTTCCTCCGCGGGCTGCCCTTCCACCAGCGTGGTATAGTCGCGAATGTCGCTGAACAATACCGAGATCCGTTGCCGCCTGCTGGGCTGTCGTCCGAGTTGTCCGGCCAAGATGCTCTCGACGAGGTAGTCGGGAAAGTGTCGTTCGAGAGCCAATTTGACCAGCGCCGGGGAATCGACGCGACGAAGCCAGTTTTCGACGTCGTGTATGCCGCGTTCCGACCCGGCTTCGCTCATAATCTCGAGGGCGCTCGCCATCGCGCGTACGGCCTCTTGAATCCGCCCCTCGCTGTGCAGCAGGTCGCGCAGTTCGTAGAGATAGGGCACCGCATCGAGGTCATAATGCAGCTCGCGCAGTGAGGTTATGGCTTCGTTCAATAACCGCTCTCCGTCGCCGGATCCGTCCGGGCCAATGCCTCGTGAAGCCAAGCAGCCGCGCATTCCCTTGAGCGCCGCGGCCAGCGCGGGCTGTGCCTCGCCCGCGGACAGTAATGACTCCGCGCGACTGACGGCCGATTCCGCGGCGTCGGGGCGTCCGACGGCGAGGTGGACACGCGCGAGGCCGATCTCGGCGAAGATCGCGTTCCGGTGGCCCTTCTCCGTAGCGAGGTTCCGCTGGTAATAATCGATCGCGGCTTCCGGCTCGCCGAGCAGGAGCGAAATCTCGCCGAGCGAGTTGAGCATGATCCCGATGCCGGGCCGGTCGTCCAGTTCGGTCGCAATCACCAGATCTTGTTCGAACGAGTGCCGTGCCTCGTGGTAGCGTGCTTGAAGCAGGTACGCGCGGCCCAGCGTGCCAAGACTTACTGCCTGGCCGTAGCGATCACCAACCGACCGTTTCAATTCCAGGCTTCGCTCGGCGAATGCTACCGCGCGGCGGCTCTTGCCGCGCGTCAACAACAAGTTCGCGAGGGAATCGCACACCTCGGCCAGACCGGACTGACTGTTAGCCTCCTCGTAGCATTGGTAGGCCCGGAAGAGCAACCGCTCGGCAGTGGCCAAATCCTTCACATCGGCTGCGAGCAGCCCGCGGTAATGGAAAAACTGTCCCACCTCCGGTCCCGGCGCACCCGTGAGTCGTAGGGCGGGGCTTTGCTCGATCAGTGCACGCGCCTCCGCGGGGCGGCGCCGGTGGCGTTCAAGCAGGGCCAGCAGATGAATCGACCTCGCCGCTTGCCGCATCGCGCCGTCGCTCTCGGCAACGCTGCGTGCGGCTTTCAGTAACCCCTCCCCCTCGGCGTAGCCCGGCTCGCCGACATAGATCAACAGTCGGGCCAATCGCAGCCGCGCCTCCTGAGCCGCCACCAAGTCGTCGGACGACACGACCCGGCGCAACAGATCTCGAGCATCGGCGAAGCGGCCGAGCCGTTCAGCGACAAGTGCTTGATGGAGCAGTTCGTGAGCCGACGGCTTGTCCATGAAAAGGGACCTAATAAAGTGTGGCCCGTGACTTGACTTCTAGTTCGTGCCATCGACAGGATATGCTTGTCGACGCGGTTGGTGCAATCCATCGCAGACCGGGTTCGACAAACCAAAAAAGGCCGTGCCGATTGCAGGACAATAGGAAACGGACTGGCATTATGGATCTACGACAAAACGACGCCGGATCGGACCCGGTTTCGGCGCCCTGTCGGTTGGAGAGGAGTCCCTGTACCAATGGTGTTGAAACTTGGGCAGGGCTATGAGACGATGACTCAACCTGGCCTTAAGAGCGGCTGACAAAACCTGGAAGCCGGAGCGCAGAGGGAAACAAATCGGCCGTGAAACGCCGATTTTGTGATGCTCGATCCGGTTTTGTCGGTTGCTCTAAGAGCGGCTGACAGACCCTGGAAGTGGCAGCGTCGTAGGCGAAAAATCGGCCGTGAAACGCCGATCTTTGTGGAACTCGATCCGGTTTTATCGGTTGCTCTAAGAGCGGTTCCTGACTCTCCAATATGGCAATGAGAACCTCATCGAGCGCACATGAAAAGATCTGTATGATGATGTCACACGTAATCTGCGCCGCCGCATTCTGACTCGATTTGTTCAATACGTGACCGCCTGTTCGAATCGACTCAATCGCCACGGTACGAACTACTTGTATCACACGCTGCTTCACAGGACGCGCGCCCGCAAGTGGCGCACGGCTATTTAGAGCAACCGACGAAACCGGATCAGGCCGCAAACATCCACGTTTCACCGCCGATGTGTGCCCACGGCGCTGCAGCTTGCAGGTTTTGTCGGCCGCTCTTGGGTGCAAATGGACACGCCAACGACCGCCTTTCCTTTCCCGGCCGAAGAAGTATTTCCTCGACCTTTCGGGCGCTATAATTTGGTTGCGCTTCTCGGTTCGGGAGGCATGGCCAGGGTGTACCTCGCCTTCGATACGGTTTTGGAGCGAGAGGTGGCGCTCAAGGTGCCACACGCGCACTGCTTCACGACACGCGTCGATCGTGAGCGGTTCTATCGCGAGGGGCGGGCCGCCGCACGGCTGAGGCACCCGAATCTCTGTCCTGTGCTCGACTTTGGTCAGCACGAAGGCATCCATTTCATAACCATGCCGCACATAGACGGCGTCCGGCTATTGCAGCGGCGCGTCGACGAACCGCTCGCCGCCGTGCGGCTCGTGGTGACGCTTGCTCGAGCCATGTCGTTCGCTCATCGGCTTCATGTCATCCATCGCGACCTGAAGCCCGATAACGTTCTAATTACACCCGATGGCGCGCCGGTCGTTACCGATTTCGGACTTGCGCTTCGCTTGGACGTTGATCCGCACGTCACTGAGCCCGGTGCGATCGTCGGGACGCTTCCCTACCTGTCGCCAGAGCAGGTGCGCGCTGAACAGGATGCGATCGGTCCTGCCGCGGACATCTACGCCCTGGGCGTGATTCTCTTTTGGCTCTTCACCGGCCGGCTTCCCTTCGTTCACGAAGAGCAGGTTGCTTTGGTGATGTTGATTTACGAGGCCGAGCCGCCCCGGCCAGCGCTGTTTCGTCCCGACCTTGATCCACGGCTGGAGGCCGTTTGTCTGCGTGCACTTGCCAAACGCCCGATGGATCGCTACCCGAGCATGGATCATTTGGCGGATGCTCTTGAAGGGTGTCTCCACCCTAGGGCTAAAGCAATCGGCCAACGTCCATCGGTGGCGCGCGGTTGCGGACGTTGTGTATTCGTTGGAGTGGGTGAGCGTGCACCGACATTGCCCGCGGGGCAAGATCGCCTCTTCCTAGACGTTGGCAACGACCTTCACCCGGGAGTGATCGACCACCATCAACTCATCGCGGGAACCGGTTCCACGACGCACTTGGTGCTGGACTATCCGGCGTTTATCGACGCTTCGGTCAACCCGCACCGACATCTTGACGACCCATTTACATTTGTGCTGCACGAGGAACCGGATCTGGATGCCGTCGCATCGATGTATCTTGCGCGGTCTTATTTGGAAGATCGCCAGTTTCCGGCAGCCGCGAATGAATTGGCCTCGTATGTGGACGAAGTCGACGCGGGTGTCCGCGGACTCAACCAGGCGAATCCGTTCGACCTCTACGCGATGTACATTCAAATGACCAACCGCCTGCTCGGCGCGTCGTGGAATAGTCACCCGGAGCATTGGCGCGAGCGCGTCGAGGCCGGCGAGCGACTGGTCCGTTTTGCCTTAGCCGAAGCGGCGAGGCTGAAGCGACCCTTGCGCGATATCGATGTGAGTGCCAGCCCAGAAATCGCAGCCGTCGATCGTGCCGCAATCACAGAGGACCTCCAGCGCTACCGCATGAAGGTCGCTGATCCACGGTCTCATAGTCAGATTGCGAAGCTATCGCTTCCGGGCAGGTTCGGTGAGCAGGTCGAAGTCGACGCGCTCTCTGTGCGCGACGTTCAAAATGTCGACGACCCACAGCGCTGCCGCTTCTTCAAGGATTGGGCTCGGAGCGACGGAGCCTACTCACCCGCGGGCCGTGGGTTCGCAGCGCTGGTGGTGTTTTGCAGCGAAGGACCTGGCCGTCCACGGCGGTGCATCATCTCCGTGGATCCGTCGAGCGATGCCACGTTGCATGGTCTCGGCGCGCTACTAGAAGCGGCCGAGACCGAGCGACGTCGGAGCGTCTTTGGAGTCGACGATCGAACGCACGAACTGACGACGGGTACGACGAAGATTCCCAGGCCCGGCTACGGCAACTCCGATCCGTGGTACGATGGCCGGGCACACGCCTACACAATCGTCGACTCGCCGCATTCAGGCACGCTCTTGACCGCCGACGAGATCGAAGACCTGTTTTGGCGTTTCGGAGACTTTGATCAAGTCCCCAAGGCAATGGAATGAATCACCGAACTTGAGCAGTCATGTCTGAAACCCTGTCCCTCGACGAGAACCGCGTGCAGAGGCTGCCATTGCCACTGGCCCAGCTCGCACGCCGTGCGCACAACGCGCATTCGCCCCTCGAACGTCACCATACAGCCTATTATCTTTGGGAATCGTCGCTCAAATTAATGGCGTCCGTGGCCATTGTTGAATATGCGGAGCTTGGCGACCACGACCCGGCTCTGACCGAGAAACTGAAAAACCTTGCTCGGCCTGCACTCGGGCATTGGTGGGAATTCGTGCGCAGGCTGGTGCCTGTTCTGGCCGAGCGCGGCGATGTCGGCTTCACTGGCGTGCGCGATCTGGTTCTTGGCCGCGCGCGCGACGACCTGCCACGCGCCGCCGGCCTCGACGCGGTGCTGCTGGAAACTCTCGAAGGCCGTCGCGGAGCGCGAAGTACCGTGCGCCTGACGGAACTCTTCGAACGCCTGGTGCAATATCGTAATCGAGAGCTAGGCCATGGCGCGGCCGGTCAGCGCCAGAGCGACTTTTACGATCGGATGTCGCGGGCGCTCCTTGCGGCGGCAGCCGAGGTTTTCGACCGGGTCGATGTACTAGCAGGGCGATCGTTGATCTTCGTCGGTGAGGTCCGGCGGCAAGCCTCCGGAGATTGGCTTGTCGAGCGCTATGCGTTGAGCGGCGAAACACCCAAGCGTCTTGAGTCCCTCGAATTGGCCGAGGCAACCGCGCTGAGGCTCCCACGGCCAGAACGCGTATATCTCGAAGGCGTCGCGCCCCCGAGCGGCGCCATGGCGCCACGACTGAACGCACTCCACCCACTTGTCCATTTCGATTCCTCAAGATCGGTCTTTTCGTTTCTCAACGCCCGTCGTGGCAAACGAGACGTCGAGTACCTTTGCTATCTGAGCGGAGAAACATTCCGACGCGAGGAGTTGGGTGTCGAACACCGCGATCTGTTGGCCCGTGTACTTGGGAGCCCGGTAGCAGCCGACGCCGCCGATGGATGGGCCGCCGCCAGCCTCGCCGATGAACCTGCCACAACCGAGACAATCAGCGACGGCGCCTCGCGACAGATCGGCGAATTCGAATTGTTGAGCCGCCTGGGGCAAGGTGGTATGGGAGTGGTTTACCGCGCCTGGCAGCCCTCACTCGGCCGGCAGGTGGCGCTCAAGTGCCTGCTCCGCGCCGGCGACCCCAAAGGTGAAACACGTTTCTCCCGAGAAGTCCGCGCCTTGGGTCGCGTAGAGCACCCCAACATCGTCAAAGTCTTTACGTCCGGTGCGGAGGCCGACCGTTGGTTTTACGCGATGGAGCTGATCGAAGGCGCCGAACTTTCTCGTGTGTGCGAGCAACTGGCCGGTGCCAGCGTCGCGGAGATCGATGACGTTCGCTGGCAGCGGGCACTGACAACGGCTTGCGAGCAAGCTCGTTCTCAGGAGACACAGCTCAGTTCCAGTCGCGTCGAGTTGGTGAGGCCGGCATCAACTTCGGTGAAGGCATCGTCGCCGCGCATTCATAGAGACTCGCCGCCTGTCGTTGGTCGGGGTCATGTGAACCAAGTCGTTGGAATAATGCGCGTCGTCGCCCAGGCGGCTCACGCGCTCCACGATGTCGGGGTCGTCCACCGCGACATCAAACCCGGCAACATCATGCTCTCGGCCGACGGGAACCATCCCGTACTAATGGACCTGGGACTGGCGCAACTGGCCGACGAAAGCGACGGACGCGTGACGCGTACCCGTCAATTCGTCGGCACTCTCCGGTACGCCAGCCCGGAACAGATTTTGGCCGCAGGTCAGGTTGACCGCCGCACCGACGTCTACAGCATCGGAGCAACGCTGTGGGAATTGCTGACGCTGCGCCCCATCTTTGGGGCCGACGATAGCACGCCCACTCCAGAGCTCATGCTTAAGATCCAGACTACCGACGTAGGCAGCCCGCGCAAGTTCAATAGCCATGTCCCGCCCGATCTGGAGGCGATCGTCCTCAAATGCCTCGAAAAAGATCGTACACAACGCTACGGGACGGCGGCTGACCTGGCAGAAGACCTGGATCGCTTTGCGCACGGCGAGCCGGTCTTAGCCCAGCCGCCGAGCCTCACTTACGTCGTAGGTAAGTTTGTCAGACGTCATAAAGCTCCCCTGGCGACGGCGGCTGCTCTATTCTTGGGTGCCGTCGCAATTGTCGTCGCCGCGTTTATCCAGATCACCAAGGAACGAAATGACGCGCTCGACGCCAAGAAATCGGCCGTCGACGCTCAGCAAGCCGCCGTCAAAGCCGAACAAAAGGCCAAGGACGAACGCGAGACGGCAGTGAAGCTCAACGAACAGTTGGCATCGCAACTCTACGCGACCTACATCGCGGTCGCGGAGCGCGAGCTGACGATGAACCACGATGTAAGCAAGGCCGCGGCGCTCTTGAGTAGCTGCCCCGAGCATCTGCGCGGTTGGGAATGGAATTATCTCATTCGGCGGCTCGACGGCGGACGAGCACCCCTCACGGGACACAAAGCCGGCCTATGGATGGCGGACTTTAATCACGACGGTACCCGCGTCGCCACGGCAAGCATCGACGGGACCGTAAAAATCTGGGACGCCGCCTCCGGAACACTGCAAGAGGATATCGACGCGCAGCCGGACCCGATCCTCCCTGCTAACATGCAGCTTTTAACGCCCGCGCTGCTGCGATCCCAACTTCATGGCGTGATGTCGACCTTTGGTATTCCGAAAATACCCATCATGTGCGTGGCATTTAGTCCAGACGGCCAGCGCGTCGCGTCCGGTAGCTTTGCTCCGAAGGTCGTTCAGCGCGGCTTTAGTTTCGACGTGGATCTTCGTGGGTCGCCCGGCGTTGTTACGCTCTGGGACGTCAAAACCGGCGCACAACCTACTAAGCTCCTCGATTTCCAGGAACAACTCGGTGTCGTACTTTCGTTGGCGTTCAGCCCCGACGGTTCGCGCATCGCCTCATCAAGCATCGACCCGGAGCACACGTTCGTTGTCTGGGAAGCGGTGAGTGGCGCGGTCATCAAGAAAGTACATGGGCACGCCAGCCACATTCACCGCCTTCGCTACAGCGCCGATGGCCGCTTACTGGCCTCCGTCGATACCGACGGCAAGGTGAAGTTTTGGGATGCCACGACCCTTGAGCACGTACGCACGATCGATGCCCATCTCGCACCGATCATCGACGGCGTGTTCACGCCGGACGGACAGCGGTTTGCCACCGCAAGCGAGGACGGCACCGTGCGCATTTGGAATACGGCCACGGGCGAGAGGATTCGCATGCTGACCGGTCACACGGGGTCGGCGCTCGGCGTGGCGTTCGGACCCGACGGTAAGTTGCTTGCGTCGGCCGGTCTCGACAGGACGGTGAGACTCTGGGATAGCGAGACCGGCAATGAGCGGATCACGTTGCGAGGCCACACCGAGATGGTCTGGAGCGTGGCCTTCAGTCGTGATGGCAACCAGTTGGTGTCGGCGGGTTATGACAACACGGCCCGCATTTGGGATAGCACTCCGAGGTCCGAATCGCCGACGAACGGTGTCTTTACCATTACGGCGCAGGACGATCACGACCACCGAGTGAACCGGGTCGCATTCAGCCCCGATGGCCGCTACCTCGCAACAAGTAGCTGGGACAACACCGTGCAACTCTTGGACGGCAACACGGGCGCTTCCGTTCGGCCTCTCGTCGGGCACGTCGGCGCGGTGTGGGGGATCGACTTCAGCTCGGACGGCAAACGTCTCGTGTCAGCCGGCTGGGACCGACAGGTGAAAATATGGGACACAGCGACCGGCGATGCTCAGCTCACCATGTTGGGGCATACGGCGCCGGTGCATGCCGTTGCGTATAGCCCGGATGGACAGAGCGTCGTCTCCTGCGGGTTTGATGGGCAAGTCAAGGTATGGGACGCCGCGACGGGAACATTAAGAACCAACTGCGACGGGTTCATCTTTCCGGTTTTCGATGTCGATTTCAGTCCGGATGGCAAACGTATCGCTTCAGCCGGCGCGGATCGTGCTATTACGATCTGGGAAGCGAACAGCGGACGAAAGCTGCTAATGCTCAAGGGGCACAACGCTGCCGTACCGAAGATCGCCTTTAGCCCCGACGGCAAGCGTCTCGTTTCGGCGGGTTGGGATCGCACGATCAGGGTCTGGGACGTCGATCCCGATAGTAAGGCTGGCTCCGACAACAGGAACTTGCTAACGATCACCGATCCGGATGCAGCCAAAGGTTACATTAACACCTACTTCAATGCTGTGACATTCTCTCCGGATGGGACGCGAATCGCATCGGGCGGAGAGGATAAAGCCCTTCGAATTTGGGACGCAAGAACGGGAGTGCAACTCTTGCCCTCACTGGTGCATCGCGGGGTGCTTTGGGGGGTCGCTTTTAGTCCCGACGGAAAACGGATTGCGTCCGGTTCGTGGTACACGTCGGCGCCGGTGCGGACGTGGAGCCTCGAAAATATCGCTCAGTAGCGGCTGCCAACACCTGGAAGCCCGAGCGTGACAAAGCCCGCTGAGCGCCCTGGACAAAAAATCGGCCGTGAAACGCCGATTTTCGGAAGCTCGAGCCGGTTTCCGTCGGTTGCCCCAAATACTCAAGGGACAATCCGCGTGGGCGAGAGTTGATGCCTGCACGCCGGCTTGACGAGCAAAAGCTGGATCGACTGCGTACTGCGTTCCGAAAAGGCCGCCTCACAGTAGCAGAAATAGAACTCCCACATGCGCAGAAAATACTCTGGATATCCTAGCTTGCGCACCGCCTCGAGTTGAGAGAAAAAACGCTCGCGCCAGCATTGCAAGGTGCGGGCATAATGCGGTGTCATATCCTCGAGATCATAGAATTGCATGTCCGTCGAGCGTTTCACCGACGCGCTGATCGCGGAGACGGCTGGCAAACAGCCGCCCGGGAAGATGAATCGCTGGATGAAATCAACGCTGCGCAGATACGAATCATAGGTCTGATCGGCAATCGTGATCGCCTGCAGCAACATCTCGCCTGTCGGCTTTAGCAGTCGGCTGCACTGCCGAAAGTAGTGGTCGAGGTACGCGTGACCGACGGCTTCGATCATCTCGATCGACACCAGCTTGTCGAATTGGCCCACCAGGTCACGATAATCGGTGCGAATCAGCTCCACGCGATCGTTCAGGCCGGCGTCCGCGATTCGTTGCCGGGCCAATTCGTATTGGGCCTGCGAAATCGTGGTCGTCGTAATCCGGCAGCCGTAGTGTTGGGCCGCGTGCAATGCGAACCCTCCCCAACCGGTACCAATTTCCAGCACGTGATCATTTGCTGAAAGTCGCAATTTGCGACAAACCCTATCGTTCTTGGCGGTCGATGCTTCGAAGAGAGTGCTCTCGCTGTTCTCGAAGAACGCACACGAGTACATCCACGTCTCATCAAGGAATAGCGCAAAGAAAGCGTTCCCCAGGTCGTAGTGGGCGGCTATGTTTTCGCGACTGCCATGCTCAGAATTGCGCCGCCACCAATGCAATAGTCTTTGGATTGGCTGGCGGAAGAGTCGTGACCAGGAATTGACGGCGCTGAGGACCTCGCGGTTGGCTATCAGCACACGAAATACCGATGTCAGATCATCACACGACCAGTAGCCCCGCATGTACGCCTCGGCCGCTCCCAAGTCGCCACCCAATACCGTGTCGCTATAAAAGCGCGGGTCGTGGATCCGCAACGTGGCGGACGCCTGCGACGGATCCGCAACAGCACCGAAGCGGCGGCTCGCGGGGCCGTCAATGAATGTCAGCTCCCCTTTTTGTAATCGACTAAGCTGATTCTCAAGCAATCGGCGCGAATAGCGATCGAGCCATTTGTCGCTTGTCGCTTTGGCGCGCAGCGTGTCTGCGGCAGAAACGGATTCGACGTTGGCCATTGCGGCTCCTCATATTCTTCTGCCAGTAGCGCCCGATGTCGCGGCGGTCATTGTAGAGCGAACAGACCCCGTCGATTCGCCCAATTGTATCGGGTTGCCGACCGGCCTGTCGAGGCAGCGGAATTCGGTCTTGCGTCCCGCGCGGGTATGTTGCGTCTGATGCGAGCATCCACACCTCTCGATAATCGGCCGTCCTTGCCGGCAGACGAAGTTGTACTTCACTTATCGGCCGTTATCTCTTCCAGCCGCAGCAGCCGTTCTCGATTAGGGGGGTGTGTACGGAAATGAAAGCCGACTTCCCGATCGAGAGCCCTAACGACGCCCGCTGACTTGTCTGGGGAAGAGGTGTTCGATCCATGCTCGTCGAGAAATTGTTGAAACCGTTTTGTAAACGCCAGAATCTCCGTAGGTGTTCGGCCAACGGCCATCATGCCCCGTGCTACCCATTCGTCCGCCGCATACTCTTGGTCCTCGGAATAACCCGAAGCAATCAAGCCGTGCAGGATTGAGGTCAACTGTCCCGCGGTCACCGATGCCAGTTGTGTCGCACGAACAGCGTAGCTCGTTCGCTTGACACAGTGCTTCAGGTCCACATGGCCGATTTCGTGCCCAAGGGCAAATTGAAGCTCCGCATCGCCGGTGGCAAAATCCAGTAGACCCTTATTGACGAAGATATAGCCCCCTAGTAGCGATGCTGCGTTGATTTCCTCTTCGTCGAGCACCGTAAAGTCGTAGTCGAGTTCGCTTCGGCGGCATCGCTTCAAGAGAGGAGCCGCGAGCCGCCGAATCCGTTCAACCGCCTGTTTATCATCCAGGACGCGGTATTGTTGTCGCATGCTATCAGCGAATCTGGCCCCCCATAACTTCTCTTCTTCGATGTTCAGCCCAACAACCTCCTGACCCAGGTCATCGCCAACCTTGCTGACCTTGTGAAAAACATCGAATGCGCTTGTGATGGCATCTTCCGGCGTCATTGCAGGCCGGGTATTCTTGGGTCGCTCCTCCGTACCGCTCGCCGTCGCCGTCGTACCTTTCTGTTTCTCTTTGTCCCGAGACCGCTCACGAGGCCCAGGCTCTTTGCGATCGTTGTCATCATCAGTCTGAGATCCGAGCACCTCCCCGATCGCACCGGCTATGGCGTCTGGCCCCTCGCTGACCGTGTCAACAGCCCCCGCGATTCCATCTTTGACGGCGTCATGCACCAACTCCTTGCGAGTTTCACGCGCCACGTCCCGCACGGTTTCTCCCATCTTCTCCGATTCATTGCGAATAATGAGAATCGCCCCGAGAATAACGCCACCAACAGCCAAGCCGCCGAAAAAATACGATTTCATGGTGCGAGGATCCCATTCAGATCTGGTAGTCTTTACGATCGCTTGAACACGAATCGTTGTTCGCCCGCCTGGATTTTGGCGGTTCGATCAATTTGTACTTCATCGACACGTAGCCACGTTCCATTCATGGTCGATAGGTTCTCGATTCGCCAGCGCCCTTTCTTGTCGGCAAAAATGCGGCAATGCCGAGGCTCGACACATGGATCGCCGTCGATGACGATAGATGCCGCCCCACGGCACCCAACCGTCTGGTCTTGCTGGCTGAGGACGTATCGTTGTCCGTCGCCCGTCGGCGTCACTTCAACTATCGCGGGACTTGTCGTTGCGGCGCCGGAATCGGTGATGGCATGCCATGCACTCGTCGTCAACCGTTCTCCGGGCGGTGGTTCGGTTCCTTTCGCTGGCGCATGTCCCGTATCGAACCGAAACCGCCTCGTGTACGATCCCAAAAAAAGTTCCTGCCCATTCGTCAAGGGTGAATTGGAAACGCTGGCGAAGGTTCCATTGGTGCTATTCAGATCGCGAACGGTCCAATAGTACTCACCGTTCTTAACCGATCGCATGATCTCGAAATGGGTTCCCGACATGTTGATGTCGTGCGGAATAACCAAGTCCCCCTCGACGCGGCCGACGACGAATCTGTCGGTGCGAACGCGGACCGTTTCATAGGTATCCGCGCCGTCGTCGAGGACTCCCAGCAGCAGAATCGGCGGTCTGAGCTGCGGTCGATAGCGCTGAAAGCTGGAGGGCTCCGATCGCTGTGGACGCGGCGCCCCACCGAGGGAGGCGTGATTTGTCTCCGCAAGGGCCTCCCGGACCGATTCAAGGGATTCGATCATCGTGCGAACGCGTTCTTTCGTCATCGCGAGGCTCCTTTTCGATGCTTGCCGTCGTAGTGTCAGTTAGAGCAGCCGACAAAACCGGATCGAGGTGCGGACGGTTGGTTCCCCTCTAACCCTTCATCGCATTTTCAGCCGCACGTCGCGAGATCGCAAAATCCAATAAATACCAACGATGGCGACAGCCTGCATCGCAACGAGAGCAACGAATGCGGAGGCAATGCCAAACCGGTGTCTTTCTTTGGGAAAATGCTGCTCTGCCCAGTCGTGGGTTTCCATCGCTGGCGTGCTCGCCTCTTGCTTCTCCGTTCCTATTTCGGCGAGTGCCAAGAAGGGCTCACGCTTCCGGCTCTCCAAAAGCAACATGCCTTCAAAGCCCCACCGAGAAGGCATCATCTCGGCCGCTGCTCGAATAATGGGGGGCATCTTATGCACCGGCAACATAATCCCACCAAGAATGACCATCGGTAACAAGACTATCGGTAGCATTGCGATAGCCACCTCCGATGTCTTTGCAAGAGACGAGAGGGCGAGCCCGATCGACACGCCAATCATTGATACCAAGAACAGCAGTAAAAACATGCTCATCGCGCTCCCCTGCAAATCGCAGCCATAGGCAACCAATCCCAGTAGCGTAATGCATTGCAGGATGCATAGGGCTGCGAGCACTGTTATCTTTGACGCGAGATACGAACCAATCGATAAACCGACCATCCTCTCACGCCGATAAATCGCCGCTTCGCCAACAATATCGCGAACCGAATTGGAACACCCGAACCAGAGCGCCGCAAGCACAAGGAGAAATATTGCGACAGCAATGGAATTAGCCGCGTGAGCCGGATTGGCCGCTATCTCAGACTCCGTCACCTGGGAGCCGAACACGGCGATGATAAGAAAGCCAACAATCGGCGCTTGTGCAAGGAGGATGAAAGTGTTCCAGCGGTCTTTTGCCTTTATCGTCAAACTACGAGTCGTCAACGTCATCCATTGGCCAAGGTCGAATCCCCGCGGCGTCTTCCTCTCCGCAGGTGTGTTCGTTGTCGAAGCCGCCTGACCCGCGCGACCATGAACATATTCGCGGTAATAGTCCGATTCGCGGTATTTCCGCGCCCATGCAGAATGACCGTGCTTGGTGCAGCCGCTTTTGTATCCTTCCTCAACAGCTTCCGGGTTCGGCTCCGCACCCGGACGCAGATTCGGAACGCCGTCGGGATTAAAAAACTCGACTGCGTGCGGATAGGCCGGCCCGTAATAAGCAACGCCGCCGGGACCGTCCTTCTCTCTATCTCGACCGACAAAGACGAGATTGTCCATCAGCCGGAATACCTCAAGACTTGGTTGGTGAATCGTCAGCAGGATCGTTTTGCCACCGTCAGCAAGCTTGCGCAACATCCGCATAACGACCAGAGTATCGCCAGAGGAAAGACCGGACGTCGGTTCGTCGAGGAAGAGGAGCGACGGATCGGTCAACAGCTCCATTGCTAGATTAACACGTTTGCGCTGCCCGCCGCTAATACCCTTTTTTGTTTCTGGCGAGCCGATCAGAACGTTCTCGGTTCCTTTCAGTCCTAGTTCTTCCAGTACCGCCAAAATCCGTGCCTGAATGTCGCGACGAGAGTAATCTGCCGGCAACCGAAGCTTGGCGGTAAAATAAAGCGCTTGGTACACCGTCAGCTCGCGATGGATGATGTCGTCTTGAGGCACGTATCCAATACCGGCGCTGAACTGATCGTAGTTGTTGTAGAGGTCGTTACCATTAACAAGGACACTCCCAGCAGTTGGCCGCGTGTACCCATTCAGGGCGGTCATTAATGTGGTCTTGCCCGCTCCGCTCGGGCCCATCAGGCCGACAAACTCTGATGGGAAGATCGTTAGCGATACGCCCTCCAACAGTTTGCGCTGTGGAACGGTTACCCCGATGCCTCGCGCCTCCAATGTGACATTGCCTTTGTAGTCCCGCTTTTCGAGTCGGCCGTCATCGGTAAGCTGAAATACACAAGAACCGAAGCCGATGCGATCACGAGGGCGCACCGGAGTCGGGCCCGCGATGCGACTGCCGTTGAGGAACGTACCGTTCGCAGAACCGAGGTCCTCAAGCAAGTAGCCTTCATCGCTGCGAATCAATCGCGCGTGGCGGCGCGACACCAATGGGTAATCGATGACTTGGTCGCACGTACGGTCGCGGCCGAAAACAATCTCTGAAGCAGGAAGCTTTACCGCCGCAGTCGGCTTCTGGCCGAGCACAAGCTTCCCGCCTATCAGGCGCTGCGCAGGAATTCGGAACGATCCGAGAAAGACTACGTCCGTCGGTGATAGGGGCGCCTTGGTGATACGCTTTCCCGGCACGCCAATGCTGGTACCGTTGCTCGAATGCAGGTCTTCAAGGGTGATCGATCCGTTTTCCACTAATATCTGCGCGTGGTAGGACGAGACCATTGGATAATCGAGGATGACGTCGTTGTCGTCCGCCCGCCCGACCCGAATCACCCGCCGATCCGACCCTTCCGCTGGCCAGGGCAACGTATAATCATGGCCGAGGGTGATTCTATCTTTAGGGCCAACTTTTATCGCGCCGGTAATCCTCGATCCATTGACGAATGTGCCGTTGGTGGAGCCTAGGTCTTCGAGGACGAACCCGTCTGGTAACCGCGTGAGCTGGCAGTGCCGCGACGACACCGCGGGGTGGTCGATGACCACATCGCAGGCAGAGTCCCGCCCAAAAGTCTGTTGATGTTGTGCTCCCACCAGGCACTCTCCATGAGGAATCGGGGGCGAGGCTACCGGAACCGACCGTTGCGATGCGATTGCCGTGAGAGGTCCGAGCTTCCAAGTAATCGTAAGTGAATAAGTGGCTTCGCACAATCAGCAACTCCTCTACTGGGATTGTCTCTTCCGCGGCCGCTTTCTGGAGGTGAACCGCGCCGTCGCCAACCGTTCCGGTTCCCCACTTCCACCGCCTTCGCTGATACCTTTGCCGTTGCTGTTCGCGATGCACTTGGTACACATCGTCCCGCGCCCTCTCGCCGATGCGCTGCACGGGACGCCTCGCGCTGGTTCGCCGGTCCCGATAAACAGATTCCACGGTCGGTCAGGTGGCAGCCGAGTTTTGGCGCTGAGCGGCTGGCTCTTCGTCCGTCGCCATGGGCTTCGTCATCACAAGCTTGATGGCCGTGCCATCCGTCAAGACGATCAGCGCTATCTCGTGAAATCGAACTGGACCTTTCTTCGGCTCGACCGGCGCCGCTTGGTACATTACCGTCCAGCAGGTGTGTGGTTCACCGAGAAACAGATTGGGGTTCATCGCCTTCCATCCCAGCCATCCGGAGCCGTCGCGGCGGCCTTGCCCAGCAGATGGGCTCGTACCGTACGCCTTGCGCGAGGCTTCTTCGACTTACCCTTGCTGCCGGCTTTCTGGTCGGTTACGTTGGGCATGTTCGCTTCTTTCGTGGCCCGTGATCGCCCGGCGTTTGGTGTTCGCCCCAGGTGTTGGAACAACGTCTTGGTCGGTCTTGCCGGAATGGCAAACGTCGACCTTTTCGCGCCATTCCGCCCCTCGGCGCCCAACAGTTAGGTGCAGGAACTGGTGTTCGGCATCCTGGGCACGCTCCGAAGAAGTCAACAAAAGCCCATGTTTATGGGCCTTGGCGGCGTAGCTCAGTTGGTTAGAGCAGCGGAATCATAATCCGCGTGTCCGGGGTTCGAATCCCTGCGCCGCTACTCAAATTGGCAAATCGAATTTGGCCGCTGGGCAGCCGAGGGCAACCGGGCAGGTTGGCCCGCGGCTGCCACGATCTTCTCAGCGTCGACATTCACACAGGTGTCGCGGATGACGAGCCCGCGGCACCTACCGCCGAAAACTGGCCGCCGATGCCGCAGAGTGCCAGTCGAATGTCGGGGATAATACGCGAAACCCTGGCCAGAACCCGCCTGTCGCGGCACAGATCGGCGATGATTCGCCAGAGTTGCTGAAAGAAGCCGATAGCCCTGGGCAAAAACCTCGCGGGCGGGCGTTTGTAGACCATCCGTTCGCGGTAGGTAGCTTGGCACGATCGCTTAGGAGTGGCAAACGACATGACGATGGACGGCAATTCTGGGTCTTCGCGGATCGATCGCCGTGCGTTTTTGTACGGCACTGGCTCGTTGGCGGCTGCCGCGATCTGGTCGCAGCGGCCGTCGGGCATCGTGCGGGCCGACGCTCGGCTCTTCGGATATCCGTTCACGCTGGGCGTCGCTTCGGGCGATCCGACGTCCGACGGCGTTGTTCTCTGGACGCGGTTGGCGCCGAGACCGTTCGACGGTGGCGGCATGCCCGACGAAGCCGTCAAGGTGGATTGGCAGGTTGCCGACGATGAGGCCATGACGCGCGTCGTGCGAAAGGGCACGACCGCCGCCCTGCCGGAATGGGGCCATTCGGTCCACGTCGAGGTCGATGGACTCGCGCCCGATCGCTGGTACTGGTATCAATTTCGCGCCGCGGGCGAAACCAGCCCCAAGGGCCGCACGCGTACGGCGCCTGCCGCCGATGCCCGCCCAGAAAGACTGCGTCTCGCGTTCGCATCGTGCCAACACTTCGAAGCCGGCTTGTACACGGCCTACGAGCACATGCTGCGCGAGGATCTCGACCTGGTGATCCATCTGGGCGACTACATCTATGAATATGCCGCCGAGCAGTCGCACGTCCGCAGGCACATCGGGGGCGAGCTGAGCTCGCTCGTCGACTACCGCAATCGGCATGCGCAGTACAAATCCGACCCGGCGTTGCAGGCCATGCACGCGGCCGTACCGTGGATCGTGACTTGGGACGACCACGAGGTCGACAACAACTATGCCAACGCAATATCGGAAGAGAAAGGGGTGACGCCGGAAGAGTTTTTGGTCCGTCGGGCGGCGGGCTATCAAGCCTACTACGAGCACATGCCTCTACGCCGCGCCGCACTGCCGAAGGGCGCCGATATGCTCCTGTATCGCCGGGTGCCGTGGGGAACTCTCGCCGAGTTCTTCGTGCTCGACACGCGGCAGTACCGCACCGATCAACCGTGCGGCGACGGCAACAAACCGCCCTGCGATGCGATGCTCGATCCGAATGCGACCCTGCTGGGCGGACCGCAGCGCGATTGGTTGTTCGACGGCCTCGATCATTCACGGTCGACATGGAACGTTTTGGCGCAGCAGGTGATGATGGCGCGGGTCGACCTGGCCCTCGGCGAGACGGAACTCCACAGCATGGACCAGTGGCCGGGCTACGAGGTCGATCGTCGTCGCGTCCTTCGCCATCTGTACGAACGCAAGATCGCCAATCCGGTCGTGCTGACCGGCGACATCCATAACCACTGGGCCAACGATCTGCTGGCCGATTTCGACGACCTGGGCGGACCGATCGTCGCCGCCGAATTCGTGGGCACGTCGATTTCGTCGGGTGGCAATGGCGTCGACATGCCGAGGAGCCTGAAGCCGGCGTTGTCGGAGAACCCGTTCGTCAAATTCATCAACGATCGGCGAGGCTACGTCGCTTGCACCGTGTCGCCGAACGAATGGCGGACCGATTACCGAACAGTGGAATACGTCGATCGATACGGCGCACCGCTGACGACGCCCGCGACGTTCGTCGTCGAATCGGGCAAGCCCGGCTTGCAAAAGGCTTAAGAGCCGATCCGAAAACCTGTTGGTGAGTCGAACCATTACTGTTGCAACATCGGTTCTCGGATAGTCTCTAAAGATCCCCCGTTAAACCCGGGCGTTTGGTGCGGCGGCACCACTGATTACGATAGATGGGCCGCCGGCGGGGGCTCCGGCCCGCTCCTAGCCAAATCAAAAGCAGAAACGAAAACCATCACCCGACGTTATACGCATGAAGAAGACGTTTTACCGCCAGGCGGCGATTGCTGTTCTAGGTTTGATGTTGCCGGCGACGGCCGCGAATTCGGCGGGTGCCGATGAGGCGAGCGAGGATGTGATTTTTGCCGACTTCGAGGGGGACGATTACGGCGATTGGCAGACGAGCGGTGCCGCCTTCGGCAAGGGGCCGGCTCAGGGTACACTTCCCGGCCAGATGCCGGTGAGCGGCTTTTTTGGCCATGGCCTCGTAAACAGCTTTTGGGGCGGCGACGGTCCTACGGGCAAGCTTGCATCACCCGAGTTCAAGATCGAACGCAAGTTCTTGGGCTTTCTGATCGGCGGTGGGGGCCACCCGCGCCAAACGTGCATGAACCTGCTGATCGACGGCAAGGTCGTGCGGTCCACCACCGGATCCAACACGCAGGCGGGAGGGAGCGAGCAGCTCGAGCCCGCCGCGTGGGACGTGAGCGATCTCGTCGGCAAAACGGCTCGCCTGGAAATCGTCGACGAGGCCACGGGCGGATGGGGCCACGTCAACGTCGATCAGATCGTGTTTACCGACCGGCGGCCGGTCGAAACGGTCCACAACGCCAAGCACGAGTTGATGGCGGCGAAGCGTTTCCTGCTCTTGCCCGTGCGCAACGGGGGCATCAAACGCCGAGTGACGGTGAGCGTGGCCGAGCGGGCCGAGCGGCAATTCGAGATCGAATTGGCGGATGGCGCAGCCGATTGGTGGGCGCCGCTCGACGTCGGCCGCTGGCAGAACCAGTCGCTCGCGATCGAGGTCGACAAGCTGCCGGCCGATTCGCAAGCCTTTGCCAACCTGCGGCAGAGCAACGACGCGGTGGACCCGAATACGACCTATCACGAAGCGCTGCGGCCGCAATTGCACTTCTCACCGCGGCGGGGTTGGATGAATGATCCGAACGGGCTGGTCTTTTACCAGGGCCGCTATCATGCCTTCTTCCAGCACAACCCCTACGGCACCAATTGGGGAAACATGCACTGGGGTCACGCTGTGAGCCGCGACCTGCTGCACTGGGAAGAGGTGGGTGAGGCGCTGTATCCCGACGCGATGGGAACGATGTTCTCCGGCAGCGCGGTCGTCGACTGGCGAAACACGAGCGGCCTGGGGCGCGACGCAAAGCCTCCGTTGGCGCTTTTCTACACGGCGGCCGGCGATCCGACCGTGCAATGCCTGGCGTACAGCAACGACGGCGGTCAAACCTTCATCAAATACGACCAGAACCCGATCGTTCAGCAAATCTCGCCCGGCAATCGCGACCCGAAGGTGATCTGGCATGAGCCGAGCCGCCACTGGGTGATGGTGCTCTACGTCGGCCTGCCCGACAACAAGCACGCGATCGACTTTCTCACGTCGACCGATTTGAAGACCTGGAAAACAACCAGCCGGAGCGAGGGCTTCTTTGAATGCCCCGACCTGTTCGAGTTGCCCGTCGATGGCGACAAGCAGCGAAAGCGATGGGTTCTGACGGCGGCCAGCAGCGAGTACCAGGTGGGAAGTTTCGATGGCGAGCGATTCACCCCCGAGACGCCAAAGCTGGCCGGCCACCGCGGCCGCGGCTTTTACGCCGCTCAGACGTTCAGCGATATTCCGGCGCAGGACGGCCGGCGTATTCAATTCGGCTGGTTGCAAGCGCCCTCGCCCGGGATGTCGTTCAACCAGAGCCTCTCGCTGCCGCTGGAACTGCGTCTGAAGGCTACGGCTGACGGCCCGCGGCTGGCGTGGTCGCCGGTGAAAGAGTTTGAAAGCCTGCGAGGCGAACACCGGCGGCTGGACGAGCAAGCACTGGCCACGGACGCCACCCAAAAACTGGACAAAGTTCAGGCGGAGCTCTTGGACATCGTATCGGTCATCGAGCCGGGCGAGAATGGTGAGATTCGCTTCGATGTTCGCGGGGTGCCGATCAGCTATCACGCGGATAAGCACGAACTGGACATCAACGGCCACCGCGTACCGGCTTCGCTAAACGAAGGAAAGCTCGATCTGCGCGTCGTGGTCGATCGCACGTCCTTCGAAGTGTTTGCCTCGGGCGGGCTGATCTACGTGCCCATACCCGTGATCCCGGCCGCCGACAATCGCAATGTCTCGGTCACGGCCGTCGGCGCGCCAGGGAAGCTGTTGCAGTTCGATGTCTACGAACTTCGCTCGATCTGGCCATAGCGGGTCGTATACTGCCGGTCGGGCGGCCGAGCGTTTTAGCCAACCGTATGCGCTACTTGAGTGACATCATGAACCTGGCACCGCCTTGGGCGTCTTTCCGCGCCTCCGATCGAGCAAGTTTGCTACAAAGAGTTACAGCGCTGAGCGCGATTGCTGGCTGGGTGCTGGCCGCGGTTTTCGCGAATTCTGCCGCAACATACGCGGAATCGACGAAACGGCCGAACGTGATCATGATCGTGGCCGACGATCTCGGCTGGGCGGACTTGGGATGCTACGGCAGCACGTTTCATCGCACGCCCCAACTCGACCAGTTGGCGGCCGGCGGCCGAAAGTTCAAGCAGGCGTATGCGGCATGTCCCGTTTGTTCGCCGACGCGGGCCGCGCTGATGACCGGCAAGCATCCGGCGCGACTCCACCTCACGGATTGGTTGCCCGGCCGCCCCGACATGCCGTCGCAACGCTTGTTGCGGCCACCTTTTCGTCAAGTGCTTCCGCTGGAAGAAGTCACCCTCGCCGAGATTCTGCACGGGGCGAACGTCGCGGCCCGGGCGGACGAGGGCACGACGGCCGGCTATGCCACCGGGCATATCGGTAAATGGCACCTGGGCGGCGCCGGATTCGATCCGACCGAGCAGGGGTTCGACCTGAATATCGCGGGGGATTCCCGCGGTTCGCCGGTCAGCTACTTCGCGCCGTTTGGCAACGCCGACCGCACGATGCCCGGCCTCGCCGATGCACCCGACGGCGAATACCTTACCGACCGCCTGACGAACGAGGCGCTGCGGTTCATCGAGGCGAACCGGGCGCGGCCCTTCTTCCTGCATCTGCCGCATTATGCCGTGCACATACCCTTGGTTGCGAAATCCGAATTACAAGCCGGCTTCGCAGAGTGGGACGGCACGTCGCATGGGCGGCAAGAGAACCCGATCTACGCCGCGATGCTGGAAAGCGTCGATCAAGGCGTCGGTCGCATCTTGGAGAAGCTGGACGATCTTGGCCTGACCGAACAGACCATCGTGGTCTTTACCAGCGATAACGGCGGGTTGGCGACGCGCGAAGGCGCCAATACGCCGGCCACCAACAACTCACCCCTTCGCGAGGGAAAAGGCTGGTTGTACGAAGGCGGCCTGCGCGTGCCGCTGATCTTTTCTTGGCCTGGGCACATCGAGCCGGGTGTCGATGAGACGCCCGTTTGGAGCGCCGATGTGCCGGTCACCGCGTTGGCCCTATGCGGCAAAAACTTCGCCGGGCCGGTCGACGGCGCGGATCTGTCGCCGTTGCTGCTCGACCGAAAACCGCTCGAGCCACGCGAGTTGTATTGGCATTACCCGCATTATGCGAATCAGGGGAGTCGTCCCGGCGGCGCGATTCGCGACGGCGACTGGAAGCTGATCGAGTTTTACGACACGGGGCGCCGCGAGTTGTTCAATCTCGCGAGCGATGTGAGCGAATCCAAAAACCTTGCCGAAGAGCGTCCGGAGCAGGTCGAGCGCCTGGCGGCCAAGTTGGCCAGTTGGCGAACAGAAGTCGACGCCCAGATGCCACAACCGAACCCCGATTACCAACCCAATGCGCCAGACAAGGCGGGAGTCATCGTGCTCCCTGCCAGGACGGCCGACGTGCACGGCGTGATGCTGCGTTACGAACCCCTGCCGCACAAGGCCACGCTGGGTTATTGGGTGCGTGTCGACGATTGGGCCGACTGGGAATTCGACGTGCGCGAGCCGGGCGATTTTGACGTCGAGGCGCTCATTGGCTGTGGCAACGGCAGCGGTGGCAGCACCGTCGTTTTCCAAGTCGCCGATCAAAAACTCGATTTCACGGTGCCCGAGACTGGTGGTTTTCAGAGCTTCGTTCCGGAGAACCTGGGCCGACTCTCGTTCGATAAACCCGGACGGTATCCGCTGGAAGTGCGGGCAACGTCGAAGCCCGGCCCCGCCGTCATGGACCTGCGCGAATTGAAGCTGACGCCTGTACGGCCGTAGGACACCTATTCTTTTCGGGAACCGATCGTGCATGAGCGAGGGAACGCCGGAGCCGAACGATCGGTTCGTCGATTGGGAGAGATTGGCCACAGATGAACGCGGATGAACTCAGATTGAATTTGAAGATGCCATGATCGAGCAAACCGGCACGCCCACTCGCTCCCTGGCGAATCGGCACAGCCAAGCTTGACATCATGCGTTGTCGACGGGGGTCGATAACTTTTTCATCCGCGTTTATCCGAGTTCATCTGCGGCTACTCAAATGGCCCAATCGGTCCGCCTGCCCCGACCGGGCTGCTACCCCCGGACAGCGGTTACATTGAATCGCAGACGCTCGGCACTCGCGGTTGGCTCCCCGTTCAACAAGAGTTAGAATTCGTTGCCCGCGGTGCCGCGAACCTGCCCGATTCGGGCTCGGTCATTCTTTTGTACCCGGCGCGCCGGGATAACCCGTCCGTTTCCTCAAGCGGGGCGTCGTAAAGAGCCTGCCCCCTCCCGCTCAATGCCCCAACAGCCGTCGCCCATCAAGGACCTTCCCACGCAGTACCACCATGCTGAGCCGCAACGGCGTTGGTATTCGTTCTGGGAAGAACAAGGCTATTTTCATAGCGAACCCGACCCGAGCCGGCGGCCGTATACGATCGTCATCCCACCGCCGAATGTCACCGGCGCACTTCACCTGGGGCACGCACTGAACAACTCGCTGCAAGACATTCTCATCCGCTCCAAGCGGATGCAAGGATTCAATGCCCTCTGGATGCCGGGCACCGACCACGCCGGCATTGCCACGCAGGCCGTCGTCGAACGCCGTCTATTGCAGGAAGAAAAGAAGAGCCGTCACGACCTGGGTCGCGAAAAGCTCGTCGAACGCATCTGGGAGTGGAAGAACGAGTACGAGCAGCGCATCCTCGGCCAGTTGAAACGCATGGGGTGCAGTTGCGACTGGCAGCGTACGCGCTTCACGCTCGACCCCGTTTGTGCGCGGGCCGTCCGTCACACATTTTTCGGCCTGTTCCGCGATAAGCTGATCTACCGCGGCAAGCGGCTCGTCAACTGGGACACCTTCCTGCAAACGGCGGTCAGCGACGACGAAGTCTATCACGAGGCGGTAGCCGGACATTTCTGGCACCTTCGCTACCCGGTGATCGATCCGCGGCCCGGCGAGCCAACACACGTCACGATCGCGACCACCCGTCCGGAGACGATGCTCGGCGACACGGCCGTCGCCGTTCATCCCGACCCTGCCGCCGCGCTCGACGCGGCCGAGGCCGAGTTGACCGCAAAATTGGCCGAGACATCCGACAAAGACCGGGCCGAGGTCGAACGGCAGTTGGCGGCACTGGCCGAGCGGCGCGCGACGGTGCTGCCGACGCTCATCGGACTGCGCGATATGGCCCGCGCCGGTCGCTTGTTGCGCCTGCCGCTGGTCGACCGCGAGATTCCACTCGTCGCCGACGAATGGGCCAAGCCCGAATTGGGCAGCGGTTGCGTCAAGATCACGCCGGCTCACGACCCGAACGATTATGAAGTCGGCAAACGGCAGAATCTGCCGATGGTGAACATCCTCAATCCGGATGGCACGCTCAACGGCAACGCCGGTCCGTATCAGGGGCTGACGATCGCCAAGGCGCGTGAACGTGTGGTTGCCGACATGGAAGGGCTGGGCCTGCTCGTCGAAGTAGAAGACCGCGAAATCGACCTGGCCCATTCCGATCGCTCGAAGACGCCGATCGAACCGTATCTGGCCGACCAGTGGTTCGTCAGAATGGACCGGCTGGCGCAGTCGGCGATGGACGCGGTCAGCGACGGCCGCATCAAGATCGTGCCGAGTCGGTATGCGCAGGGCTATCTCGATTGGCTCGGCGAAAAGCGGGATTGGCCCGTCAGCCGGCAACTCTGGTGGGGCCACCGAATCCCGGTCTGGTACGCGCCGACCGCCAGCGAAGCCGACCTGAAACGGGCCTTTGCCGACCGCGACGACGTCGTCTGGCAGCGCGACGAAGAGGGCGACCGCTGGCTCATCTGCGCCCAGGAAGAAGACTTGGCGGAAGACGCCCTGCCGGGCCACACGCTGATTCGCGACGACGATGTGCTCGACACGTGGTTCAGCTCGGCCCTCTGGCCGCATTCGACGCTCGGCTGGCCTGAGCAGACCCCAGAGCTGAAGTACTACTACCCGACGAGCGTGCTCGTCACCAGCCGCGACATTATTACGTTGTGGGTGGCGCGGATGGTGCTCACCGGGCTCAACAACGTCGGCGATGTGCCGTTCCGCGAGGTGTTCATCCACCCCAAGATTCTCGACGGCTACGGCGAGACGATGTCGAAGTCGAAGGGCAACGGCGTCGATCCGCTGGACGTCATGGACAAGTTCGGGGCCGACGCCATGCGCTTCGCGCTGGCCTATTTGACGACCGAGACGCAAGACGTCCGCATGCCCGTGGAGTTCGAATGCCCGCACTGCGGCAAGCTCATCGAGCAGACCAAGAAAAACCGTGTCCTGCCGCGGGTCAAGTGTACGCACTGCGGCCAGGAGTTTTCCACACAGTGGGCGAGCAAGCCCGAGGACGCGGCCCTGCCACGCGGGCCGGTGGTCAGCGAGCGTTTCGAATTGGCTCGCAACTTTTGCAACAAGCTCTGGAACGCCGCCCGCTTCACGCTCACGAAGCTGGATGCCTACGCGGCCGGGCCCGTGGCCGACAGCGAGTTGGCCGTCGAGGACCGCTGGGTATTGAGTCGACTGGCAACCGTCACCAGACAAGTCACCGAGGCGCTCGACAGCTATCGCTTTGCCGACGCGATGCGGGCCCTGTACGAATTCGCCTGGGATGAGTTTTGCAGCTTTTACGTCGAAATGGTGAAGGGTCGGCTGCAAGATCCTGTGCAGTGTACGACGGCCGAGCGCGTCCTGACCCACACGCTCGATACGCTGATCCGCCTGTTGCATCCTGCCATGCCCTTCCTTACGGAAGAAATCTGGCAGCTTCTGGCGGTGGCAGCTCCTGCGCGCGGGCTCGACTCTCCGACGTCCGCTGCCGCCAGTGTGATGATCGCCCCTTGGCCTGTAGCCGACCTACGGCGTTGTGATGCCAACATCGAAGCGCAGTTCACCGGTTTTCAAGAAGTTTTGCGCGGTCTACGCGAGATTCGCAGCCGGCAGAACATCGCCCCCAAGACGCCGATACGGTTTGCTGCTCGTTGCTCGGCCGAGACGGCCCGACTGCTTGAGCCGATGTCGCGTTATTTCGAGTCGTTGGCCGGCGCTCAAGCCACCGTTTGGGGGCCGGCGGCCGCACCGCCCGAAACGCACGCCCACGTCAGCCTGAAAGGCGTTGAACTGTTCGTCGACTTGGAGGGGCTGATCGATATCAAGGCCGAGATTGTCCGCTTGGAGAAAGAGCGCGACCGGCTCGGCCAAGCCATGGCGGTGAAGGAGAAGAAACTGTCGAACGCCAGCTTCGTCGAACGCGCCCCGGCCGACGTAGTCGCCAAAGAACGATCGTCGCTTGTCGATTTACAGACCCAACTCGCCGCCGTAGAAGCGACTCTCGCGAAAATGGCGCAGCGGGCCTGACCAACTCGGCACCGTACGGGCCTAGAGGGGATGAGCGGCCAAGAACGCTTCGACGAGCGGCACGATCAGTTCGTGGGCGTCTTCGATGACGTAGTGCGAGGCGTCGAACAGGCGGTGCACTTCGGCATCGGGGAAGAATTCCAAGAACCGTTCCAGAAAGTGCGGCGTGAAGCACCAATCGCGCATGCCCCAGATAAACATCACCGGTTGCTTGCTAAATAGCGTAAGCCCCCGCTCGATCGATTCGAGCGTGGCGTAGCTGGGGTGCTGTGGCGAGAGGGGAATGTCTTGCACGAAACGGTGGGTGGCGATGCGGTTTGCCCAGGAATCGTAAGGGGCCAGCAGCCCCTGACGTACGGCGGGCGTCATGCGCTCATGCTTGGCCACCGCCATCGTCAAAGCTGCACGAGCGAAGCCGTTCAATCCGCGCACAGCCAATTCGCCTAGCAGCGGGGTCCGGCAGATACGTATGCGCCAGGGGATCTTTTGCGACCGGTAAGCCGCCGTGTTGAAGAGCACGAAGCGGCGGAAACGTGCGGGCGCGGCCACGGCGGCCCCCAGCCCGATCGCCCCGCCCCAGTCGTGGGCCAACAGCGTCAGGCCATCAAGCCCCAAGTGGTCGATCAGCCGACGCAGGTTATCGATGTGGCGCGCTAAGCGATACTCGTAGTGCCGCGGCTTGTCCGAGAGGCCGCAGCCGATATGGTCGGGCACGATCACCCGATACCTGCCGCGCAAGGCTCGCGTCAGCTCGCGCCAATAAAACGACCAGGTCGGATTCCCGTGCACCAAGAGCAGGGGTTCACCTTCGCCTTCGTCGAGATAGTGGTAACGCAGCCCGTCGAGGTCGAGCCAATGCGATTGGAAAGGGTACAGAGTCCGCCAGTTGACGTAGTCCTGCATGAATTGGTTGAAGGGATTCGTTGGAAGTCGAGATTTGCCGCGCTGAAAAAGGGGGGCGAACGGCATCCGCCGGATGGTCTGTACTGGTGGTCACCCCATTTCCCCTCCCCTGCGGGCCATATAGGCTATAGCGGTTCTGCCCGCCAGCCATCTGCCGTATCATTGAGAGATTATCCACAAGTCACGCCGGCCCGCTCGAAAATCAGGCTTCGGACCGGATTTTGTTGCAGACCGTCAGGAAACCGATCTACACGTCATCGAAGAGCAACCGACAAACTCGCATCGAACTCCTCTGGATGCTGTCTTGTCAGCCTCTCAGCCCCATAAGCAAAACATGGCCGAACAGGTCTTTTTAGCCGAACATTTCATCAACCGCGAGTTGAGCTGGCTGGAGTTCAACGCTCGTGTGCTCGAAGAGGCGGTCGACGAATCCAATCCGCTGTTGGAGCGGGTCAAGTTTCTGGCGATCTTCAGCTCGAACCTCGACGAGTTCTTCATGGTCCGCGTGGCCGGCCTGCGCGAGCAGGCATTCGGCGACGGGGCGCCGGAGGACTATGCGCCCGACGGGTTGCGGGCCATCGTGCAGTTGCAGCGAATCGCGGCCCGCACCAAGGAACTCGTGGCCGCCCAATACCGCTGCTGGAACGAGTCGGTTCTGCCGCAATTGGCCGAACAGCGCATCCGGCTGTTGAAGCATGACGAGTTGAACGGGGAACAGCGGGCGACCCTCGATCGTTTTTTCACGGAGCGGGCCTTTCCCATCCTCACGCCGATGGCCGTCGACCCGGCCCATCCCAGCCCGCGCTATCACAACCGCGGGCTCTATCTGGCGACGCTCCTGGAACGCGATCATGGGCTCGGGCCAAAACATCTCTTCGCTGTGGTGCAATTGCCGCAGGTGTTGCCGCGCTTGGTACCGCTGAGCCAGGGCGACGAACTGCAATTCATCCTGTTGGAAGACGCCGTCTCGGCCCGTCTGCCGGAGTTGTTCGGTGGCTTCGACGTGCAGACGAGTACCACCTTCCGAATCACCCGCGACAGCGATCTCGAGTTGCTGGAGCAGGAATCGGACGACATGCTGCGGCTGATCGAGGACCGACTCAAGGCCCGCCAGCGCGGGCAGGCGGTACGGCTGGAGATCGCGGCCAGTGGCAGCGAAGAGTTGATCCGCATGGTCGTCGACCCCGAGGAGTTGCATGAAGCGGATGAAAACTCGCCCGACGCCTACGGTGAGGTCTACCGCATTCCCGGCCCGCTCGACCTGACAGGCATGATGGACCTCTTGCGCGTGCCCGGCCGCGAGCATCTGCGCGATACGCCCTTCACGCCCCGCATACCCCGCGGGAGGCGCTCGCGCGGCGGCGACGACATTTTCGCCAATATCCGCCGCAACGACATTCTTCTGCACCATCCGTTCGAGTCGTTCGACCCGGTCGTCGAGTTCATCAGCCGCGCCGCCAAGGATCCGAACGTGCTGGCCATCAAGCAGACACTCTACCGCACGAGCGGTGATTCGCCGGTAACCCGGGCGTTGATGCAGGCGGCCGAGAACGGCAAGCATGTCACCGCGCTGGTCGAGCTCAAGGCCCGCTTCGACGAAGAGGCGAACGTGAGCTGGGCGCGGCAACTGGAACGCTCGGGCGTGCACGTGGTATTCGGCTTTCTCGACCTCAAGACGCACTGCAAGTTGTCGCTCGTGGTGCGGCAAGAGAGCGGCGTCGTGCGGCGATATGTCCATTTGTCGTCGGGTAACTACAATCCCACGACGGCGTTGGTGTATACCGATCTGGGGCTGTTCACCGCCAACGAAGATATCGCGGCCGACGCTTCGGCGCTGTTCAACCTGCTCACCGGTTATTCGCAGGGACATCGCTGGCGGAAGCTGATCGTGGCCCCGGCCGACCTGCACCGCCGCACGATCGAGCTGATCGATGAGCAGGCGCAGCGGGCACGCGAGGGGCGGCCTTCGCGGGTCTTCGCCAAGCTCAATTCGCTGGTCGACTATCGCGTGATCGAAGCCCTGTACCGTGCCAGCCAGGCCGGCGTGCCAATCGATCTGGTGTGTCGCGGCATCTGCTGCCTGCGGCCTGGCCTGCCCGGTATCTCGGAGAATATCCGGGTGCGGAGCATTGTCGACCGGTTTTTGGAGCATAGCCGGATCTTCGTCTTCAGCCCCGACGACGAAGGGCAGGTCTTTCTGGCCAGCGCCGATTGGATGCCGCGCAATTTCTACCGCCGGGTCGAGGTGATGTTTCCGATCGAAACGCCCGAATTGAAGCAGCGCATCCTCAAAGAGATCGTGCCGGCCTATCTGCGCGACAACGTGAAGGCCCGCATCCTGAAACCCGACGGCAGCCACGAACGGTTTCAACCCCAGGAGGGCGAGGCGCGCTACCGCGTGCAGGAGGAATTGCTCAGCCTCCGGCCCGAACTGCTGGTTGGCGACGCGGCCATCTCAGGCAACGGCACGCTGGTGGCCGGCGAGGCGGTCGCTCCGCGCCCCTGATGTAGATCAGATGCGCACGAAGATCTTCTGTCGGTAGAGCCAGACGCATATCAGCCAGAAGACGAACAGCACGCAGCCCATCTGCACCGCGGGGGCATAAACCTGGTCGAGCCAGCCGTAGGCGGTGAATAGGCTCTCGCCGAAATGCCGTTTGAGGCTTTCGGCCACCCAGCCTTTCAGCAACTGGCTCATCACGTACATGACGATCGAGTTCATGCCGACCACCGCCAGTGGCCAGGCGAGGCGGCGGAAGCCGGCCACATCGATCAGGCCGTAAAAACCCGCCAGCATCCACAGGGTCCAGCCCGTGCTAAGAAGTGTCCAACTTGGGGTCCAAATGCGTTTGACCGAGGGACACAGCCCCAAGCGATCGAGCAGATAACCCGCGGCGAGAGAAGCCGCGCCCCAGGCAAAGAGAACGGCCAGCTTGCGACCCGGCGGCCAGGCGCTTCGCATCAGGCCACCTGCGACCAGCCCGAAGATCATCGTCGCGAGCGAAGGGACGAAATTGAGCGTCGTATAACCACCGGCATTAAAGCGGAACGGCTCCTGACGCGGGAACCAGTTCAGAATGACCGCATCGGCGGCCGCCGCGACATTTGTGTTCTTGTCCCAGTGGCCCGCCAGGCCGGTCAGGTGCGGCCAGTCGTCCGGAAGGCCGGCCCGCGAATAATCGGCAGGAGACGGCACCGGCCAGCTATAGAACAAAAACCAGTCGCCGACCAGGATCAGCGCCGCGGCCGCGAGCTGCCAACGTAGCGGCCGATTCCAAAGCAGGAATAGGAACGGATAGCCCAGGCCGATCTGGCATAGGACGTTCGTGAACGTCCATTCGGTCTGCCCACTCCAATTCGACGTCAAAAACACGCCGAGCAGCACCAGCACGATCGAGCGGTAGACGGCGTGCGCTAGCATCCTTCCGTAGCCTTGCCCGTGAGCCTGGCGGACCGCGTAGGAGTAGGGCATGGCCACTCCGACCATGAACATGAAGGACGGCTGGATGAGATCCCAGAAGGCACAGCCTGTCCAGACGACGTGATCGGTATGGTATCCGAGCCATTGCCAGACGGGATCGTGCTCGAAGGCCTGCTGGCGGGCAATTTCGGCGAATCTGAAACCGGCCGAGGCCATCGCCAGCATAATGAAACCCCGATATGCGTCGAGCGAAACCAAGCGGGGCGATTTCGTGACGCCAGTAGCCGGCGAAACGGTCGACATGGGCGATGGTCCGAAAGGGGGCATGCTGACTTTCTCGCGGAAACGGTCAGTCTACGCCCCGCCGTTCTCCGCAACCAGCTTACAATGGCGCCGAGCGACATCGCCGTTGGCACGGTTACGCAATCCTTCTTGCTCAGCTATGCGAACTTCGTCCAAAGCGAACCTGTTGTTCGTGCTAGTCAGCATGGGCGGCTTCGTGGCTGTGCTTAATCTTCAACCCTCGAAGCCGCTCACGGTCAGGGTGCTGACGTACAATACGCACCTGCTCCCGCGCCTGGCCGAGGCGTTCGCGTCGCACCGAGGGCGGGGCGATTATCGCGCGGAGACGATCGGACACCGCATCGCGGAGCACGATTTGGTCGGCCTCTGCGAGGTCTTTGATCCGACGTATCGAGATTCGCTGATTCGGTCCGCACAGGCGGCAACGGACGGCAAGTTTCACGTATTTTGGACCAAGAAGCCTCGCGGCATCGGCTTCGCCAACAGCGGCTTACTCCTGCTCAGTGTTTTTGCCATCGAAGCTAGCCATTCGATCACCTACACCAGCGCGTCGGGCTTCGCGACAGAGGGGTTTCGTGCCGATGGCTTCGCCGCGAAGGGAGCGATACACGCACGGCTGCGGGTGCGCGAGAATCCGCCGCTCGAGCTCGACTGCTTTTTGACGCACTTGGAGAGTCGCTCGGATACCGCACGTGCCGCGCAGTTATGGCAACTCGCGGAGTTCATGCGGATGCACGTGAGTGCGCGCCGGCCGGCGCTCTTGATGGGCGACCTCAATGTGCGTGCCGACTCTGCCTCGTCCGGCGACCAACGTTCGCCCTACCTCCAACTCGTGGCCGCTTTGGCCGGGGCCGGCATCGAATGGATCGACGTCTGGTCGGATGCCGGCCGTGGCGCGGACGGCACCAGCGATCCGCTTGCCGAGGACGGGGGACATCGCATCGATTACATCTGGCTTTCGCCACCCCCGACCGGTCGTTCATCGCCGCTGGTGCGCGATATCGAGGTCTTGCGATTCCTTGACACCACCGTGCCCGGAGGCTCGCTCTCCGACCACTCCGGCGTCGCTTGCATCATGGAATTGCAATAAGACCATCGGGGGCCGAAGAATCTGCTTGACTCTCCCGTAACGGGAGGCCGTAAGATGGCCGCGTCGTTTACTTGGCCATCCGAAGCGTTGCCGTCATGTTCAGCATCGGGGAATTCTCGCAGCTCACCCAGCTCCCTGTAAAAACGCTGCGCTTTTATCACGACGAAGGGCTGCTCATCGCGGCACATGTCGATCCCGACACGGGATACCGGTACTACCAGAACAGCCAGGTTGAGACGGCGCGAATCATCGTCTATCTCCGCAACTTGGAGTTTTCGTTGAGCGAGATCAAGTCGCTTTTGCACACGCAAGGCGACGACGATCTCCTAAACGTGTTGGAGCGGCAGCGGTCGGCGATCCACGAACGGATCAAACAGCTTCGCCAGGCGGTCAAATCGCTCGATCAATTCATCGCGGCAGAAAAGGAGACCCGAATCATGGTGCAAACTGTCGATCAGATCCAGGAAAAGGTGCTCGATCCTCTGCTCGTGGCCGGCATTCGGATGAAGGGGCGCTACAGTGACTGTGGCCCGCTGTTCGGGCGTCTCGGCCGCAGCCTGGGCCGGCACATCGCAGGACGTCCCTTGTTGCTGCACTTCGACAATGAATACCGGGAGGACGACGCCGATTTCGAAGCGTGCATGCCCATCCGCGGGGCCAAGACCGTAGAAGGGGCCTCGGTTCGCGAACTACCGGGCGGTCGTTGTGTGTCGCTCGTGCATCGCGGTCCATACGAACAGCTCGGTCGATCGTACGCCAAGGTGTTCGAATACCTGAACGCACACAAATTCAAGGTATTGTCGCCGACTCGCGAGGTCTACCTGAAGGGGCCGGGGATGATTCTTAAAGGCAATCCGAAGAACTACCTCACGGAAATTCAGGTTCTCGTTGATGGAGACACCTGAAGTGAGCCGTTCGTACAAGCCCTCGAGTAAAACCCGTTGAAAGGTTTACTTCGCGGCCGCCTCGGCGCGCTTCTGACCGGGCTGGATCGGATCGTCGGGTATCTCGACGTCCTCCAAGTGCCGCAGGTGCTTGTCGAAGAACAAGCGAATGCGGCGGTCTAGCTCGGCGCTGCGAAAGCCGCCGTGCCCACCTCCCTGAACCTTGATGAGCCGGGCGTCGACTCGTTCTTCCTCGAGTGCCCCCAGCAAGCGCTCCGATTGATCGTACGGAACCAGCGGGTCGTCGGTGCCGTGGATCAACAAGAAGGGCGGGTCATCGGCCGAAACGTACGTAATGGGCGACGCACTACGGGCGGCGTCCTTGTGGTCTTGCAGCGCGCCGCCGATCAAGCGCGACTCGGGCGAATCGGGCGAATCGTGCTCGATATCGCTGGGGAATCCGCTCATCGCCAGCAACTCGCTCGGTCCGAACTCGTCGACGACGCAGCTCACTCGGCTGCTTTCATCCAGATTGTCGCCGACCTTGCCTTCCAGCCGGTCGATGTTGCCACTCGTGCCAAGCATGGCCGCGAGATGTCCGCCGGCCGAGGTGCCGATGACGCCGATCCGCTGCGGATCGAGGCCATATTTCTTGGCGTGGGCTCGCAGCCAGCGCAAGGCCGCCTTGCAATCGTGGATCTGCGCCGGCCAAGTGGCCTCGTTGCTCAGACGATAGTCGATCGTCACGCCCACGTAGTTGCCGGCCGCCACGGAATGAACCAGAAACGGAATGCCGTCGCGCTTGCTACCGCCGCTCCACTTGCCGCCGTGAATGTAGACGATCACGGGCAATGGCTCACCGTCGGCCGGCTCCTTCGGCAACAACAGGTCGAGTTTTTGATGGACATTCTTGCCGTCGGCATAAGGGACGTCGAACTCGCCTTTCACGCTGGCGGGCAACCGCGGCGCGTCGCCCGGCGCCGTCACACGGCGGAAGGCCGCGTCTTCTTCGGGAGTTATCGCGCCGTCGCCGTTCGCATCGATCTGTTCGAAGAGCCGCGCGATGCGTGCGGGGAACTCGTCCGGAGTGACCTTGCCGTCTCCGTTCTTATCGAGCTGCTTGAAGAAACTCGGCGGCGCCTGGGCGCCGGCACTGCCATTCAGCGTGACCAGGAAAGAGCCACACACACACCAGGAGACGAATCCAAATCGCCGCGACATAGGCGCACCTATACCAGTCCCCACCTTTTTCTCAGGAACCACTCTAATACAAGCAAGGTGGCAAAGCATAGCAAAAACCGCCAATTGTCCCAAAGTGTCTCCTTGGTCTGGGTCTCAACTTCCAGGTTCTTGGTTTCTGTCTGGATCTCGTCGAGCAGGCGGGGAAGCTGCTCGGGCGCCATGGTCTTGCCCGCCGTCATCGCAGCCAGGCCCTCGAGCGCTCCGACGTCAGCGGCCGGGTTGTTCAGCTCCAGATCCTGCTCGAACACCAGAAACCGTGAGCGTGCCTTGCCGATCGACTGATGCTCGCGAGTGGCCTCGACCACGACAGCGTAGTCGCCCACCGTCTGGGTATCGACAAACGTCCCTGCCATCTGCCCCTTCAGGTTGTTGTCATGGCGGAGCCGCACGTCGGTCTGCTTACCTCCGGGCAGGACGATTTTCGCATCGAATTGAGCATCACCGATCGGTTCACCACGCGACGTCTCCGCGCCGACGGTGAATTCGACGCGCGAACCCGGGGCGTATCGCCGCTGAATCAGCTTGATCCAGACCGCCCCTTCGTCGCTTTCATCCTTACGCGCCAGCCACAGGATGACTTGTCGCCAGAAGCGCTTGTGCTCGGCTTCGTGGCCGAATGCCCACCAACGCCAGGTGCTATCGCCGGCGAAGGCCAACACGCGCCCGATGCCGTAGTCGGCGGCCACAAGCAAGGGCTCCTTCTTCGGCGACTCGGCCAGTACGTTCGCCCTCGGTTTCAGGCCGCTGAAGCGATTGGCGCCGGCCAGTGGAGGTAATAGCTCCCAAGCCTTGTCGTTGTCGGTCGCCGTCAGCTTCATCAGGTACTGCCGCAAGCCCGTGGCGGTGGGAAGCATGGGGAGCGGGCCGACGATGTGCAGGTCTTCTCGCACCTTTTCGCCGAGGTTCTGTCTCTCCAGGCGATTGAACTCGATTGGCAATACCTCTGCCAGCGCCGTGCTGCCGTAGCCACCCGGGCCGAAGCTTTGCAATCCGCCCAGCATGATGAATCCGGCGCCCTTTTCGACGGCGGTCGCCAGTGATTTCAGCTCCGCGGGTTGGAAGGCCGAGGAATCGAGATCGCCGATGATATAGACGTCGTATTTGCCGGGTTGGAAGCGGTCCGCCAAGTCGCTGGGACGCGTCTCGGGTTTGTCCGCGCGAATGAAAATCGTTTCGAGCTTCATGTCGGGAGACGAGTCGAGCGAGCGGCGCAGAAATTTCTGTTCGCCGGCCAGGTTTCCTTCGAGGTACAGCACGTTCAGACCGCCCTTGAGCACGGTCACGAAGGTGCTGATCTCATTGTTCGTCGTCAGCAACTCGCCCGGCTGTGGCGGGACCCTGACCGTGACTTTGACCTCGCCCGGCACGAGCGGCGTGTACTGGTGCTCGACACGAATCCGCTCGCCGTCCTGCTTTGCCGTAATCTGCGTGGTGGCAACCGTTTCCTGCTTGTCTGGCGCGGTCTCGATCTCGAGCTGAACCGACAGTGATCTCCCCTCCATCCCTTCTTCACGGATGGTCGTCGTGACCGGGAGCTGGGTTTTGACAAACACCGGGCTGGGCACAAGCAGTTCGTCGACGGCGATGTCGCGCGTCTGCCCGGGACCTCGTCCCTGCCCAAACGGGATGGCATAGAGTGAATATCCCAGATCGGCCATCCGCCGCACCGGAATCTGGGGCGGCAGATCGTGCGGGGCATAGGCGCGCTGGGCGCCGTCGCTCAACAAAATGACGCCGGCGAGACGTTTGCCGGCTTGCGTCTTCAGGACCTCGTCGAGCGACGAGCCGATGGCCGTTTGCACGCCGTCGGGGGACGCCGACAGTTCGAGCTTGCCGGGGCTGTACTCGATGGGATGCGCTTCGCTGTCGATTTCGTAGAACTTGATCTCCAGGTCCTTCGCCAGCTTGTCGAAGGCCGGCAATGAGTCGCGCAATGCGGCCTGCGCCGCATCCCAGCGGCTCTTCTTACCCACCATGTCGGTCACCCGCATGCTGCGCGATCGGTCGACCAACACCAGCAACGTGGCCGCCTGCTTGCTGATCTTTGTCCAGACGAGCGTCGGCCGCAGCATGGCCAGCAGCACCAGCACGATGACGAGCAAACGCAAGAGGCCGAGCAGGATGCGCCGGCCGCGGCTGGTCCGGTCGCGCGACGGACCAAAGAGCAACAACCCCAACAGCACGCACCCCAACAACACCACGAGCCACCACCCCACGATCGGAGCAACCGAGAACCGAACGATGCTGGACGGTGATGGCATGTTAGAATCGAAGAGGCCTGGCAGACCTCATTGTGCGGCAACAACCGTCTTCGCTCTAGTGGTCGCCGGCACGTTTTGCCGAAGGACAACGGCCGCAATCGTCGAATAGCGGTCCGAATTGAGACGGCGAACCGACTACCGACTTTGGAACCACATGCGCCACCCGCGTAATCGCCGATCATCTCTGGCAGATTTGCGGCCGTGGCATTGGTTCGTTCTGGCGGCCGCGGCACCGCTGGTGCACTGCGCCAGTCGCCTCAATCTCGACCTCTGGCACGATGAGATCTACACGATCGACTACTTTGTCTCACGGGGGCCGGCATTTGTTGTGACGGATTACTCGGCGCCCAACAATCACATCCTGTTCTCGCTCGTGATGTGGCCTTTCTACCTGTTGTCCGAGAGTAATTTCGGCTTACGGTTCCCGTCGTTCTTGTTCACGGTCGGCACGCTCGGCTTCGTGTTTCGATTGGCGTACCGGTACGGCGGGCTGGTCTGTGCGGTCCTCAGCACCAGCCTGCTGGGGCTGAACCAGATGTTCCTGATCCACACCATCCAGATCCGCGGCTACGGGATGTCGATGTTTTTGACCGCCTGGCTGGCTGAGGCCGCTCTAACCGAATCCAGCGGCGCCAGCGGACGCCGGTTAGCAGCGATCGCGTTTGTCGGCGCGGCACTTTTGTACGTGCTGCCGACGAACGTGCTGTTCTTCGTTCCTTTGGCGGTTGTGAGCATTGCCTGGGCGGTTGTACGTGGTTCGAGCGTACGGCAACTAGCGGCGGAAACGCTAGCCTGGGGTGCGGGGGCCTTGTTGGCCTTCGCGGCCTACCTGCCAGTGGCCGAGCACATCGTGGCGGCCGCAAAATCGTCGTCGCCGTCGTCCTGGACCTATCTGCCGGTGATCGCGGGGAATTTCTTTCGGCCGGCTACGCTCGACTACGTCTGGTTCGCTCCGTTGCTGCTCGTCGCACTCGCGGTGGTGGCATGGTCAGGCCGAAACCCGAGGCCAAAAGAGAAATGGTTGCTGCCCCTGGCGGGTGTCGGCGTGATCGGGGGCGCTTTTTTGATCACCGGGGCGTTGCGGATCAGTCCGTTCGAACGCATCTACTGCCCGTTGCTGGTGTGGCTGGCTCTGGTAGCCGGCTGGCTGCTGGCTGAACTGACCGAGGTTGTGCGTGCTCGTCTCGCGCCGCACTGCCCGTCCGGCATCGAGTCGGCCGTCGTCCTCGCGGCCGTGTCTCTGGCACTGTGGCCGCAGTTGTGGACGTATGCCCAACGCCTTACAGCGCATCGAGAACAGACCGAGCCGACCGACCAGTGGGTGGCGGACGGGTACTATTGCTACTATGCCGCTGACTACCGGCCAGCGGCCGTGGTGCGCTATCTGCTCGACGCGGGTGTCGAGCAATTGCCGTATCGGGTCTGTTGCACCGACGCGGATTTTCTGAACCTGTGGTATTACTTCAAACGAGCCCGGTTGTTGTTGTTCGACGGCTATAAGTACGGTCCGCCACCCGGCGGGGTAGCCGTATTTTGTGCCGTTCCCGAGCCGCCGCCTTGGGAGCGGCTGGCGCGCGACTGCCGATTGACGACCGACCAGATCGAAACGCTCCATCTGCGCGAGGATTTCGGTTTCTACCGGCTCTATCAATCGGCGCGGCCACTCGACGTCGGTTGGCCTCCGGACGCCGACGCGGCTTCCCAGCGGCCCTCGGCCGCGACACAATAGGCCGAGATGTCTGTCCCTCTCGTCGATGTTTGCCGACTTACGAAGCGCTACGCGTCCGTCACCGCGCTCGACGACTGCACCCTGCAAATCTCCGCCGGCGAAGTGTTCGGCCTGCTCGGGCCGAACGGCTCCGGCAAGACCACGCTGCTGCGATTACTGATGGGCTTTCTGCGGCCGACGGCGGGCAGTGCGCGAATCGACGGCCTCGACTGCCATCGTCAGAGCGTCGAGGTCCACCGACGGGTTGCCTATCTGCCGGGCGACGTGCGGCTGTTCGGCAACATGCGCGGGACCGACGTCCTCCGTTTCTTCAGCCGCATCCGCCGCGGCGGCGACCTGCGGCGCGAGATGGAGCTGGCCGAGCGGCTCCGGCTCGATGTCTCGCGACCCGTGCCCAAGATGTCGACCGGCATGCGACAGAAGCTGGCCTTGGCGACCGTCATGGCCGTGGATACCCCGCTGGTGATTCTCGACGAACCGACCGCGAATCTCGATCCGAATATCCGTGGGGTCGTGCTGGAGCTCGTGCGCGAAGCGCGGGCGGCCGGCCGATCGGTGATCTTTTCGTCGCACGTGCTCGACGAAGTGGAGCATTCGTGCGACCGCGTAGGTATCATGCGCGCCGGCCGCTTGGCCCATCTGCAGACGCTGGCCGACCTGCGTCGACAACATCGAATCCACGCGCGGCTCACGGCCGCGTTACCCTCGCCGCCGGACGACCTGGCAGCCGGACTGAGCGTTTCGACGGCGAACGGCGACGTCACCATCGAAACACCGGGCGAGCTTTCGCCCCTTCTGGGCTGGCTGGCTACCCTCCCTCTCGCCGAAGTGCGTATCGAGCCCGTCGGCCTGCGGGCGGTTTATGATCGGATCCACGATCTGGCGAGGGAGGGGCGATCGGGAGGTAAGGACGGAGCGGGCGACGGCTCTTGATACCGCCATGAACGTCAAATGGCATCACGCTCGTGGCGAGAATTTCTTTGCACGGCCGTCGAGCCGCGCGTTACGATGAGAGCGCACTTCGAACCTCATTCGCCCAGGCCGGAGACTTGGATGTCGCCCGTATCGTCCAGTCAACCACCGCGTCCGGATGCCGGCGGCATGATCGTCGTCGATGTCGAAGGCCGCATCGAGTCGCTCAATACGGCCGCCGTGGCCATCTTTGGCTACTCTTTGGAAGAGCTCGCCGGCCAGCCGCTCGGGGTGCTGTTCCCGGTGCTGGCGACGAGTACTTTTGGCAGCCGACTCATACCATATCTGCAACCGCGCGATGGCGAGAACGCGCGGCATCTGGCGGGCCGTCGCAAGTCGGGCGCTCCGGTCGAGGTCGAGTTGACGGCCGTGGATAACGAGGTCGGTGGCCGACGCTGGTTCACGCTGCTCGTCGAACCGTTGCCACCCAAGCCACACGCCGCCCTGGGTGACGATTGCGATCTGCTGGAGGTCCTGCTCGATAACCTCCCGGAGGCGATCTATTTCAAAGATCTGGCCAGCCGCTTCATACAGATCAGCCGCTCGCTGGCCCAGCGGTTCGGCGTAGCCGACGCGCAGCAGGCCCTCGGCAAGACCGACTTCGACTTCTTCGACGGGGAGCACGCCCGGCAGGCGTATCAGAACGAGCAGGAGATGATCGCTACCGGCCGGCCGGTGATCGATCTGGAGGAGAAGGAAACCTGGCCCGATGGGAAGGTGACCTGGGCTTCGACCACGAAGCTTCCGCTACGCGACCGACATGGCCGCGTCGTCGGTACGTTCGGCATCTCGCACGACATCACCGATCGCAAGCGGATGGAAGACGAGTTGGAGCAGCTCACACGTTTTCTCGACGCGGTCCTCGACGAGTTGCCAATCATGCTGTTCGTGAAGGACGCCGAGTACCTTCGTATCCAACGTTTGAACAAGGCAGGCGAGCAACTTCTGGGCATCGCCCGCGACGAGTTGATCGGCAAGAGCGATTACGACCTCTTTCCGGTCGACGAGGCCGACTTCTTCGTGGCCAAGGACCGCGACGTGCTGCGCGGCCGGCGGATGGTCGATATCCCCGAGGAAGTGATCGAAACGCGCTTCGGGCGGCGGATCCTACACACGCGCAAGATTCCGCTCTTCGACGACCAAGGGCGGCCTGCGTACCTGGTGGGCATTTCGGAAGACATCACCGCCGCTAAGCAGGCGGAGGAAGAGTTGCGCCGCGCCAAGCGGGCGGCCGAGGACGCCAGCCGCGCCAAGAGCGAGTTTTTGGCCAATGTCAGCCACGAGATCCGCACGCCCATGAATGGCATCATCGGCATGACCGAGCTGGCGCTCGACACCGATCTCACGCCGCAGCAGCGAGAATTCTTGGGCATGGTGCGCGACTCGGCCGACAGCCTGCTGGGCGTGATCAACGATATCCTCGATTTCTCGAAGATCGAGGCCGGCAAGCTCGAAATCGAGACGATTCCTTTCCCGCTGCGCGACACGCTGGGCGACACCATGAAGACGCTCGCGCTGCGGGCGCACAAAAAGGGTCTGGAACTCGCCTGTCAGGTGCTGGCAGACGTTCCCGACGCGCTGGTGGGCGATCCCGCGCGACTCCGTCAGATCGTGGTCAATATCGTGGGAAATGCCATCAAGTTCACGGAGGCGGGCGAAGTCGTCATGCGTGTCGACCGCGACATCCCCTCTTCGCCCGAGGCCGGAGATCGGCCGGCCGACGAAGTGCTGTTGCACTGTGCCGTGCGCGATACGGGCATCGGTATTCCGGCCGAAAAACGGCAAGCGATCTTTGCTCCCTTCGTGCAGGCCGACGGCTCGACGACACGACGCTACGGGGGCACCGGCCTGGGGCTGGCGATCTCGGCTCGGCTGGTGGAATTGATGGGCGGCGCTATCTGGGTCGAGAGCGAGCCCGGCCGCGGCAGTATCTTTCATTTCACCATCCGCCTGCGGCTGGCCGACGAGCCGCTCGCCTCGGCGCCGGCAGCGGAACCGAACGATCTCCAGGACCTGAGCGTGCTGGTGGTCGATGACAATGCGACGAACCGCCGGATCCTCGAAGAGATGCTGACGAACTGGCACATGCGGCCGACGGTGGTGGGCAGCGCCGCCGAGGCGCTGGTCGAACTCGAGCGGGCCACCGCCGGAGGCGATCCGTTCGCGCTCGTGCTGGTCGACGCGCAGATGCCGGGAGTCGACGGCCACGAACTTGTCCGCCAGATCGGCGACAATCTCGATTACGCCGGCGCGACGATCATGATGCTTTCGTCGTCGGAGCCGATGCAGGGTCGCGGCCCGCAACCGCGTGTGGCGGCATCGCTGATGAAACCGATCAAGCAGTCGGAATTGTTCGACGCGATCATGACATCTTTGGGCGTTTCGTTGCGCCGGGAGGAGAAGGCGCCGGCCGCCGCGCCGCCCGCGTGCCGCCCGGTGCGTATCCTGCTCGCCGAAGACAACGCCGTCAATCAGAAGTTCGTGCGGCACGTGCTCGAGAAGCGGGGACATGTGGTGCAGGTGGTTTCCACCGGTCGCGAGGCGCTCTCGGCCTTGGCCGCCGGCTCGTTCGATCTGGTACTGATGGATGTACAGATGCCCGAAATGGGCGGATTTGAAGCGACCGCCGAGGTTCGCCGCCGCGAACGGGCTACGGGTGGCCATCTGCCCGTGATCGCCATGACGGCCCACGCCATGAAGGGCGACCGCGAACGATGCCTGGAAGCCGGTATGGACGATTACATCTCGAAGCCGGTCCAAGCGAGTCGACTGTATGAGTTGATCGAGTGCACGGTCGGCGGAGCGCACGCTCAGGCCGCGGCGGCGGTGCCCGCGGAAGACGGAGTCTTTAACGCTAAACATGCGCTCGACCGGTTGGCGGGCGACGAAGAATTGTTGCAGGAGCTGATCCGCACGTTCGTCGACGAGTGGCCAAGCTGGCGACAAGAGTTGGGTGATGCCTTGGCGGCCGGGGATCGCGAGCAGCTTCGCCGATTGGGCCACACGATCAAGGGGGCCCTCGGCCACTTTGGCGTACCAGCCGCCCAAGAAGCGGCCAGTCGGGTGGAAACGGTGGCCGATGACGGTGAAGCCGCCGATGTTGCTCATCTCTGTTCGTCGCTCATCGCCGAGACGGATCGTATCGTGCCCCGCTTGGAAGCGGTCGTTCGCAGCCCAGCGTAGCCTGCTGGTCGGGCGTCGTCCGTTGTTTGATCCTGCAAGGCGCTTTGGCTTTCCTTCACACCAAATCCTGTTAATTCCGCCTGCCGGTAAGCGCAAAAGGCCAACTGCTTTGCCGCGACAGAGGGCTCGCAAAAACAGCGGTTGCAAAAGCGAGCCAAGATGGTAGATTCATCGGTTTAAGTTGTTAGAAACCACCAACGTAGGAAGAGTCTCAGCAGCCTTACACAGACCGGTGCTTTTTCGTTTTGCGGTGCAATTTCGCCGCATAGGGCTCGACACTCGCCATGAACGTCGTGCGTTCATCGGGGTGTTGTGCTACAAGCGAGGCGAAAGTCGCGCAGTGAAGGAAGCATAGGACGCCGGCCAAGCGAGGAATTGCGGTAACCGATGGCTATTACCAAAGAGCGAAAACAGGCACTAATCGGCGATTATCGGCGAGCTGACAACGACACCGGTTCGCCCGAGATCCAAATCGCCATCCTGACCACCAGGATCGGCGAACTGACCGAGCACCTGCAGACGCACAAGAAGGACTACGCCAGCCGGCGCGGTCTCTTGATGATGGTCAGTCGTCGCCGCCGTTTGCTGGATTACCTGAAGAGGGTCAGTCCGCAACGTTATCTCGACATCATTCGGCGTCTGGATATCCGCAAGTAGTCAGGCATTCGGGAACGACAAGCTTCGCGGCCGCCGGAAGGGGCCTAGGTGTTTCGAGGTCGGAAGACGGCCTAGCGAACAGAACCTCGAAGACGGTTTGTCGACAACCTCGAAATGCTCCGCGGAGGAAGGTGCTTACCGGGAGAGCGCCAAAACGGGCGGCTGGGACGCGGAAAAGGAAATAGGAACCAGCCTTGAAAGTACGCGTAGAACGGCAAATTGGGGCCAGCACATTCTCCATTGAAACAGGATTTCTCGCCAAGCAGGCGGCCGGAAGCTGCCTCGTTCAGTATGGCGAATCGGTAGTCATCACGGCGGCCGCAACCGGCCCCGCCCGGGAAGGAATCGACTTCTTCCCCCTCACCTGCGATTATCGCGAGCGTTCGGCCGCGGCCGGAAAATTCCCCGGCGGCTTTTTGAAGCGCGAAGGCCGGCCGACGATGAAAGAGACGCTCACCAGCCGGCTGATGGATCGTCCCATCCGTCCGCTCTTTCCCGACTGGTTCCACGACGAGGTGCAGATCCAGGCCAATGTTTTGGCCAGCGATCGCCAGAACGACGCCGACGTGCTGGCCATGAACGGCGCTTCGATCGCGCTGGGGCTTTCGCCGTTGCCCTTTCAGGGGCCGGTCGCCTCGGTTCGTCTGGGCCAGATCGGCGGCGAATTCATCGCCTTCCCGACGCAGGACGATCTCGAAGAAAGCGATCTCGATCTGATCGTGTCGGGGAATTACGACTCGGTGTTGATGATCGAAGGTTTCGCCCGCGAACTGCACGAATCGCGCATGCTCGCCGCCATCGACGAATGCCACCGCATCATCCGCGAGTTGTGCGACCTGCAAAGCGAATTGTTCCGTAAGGCCAACGTCGAAAAGAAGCAATACGAGATTCCGCCCGCCGACGGCACTTTCGATACGCTGCGGCAGCGGTATTACGACGCCTTCCGTCAGGCCAAGCAAACCGCCGGCAAGCATGCCCGGGCCGACGCCGTGTCCGCGCTCAAGCAGCGGGTCGTGGCCGAGTTGCTGCCCGATCCGAAGGCCGATGGCGCACTCGACCCGAAGAAGGTCGATCACGCCTGGCATGTGTTGGAGGAGCGGGTCGTGCGCGACCTGATCCTCAGTGGCACGCGCCCCGACGGTCGCGGCACCAAGGACCTGCGGGCCATCCACTGCGAGGTCGACGTATTGCCCCGCGTGCACGGTTCGGCCGTCTTTCAACGCGGCGAAACCCAGGCACTCATCACGGTCACGCTGGGCACGAATCGCGACGAGCAACGAGTCGACGGGCTGATCGACGAATACTCGAAGAAGTTCATGCTCGACTACTACTTCCCCTCGTATTCGGTGGGAGAGGTGCGTCCCATTCGTGGCCCCGGTCGCCGCGAGATCGGTCACGGGGCGCTGGCTGAACGGAGCGTCAAGCCGGTGCTCCCCTCGCCGGACGACTTTCCTTACACGATCCGCGTCATCTCCGACATCATGGAGTCGAATGGGTCTAGCTCGATGGCCAGCGTCTGCGGAGCCACACTCGGGTTGATGGCGGCCGGCGTGCCGATCAGCAATCCGGTGGCCGGCATCTCCGTCGGCCTGGTGAAAGAGACCGACGCTCGTTGGACCTTGCTCACCGACATCATCGGCGACGAGGACCATTTCGGCGACATGGATTTCAAAATCGCCGGCACGCAGAACGGCATCACGGGTATCCAGCTCGATCTCAAGATCCGCGGCATCAGCCGCGAGATCATCGAGGCGACGATGGCACAATCCCGGGAGGCCCGCATCGCCATTCTGCGGCACATGCTCTCGGCCATCCCGCGGCCGAACGAGGAAATCTCGCCCTGGGCGCCGCGGCTGTTGCGCACCACGATCAACCCCGACAAGATCGGTGCGCTGATCGGTCCGGGCGGCAAGACGATTCGCGGCATTCAAGAGGCGACGGGCGCCGTCATCGAAGTCGAGGACGACGGCACGGTGACCGTGGCCAGCCACGACGCGGAATCGGCCGCTGCGGCCATGCGCCGCGTCGAGGCACTGACCGAGACGGTCAAGGTCGGCAAGATCTACGAAGGGCGTGTGACGAGCATCAAGGAGTTCGGCGCCTTCATCGAGATTCTGCCCGGCAAGGACGGCCTGTGCCACATCAGTGAGCTTTCGGACGGGTACGTCAACAGCGTCACCGACGTCTGCAAGGTGGGTGACGAGCTGATGGTGAAGGTCATCGCTATCGACGACCAGGACCGTGTGAAGCTCAGTCGCCGCCAGGCGATGGCCGAAGCCGAGCAACCCGTCGGCGGAGAGTAGAGTTCGCCGATTATCGATCAAGCCGGTCCGGCCGGCGAGCATCGGTGGCGCGCTGATTGCGCTCTACGATGGCCGCCGCGCCGGATGGCTCTGAAATCGGTAGGGCCGGACGTGGCCACACCCATCGACGCCCACGCTGAATCTCAAGATTCAGAGCAGATTCCGCACGGGACGTAACATGCCGTCACCGGCGGCAAGGATCGCTATGAGCCGGCCGTTCTCATCGACGGCCGCTATCTCGCCTACAGCACGTACTGCGGATTCGACAGAGAGTCCCTGCCGTAGGCGAGCTAACTCGGCAGGCGACAAGGTAACCTGCGCGAGTGCCGCTACCGCCCGCAAGGGCGGCTCAAGCCACTCTTGCCGATTCTCGCGAGTGAGCGACTCGGGCAGCCGGGCGCGCGACAGTTCGAAGGGGCCGATGGCCGTGCGGACGAGCGCCGACATGATCGCCGCGGTGCCCAGCGATGCGGCCAGATCGCGCCCCAGCGAACGCACGTACGTTCCGGAACCGCATTCCACTTCGAGCACGACTTCCGGATACGCGTAGCGCACCACGTCGAGCCGGTAGACCGTCACCGGACGGGGGGCCAACGTAACCGTCCGGCCGGCGCGGGCCAAGTCGTAGGCCCGGCGGCCGCCCACCTTCAGCGCCGAATAGGCCGGAGGACGCTGCTCGATGCAGCCGACGAGTTGCGCAGCCGCCGCACAAACCTCTTCGTGGGTCGGTTGCCGATCGCCGTCACGTAGGCTGACTTGGCCTTCGATATCCTCCGTATCGCTCTCACGGCCGAGCAGGAACGTACCGGTATACCGCTTACGCATTGCCTGCACATATTCAATAAGGCGTGTGGCAGCGCCGACGCAGACGATCAGCAAACCCGAGGCGAGCGGGTCTAATGTCCCGGCATGTCCCGACTTGGCGGGACGCACCAGCCGCTTGACCACGTCGACGGCGGCGCGAGAAGTGATACCCGGCGGCTTGTGAACGTTGACGATCCCAACGGGTGTGGTTTGTTTTGCCGACTCCGGCGTGTTCATTTTTCGTTGTTTTCCACAAATCGTTTCTACGTAATGTGTTGCGATTCGTGGCCTGCGAGCTTGTTTTCAGTTGCCTTCGGAGACCGATTTTTGCACAGCCCATTGTATGGAATCCACGGGAATTCACGCCAAGGGATGCGGGAAATAAAGATGCTGAATGGCTCGGCACCCCTCAGATTCGCCTTGTTTGGCCTGGGGGTATATCGGCTCGGCTGCTACAATTAGGGCCGATTCGGTGCCGTTGTATTTCACGCAATCGGCGCGGATTCTCCAAGCTGGCAAGTCCCACCGCCGCTTTTAGAAGCCCAAGCGGCGGCGGCATATCTCGATCGTATCGAGGTAACACCGATTGTTGCCAACTGTCCGACGCCGGGCTGCAAGAGTCACAGGTCGCGATGGCTGCGGGTCCAGAACGAGCGATTTCCAGCATGCAAGCCACCTCCGAGGCCACCGCTCCCGCGCGTGAAAAGCGTGTTCGTTGGACGGAGTCTCGCTTCACCAAAACCAAGTCACTCACGCGTCCCAGTTCCGTCAATCGTCGCAAGATCCTCTGGCCATACGCGATCAGCATCGCCGTATACCATGCGTTGGCGTTGCTAGCCTTCGTGCCTTGGCTGTTCAGTTGGACCGGGGTGGCGCTCGCCTTCTGCGGCCTCTATGTGTTTGGGACGCTGGGCATCAACCTCTGCTACCATCGCCTGCTCACGCACCGCGGGTTCAACTGTCCGCGATGGCTTGAACACGGTTTCGCGTTGCTCGGCATCTGCTGTCTGCAAGACACGCCGGCGCGTTGGGTGGCCGTGCACCGTCTGCACCATCAGCACTCCGACGAACAACCCGATCCGCATAGCCCTCTGGTCACTTTTCTCTGGGGCCATATCGGTTGGCTGCTGGTGGAGAACTCCCAGGTCAACAGTGTGATGACCTACGACCGTTACGCCCGCGATGTGCTCAAGGATCCGTTCTATTTCGCCTTCGAACGCAACCTGCTCTGGGTGTGGGTCAATCTGGTTCAATGGGCCGTGTTCTATCTCACCGGTCTGGCGATCGGCTGGTCGACCGGCACCTATGCCGACGGCGTGCAGTTCGGCCTCAGCCTGCTGGTGTGGGGTGTGTTCGTCCGCACGGTCGCCGTGTGGCACATCACCTGGAGCGTCAACTCGGCGACGCATCTCTGGGGATACCGGAACTACGAGACCGACGAGAACAGCCGCAACAACTGGTTCGTGGCGCTCGTGAGCAACGGCGAAGGGTGGCACAACAACCACCATGCCGATCAGCGCAGCGCGGCCCACGGACACCGTTGGTGGGAGTTCGACGTCACCTATTCCACGATCTGGGTGCTGGAAAAGCTTGGGCTCGCCACCGACGTCGTGCGCCCCAATCAGAAGCTCAACGAAGCGCCGGTTTGACTCACCTGATCAGCGCCTTGTCGGAAATGTCTTTGCGGCACCAGGCGCCGTCCCAGCGAATCGCCTTCACTGCCGTGTAAGCCTGCAATTTGGCGGCGCCGATCGTGGCCCCCAGCGCAGTCACTCCCAGCACGCGACCACCGTTGGTCACCACCTGCCCGGTAGCCGATGCCGTACCGGCATGAAACACTTTGACGTCCGGCACGCGGGCAGCCTCGTCGAGCCCGCGGATCGGTCTGCCCGTCTGATACTTGCCCGGATACCCCTCGCTGGCCATCACCACGCACACGGCGGGCCGAGGGTCCCATTGGGGAGGCTCGATCGAGTCGAGCCGGCCGTCGAGTGTCGCTTCGAGCAATTCGACGAGATCGCTCTTCAACCGCATCAACAACGGCTGACATTCCGGGTCGCCGAAGCGCACGTTGTATTCCAGGACCTTCGGCCCCTGATTCGTTATCATCAGCCCGGCATACAGAATGCCGCGAAAGGGCCGTCGTGAGCGTTTCATGGCGTGGACCGTCGGCACCAGCACGTGCTGCTCCACCCAGCGCAAAGTAGCGTCGTCGAGGATCGGCGTCGGACAGTAAGCGCCCATGCCGCCGGTATTCGGCCCCGTGTCGCCATCGTGTGCTCGTTTGTGGTCCTGGCAAGGCGGCAGCGTAACGATCGTCTGTCCATCGCTGATCGCCAAGACGCTGGCCTCCTGGCCGTCGAGCCGTTCCTCGATCACGAGCTGATTGCCGGCATCGCCGAACTCCTTGGCCCGGGCGATGCGATCGACGGCTTCCAGCGCCTCGGCTCGGCCCGAGCAGACAATCACGCCCTTGCCGGCCGCCAATCCATCGGCCTTGACCACCACGGGCACGTCGTCGCGCTCTTTCAAGAAGGTGAGAGCCCGATCGGCCGAACGAAAGGCCCGATAATCGGCGGTGGGCACGTCGGCATGGCGGAGCAGGTTCTTGCAAAACACCTTACTCCCTTCCAATTCGGCGGCTGCCTTGGTCGGACCGAATGCCCGCAGCTTCGCTTGGGCGAAGGCGTCGACGATGCCCCCCGTGAGCGGTTGCTCGGCGCCGACCACCGTAAGCCCGACTTTGTTTTCGCGGGCAAACTTGATCAGCTTGGCGAAATCGGTGGTCGGAATGTCGACGTTCTCCGCGTCGGCCGCCGTGCCGGCATTGCCCGGCGCCACGAACACCCGTTCCACGCGCGGACTTTGACTGATCTTCCAAGCCAGCGCGTGCTCGCGCCCGCCGTTGCCGATCACGAGTACGTTCATTGAGACGCCTATCCGTGGATGATGCGAATGAGGATGAATATGTGTGATTTTACCGTGCCACCCCAAACCCGCGTAGGGTTGCGCGATTGCGGCACCCGATGAGACCGCGTGCTCGCCGTTCAGCAGAGGTGGCGGATTCGTTCCAGCACGCCTAAATAGAGATCGATGGGCAGGCCATCGACCGTCGCTTCGCGGCGGCGCGTCACACCATCGACCGCCCCGCCCTCACTCACGAGCGTTTCGATCAGCTCGCGCTGTCGCGCTTCGTCCCAGTGAGCGATCAAGTCGCGGCGACCTCGCAAACTCGCCACGGCACACGCCAGCGCGTAACCGCCCCAGTTGCTCACACCCGCCACGATCAGGTCGTCGCTGGCCACTCGGCAGATAATGCGGCCCGACCACTCGGCGGGGAGCGCCGCACGCAGCGCTTCCCACGGAATCGCACCCATGCCGATTTCGTTGCCGCCGTCGCCCACCGAGATCGTGTGGATACGGCGATCACCGGCCCGCGCTGCTTCGAACCAACGATGGGCCGGAGCGGTATAAGCATCGATCTTCACGCCGCGCATGTTGTGACAACAATCGCGATGCTCGAGCGGCACCTCCATATCGAATCGCGCGCTGGCCGCGGGCGAATTGCCGCTCTGTGCAGTGAGCGAGTCCAGCGTATGGCTCGGTCCGACGCGCTCGATGGAGATCAGGTGCGTCAGACTTTGGGCGAGTGACGGAGGAAGCCAGTCGTCGATCGAGTCGCCCGCCTCGACGGCCTGCGTCGGCAACTCGATCACGTCGACGTCGAGATGCCACAATCGCCGGCCGAGGCGGAGCAGCGCAAGTGCACTCCCGTCGCTGGCGAGCGTCACACGTAGTCCGAGCTCCGCCAAAGCCCGTGCAAGATAGAGCGCTCCGGGCGGCCCGTCGGTCTCGGCGACCACGGGGTCGGTGTCAGCGATGCAGAAGCCGGTCACGATCAGCACCGCGTCGGCGCGGTCGGCGAGATCGCGGGCGGCGCGCTCGAGCATCCCTTCGGCCAAAAACCGCCCGGCGTGCCGATAACCGGCGATTCCTCGGCCACCCGGATCTTGTCGTATCGCCTCTTCGAGTGCGGAAAAGTCGACGGCCATGGCAGAATCGTGCAAGCAGTTTAAAAGATGGTCTCAGATCGGGTGTCAATACCCCGATTCTGACCCTGTCTCGGCAGCGTCCGAGCAGAATCTTTAAATATTTTTCTCGTCGCTAAAGCATTGTGGCATAGATGTTTGCAGGTTGCCATCGACCGCTTGGTAAACTTTTCTGTTTGCAGTCCTGCAAATAGTCCGCCACATTCTCTTGAAGGGCCTATTGGGCGATCGCCAACCGCGCGACCGCCCAGGGCCTAAGCGGCGTAAACATTGAAGGCAGGGGGGAGGAGCGAGCGGCGCCGAGGCGTCGTGATTGCTCGGGTGGAGGAAAAAGGCGTGGCCATGAAATCAATACTTGCTGGTTTCGCATCATTTGCACTGTGTTCCACGGCGATGGCGCAGACGTGCCAGGAGTACCGTTTGGAGTACGGCACGATCTACGAACAGCGGCAGGTCAACGCCATGCGCATCGAATACGAAGATGCGTATGAAGAGCGTAAAGTGACCAGCTTTCGCCCTGTCTGGGAGACGGAGATTCGGCAGAATCGACGCACGGTGCTGAAGCCGGTCTATGAGACGGCCGAACAAGAGGAACGCTATTTCGTCGACCGGCCGCAATGGGAAGAACGCATCGAAGACCGCAGCTACGACGTCCGCCGCGAAGTGCTGGAAACGGCCGAACGCGAGGAGCGGTACATCGTAAACCGCCCGATGTTGGAAACCCAGGAGCGGGAAGAACCATATGTCGTTCGCCGCCCCATCACGGAGACGATCGAACGGGAAGAAACATACACCGTGATGGAACCGGTGACCACGTATCGACCGGTCCAGGTCGATCAGGGTGGTTTCGCCGAGCAGCAGGTCTACCGACCGGGCCCGGTGCGGAATCGGCTGCGTTGGCAGTCGGGGCAGTGCCTCGTGGACCCCGTGACCGGCCAATCGGCCTACCAGCGAGCCGGATTCTTCTGGGTGCCTGAGCAACGGCCGGGTGTCGTCGAAACACAGCGCGTCTGGATTCCGAACGTCGTGACGACGCAGGTTCCGCAAACCACGCTCATGCCGCGCACCGAGGTCCGCAAGGTGCCCGTGCAGGTCTGCCGCTACGTTGACGAGCAGATGGTGCGCAAGGTGCCCGTGCAGGTCTGCCGCATGGTGCAGCATGAGGAGGTCCGGCGCGTTCCGTTCACGGTTCGCAAAGAGGTCATCGAACACGTCGACAACAAGGTACCGGTGCGGTTCTGCCGCATGGTCCGCGAAGAAGTCGTGCGCAAGGTGCCGATCACCACCGTCCGCTATATGCAAGAAGAGCAGGTCGAGGACGTGCCCGTGCGTGTCTGCCGTCAGGAGCAGATCGAGGAGACGGTACGCGTGCCGGTGCGCGTCGAAAAGCGAGTGCCCGTCACGTACACCTACCAAGTGCCCCGCACCGTGGTCTACCGTGTGCCGATCGACCCCTGTGGCAATCCGATCAGCGTCGTGACGCCGATCGTTCCGGGCTCTGCGATGCCGACTGTACCGCCGGCGTACGGATCGGGCGCGACCGGCGGTGAGCCGACTCCGGCGCGGCCCAAGGGCAAAAAGAAATCGTCGGGCAACAATGAAGACGACGCCGATCAGAAGCCGGAAATCGAGCCGAACGAAAACGTCCCGGAGGCGACGAACGACATGGGGTCGTCCGCAAAGACTCCCGGGCGCGGCAACGTCAGTGGCAGCCGGCCGAGAGTCGTTCGCTCCTACTACGACCGCGAAACCTAAGAATCAGCCGCGTGCGGCCTCGGGACCAGCGCCGGGGCACGGGTCGGAGTGATCTGGCCCGTGCCCCTTTCTTTTTGCGCGCCGAAGTGAGAAAACTATCGGGGCATGTCTACCGCTGAAGATCCCCGTCCCAATCTCGCCGGCCGGCGCGTGGCCTTCGCGGGCAAACTGGCCGGTATGAACCATCGCGAAGCTCAAACGTTGGCGCGCGAACAGGGCTTGGTTCCGGTCGACCGGTTGACCGACGACGTGGAGGTGATCGTCGTAGGGGAAGCGGAGCTACCGCTGGGCGACATAGCGGATTGGTTCGAGCGGCACCCGAACCGTCGCGAGGCCGCCGAGCGCGGGGACTGCACCGTGCTCACCGAAACGCAGTTCTGGCAACAGCTCGGGTTCGTCGAAGGTCAGCGCCACGTGCACCGACTCTACACGCCCGCCATGCTGGCCGACTTGCTCGGTGTTCCGCTTGCGGTGGTGCGCCGCTGGCATCGACGCGGACTGATCGTGCCCGCTCGCGAGGTGCGCCGCTTGCCGTACTTCGACTTTCAAGAAGTCGCCACGGCGCGCCGGCTCGCCGAGTTGGTCGCGGCCGGCAATTCGCCGCTGCAGATCGAGAAGACGCTGGCCGGCTTGAAACGGCTGGTACCCGGCGTGGAGCGGCCGCTCGCGCAACTCTCGATCCTGCTCGAGGGGAAGCAACTCTTGCTGCGGCAGGGTGACGGGCTGCTCGATCCCGATGGGCAATATCGGTTCGACTTCGAGGCACCTGCCGCCGATGAAACGCCGCCCGCTGCCATCCAACTCGGCGTGCGGCCGACGACGGCCGAGGGCGAACCGATGTCGGCCGACGAGCTGCGAGCTTGGGCGGCGCAGAAAGACGACGAAGGGCGACTCGAATTGGCCGCGGACCTGTACCGCACGGCGCTGGCGGCGGGCGGCGCCGATGCCGCAACGTGCTTCGCGCTGGCGGAGTTGCTCTATCGCTTGGGCGATCTTTCGGCGGCCCGCGAACGTTACTACATGGCCATCGAGCTCGACGAGAATTATGTCGAAGCGCGTGCCAATCTCGGCTGCGTACTGGCCGAAACGGGGCAGCCAGAGCTGGCCGTCGCCGCCTTCGAAGGCGCGCTGGCCTACCACCGCGACTACCCCGACGTTCATTATCACTTGGCGCGCACGCTCGACGAGTTGGGCCGTCGCGACGAAGCCGACCTGCACTGGCGCCTGTTCATTGAGCTCTCGTCCGACAGCCCCTGGGCCACCGTGGCGTACCAGCGGTTAGGGCTGGAGGCTGCCAAGGACTAGCCCGGCCGTTTCAGCCGCGCCGACCGATTCGACGGTGGCCACTACGAAATGGGTACCGCGTCCGCAGGTTACGCGAGACTGACCGTCACCGTCTTACTCTCGGTGTAGGCATCGAGGCCGCGCTCGCCCAGCTCACGGCCCAGCCCCGACATCTTGAAGCCACCGAACGGCGCGCCGGCGTCGAAGACGTCGTAGCAGTTGATCCACACCGTTCCGGCCTTGATCTTGGCTGCCAGGTGATGGGCCTTCGCGACGTCGCGCGTCCAGACGGCCGCGGCCAGGCCGTAAAGGGTGTTGTTCGCCCGGTCGACGATTTCGTTCACGTCCTTGAATCGCAACACCGACAGGACCGGACCGAAGATCTCGTCCTTGGCGATCGACATCTCGTCGTTCACGCCGGCGAACAGCGTCGGTTCGACGTAGTATCCCTTGTCGCCGAATCGCTTGCCGCCGGTCAGACACTGGGCCCCCTCCTGCTGCCCCAGGCCGATGTAGTGCATGATCTTGTCGAACTGCGCCTTGTCAACCTGCGGGCCCTGCTCGGTCGACGGATCGAACGGGTCACCCAGCTTGCGCTTCTGATTCATGGTCACGAGCCGGTCGACGAATTTGTCGTAGACCTTTTCTTCGACGAACAGCCGGCTGCCGGCACAGCAGCATTGCCCTTGGTTGAAATAGAGGGCAAAGTGAGCGCCGGCCGCGGCCGCGTCGAGGTCGGCATCGGCGAAGACAATGTTGGGGCTCTTGCCGCCCAGCTCGAAGGTCAATCGCTTCAGCGTCTGGCTGGCGTCTCGCATGATGACCTGCGCGGTGCGATGTTCGCCGGTGAACGCGATCTTATCGACCCCGGGATGCTTGACGATCGCCGCCCCGGCCGTGGGACCGTAGCCCGGCACGATGTTGATGACGCCGTCGGGAATGCCTGCCTTCTGGGCGAGACGCCCCAAGCGTAGACAACTGAGCGGGGTCTGCTCGGCGGGTTTCATCACGACGGTGCAACCCGCGGCCAGCGCCGGCCCCCACTTCCAACAAACCATCAGGATCGGGAAATTCCAGGGGATGATCTGCCCGGCCACGCCCACCGGCTCGCGGCGAGTGTAAGTGAAATAGTTGCCGCGGACGGGGATCGTCTGCCCGTGGATCTTGTCGGCGAAGCCCGCGTAGTACCGCAAACAGTCTATCGCCAGCGGCAGGTCGGCTCCCTTGGCGTCGCGGATCGGCTTGCCGTTGTCGAGCGTTTCCAGTGCTGCCAGATCGTCGAGCTCCTCTTCCATCAGGTCGGCGAGCTTGTAGAGCAAACGGCCGCGATCGCGAGCGTCCATCTTGCCCCAGGGGCCGTTTTCCAGAGCATCGCGGGCGGCGTCCACGGCCGCGTCGACATCTTCGGCATCGCCTTCAGCCACCTGGGCGATAACTTCTTCGGTCGCCGGATTGATGGTCTCGAACGTCTTGCCGCTGACGGCTGGCACCCATTTGCCGCCGATGAAGCACTCCGTGTGCTTGACCTTGGCGTGCGATTTCTTCTCGGGCTTGGTGATCGTGGCCATAGAAAGAGAACCTCCTTGGGCGAGAAAGTCTGGGCAATGCGGGGGCCGCCATGATGCATTCTATCGCCGGCATCGGCCGCGCGGCAACGAGGGTTCCTAAGGCAGAGGGGCTCTTTGAACGCCGCCACGGCAGGACGAGACAGAAGGTTCTCGTCCTGCCAGGAACCGCGTTACGAGTGATCCTTGACGTACTCGCTCGAACCGACAAATTGGCTCACGATGTCTTCATTCGTGACGCCCTGTTCGAACTGTGCCACCCAGAAGTTCACTTCGGCCGGGCTGGCGCTGCGGCCGAGGTATGTGAAGTAATCGTTCTGGATGATCTGCGCCTCGCGCTCTTGGCCGGCCGCGAAACCCGCCGCAACGTTCGACCGGCTCGCTCCGGAAGACAATTGGGCCAGCCAATAATCCAGGCCCGCGCTGTCGGCGGGGCGTCCCAAGACGACTTGATAGAGCGCGTCGACCCAGTCGGCGTTCGTGCCTCCCGACTTGGCATAAAATTCGGACGAAGCGATGAAATTGGCTTCGATCTGCTGGTCGGTCAACCCTTGCTGCATCTGGATCGTCCAGTACGTGACACCTGCGGTATCCGCCGCGCGGCCCAGATAGGTTTGGTAGGCCGGGTCGATCACGTTCGTCGCGTAGAACTCGGCGCTATGTGTGAGGTCGCTCGCAAACTGCGCCGAGGGCAAGCCGCCCGTGAGCTGCTGGGTCCAATAGCTGAGCCCCGAATCATCGGCGGCGCGGTGCAGTACGTTCTCGAACGCACTGGCCACGAAGGAAGCGAGCGGTGCGTCGATGAAGGCGTGTGCCGACACGTTCGCCGTCGAGCCATCCTGGTCGGAGATGGCGATCGTCAGTTCGTAATCACCGCTGACGGCGTAGGCGTGGCTACCGGCGACGATGAAACTGTTGCCCGAGCCGGTTACCGTGCCGGCCGTGCTGGAAGTACCATCGCCCCAGTCGATCGTGGCACTGTAGTTGGAGAGGGGATCGCCGCCGCCCGCATCGGCAAACGCCGCGACGATGGCACCGTTCACGGAAAGCCCCGAGGTGACCACCACGGGCACTCCCGTGGCGAGCAGCGGCGGCTCGGCGATGTGCGCCGTCCCTTGAACGGTCGTATGGCTGCCGTCGGTGTCGCTGATCGTTACGGTATAGGTGTAATCGCCGGTGGCTGCATACGTGTGGCTCCCCTCGACAGTAAATGTGAAGCCGCCGAGCACTGCGACGCCAGTGGGCGGATGGGCGGTTGCGTCGATGATCGTACCGGCGCTCGTCGAGCCGTCGCCCCAATCGATGGTCGCGCTATAGTTGCTCAGTGGGTCGGCGCCACCCGTGTCGGTAAAATATGCCACCGGCACGTTGTTGACACCAAGCCCTTGGCTGATGACCGGGAGTGCATGGGCCAAGAGTGTCGGTTCGGCCACATCGAGGGTGCCCTGCACGGTCGCGTGGCTGCCATCGGTGTCCGAAATCGTCACGGTGAACGTGTAGTCCCCTGCCGCCGCGTAGGTATGGCTGCCGGCCACGTCAAAGAGGAGGCCGCCGATGCCGGGGGGATCGATGACTGCGCCGATGGCGATGGTGCCGGCCGAGCTCGAGCCATCGCCCCAGTCGATCGTCGCGCTATAGTTGCTCAGCGGGTCTGCGCCGCCGGTATCGATGAAATTGGCAACGTTCGCGTTGTTCACCGCCAGTCCTTGGCTTTGGACCGCCAGGGCATGCGCCTCGAGCGTGGCCTGAGCGACATCGACGGTACCTTGCACGGTAGCCTGGCTGCCGTCGGTGTCGGAAATTGTTACGGTGAAGGTGTAGTCGCCGGCGGCCGTATACGTGTGGCTCCCCTCCACAAAAAAGTTTAGGCCGACGACCGTCGGGCTGACGGCGGGGGGATCGACGACGAGGGCATTGATCGTGCCCACGGAGCTCGAGCCATCGCCCCAATCGATCGTCGCGCTATAGTCGCTGAGCGGGTTGCCGCCGTCCGTGTCGATGAACGTGGCGACGTTCGCGTTGTTGACGGCCAATCCTTGGCTTTGGACCGGCAGGGCATGGGCATCGAGCGTGGCCTGGGCCACGTCGGCGGTGCCCTGGACGGTCGCCGGACTGCCGTCGGTGTCCGATATTGTTACCGTGAACGTGTAGTCTCCTGCCGCCGTGTAGGTGTGGCTGCCAGAGACGGTAAAGAGATCGCCGACCGGTGATGTGTTGCCCCTCGCGCCCACGGCGACCACAGTGCCGGCACTCGTCGAACCATCCCCCCAATCGATCGTGGCGCTGTAATCGGCCAGCGGATCGGCTCCGCCCGGGTCAGTGAAGGTTGCCACCGGCGCGTTGTCGACGGTCAGCCCGTGGCTGTCGATGTTCACGGCATGGGCGGCGAGGGTCGCGGCTGTTACCGCGACGGTACCGGTGGCCGTAGTCGAATGGCTGTTCGAGTCGGCGATCGTCACCTGGTAGTTCTCGGTGCCAGCCGCGGTATACGTGTGGCTGCCCATGACCAGAAGGCCGTCATCCGTGAGCGCAATCGTGCCGGCCGAACTCGTGCCGTCGCCCCAGTCGATCGTGGCGGTATAGGTGACGGCGGTACTGGCGGTCGGGCTGGGTGGGTCGGCCGAGCCAAACACCGCCAGGGCTCCGGAGAATCTCTCGCCCTCGATGGCCGTCGTGTTCGTGCCGACCGCCACGAGCGGATCCGTGGCGGCAACTTGCACCGTTCCGAACGCCCCGTGCGGCAGGCCCGGGCCGATCGGCAACGACGTGATCGCGGGCGCAGCGGCTGTATCGTCGCCCGCTACGGCCACTAGGTAGGACGACCCGGCCGAGAAATAGAGCGAGCCCGCATCGCCGGCGTTGCCGCCATTGCCGAACGTAAGCGCCCATAGACCGTCGATCTCCAACGGGTTTCCGTCGGCACCGTCGAGCGTCCCGAGGGAGGTTCCTGTCGTGGTTGTCGCGCCGGGGGTTGGATTGAAGGCGTCGATCTTGCCGTCGCCGTGGTTGGCCACAAGCAGGTCGCCGGCGAACTGCCCGAACGAGGCCGGTGCGATCGTCATGCCCCAGGGCTGGTCGAGCGGCGCACCCGATGCGATCCGCCCCAACAAGTTGCCATTAGCATCGAAGACGTCGACAGCACCGCCTGGCGCCAATGTGGGTGGCAGACTGCCACCGGAATTGCCCGTCGCCGGCGTGAGCAGCACGTCGGCATAGCTGACATACAGGTCACCGCCGAGTGCCTGAATGTTGAACGGTCGGTAGTTCGCGGGCAGATTCGGGTCGGTGAAGGACCCGGTGGTGGTCACCGTCTTGAAGCTCGTGTCGAACACATCGATCTTCCCGCCCAAGAAGTCGGCCGCGTAGAGTTGATCGGCCGTTCCGTTGTTGGCGATCGTCAGTCCGGTAAAGGCGGCGCCGGGCAACGAGACCGCTGAGACCGCGTGTGAGCCGATGCTCGGGTTCGAGCCGTAGATCGTGCCGTCGAGCGAGGCGTACAGGAACTCGGCCGGCCCTTGCACCGTGGGTGTCGTAGTGCCCGGAGGGACTATGGAGTGGATGATGAACTCGTTGGCGTTGCCGTTGTACACCTGGCCGCTCGCCGACGGCACGCTGACGGATTGATTGACGTTCTGCGAGAAGGGGCTGCCCGACACGTCACCGCTGAACGATTCCGAGCCCCCGTCCGTGGGCGCCGAGACCGAGAAGCCACCACTCGCGCCCGGACTGGTGGCAATCCCCCAGGCGTAACCTAACGACGGATCGAATACGAGTCCGCCGTTGGGGATGTTGGAAGCGAGGTTGAACTCGACGAAGGAGTCCGATGCGGCTAGGAGGCAACGGGCCTCGAGAAGCTCTGCGACACGGCGCCGCAGGGCACGGATTTTGGACGAACGAGAGTCTGACGAACGGACGTTTCGCGGCGACCGCCGCGGCGAACCAAAGGCTTTCCACCACGACATGGCAACTCTCCGTCGCAACACTTCCAACTGGCATGGTTGCAGGGCCCCCAAACCCTTGTAACCAGTTGCATCTGTTTGGTCAACGAATCGGCACGCGACATTTTAATGATCGCGACGATGTAGAAAACCCTTACGTTTCTTTAACAATTCATATCGAACAGACATGCCAAGGCCGGTGCGATGTGACGCTAGATCGCCCAATTTCGACGGCAGGTGAGAGCCATCGCGGGCTCAGGGGAGGGTGACGCCAAATGAGGACGGCGCCACGAAGTGAAGAGCGGCCACTCGTGGATGAGGCCACCAATCGAAAGTCTAGCTCACGAATCGTCGTCGCCGGAAAGGAAATCTCGGCAGCGAGAAAAAATCTCATGCAAAGGGCGCGAATCGCCTGTCCGTTCCTGAGCTATGTTTTCCTACTGCACGGTTTGAATTCGGGCACGTTGGCAGCGGAACGCGGAGTGAGCGATGGAATGGGTAGCGCTGGGATTGTTGTTCAACCTGCTCTGCTTTTGCGCGCTGGTGACATGGGGTTTCTACCGTGCCCAGCAGTTGCGTCAGCCGTCGAGCAATGACGGTTCTACGGCCGATCTGCCACCGATCAAGCCTCCCAACGCCGATTGGCTGGAACGGTTGTCGAACAAACTCGACGACGACATCGACTGTCATTCGTTCCGCATCGAACAGATCGGCATCGAACTTCGCGATGCGACCGGAAACAGCCCCGACGACGTGCTGAAGGCGGCTGCACACATCCTGATTGCCAATCGGAGATTGCAGCAGGATCTCTCCGCCGCTCAGAAGGAAATTCAGCAGCAGCGCCAGGAGGTAGCATCGCTGGCGGCCGAGGCGCGGACCGACGCACTGACGGGCCTGCCGAATCGGCGCAGTTTCAACGAAGAAGTGATGCGTCGTTTCGACCAATGGCGGCGGCATCAGATTCCGCTCTCGCTCGTGATGGTCGACGTCGACTGTTTCAAGAAGTTCAACGACACCTACGGGCACCAGGCGGGGGATGATGTGCTGCGGCGCCTCGCACAGGTGCTGCGGAAGACACTGCGCGAGATGGATCTGGCGGCCCGTTTCGGCGGCGAAGAGTTCGCTATCTTGTTGCCGGGCACACGGCTGAAGGACGCGACGATGGTGGCCGAACGGTTGCGGGCCACCGTGGCCAGCGAACGCTTTCCGTGTGGCGGCAACGATCTGCCGGTGACGGTCAGCCTGGGCTTGGCCAGCGTGGTCTCCGACGAAGACGCCGATACGCTCATCAAGCGCGCCGACGAATCGCTCTATGCGGCCAAGAACGCCGGACGCAACCGTTCGTTCTTGCACGACGGAACGAACGCGATTGCCATTTCACCCGATACGAGTGTATTACGGCAGCCGTACAACGAACGACAATACATCGCGCCGTATAACGGTGCCGGCCCATTGCCGGAACCAGAAGAGTTCCGAGCGGTACAGTGCCACGATCTGTCGGCAGGCGGCATGGCCTTCATCTGCGACGAGCCGCCCGACTTCCAAAAGTTCGTGGTGCGACTGGGCAATGCGGGTGAGACGTACTATGTCGTCGCCCGAATCGCCAACGTGGCCGACGTCGGCAGCGCCGCACGGCCTCGCTATCGGGTCGGGTGCTCGTTCCTCGAACGCGTGGGCGACCCTGTCGGCGTATCGAACGTGCCGGTCTCGCAGGCCCCCCCCATAGTCGTACCCGATCAGCAGACGGGGCTGCTCTCGTTCTCGACCCCCTGCGCCGGTTAGAAACCCGATAGAGCCGCGTATGCCGATCTTGGCACTGGAAATGCTGCCTTCGCTCCCGTTGTGAAAGCGGCTGGCAAAGCCCGGAAGCGAATCGCCGTGCGCGAAAATCGGCTTTAGAACGGCGGTCTTCGGCGCTCGACCGGGTTTTGTCGGTTGCTCGATATTCCTTTGACGGAGCAATCGCCATGTCGTCCGATGATGCGCTCAGATGTGCCTTGATCGACTCGTCTCGGGGGCGGGCCATTAGCAATCGTAATCGCTTCCTACATTCTGCCGTGTCACTTCCCGCCGCGGCCGCAGGTGCCGCGGCTGTATTCCTGGCGAGCGCTATCCTGGGTCGACGACATAAACTAGCAGCCGCCGCATTACTGCTGGCGGGTGGTGCATGGGTGGCGCGGTACGCATCCCATCGCAGCTCGTCGATGCGACGCGCGTATGGTGAGACCGGCCACGATATCTTGCCCGAACTGGCCGGCTCGCCGGTCGACGTTTCGAGTAGTCATTCTTTCCCCGCCAGCGATCCGCCTGCCTGCCGGTAACCCAAGGCAGTCAAAACGGGTGATCGTTTCCGATTGGCTTGAAACTTAACGCTGCGCGGCTCTTATCGAGAAGCGGGTGGCCTGGCGGGCATCAATCCCGGCCTGGTTGCCGGAGAGGCGTTTTGGCCCCGGCTGCACCAAGACGGTGTTCAATTTTGCCACACATAGCCCACCAAGGGCCCGCAGTATCAGCCGCATTCTGGCGGCCTCGGCCGATTCGCCGGGCGAGGCACAGGCGTTGCTGCCACGGGGCCTTGCCACCTCTGACGGTTCTTCGCCCGAGCTTTTATGCATACACGTATTCCGGCCGTTCGGTATTACAACTTCGCCCCCGGTTCCGCGAGCATGCACGAGAGGATCCTGCGCGGATTGCGGGGGTCTGAAAAAGAGTTGCCGTCCTTTTTGCTCTACGACGCTCGCGGTATCCGGCTGTTCAACCAGCTTTGTCGCCTCGGAGGGCATTCGATCGTCCGTCGAGAATGCCGCCTGCTGCGCGGCGCGGGCGATGAACTGCGCCGCCTCCTCGGCAAGCGTACGGCGATCGTCGAGTACGGCAGCGGTACCTCCCAGACCGCCACCGCCCTGTTACGGGGAATGTCGGGCGTCGCGGCCTATCTGCCCGTGGATCTGTCGCTGTCGTCCCTGCGGTTCGGAGTCCGCCGTCTGCGCATGGCGCTCAAGAGACTGAGCATTGTGCCGGTGCGGGCCGATTTCACGTCATGCTTCCCCATGCCGGCGGTGGGGCTGCGGCCGGAACGAACGCTCGTTTATTTGTCGAGCTGCGCGCTGAGCACGATGGATGTCGCGGAGGCGTCGCGGTTGTTGCAAGGTGCTGCGAAACTGTGTGGGCAACGAGGTGCGGTGTTGCTGGGTGTTGACCTGAGGGCAGACCCGCTCACCGAGCCACGGAGCGGGGCCCTACTCGAGGCATTCAATCTGAACATCCTGACCCATATCAACCGACGGTTCGCAGCCAACTTTCACGTCCGGCGCTTCGAGCACGCCGTGATCGACGAATCGGCCCGCAACCGGATGGAGCTACGTTTGACGAGTCGCGTCGACCAGATCGTCAAAATCGATCAAGAGAGGGTGCGGCTGCGACGAGGTGATTCGATTCTCACCGAATCGCGGCAACGATACACCTGGAACGAAGTCGAACGGCTGGCGCACGATTCGGCCGAGACGATCGAACGAACCTGGTTCGATGGCCAAGGGACCGCCGCTCTCGTCCTCTTGCGGCCGAAGTTGTAAGGGCCGCACATTTCGACGTCTTGCCGGTCATCAATCGACCGTCTGGTCCGCGTCGACGCCGTGTGTCGCCGAGCCCGGCACCGGTGGGGATCGGCGATCTTTTAATGTCGCCCCCTTCGACAACCGCTTGGTGCGGCCTCGCTTCCGCATGGCCGCGGCGATCCGACCCGCCAGGGGTGACTTTTCCAGAGCTTCGATTCCACCGGGCAAGGCCAGCGACCAATTGGGCCATTGGGTGGTCGTACACGGCATGTTCGGTCGCTCGTTTACGGCCAGGGCGTCGTCCAACGAAGCCGTGGCCACATACGATGCCGCGCCCGACAAGAGTTGATAAGCTCGATCGACCACGTCGTCCGCGCGGGCCTCTTCATCGAGATGACCGAGACTCGCGAGCTTGTCGCGGATGGCGCGCAAGCCCTCTTCGTTCGGGTCCAAGCCGAGTGCCCGTTGAGCACGCACATCGTGACCGTCCCACAGTCCCGCGACCGTCGGCAGGTCGTGCGTGGTGACCGCCGCCATGGAAAGTTCGGGATAACTCGCCGGCGGTTCGTCCTCGAACCAGAGCAGGCGATACGACAGCACCCGGTGGGCGGCTAACAGGGCGCGGATTTCTTCGTCGACGGTTCCCAAATCCTCGCCCACCACAAAGGCCCCTGCCCGCTGGCTCTCGATGGCCACGATCGCCAACATTTCGTCGGCGGGGTAACGAACGAAAGCGCCGTGCGTCGCGTCCAGGCCATGAGGAACCCAGTACAACCGGAAAAGGCCCATGACGTGGTCGATGCGCAGTCCGCGGGAGTGACGCAAGGTGGCCCGCAACGTCTGGACGAAGGGTTCGTACCCGGCCGCGCGAAGCTTGTGCGGAATGAAGGGTGGCAATCCCCAATCCTGCCCCTGCCGATTGTACAAATCGGGAGGCGCGCCAACCGTGCACGATTGGGCATAGAGATCCTGCCAAACCCATGCGTCGGCCCCCCCGGGATCGACGCCGATGGCCAGATCTTGCACGATCGCCGACTCCTCGCCGGCCCGGGCGAGTTGCTCATCGAGTAGCCATTGCAACCATTGGTGGAACCGAATTCGTTCGCGGTTGTCGTCCACGAACCGCGCTACCGCCGGGCCGCCTGACCTCTGAAATTCGCTGGGCCAGGCGCGCCAATCGCCCCCGAGCTTTTCCGCCAGGACACAGAAAGTCGCGAACTCGGCCAAGTCGCGCCTACGCTCTGCGCAATAACGTTCGAACGCGCGGTCCGAAGAAACCCTGCCGAATATCTTTTCGAGGGCATGCATCTTCAGCTCGAACACTTTGTTTCGATCGATCACTCGCTGCTCGTTGAGTGCCTTGCCCGCGGTTGCCAACCATTCGAGGTCGCCGGCCACGCTCGCGGCCCCCGGCACCTCTTCTATGCGCAGATAGAGTGGGTTGAGAAACCGCCGGCTCGCTGGGTAGTAGGGACTGGGTTGTTGTGGGGTAACGGGCGAAGCGGCCGAGAGTGGGTTGACCAAGAGGAAGCCGGCGCCATGCGACCTGGCCCAGACGGCCAACCGTCGCAGGTCGGCCAGGTCGCCAAATCCCCAGCTATCCTGCGACCTCGCCGCGTAGAGTTGCCCCGCCCAGCCCCACAACCCCCTCTTCGGCAACGGACAACGGCCGGGCGTCACGATGAACCTGATTGACGGTCCCTCGCCGCGTTTGGGCCGAAAATCGTGATAACCGATCGGGATATCGGGCGGGAGCCTCTTGCGCCTCAGATCGACGTGGGAGCCGTCTTCCAAATAAAGGCGCCCGGACGGAATGCGCACCGTTTGGTGTTGTCGGACGACTTGGATCCGTCGCTCCGCACTCGGCGGGGCTCCCCCGGCATCCATCGCCGCGCGGACGGCCGCTATGGTCTCTGGCGCGATAGTTCGCCATTCGCCGCGGGCGTCTTGATAACCATCGTCGATGCCCCATCCATCCGTCGCCATGTGGGTCCTTCCTTGTCTTGCAAGGCGACGCTTATCGCCCAGGTTTTAAGATGCTCTGCGAAAGCGCGTCCGTGACCCAGAAAAAGGTCGGGCCGTTGTGACCGGCCCGGGCTCCGGCCATGACGCTACGCAACCATTGTGCCTAAGAGTGGCCGACAGGACCGGGAAGCCGGAGGGCCGTGGGCGAAAAATCGGCCGTGAAACGCCGATTTTTGTGGAGCTCGATCCGGTTTGTCGGTTGCTTTAAGAGCGGCCGACAAACGAAAAGCCCGACAAACATAGGCAAAAAATCGGCCGTCAGTGACCGATGTACGCTGCTCTAGTCAAACTGAGGCCCCGCATCGGCGGCTTGCCGCCGCAGAGCAGTCGATGAGACGTCCATGCGAAAGGTGTCGGCGGGTATCTCGTCGCAAATCCGCACTAACGCTTCCGGCAGGTGCAATTCCCGCAACGACCGATGTATTCCGTCCTGGCAGCGGCCGAAGACCAAGAAACGGCAACCCGCGGCGGCGAGTTGTTCCAGCGCGGCGTCGCGGGCCGGCATATCGCCGTAATACTTCGCCTCGGCAATTCGCACGATGGTGTCCGCACCGACGACAAATGTCGCTTGGGGAAATATCTGCGACTTTTCGACAAAGGTCGGGGCCCGCGTGAACCAGAGCCGCTCGTCAGCCGCGAACTGCGCCGCGCGACGCTCCATCTCGATGAAGTCGATAGGCGGTTTGTCCACGTTGGTGATCGATAGTTCGTGTTCGACCACTCGCCCCGATCGCTCGGTGGCTAGCCGCGCCATAGTGCGATGGGCATCATGCCGAGGGTGGAAAGCGCCGGGAAAGAGAACCTTTGCGGCCAGGTCGCGCCCCGTAGCTTCCGTCGTGTCGGTGGTTCCCGCGGCCAACCGCTCGGCACCGCCGAGTAGTCGCTGCCACGACGGCGGGGCATCCGCCCGGGCTGCGAAAAGCCGTTCCGTGGCGGCCAATGCAAGGTCGGCCGACTCGGCAAGCTGCTTAAACTCGGCGACCAGGTTCAAGATCATCGCCGCCGCGACGAGTTCTTCGGCCTCGCGCGTACGCGAGCCTTTGACGAGTTCGAGGGACCGGGCGATTGTCGTCTCGCCCGTTTGCAGAGCCACATGGATACGGTGCGGCCCATGCTTGGGACGATCGCTCGCCAGACTGGCCGTGCAACCGATGCCGGCGAGCGGCGTATCCGGCTCGTCCGCCGCATATTCTCGCGCCCGCAGGTATGCAGCCATCGCCATGGCCCGCGCGGTCGCTTCGCTACAGAATTGCTCGGGTCGCGCCGACAACCAGCGAATCAACGCGGCGGCCGAATACGGAACGGAACCCTCGAGCAGCGTGCGCGATGCGCCGGGCGTTTCGAGCAGGGCCGAAAGAGCCCGGCTTCCGCCACCGGTAGCGCAGAGCACCAACTTCCCAGGTGCATCGTGAATGCGGCGAATAAAGTCACTGGACCAGCCGGCGGGCAAGCGCGACTCCCTCAGCGAAAACGAACGGCTCCGCGCCGATTCTCACCCGCCCGCGCACCGTTGTCTAGCGTATGCGCGAATGGGTAGTGGCTCAAACAGCTTTGAGCCACTACTCGTGAAGTCCGCACCGTCGGCTCACCAGGTCCCGACGTGAGGCGTGAGCGCCGTCTGAGAGACTGCCGCCTACTTATGATATCCCAGCGAGGTGACCACGCTGAGCATCTCTTCGTAGGTGATGAAGCGGCGGCGATGCGCCAGCTTATAAGAATCGATGGCCAGGGCGAGCTCTTGCGCCGGCGGCGACAACCCCTCGTAAGCGTCGGCGAACTGTCGCCGCTCGCGCCCCGGTGCGCCGAGCGGCTGCTCGCGGTTGCGGCGTTCGACGAATTGCTGGTCGGGAGGAAGCTCAAGTACTTCTGGCATGACGCGCTCCTGCTGAGTTTCAAGGCATCAGCCCGGGCGGCACGATGACCCGGGCGTACCTCTTCGAATCCTACCTCGCAGCAGACGCCCCGCCCGTGACCTGCGTTCACGCCACCGCATGGGTCATCAAACCCACCAACGCCCCTGCCGGTTGTTCACGATTTGAGGGTTGTAGTGCCGCGACAGGCCACTCGGCCGAAGCCCTTCTTCAGTTGTTCGACAGGAAGTAGCGGCTCGGCACGATGCCGCCATTGAGCACTTCGATCGTGTAGGTCGCATCGGCCTCGGGGTAGAAGGTCACCACGGCGTCGCCATTCATGTTCTTGTCCTGGCCGACGACCTCTCCGGCCGCGTTCTTGATGGTCAGCCAGAGGTGCGCCGGGCCGTAGCGGTGTACACGCACCTGCGCCATACGGCCGCCCCGGAACGTCTGGGTGTAGGTATCGGTGCGATGAGCCCGCAGCAGGTAATAACCGACCTTCGGTCCCTGCACCGCACCCGCCTGAACGCTCGTCGCGCCGATCAAGCCCACCGCGAGAGTCATCACCGCCGCACAGATCGCCTTTTTCATGGTCTTTCTCCTGATCGCTGAAGTGTTTCGATGTTTGGCCCCGCTCGGTCTCCGGCGGTCGGCCATTCCGTGTTCACCACTGATACGAAGGTCAGTTCAAACCCTTACAGCCCCATTTCGATTTTTTTTATTTACCCCGCGATCGGTCCGCCGTACCCGCCGTAGGTTGCCCAGTCGGCTTTGTTGTCGATGGCCAAAAATCGGGCTGGCATACGTCTTCTGGCGTGTTAGATTGCACAACATGGACAGCACCCGCACGTCTCTGCTGCGCGATGTTCAGGACCCGCGCAACTCCCAACGCTGGATGGAGTTCAAGGCGGTGTACGAGCCGATGATCACGGCCTTCGTTCGCAAGCAGCAGGTTCCCTGGCACGAGGTCGACGAGCTGGTCCAACAGGTCTTCATCAAGCTCTGGGAGGGGATCGCTTCGTATCGTCGGGGCGAAGCCCGATTTCATGTCTGGCTGTACCAGGTGGTGCGGCACGCGGTGTACGACTGGCATCGCCGGCAAAACAAAGACCTTCGCCTCCGCGAGGCAGCACGCGAGCAGGGGCGGAGCGCACCGGTCGTCTTGCCCGAGGAGCCCGACGCCGAGTGGGAGCATGATTTCCGTCGCAGGGTCTTCGAATGCGCCCTTGCGTCCGTGCGGCCCGAGATCGAGCCCGCCACGTGGGCCTGCTTCGAACAGCACGTCGTGCTCGCACGGCCCGCGGCGGAAGTTGCCCGCGAGCTCGGCCGCAACGTGAACGCCGTTTACACCAGCGCATCGCGCGTGCTGGGCAAGGTACGGCTGGCCTGCCGGCGCCTGACGGAGGAGTGGCGAGATGGATCGTAGCTCCTGTCTCGACGACGCGCAACTCCTGGCGCTCATCGAGCAGCCCCAGGGCGAACCGGCGGCGGCTTTGCATCTGGATGGCTGTGCCGATTGCCAGGATCGGCTGGCCCGTGTGCGCGAAGACTTGGCCTTGCTGCGCGACACCGGCCCGGTGCGCCGCAATCCGACGGCCGACGTGACGACCGTTCCTGTGGCGGAGGCGAAGCATGGCCTACCGAACGCGATCGGCCCCTACCTCGTGCTGGAGTGGTTGGGCCGCGGCGGCGAGGCGGACGTTTTTCGCGCCGAGCATCCCGTATTGCGCCACAACGTAGCCCTCAAATGGAGCCGGCGCCCCTTCCAAGGAACCGCCGAACCACTCGTCGAAGAAGGGCGGACCCTTGCCGCGCTCGACGTCGAAGGGGTGGCACGCGTCTTCGATCTGGGGCTGCACGAAGGGCGGCCTTACCTGGTGATGCAGATGTTGCGCGGACGCACGCTGCATCACTACGCCGCCGAGGCGCCGCTCTCGCATCGCGAAATGGCCCGACTGATCGCGCGCGTCGCACGAATCTTGGCGCGGGCCCACGCACAGCAGGTCTGGCATCGCGACCTAAAGCCGTCGAACATCGTGATCGATGGCGAGGGAAACCCCACCATTATCGATTTCGGCATGGCCGGGTTCAGCCAGCCTTGGCGCGACGATGCGCCGTGCTCCGGTGGCACCTTGCACTTCATGGCGCCGGAACAGGCCAAGCAACTGCTCGGCCTATGCGATGAACGCACCGGCGCCGTGCCCGTCGTCGGGCCGCGGAGCGATATCTTCGCCCTCGGCGCGGTGCTCTACTCGCTGCTCACGGAGCACGCGCCGTTTCCGCGTAGCGAAGACTCCGCCGCGCTGATCGATCGGGTCTGCCGTGGCGATTTCGATCGCCGGCGACTGGCGGCACGCGGGCTGCCTAGACGGCTCGTTACCATCTGTTTGCGGGCCATGGCCTACGATCCGGCCGACCGTTACGCATCCGCGGATGCCATGGCGCACGATCTGGAACGCTTCGCACGCTCGACACGGCGGAATTCTTGGCTTGCAACCGCCGGAGCACTGGTCTTGGTTACGGCCGGCATCGCCCTGATGTTGATGAGGCACGGAGAGGACCTGTCGAACGCTTCGCCGAAGGATACCGCCGTTGAATCGGTTCCACCGTCGCCGGGGACGGAGGCCGTCGAGATATCCGCGGTGCAGCCGCCGGATGCCGAGAGGACGGAACCGCCGACCGAGGCAGCGCCCGAGACCGGGTCGGAGATGCTGACGGGCGACGACGAAAGTGAACATACTCGCCGGTCCCGCCACCTGTTCAAAGGACGCGGCAACGATTCCTCTGCCAAGTCCGAGGCTAAGCCCAAGCCGCGCCGTTGGATTCCCCACTGGCTGCGTGAGTGGGGCAAATGACGATGCCCTTCAGCCCATCACTTCGGCCAGCGGCACAAAACGGCTCTTCTCGCTGAGTGATTTCGCGGCGGCCTGAATGATGGCGGTGACCTCGAGGATTTCGGGGTGCGGGACGGGTTCGCGGCCGGTTCGTACCATGTCGCGAAAGGCCCTCGCCATGTTGAACATCTCGTAGTGGTGGCCCAGGCGAAAGTTGCCGCCGATCGAAGGCGTATATTCGAATTTTCGTTTCAGGAAATGCACGGCGGTCGAGCAATACTCGCCGGCGATGTCGGGACGGCCGTACCAGACCTCCGCCGGCATGCGATCGGGATACGTGATCAGCGCATGGGCAGTATGCTCACGCGCGTAGAGGTTGACGGCCTCGGCCCCCGGTCCGAGCAATGTCATGACGGTCCAGACGGGATGTTGACCATAGATGGCCCAAACGTCGGCGGAAAAGCCGCCACCCAGGCTGGCGATCACGTATTGAAGCGGACCTTCCTGGCCGCCGTCGCGCAGCCGCAGGGCCTCCTCCATACCCATTTCATGGCGGAACAGACTCGATGACATCAACGGTGCCCGGTGCCGCTGCGCAAATTCGAGTATCTTACGAGTGCCGTCGACGCTGCCGCCGATCGGTTTGTCGCAGAACGTCGGCAGTCCCCGGCTCAGGCCCGGTGCGACGAGATCGAAGTGATCGGTGCCGTCGCCCGAAGCGTCGCCGAGCCAGACCGCGTCGACGTCGGCCGCCATGCGTTCCACCGAGGTCGCGACCTCGACGCCCGGAAATGCCTCGGTGAACCGCGCGGCGATCTGCGGGTCGGCTTCGTAATAATGGGTGATCCGCGTGTCGGCGAAGGGCAAAGTACCGAAATTCTCGCGCGGATTGCGCAGGTATTGCTCGAAGAACGTGATGCTGCCCGGATCGAGGTACTTGCGGATGGCGTCGAGATTGATCGTCGGATGCAGATACTGCGCGAAGTGCCAGGTGTGGCCGTTGGTGGGTTGCGGCTTGCCGTTGATGCGGGCCGAGATCACGCCGATGCGATAGACCTTCTGCGCATCGTGTGCCTCGGCGGGTTCGCCCCCGAGGAGATTAGCCGACGAACCCAGCGCGAGCCCGGCGGCAACGGTAGACAAGAAATCGCGACGTGTGGACATGAACAGACTCGGTGCGTGCGTCAGATTAATTCGCGGATCGGTTCGCCTTCCGACAGCAGATGGATCGGGCGGCCGAAGAAGTCGACCAGCGCGGCGCGAGGGTCGATGCCGAGATGGCGATAGATCGTCGCCAACAGATGCTGCGGCGACATTGGTCGCTCGGTGGGATACTCGGCCTTGGAGTTCGTGGCTCCGACGACCTGTCCCATCCGCAGGCCGCCGCCGGAGACGAGCGCGGTCATGGCGCCGGGCCAGTGGTCGCGACCCAGGCATCCGTTGTTGGTGCTCAAGCGTGGCGTGCGGCCAAACTCACCACACGCGACGACGAGGACTTTTTTATCCAGGCCGCGATCGAAGATATCTTCGATCAGCGCGGAGAGGGCGGGATCCATGTACTCCGCCCGCCAGCGCATGCCTTTGGCCATGTCCCAGCCGGGCTGGGCGTTGGCGTGATCGTCCCAACTGAAGTAGAGCGGCGTGCCGGCTTGCGGGGCGAGCGCGTCGATCGTGATCACTGCCGAGCCGGCCTCGGCGAGCCGTCGCGCGAGCAAACAACTCTGGCCCCACAGGTGACGGCCATAACGGTCGCGCAGCTCGGGTCGCTCTTCATCGAGGTTGAAGGCCCTCGCGACATCGGGGCTTAACAGTAGATCGAACGCCCGACGCCGGAATTCGCTCGTGCCGTGCAACGAACCATCGAGATCGAGGTCGCGACGAAACCTGTCGAATTGCTCGACCAGGCCGCGGCGATCATCCAGCCGGCTGCCATTCTTGCCCGCGTCGATCGACAGGTTCTGGGGCCGATAATTCGCCACCGACGGATCGCCCGCCTCGTAGGCGCGGTGACTCAAGCCCAGGTAGGTGGGTTGCGTCATGAACGGTTGCCGCGGAATGCCAATGTAGGGAGGCAGGCCGCCGTGCCGCACGCCCAACAGCTTGCTGGCCACCATGCCGAAATCGGGATGGTCGGAGCGGGCCGTCGAAGTCGGGTCGGCCTTGGCCGGTGTCTTACCCGTCAGCACCTCGATCGAACCGTCGTTGTGCGACGACATGTCGTGGTGCAGCGAACGGACCAACGAGAACCGGTCGGCCAAGCGGGCCTGTTGCGGAAACAACTCGCAGATATCGAGACCGGGCACGTTCGTAGCGATCGGTCGGAAGGGACCGCGGTATTCGCTCGGCGCCTCGGGCTTGAGGTCGTAGGTCTCGAGTTGGCTCGGCCCGCCCCACATCCAGAAAAGGATCACCGAAGTGTCCGACGGTGCCTGGCCGGCCTTGGCCCGCGCCGCCAGCAGATCGTTCAGGCCAAGACCGCCCAACGCGAGCGTCCCCAGCCGCAAAAATTCGCGGCGTGCGCACGGGCCGGCACAACGAGCGGAAATCATGGATGTCTCTCCAGCGAGGATTCCGGTTCCTGTGGTCCCGACGGGCCCCTGATTCGCTTGCCGCAGCCGATGCGGCAGGCAGCCAATCCGAGCAGCTCTCTCGCCCGATTCCCCTCGCCAGTGTTCGGTCGGGTCTCATTATACTGGCAGGCCGCCATTTACCGATTTTCGTTTTCGCCGATACATGTCGATTTCGTTAGTGGAAGGGCCTGACATCTTAAATAGTTGTGTGCCTGAGCTAAGTCTAAGAGCGGCTGACAAACCCCGGACGCCGGAGCGCCGCGGGCAAAAAATCGGCCGTGAAACGCCGATTTTGTGAAGCTCGATCCGGTTTTGTCGGTTGCTCTAAAAATCAGCCGCTTAGCCGCAAAATCGCGATTGCCCAGGTTGGCCGCCGGCCGATTTCTTCCTATGATTGGATGTTCCACAGCCCGGGAATGCCGGGACAGGACCTTTTCTCCGCAAGTGAGGATTTCAACCGATGGCCAAGCAAGGGCCGCGTAAAAAACTTCCCAAAGAGTTGGCGGTGATCAATGCCGACAACTGCACCGGCTGCGAGGCCTGTCTCGAGGTTTGCCCGGTCGATTGCATCGTGAAGATCCAGCAATACGACGCCTTCCACAACCTACAGAGCTGGTGCCAGATCGACCTGGAGCGTTGCGTGGGGTGCGAAGTCTGTGTCCATATTCCTCGCAAGAAGACCGACCCCTACGAACTGACGGTCTGCCCGTGGAACGCGATCGAAATGGTGCCCACCGAAGAGGTGGCGCAGGTCGTGGCCCAGATCGGTGGGCCGCCGGAATATCTCGAGCAGAACTGGGACCGCCTCGTGGGCACGGCCCAACATCTCGCCGAATTGAAGGCCTCGGGCTAGTGCGGGGTTACTCTCGGCCTCTTCGTCTGCGGTAGAGGTATCGGTATCTATTGCTGCTGGTCGAACGTATCGACCGGTTCTCGGATAGGTCGTCGATCAACCTGAGATAAATCACCTGGTGTTCGATGGACGACCGCGATCGTTCGGCACGACTCGAATTTGCCCTGACCGCCGCACGTGAAGCGGGCGACATCACGCTGCGCTACTTCCGCGAAAGCAACTACGCGGTGGAGTTGAAGCGAGACCAATCGCCGGTGACGATCGCCGACCGCGAGGCCGAGCAGCACCTGCGCGAGCGAATCGCCGCGGCCTTTCCGGATGATGCCATCCTGGGCGAAGAGTACGGAGAGCAGTCCGGCCGATCGGCCTACCGCTGGATTCTCGATCCGATCGACGGCACCAAGTCGTTCGTGGCCGGCGTGCCGTTGTATGGCACGCTCATCGGCGTGGAGTTTGAGCGGCGGAGCGTGGTGGGGGTGATCCACATTCCGGCTCTCGGCGAAACCGCGTACGCCGCGCAAGGCCAAGGCGCGTGGATTGTGCGAGGTGATCGCCCCCCGGCGCCGGCCCGCGTGTCGCGCACGGCGAACCTGGGCGAGGCCCTGTTCTGCACGTCCGAGGTGAAAGGATTTGCCAAATCGGGACGCCCCGACGCTTTCAACGCGTTCGACCGCGCCTGCCGGCTCGCGCGCACCTGGGGCGACTGTTACGGCTATCTACTGGTGGCAACGGGTCGGGCCGACGTGATGGTCGATCCGCTGATGAACGTCTGGGACTGTGCGGCGCTGCAGCCCATCATCGAAGAAGCGGGTGGTTCGTTCACCGATTGGCAGGGAGAGGCGACGATTCACGGGGGCGAGGCGATTGCCACCAACGGGGTTTTGCTCGCAGAGACTTTGGCCATCTCTCGGCGTTTCCCGCGCGGGGTGTGAGCTCCGCGCCGGGCCTGTCTGTCGATAATCAATGGCGCTCGAGCGTTCTCAGGAAGAACTCGTTGACCGCCGGTACGAGCCAGCCTACGCGCACCAGTGAGTGCGGGCAGTGGTCGACCTTCCCGAGCCGATGATAGCTCACGTCCTTCACACCGGCGCGGTCGAGCGCCGATACAAACGCATCGGCCGTCGCGATCTCGACCTGACCATCGGCTTCGCCGTAGATCAACATCAAGGGCGGCGTCTTGGCCGAGACGTGGCTGATGGGTGAAGCGAGCCGGTAATCGGCGTCGGCTGTGCCCTTGGGCGGACCACCCATGAAGCGTTCGATCACCGACCGCAAGCGATCGTGCTGATGCTGCGCGAGCAGATCGATCGGCCCGCTGTCGCTCACCACGGCCTGCACCAGGCTCGACTGGTCCAGGTACGGCCCGTCACCCTCCAAGCCGGCTTCGCTGTCGATCATGCCCAGCAGCAGGGCGAGGTGTCCGCCCGCCGAGTTGCCCCACGCTCCGATCTCGTTCGGGTCGACGTGGTAGCGCTCCGCATTGGCCCGCAGCCAGCGCACGGCGCATTTGCAGTCGTTCAATGCCGCGGGAAAAGGAGCCTCGCTCGACAAGCGGTAGTTGATCGTGGCGGCGACGAATCCCGATTTCGCGAAGTCGATGATGTTGCCGGGCGGGCGCTGTTGGACCCGTGAAAAACTCGACTTGTCACCTTCGATCCAGCCACCACCGTGGATGACGATGATCGCCGGGCGTGGCTTGACTGGTTCCTCTTCGGGCATCGCCAGATCGAGAGTCCAGTGCCGGCTCGAACCCTCGCGATACGGCAGTTCTCGCAGCAGCACCACGCCGTCGGGCAGCTTGTCCGGTTCATCCGCGAAACCGACGAGCGCCGGACAGATTGCCGCGGTCAGCCACACGCCCGCCATCCGAAGAATTGCACGTCTCATATAGGAATTGCTGAGTACCGGAGGCAAGTCGTATCACGTGTCGGCAACGTCAGAGACATGATGTTGCCAGCAATATTAGCCAGTTGCTGATTAACAGCCCCGCTGTAACGAACGCCAAGCTCAACGAGGCTCGGTCACCGATCGGCCGGATCGCACCGGCGAGGATCAACGTTCGGTACGGAATCTGTCCGACGACGAGGGCGGCTATCAACCAGCCCAGGTGATGGACATGCCAGGCCGCTTGCCAATCGCCGTGCGCCAGATGGACGAAGCTGCGAGTGAGCCCACAACCGGGACACGAAACCCCGAACAGGACACGCGATGTGCACACGTGCGGCAGGGGATAGGCGGTCAGGCCTCGCAACGCCACTCGCTCGTTCGGCAGCACTTCGAGCAGCGTGGCCGCCAGCAGGATCGCTGCCGCGATCGCGAGAATCGGCCAGTGCCGATTCCAACTCATGATCCCGGTGCTGTGCGTCGCCTGCGACGATCGCGTGATGCTCATTGTTACTGCCCGGTGGCGACGATGACCAAACGTATGACGTCCACACCAATCGTGGTCACCCAACGATCGTATCCACACCACAACCGGCTCACAACGTTTGGAACAGCGCGACGGTCGGTCATGGCCGTCTTTTCGCACACCCTATCTCCGCGTCCTAGCCGGTAGGAACGCTCACAAAACCCCGAAGCCGGAGCGCCGTGCGAAAAAATCGGCCATGGAACGTCGATTTCTCGCTGAGGCCGTTCTATCGGTTGCTCTAACGGTCCTGCGGCATCGGACGATCTGTAGTACACTCGAACCGATGTTTTCTTGCCCCGATCGGGGCATCCGGCGCACAAACAAGACCGACCATGCCTTCCTTTGTCACCCACCTCGAAAGCCCACTCGACGGCACGCGACTTCCGGCCGACCAAATACAAACCCTGCATCGCGATCGGCCCCTCTGGGTGCGCTACGATTTGACGGCCGTAGCCCGTGCCATGAGCAAGGCGGCGGTCGCTGCTCGGCCGCCCTCGATGTGGCGGTATCGCGAACTCCTGCCTCCGGCCGAGAACGAGGACATCGTTTCGCTGGGCGAGGGGATGACGCCGCTGGTCGATTGTCCGCGACTGGGCGCGCATTTTGGGCTGAGCCGACTCACGATCAAGGACGAGTCGCGGTTGCCGACCGGCAGCTTCAAGAGCCGTGGGCTGGCGATGGCGATTACCATGGCGCGGCAGTTTGGCATCCGCCGCGTCGCCATTCCGACAGCCGGTAATGCCGGCGGCGCCATGGCGGCGTACGCGGCGCGTGCCGGCATCGAGGCGTACGTCTTCATGCCCGACGACACGCCGGCCATCAACCAGTATGAATGCCGGCTCGCGGGTGCCAAAACGTTCTTGGTCAACGGGCTGATCACCGACTGCGGGCGCATCGTGCGAGAAGGGAAGGAACGGGCCGGCTGGTTTGACCTCTCCACGCTCAAGGAGCCCTACCGCATCGAAGGCAAGAAGACGATGGGCCTGGAACTGGCCGAGCAGTGTGGATGGCGACTGCCCGACGTGATCCTCTATCCCACGGGCGGCGGCACCGGGTTGATCGGCATGTGGAAGGCGTTCGACGAACTGGCGGCGCTCGGCTGGTTGGCCGACGAACGACGCCCACGGATGGTGGCCGTTCAATCGACCGGTTGCGCCCCGATCGTACGGGCCTTCGACGCGGGTCTACGATTCGCCGAGCCGTTTCCACGGGCCGCCACGATCGCCAGCGGCATCCGCGTGCCGGCGGCCGTGGGCGACTTCATGATCCTCGACGCGGTGCGTGCCAGTAACGGCCGCGCCATAGCGGTCGACGAAGGGCGGATTCACGAGTGGATGGCCCTCGCTGCTCGGTCGGAAGGTGTTTCGATCTGCCCCGAGTCGGCCGCCTGTGTCGGGGCGCTCGAACGGCTTTCGGCCGAAGGTTGGATTAGGCCGGACGAGCACGTGGTACTGTTCAACACGGGCGCCGCGCAAAAATACCCCGAGGCCATGCGTGTCGAACTGCCGCGACTCGACAAAGACTCGCCGATTCCCTGGGAGTGTATCGGCGTCTGATATCGAACTACCGCCGTGTGACGACGGACCCGTTCGTGCTCCGCTAGGTCGCGCTACGCGCGCCGCCGCGGAGGGGGTAAGATTGTAGGAGCAACCGACAAAACCGGTGGAGGTCCGTAAAAATCGGCGTTTCGTCGCCGATCTTTCGCCCACGGCGCTCCGACTTCCGGGTTTTGCCGGTGGCTCTGCGGACGTTTGTTATCGTGACCCAGGCCGAGCCGATGAATCTGATTTACGCCCGACGTCTAGCCTTCCTCGCCCCGGTCTGGATGTGCGTCGCTGTCGGCCCGCTCTGGGCCGAGACACCCGTCCGGTTCAATCGCGATCTGCGGCCGATCATGTCCGACACGTGCTTCAAGTGCCACGGCCCGGGCACGCGCAAGGCCGGTCTGCGTCTCGACCTGCGCGACGAAGCCCTCAAACCGGCCGCGAGCGGCGCCACGCCCATCGTGCCCGGCAAGCCCGACCAGAGCGAAGCGGTCCGACGCGTATTTGCGGCCGATGAGGGCGAAGTCATGCCGCCCCCCGAAGCACATAAGGAACTCACGAGCGAACAAAAAGAACTCTTCCGCCGGTGGGTGGAACAAGGGGCTGTCTATGAAAAACATTGGAGCTTCGAGCGCCCCGTCAAGCCAGCGCTGCCGTCGGGTGGTGCGACCGGCGCGCAACAGAACCCGATCGATGCGTTCATCCAGGAGCGGCTGACGCGCGAAGGGTTGACGCTGTCGCCCGAGGCCGGCCGCGAGACGCTCATCCGCCGCGTGAGTTTTGCCCTGACGGGGCTCCCTCCTTCGCTGGAAGAGGTCGACCGCTACCTGGCCGACGAATCACCCGACGCGTACGAGAAGATGGTCGAGCGGTACCTGGCCTCGCCACGATATGGCGAAGAATTGGCCCGGCACTGGCTCGACCTGGCCCGGTATGCCGACACACACGGCCTGCATCTCGACAACGAACGGCAGATGTGGCCCTATCGCGATTGGGTCGTGCGGGCCTTCAACCAAAACATGCCCTTCGATCGCTTCACGATCGAGCAGCTCGCGGGCGACCTGTTGCCGCAGGCCACGCGTGACCAACTCGTCGCCACCGGCTTCATTCGCTGCAACGTCTCGACGAGTGAGGGGGGCTCGATCGAAGAGGAGTGGATCTTCCGCAACGCGCTCGATCGCACCACCACGATGGCCGAAACGTGGATGGGGCTCACCGCCGGTTGCTGTGTCTGCCACGACCATAAATTCGATCCGATTTCGACCAAGGAATACTATTCGCTGTACTCGTTCTTCTATTCGGCGGCCGATCCGGCCCTCGATGGCAACGCACTGCTCACCGCGCCGACGCTCAAGCTCACCTCGCCGGAAGACGAACAGAGGCTGGCGCAGCTCGATGGCCGCATGGCCGATTTGCAGAAGCAGATCGACGAGAAGGCGGCGGCGGTCGCCTATGCCGATCCGGCGACCGTCGAGCCACGACCGGCGGCCGATCTCGTCGAGCAGGTCTGGTTCGACGATGACTTTCCCGCCGGGAGTCATGTTTTCGCCAGCCCCGGACACGCGACACAGTATGTCACGGCCGCCGACGGACGCGTGCTGAGTGGCGGCCGGGCGCTCAAGCGTGTCGACAAAGGGCTGGCCCAGGACGTGTGCGACGGCTCGCCACCGTTGGTCATTCCGCCGAGCGGCAAACTATTCGCCCACGTCTGGATCGAAGCCGCCGATCAGCCGAAGACGTTAATGTTGCAGTATTTCAAAGCGGGCTGGCTGCACCGGGCCGTATGGGGCGATTACGACGCGATTCAGTGGGGCCAGGCAGGCACGACGGAGCGGGTGCTCGTCGGTCCGTTGCCCGAGGCGGACCGCTGGGTACGCCTCGAAGTCGAGGCTAAAACGCTCGGCCTGAACGCCGGCGACGAGGTGACCGGCTTCGCCTTCACGCAGTTCGGCGGCACGCTGTTCTGGGACAAGGCCGGCGTGGCTGGACAGAGCGATCCGGCCAGCGATCCACGGCGTTCGTTGGCGGCCTGGCGCAAACAGCAAGCCGGCCGCGACACGCCAGGCGCCCCGGCCGACGTGCGGCCCCTTCTACAGGCCGGTCCGGAAAAACCCGGGTCGCCCGAGCAAGAGAAACGGATCCGCGACTATTATTTGCAGGCCGTGTGCACCGACACCAAGCCGCAATTCGAGCCGCTGTTGAAAGAGCTGGACGCGGCGCGGCGGGAACGAGAAGCCGTCGACAACGGCATTCCCTCGACGTTCGTGTTCCGCGATCTGCCGCAGCCGCGCGAGAGCTTCGTCATGTTGCGCGGGCAATACAACAAACCGGGCGAGAAGGTGGAACCGGCCGTGCCCGCCGTGCTGCCGCCGCTGGCGAAAGACGATGCGGCGCGCCGCGCCAACCGGCTCGACCTGGCTCACTGGTTAATGTCACCGGAACATCCGCTCACGGGGCGGGTGGCCGTCAATCGGCTCTGGCAGCAGATGTTCGGCGTCGGCTTGGTGAAGACGAGTTATGACTTCGGCTCGCAGGGAGAGCCGCCGTCGCACCCAGAGTTGCTCGATTGGCTGGCCGTGACCTACCGCGAGGAGGGCTGGGATACCAAGCGGATGCTGCGGCGCATCGTCTCGTCGGCCACGTTCCGCCAATCGTCGCGTGTGACGCCGGAACTATGGCGGCGCGATCCCGACAACCGCCTCTACGCACGGGGGCCCCGGCTGCGGCTCGACGCCGAGCAGTTGCGCGACAACGCCTTGAGCGTGAGCGGCCTGTTGAACCCGGTGTTGGGTGGCAAAGGGGTCAAGCCGTATCAGCCGCCGAACATCTGGGAGCCGGTCGGCTTTGTCGGCTCTAACACGTCGCGCTACGAGCAAGACCACGGGCCGGCTCTATACCGCCGCAGCCTGTACACGTTCTTCAAACGCACGGCCCCGCCTCCGTTCATGGCGAATTTCGACGCGCCGAACCGCGAGTCGTTTTGCACGCGGCGCGAGCGCACCGATACGCCGCTGCAAGCCTTGCAATTGATGAACGATGTGCAACACTTCGAGGCCGCCCGCGCGCTGGCCGAACGCTTGCTGACCGAGGGGGGAAGCTCGCCGGCGGACCGAATCACGCATGGCTATCGGTTGGTGCTGGCGAGACGGCCGGCGGCCGAAGAACTGGCCGTCGTCGAAGAGCTGCTCGGCAAGGAGTCGGCCCGCTATCAGCAGGACGGCGCGGCGGCGAGGCAAGCGGTTCGCAACGGCGAATCGGTACCGCGGGACGGCTTGTCCGAACCCGAAGTGGCGGCCTACACGCTGGTGGCCAATCTGCTGTTGAACCTCGACGAAACATTGACGCGAAACTGAAAGCCACGAGCGACTGCGAGCGGTGTACGATGAATCCGATGGATGAGAAATCGCTTCTGCGGACGCGCCGAAGTTTCTTTGGCGATGTCGGCCTGCGCTGCGGCGGCTTGGCGATGGCGATGATGCTGGGCGAGTCGTCGGCGCGGCAAGCTCGCGCCGCCACGCCCGCGTTTCCTCCGCTCGACGGACTGCCGCACTTTCCGGCCAAAGCGAAGTCGCTGATCTACTTGCACATGAATGGCGGCCCGGCGCAGATGGACCTCTGGGATTACAAGCCCGGCCTGCACAAGTATTTCGACAAGGATTTGCCGGAGAGCGTGCGCAACGGCCAGCGGCTGAGCACGATGACCAGCGGCCAATCTCGCTTTCCCGTAGCGCCGTCGAAGTTCCGATTCGCGCAGCACGGCCGATGCGGCACATGGGTCAGCGAGCTGCTGCCGAATGCGGCCAAAATTGTCGACGAGATCACAGTGGTCCGCAGCGTGCACACCAACGCTATCAATCACGATCCGGCCTGCACCTTCGTGATGACCGGCAGCGAGGTGCCGGGCAAGCCGAGCCTGGGCTCTTGGCTGGCCTATGGATTGGGGAGCGAGTCGAGCGACCTGCCGGCCTTTGTTGTGTTCACGCCGGCCTTTCCCGCCTCGGGCAACGGACAGGCGCTCTTCACGCGGATGTGGAGCAGCGGGTTTTTGCCGTCGCGCTTCAACGGCGTCGCGTTGCGCGGGCAGGGCGACCCGGTCCTCTATGTGCAGAATCCGGCGGGTGTCGCCACGACCGATCGCCGCAATATGCTCGACGCCCTGGCCAGGCTCAACCAGCGTGAATACGAACAGCTCGGCGATCCCGAAATCCAGACGCGCATCTCCCAATATGAAATGGCGTTTCGGATGCAGCGGTCGGTGCCGGAACTGGTCGACGTGAGCCAGGAGCCGCAGCACATTCTGGATCTGTATGGGCCGGCCGTGACGAAGCCCGGCAGCTTCGCCCAAAGCGCGCTGTTGGCCCGCCGGCTGGTCGAGAAAGGAGTGCGCGTGGTGCAGATTCTGCATCGCGGTTGGGATCAACACGGCGCTCTGCCCAGCGCGCTCAAGAACCAGTGCGACGACACCGATCAGGCCACCGCCGCCCTGGTGATGGACCTCAAGCAACGCGGTCTGCTCGACAGCACGCTCGTCGTATGGGGCGGTGAGTTCGGTCGCACCGTCTATTCACAGGGCACGCTCACCAAGGACGACTATGGCCGCGACCACCATCCACGCAATTTCTGTATGTGGCTGGCCGGCGGCGGCATCAAGGCGGGGCAGGTGTATGGCGCGACCGACGATTTTAGCTACAACATTGTCGAGAACCCCGTACACGTGAACGACCTGAACGCCACCCTGCTGCACTGCCTGGGCATCGATCACGAGCGATTCACTTTCAAATTCCAGGGGCTCGATCAGCGGTTGACCGGCGTGGAGGGTGCCGCGACGGTCAAGGGGTTGCTGGCGTAGCCCGGTCGAGAGCGTTTCTCTCTGTTTCTTTTGTTTCCTTGAACGATTGCTAACCATTGCCAGAAAGGTGGCCCATGGCCAAGAAAGCCAAAGCACGACACATCCTCGTTAAGACCAAAGAAGCCTGCGACGATCTGAAGACACAGATCGAAGCGGGTGCCGACTTCGCGGACCTGGCCCGGCAGCATTCGCAATGTCCCTCGGGCAAGCAGGGTGGCGACCTGGGCGAATTCCGTCCCGGTCAGATGGTGCCCGAGTTCGACCGCGTCGTCTTCGGCACTTGCCCCGTGGGCGCCGTGCAAGGCCCGGTGAAGACGCAATTCGGCTGGCACCTGGTGGAAGTTACGAATCGGGTGGAGTGACCCAAGTTCGCGGCTTCGGTGGGGAGGGATCCCTTCCGAGCACGCGGTTGGAAGGGAGAAGGAGCCAACGTGGACGTTGAACCGATGAGCGAGATTAGGCAAGCGCACCGCGTTCGGTGGTCGCTGCTGATCCTGATCATTGGCGGGGGCGGAGTGCTGCTCGGTGTGCTGCAAGCGCCCAACCTGTTCCCCGACGACGCCCACCGAAATCTGGCCACCATCGCCGCCTCGCTGTTGATCGGAGGTTTTCTGACGCTGTGGGGCATTTTCGGAACGGGACTTAGGCGGGTAAACCAGCTTCGCATCATCTTGGCGACCGTCGCCGCCGTCGCCGTGGCGATCGGCTGCCTACGGGTAGAGGGCTTTTCCGGAAACCTCACGCCGCGGATTGGCTGGGCGTGGGGAGCCAAGCCCGACGAGTCGCTCGCCGCGACCGCGCCGGTTACACGGACCGTCGATCTCGCGGAAACGGCCGACCTGAGTCGTACCACCGCGGACGATTTTCCGCAGTTCCTCGGTCCGCGACGGAATGTGACGACCGAGACCCCGGCCTTCGACACCGATTGGAAAACGCATCCGCCGAAGTTGATTTGGCAACGGCCGATCGGTGCCGGTTGGTCGTCATTCGCCGTGGTGGGCGACTATGCCGTTACGCAGGAGCAACGCGCCGACGACGAGTGTGTGACCTGCTACGCATTGCGAACCGGCGAGCCGCTGTGGCTGCGCTCCGATGTGGGGCGTTTCAGCCACCCCATGTCGGGCGACGGGCCGCGCTCGACTCCGACCATCGACGAAGGCCGCGTCTATACGCTCGGTGCGCTCGGACGGCTGAACTGCCTCGACGGCCGCTCGGGAAAGCTCCTTTGGACGCACGACGTCGTGAAAGAGTGTGACGCCGTGCCTCCGGAATGGGCCAAGAGTTGCTCGCCGCTCGTGGTCGATGACCTGGTTGTTGTCAGCGCCGGCGGCAGTAAGGGTAAATCGCTTGTGGCCTACGACAAAGAGTCGGGCGAGATGATCTGGCATGCCGGCGATCAGCCGTCCAGCTACGCCTCGCCGCGGCTGGCCGAGTTGGCCGGCACTCGGCAAATATTGATGGTCAACGCCCAAGCCGTCACGGCTCACGCACCGGACGACGGCCGCGTTCTCTGGGAATTCCCCTGGGCCGGCGGCATGCCGAAGGTGCCCGATGCCGTGCCGATCGACGGCGATCGCGTGTTCATCTCCGCGGGCTACGGCCTGGGGTGCAAGCTGTTGAAAATCAAGCCCTCGGGCGACGACAAGCTGTCGGCCGCGTTGGTGTGGGAAAGCACCAAATTGAAACCGAAGTTCATGAACGTCGTCGTGCGCGATGGGTGCGTGTATGGTTTGGACGACGGCCGGGCGCTCGTCTGCCTCGATCTCGAAAAGGGACAGCCCCGCTGGCGCGGTGGCCGCTACGGTCACGGGCAGATTCTGTTGGTGAACGACATCCTGCTGGTGCAAGCCGAAGGAGGGGAAGTGGCGCTGGTCGAGGCCTCGCCCGACCGTTTCCACGAGTTGACCCGCTTTCAGGCCCTCGACGGCCAGACGTGGAACAACCCGGTCGTCGCCGGTCGCCTGTTGTTGGTGCGGAACGCCACGCAAGCGGCCTGCTACGAATTGCCCACCGCCCCCTGATGCGCGCCGGACGGCTAACCTCCGCCCGCTTCCAACCAGCCGCGCGTGAAATAATCGCTGAACGCCAGCCCAAACATGATGGCCAGCCAGAAGAAGCCTGCGCAGGCCACCAGCCGCGAGAGCGGCTTGCTGTAACGCAGGTTCATGAAGAAGAGCATGATGAGCGTCATCTTCGTGGCCGCAATGCCGGTCGAGGCGACAAAATTACCGCGGCCGAGATCGACTTCGGCGATGGCGATCGTGGCCGCCAACAACAACATCAGCGCCACGAAATTCGCGACCAGCCCGATGACCGGCGGATGGGCCGGTTCCGCGGAAGACGAGGACGTATGTCCGTGGCTCACGTGTCCGCTCATCTGATTCATGGGAATCCAGCGCCTTCCAGGTGATCGCGATTCGACACCTATGTCCACAACTCAGATCCCTTCTCCGACAACCACAAACGTCGAATATACACCTTCTCCCAAATTCCCCTAGTCGTTGCCTGCGGCTGTCGGCAGCAAACATCGCTCCACGAAGCGCGCGTAGGCGTCGTTCCAGGCCGACGAGTGGCGCGGTTCATAGCGGTCGAGCGGAAAACTGAGACGGATGACGTCGCGGGCCTGCGCGATGGAGGAGACCGCGCCCGACGCGATGGCCTGCACCATCACGTTGCCCAGCGCCGTGGCCTCGACGGGGCCGGCCAACACGGGTCGCCCGCAGGCGTCGGCAGTCGCCTGGCAGAGGGCACGGTTTTGGGTGCCGCCGCCCACGATGTGAATCGTTTCCAAGCGACTGCCGGCGAGCGACTCCAATCCGGCCAGCACCCAGCGCGATTTCATGGCCACGCTTTCGACGGCGCAGCGGGCGATCTGGCCGACCGACTCGGGCACGCTCTGGCCGCTACGGCGGCAGAACTCCTGGATGGCGGCGGGCATGTCGCCCGGTGTCTGAAACGCGGCATGATCGGGATCGACCAACGACGCCAGCGGCGGCGACGCTTCCGCCTGGCGGCTGATCTCCTCCCAACTCTGATCACGGCCCGCCTCGCGCCACACGCGGCGGCACTCCTGCAAGAGCCACAGGCCGGTGATGTTCTTGAGCAGCCGCACCGTCTTGCCCACGCCTCCTTCGTTGGTGAAATTCAGCCGCAGGCACTCGTCGTTGATGATCGGCCGCGGCAACTCGACGCCCATCAGCAGCCATGTGCCCGAGCTGATATAGCACCAATTCGGCGTCTCGCCGACTTGGCTGGCGGGCACCGCAAGTACGGCGCTCGCTGTGTCGTGCGTGCCGGGCAGTACGACGTCGACGCCGCTCAAACCGGTATCTTTGGCCACTTGCGATCTCAGCGGTCCCAGTCGGGTGCCGGGCTCGACGATCTGCCCCAAGAGGTGCGCCGGTAGTTCAAGCCGCCCGAGCAGGTCGGTGGCCCAGGTGCGGCGCGTCGGATCGAAGAACTGCGTCGTGGTGGCGTTGGTGTATTCGTTCCCTTTGACGCCTGTCAGCAGCCAGTGGAACAGATCGGGCATCAACAGCAGCGATTCGGCCACGTCGAGCAGAGGCGATCGGCTGGCCCGCAGCGACATGAACTGATAGAGCGAATTGATCGGCATGAACTGCAACCCGGTCTGGGCGAAGATCTCTTTTCGCCCGAGCGCGGCGACGGCCCGGTCCATCATGCCGGTGCTGCGCGGGTCGCGATACGAATGCGGATTCTCCAGCAATACATCGCCGCGGCCGAGCAGGGCGAAATCGACGCCCCAGGTATCGACGCCGACGCTTTCGACCGCTTGGCCGAACCGCCTACCGGCCTGCCGCAGCCCGTCGCGCACGTGCGACCAGAGTTGCAGGACGTCCCAATACAGGCTGCCGGCGGCTTCGACGGCCTGGTTCTCGAAACGGTGAAGCTCCTCGAGCCGGATCCGTTCGCCGTCGAACAATCCGGCGAGCACCCGTCCGCCCGAGGCCCCCAGATCGGCCGCGAGATATGCCTTTTCCGCCATGTGTTAACACTCGTCTTTGATTATTTTCTAAGTTCTATTTGTTCTATTTTTTTTCAACAGGCACGCGCCAACAAGGTCGCTCCCGAGATGCCCAGCCAGCCGGGCGGCCTATCGATCCTTTCGACGCCGGATTATCGCCTGACCCTGGCTCGGAGGAAAGGTTTTCATTTCCACCAACCGGCTGGAGGACAGGATTGGGGATATCCCGGCAACCCAAGCTTCATGCCGAGCGTGGCAAAGCAGCCTGAGCGACGAGATCGTGCGATTCATCGATGACGGTGTGCACGGTTGGGTCGAATTCCAGTTCGACGTGTCGGCGCGTGCGGTGGTAGAGCGAGGACCGTAAGAGCGGCTGACAAAACCCGAAAGCCACAGCGCCGTGGGAGAAAAATCGGCGTTTCACCGCCGATTTTTCAGAAGCCCGGGCCGGTTTTGTCGGTTGCCAAACTACCCTCGGTCTTCGAGCGTACCCGAGCGATGTCAGTCGCTGCCGCGAAGCACGACTTCTTCCGTTGCGGTTTCCTCGGGCGTCGGAGCCGCGAGGGAATCGAGGAAGGTCAGGATCTCTTCCTGTTCGGCTTTCGCCAGCCGTCTGAATTCGCGGGCTGACTGCGCAGCCTCGCCGCCATGCCAGGCGATCGCTTCCGAGAATGTCTGCGCACGTCCGTCGTGCAAGTAAGGCGCGCTTTCACGCACTCCCCAGAGCGGTGGCGTGCGCCACTCGCGGCGTTGCTCGGGCGAAACATTAGCCAGCAGCGCGTCTGGGCCATAGTAACTAGCCACAGCGTCGGTGGCGCCCTTGGCGGGGTTGGCGGGCACCGGGTCTTCCAAACCGCTCCCCATGTCGTGCAGCAAGAGATCGCTATAGATGCCGTTGATGAAGGCTACTTGCCGTACGTGACAATTCGAACAGCCGATCCTCTCGAATCGTTCTTCACCCTTCGCGACACGTTCGGCCTCGGCATGGTCCGTGGGGATCGATTGCTGGGGGCGCGGCAGGTTCGCCACGAACTGAGTGAGCGATTTGCACTGTTCCTCGGTGATGTCCAAGCCGGGTTTGGCCGCTCGAAGCGGTCGACCGTTCTCATCGACATGCGGCTTGAGCGGATCGATCGGTTGGGAATGGCCCGGCGATTCCAACCCGAGTTCGACGGCACAGGCGCCGAGCACGAACTCGTGGAGCGTCTGGGTCTGCCCCCGCCAGCCAAACCGGCCCACCCGGCCGCCGGCCGTGCGCGGCACCCGCCCGCTGACGCTGCCGCCTTGCGCCGCCTGTCGGACTTCCATCTCGTCGAACACGGCGTCCGGGAGGCCATCGATCATTCCCGCCCCGAACAACGCTGGCGTGTTGCGTTGCGAATGCTGGTACGCCATGCCATCCAGTCGCTGCACAGGGTTGGGTGCCTTGAAGGGGTGTTGGCTGGCCGCCGTTGTCAGATCGACGATTCCGGTTATCGGAAATTCGGCCTGTTGCCCGGAGGTGAGGAATCGCCTGCGCCAGGCGTCGTAATTCGGATCGAGCGAGAAGCGGTGCAAAACGGTGGTGGCCGACAATCGCCCCGCCGTCGCCAAGGCCGGATGGAATGCGGCGACGCGTTGGCTGAGATCGCCTCTGGCTACGACTCCCTTACGCTTCACCTTGATGGTGAGTAGATCGACGTTATCCTCGTTTCCTCCCGCGCCACCCACTCCGCCGAGCTGATGGCATTTCACGCACGAAGCGGCGTTGAACATCGGTCCCAGGCCATCGTTCACGGTTTGCAGCGGATCGTGAGACGTCTTCCATTGACGCAAGAAAAGCTCCTGACCGTCTGGGGCTTGTTCCGATACGGCCGGCTCGTCGTCACCGAGTGCATCGTGCACCGGTGAGAAACAGGCCACGAACAGCAAGACGAACCCCAAGCCCGCGATACCCAGGTTCCGAGCCCCAACCAGCGACGCGCATACAGAATGGCACATGGTCGCCTCCTCTGCGGAGTATGCCGTTCCAGATCGGTACGCAAAGTTCGCTTCGCTGTACGGCGTGGTGGCAGACAGGAGCCGTACGCAACGACCTTGCGCGCCGCGAAGAACATACTCCTGGGTTGTACTGTTCCGACAGAGCGGCAGATGACATGAGAGAAGCCGCCCTAGCGGTGAATATACCAATCGCGGCGTGTTACGCAATCTTTTTCGAAGCTCGATCCGGTTTTGTCGGCCGCTCGAACTACCGCGACGGGTAATCTGTCGTAATATGCAGGGTTGTTGAGTTCTCGCCAGAAGAACGAAAAACGCGACTTGCCGGCAGACTCCATGAATCAGCACGAATCGAATTCTTCGTCGTCCGAGGCGGCAATCGTCGAGCCTCCCGTCTCCTACCCACTCGCTTTGAAGGTGATCGCGACGACCTTCATGGTCGCCGGCGTTCTCGGCATCGTCGATGTGGTAACGGCCGCCGTCCAAGGACGGTTGTCGCTCGATCTTGCGGTCTTTGGCGTTCTGATCGGCCGAGGCTTGTGGCGACTGAACCCGGTGGCCCGCTGGTTTGCACTTGCCGGTCTGTGGGTGAATCTTGTGGGGATTCTCTTACTCGTCGTCCTCGCATGCGTGTTCTTTTGGGCGCGCGTCAACACCATGGCGCTGGTCTCTGTCACGCTCCTTTGGAGTTTTCTCTATTGGCAGATCCGGACATTACATAGCGACGATAGACGATATACGCCGACTCTTTCAACCGGCGGTTCGGGCCCAGGTCATCGGCAACCGGATCGGGCGGCGGTACCAATTCAGCCTGGGTTCATTGCTCGTGGCGATGTTGGCCGTCGGCCTCGTGGCCAATCGCTTCAAGCCCTCGTCGCTTTTCTTTGACGATCGGTCCGTCCAGTCCGTGGAAGACGCCACCGACGACGACGTCTCAGACATTCTCGATCCAGGCCAGCCTTACTTAGACCCGGATTATCCTGACTGCGTCCGCTATGACGGCGGCCAAACGCGAGCGCGAGCCGATGGTCGGTTGATCTCTTACCGTTTCGGCTACCGGGAACCTCATCGGCCTGGGCGCAAACGGCAGCTTCTCTATTTCGTGGTGGCGACCGCGGAGGGCTCGTTGTCCGAGCCTGTGAGCAGTTGGGTGTCCGGTCGTGCCCGAGGCGTGCGTTCGCGAGGCGTGCAACTGAAGAAACCGGACGGCACGAAAATCGACTTGCCGGAGAGCGATCGGCAGCTCTACGAGTTCATCGACGGGGAGTATCGGGAGTTCGACGAAAAGGTCAGTCTGCGGCAATTGGCCGATTTTCTCCGGTCGCAACCCGATAGCCTGTCGATCGACGCATTGTTGTCCTTCGCGGCGGCTCATCCGGATAAGTGATGTCTGGCGAGCGGTCGGCCTTCCGCCACCACCGGAATACCCAAATGCTTGCACGTCCCCAGCGGCGGTGGTAAGTTCGCAGACGCGTCGTTCGCCCGGCAGGTTTGAGGCGACCACGGGCCATCTCTCGCACGTTCGTGCGTCCGATCGAATAGAGAAAAGGAGCATCGCCATGTCGCGTTCCCTCGTGCGCGTTGTACTCGGCGCAGGTATCTGTATCGCATTCGCGTGTGTTGCAAGCGCGGTCGAGCAAGAGACCGCGTCCCGGCCGCTGCCGAGCGCCGGCCAAAGCCGGATTCTGGCGGCACTCGATCAACCCACCGAATTCGACTTCCAGGAACGGTCGCTCGGCGACGTGGTGGACTACTTCAAGCAGAAGCACGAGATACAGATCGTGCTCGCCAACAAGGGAGAAGTGGACGCCGCCGTGAACTCGTCCATCAACCTGACGTTCAAGAACATCCGCCTGCGGTCTGCGCTGCGGCTCGTACTGAGGCAAGTCGACCTGAGCTATGTGGTAGGCGACGGCTATCTGCTGATCACGAGCACGACCGAAGCCGAAAACAAGCTGGGTGTCAAAGTCTATCCAGTGCACGACCTGGTCACATACGACAGCGAGTTTCGTCCGGCCCCGCCTCCGCGTGACGAAGTGGACCGTTTTCCGACGAACAATCCCTTCGCCATGAAGCCGCAATCGACACCGGAAACCGGCGATTTCCCGAGCTTGATCGACATGATCACGAGCATCGTCGGTCCGCTCACTTGGGACGAAGTCGGTGGACCTGGATCGATCACCGACAATGCTCACTCTCAGGCGATCGCCGTCTCACAGACCGATGATATTCACGAAGAGATCGTGGTGCTGCTCGCGGCCTTGCGTCGCGTGCGCGATCAGCAGATCGCGGCCGCCAAGGCCACGACACGGTCCGAGACACCTGAGAAGAAGCCGCTCAAGGTCCGTGCCTACCGATTGCTGCGCGGGCCAAAACCTATGCAAAAGAGCGGATGGCGTCCGCCGGTCGGGGTCGCCGGCGATGTCAGGCAACCTCAAGCGGCGCAAGCCCGCGCGGAAAAACAAGCTGGATCTGAACCGTCGGGCGCCGCAGGCGCCGCAAAGGAATCGGCACCTGCCAAGGATACGGCGTCGGCCGCGGGTGCCGACGACAAAGGGGCGCCTGCCGATGCCGCGGACAGCAAACTGGAGTCGTGGGCCGAGACGATCGCAGAGTTGGTCCCGGAGATGATCGAGCGGGAGAGCTGGCAACCGTCGGGCGAAGGGATGATCCGTGCCATCGGCGCAGGGGTCGTCGTGCGAAACACCGAGGAGGTGCATTGCCGCGTAGCCAAACTGATGGCCGAATTGTTGCCCGACTGCGTGCCCATGGATTATACCGGGCCGTGGGGACCGTGGAGGGCCGCGCTCCAGCCCGGCAACGGGGCCGTGCGGCTGGCGCCGGCGACGACCGACAACTGGCCTCAACGGGCCGAACCGCGCCCCTCTGGTGCGGAAGCCCACATCGAGGAAGCCCTACTGCAAAAAGGCGACCTTGAATTCACGGAGGTGCCGTTGATCGATGTCCTGCGCCGCATCGCCGACGAGCGCCAGGTGCAGTTCTACATCGACCAGCGCGGGTTTGCCAAAGTCGATCGAGGCACGGACATTCCGGTCACCTGCTCGCTCAAGGGGCTGAGCTACAAGACGGCCCTCACGCTGCTCCTCGACGAGTTGGACCTGGTCTATTCGATCCGCGACGACGTCCTGTTCATCACCGGCAAGACCGAAGCAGCCGATATGCTCAGCACCAAGGTCTACCCCGTCTTCGACCTCGTGATCGGGCCACCCGCGGCGCCCGCCGGCCCCGATTTCGCCTCGCTCATCGACAACATGACGACCAACATTGCGCCGACGTCGTGGGACGAAGTCGGCGGACCGGGTGCGATCAAGGAGTTCAGAAACTCCGGCGCGCTCGTGATCTTGCAGACCGCGGCCATCCACGAAGAGATTGCGGAATATCTGAAGGCACTGCGTGAGACCCGCACAGCCCAAGGGGCGGGTCGATAAGGTCTTAGTCCGTTGGATCATCTCGGTACGGGCGCCGTCCGCAGATCAGGTGACAAAATGCCTCACATCTTGCACGTCTCGTACAGCCGGTCGAACAGAGAAAAGGAGTATTGCATGTCGCGGTTCCTCATGCGCGTGGCACTCAGCGCAGGAATCTGTCTCGCGTTCGCGGGAGCCACACCTGCGGGCGAAGAAGAAATTGCCGTCCGGCCGCTGCGGAGCGCCGACCAGGATGAGATTCTTAAGGCCCTGGATCAGCGCACCGAATTCGATTTCCAAAAGCGACCGCTCCGTGAACTAGTCGACTACTTGAAGCATAAGCACAAGGTTGAGGCTCGGCTGGATAGCAAAGCGATCGGCGACGCCGGGGTCGGCACCGACACACCGGTCACACTGAGCCTGAAAAACGTCAGCCTGCGGTCCGCTCTGCGGTTCATGCTGATGCAAATCGACTTGACCTATTTGGTACGCGACGGCTGCGTCCTGATCACGAGCCGTACGGAAGCAGAGAATCGGTTGATCTCGACGTTCTATCAGGTGCCCGACCTGATCGCGGGCGACATGGTGTTGCTTGCCGCTCCACCCACTGGCGACGGAACAAACGATCTTCAGGACGCAGGTAGAGCCCTCGGCGCCGAGCAAAAGCCGATACCCGAGGCCAACGCCTTTCGGGGTTTGATCGATTTGATCACGAGCGCCATCGCTCCAACCAGTTGGAACGAGGTCGGTGGCTCGGGATCGATCGTGGTCAGCCGGCGGTCTCAGGCCATCGGCATTGGCCAGACCGATGAAGTACACGAAGAGATCGTCGCGCTGCTCGTTGCCCTGCGTCGTGTGCGCGACGAGCAAATCGCTGCCATGAAGGCCACAGATGCGGGGTTCCCCGCGAAATCGGCGCCGCGTGCCAGGGGCAAAGAAGACCGCACCGAGGAAGCTCTGCTGGAAAAGGGCGACCTTGTATTCACCAAGCTCCCGTTAATCGAAGCCTTGCACCGGCTTTCCGACGAGTGCGAGGTTCCGCTCTATATTGACCATAAGGCATTTGCCGACGCCGGCAAAAGCACGGACACGCAGGTCACCTACGCGTTCAAGGGGCTGAGCTACAAAACGGCGTTGACGCTGATGTTGGACAAGTTGGACCTGGCTCATTCGATCCGCCAGGATGTCCTTTTGATCACGAGCAAGTCCGCTGCGGAGACGTTGCTTACCGTCAAGGTTTACCCGGTTTTCAACCTCTTGGTCCGGCAACCCGACGCGCCGGCCGACCGCCCGGCCCTCGACTTCGGGCCGCTCATCGACGACATCACCAGTAACATTGCACCGACGTCGTGGGATGAAGTCGGTGGACCGGGTGCGATCAAGGAGTTCAGAAACTCCGGCGCGCTCGTAATCTCCCAGACCGCAGCCATACACGAGAAGATCGCGGAGCACCTGGAAGCGATGGGACAGGCGCGGGCAGCCCAACGCGCGGGTCGATAATGGGGCTGATCGTCCACCTCAACGACAGCGATCGCCGTTTCATGCTCCCGAGGTGAACCGGCGTATGAAGCCTATATTTGCGTCATTCCTCATCCGCACGATAACGAACAAAGAAGCTTTCTCTTTGTTCGGATTCTGAACCAAGAACCCGAGATATCTCTCCATTCTCAAACTCCGCTACTCCGCACGGGACTAACCATTTAAGCATCGCACGTTTATATGAAAGCTCGCTTCCATTACGCAGTAATTTGATGCGCGGCTCGCGTTGCTTTGCATTTTGCTCTGTAACGTCGTAAAGTTTCATCCAGAATTCGTACGTAGGTTCTGCACGACGATTGCTCGGACGAAGCATTATGCCGACTACAAACTCATGGCTTTGAGCGAACACCTCTGCGGAATAGCACTCGCATCGCCCGGAAAAACCCAACTTATGTAATGCATTAAAAACGCAGCTGGCTCCTTCAAAGATATAGCCGAAGTGTGCATCTTCTGAAAAGCTATAAACAAAAGAATAACCCAGTGCATCCGGCCCGATCGGCTCAATCATTCCCAGGTAATCGCGTAACAATCGCCGAAGGTGTCTTGTATCCCGGTAAATACGGTGGCGAAAGTGCTGGTAATTAAAAGGTAGATCAGGTGAGTTTTTGAGAAGGACTGTACGGTCCTCCGCGCGTCCCACTCCATGGCAATAACCGATTTCATATGAGACGCTGTGAGAATCGCCGCTGCTGTCGATTACTACTAAGTCGGCCTCACGCAATAACCTACATACCTCATCGACCACTGGGCCCGACGTCCGGATCTCGTCAGACCGCAGGCACTCGTACCCAGCGTGCTCTAGGACATCCCGTATTGCAAGGTAAACCTTGTCTTTCCAGGGAGATGCGGAGAACTTCATTGCAACAAATGCCTGCCTGGCCATTGTCACTCTCCGTGACCTTCGGTGAAAGTCCCTAATAATATGCGGCGAAACATGGCATATCAACAAGCCGCGAATGGCTATATCCCGTTAGGGCTTCTCCGTTCGTCCCCAATCACGGCGCGGGTTCGATGTGGACGAGTACGTCCTTGACGGCGGCGATGTTGGCGATGAGGTGGGCTTTGACGGCGTGGCCGATGTCGTGCCCTTCGCGAACGCTGATGTCGCCGGCGACCTCGACGTGGATGTCGACGAAGCATTCCAAGCCCGACTTGCGGACGATGAGCTTTTCGATGTCCGCGACGCCGGGCACCCCCTTCGCCAGGGAGCGGACCGTCGCGAGCAGTTCGGGGTCGGCCTGCCGATCCATCAGCTCTTGGATGCTCCCCCAGAACAAGGTGGCGCCGGCGAAGAAGACGATGGCCGCCACGAAGAGCGCGGCGATGTGGTCGACCATGTGCCAGCCGGGACCGCCCCAGATGCTGATGATCAGGCCGACCAATACGATCGCCGAGCCGATGACGTCGAGCCGCTGGTCCCAGGCGGCGACTTCGACCGACTTCGAGCCGGTGCGCCGCGCAACGCCGATCATGTAGCGATACGCGCCTTCGTTGAGGGCTACGCCGACGAGCGCGATGAGCACGGTAAAGGTACGCGGCGGTTCGCCCTCCTGTTGCCACGTGCTGACGGCTTCCCAGACGATCCAGAACGACGACAGGACGAGCAGCAGCGCCACGTTGGAGGCGGCGATGGTTTCGATACGGGTGTGGCCGTAGGGGTGCTCGCGGTCGGCGGGAACCTCGGCCCATTTCAGCGCGAGCAGGACCGACGCAGCCGACGCCGCGTCGCCGAGCGAGTGGACCGAATCCGACAGCAGTGCCAACGAATGCCCGGTCCAACCGCCGACAAGCTTGCCGATGCCGAGCGATAGCGTTACGGCGAGCCCGATCTTGGCAGCCTGTCGAGTCTCGGCATAGACGGCCTCCATCGACTGGTTGCCATGATTGTGCTCTGCCTCCATCAAACCAATTCTAACACGGATGCGGTGGTAGCTCGAAACCGGGCCGACTTTTCCGAAAAAAAGGCCCATCCCGCATCGAAGGCACGCGCCGGTTTGCTCCGGTGGCGAGAGCGAAGTAGGTTTGCGGAACGACCCTGCCCTGCCTCGTTGCGACGCGTGCCGATGAACAAGCTTGTCGGATGGATGCCGGTGCTGCTGCCGGCCGGATTGCTCATGTGCCTGGGAGCGTCGGCCGCGGGATTCGAATACTTCGCCGTGCATGCCTTCGATGTCGGAACGGATCGCGAATGCATCCCGAAGTTGGAGAACGCCCCGCCCGCGAAGTGCGTCAAGCGACGGTGAGGCGTCCCACGTCCCGTGGCGCCGGTGGCGCCTCCCGCACCCTCGGAAATCCAAAAACGTGCCACGCGTCTCGTGGCGGCCGCGCCGAAGATTCCGTTGCTCGGCCTGGCGATCCGGTCCGGTGTCGGCCTGACCGGAATTCTGCTGGCACTGCTGGGCTACGAAACGTCCTTGGCCATGTTCGGCGGCATGGCCGTGGCAACGCTCACATGGATCGTCCTGAGCTTCCGAGAGGTCAAGCCGGTCGAGGAGCCGTTCGATGAGGAGCTGGCAGACAGGGCAGAATACGAGCGAGCGCTCAGCCGTTACGGTGTCGGTTCCGCAGCCCAGCCGATAACCGATGTTGAAGGTAGTTCCGTCGCCTCGCCGACACCCGGATAGACGCGAAAGCTCATCGCGGGCCGAGAAGCTGCCACGGTTCGTCACGTGACAGGCCAAGGCGCAAAAAAACGCCGCGCCGGCAATTCGGGCTGCCAGCGCGGCGGGAAACCTGGCCGCCGCGGTAAAGCGGCGGACAAGCGCCTTTCCGGCCAAAGCGTCGCCTCGCCAGCGCCGCTTCCCTCCACGAAGAAAAACCCCCCGGTAGTAAGAAGCCGTTCTTTCCCTGCGCCTTTCGTGGTGCGGGTGCCTTCTCTCGCCGAGATTCCCTTAGATGTAGGTAACGCTCGCGGTGCCAAAGACGCCGCGCTTTTGCGATGCCGGCACCAACCTCCTGTCGAACCCATGACGATTCGTGTGCCCATCTGGCGATGGGCGCGGCGGTATCTGCGGCCGGTCGTTACCTAAATAGCAGGGGCACAACGTGGTATGGCCGTCGCGGCCGAACGAGTCAACAGAAACGAAGGCTACGGTGAGCCCACATGAATGGACTGTTTGCGATGGCCGGACGGCGCCCGCTCGCCTACCTCTGCCAATCGGTCGCCCTGCTTTCGGTCGCCGCGGCCACGTACCAACTGGCGCTCGCCGTGCCATCCGAAGAGTGCGCCGCCTACGCTAAGACTTCCTGGTCGAGCAACCTGGGAGACTGGGACGAGTACACGAGCGAAGATTGGCTCGGCGAGTTAGGCAGTTTTGAGCTAGACGAATTCGCCTCTGTCCCGGCAACCGCCGCGATGCTCCCTCTGGGAAGCGAATCCCTTCCCTCCCGACTCGTGGGCTTGGGCTGCGCCTTACTCGGCGTGGCCAGCTCACTCTACGGCCGGGTTCGCAGCCAGGCCGGCGCCTGCCTTGCCATGCATGTCTGAACGCGTTGTGACTGATTCCTCTCACAGCGCCCTATCTTGAACAGGAGCGGTGCCCGCTTTGAAGTCCGACCACATCGATTGCTCGTGCCGCGTGTCGCGTGTCGGCCGGTTGCCGAACATTCATACCATAGCTCGAGCGGCCCCGCCGCGGGCGCGGTCCTTCTTCGTTTCCTGGGCGGTGGTATTAACGGTGCTGCTTGTGGGCCGATTCGCAGCGGGGCAACCGCCGTTCGGGCGCCCGCCCGGTGAATTCAGCGGTTTTCGCGGTCCCGGCTTGGTGGCTTCGTGCCCGCGAGGTTGCGCTTGTTCCGACGCGAGGGACGAACGACCTATGATCCGGCCGCGCCAGGTAGAGTGATTGGCGACTTGAAGTCGGCCGGCTTGACCGCGAGCATCGAGCAGGGCACGTGCGTCACCAAGCGCTCCGCCGTATTGCCGATGACCACGCCGGACAGGCCGCCGAGCGCGATCGTTCCCATCACCAACAAGTCGATCTCATTCTGTTGAATGAAATCGAGGATCGCCGAGTCGGCGACGCTCTCGCCCGCAACGACGTTCAACTCCACCGCGATCGCCGGCTCCCCTCCGGCGACACGAACCAACTGCTCGCGCAGTTTGTCGACGGCTTCCTGCTTGACGTGCTCGTGATACTCGTCCGCGTTGTAATGCAGTAGACCGGTGCTATAGAGCCGGTCGACCACGTAGTCGACCGCATGGAACAGGTGCACCTTGGAACCGCTGAGCTCTCCCACGGCCAGTCCGAGCTTGATGGTGATATCCGATACCGGGCTGAAATCGCTGGTTATCAGGATATTGTGGGGAAACGGTCGCGGCTCGGGGCGAGTCACCCAGACCGGGCACGGGCAGTTATGGAGCAGTCGCATGGCCGTGCTGCCGAACAACAACCGCTGCACGGTGCCCACGTTGCGTGTGCCGACGATGACCACGTCGTGCCCGCCGTGCTCGACCTCGCGGATGATCTCGACCCATCCCTCGCCGCTGACCAGTTTGGCGTCGGCGGCCAAACCGCGTTTCCTGGCCGAATCGACAAGACGATCGAGGGTCCGCTGTCCCAGACGCTGAAGTTGGCTGGCTACGCGCGGCTCCTCCACTCCGATCGCGTTGAGTTCCGCATCGGGCATGGCGATGGCGGCGAAGAACGTGATACTGGCGGACGCGGTTTCCGCGAGCCAGAGTCCGTGCCTGATCGCCTCTTCGACCGGCGGAGAGAACTTGGGCGAATCCTGGTCGGTTATCTGCAAAAGGTCGATTCCGACCAACACGTTTTTGAAGATGGACATAATGTTTTCCGACGCGCGAACGTTAAGCGATTGGGCAAGGAACAGAACGGCCCAAGTTTACATGCCAAGGGGCGAGAACGTATTCTAGGTCCCGGCGGCGCCATCTATGACGTGACGTTGCCTTGGCACACGCCGGTCGAGCCGGCCGCCAAGGCGTGGCTCCCGTCGCGATGGCCATTCTCGGAGGATTACTACACCTATTTTACTATCGGGTATGACCCCGGGCATAGCGACCTCACTTTTTCTACGAAAAAGCAAGAAAAATGTTGGCCCGCATTGGGCTCAACCCGGTGCACGACCGCGGGCAGGTCGTGGACTACGAACTCGTGCTGAATCGGTTCCTCAGAATGATTGCTCATAATTTCCGGTCTGTTGCCTGCTCGACGATGACTCGAGCCGGTCTACTCGTCTTCGTATCGCTCGCCATCTGCACCTCGGCCGCTCGGCTCCGGGCCGACGAACCGGACTACGACCTGGTGATTCGCAACGGGCGGATCGTCGATGGTACGGGCAATCCGTGGTTCTACGGCGATGTCGCCGTGCGTGGTAACCGTATCGCGGCAGTCGGCCGCGTGCCCGATGGTGCCGCGCGGCGCACGATCGACGCCCGCGGGCTGATCGTCAGCCCGGGGTTCATCGACATGCACTCGCACTCCGATTTTGTGCTGCTCGAATACGGACACGCCGAGAGCAAGATCCGCCAGGGTGTGACCACGGAGATCCTGGGAGAGGGTACATCCGTCGCGCCGTGCATAGGCAGATTGCCTTCATCTCCGGCGGACGTGCGCGGCACGCCGCGCCATTGGTCGACGCTTGCCGAGTACTTGGACTTGCTCGACGAGATCAAGGTTTCGGTGAACGTCGCTTCCTATGTCGCCGCGGGCAACGTCTGGCAGTGCGTGATGGGCACGGCCTTCGACCGGCCGACGGCGGAACAGCTTGCCGAGATGTCGCAACTCGTCGAACGGGCGATGGACGAAGGCGCGCTCGGCCTGTCGAGCCAGGTGATGATGCCGCCGGGCTCGCTGGCCACCACCGACGACCTCGTGACGCTCTGCGAGGCCGCGGCCCGGCACGGCGGTATCTATTCCACCCACATCCGCAACGAGGGAGATCGCGTCTTCGAGTCGGTCAAAGAGGCGATCGCGATCGGAGAGCGGGCTGGCATCGCCGTCGATATCATCCATCTGAAGATCGCCGACCGGCAGTTTTGGGGCCGCATGAACGAGGTCGCGGCGCTCATCGATGACGCCCGGCGCAGGGGCATCGATGTGCAGGCCAACGTCTATCCCTACACCCGGGGTAATAACGATCTGGCGAGCATCATCCCTCCCTGGGCCCACGAAGGGGGAACCCAACAACTCCTCGCGCGGCTCAAGAATGCCGATGACCGCGCGCGGATGAAACGCGAGATTCGCGATGGTTTGCCGGGCTGGTACAACCATTACACGGCCGTGGGCGGCGACTGGGGCCGCATGCTCGTCAGCGCCGACAACGTCTACAAGGGGCTGACGATGGACCGCGTGCTGTCGCTCCGCACGGCCAAACGTCCGGCAGCCGACCCGCTCGACGAGTTGTTCGATCTGCTCATCGAAATGGGCGGATCGGTGGGCACGGTCTACGCGCACCACACCGAGGAGGACATGAACGTGGCGCTCGTTCAGCCTTGGTGCTCGATCGGCTCCGATGGCTTCGCCTACGCGATCGACGGCCCGCTCCGCCGCGGTAATCCGCATCCGCGCAGTTTCGGCACGTTTCCGCGTGTGTTGGGAGTCTACGTGCGCGAGCGCAATGTGCTGCGGTTGGAAGACGCGGTGCGCAAGATGACCTCGCTCAACGCCGCCAAGGCCGGCCTGCGCGATCGCGGCCTGCTCACGTCCGGCAAGTTCGCCGACATCACCATCTTCGATCCCGACCGGGTGATCGACCGCTCCACGTACACCGAGCCGTTCGCCTACGGCGAAGGTATCGAGTACGTCATCGTCAACGGCGAGACGGTCCTCGATCGCGGCCGGCACACAGGCGCCATGCCGGGCCGAGCGCTCCGGCGCGGCCGATGACACGGTTCGGTCAACCCCTTTTGGATTACCCGCCGGTGATGTGCGATCGATAACCGATTTGAAGGTCCTCTGCCGGCGCCTCGCCCGAGCGGCGCTCCAAGGCGCGGTTGATCGCCGTTTCGAGGTCGGACCGCAGATTCCGGATGTTGTGGCGGATGCGGGTCCTTTCGTCGGACCATTCGACATGGCCGTCGGTGCCGATCACATAGATCACGGGTGCGGCCGACTTCAGAGCCTCCACGCCGTAGGCGGTGGGCCAGTCGATGTCGAACTCTTTCACAAAGGCCCGGGCCTGCTCGCGAGATCGCACCGTGAGACCCAGGAACACGACGCCTTGCCGTTTGTATTTCTCGTGGATCTGGACCAGATCCGGCGCCGCTTCGCCACAGACGCCTCACAATTCGTTCCAGATATCGACGACGATCACCTTTCCCAGCAAGTCGCCCATCGTCGGCGCCGTGCCATTCAACCATCCCCCGGTCACCATCGACGGAAACTCATCGCCCAGGGCAATCGCGAGGCTGCCGGTGGGCGGTAGGATGGGCGGATCGCGGAACGGCTCGTGCAACCCGAACCACCATGCGGCGGCGAGCATCAGGCCGACGGCGGGGATGGTGACCGACGCGATGCCACGCGGTGTGAGCGGTCGTCCGCCGTAACCGCGCCGTCGCAGAGCCAGGCCGGCGATCAGAACACACACGCCGGCCAGCGCGCACCCCGAACAGGCAACCAAGATAGGCTGCGAAAACGACAAGCCTGCCACGTCTTCTCTGCCTTCCTCGGCGGCCCGGCAAGTTCCGGTTGCTTGGCCCGCCCTGTTCACAATCTCAGAGACTGCCCCAGGACCGATCGGTCGTCAGCAAGACTTGTACGCGACGACGGATGGTCTCTTGCCAGCCTCTTTCGAATTCAGAAACCCGGTCAGAACGGATAGTACATCCGGCGCACTCGCGGTTACAACCACCCGAAGGCTGGGGAGTTGGCGTCGATCGAGTGTCGGGGCGCCGCGCGGGCAGTGGTGCGGACGGCGCCCTCGTTCGTCTGACTTCTGCCTCGCTCGCGTCGTCGAGCTGAGAACGACGTCGAACGTATCAACGTCAACACGAGCAAGGTCGGTGCGATCGCCAAATCTTGCCATCGACCTCGGCCGCTTGGGACGAATAAACGGATGTGACTGCCAGCCGACGCTGCCCACACGCGCAGATCCGAGTCGCATCGCCGTCAGGAACGGGACGATGTTATTCGCAGGTGCGCAAAGGTGTCGGCTACCGCGGGACCGATCATGGTCGATCGTTGGCGATTCTTCGTGGGACTCGTGCTGTGGGTCGGCCTCGCGCTGGCTTGCCCGAGCACCGGCCGGGCCCAGCGCTTCGCGCCGACCGAACCGGCCGAAGAAGATGAGGAGCACGACGAGATCGAGACCGACCGCGATTCGTTCACCTTCGCCACCTCGACGGTTGGGACGAAAAAGACGGTCCTCGAACAGTCGTATTCGTTCATCGACAACCGCGCCGGCCCCGACTCGAACAGCTTCCCGGAACTGCTGGCGAGGCGAGGAGTGGCCGATTGGGTTGAGCTGCGCGTGGGCTGGAACTACGAGGCCGGCGGCGCCAATACGGTTTCGGGTAACGAAGTCGGGGCCGAGGATTTGCAGCCCGAGACCGAAGGCCGCATGCTCTACGGTGCGAAATTTCTGACTTCGAAACAGTCGCGGTGGCGGCCCGCCAGTTCTCTGATCGTGCAAGGCTACACTCCGACGGCCGGACCTTCGAACGCCTCGACGATGGACGTGGGCGAAGCCGTCGGCTGGACGTTCGCCAACGGCTGGACGTGGAATTCATCCCTGCGCTATGCGACCGGCGAAGAGAAGGGCGACCATTTCAGCCAATGGGCTCCTTCCACCGTGCTCAAGATCCCCGTGGGCGAACGCTGGAACTTCCACGCCGAATACTTCGGGATCGTTTCGTACGGCAAGCAAGCTCCCTTGAACCAGCACTACGGCAGTTTCGGCGGCCACGTCCTGCTCAACCCGAACCTGGAACTCGGCGTTCGATTCGGCTTCGGACTGAACGAGCAGACGCCTCGCTTCTTCAACAACGTCGGCGTCGCGTTTCGATTCTAGTTGCCGGCACGGGCCAGCACGCTCATTGTGCGGTCAGGAAGGTGGCCCCGACCTCCTCAAGTCGGTTCTCCGTCGCCATCGACCTCTTCACGGCCCCCCGATGTGGCAGCACGTGCCCGCTGCTCTGGCGTTGGTTGGAAGCGGCCGTCGATCACGCCATACTGCCCGGCTCGCGGCCACAGCCTTCGCCCGGTGCCTAAGCGCGCCTCTTTTGCCAGCCCGCGCAACATGGCCACACTCCTGATGCAGAGCAACGGCGGGGTGGGACTAGGGGGACTAAGGGGGACCAAATCCTCCCGGTCGCTGTGAATTCTGTCGCGTCGCTCCTCCATTCTCCGTCGCTGTTTACATTCACAGTCCGACTTTTCACCCACGATAGGCGGATTTAGTCCCCCTTAGTCCCCCTAGTCCCCCCGTGGCTTACTCACTGACCTGGGAGGCGAGCGCGCGGAGCGAACGAAGGTGAGCAACGGTGGTGAGATTACTCACCAGCTTCCTGCCCGATTTCGGGCCGGCTGCACGACCCGAGGTCCTACCAACGGCGTGATTGACAGGCGAGCAGGCACGACCGCCGCCGGTGACTCTGAAAAATGGGCGACAGCGTGTCGGTGTAGTCGGCAATGGGCCGACGCGATTGATGCTTCATCAACCCTTCGGTGGATCTCAGTGCGTGCCACCTCGTGCCACACGTGCCGCCCCCGTCCTCTGCGCTCTTAGCCGTTCAGAGCGCCCAATAGGCTGCCGACGTAGTCTCCCACGTCCCGCAGCACATCTGCCCTGGGTTGGGAATCTGCCGTGGCGATGCGGCGGACGATGGCCGAACCGACGATCAGACCGTCGGCGACCGGCGACAAGAGCCGGACATGCTCTGGTTGGCTGATGCCGAAGCCGATACAGATGGGCGTGTTGGTCTGCTCGCGGAGCCACGCCACGTTGTCTAACAGCTCCTGCGGCAAGCGGGTACGTTCGCCCGTGATGCCGGTCACCGACACGTAGTAAAGGAAACCGGTGGAGCTTTCCGCGATCCGCAGCGCGCGATCGCGCGGCGTCGTGGGCGTGACGAGTTGGATGAGGCTGAAATCGGCCGCCCGACAGATGCCCGCGAGCTCGTCCGATTCCTCGATCAGCAGATCGGGAACGATCGCGCCCGCCACGCCCGCTTGCTTCGCCTCGTCGACGTAGCGCGCCAGCCCATGCCGATAGACGATCGCATAGCTGACCATCGTCACGAGCGGCGCCGAGACGGCGGGCGTCACCTCGGCCAACGTGCGGAAGATTTCGGCGAGTTTCACGCGCCGCGTCAAGGCCCGCGTGTACGACGCCTGAATGACCGGGCCGTCGGCGATCGGATCGCTATAAGGAACCCCGACCTCGCACAGCGACGCGCCACGTCGCCCCAGCTCGCGCAACACATCGGCGGTGAAATCGAGGTCGGGATCGCCGGCGGTGACAAACGGCATGAGCGCCTTCTGTCCCTCGGCCCGCAAACGGCGAAAGAGTTGATCGACGGCCGACATGTACGGAATTCAAGGAAGGGAACGGAATGGAGGGAGAACCGACGGCTGCTTGGTTCACCCGATATTTTGCCCGCGCAGCCGGGCCACCTCGAAAGCATCCTTGTCGCCGCGGCCCGAGAGGCAGACCACCACGATCTTGTCCGGAGCGAGGTCGCGGGCCAACTCGATGGCCTGGGCCATGGCGTGCGAGCTTTCCAACGCCGGCAAGATTCCCTCGTTGCGCGCCACGAGGTCGAAGGCCGCCAACGCTTGATCGTCGCGGCAATAACGATACGCCACGCGGCCCGAATCCTTCCAGTAGCTGTGTTCGGGACCGACGCCGGGATAGTCGAGGCCGGCCGAGATCGAGTGGACGTCGCACGTCTGCCCGTCTTCGTCTTGCATGACATAGCTATAGCTGCCATGCAACACGCCGGGCGATCCAAACGACAGGGGCGACGCGTGATCTCCCGGTTGCTCCGACCGGCCCCCGGCCTCGACCCCGATCAACTCAACGCCCGGCAGCTCGATGAACGGATAGAACATGCCGGCCGCGTTGCTGCCACCTCCGACGCAGGCGACGACGACATCGGGCAGCCGCCCCAGCTTTTCGCGAGATTGGTCGATCGTCTCGCGACCGATCACGGATTGAAAGTCGCGCACGATCATCGGGAATGGGTGCGGCCCCACGACCGAGCCGAGAATATAGTGCGTGTTGTCGACCGAGCTCATCCAATCGCGCAGCGCCTCGTTGATCGCGTCGCGGAGCGTGCGCGATCCGCTGGTCACCGGCCGCACCTCGGCGCCCATCATGCGCATATTGAAGACATTGAGCTTCTGGCGGCGGATGTCCTCCTCGCCCATGTAAACGACGCACTCCAGACCGAAGTGAGCACAAGCGGTCGCGGTGGCCACGCCATGCTGCCCCGCACCGGTCTCGGCGATGACGCGCGGTTTACGCATGCGCAAGGTGAGCAGCGCCTGCCCGAGCGTGTTGTTGATCTTGTGGGCGCCGGTGTGGTTCAGGTCCTCACGCTTGAAGTAGATCTGCGCACCACCTATTTGCCCACTCAACCGCTCGGCGTGGTAGAGCGGCGACGGCCGGCCGACGTAATCGCGATACAGGCCATCGAGTTGCTGTTCGAAGCTCGGGTCGCGGCGGGCTTCGTCGTAGGCGACGGACAGTTCATCCAAGGCGCGCGTCAGCGTCTCGGGCACATAGCGTCCACCGAACGCACCAAAGCGGCCGGCGGCGTCGGGCACGTGTTGCGTGACAGGCATGAACGAACTTGGCCCCTTGTGTTGCGTGATCCTAGGTTGTTGAAAGTTTGATTCTCGGCGGCGCCCGAGCAGGGGTCAAGTCTTGCGTCGAAGCTACATAACTGCGACAATAATCCCGCCTTATGGCGAGCGTGCGCGCTCTCTGGCAGCATCGCGACCACCGCAGGAAGCGGACATCACTCCTTTTGCTGAGGACCAGCCATGTCGAGCAGCAGTTTTTCCAGATGGTGGCTCGGGCTACCGGGTGTGATCGTTTTGTTGGCCGGGTGCGGCGAGAGCGACATGGCGTCCTCGAACGCAGCCGCTCCTCCGACCGCGGTTGCTTCCGCCGCGCCGACAAGCACTCCACCGACCAGTGCACCCGCGGGCCAATCGGCGGCTGGCGCAGCACCGGCCGCGGCATCGCCGACCACCCCAAGCACGCCGAGCGGACCGGCGGGCCCGATGGCGCCGCCTAATCCAGGCATGGCAAGCGGTCCGGGACCCGGAAGCGGTACCCCAGGTCCGATGGCGCCTCCCAATCCGGGCATGGCAGGCGGTCCGGGGCATGGAAGTGGTACCCCAGGCCCGATGGCACCTCCCAATCCGGGCATGGCAGGCGGTGCGGGGCACGGAAGTGGTACCCCAGGCCCGATGGCGCCTCCTAATCCGGGTATGGCAGGAGCGCCGGGTTCTGGAGGCGGTACCCCAGGTCCGATGGCGCCTCCCAATCCGGGCATGGCAGGCGCGCCGGGTTCCGGGCAATACGGTCCTAGCAACGCACCCACGGCGCCGCCCCCTCCGGGAATGGGAGGACCTGGTGCGCCGGGTTCTGGGCAGTATGGTCCTGGCAACGCACCCACGGCGCCGCCTCCGCCGGGAATGGGACAACCTGGTGCGCCGGGTTCCGGACAGTACGGTCCTGGCAACGCACCCACGGCGCCTCCTCCTCCGGGAGCGGGCGCGCCCGGTCCCGGACAAAACGGTGCCGGTAACTCACCTACGGCTCCGCCTCCTCCGGGTATGGCAGGCGGCGCGCCGGGTGCCGGGCAAAATGGGCCTAACAATATGGGACCCAATGGGCAGGGGGCGCCTTACGGTCCCGGTATGCCTGGAGGCAACACCCAGTCGCCCTTCGCCGGTGCCAAGACCGACGGTGCCGAAGCAGTCGCCCTACGCTTTTACGATAAGCTGATCGCGGGCGAGGCCAACGGTGCGGCCGAGTTGTTCAGCGCGAAAGCGGTGGGCAAGGCTAAGCAACTCCGCGAAGGAAAGGCATCCGATGCCACCGTCGAAGAGCTGAAGACCGCGTTCTCCACCATGCGGTTGGCCAACCCACAGCCAAAGGCGATGAAAGGTATCCACATCGTTCTGCTGGAAGAGAACAACTCGGCGGCCAGCCCCGGGCAGAGCCCGCCAGGGGGCTCCAATAAGCGGAAGCCGGGCAAGAAGATGCAGATCAAGGTCGTCTCCGAAGGGGGTGGTCTGGTGATCCAGGAGATCAAAGAGCATTGAGCCATGCCGAATCGCGCCGTAGCTGGGCCTGTCCACCCGCCGCTTACGCGGCGATCGATGGTGCAAGCGGGCTCGATCGGATTGCTGGGGCTGGGATTGAATTACCTGGAACCGCTGCGCTCGGCGTTGGCGGCGACGCCGGAGACGAAACCGGCGGCCAAGGCTCGGGCCGCGATCTTCATCTTCCTCTCCGGTGGCTTGGGGCAGCACGATAGCTTCGACCTGAAGCCCGACGCGCCCGATAACATTCGCGGTGAATTCAAGCCCATCGCCACGCGCACGCCGGGTGTGCGGATCTGCGAGCATCTGCCGCGTCTGGCCGAACGCAGCCACCTGTGGGCGTTGGTCCGCTCGTTGACGCACCCATCCAACGATCATTCCGCCGGCCACCACATCATGCTCACCGGGCGCAGCGATCTTCCGCCCGGCTTCGATCCCGGCGCTGCGAGGCCGGCCGATTGGCCGTCGCTCGCCGCCGTAGCCGGCTATGCCACGACCCCGCGCAACAATCTGCCTCCCGCTGTCGTTCTGCCCGAGCGACTGCTTCACAACAGCGGACGAACCATTCCCGGACAATTTGCCGGAATTCTCGGCTCGGGCCGCGATCCCTGGTTTGTGGAAGCGTCTCCCTTTCACTCCACCGCGTACGGCGCCTACCCCGAATACGGCTTCGATCACCAGGAGCGCGGCCATGCCGATCGTCGTTTGTTCCAGGCACCGAACCTGACCCTCCCCCAAGGTATCGATCTCACGCGCTTCGGCGGCCGCGTATCGATGTTGGCCGAGATCGAGCGCCAACGCCGCCGATTGGACGCGCTCGGAGAGTCGATCGAGTTCGATCGTTACCGGCACGGCGCCATCTCGTTGCTGGCCGACGGCAAGGTGCAATGGGCCTTCGACGTCACGCGGGCCGACGAGCCTACGCAGATGCGTTACGGACGGAATTCGTTCGGCTGGTCGCTGCTCATGGCGCGACGATTGGTCGAAGCCGGTGTCAATCTTGTGCAGGTCAACTTGGGGAACAATGAAACCTGGGATACCCACGGCGAGGCGTTTCCGCATCTGAAGGACAAGCTCTTCCCGCCGACCGATCAGGCACTTTCCGCCCTGCTCGACGATCTACACGACAGCGGCCTCTTGGACACGACCTTGATCGTCATGGCCGGCGAGTTCGGCCGCACGCCCAAGATCACCCACCTGCCCCAGTTCTATAAACTGCCCGGCCGCGATCATTGGGGAGCGGTGCAAACCGTCTTCTTCGCGGGAGGCGGAGTGCGCGGCGGCACGGTCATCGGCGCGTCCGACAAGATCGGCGCCTTCCCGGCAAGCCAGCCGCAGCGGCCGGAGAACATGGCCGCCACGATCTACCAATCGTTGGGCATACCCGCCCTGGCGGTCTTCCACGACGCACTCGATCGGCCTCATGCCATCTACCATGCCGATCCGATAAGCGGGCTGACGGGCTAAATCTTGGCCGGCGTTACGCCGGAACTCCGCTTGTGTGTTGCGGTATTTGCTGATACTCTTCGCGGCCTTTCGACTGCCTCTTGGTCGCATGAACCGAGCTTTTCGGGTTGCTCCCTGCTGGCTACTAGCCGCCTGTTTGAGCGGCGCAGGGTGCCATTTGCGCGGCGTCGATGGTCCCGTTCCGCGCTCGCTGGTGCTATCACGCCAGTTGTCGCAACAGGGCGTCAGCGCGATGGAACGGGGCAACTGGACCCGCGCCGACGAATTGTTGGCACAGGCGGTCAAGGTATTTCCGCAGGACGCGGAGGCTCGCTACCACTACGCCGAGGCACTCTGGCAGCGCGATCAGCGCCCGGCGGCGCTCGAGCAGATCGACAAGGCGCTACAGTTGGCGCCCGACGAACCGAAGATCGCATTGCGGGCGGCCCAGATGCGGATCGCGATGGACCAGACGGCCGAGGCGGCCGTTTTGCTAGAAAAGGCGATCGACGCCGACCCGAAGAACCCGGCAGTCTGGGCCATGCGCGGACGCTTGCGGCGCAAGGCGGGCGATCTGTCCGAATCGCTGACCGATTACCATCGCGCCCTCGGTTATCGGCCGGACGATCGCGAGACGTTGCTCGAGGTGGCCGAGGTCTATCGGCAGCTCAATCGCCCACTCCGCGCGCTGGCCGCGTTACAGACCCTGAGCGACACCTACCCGCCGGGCGAAGAGTCGCCGCACGTGCTCTATCTGACCGGCATGGCCTATAGTGCGTTGGGGCGCTACGACGAAGCGGTCGATTGCCTCACCCAGGCACGCGACCGTGGCCCGGCCTCACCCGACGTACTCTACCACCTGGCCGACGCGCAGCTCCGGGCGGGATACCAAGGCGAAGCGCGGCAGACCGTGGCCCAGCTCATGAACCTCGACCCCCGGAACGCGGGCGGCGCGGCCCTGTTAGAGCGGATCGCCCTGGCCCAGCGCGGCGTAGCGACCGGGTATCGGTAGCGAACTATCTGGATGGTCGCCTGGCGACCTGCGGTGGCACGCTCTGAGGGCGTGATGGACCCTTAAAAGCGGCTGACAAAACCCGTAATCCCGAGCGCCGTGGCGAAAAAATCGGCGGTGAAACGCCGATTCGGGAGCCCGATCCGTTTTGCCGTCTCCTTATAAGTACGCACGACGGCCGCTAATTTTCGGTAATTGCCCACCGCAGTTGTGCGGTCTAATCAGTCGTTCGGTAAAGAACTTCGCGCACGACTGTGTTCCATTCCGAAAGAAAGAGTTCTATGGCGAAATACCTCATCTCATTTCCAAGCGCAGCGATGGCCGTACCCGATGGCGAATGGGAGGCGGTTGGTCGCGACGCACACGCGGTAATCGACGAAGCAAAGGCCGCCGGCGTATATGTCTTCGGCGGCGGTATCGACGAAGCGGTTCCGCCGGTGCTCGTCTCGGCCGATGGCACGTTCTCCGCGGGCGGATACTCGTGGGCGCCTCCGCTCAATGGCGGCTTCACCGTGCTCGAACTACCCTCTCGCGCAGAGGCTATCGCGTGGGCCGCGCGCATCGCGAAGGCCTGCCGCTGCCACCAAGAGCTACGTGTGTTCGGATTCGATCCGGCTTCTTAAGTCGTTTCAGGGTTTTTACTTGATGGGATGGTAGCAACGCAGGGGTTGGGGCACCACCCGTGCCACCTCGTGCCACCCCACAGTGGCTGCCGGCAGGCCAGCGGGTTATCATTTCAAATGGCCTGAATCGCCGCGTAGCGTCTAGATCACCCGCTAAAACTGACGCGACAGTTCGGGAAACGAGATGCCCGATCGGATTTTGGGCAACCCTTTCGACATCGATATGCAGCCCCTTCCATCGCCGAGCCGAGTTAGCGTAGCGGTCGTCGCCGCCTGTGCCGTATTCGCTCTGGTCGGTTGTCAGCGGACTCCGACGAAAACGGCCAAGACCGAGCCCGCGAAGGTACCGCATCCGGTCAAGGAAGACGACCTCAATACCGTCGAGTTGACGGCGGAGGCGGAAGAGCGGCTCGGCATCAAAACGGCCGTCGTCGAGCGACGGTCGGTCCATCGCCGCCGCACCTACGGAGGCGAGGTCGTGCTGCCGACGGGCGCCTCCATCGTCGTTTCGGCGCCGGTCGGAGGCACCTTGAAGGCGGTCTCGGCCGCGAGCGTTACCGAATTTGGGACGCGCGTGACGCGCAATGAGCCGGTCTTTCTCTTATTGCCGCTACTGTCGTCGGAGCGGGACGTGCTCACGCCCGCCGAACGGATCGCGGCGGCTCAGGCCAGGTTGCAGGTCTCGCAGGCGCAGGTCGACGCGGACGGGCAACGTCAGCAAGCTCGAACGCAGGTCGATTTGGCCGAAATCAATTTCTCGCGCGCGGAGAGGCTCTTCAACGACAAGGCCGGCACCGCCGCGAACCTCGACGCAGCCAAGGCACAACTCTCGCTGGCGCAGAAGGCGCTCGCCGCGGCCGAACAGCGCTGCGAACTGCTGGAAAAGATTCGCCTCGATTCCGCGGCGGGCGACGCCGTGCCCATCCAGATCGTTTCGCCGCGCGATGGTTGCGTGCGCTTACAGCATGCGACGATCGGCGAGATCGTGCCCGCCGGAGCGCCCCTGTTCGAGGTTGTCGACTATGACCCGATCTGGGTCAAAACCCCGATCTACGCGGGTGAATTGCCGGCGATTGCCGAAGCAGAGCCCGCCCGCGTCGCCGGCCTGGGAGACGACGACCCGGCCGACGTCCGCACCGCCGAGCCCGTGACGGCGCCGCCTTCGGCCGATCCGCAGGCGGCCACGGTCGATCTCTATTACCAGTTGCCCAACTCCGACGGCCGGTTGCGTCCGGGCCAACGGCTCAACGTGACGCTGGCGCTGCGCGACGAGCGGCAGAGCCTGGTGCTGCCATGGTCCGCCGTGGTACACGACATCTACGGCGACATGTGGGTCTACGTTGCCACCGCGCCGCATCGGTTCGTTCGCCGCCGGGTGCAAGTGCCCTTCGTGGTCGACAACCTGGCCGTCATCGAAAGCGGCCCCGAGGAGGGAGCGCAGGTCGTCAGCGAAGGGGTTGCCGAGCTCTATGGCACCCAGTTTGGCGCCAGCCACTGAGAGCGGCTGACAGAACCGGGAAGCCGGAGCGCCGTGGGCGAAAAATCGGCCGTGAAACGCCGATTTTTGTGGAGTTCGATCCGGTTTTGTCGGTTGCTCTAAGATTATCCCCTCTCCCTCCGGGAGAGGGTTAGGGTGAGGGCGGATCGCCTGCTCTTCGGTGTTCCTCGACCGCCTGCTCTCCTCTCTGAGAGAGCCCAGGCGAGGACGGCAAAGCTGTCGAAGTTATTCGTCCGATCCGGCCGCCGGTTCCTACTGGCGCTCCACGTCGGTGACGATGTCGGACGCGATCTCGTGCAACTCTTTGCCGGTCGGCGAGACACCCGTCCAGATCGGGTCGTTGAGCACGAGCACCGACACCGCCAGCAAGCAGGTGTATGTCAGCGCGGTCGACCACCAGCACGGGCTCCAGAACTTCACCGCCGTGCCGAAGGAGCTCTTGAGGTGCACGCCGAACCCGGCCCATTCGACGCTCCAGATCTCGTCGAGTATCAGGTGCGACATGAATCCGACCACCACCGAACCGGCCTTGTAGTAGCGCAGCGGCAGATCGCCGGTGTTGCAAAGCAAAAAGGCCAACCCGGCAAAGATCAAGCACATCGGAATGCTATGAAAAATGCCGCGGTGGATGCTGTGATGGCGCAAAAACCAACCGAATCCGAAGCGGATCAACACATAGAGTGCCGCGCCGCACAACACCATCGTCTCGTGCGTCAAACCCATTTGCCGGGCACGATCGAACAGTAACATCGGCACGAACGCGGCGGCGAACGACAGGCTCTCGCGCAGCGGAATTCCCGGGCCGCTGTCGAGATCGGGCAACATGCCCGACACGCTGCACAGCCCGGCCGAGAGGATGCACTGCGGCAAAGGCACGTCGAAGAAGAGGGCGCCCGCTCCATACGCGACTCCCAAGGCCGTACTTCCGGAAATGTGGATCTTGAAACCAGGCATCGTGAATCCTTTCACATTGGGCCCTGGGAATATCGGCCGAACCGGAATCCGGCGCGGGGGGAACTCTAATCGAAACGAGCACGTGGGCCAAGAGAGGTTTGCGCGGTCCTGAATCGGCCACACAATCGAAGAGGCGAGGCAGCCTCACCCGCCGCTACGATATTCTTCGTGACAGATGCTGCATGCCTTGTTCAGTTGGCCGGCGGCGGCCTGGGCGCGTTCGAAGCTGTCGCCCTTCACGGCTTCGGCAATCTCCAAGGCGTGCGTCTCCAGCTTCTTGGCGTAACCGAGGTAGGTCTCATCTTCGCCATCCTCGTAGCTCGGATCTTGGATGAGATGGGCGATCACCGCCACGATCTGCGCCTCTTCCAACAACGCGTTGCGGTTCTTCGAGAATTCTCCGCGGTCACTGGTCCACGCCTTGATCTTGGGATCGTACCCCTCTTTTCCCATGCGCTGCATCAACGGCGGCCGATTCGCCACCTCGGACCATTTCACATCGGGATCGGCCTTGGGGAGTTCCACCTTACCTCCGGTGACCAACTGGCCCAGGTCGTCGCTGCGTTGCTTGGCCTCCTTGAACGAATTGTCGGTGCCCACTTTGCAGTTGCCACCCGCCCGCCGGTAGATGTCGCGCAGACCGAGCGCGTCCTTCTTCCAGCGCACGTCGCCGTCGTATTGGGCGATCACCCCGAACAACATCGCGACCTCGGTGAAGCAGATCCGGGCCGGACCATTGCCGCCCCCCTTGAAGGCGCTGGGCGTCTTCGTCACCTCGGCCAAGGGCGCGATTTGGGCTTTGATCTCGTCTTCGATCGTGGCTGCCGAGATCAACTTCGACCAGGCCGAATTGCTCGCCGGCGCGGCACCGGCATCGGGATCGTCGCCCGTACTGGCGGCCGGCTTAGGGGCCGCGGCGACCATGCCGCCCGGCTCACCCGGTCCGAGTTGCTTGCGGGCATCGGTGAAGAAGCTCGATAACACATCCTCGCTGAATTTGGGCGGCGGGGCGGTGTTGAAGGACTTCCGCTGCTTCTTGTCCGGGCGCGCCTTGGCCGATGATTCGTGGGGAAGTTGCGTAAGAACCATGGCCGCCGCGATGGCAACCAGGAAACAGACGATTCCGACCGGCTTGCGGCGTATCTGGCGTGTCTGCATACTTCGTCTTTCGGAGAGCGATATCGTTTCATCGTAGACCATGCACGGCGGATAAGGAACGCCCTCCGAGCGAACGTCCCTCTTCCCATCGCGTGCGAAGCCGGCCAGAATGAAGCGCCGGCCGCGGAACAGCCCGTCAACCCATTGGACGAGGATCTTTCATGCTCGATATGGTCGCCTCGCATCCCGCGATTTCGGCCACCATGACCGTAACGCTGGCCGCTTGCATGGGCTTGGCGGCGGCGGCCGGCATCGTCGGGTACCTCAACCGACGTGGATAAACACTCCGACAGCATGACCTCCCTCGACCTGACGCAATACATCCGTAGCGTGCCCGATTTTCCCAAACCGGGCATCTTGTTCCACGACATCACGCCGCTCCTGGCCGACGCTGGCGCGCTGCGCGAGACGGTCGCCCGGCTCGCCGAGCCCTACCGCGACCAGCGCGTAGACGTGGTGGCCGCGGCCGAAGCACGCGGTTTCATCTTCGCGGTGCCGTTGGCGATCGAGCTTGGGAAGGGGTTCGTGCCGGTCCGCAAACCGGGCAAGCTGCCCTACCAGACCCGTCGTCTCTCTTACGATCTGGAGTATGGCAGCGACTCGTTGGAGATCCACGCCGACGGCATCGCGCCGGGCCAGCGGGTGCTGATGGTGGACGATTTGCTCGCCACCGGCGGCACCATGCAAGCCTGCTGCCGGCTGGTCGAAGGCTGCGGTGCCGAGATCGTCGGCTGTGCGTTCGTCATCGAGCTGACCGGCCTACGCGGTGCCGAGCGGCTGACGCCGCATAAGACGTTCAGCCTGCTGCAATACGAGTGAAGGGCGAACTCACGCCCGCAGTCCGGCGAGGTGCGGCTTGTCGATCAGTTCGAACGGCGTTCGTAACTGGCGCCAGTCTTCGCCGCGTTCGATAATCCGCCGTTCCTCGGTGGGACCGAGTCGCCCGGAAGTGAGTTTGAGGTAGCTGATCCTCTTCGGCTCCAATCCGATGACGCGGGCGCACGTCGCATCGACGGCCGTCGGATTCGCGCCGACGGCGATCAGGCCGAGCCGTTTCGGCGTGCCCATGATCGGGCCGTCGCCCTCCATGCACAAAATGCCGTCGACGATGGCGATCGTCTTGGCCAGCGAGGCGTTGATGTCGCAGACCGTTTGGGGAATACCCGCATGGTGCAGCACGTTCTTGGGCCAGCCGTATTGGATGCCCGGGAGCACCCCATACATGTTCTTGAGCGAGGCCGTCATGCCCACCCAATGGTGCGTCTTCAGCTTGGGCATCGACACGATCAGGTCGGCTTCCGCGATGCTGCGAGGGAAGAAGAAACCGGCCAGCGGCGACGTGCGGCCGGCGTTCTTCGTCCACACCGAGTCTTCGTAGTTCAGGTCACGGAACGGTAGTGCCGCCGCGTCGAGCGCTTCGGCCAACCCAGATTCGCAGATCGCCATTTCGGTATCGCGCACGTGCCCAGGCGCTTCGCCTACGGCCACTTCGGCGCCCCAGCCACGAAAGACCTCGGCCGCGGCGATGATCATCGCCGGGTGTGTCGTGACGTGCGGCGACGTCCGGCTCGGCTCGACGAGGTTGGGCTTCAAGAGCACTTTGCGGCCGCGCAGTGCGACGGGGTCGATGCCCGTGGCCAGCAGCCCATCGCGAATCGTCTGCTCGAGCGGGCCGTCGTACCTCTGGTTTCGCGCCAGGAATACGGGCGCCGGCTCGGCGAACATCTCGCGGAACCAAGGCATCGCCGCCGCGCCCGCCGCCAAGGCGCCGGCTCCCAGGAGCAGCGTCCGCCGTGCGAGTGTCGGTTTTTCGGACGTCGCCGCGGAGTTATCGTTTTCTAGGGTGGCTGTGCCACAGGGAGTCGTCAAAGAGCACCTCCCACCTTTATGCGGTCTCGCAACGCGTGCCGGGCCGTTTGCGATGTCGTGATCAAGGGGCACGGCACGGCGGCGGCCAGCGTAAGGAGCGCCTTGCGCTGCGGCATCGATTGCCACGCGCGGGACTGCCGCGCCGCGGCGCTCAGCCAAGCATCGGCCTGATCGGGGCGGCGAGCGTGCGCCGTCAGTCCGAGCAATGCGTACGCCAGCGAAGCACCACCACGCGTCGTGGCGGCGGCCTGCTCGAGGAAGGTGAGCGAACGTTCCAGCCGGCCGTCGATGACCGGTTCACCCGCGAGCGCGACGAGCACCAGCCCGGACGGTTCGATATGCGGACGCAATACCTGGCCGAGCACGGTCGTATTTCCGTAATTGCACCCGCCGTCGGGCAACAGCCGGTCGACGAGCATCGCAGCCGCTTCCTGGGCGCGCGGCGCGTCGCCGTGGCCGGTCGCCTTCAGTGCCAACATATTGATGGCGGTCGGCTCGCACCAGGGATGTGTCCCCTCCACCCAGGGCCAGCCGTCGAGTCGCGGATTGTGCCCCATCTCGCTGACCGCTTCCATCGTGCGACCGTGCAGCGCCAGGATCGAGTCGATCGCGCGCGCGGTCTCGTTGCGGAACGTCGGCGCCCCCGTGAGCGAATCGACCTTGGTCCAAGCGAGAACGGCCCAACCGGTCGGCCAACAGGGAGTCGGCTGGTGAGCGGTCACCGCGACGCTGCCGTCCGGCCCTTGAAGGTCGGCCAAGCGGTCACAGGCACGTCCGGCGGCCTCGAGCCGCCCATGCGCGGCGAGGGCGAGGGCGGCGAGCGCCGTCGGTTCGGCCGCCGTCATCCCACCCGGCTGGTACGCCCAGTTCCCCGGCTCGCTCAAAAACTCGTCGAGGAAGATATCGAGCCAGTCGTTGTTCGATGTTGGTTTCACATCTTAACTTTAGGCCGCACCGGGGAATGCGGACGCTCAATCCGCCGCCTCCGCATAACACATGGCTGGCCGACGCGGGTGGTAACATCGGAATAATCGGCCCGGAATTCCGCCGAGAGCGGCCGACAAAACCCGGAAACCGACGCGCCATGGGCGAAAACCGGCCGTGAAACGCCGATTTTTCGGAAGCCCTGGCCGGCTTTATCGTTTTCTCTAATAAACGGCCCGTTCGTGCGTTATCTGTGTGGGCGAAAGAGTCGCGAGGAAATGAAAGACCCGCGGGTTGCCGGCGAGAGTGAGTGGCTGCGGTCGGTCGTGGCGAGCTACGAGGGACCGCTGGTGCGGTATGCCGCGCGCATCACGGGCGACGCCGAGCGTGCCCGCGACGTGGTGCAAGACACCTTCCTGCGGTTGTGCGAACAAGACCGGCAGCAGCTCGATGGGCGGCTGGCCGAATGGCTGTACACCGTCTGCCGGCGTCGGGCCCTCGACGTCCAACGAAAGGAGCATCGCATGCGCGCCACCCTCCCTGCCGAGTTGGATCGTTGCCCCGACCAGGCACCGCAGGCCGACGCGGTGGAGCGTGGCGAGATGCACGCCGCGGTGCTGGCCGTCATCGGCGGCTTGCCGACCAACCAGCAGGAAGTGGTGCGCCTCAAATTCCAAGCGGGCCTGAGTTATCGCGAGATCGCCGGCGTGACCGGCCTGAGCGTCTCGAACGTGGGCTATCTCTTGCACGTCGCCTTGAAGACGGTGCGTGCAAACATCAAGGAATGCGAAGGGTAGGGTTTTATGAGCGCCGATTACCACCAACCCGATTCGAATATGTCCCTCAATGGCGCATCGCTCGACGCGGCGCAATTAGCCGAGGCCCGCCTCACGGCCTATGTACTCGGCGAATTGGACGCCGATGATCGCGCCGCGGTGGAGAAGGCCCTTGCCGAATCCGAGTCGGCGCGGCAGCAACTCGGCGCGATCAGGCGGTCGGTAGAACTCGTGACCGGGGCGCTGGCCTCCGAACCAGGGGTGGAGTTGCCGATCGGTCAACGGCAACGGCTCATCGATCGCGTCGTCGGCGAACCGCGCGAAGCCGACATAGTACCGCGCTTTAGCAAGGAATCGCGCCCGGCACGGTCGGTACGCAGGAAGTTCGTCGGGTACGCGCTGGCGGCGTCGATATTGTTGTGCGTCGCGGCGGGGCTCGGGCGGCTACTGCTCTCCAGCATGCAAACCGCGCGCAACGTCGAGTTGGCGTCTCTTGCGGACAGGGTCAGGGGCACTCGTGCCGTTGATGATGCCAATGGGTATCGAGATCGATACCAGAGCGCCCACGAAGAGCCCCTTCCCGAAAGCAAGGACTTTTTTGTCGCCGAAGGTATTCCAATGGCTACCGGAATGGTCGCGGGTCAACCGGAACCGACCGCAGACGCGCACTCGCGCGGCCTCTTTACGGTGGACATACAGGATAAGGAATCGGGGGTGGCGAAGGGGATGGTCAGTTCGAGCACGTCGATGGCAGGCGGGTTCGTCGGCCGCACCAAAAAGGGTGAAGCATTGTTCGACCTATCCCCAGCTCCGAGTGATAGGTTGGCTGGGCTCGGGTTTTCCGAAGGGCAGCCCAACACCGAATCCTACGCGCGACTTGACGAGAATTCCTTCCTTGATGTGCGGCGAGACCCGCTCTCGACATTTTCCATCGACGTCGACACGGCATCGTATGCCAACGTGCGGCGATTCTTGAACGGCGGCTCGCTGCCGCCCAGAGACGCCGTGCGGATCGAAGAGATGCTCAACTATTTCTCCTACCATTACGCGCCGCCGGCCGACCAAACACCGTTCGCCGTGCATGCCGAAGTGGCAGGCTGTCCGTGGGAGCCCAAGCACCGGCTGTTGAGGATCGCCCTCAAGGGCCGCGAGATCGACCTGGCGAACCGACCGGCGAGCAACCTGGTGTTCCTCATCGACGTTTCCGGCTCGATGGACGACCCGGCCAAGTTGCCGTTGTTGCAGAGCGCGTTGCGCCTGCTCATCGATAAGCTGGCCGAGAACGACCGCGTGGCGATGGTGGTCTATGCGGGCTCGTCGGGCCTGGTGCTGCCGTCCACCTCGGGCCTCTACAAGGAGACGATCCTCCGGGCACTCGATCAGTTGCACGCGGGCGGCTCGACCAACGGCGGTTCCGGCATTCAATTGGCCTACCAGGTGGCGCGCGAAAAATTCATCCAGGGCGGCACGAACCGTGTCCTTCTCTGCACCGACGGCGACTTCAATGTGGGTGTCACCGACCAAGGCTCGCTCACCCGGCTGATCGAAGAGGAGGCGAAGAGCGGCGTGTTCTTGAGCGTGCTCGGGTTCGGCACCGGCAACCTCAAAGACTCCACGATGGAACAGCTCGCCGATCGCGGCAACGGCAACTACGCCTACATCGACACGCATAACGAGGCCCGCAAGGTGCTCGTCGAACAACTCGGCGGCACGCTGGTGACGATCGCCAAGGACGTGAAGCTGCAACTCGAGTTCAATCCGCGGCAGGTGGCCGGTTATCGCCTGATCGGCTACGAAAACCGCCTGCTGCGGGCCGAGGATTTCAACGACGACAAGAAGGATGCGGGCGAGATCGGCGCCGGCCACACGGTGACGGCGTTGTACGAACTCGTGCCCGCCGGCGGCGAAGCACCGGCCGGCAACGTCGATGGGTTGAAATACCAGCGGCCGCTCGAACCGGCCGGCGGGTTCGGCGACGAATCGCTCACGCTCAAGCTACGTTACAAGGAACCCGAGGGAGCGAGCAGCAAGCTGATCGAGACGGTGGTGAAAGACGCCGGTTCGAACTATGCCCAGGCCAGTGAAGACTTCCGTTTCTCGGCCGCCGTGGCCGGTTTTGGGCTGCTCCTACGTGACAGCCAATACAAGGGCGATCTCACCTTCGGCGCCGTGCTCGAACTGGCCCAAGCCAGTCGCGGAACCGACGAGAACGGCTATCGCGCCGAGCTGATCGAGCTCGTGAAGAAGGCGCAGGCCCTGCGACCGTAAAATGTCGCCGTTCCTCGCCTGATTGGTCTGCCGGCGCTGCCGGGTGGCACGTGGTGGCACGCTCTGAGGCCTCCGAAGGGTACGTTTGAAGCGTCGACCACTGTCGCTTTCTCACAACGCCCAGACCGAAGCATATCGTGGTCTGTTTGCGACTCGTCGATCCTGAGTCTCGTTGGCGAGGCCCTCGACAGAGCGCACAACAAGTGTTGCCTGCCAGAATTGGCCACATCTGCCGCGTTGTCACGCCCGTCAGAGCACCTCGGGGTGTGCAATCCGGTCGCGCTGACGGAAATCTGGGTTCATAAAAAGGCCACAATTCAGCCGCTTCTGTCCAACTTCCGAGGCGAGGGCCTGCACCTGCATCTTTTGCATCGACTTGCCTGCGCGGACTTTAAGCTCGATAGTAGAGAAGGTGGACCCTGCGGTGGCGATGCCATGCAAAAAGCCGACAAAATGCAACGCCGAGAACTCGTGCTCGAAGGGCAATGGCACTTTCCGCTAAAGCTCTTCGACCTCCAGGCATTTCGCGAGTGGCGGCATAGCCGACGCTTCCCCGAAGGGATCAAGGCTTCCTATCTGGAAGGCATGGTTTATATCGAAACGGACCTCGATCGCTCCATGCGCCGCGGCAACGGCCACAAGCTCGAAAACGAACTGTCGTACGGGCCGGAAAACGAAACCTGCTTCTGCATCGACGGCTGGCTTTGCGTGCCTCCCAGCGCCTTCGAGTTGGAAGGCTTTCGCGATTGGATTCATTCCGCTGGGTTCCCGCACGGAGTAAAAGCCACATTCATCGGCGGCTCGCTCGAGGTGGAGACGAGCCCGGAAGAATTGGAGTCGCACGCCAAGTTGAAGGTCGAACTCGTTGGGGAACTGAGGCGGTTGAGCAAGCGACACGCGCTGGGCGACCTGTTCTGCGATTCAACAACCGTCGTGTGGCCGCCAGCCGGTCTTTCGACGGAACCCGACCTCGTCTTCTGTTCGTGGGAGAGTTATCGCTCGGGGCGCGTGCGCGAAAGCGAGCGGAAGGAAGGGAGCAATCGATTCGTGGAGCTGGTGGGCGCGCCGGATCTGGTGGTCGAGGTCGTCAGCGATAGCTCGGTCTCGAAGGACAAGCGCCGTTTGCGACGCACTTATTGGCAGACGGGCATCCCCGAGTACTGGATTGTCGATGCGCGAGGCCAAGGGCACGTCCGCTTCCAACTCCTGACCCGCGGTGAGACCGGCTACGATGCGGTCGCGCCCGACGACGCGGGCTTTCGTCTTTCACCCACGTTCGGCCGTCGGTTCCGCATCGTGAGGCGCACCAACCCCGTCGGCCGTTACGACTATCGTCTCTTGCAACGGAAGCACGCCGGCCCGTGAAGGCATCGGGATCGCAGCAGCAACTCTTCGATACGGCGCCGCCGCAATGGGAGCTCGACGACGCCGAGTCGCGTTGGATCGCCACGCTCGTGCTCGCCACGGGCCTTGAGCGGGAGCTCGACTATCTCGTGCCCGATGACTTGCGGCCGCGGCTCGAAGTGGGCCAGAGGGTGCGCGTGCCGCTGGGGCGCGGCGATCGGCCGGTCGTCGGTTACTGCGTGGCGCTCGAGCATCGGCCGGTCGCCGGACGGCCCCTGAAATCGATCCGCGAAGTGATCGACGAGCGGTCGCTGCTATCGCCGTCCATGATTCGGCTCACGCGGTGGATGGCCGAGCACTATCTGTGTCCGTTGGGGCAGGTGCTCGAAGCCGTGCTACCGGCCGGCGTGCGTTCGCAGGCCGGCACGAAGTTGACCACCTTCCTCTCCGCGGTGCCGGACGCCGTCGGCCGCATCAAGGAGCTAAAGATCCCGAAAAAGCAGGCGGAGATTCTCCGCTATCTGGCGGCGAGTCCGGAGCCGCTCACACCGCAGCAGCTCGCCCAGCGGCTGGGCTGCACGCAAAGTCCGATCACCGTCTTGCGCCGCAAGGGACTGATCTCGTCGCGCACCAGTCGGTTGAATCACAAGCAGCTCTCCGCCGCACCGGCCGAGCGCGAAGACAATCTCGCGCTCAACGTCGACCAGCAAACGGCCCTCGACGCCATTCTCACCCCACTGCGAGCACAGCGCCACGAAACCATTCTGCTGCATGGCGTGACCGGTAGCGGCAAGACCGAGGTCTACATCCGGGCCATTCAAGAAGTGGTGAGTTACGGGCGGCAAGCGATCGTGCTCGTGCCCGAGATCAGCCTCACGCCGCAGACTCGGCAACGTTTCCGGGCGCGCTTCGGCCGTGTCGCCGTGTTGCACAGCCACCTCACCGATGCCGAACGTCACGCCGAATGGCAAGAAATCGCCCGCGGACGGATTCCCGTGGTGGTGGGAGCCCGCAGCGCCGTCTTCGCTCCCACACCGCAGCTCGGGCTGATCATCTTGGACGAGGAGCACGAAGGGAGTTTTAAGCAGGACACGGCGCCACGCTACCACGCCCGCGAAGTGGCACTCCGCCGTGCGGCGGCCGAGAACGTGCCGCTCGTGCTCGGTTCGGCGACGCCCTCGCTGGAGAGCTGGCACCGTGGGCAGACCGGCACCTATCGGCTCGTGTCGATGCCGCGACGCGTCTTCGATCGGCCGCTCCCCGACGTCATCACCGTCGATCTACGGAACGAGTCGCGCGATCAGGCGTGGTCGGGCGCGATCAGCCGGCAGCTACAGACGGCGATGAAAACCGCGCTCGACGACGGCGGGCAGGTGATCCTGTTGCTCAATCGGCGTGGCTTCGCGACACACATCCAATGTGCCGGCTGCGGGCACGTGGTGCGCTGTCCGCATTGCGATATCGCGTTGACGCACCACCGGGGCGCCGAGATCGCCCTGTGCCACTACTGCGATCACGAAGTGCCGGCGCCGACCCGTTGTCCGGAATGCCAATTCATCGGCATCCGCTACAGCGGGCTCGGCACGCAGAAACTGGAAGCTGAGGTGAAGGCCCGCTTCTCCGATTATCGCGCCTTGCGGATGGATACCGACACCATGCGCGGCCCGGGCAGCCACGAACGCGCGCTTGCGGCGTTTCGCAGCGGCGAGGTGCAAATCCTGCTCGGCACACAGATGATCGCCAAGGGGCTCGATTTCCCGAATGTGACGCTGGTCGGCGTGGTGAATGCCGACACGGCACTCCACTTGCCCGATTTTCGCGCAGCGGAACGGACGTTCCAGTTGTTGGTGCAGGTGGCCGGACGCACGGGCCGAGGAGCGAAGGGCGGCCGCGTGCTGGTGCAGACGTTGTCGCCCGACCACGCGGCGATCCGCGCAGCGGTGCGGCACGACTACGAGACATTTGCCGCCGTCGAATTGCCCAACCGCGAGGCGCTGGCCTATCCGCCCTTCGGATGCATGTCGCGGCTGGTGGTGCGCGGTCCCCAGGAGGCACCGACCAGCGAGTTCGCTGGCTATCTGGGCAAGCTGGTGAACGAGTCGCTGACCCGACACCGGGCGGACGCGCGCGTGCTCGGCCCCGCCCCCGCGCCGATCGCCAAGCTGCGCGGGCAGCACCGGTTTCAGCTCCAGGTGCAGGGACCGGACGGCGACGCGATCCGGGCCGCCCTTCGCGAAGCCACCGCCGATATCAAATCCCCCGACGATGTGTACTTGATCATCGACGTCGATCCACTCGACATGCTCTGACGGTGATTCACGCCCCCGCCGGCCTCAGCGGAGGCTCGGCACCGCATGCTGGCGCGACCTCGCCTCACCGTAGCGCGCCCACGCGTGGAAACGACCTAATTCGGCCATAAAACTGCACTTGCGTGGGCGGGCCGCGCTCGATACCCTTCCGCGGTTTGTTCTTGGCAGGCCCCTGTTCGGCCACGGCGATCATCCCCTTTCCGGCACACCTCCGAGGAGCGAAGCATGAAGGACGGCAACAAAACCTCCCATCCCAAACAGTCGAAGAGGCGCGTGCTCGTGACCGGCGCGACGGGCTTTCTGGGGACGGCGTTGACGGCGCAGCTCAAAGCCAGGGGCGACGATGTCGTGGCGCTCGGCTCGAAGGACTGCGACTTGACCAAGCCCGGTTCGCTCGCGGCCTTCGAAGGGCCCAAGTATGACCAGATCTATCACCTGGCCGTCTGGACCCAGGCCGGTGATTTCTGTTTGGCGCATCCGGGCGAGCAATGGCTCATCAACCAATACATCAACACGAACATGCTGTCGTGGTGGCACACCAAGCAGCCGCAGGCCAAGCTCGTCACCATGGGCACGAGCTGCGCCTTCTCGCCCCATTGCGAGCTGACCGAGGACAACTACCTCGAAGGTCAGCCCATCGAGAGCTTGCAGAGCTACGGCATGACCAAGCGTATGCTGTACGCCGGCCTGTTGGCCCTGCACAAGCAGTACGGCCACAAGTACCTCTGCCTCATCCCGTCGACTCTGTACGGTCCCGGCTATCATACCGACGGCCGCCAGATGCACTTCATCTTCGACGTCATTCGCAAGATATTGCGCGGCAAGATGTATGGCGAACAGGTGGTGCTGTGGGGCGACGGGCACCAGTCGCGTGAGTTGGTCTACATCGACGATTTCGTGCGAATCGCGCTCGACCTGGCCGAGAACGTCGACAACGAGTTGGTCAACGTGGGCGCCGGCGAAGAGTTCACTATCCGCCATTTCGCGCAGCTCGTCTGCAAAGAGGTCGGCTACGACTTCAAGAAGATCCATTTCGACACCTCGCGCTATGTCGGCGCACGCTCGAAGTGCCTCTCGGTCGTCAAGCTGCACCGCTTGCTCCCGTCGTTGCGGCTCACGTCGCTCGAAGAGGGCCTGAAGCATTCGGTCGCCTGCCTGGCGAAGCACGAGGCCGAGCATCGTGCGGCGGCATGAGCCGTTCTGGCGGCACGCAGGTGCCGGCCACGGCGGAGTGCGGATGAACCGGTCCAGCCCTACCGATAGCACGGGCCTATGACACAAGGTCGAACAGCCGTCGGCACTGCACGTGGCACGCGCCCCGGCGCGCCGGCATCGCTCTGCGCGGTCATCCTGGCCGGTGGCCTGGGGACGCGGATTCGCCACCTCTACCCAGACCTGCCCAAGCCGATGGTGCCGGTCGCGGGCGCTCCGTTCATCGAATGGGTCGTGCGATACCTCGATCGCGAAGGGATCGAGCGGTTCGTCGTCTCGCTCGGGCACCTGGCGGAAGTTGGCGAAACTTACTTCGCCAACCGGCCGACGCTCGGCAGCACGATTCAGACCGTGCGCGAACCGTCGCCGCTGGGCACGGGCGGTGCGTTGGCCTTCGCCGTGCAGGCCAGCGGCCTGTCGGCCGATACCTGGCTGCTGGCCAACGGTGATTCGCTGGTGCTCGCCGACTTGCGACCGGCGTTGACCATGCTCGCCGATGAGTCGACCGACGGCGTCGTGGTCGGGTTGGAAGTGGCCGACGCATCGCGCTACGGCCGTCTCGACGTGACCGCCGACGGACGGCTATTGCGGTTCAGCGAGAAACAGCCCGGTTCGGGCCTGATCAACGCCGGCATTTACTTACTTCGCCGTCGCTTGCTCGATCGGTTCCCGCGGCGGACGCCCCTCAGCATGGAACACGACGTGTTTCCGGCGCTGCTCGACGGCGGTGCCCGACTGCGGGTCCATCGCTGCCAGGCGCCGTTCCTCGACATCGGTACACCCGAAACGGTCGCCCAAGCCGACTCGTTCATCACGCGGCATTTTCTTGCACAGGTGGCAGCATGATCATCAGCAAAACACCCTTTCGGATCAGTTTTTTCGGCGGCGGCACCGACTATCCGGAATACTTCTCCCGGCATGGCGGCGCCGTGCTCGGTACGGCCGTCGACAAGTGTACGTACCTGGCGGCGACCCGCTTTTACTCGCGATTGTTCGACTATTCCATCCGTCTCGCGTATCGGCAGGTCGAATGCGTCGCCGATCTGGAGAAGATCGAGCATGCCCCCTTGCGTGAATGCCTCCGCTGGGCCGGCATCACCAAGGATATCGAAGTCGATTGCGTGGCCGAGCTTCCCTCGTCGGTCGGCCTGGGCACGTCGTCGAGCTTCGTGGTCGGTGCACTCAACGCGCTTTATGCCTTTCAGGGCCGCGTCGTTCATCCGCTCGACCTGGCCTACCAGGCGATCGAGTTGGAGCGAGACGTCTTGCGCGAGTCGGTCGGCTGCCAAGACCAGACGTTCGCCGCGATGGGCGGTTTCAATCTGATCGAGTTTCGCACCACGCGCGACATTGTCGTTCATCGCGTGCCACTTTCGGCCGAACGCAAGACCGAGTTCGAGCGGCATCTGCTCGTGGTCTACACCGGCATACGCCGCCGCGCGAGCCAGGTGGCCGCCCGGCAGGTGAGCAAGATCGACAAGAACCTCGACCGGCTCAAGCAGATGCGACGCATGGTCGACGACGCTTACTCGATTCTGGCCGGAGGGCAGAGCCTGGCCGATTTCGGCCGCCTGCTGCACGAGGGATGGGTGCTGAAGAATTCGCTCGACGACTCCGTCTCGAACGAGACGATCAACGGTATCTATCGCCGCGGATTGGAGGCGGGCGCGCTGGGCGGCAAGCTGCTCGGCGCGGGCGGCGGCGGATTCGTGCTCTTCTTCGTGCCGCCCGAAAGGCGGGCGTCGGTGCTGACGGCGCTGGCCCCCTTGGAATCGATTTCGATGACGGTGAACGCACCCGGCACGCAGATCGTGCATGCTTCGGTGTCGAGCGTGTCGGCCAGCGAGTCGTCGAGCGATGGACGCCTGCACGCGGCGTGATCGCTTACTTGGCTTCGAGCACCTCGATCTTCAATTGGCCCAGCACTTCGACCATGGGCAGGAAGCTGGCCAGCCCGGCGCGGTCGGCCAGGTTCGAGTCGGCGAGTTTTAAGTGATCGGCCGAGATACGCCCCTCGCCGAGCGTGGCATCGAGTGGCACCCAGCAGCCCCCCTTGAGCAGCATCTCGGTCCACATGTGGTAGGCGAAGCCGCGATCCTTGGGTGAATAGACGAGCCCGATGGCCACCCGGGCGGGAATACCCGAGGCCCGCGCGAGCGCTGCCAGCAGCACCGCATGTTCGGTACAGTCACCCTCCAGGGTGCGGGCCACATCGGCCGCCGTGGCGAAGGCCGTGGAATAGTTCCGCTTGGCGGTCATCTTGCGCGAAACGAACTCTTCCAGCGCGACCGCGATCTCGCCTGGGCTCGCCCGGCCGCCGACCGCCTCCTGGGCCATCTCCACGATCTTTGGATCGTCGCTCTGAATGAAGCTGTTCGGATCTCGGTCCTCCGCGCTGGCGGTGCCGCCCTCTCGCGGCGGCGCGAGCGGGTCGAGCGAGATGACGGTGATTTCCGCCGTGTGCTCACCGGTCGATTTCACGTGCTGCGTCGGTCCGACGGAAAAGACGGCCGTCGGGTCCCCTTCCGGCAACTCCACCGCATAGCGCACCCGACGAGTCTTACGCGCCTCGTCGAAGGGCTTGGGCAGCTTAACCAGCGTTTCGCGGAATACGTCGAAGGCCGGCTCGTCCTGGCTCGACGTGGCCTGTTCCTTGGTCGTGCGATAGGTGACTTGCTTCATGCCCGGCACTTCGGCCTTCAATGTCTCGCCGTCGGCGTCGGTCCACCGCACACCGCGGATCGGCTGCGGTTGGCCCTCGATCGCCAGCGACGATGCGATGTGCAGCAACTTTTGGTTACCGTCCAGGAGTTTTATTTGCTCGTAGTCTTTCGCGTCGAGCGTCTCCGTCGCCATAGCACCCACCATCGGATCGAAGAAACGGATGCTGCGGTTCTCGCCCGGCTTCATGGGCTGGCGGCGGAGCGAGTGCTCGGGAGCGAACGGCCCGCCCGCGTCAGTAGGAAATTCGATTTGCCTCGTCCTGGTGTGCTCTCCATCGGTCGTGGTGATGACGAGCTTGCCGTTTTCCACCTGGCCGCTGGTAACTCCGGTCGACGGCCCGAGCTGCTGTTCCTCGCGAAACGAAATCAGGCGGCCCTCCGAATCTTCCACGCACTGTCGGGTCGTTTGGATCGAGATGGGTTGGCCCGCCCGCTTCATCGACATCGCCATGTCGGCCTTGGTCTCGATCAGCGATGTCTCCTCCTTCTTCTTGACTCGTTCGACGACATGCACGTAGCCGACCTGGTTCTCCTGTAGATAGACGGCGTCCCACGTTTCGTGTCCGTCGGAAGATGCTTGGCTGCGAGGCGCCGGGCGCGGTTTGCCGCAACCGAGTACGACCGCTGCCAAGGCCGCCCCGATGGCGAAATGGCGGACGGTGAGCGAACGACACCGCATCGTTCGCTTTTCAAACGCCGCGGCGCCGTGGGCGGCTGTAGGAGAGGTGCAGTCACCGCGAACGAAAAGGGGGGGCATGGCAAGCGATCGGCAGGCGTTCGATGATGATCTGAGGCGCGACGAAACGAATCGGCCCCTTGCCCGACCGATTCTGCTACGTTGTCACGACGGGTCTACCAGTTCAGGCTGGCAGGAAAGAACTCCGCCACCAGATCCTCGTAGTAGGGGCGGAGTTCGGCGACCTTGGGCCGCTCGGCGCTCTTCGTGTACAGGTCGTACGGATTGAATGCCTTGACCCAGCGGAAATGCTGGCGATCCTGGTCATTCATCAGGTGCGCATAGGCCCCTTCGCGATGCGCCGGGTAGAACGAGTGGTAACGGATCATGTACAGCGCCTCCGGCGGCAGGAAGTCGCGCACGACGTGGTACAGGTATTCGTCGTGCCCCCACGTCATCAGCACCTGATCGAGACCGCAGCCCGGTTCGTAGATGCCGCAATGGGTCTGGTAATCGGCGACCTCACGGTCGGCGTTCTCTTCCAAAAACTCGGGGAAGACGATCGCATCCGACCAGGCACAACCGACCGGGAACGTATCGCCCACGACCGCCCATTGCGGTTCGCCGAACAGGCAGAGGATCTTGCCCAGGTCGTGGATCAGGCCGGTGAGGATGAACCATCGCGGCCGGCCATCACGGCGAATCGCCTCGGCGGTCTGTAGGCAGTGCTCGATCTGGGCCAGCGAAGTATCGGGATCGCTATCGTCGACCAGCGTATTGAGGAATTCGAGCGCCTCCCAGATCCCCATCTGCCGCCGTGGACCTCGTGCCGTGGCCTGATCGGCACCTGATTGGCGGCCTGTCGAGAGTCCCGAAAGGTACTCATCCCGTTTCGCCCGCACAAAATCGACCGTTTGATGGCGATGGTGCTGTCGATAGAACTCCTTGACCTGTGGTTTTGCCTCGGCTCGATAGTCCCGAAATTGATTCGGTTTCTTACGGGTAGCCGTGGCGGTCGCTTCGGCCGGTTCCGGGTATCTCCGCCGCAGATCGTCTTCCCATTCGTCGAGATCGCCGAGCGGGCCATCGCCATCTTGCCGCTTGAAATCAGCCATAGCTCTTCACTCGCGTAGTTCGATCCAACCGTGCGGACAGCAAAAGTGCCGCAGGCAACGGTAGACTACAAGCGTAACAAACCGCCGCACGCGTGGGAATCGAAGTGGCTTGGCTGTAGCTTGTAATAACCGCCGCAGCCCCCTTCGGCCTTTTTTATCAAGAATCTATCCGAAGATGCCAAGGAGGCGGGACGCCTCCTCTACGTTGGCCGTTCTCGCGGTGCGGTAATCGGCGATCGCCCTGTCAAAATGGCAGCGCAGATCTTCGGGCCTCCCTACGGCAATCTCCTCAAAACCAAACGGATTTCATAATCACAAGTATCTGATGTAGTTGATGTTGCAGAACGTAGGGGTATCGTGGCGCGCCAGTTGCTTATCCACCCGGCAACCAGCGCTTCGATTGCGCATTATTGGCAGCCCGCGTACGCAGAGCTGCGGCGCATGTGGCACAACAAACCGTATCTCAGGAGTCTCGGAGGCATCTTAAGCCATGGCAGTCGCGACGAAAGAAAAGAAGAAGGTAACGAGCAATAAGGAATTCAAGCTCCAGCCGCTGGGTGATCGAGTGGTGCTGGAACGCGAGGAATCGGAAACCACCACCGCCGGCGGTATCGTGCTGCCCGACACCGCGAAGAACAAGCCCGCCCGCGGCACCGTCGTTTCGGTCGGCGACGGCAAGCTGCGTGACGACGGTCAGCGGACCCCCTTGCAGGTGAAGGTGGGCGACCGCGTGCTGTTCAGCTCGTACGCAGGCGATGAGTTCAAGGTCGGCGACCGCGAACTGCTGCTGATGCGCGAGGACGATATCCTGGCGGTGATCGAGTAACGCACGACCGTCCGCCGCTTCATACGGAGCGCGCTGCTCGCGTTCCGGATAGGACCCCAACGACATTCAACCCGAATTGGAGAACAACCCCACATGGCAAAGACCATTGCTTTCGAACAGGAAGCGCGCGAAGCGATTCGCCGCGGCGTTTCCAAGCTGGCCCGAGCGGTCAAGGTGACGCTCGGCCCCAAGGGCCGCAACGTCATCTTGCAGAAGAGCTTCGGGTCGCCGACCGTGACGAAGGACGGTGTCACGGTCGCCAAGGAGATCGACCTGGAAGACGTCTACGAGAACATGGGCGCCCGCATGGTGCGCGAAGTCGCCTCGAAGACCAGCGACGTGGCGGGCGATGGCACGACCACGGCCACCGTTATGGCCGAAGCGATCTTTAACGAAGGTCTCAAGGCCGTCGTGGCCGGCGTCAACCCGTTGCACATGAAGCAGGGCATTGAGAAGGCCGTCAGCGACATCACCGACAAGCTCAAGAAGATGTCGATCCAGATCAAGAGCAAGAAGGAGATGGCGCAGGTCGGCACCGTCGCCAGCAACAACGACACCGAGATCGGCGATCTGTTGGCCGAGGCGATGGAAAAGGTCGGCAAGGACGGCGTGATCACGGTCGACGAGGGCAAGAGCCTGAAGACCGAGGTCGAGTGGGTGGAAGGGATGCAGTTCGACCGTGGCTATCTCTCGCCCTACTTCGTCACCGATCCGCAGAAGATGGAGTGCGTGCTCGACGACGCCTACATCCTGGTGATGGAGAAGAAGATCTCCAACGTCAAGGAAATGCTGCCTGTTCTCGAAGCCGTGGTGAACGCGGGCAAGCCGCTGTTGATCATCGCCGAGGACGTCGAGGGCGAGGCCCTGGCGACGCTGGTCATCAACAAGCTGCGCGGCACGTTCAAGTGCTGTGCGGTCAAGGCGCCCGGCTACGGCGACCGCCGCAAGGCCATGCTCGAAGACATCGCCATCCTCAGCGGCGGCCAGGCGATCTTCGAAAGCCTGGGTATCAAGCTGGAGAACCTGCCGATCACCGATCTGGGCCGTGCCAAGAAGATCGTCGTCGACAAGGACAACACGACGATCATCGAAGGGGCCGGTCGTAGCAACGACATCAAGGCCCGCATCGACCAGATCCGTCGCGAGATCGACAATTCGACGAGCGACTACGACAAGGAGAAACTCAACGAGCGGCTGGCGAAGCTGGCCGGCGGTGTGGCCAAGGTCAATGTGGGTGCGGCCACCGAGAGCGAGATGAAGGAGAAGAAGGCCCGCGTCGAGGATGCACTGCATGCCACCCGCGCGGCAGTGGAAGAGGGCATTCTCCCCGGCGGCGGCGTCGCCTTGTTGCGTGCTTCGTCGCAGTGCAAGTCGGAGGGCCTGAGCCACGACCAAGAGGTCGGCTACAACATCGTCAAGCGTGCTTGCAAGGCTCCGCTGACCTGGATCGCCAACAACGCCGGTCAGGACGGCGGTATCGTTTGCGAGAAGGTGCTCGAGGGCAAGGGCCACTTTGGCTACAACGCCGCTTCCGATGGTTATGAAGACCTGGTGAAGGCGGGTATCATCGACCCGACCAAGGTCACCCGCACGGCGCTGCAAAACGCCTCGAGCGTGGCGATCTTGTTGCTCACGAGCGATGCGTTGATCGCCGAGAAGCCCAAGGAGGGCAAGAAGGCTGCCGGCCACGGCGGTGCAGACGACCTGTACTAGTCGACCCCGGCCTCACGTCGTGCGGACGGTTTGCCTGACCGGCGCGACGTTGAATACCGGCCGTGGTCATTAGTCAGTTTTCTATATCCGACCCGTCGATTTCGCGCGAGCGAGATCGGCGGGTTTGCTTTTGCGCCGAGGTAGACTCTCGTGGCTGGCCGGCGAGAGCGCGAGAGGACCGGAAAGGCGACGGCAGAAAATCCTTGGACGAGCCCACGTCCGTTGATCGCTACTCGGACCTTTCGCCCACGGACGGAGCCGCAGGAGATGGAACGTCGGCCTTGACCATCTCGACCTGCGTGTCGCCCATCAGATAGGCAAAGAGGTCGGCGATGTCGGCGGGCGACAGTGGCTGCAACAGACCGTCGGGCATCAGCGATAACTTCGACGGTGTCCGCGTTTCGACGTCGCCGCGGGCGATGATTTCCTTCTTCTGGGCCGTTTGCACGGTGAGCGTCGTCTCCGTTTCGGCGACCACCACACCATTGACGATCCGCCCGTCCTCGAGCGCGAGCACCGACATGACGTAGTCCTTCCCGACGACGGCGCTGGGGTCGACGATATTCGACAGCAGATAATCAAGGTTTTTGCGATTGCCGCCGGTCAGGTCGGGGCCGATCTCCGCTCCGCTGCCGAAGAGCCGGTGACAGGTGGCACATGTCTTCGTGAAAAGCGCCCTCCCATGCGCCTTGTCTGCCTGGGTGAGTTGCTTCGCGGCGAGAGTCTCTTTCAGGTCCTCTATGGTGTGCTGCTTGTCGGCCGGTGAATCGCGCAGTTCACCCCATACCTCGCCTAGGCGAGCCGTGAGCTGAGCGTCGCCGAAGCTGCGGATCTGGCGGGCTTGTACGGCGCTTAGGTCGCCGGCACTGATCGATTTCGCCGCCATCTGATCGAGCAGCTCGGCGGCGAAGGTCGGTCGCAAGACGAGGGTCTCGATGACGGCCGCGCGTTCCGACGGATGAAAATTCTTGTAACTGCGCGCCAGTTGGCGCCCGATCGCCGGATCGTCGAATCGTGCCAGGCCGGCCAGCGCCGTCGTATTCAGGAAGCGAACCTTGAGCAGCTTTTCGCAGATCTCCCGCAGGTCGGGCGGTTGGGCTTCGATGAGCGTTTGCAAGGCCGAGCGGCGCTGGTCGAGATCGGCCTGGTTGTCGAGCGCGAGCCGCCGCACCGCATCAAGGGCCCGACCGTCTCCGAAGACCACGCCCAGCGTCCGCAGGGCTTCCTCGATATCGGAAGGTGACGCGGAGCAGGACGCCAGGAACGCCGGCCATGAGTCGGGGGCTACGACTTTTCGCTGCCCGGCCAGGCCAGCAACAGCACCGAAGGCAATGTCGCTGCGAGCAGTGGCTGATTTGCTCGTCGCGCGGCGCAACAGGTCGGCGAGGAGTTCGGGCCGTCGCGCGGCGAGTTCCCCGTACCGGCGCGCCGTCCAACGTCGAACTTGCGGAATTTGGCCGTCGACGGCGAGCGGCAACAGCAGTTCGGGTCGTCGGTCGGCCATCGGGATGAGCCCGTACCAGATCAGGGCCGGCAGATTGTGATCGCCTGCGTCGTCGCCGTGAGCCAAGAGAGCCGCGGCAAGCTTTGAGCGTGCAGCAATCGGTAGCCGCTGCAGCGTCGAAGCCAGCGCCGATCGCACCAGCCCCGACGAGTCGGCGGACGCCTGCCGGACCAAGATGTCGAGCAACTCGGAAGCGACCGGTTTCCCTTCTTCTGCGCGGCTCAGACCGGTGGCCGTATCGAGTGGCCTCACGTCGGTCAACAATCGCACCGCCCAGGTGCGCACATGCTCGTCGGCATCTTCGAGCAAGGCCAGGAGCCGTGAATCGGGCATCCTTCCCAGCCCATACAGTGCCCACACGGCGCGCAATCGCACGATCGGATTGGTGCGGTTCAGCAGCTTGTCGAGCGCCTCGACGGCTTGCGCAACGTCATCGCCCCGCCCAGCGCGGTTCAGCAACTCGCGCCGTGCCCCTCTCACGAGCCATTCATTCGATTCCTCTTGCAGTGCGACCAAACGGGCCAGATCGGCCTTTGTCAAATCCCAGCCAGAGGGCTCTGCCGCGACACGCTCAACGCCGGCTCCCGTGCCTTGATACGCAACTCGATAGATCCTGCCAGAATTGCGATGTACGCCCGTGTTCTCGTGGCATTCGCCCGTGTCGCTCCAATCGATGAGATACACGGAGCCATCGGGGCCGTAGGTCACTTCGACGCCGCGGAACCAGGGATCGCTCGACTGCAAAATATCGGGCTCGTGCCGGCCGACGTATCCGCTACCCTCGCGATCCAAACGTTCGACGTTCATGCGTCGGCCGTGCTGATTGAGGGTCAACAAGCGGCCCCGATATGCCTCCGGCCACTGTCGACCCAGATAGATCGTCATGCCGACATGGGCGTGACCTCCTCCCAGGCGGTCGTGTTCGCCGGTGGCCTTGCGAGAGTCGGACCAGTCCTTGCCCGTGTCCCAATGCCAATGGTCGGCATGCATCTCGATGGGTTCGTAGACCAACGGATTGGCATTGATCGTATGCGGTCGGCGCAGGTGCGCGCCTGCGATAGCGTGCCACAGGTGCCCGTTGACCGTATTGATGAAGAATGCCTCGCCGTGCTCGTTCCAATCGTGGCCCCATGGATTCGTCGTGCCGTGGCAAATTACCTCGAACTGCTTTCGCAGCGGGTGATAGCGCCACAGGCCGCCGCGCAACGGCACGCGAAACTCGTCCGGTGCATCAGCCCGCCTGATCTCACCTGCTGCCGAAGCGCCACAGCGACCGTACAGCCAGCCATCCGGCCCCCATTTGAGACCGTTGGCAAAGTTGTGATAGTTCTCGGGCGGCACATCAAAGCCTTCGAGCACGGTCTCGGCCGGTCCGTCGGGACGGTCGTCGCCGTCTCGATCGGGGATGAAGAGCAATTCCGGCGGACACATCAGCCAAACGCCGCCCAAGCCGACCTCGATACTCGTCAGTCGGCGGGCTTCGTCGAAGAACACGCGACGCTCGTCAAATCGCCCGTCACCATCGTGATCGCTAAAGATAAGCACCCGATCGTGCAGGTCGAGGTCGAACCGTTTTGGCCGTTCGGCATAGGTGTAATTCTCGGCCACCCACAAGCGTCCGCGGGTATCCCATGCGACGCCGATTGGATTCATCACATCGGGCTCGGCCGCAAAGACATTCACCGCGAAACCCTCGGGCGCGCGAAACGCAGCGGCGGCCGCGGCAGGTTCGAGACGTACTGCCGTAAGATCCGTTTCGCTGTCGTACGGTTGGCTCGAAGGCTCGTCGGCCCTGCCCGTGGTATCGCACATGCCCCAGGCGACCACCGACAGGGCGACAAACCTGACAAACTGCTTCATTTCGCGGCCTTATAGCTGGACGTTGCGTTTCGTCGGTCTACGCCGTTTCTTGCTCGCGCAACCCGAGCTCTTCGATCATCCGCTCGCGCATCTTGAATTTTTGCAATTTGCCGGTGACCGTTTGCGGAAACTCGCTCACGAAGCGAAAGTATCGCGGTACCTTGTAGTGTGCCAGTTTCGACCGGCAGAAGCACCGCAACTCCTCTTCGCCCAACGTCGCGCCTCCTTTTAGTTTAATCCAGGCGCAAAGCTCCTCGACGAATTTCACATCGGGCACGCCGAAGACGGCTACCTGCTCGACGGCGGGATGCGTGAACAAGAACTCTTCGATCTCGCGCGGGTAGATGTTCTCGCCACCGCGAATCACCATGTCCTTGATGCGGCCGGTAATGCGGTAGTAGCCGTTCGGCAGCCGCAACGCCACGTCGCCGGTGTGCAACCATCCCTCGGAATCGATGGCCGCCGCGGTCGCCTCCGGATTCTTGTAATATCCGAGCATCACCAGATGCCCGCGGGCGCAAAGTTCGCCCGGCTGATTGTCGCCCAACGTTTGGCCGCTGCCGTGGTCGACGAGTTTTACCTCCACCCCGGGCAGCGGCTGGCCCACCGTTTCGACGCGCAGTTGCAAGGGAGCGTCGGAACGGGTTTGCGTGATCACGGGCGACGCCTCCGTCTGACCGTATGCGATCGTGATTTCGCGAATGCCCATCCGCTCGACCACCTGTTTCATGATCTCGATCGGACACGGGCTCCCCGACATGATGCCGGTGCGCAACGATGACAAGTCGCGGCCTGAGAACGATTCGTCTTGCAATTGGGCGATGAACATCGTGGGCACGCCATAGAGGGCCGTGGCCCGCTCGCGCTCGATCGCATCGAGAGTCGCCGTCGGATGAAAGGATTCCGCAGGCAGCACCATCGCCGCGCCATAGACCACCGCGCACATGGTACCCAGCACGCAACCAAAGCAATGATAGAAGGGGACCGGAACGCAGATTCGGTCGTCGCTGGTGAACCGCTGGCACTCGCCCACGAAGTAGCCGTTAAGGAGCAGGTTGCGGTGGCAGAGTGTCGCCGCCTTGGGAAATCCTGTGGTGCCCGAAGTGTATTGGATGTTGATAGCGTCCGAGGGCGACAGGACCGCTCCCAGCGCAGCAAGGTCATCGTGGCATGAGGCACCGCGATGGTGCATTTCATCCCACGAGATGGTTCCCGGCGGCCCTTCGCCCTTCAAGCCCACCACCCAGCGCAGGTTGGGGAACTCGGCCGCGGCGAGCCGTCCCGGTTCGGCCGTGCTCAACTCGGGGCAGACCTCGTTGAGCATGGCGAAATAATCGGACGACTTGAAGCGGTCGACCAGGAACAACGCCTTGGCATCGCATTGCGCGAGGACATAACGCAGTTCGAAAGCGCGATAGGCCGGGTTGATCGTCACCAGCACGATGCCGACTCGGGCGGTGGCTAACTGCAAGATGACCCATTGCGGCACATTGGTGGCCCAGAGCGCGACATGGTCGCCGCGGGTCAGCCCCAGGGCCAGCAAGCCGCGCGCGGCTTCGTCGACCTTTTCCGAGAGCTGCCGATACGTGAGGCGATAGCCGAGTTGCGGGAAGACGAGCGCATCTTGGTCTCCGAAGCGGCGTGTCGTCTCCTCGAGAACCTGACCGATGGTCAGCCCATCGACCCAGGCGAGCGGTTGCGTCGATGCCATCGTTGCGAACGTCTGCCTGCCAAACAAAGGCCGTCCCAAACGCCCCGATTGTAAATAGCCCGGCCCACCGTTGGAATGCGTACCGCTACATGATTCCCCGGCGACCGCCGGCCACCCTAGGCCCGCTCCAACTCCGATTCAAGATCCGTCAGTGGGCCAATCCGGTACCGCCAGCGGAAGGTTTGAACCCGGCCACCGCCCGAGCGTTCACGTAGCGGACGGATGTCGAACGAAGAATCGGCCCCCGTGCGATGCACGACTCCCTCGACAACCTCCAATCGATGGCAGGACGGCAACGCAATCAGCCCGTCGTTCGACGACAGCATACCGCCCTCAGCCAGGCGGTAGCGGCTCGTCAATTCGTCACCCGCGCCCGCCGATCGACAGGCCACGTCGAACAAAAGTGTCGGCTCGCTCTCGGCTCCTTCGACGCTGAGCGACCAATGACTACGCCCAGCGCGCCCGACGAGAAGAGCCACCCACTTGCCGGCGCCGCGTTGTTCGACGTGAAGCTCTTGCAGGGGTGGACTGGCGGGCCACTCTTCCTCGGCCGAACCCTCAATCGACGCGAGCAAACGATGATCCGGCCCGTCGCCACGCGCAACGACTTCATGCCGGTAACGATCCGCGCTGCGCCAGAACTCGATGCGCAGGCCCGCCGCGGTCAGAGCGATCGGTTCGCTCACGGATTTTCCCACCGGGGAGGCGAATCAATCAAACCATTCATCTTCCGGATCGAATTTTGGCAAGACGAAGATGAGCACCTGCATGCGGCCGACCGCGCGGTGTCGAACACCGGGCCGGATAACGACAGCCATACCCGGCCGCACGCTCACGCTCAGACCATCGAGTTCCATCGCCGCCCCAGGCTCGCACTCCAAGAAATAATAAGTCTCGGTGAGCCGCAGATGGTAGTGCGTCTGCGCGTCGGCCGAGATCTCCGTGCGATGGACGGTCGCTGGAAAATCGGCCACGTCCGCGAAAGCCCGCCGCGCCGTGCCGCAAGGACAGGCGACACCGGGCACGTCATCGAAGTCAACAAGTTCCCACTTTGCCGACATGTCTAAACCGCCGCGACACTGGCCCCAGAGTCCCCGACCTGCCCATACTGCCGGCACGTTCCCGTTCCAGCCGGCGATACGCGCCGATGCTAATTCAACTGCCGCACGACTCCGACTACGATCCCGAGGACGCGGGCGTCGTTGACGTAAATCGGTTTCATCGACGAATTGGCCGGCTGTAGACGAATCCGCTTCCCTTCCGGATACCAGCGCTTGAGCGTCGCTTCGTTGTCGCTGGTCAGGGCGACGACGGTTTGCCCGCGTTGGGCGGTAGGCTGGCGCTTGACGACCACGAAGTCTCCGTCGGCGATCTGATCCTCGATCATCGAATCGCCCTTGACCTTGAGCACGAACATCGAGTCGTCGCTGAACATATCGCCGAAATCGATCCGCTCGTTCTGCTCGATCGCCTCGTGCAGCACGCCAGCAGCGATCTGTCCGGCCAGCGGCAATCCGCGGTTGCTGGCGTGCTCGGTGGTGAGCATGATGGCCCGCGACATATTCGGCTCGCGGACGATGAGTCCCTTCTTCTCCAGCGCCTTGAGGTGACACATCACGCCGTTGGGCGAACTGATCTCGAAGTGCGAGCCAATCTCCCGCACCGTCGGCCCATAGCCGCGGTTGCGGATTTTTTCACGAATGAACTCGTACACCTCCTTTTGACGCGACGTCAGATGGTCCGTGTAAGTCACGCTGTGGAACTCCTATTTTCCAGATAGATTCGGTAGCCAGCGGCATCGGCGAATGGACGGAACGACGCGATCCGGTAGCCTCGGTCCCGAAACAGATGCGGGGGTCGGCGATCAGGTGAAAGCAAGGGTAAGTGTAATATACTTGTGTACATAGTCAAGCACGTTTGTACACGTTTCCGTATCCTCCGGTAACTTATGGGGTTACGTCGCCGGATGTTCACCAGTGCGCAAAGGGAGAAAGCAGACGCCGCGGTCAAAGAAGGCCGCTAAGGCTCTGAGCGCGGCAGAGGGAGCGTTGCCGGCCGCCGATCAACTGGCCGCCCAGAGGTGCGCCAGGTGGCTCCGATTGGCGAGATACGTGGCATAGGCTTCGTCGAAGGCGCGGGCCCGGAATGAGAAGAGCGCAGAGACCGCAATGGTGGCCGCTCCCGCCATCCACTCGATGCGGCCGAGCGACACGGCGGCACCCCAGATGAAGAGGAAAAAGAGCGATGTCACGACCACGTCGGCAAACGTGGGTAGTCTCGGCTCGCGCCCCCAATCGAGGAACGCCTCCCGGCGTCGTTGCCAATCGAGATCGAGCCGGATGAGGGCGCTCATTTCAGCGCTTTTGGTTCGTTCCGCCATGCCATCCCACCTTGGTCGATTTCAGAGCCCGTCCGAAAACCGTTGGGCGCGCGGAATCCACCAGGCCGCAACACCCGTTTTCAGACACCGAAGCTCTTCGTGCGTTCGGAGAACCGGTACCGCGAAGTCCATGGACCCGCGTATGGTTTTCGAAAGACTTGACATGCTCTGCCACCAATAAAATGGATAGGTCGCTTTCCGATGGGCGTCAAGTTGACGGCGCGAAAGCATTGCCGTCGGTACCGCGCGGTATGGCATTGGTTAAGCAGACGATCGATCCCATCGCGACAAAGGCGCAACCGAACGTGCCCAAGGGAAGCGTCGACGCCGCCAGAGCCTCGGTCCCGTTTACGTGGCTGCGCGATGCGGCTCGAGATCTTCCAGGCCGAGACGCTTCATCTTCTTATACAGCGTCGTGCGATTGATGCCCAAGGCGTCGGCCGTGGCGTTGCGATTCCAGTGATTGCTCTCGAGTACTTCCAGAATGATTTGACGTTCTGGGTTGCTCAGGGCCTGCTTTAACGTGCGACTGCCGACCGGTTCGAGATTGATGCCGCGTGAAGCCAGCAGAGCGGTCGGCAGGTCGCCCAGACCGATCAACTCCGCTTTGCCGAGCAGGACGGCGCGTTCGACGACGTTTTGTAGTTCGCGGACATTGCCCGGCCAGCGATATCGCTCCATGGCCGACATTGCATCGTCGGAGAAGCCTCGCACGTTCTTGCCACTTTGTTCGCACACGCGCTCGAGAAAATGCTGCGCCAACATGGGCACGTCCGAAACGCGGTCGCGCAGGCTGGGCAGTTCGATATTGATAACGTTTACACGGTAATAGAGATCTTGGCGGAACCTTCCCTGCTCGACGAGCTCTTCGAGTTTCTCGTTGGTCGCCAAGATCACGCGCGAGTCGACCTTGAAGGTTTTGGTTCCACCAACCTGCTCGAACTCGAACTCTTGCAGCACACGCAGCAGCTTGACTTGCAAACTCGGCGTCGCGGTGCCGATTTCATCCAGGAAAATCGTCCCCTCGTCCGCCTGCATGAACTTGCCGACTTTGTCGTAATTGGCCCCGGTGAACGAACCGGCTACGTGGCCAAACAGCTCGCTCTCCAACAGCGTCTCGGGCAACGCGCCGCAAGCGACTTCGACGAAAGGGCGATCGCGGCGGGCGCTCTGGCGGTGAACCGCACGGGCGATGAGCGATTTGCCCGTGCCGCTTTCGCCCGTGATCAACACGGTGGCTCGCGTGTCGGCAATGCTGTCGACAATCTCGAACACCTTGCGCATCCGCGGGTCCTGGCCCACGATATTCGCCGAGCCCAAGCGCCGGTCGAGTTGGGCCTTGAGCTGCTTGTTCTCCTCGATCACCTGGCGCTGACTGAACGCACGCTCGATCGACACGTGCAGCTCTTCGTCGATCAGCGGCTTGGTGAGTAAGTCGAACGCGCCGGCCCGGATCGCTTCGATGGCCGTTTCGACCGTGCCGTAGCCCGTGATCAAGATCACGATCGACTGTGGCCGCTGGCGTCGGCAATGCTCGAGTACGTCGAATCCGTCGCCGTCTCCCAATCGGACGTCGGCGAGCACCAGGTCGTAGGGTTTGCGATCGATCGCCGTTATCGACGAGGCGTAGCTGTTGGCCGTATCGACCTGATATCCCTGCTGGCGTAGCCAGTCAGCCATCGACTCGAGCAAGTGCCGGTCGTCGTCGACGAGTAGAATCGAGTGCCTTTTCATTACAATCAGACAAGTCGGCTGGCAGGCGCAACGTCGCCAACGACGGCAAGCGTTCATTTCCCAGGGGTATTTAGGTTACATCTGCCGGTCGGTCAACGATTCGCGGGGTTGTATCCCTCCGACGGTGCCGATTGCTCCACCTGCGGGGAGCGGCTATCCTTATAAGAGCGGCTGACAAAACCTGGAAGCCGGAGCGCCGTGGGTGAAAAATCGGCGGTGAAACGCCGATTTTTCGAAGCTCGATCCGGTTTTGTCGGTTGCTCTAAATGGTTCCTTGAAATGCGTGGCAGACCGGCAACTGTAACTCTAAGAGCGGCTGACAAAACCCGGAAGCCGGAGCGCCTGTGGGCGAAAAATCGGCGGTGAAGCGCCGATTTTTGTGGAGCGAGATCCGGTTTTGTCGGTTGCTCTAAATACTGACCCGTTGGGGGTTTATATGTCAGTCAAAGTCGTGGTAGTGGACGATCACGAGGTTGTCCGTACGGGCATCGCTAGCCTGTTCGAGGGGAGCGATGTGAAGGTTGTAGGGATGGCTTCGAACGGCTCCGACGCGGTTAAAGTCACCAAAGATAAGAAACCGGACGTGGTGCTGCTCGATATCCGGATGAACGACGGCGACGGTTTGACGGCGCTCGAGGAGTTGCGGCAAGCCACCCCCCAATGCCGAGTGGTGATTCTTTCGACCTACGACAACCCGACCTATATTGCCCGCGCGAACGCGATGGGCGCGAGCGATTACCTGCTAAAAGGGTCGAGCCGCGACCAACTCCTCGGCGCGATCCGGGCCGTGGCGACGGGTGAGGCACCGTCCAGCTTCGGCGAAATGCGCCGCGTCGCCGGAGCCATGGCCACGCGTCAGAAACAAGAGGATGTTGTCGAGGTTCCGCTCACCCAGCGCGAGACGCAAGTTCTGCGGCATCTTGCGCTCGGCCTGAGCAACAAGGAGATCGGCCGGTCGCTATCGATCAGCATCGAGACCGTAAAAGAGCACGTGCAGCACCTGCTTCGAAAAATCGACGCCACCGATCGCACGCAAGCCGCTGTCTGGGCCGTGCGAAAAGGACTCGTGTAGCCAGCGCTCCGCGGTGGGCGGTACCGCATTCCCTTCGGCACGTCGCGACCTGGCCAGCATTCCTTCACACTGTTGGCTGCGCAACGCCCGTTGCCAAACCACGGGCGGAATTTTGGCAACCGACAACACCGCGACACCAAAGGTGGTATGATGCGCATTCGGCCGCGGCTTGGATCGACTCATGCGACATTCGGCTTTGCTCCTGATCGTGCAGCGACACAGACGCATTGCGGCCGCGCTCGTTGTGGTGGGTTTGTTGACGGTATTGACCGTCGTAAAGGCCGCCCCTGCCGAAGACATGTTGCCGCCGGCGGCGTCCGGAACTCTGGCCTGGGGTGAGCAGGATGCGGTCGAGGGAGCGCGCGATGCACTCGGCCGAGAAGGGTTTCCCTGGTACGACAATCGCGAAGACGCCTTACGACCCGTGCGCGTCAGCACCCCCTGGAACATTCCCGATGGACCGAGCGTCCCACGCCCCAGCCTTTGGGGAGTTTCGTTCTGGGAAGTACTGCTCTTCGCCTTTCTCGGAATCGTCCTCCTCACGGTCACCTGGTTGATCATCCGAGCCTACCTGAATCGCGAAGAAGCGGTCTCGACCGGCGATTCGACGAGCGTTCGCCAAGCGGCGGTAGACGACGCGGCCCGCATCGAAGCCCTCCCCTTTCGTATCCGCCGCCGCGATATCGACCTGCTGGCCGAGGCGCGCCGCCTCTACGGGGAAGGGAAGTTCGCCGAGGCGATCATCTATCTGTTCAGTCATCAACTCGTCGAGATGGATCGCCACCAGGTCATCCGTTTGGCCAAAGGAAAGACGAACCGCCAATACCTGCGTGACCTGCGGCGGCGCCCCCCGTTGCGAGCCATCATCGAACGCTCGATGGTGGCCTTCGAGGACGTGTTTTTCGGCGGCCATTCCCTCGATCGCGCGCGGTTCGAATCGGTCTGGCAGCAGCTCCATCAGTTCGACTCGCTGATCGCGGAGCAGGCGCCGGCATGAAGCGTATCACATCGCCCATACTGTGTGCGTCTGCCCTCGTCTTACTCATGCTTTCCGGCTGTGGCGACGGAATTGAAAAAACGTATGGTCGGCGTGCGGGCCTTTCCGGCGGCGATAGCGTCAACGGCACCGCCGTGCTGGCGAGAATGTTCGAGACGGCCGGCCACCGCGTGACGACGGCAACCCGCCTTTCGCCTCGCGTATATGAAAAGGCCGACTGCATCGTCTGGGCGCCGGATGACTTTGCGCCGCCATCGGCCGAGGTGCGCCAATGGTTCAACGCCTGGTGGCGGCACGGGCGGAGTCGCACGTTGATCTACATCGGACGCGATTACGATGCCGCCCCCGACTACTGGCAAGGAGTGACGGACTCGGCGCCGCCCGGCAAGCGAGCAGAAATACGACGCCGCCTCGCAAACGATCAGAATGCCTTTCTGGCCGACCGCGGGCAGATGCCCAAGGAGGAGGATTGCGAGTGGTTCGTCTCGCACGGCAAGCGCGATCACCGGCGGGTAGATACGCTCTCCGGCGATGCCGAGTGGGTTTCCCAGATCGACGCCAAACAAGTCGAGATCGAATTGAATGGACGTTTGGTTCCACCGGACGACGCGGAGGTGTTGGTCGAGTCGGAGGGCGACGCGATCGTCAGTCGCCAATCGATGGTCAACCGGGGCCGGCTGGTGGTGGTACTTAACGGGTCGTTCGTACTGAACGTTCCGCTTGTGAACCGGGAGAACCGCAAACTCGCTGGCCGGCTGATCGACGATATCGGCAGCCCACCCCAGCAAGTGGTCTTTCTGGAAAGCGGCCGCGGCGGCCCGCCGGTTTGGGAAGACGAGCCGCGCGAACGCCCCCGCACCAGCCTCGAAGTGCTGGCGGTTTGGCCATTCAACGTCATTTTCCTGCAACTGGGTGCGTTGGGGCTGATCTTTTGCTACAGTCGATTGCCGATCTTCGGACGGCCGCGGCCGTTGGCCGCCCCGCCACTGTCCGATTTCGGCCGTCACATCGCAGCTCTGGGGACCCTTTTGCAACGCACGGGCGATCGAGCACACGCTTTGAATCGCCTCGCCCATTATCAGCAGTCGGTGCGGCTTGAACCGGGACGTTATCGCCGCCCCGCTCCACCCCCGGCGATGGGCCCGCGCCAAGCCCCTGTGCCGAAAGAAGACTCCTCTCGATCCTCGCCACACGAATGAACGAAAGCCCTTTGGATCCGCCGGCGTCGTCCGGTCCCACTCTCGGCCCCGACTCGACCGTCGATCCGATCGATGCTGCAAGAGCTTCGGCGTCCGACGCGAATGCCGCGGCCTCCCTTCACCCATCCAGCGCCAGCGCGGGCAACCAGAACGGCGATGCGGCTATCGCAACGGCAGCGCCCGCCGCGATAGTCAACGCCGAACGCCTCTTTAATCGAATCGCTGCCGAGCTGCGCAAGGTCTATGTCGGCCAAGACGAGCTGGTCCTATCCACGCTGGTCGCCCTCTTTTCGCATGGGCACGTGCTCATCGAAAGCGTGCCGGGGTTGGGCAAGACACTTTTTGTGCGAGCGCTGGGGCGAATTCTGGGGTGTGCGTTCGGCCGCATCCAGTTTACCGCCGACCTGATGCCCTCCGACATCACGGGCTCGCCGATCTTCGACATGAAGAGTCAGGAGTTCCTCTTCCGTCCGGGGCCGGTGTTCACGCAGTTGCTGCTGGCCGACGAGATCAACCGCTCGCCCGCCAAGACGCACGCGGCCCTGCTCGAGATCATGCAAGAATATCGAGTCACGGTCGATCGCGTGAGCCACAAGCTCACTCGCCCCTTTTTGGTAATGGCCACGCAAAACCCGATCGAATCGGAAGGCACCTACAATTTGCCCGAGGCCCAGCTCGACCGGTTTTTGTTCAAGATCCGCGTCGAATATCCGTCGGCCGAGGAAGAAGCCGACATCCTGAAGATGCATCGGCAAGAGATCGATTTCGATGCACGGTTGGCCGAACTGGAGACGGTAACGGGGCCCGACGAGATTATGGCCACCACCGAGGCTTGCAGCCAGGTACACGTCGACGACAAGCTGATCTTCTACATCAATACGCTCGTTCGGCTGACACGGCAGTGGCCGCAATTTCATTTGGGATCTTCTCCGCGCGGCGGCATCGCGCTGCTGCACGGAGCCCGTACGTCCGCGGCGTTTGCCGGCCGTGATTACGCCGTGCCCGACGACGTTGTGCAAATCGCCTTACCGGCCCTGCGGCATCGCGTGGTGCTCACCCCCGAAGCGGAGGTCGAGGGCCGCCGGGTTGACGAGTTATTGGAAGAGCTGATTCGTTCGGTCGAGGTGCCGCGGTTGTGATCGGGCGCCTTCTGACCGACTATCTGGTATTTCGCCTGAAAGTGGCAGTGCCCGGCCTGGCGCTGCTGCTCGTCGCACGCTGGCTTTATGTGCGCTATGCAGATCGCCCCAGGCTGCGTTGGTCGCTGGCCGCGGTGCCGCTCGCCCTCGGCCTGATTCTCACGGGGAATTCATTGGTCGGACTTGTGATCTCGGCCGACGGCGTGCTTGGCTATTTCGTTCGTGTGGGAGTGGTCCTGCTCGCGCTGGCGGGGTTGGGCTATGCCTTGCGTATCTATCCGCATCGCCCCTTGGTCTATCTGGCCATGGTGCCGGCCGGTTTGTCGTTAATTCTGTTGTTGCCGCGCTTCGCCCGCGACTCCACGGCTTGGTATCCGTTGCTACTCGTCGACGGCGTGCTGGGGTTGGCGGCCGTGATCGATCTCTTCACGCTACCGCGCTTAACCTCGTTCTCGATCGACCGCGAGACCGGGCGGATCGCTTCGTTGGGCCAGGACCACCCCGTGACCCTGATCGTCACCAACTACTCGCGCTTCGCGCGGTTCGTATGGGTGCGGGACGGCGCGCCCCACGAACTCAACCCACGGCCGGAAGACTTCCGACTCTCTCTGGCCCCTCGCAGCCGTGCGTTGCTCAACTATCAGGCGCATAGTAGTCGCCGCGGCGCCTTCACGCTCACGTCGGCCCATCTGCGCGTCCGTAGTCGTTGGGGGTTTTGGCAGCGGTTCCTCGACTACCCCGTGACGAGCACGATCCACGTCTATCCCGACATGAAGCAGGTGTCCGAATATGCCTTGCTCGCACGGACCAACCGGCTGAGTCTGCTGGGCGTGCGACGAACGCGCAAGATCGGGCAGGATAATGAATTCGAGCGCCTGCGTGACTATGCGCCGGACGACAATTACAAGCACATCGACTGGCGGACGACCGCGCGGCGGCAAAAACTCACGGTCAAGGATTTTCAGGCGAATCAGTGCCAGCGGCTGATCTTCATGCTCGATTGTGGCCGGATGATGACCAATCAGTCCGGCGATCTGAGCTTGCTCGATCACGCGCTGAACGCCATGCTCATGCTTGGCTACGTGGCGCTTGCGCACGGAGACTCGGTCGGCTTGTTGTCGTTCTCCGACGAGATTCATAACTTCGTTCCGCCGGCGGGTGGAATGCACCAGATGAACCGGCTGCTGCACGCCAGCTTCGATCGCTTTCCGCGGCTGGTGGAATCGCGCTACGACCAGGCTTTCTTGTATTTGGCGGCGCACTGCCGCAAGCGCTCGCTCGTTGTGTTGATCAGTAATCTCATCGACGAAGTGAACGCCAACCAGGTCGGCCGCTATTTGAAGAACTTTTCGGGTCGGCACCTGCCGCTCGGTGTGCTGCTGCGAGATCACCGCTTGTTCGATCCGGCCGACCAAGCGGCGCCCGGCGGAGAGGCGCTGTTTCAGGCCGCCGTGGCAGCCGACATTGTGACCTGGCGCAGCCAGGTACTCGCCGATTTGGAGGCCAACGGGGTGTTGGCGCTCGATGTCTATCCAGAAAACTTGACGACGCCCCTCATCAACAGCTATCTGGAGATCAAGGCGAGGCACTTGCTGTAGCTTGGCGGTGTGGGTTTCTCCCTCGATTCTGGCACCGTCTGCAACCTCGACAATCAAAACGCCCAAACACTCAGCCTCGAACCCCAAACGCCCGGTCCAGCGATGGTCGCTACTTCAGACTACATCCAGAACGTCATTGCGACATTTGGCCGCGCCACCGAGGCCAACGATAACACGCCGGGCCGTGAAGGGAACATCGTAACGATCACGCGCGAAATGGCCGACGACGTTATGATCACGGCCGACTTGCACGGCCACCGGCGCAACTTCAACTCGATCAAGAAGATTGCCGACCTCGATCGGCGGACGCGACGACATCTGATTTTGCAGGAAGTCTGCCACGGCGGTCCCTGCTATTCGTCGAACGGCGGCTGCATGTCGCACGGCATGCTCGAAGACGTTGCCAAGCTCAAAGCAGCTTACCCCGAACGGGTCCATTTCCTCTTGAGCAACCACGAACTGGCCGAGCTGACCGACTATCCGATCATCAAGGCAAAGAAGATGCTCAACCTGCTATTCCGGCTGGGCATCCAAGAGATGTACGGATCGGCTGCCGAGCAGGTGCGCGAAGCGTACAATGAGTTCATCCGCGGTTGCCCGCTCGCGGTGCGATTGCCGGGCGACGTGTTTGTCTGTCATACGCTGCCCGAGCGATGCGATGCCCGTTCCTTCGATCGCTCAGTCTTCACGCGCCCCTTGGAGCCGGCGGATCTGATCGAGCAGGGCGACGCATTCGATCTGGTCTGGGGACGCGACTACCGTCGTGAAAACGCGAAGGCATTTGCTAAGATCGTCTCGGCCAAGGTGCTGATTAACGGGCACGAACCGTGCCCCAAGGGGTTCGACACGCCCAACGACATGCAGATCGTTCTCGATTGTTGCGGCAGTCCCGCCTGCTACTTGACGGTGCCGACCGACCGAGAACTGAGTCACGCCGAACTGGTTTCGCGCATCGAAAAACTGCCATGACCAAGCCAGGGGACCGCGGGCCGCTCGATCGCTCCTCCATGCGAGATCGGGCGCAAGTGGATGCCCCCCACGAGAACGCCGATCGCCCCAGGCCGCCCCCGATACGGTGGCAATTCGGTTTGCCGGCGCTCCTAGGCACGATGCTCCTCTTGTGTCTGCCCTTCGCCATCTGGGGAGCCATTCTACGGGCGAACGAGACGGACCAGCTCCTGCTCATGTTGCTGTGTACGGCGGCTCCCCTGGGAGTTCTCCTCTTGGCCGCACTGACCGTTTCTGTCATCCGTTTCGTGCAGCGTCTGCGTCGCCGTAGGCACGAGACACGATACAATTCGCCCGACGCCGACTAACCGGCTACGCGACTTGCCAGGCAAAGTTCGCCTAGAAGCGTTTCACTCTGCCTTGTCAGCATCCTCGGCGGCCGCTTTCTCTGGATGACGCTCGCGGAAGCCGGCGAAGGTTTCGGTTCGCAGGACCGGGCCCAAGTCAGGGTCTCGATAGAGGGTCGCGACGTCGACACCCGATCGTAAGCACTCGTACAGCGCTGGGATCGCGGCCGAAACGTTGCCCGCCGTCGCCTCGACCAAGGCGCGGAGCAAAGGAGTTGATTGAAGCCGCCTGCGCGAGTCGAGCACATTCCGAGCGTCGTCGAATCGCTTCAGCCGTACCAGGGTGCGGACCTGTAATTCCTGCAGTCTATGGTGAAAACTGCGACTCACGTCCGTTCGACGATCGTCGAGGGAATGCAACAGCCCTTCGTCGTCGCCTTTCCAGGACGCGACCTCCAGCTCCCAGACCTGCAATCGAGCGTCGTTCGGATACCGCTCGCGGTGGGCCGTGATAAGTTGCGACAACTGCGTCGTATCACGCTTCGCCTCGCAAAGATCGACGAGCGCATCGAGGGTGGCCAAACGCGGGCCGACGTCCTCGTATGCCGAAAGCGCCTGCCCAGCCTCGTAACGCGCTTCGAGACGTTTGCTGGTGAGATTCGCTCGGAGCGAGCCCATGTCGGGGTTGGCCAGCGCCCCGGCGAAGGCAAGGTCGGCTTCGTCGTAGTGCTGGGCCAGCCGAAGCTGTTGAGCGGCATAGTAGCCGAGCCAGGGATCGTCTGGGCTGAGTTCGCGGTGGGCATCGATGATCGCCTGGAGCCCCGCCGCATCTCCAGCTTCGTAGAGGGCGAAAGCCAACCCGGTAAAAGCACCCCGTTTGTCCTCCGCTGCCCGATAGATATCGACCGCACGGCCGGCCTTAGCGACGGCCGTGTGATATGCCATCCGGGAGCGATAGGCCCAGGGATCGTCCGAGTCGGCCAACCGCGGTGACAGCAATTCGATTGCCTCGGCATATTTTCCGTCGGCACTGAGCAATTCGGCTTTGAGCCAGGCGAGGCAAGAATCCTCGGAATGGTTCGGCTCGTGCGCCGCGACGAGCTGCCGTAGACGGCCCAGATCGCGATCTTGTAGCAGAGATTCTCCGAAATATTCAAATGCCGCCTGGGCATCACTGGCCATCATGTAAGCCTCGAGCGGCTTGCCGACGATCAAGTATTCGTGCCAGGCGGAATACAGAAGCCCCGGCACCTCTGCATTGGCGGGGTCATGCAACAGCGATGCGTAGGTGGCCATCGCCTCATCCTCCTTGCCGTTGAGCAGCAACGAACGGCCGCGCCAATAACCGAGCCACGGATCCTCTGCGTGCTCTTGAGCATGGGTGTCGATGAGCGCCTCCAGCAGGTCTATATCACCACACCGGATCAGTTCGCTCGCCAACGACTTGAAGGCAACCGAAGCATCTGGCGCCGCGTTGTACGCTTCCAAGGGCCGGCGTGCGGCTGCCATCGCTTTCAGGTACGACTGGAGGGAATTGACGTCATTCTCATCGGTCGTCTTGAACCAGGCAGCGAAAGCCGTCGTTGCTTCATCGCTCTGACCGCGAAGCTGCGCGATCTTCCCCCGGAAATACGACAAACGCGGGTCGTCGGCCGCATGGGGTTCATAGGCGGCCAGCAACTTTTCTAATGCGTCGGCGTCGCCATCATTCGCCAACTCGGACGCAAGAGAGTTGAACGCTTCTTCCGGTTTGACGGCCTGGCAAGCGGCCTGTGTGTCACCAAGTTCGTACAAAGCATTGAGCAAGAGGTTAACCACCCGATCCCTCTGCTCACCGTCGGCGATACGAGCCACGACCGGCGTAAGCAGCCCGGCCACGGCGCGATAATCGTACGACAGGCCAGCCATTCGGGCCTGGTAATACGCCAGCGCGGGATCTTCGGGTTGATCCGCCTCGCGCGTGGTGAGCAAAGCCGCAAGCTTTTCGGCGTCGCGCCGATCGGCCAAATAGGCGGCCGTGCGCTCGAATCCGACCGCGCGGTCGACCGAGATCGCATACGCTTCCTGAGGTTTGCCGTCATAAACCAGCGCCGCGCGGCAAGCTTCGGATAGTTCGACTTGGAGCCGTTCGTCGGGCGTCTGCTTGATGAGTGGCGCGAGCAGTTCCGCTGCTTCGCCATAGCGATACCGGAGCATCAGCAGCCGGCCGCGATAGTACGAGAGCCAGGGATCCTCCGGCATCCGTTCGGTATGCGCCGCGATCAACGCCTCTAACGCATCGGCGCTAGCCCAGTGCTCGAGCAGCAGGTCCGCCACGAACTCGAAGGCGAAGGCTGCATCGGGAACCGCACGATAACCGTCAACCGACTTGCCCACGTCGACCATGCACCGCAGATATTCCTTGAAGCAGGGCTCTCGCAAACCGTCGGGCAACTCCTTATCGAGCAGCGGCTTGAAACGCTCGGCAGCTTCGGCCGGCTGGCCTCTCAAGTAGGGAACCTCACCGCCAAAGTACGTTAGAAAGAGATCGTCTGGTTGACGCTCGGCGTGAAGAGCGACGAGCTTCTCCAGGTCGTCTGGATTCCGGTCGGCGAGAAGGCGATTGGCCGTCTTGAGAAACGCGTCCTCGGCATCGGGCACGTCCTGGTATCCTTGCAGCGGATGCCCCGCGTTGATCTCAGCCGCCAGATACTCGTCGTGATACGAAGCCCGTGCACCGTCTGGAAGCTGGGCGGTGAGCATAGGCCGAAAGGTCGCCGCGGCCTGCTCGTATTCTTCGCGCATCATCTGCACTTCGCCGCGGAAATAGGGCAGCCAATAATCGTCTGGGTGTCGCTCGGCGTGCATCTTGGTCAATCGATCCAGGCCGTCCGCGTCCCGATTCTTAACGAGATGGTTACAGATCGCCAAGAAGGTGTCGTTGCCGTCGGGCATGGCCTCATAGGCTTCGATAGGTTTGTCAGCAGACAGCAGAGAATTGCGCAGTGCCCTTTGACAACCGATGCGTTCGTCCGGCGGCATCTTGGGGAGGGCCTTGCGGAAAGCTTCCGCGGCCTCGTCGTATTGTCGGAGCATCCAATGCATTTCGCCCTGATAGAAATCGTTGTGTGGGTCACGTGGTGCCAACAGACGATTCCGCGCGACGACCGCAGCCAGGGCCGCGGAATTCTCCTCGGCAACCAACTGCCCGGCTACTTCTTGGAAACGGGCCGCTGGTCGTTCGAATTCTTCGAATCGCTCGGCGACCTCTTCCATATCGTCGGCGGATAGCACACCTGCCAACCCCACGAGGTTTTCGACCGAATCGGCGTAATCGCCGAGCCCTTCTCGGAAAGCGTCGGCAGCCTCGTCCTTCTTTCCCATGCCGGTCAGGGCCGTGCCCAGAAGAAAAGAGCCGTGATCGTCCCCACCAAGCTCGGTAATGTACTTGCGTGCTTCCACGGCTGCTTCGTCGAAACGGCCCAGCCCGTTCAGAGCTTGTGCGCGGAGCATGGGCAACATCGGCATGTCGGGATTGACCGCCGCCGCGCGATCGACGAAGCCGATAACCTGCTCCCAGTTGTTCCTCGAAGTCTGAACAATCGCCAATTGCGCGAATCGCCAGGCGGCCAATGCTTTCGGCAACGGCACATCGAGCGTAGGAAGGATCTGCTGTTCGGCCCGATCGTACTCCCTTTGAACGAGGAAGGTCGTGGCAGCGCCGACGGCGTTCACAGCCTCGGACTGCTTCGGACTGAAGCCTTGCTTGCCGGCAGCATCCATCAGAGCCGCCGCGTTCGTCGACGATCGGACACCCATTTCCAGATCTTCGAAGTCATAGATCTTCCATTTCCCCTGTGAGCGCGCCGCCCACCAGCGGATCTTTACGCCGTGCCCCTCGGCCGTGCGATGCTGCGAGAATAGGATCGCCTCGTCACGGCCGCCCTGAAAATTGACCCGTTTGACCTCGCTCGATACGCAATTGCGCAGCAGGCCGCGGTCGGCGAACCGTTCTGTGAAGCCCTTGCGAAAGCCCTTGGCAGTTCCCGGCGCGCGAAAGAGTTGTTGATTGCTCGAAGCGGCACCGACCTCTTGGAACAGCCGATCGATATCGAAGCATTCCTCCGCCTGCTCCGCCGTCTTGATATGGGAAATCCGCTCCAGCAGGGCGGCGAATTCGCTGATCTCCTTGGGACTCGCGTCGCCCGCTGCCGCGCTCTTGCCGAAGGCCTCGGTATTGGCCCGCCGCTTTTCGGCAAGCGACTCTTGAGGCCGAGGTGGCCGCGGTCGCGCAAAGGTACCTTCACGTTGGAGTACAACGAACACGCCGACGCCCACCGCCACGAGCACCACCAGGCCGGCAAGCAACGCCAGCGGAATGAGGACATACAGGTAGTTGGATCTGGCTGGCGGGCGAGGCGGAACTGGCGCGAACGGATCGTTCGTCATGAAACCCCCTTATTACATCTCGCGCAGGGGCGCGAGGACACTGTGAAACGGACGTGCTCGTCCTTCCGTTATAACACCGTCGGCCCCGTGATGCGCCGTTCTTGCCTGGCTGCAAAACGCGAACCGGCGTTTGCGCGCCTATTCTGAGAAGCGTTGCCGAGACGTAAAAAGAGACCGGGAAACCGGCTGGCTCGAGCTGGCCGATCTAACTGGTGGGCGACGGGGATCTCTGGTGACGCGCTCCCGGCTACACCAGCATCATCTGCCGCCGCGCCAGGTACGTGCCGAGAAACTGATCGAATCGCTGGCTGGTGTCGGCCAAGGCATAGTCGATCTGGGCGTCGAGACAACCTTGACGCAACGTGTCGAGGAATGCACCTAACTCCTCAAAATACGCTTTGCGGAGCGCACGCGGATCGCTTGTCACTTCGCGGCGCGTCTCCAGATCTTCGATCCGTGTGACGTCGTCGAAGGGGAACGTCAGTTCGGCGCGATCGAGTGTCTGCAAAACGACGACCTCGTGCTTCCTGTGGCGAAAGTGCTTCAGGGCCGAGATCAGTTCGGACGGGTCGTCGAACAGGTCGGAGAGGACCACTATCAACGCGCGCCGCTTCAGCCGCTCGGCCAACTCGTGAAACGTTTCACTGAGATTCGTCTCGTCGCCCGTTTGCGCCGCTTCGAGCCGCTCCATGATGACCCGTAGGTGCCCCGGCCCCTGTCGCGGCGGCACCAGGTCGCGGACGCGCGTGTCGTAGGTAATCAATCCGATCGCGTCGTGCTGAAAGGCCATCAAGTAGGCGAGGCTGGCGGCGAGATACGAAGCATATTCCAGCTTGGTGAGCGGGCCGTCGGACTTGTAGCCCATCGAAGCCGATTTATCGACAAGCAGATAGCAGCGCAGGCTCGTCTCTTCTTCGTATTGCTTGACATACAACTTGTCGCGCCGGCCGAAGACGCGCCAATCGATGTGCCGCGGATCGACACCCGGCGTGTATTCACGGTGCTCGGCGAATTCGATCGAGTAGCCACGCTGGGGACTGCGGTGCGTGCCCGCAAAGAAGCCCTCCACGACCAGTCGCGCCGCCAGCGACAGGTTTTTGAGGCGGCCGAGAGCGGCCGGGTCAAGATACTTGTATTGCGTGACCGCCACGTGGAAGTCCGAACCTCAGATTTCGAAGTTGACCGGCAATCAGGCGTACGATTCCGCCGTCGGCTCCCGCACGGCTTCCAGCAGTTCGCGGACGATGCGGTCGGGCGAGATGCTTTCGGCCTCGGCGTGGAAGTTGGTGATGATGCGGTGCCGCAAGACGAGCGGCGCCACCTCACGCACGTGGGCGCAGGTCACGTTGTATTCGCCCGCGATCGCCGCCCGCGCCTTGGCTCCGAGCACGAGGTATTGCACGGCGCGCGTGCCGGCGCCCCAGTTGACGAACTCTTTCGTGATCGCCGGGGCGATCTCATCGTCGGGGCGCGTGGAGCGGGCCAGGTCGACGGCGTAGCCGGCTACGTAATCGCTCACCGGCAAACGGCGTACGATCTGTTGGAGGTGGAGAATCTCGGCGCCGTTCAGCACCTTCGACACCTCAACCTGTACGTCGGAGGTCGTCATCTTGGCGATCTCTCGTTCTTCCGCCGGCTTGGGATAACCGATGCGGATGTCGAACATGAAGCGGTCGAGCTGGGCTTCGGGCAGAGGATAGGTTCCTTCCTGTTCGATCGGATTCTGGGTGGCCAGCACGAAGAAGGGCTGCGGCAGATCGTAGGTACGCCCGCCCACCGTCACCTGCAACTCCTGCATCGCCTGCAAGAGCGCGGCTTGCGTTTTCGGCGGCGTGCGATTGATCTCGTCAGCCAACAGAACGCTGGCAAACACCGGACCCTTGACGAAGCGGAATTGACGTCCGCCGGTCTGGCGGTCCTCTTCGATGATCTCCGTTCCCGTGATATCGGAGGGCATCAAATCGGGGGTGAACTGGATGCGATTGAACTCCAACTCGATGGCCCGAGAAATGGTTCGCACCATCAGCGTCTTGGCCAACCCCGGCACGCCGATCATCAGGCAGTGGCCGCGCGCGAAGATGGCCGTCAGCAGCTCGTCGACGATCTGCTCTTGGCCGACGATGATTTTGGCGATTTCGGCTTTGAGTTTGCGCCGGGCGGCGCCGAGTTTTTCGATGGCCGCCAGATCGTCGGGCGTGGCAACCTGGGGAGTGAGGAGCGGGTTGGATTTCACGGTCGACATGGTGGTTGATCGCAGGAGGGTTAGCTTTGCAACGAATAGGCAACGACGTTGACGAGCAACTCACGGCAGCTTTCGGCGTCGTAGCCGTTCCCGTAGGGATCGCTAACCTGCTTGAGCTGCGTGACGGCGTCGTTCTTCGAATAGACGAGCACCAGCCGGTCCTTGATGGAGATCGCTTCCAGTTCCGCCGGCCGCGGTTCGCCGCTTTGGCGATCGCGCAGCTCCTTGACGTCGAAGAGGGCCTTGAAGAGCGGATGGTCGGCGCCCACGCGGGTCAGGCTCTGGTCGGGGAACAGATCCTTGACGAGGGATCGTGCGTACCGATCGAACTCGTGATATCCCGAACAATTGTTGATGAACAAGAAGCCACCGGCTTGCAGGTGCCGCCGCAGGGCCGTGATTTCGTCGCCCGACAGGCGGGGATCGTGGAAGCCGGTCAGGTAGAGGAAGGGATAGGACGCGATCGCGCCTTCTTTCGGGTCGACCGCACGCCAGTCGAACGAGACCGCCAGCGACGATTCGCCCGCCAAGTGGCGCAACCATTGATAGGTGCTGTTGGGATCGGGATTCCAATCGCCGTGGTGTTTGACCTGCGCCAACACGAATTGCTGCCGCGGTCGATCTTGGCCCGGCGCATGAATCTCCTGCGTCACCGATTCCACCTCGGCCAGTTGGCGGGTCGCCGCCACGTAGCTGATGATGTTCAGTCCCAGTCGGATCGCATCGCCGGGGATGAGCCGTGCGCCGTGCTCGTGTGTGTGTTCGTCCCAACCGCAACTCATGTCGAAGGGCGTAAAGATCACACCGGTGCGAGTACCGACGTTGACACCGTAAATCTCCGGCGCCGCCTCGTACTCGTGTTTCACCCCCCCTTCGAACGTGCGATAGTGGACCGTGGCGTAGCGATAAAATGCCCTGTAGATCGGATGGTCGATCTGCAACGGCTCGAGGGCCCGGTTGGGGAGTATCCGCTCGATCTCGCGGCGAAACGAGGTGGCAAACTCGGGACGCCCGCAACAGGCATCGGCCAACAGCGTGCCGCCGTCGAACAGATACTTGCCGAGCGCCTCGCGCTCGTCGGCGGTGAACTCGAAGGCCTCGTGGCCGCTGATATAGAGGACCGGAATCCGCGTGCGGACACCGGCCTTGTGCTTGGCGACGACCTCGTTCAGGTTCAATTGCTTCCAACCGTACCAGAGCCCTAAACCTTCGCGGCAATGGCGCATCAGGTTGTCGACGTCGCCGGGATCGGTGTTCCAATCCTGCGTGGTGCCGTATTCGAGCTTGGCGATCATCATCGGCGGAGTGGGCTCGGCCTTCGGCTCGCTGCGACGCAGCGGAGTGACGGGCAGCGGCAGTGGCGGCATTCCTTCGGCGGCCGTCTGGCGCTCGGGGGTTTTCCGCGGAGGAGGCCCGCACGTACCCAGCTTGCGCGCCGGTTCGTCCGCGGCGGTCGCCAGCGAGGGCGCACCCAGAGTTAGACCTGCCGCAGTCGTTTTGACGATAAAGTCGCGTCGGTCCATAAAAATCTCCTTACGAACCCCTTTCCAATCTCACACCCGGCTTTTCGGGTGGCAAGGTGATCGTCTTCAGGTCAATCATCGGCGATTGCGCGGTGGGCGACAAGCCGCCCAAGGCCGGCGTGAACGTCAGGGCTTTTCGGTCGTATGCCGACTTCTGTAAACGCTCGCGATAGAGCGTCAAAAACAGCTCGTCTTGTACCTTGACCCAGGTCTCTTCGGGGCGCTCGAAGTGCCACAACTCGACACGCCATACCGCCTCGCCCGGTTGCGAATTGATGAACGGCTTGGTGCGCACTTTGTTGAGCAGAATGGCCGCGTGCTGAATGTTTCCCTCGATGGCGAGCACCTCGACCTGGTCCTCGAACTTGTTCATCGATAGGACTTTTTCTTTAATGGTTTTGACGTCGTCGTCGGCCAGCGGCTGTTCCTCTTCGTAGTCCGATGCCGGCACGCTGAGGCTGATGCCTTCGAGACGCGCCGGGCCGTAGTCGATCACCAAATCGTATTTCGCTCCGAGCGGAAGATCTTCCACCGCGAACGCGCCCGTCGTCGGATCGACCTTACCCGAGAATTTTTTGTTACCTGTCCGGTCGACGGCTGTTACCGAGGTCGCGAGTTTGGCCGGTTCAACCGAGCCGCGGATCGAGCCGACCGACGCCGCCGGTGCAGCGGCGAACGCGTCTGCCGCGACGCCCCACACGGAAACGAAAGCGAGAACCCATCTGTTCACGTTTGCCGTCGACGTCATGCGTCTGCCATTACTTCTGATATGCAGGCAAAAAGTGCATGTAGATTTCGAGCACGAGCGACGCCATCGCCGTCCAGTAGACTTTGTTCGGGCCGACGACACCTTCGTTCTCCGCGGTGCCCGCCGGAACGTCCCAGCTTCCGTCGGGGTTTTGTTTATCGAGCAAGAGTTGCCGAATCTTCGGGTGCCAGTCGTTCCAATATTTTCCGCCGGCCTGATAGTGGCCTTGGATGGCGTAGTAATGGAAGTAATAGAAATACTGCACCGGACCGGCCTGCCATTTGATTTCCGTGGGCGCGAGATACTCGAGTGCTTTTTGCACGCTAGGATCGTCTTGTTGTGCGAGCAATTGCAGCGATAGTGTTCCGGCCGCGGTCATCTGGTGATTGGGGCCGCCGCCGGTCTGATAGGCGAAGCCGCCGTTGGCGTGCGCGCACGACTTGACGTAGGCGATGGCTTTGTCGATGGTCGCCGTAGGGATCGGAATCTCCGCGTTGTTCGCCGCGCGGAGCGCGACGATCTGCATCACCGTGACGCTCAGATCGGCGTCAGACGGCTGTGGCTGATAACGCCAGCCGCCGTTGGGCGCCTGGGCGGCAACGATCAGATTGATGCTCCGGCGCACGCCGTCTTCCAACTTGGGATCGGGATCCATACCGTACATCTCGGCCATCGACAGCGTCGTCAGAGCATGCTCGTACATCGGCCCGTGCGACGGGCGTGACGAGGCAAACAAACCGTTCGCTTGCTGCTGGCCGAGCACGAACTTCTTGCCGCGTTCCAACGCCTCGCGATAGGGGCCGCGCCCCGGTACGTGCCCGCGTCCCATGAAGGCCAGCATCGACAAGGCGTTGGGAGCGTTGTTGTCGTGCCACCCGCCATCCGATCGCTGCTGTTCGGCGATATAGGCGAGTCCCTTGTCGACCGCGGTGGTAACCTGCTCGACGATGCGGGCCTCCGTCAATGGCAGGGTATTGTCAGGCGGCGCATCGGCAGCCCCGACCCGACCGACGAACATCGCCCCCCAGACAAACACCAGGCACGACGAGCGGCCGGTTGCGAAGCGGCGGACCGAAATCACCACGAGGTCCGAAGCCCAAGGTTTAAAGTCCAAAGCTACTCTCCTGGATTGGGCGGAATCGCTCCGCTCCGTATTTCTTTACCCGGCAATCGCCCTTGTTTCTTACGACAAACCACTCAGGCGCCGCAGTCCTACGTCGATCGAATAAATCGTGATCAGCAAGGCGAGGATCAGCCAGTTGTCCCAAATGCTCGCCTCGCGATGCAGCGAAATGGTCTTCGGCTCGCCTTTCAGCTCCCCGGCTATCGAAGCCAGGTCTTTGGGAGCGACGATTTTGCCGAGTTGGGCCAGGGCCTCGCGATCCACGTTCGGGCGACGCAACTCCTCCGTCGATGGGCGCACGTGCAGGTGGGCCTCCACCGGTTCACCGCCTGGGTCGTAAACCACGCGGTAGTTTCCCTTCTCGTTGGGCACGTACTTGCCGGTGTAACGGCCGAGGGTTGCCTTATCGGCCACCAACTCCACGGTATCGGCTGGCGCACCGGCGCGTTCGACGCGGAGCGTGACCGTCGGATCGGTCCGCGGAGCACCGTCGGGCTTGATGGCCATCAGTTCGATCTGGGCCGGGTCACCCGGCCGGGCACGAACGGGCCGCACTTCCACCCAGCTTTTCTTCTTCTGATCGTCGTCGCGGCGCGAGACGAACCGAATGGCCTGTCCCCAGAATTTGTAGAAGAACCGCTCACCCACATTCTGCCGCCAAAGCCACGTGCTGTCGGTGCCGACGAACAGCACCTTGCCTTGGCCGGCGTAGTGATGGGCCACCAACGGCAGTTTGCCATAGCGGCCGTCGAGGCTGGCGTTGTATGCCAATACGGTGGCGGATGGGGCGGCACGCTCGACGGCGGCACACCAATAAAACGGCGGCATTTGCTCCCAGACATTCTCATTGCGCCCGGCGTCGTCGAACAGTCGCATCGTTTCGTGCAACGCGCCATCCGCACTGAGCTCGAGCTTGAACGGCTTATAGGGCTGTGCTTCCAGCCCCGTCTTGGGGCGCATTTTCACGGGAAGCAAATCCAAAAATTCTTGCTCGAAGGCGAAGGGCATCGCGTTCGGCCCCGCCTCGACGATCAACCCCACGCCGCGCTCGCGTACCGCTTCTGCCAGGACTTTGACGAATGCGTGGTCGACGAGTGTCGGCGAGACGTCGCCCAGAATGATCGTGTGATACTCGGCGAGCGCGTCGACCGTGCTGGGCAATATCTGCTGCTCGCTCGCCGGCCGGCGGCGGACTTCCGCTTCCAGTACGACGTCGGGCGGCGGCTGATCGCCCGAGGAAGCTCCCTGCTTCTCGGTGGCAGCAGCGGTCGTCGACGCGCCGCCCGCGGCCGTGCCCGCGACGATGCTCCCCTTCAACCCCAATCCCTTCAGTCCGTTGTCGCGACGTATCGCATTCTTGAGAAAACGAAAATCCCAGCGCGGCAAGCCCTCGACATAGAGGACCTTGAGGTTTCCGGGCATGACACGCACGAGAATGTCGTCGCTGTTGTTCGCCTCGAGATCGTGCGGCAAGGGAGAGGCAGGCACCAATTTGACGGTGAGTGTGTTGGCGCCGACCTTGTCGGCCTTGAAGGGCAACTCGACCTGCTGTTGTTCGGTACGGTGCAGCACGAGGTCTTTTTTGGCGAGTGGCTCGGTCTGCCCATCGGCCAAAAGCTGCGCCTGCACCGCCAGTTCGGCATAACCTTGTAACTGCACGGTAGCGGCCACCGTCACGGTGTCGTCCTTGTGCACGGCATCGGGAGCGAACACGTCCACGATTCCGAGATCTTGCAGCGGAACGTCGCTGCCCGCCGGCACGGCGAACACGGGCGCTCCGGCTTCGCGCGCGACTTGTGCCATTTCCGCCGGCGACCGGCCCCCCGTGTTCTGGCCGTCGGAGAAGACGACGATGCTGGCGATCTGTCGGCCGGCCGCTTCGTCGAGAACCTGGGCCAGCCCGTCTCCCAGATGGGTTCCGTGCCCCTGGGCCGTCATTTCCGGCAATTCGAAGGCGCCGTTCTTGAACGGAAGCGGTTTGACTTGCTCGCCGACCGCATAGAGCCGCACGTCATACTTCTCGGCCAACGGATCGAGCCATTCCTTGGCACGGCGTTCCACGGCGGCCTTAACGAATTGTGCGCGCGTCATCTGCTCGAGCGCCTTGCGTGTCGTGGCGTCGACCTTGCCGTCGGTCACCGGATAGCCGGCGGCTTCGGCGGCTGCCAGCACCGCCTCGTCCGTTTCGAATGGGCCTGCCTCCAATCCCATGCTCTCCGACTCGTCGAAGAGCATGGCGAGGACCGGCTTCTTCTCGATCTGCATGTCGAGCTTGAGGTATGGGCCGGCCAGCGTCAGCACCAACAGCAACAGAATGAGTACCCGGGTGGCGGTGAGCGCCAGTCGCAGGTGCGGCGGCACGCTGGCGAGGTTGTCGCGCTGCCGGCGATAAATAAACCAAGCGAGCGGCACGAGCAGAACCAGTCCCAGCCAAAGCCAGGCCGGTCGCTGCACAGCGGGCGTCACATGCTCGAGGTGCGAGCTTATTTCTTCTGTGACACCCAGGGATTGGAGGAGAGATCGGAGCATTGCGTTGTCTGAGTAAGCCGAGAGCGACGGGACGCCATGAAGCAGAGCCTGACACGACGAACGAAGAAGTCACCTACTTCGCCACGAGCATCGTTCGGATCGCCGGCAGCGGCGAGCCATGTCAGTTCGCCTTCACTTCGCTCAGCCGCTTGAAGTAGTCTTGGATAAACTTGCGATAACCTTCCGGTCCTTGCTCGCGCATGCCTTGCAGCAATTCTTCGCGCAGCTTGGGCTGCATCTTCAAGATCATGACGCGCGTTTGCGGATCGAGTTGCGATAGCTCGACCTCCACGATCTGGCCGCTGGTCGCGGTCGGATCGAGGTTGCCCAACGACATGCCGCGAGACGTGTGCGCCGGCGCCTTCTGGGGCTGGCCGGGCCGAGCCTGGGCCAGCGCGTTTTGAGCCTGGCGCAAACGCTGGGCCAGGGCCATCGCCTCTCGCACCTCCGGTGACTGTAGCAATTCGCCAAGTGCCGCCTGCTCGGCGTGCGGAGCCCCTTCGGCGCCCGGACTGTTCGGGGCCTCGGCCGGCATTGGCGCGTTCGACCCCGCCAGCGCCTGCTGGAGTTGCTCCATCAGCGCCTCCAACGACGCCATGTCGGTCCCCAGACTCTGCTGGCTCAGGTCGAGCTCTTCCAGACGGTGAAACTGACGATCGGCAAGCGCTTCGCGCTGCGCCTGGGCCGGCGTGTGCGGCGCGTCGGCATCCCTTCGCGGGTGAGGCCGCTTGTCGGCGAAACGAGGATCGAGCTTGGGTTGAGGTCCGCCCAACGCCGGTTCAAAGAGCGGTTCGTCCTCTTGGCCCATATCGGCGTCGGCTTCGGGATGCTCGCCCGCGTCGGCCGGCTCCTCACCCGCGGCCATCTCTTCCGTCGTGTCTTCTTCCTTGGGCGGAACCAGGTATTCTTCGTCTTCTCCCATCATGGGAGCATCGGGGAACTGCGGCCGACGGTCGCGGCGGTTCATGCGGTTCTGGGCCAGAAGCTGCCTGGCTTCTTCGAGCGCCGGATCGCTTTCGCGCTCCAGATTCTGTTGACGCTTCTCGAGATCGGCCAACATCATGTCGGGCACGACGTTCGACGCGTCGAGCATTTCGGCCTGTTTCCCTTCGAACTTCTGCAACTGCTCGCGCAAGGCTGCGAGCATGTCGCGCAAATCTTCCAGGCCACGCTGTGTACCGGCCGCCTGCTGTCTCTCCATTTCATTGCGGAGTTGGGCGAGCGCCTGTTCCATGCCGGCGTCCATCTGCTCGCGAGCCTTGTCGAGTGCTTTGAGCCGCGCGGCCAGAGCCTCCAGCTCGTCCTGAATGTGGTCGCTGGCCTTCGACAAGTCGCCCAGGTTCGGGTCGTTCTGTTGCGGACTCGCCGCCTGCTGCAACTCTTTGGCAAGCTCTTCCATGGGCTTCACCGCCAACCGATCGAAGGCGGTCTGCGCCGCTCGCATTTCGGATACCAGCTCGGGCGGCAGCATTTGCAACTGGGCCGCCTGCTGCGCGGCTTGCATCAGCTCGTCGGCGAGTTGTTTGCCCACGTTAGCATTCTGTTGTTCCTTGGCGGCCGCTTGGGCCAGTTCTTGGCGCAATTCGTTAAGTTGCTTCGTCGTTTCGGCGTCGAGCTCCGGCTTGATCTCGGCGGCCTGCGCCTGCGGATTCTGCTCCGCCGCTTGACGAGCAGCCTCCCGAGCCTTGGCCTCGGCCTCTTCTACCGTCTTCTCCAGCGGTGCGTACTTACCTTCCAGTTTCTCGATCGCTTCCTTGACCGTCGCTTGCTCGGCGATGAGCTTGGCCAATTTCTCGGTAAACGAATCTTGCTGCTGTTCGAAGCGGGCGAGTTGCTGATCGGCCGAATTGCCGTCGGCGGCGATGCGGATGACATAATCCTGCGTTTCCGCTACCTGCCCTTTGCGGTCTTCTACCTGCACGCGGTACCGCACGTGCTCGCCGGGCTTGAGATCGAACGGCAGCAGATCGAGAGCGACGAGTGCCGTATCGCCGCGCACCTGCTTGCCATATTTCTTACCGGCCGTTTCACGGAAGCCACCCGAATCGCCCCGCTGGACGAGCACCTTGAGATGCTTGAGCGCGAAGTCGTCGTAGGCGGCAATGGTGAGCGGCACTTTCTTGGCCTGGCTGAGCACGATGTCGGTTCCCGGCCGCTCGAGCGTGACCTGGGGCGGATTGTCGTGGATGGCCAGGTATTTGGCCTCCTTCACGGCCTGGTTGGCGTGCCTCAGCTCGTTACGCAGTTCGACGCGCCAAAAACCTTCACCCAGCAACGGGAACGTGCCGGTCCACTCGCCGGCGTGTTGCGAGGCCAGCGCAAATGTCTCGCGCACGACGAGTTTTCGCTCGTCGCGCGTGGGCGGCGGCAGAGCGCCAGAGACGTGCCAATAACACTGGCCGCCGTGTAAGGTGAAGCTCATCCCCTTGACGGCCTTGTTCTCCAGGCCGACCTGCTTGGCCGGTACTTCCAGACGCACCCACTTACCTGCCTCGGGCAGCGGCCCAAGGTTACGGCGGCTTTCGGTGTTCGGCTGGCCGGCAGCGATCTTATCGTCGCCCCAATAGGCCCGGTGCTCCCAGTTCTGGCCGTCATGCCATTCGAGCATGATCGTCTCGGGCTTCTGCTGCGGCACGAGATAGACCCATGCGAAGAGGTATTCGCCCGGCTCGATCTGAAATCCGACTTTCGCCGTATGGAAGCGGTGGCCGTGTACTCCCGCGGCGGGCGGTTCGGTGTGCGTCGGTCGTGCATGCGTATCGTTATCCCATTGCCATTGCCCCTCCGAGACGGCTGCCGTCGGCGTCTGACGCTCGAACCAAACCCGTTCTTCACGGTTGGCGACCGGCACCTCTTCCCAGGCGACATCCAACAACTGAATCTCGCCTTCGGCGACGTCACCTTCGCTCTCGACACGCACTTCGACACCGCTCGTCTCCGGACCGGTTACATCGGTGGTCGGCTGCGCAACGATCCCTTCCTGCCCCAGTTCGAAATAGTCGGGATAGTGCAGCACGGCGCGAAGGTCGATGATCTTGGGCCGGTCGACCATCACGATCTTGTATTTCTTGCTCCAAGTCCCGCCGCCATGCACACGGTAGGAGAACGACTTCTCCAATCCTTCCAACGTTCTCGTCCAATGGGCTCCGTCGCGAGGTTGCAAGTCGTGCCAGATCGTCTCGCTGCCGTCATCGGGCATCAACTCGACGCGCATCTGTTCGGGCTGGCCTTTCGTCACGTCGACGGCGAACTCGATTTCATCGCCACGTAGGATCTTCGCATCGCCGGGATGGATATCGAATGCGACGCCCGTCGCCGGCGGAATATCGGCCCACGGCTGGAAGATGCGAGCCATGGCGGTCGGTAAGCGGTCGGCCAGCAGTATCCAGCAAACGACAAACAGTGCCACGGTGCCGGCGAACGCGGTGAGCGCGCGCTGCAAGTTTCCACGATCGACCACCGTCGCGGGCTTGAAGGCGCGCACGCGCTCGAGTGCTTCGCCCACCAGGCGGCGATAAAACTCGGGCGAATACCCGCTACGCGCCTTCTCCTCGGACAGATCGACGCAGCTCACCAGCCGGTTGTGAATGCCGGGCAAGAACTGCTCGACCCGTCGAGCCACTTGCGTATGCCCCAGACGTCGGAACAACGGCCGCAGCACGCCGACGAAAAAGACCCACAGCGTTGGCAGGATGATCAACCCCAAGGCGATGGCCCGCATGGTGGGCAGGAACGGCACCACGAGATCGAGCAAGGCCAATACCAGCAACGTGCCGAGATAGATAGCGATCGACAGGGCCAACCCCGTCGCTACCCAACTGCCGCGGAGCAGTTGCCTGACCTGCCGCAGGAGGCGGAAGATGGGTGTCGTGTCGTGATACGGTTTTGATGGCTCTGACATCGATTTCTTCCTCCCATACGAGTCGACGCGACGATCGCGCCAGTCCCCGAGCCGTTCCCGGCCCAGGTCGCCAATTACTCCACCGTCCCCGCCCCGGTCATCCGCCCTACCCACGTGCCAGGACTCATCTCGCGAATACGTTCACCCACAGACAGTTCTTCCCCCTGATCGGGCCGCCCCCCACTCAGGGTCGCGAGCGTGAACTCAACTCCGATCACGATGAACACGATCACCAGCAACCACCGCCAGACCTCGCGCTCGTCGCCCACGGTGCCCAACTCCTGTTGGGTCTCGGCCGAAGCATCGACGACCGAAAGGTCCACATCGGGTAGCAACTCGCGCAATCGCGATTCGTCGGCCAGAGCGAACTGCGATTCTTCGGGCGACAGGTTGACGGCGAACTCGGTCGAGTCGTGCTTGGGTTGCTCGACACGCCCCCCGCGCACGTCAACCGTATAGTACCCCTTCAGGCCCGTTTTCTCGAAGCCGCCGACCCAACGCGAACCGGCCCGCTGAAACTCCACGTCGCTGGAGTGGTGCTGTGCATCGATGACCTTGCCGTGGACCGGCGCCCAATTGGCCGCGACGGCGATCTCCGCCTCGACGTCGGCCGGCACCACCGACGGCGCTTCGACGTCGGGCCGATGTTCGACGTAGTTCACCAGCCTGAGGATCAGCGGTACGAACTCGGGCTTGAGCGGCAGGTTGGTCCATTTGCTGGTGGCCGGAAACGCGGCGAGCAATACCTTGCCGTCGCGGAAGCGGCCTTCCACCAGCGCCGGTTCCTTGGGAGAGAATTTGGCGAGCGGCAAGGCGTTGGTCGAGTTCTCGTCCGGCACGATCGGAAAGCGTCTATAGAAATTCGCTGTCGTCAGATAACGCGCTTCTCGATCCTCAAACGCCGACAACACCGCGTGTGCGTAGTCGAGCGAGGTCATCTGTACGAACGTGTCGGGGTTCTGCACGTCTCCGGCGGGTGGGCCGAGCGTCGCGCTCACCAGCCGCTCATTGAGCGGCCCCGGCACGGCGAAGAACTGCTTGTTGTACACATCGGGATTGACCCGATCGCCGGGAAAGATGATTAACCCACCGCCGGCGGACACAAAGTCTTGCAGCCAGGTGAAGTGCTGGCCGTTGAGTTGGCCACAGTTGGCAAGGATCACCACGGCGGCGTCGCGCAACGTCTCGGGATTGACGTTCCCCTCCGGTATTTCCTGCACATCGAGGGAGCGCACGTACTCCTTGCTGGGCGCGAGGGTCGTCTGGGCCGGACCCGATGACGAAACCTCCGGCGCGGGCGGTTCGCTCGTGCGTTTCTCTTCTTCCTCGCCGTGCGCGGTCAGCGCGGTGCGCAGATAGAGCCCTTCGTTCTCGAAGGGATCGCCCGCCGGGTTGCCGTTCACGAGCAACACCTTGATGGGCGGCGCCACCGAGAGCGTGAAGAGATACTGATCGTCATCGGGAAAATGGTCATCGCCGATCTGAAAACGCCCGCGCAGGGTTCCCGGCTGCGTCGGTACGTAAACGATCTCTTTCTCGGCCGTGTCGCCGGGCTTGATCGTGAGCGGCGTGCGGGCGACTTCCTTTTCGTCGATCAGCACGCTCACGGTCACGTCTGCCGGCTCGCTCTTCGCGTAATTGGCCACTTTCGGCCGCAGCATGACCGGCAAGCCGACGACCGTGCGATGCACCCGCGGAGCCGCCCCGACCACTGCCCGGTTGGCCAACCGTTCCTTCGAGCCCACGTTGACGACAACGAGGCGCGTCTCCTTCGGCACCAGCCGCTCGGCCCCCTGCTGAGCCAATTCACTGAAACCGCTGGCCTGACAATCGGTGAACAGATAGACGGTCGCCTTCGAGCGTTCCGGCGCGCCCGATGCGAAAAGCTGTGACAGCGCGGTCAGCCAGTTCGCCCGCGCCGGACTCGTCCGCAGGTTCTGGATATGCTCCTTGATGCTTTCCGTGTCGGCCGTGAAGCGGTTGAATACCTCCTCCGGCCGGGTCGCCACGCGGATCAGCGTCACACGGTCGTCGCGCGCCAGGCGATCGGACACCAACAGCGCGGCCGCTTTCGCCCGCTCGAGTGAGGAGAGGCCGGCGGTCTGCGCATTCATGCTGGCCGAGCAATCGACGAGCAGGATGACGTCGCGACCGGCACCGCCGCCGAACAGCGCACTCCAGTGTTTCACCACCGGCCGGCTGCACACGAGCACCAGCAGTAGCAGAAACAGGGCCCGCAGCGCCGCGAGCACGGCCTCCAAGAACTTCATCCGCCGCCGCTGTTGGACGTAGCTGTCGAAGAGGAAGCGGAAGGTGCTCAATTCCACCGTTCGCAGACGGTGGAGCGTGAGCAGGTGCAACAGAATGGGGACCGCCGCCAGCGGCAAAAACCAAAGCAGTCCCGGGTGAATTGGCAACATCGGCGGCTCAGCCCATGCGTGACCGTTTGTCCAAGCAGGCCGCCAGCGACGCGTCGTACGGCTGTTTGGTGTTAATCAGATTGTAGTCGATGCGGCGTTCCAGGCAGTCGTGCTTCACCCGTTCCGTGAAGGCGTTCACCCGCGCCAAGTAGCGCGCCCGCAGGCTCTTGGGATTGGCCACCACGCGGCCGGCCCCCTCCATGTCCTTGAAGCGTGTGAGCCGATCGAAGGGGAATGTCAACTCGGCGTCGTCCATCACGTGAAACACGACAACTTCGTGATTGTTGTGGCGGAAGTGCTGGAGGCCCTGCGCGACGTCTTCTTCCTTATCGATCAGGTCGCTGATGACGATCACCAACCCGCGGCGCTTGATCCGTTCGGCCACTTCGTGCAGCACGGCGCCCACGTTCGTGTCGCCGCCCGGTTGGGTCTTTTCCAAGATGTCGAGCACGCGGCGGAACTGCGTGGGCCTGGCCTTGGCGGGCATGTGCATGCGCACGCTGCTGTCGAACAGGGTCAGCCCCACCGCGTCGTTCTGCCGCAACAGCAGGTAGGTGAGCGCCGCGGCCAGGTAGCTGCCATACTGCAACTTGCTGATCTTGCCGCTCTGAAAGGCCATCGACTGCGAGCAATCGAGCAGGATATACGCCCGCAAGTTCGTCTCATCTTCGAACAACTTGACGAAGTAGCGGTCGTTGCGGGCCAGAATCTTCCAGTCGAGCGTGCGCAGTTCATCGCCCGGCGTATACGCCCGGTGGTCGAGGTATTCCACCGAAAACCCGTGATAGGGGCTGCGGTGCCGACCGGTCAAAAAGCCTTCCACCACCTGCCGGGCCACGAATTCCATGTGGCCGACACGCGCCAGGCCGTCGGGATCGAAATAGCGATTGGGCATATTCGGGAGTTCAAAGTTACCGGCTCAGAGCTTCTCGCGCCGGATCAACCACCGAGCGCGAACTCTAGACGTCGACCTACTCCATCGGTTCGCGGATGACTTCAAACAGCTTCTCGACGATATGGTCCGGCGTCACTCCGTCGCTCTCGGCGGTAAAGCTCGTGACGAGCCGATGCCGCAAGACGGGGCGGGCGACATAGCGGATATCCTCGGTCGAGACATGCACGCGGCCGTCGAGCAGGGCATTGGCCTTGGCCCCCAGCAAGAGCGACTGGCAGGCGCGCGTGCCGGCGCCCCAGGTGAGATACTTGTTCACAAAATCGGGCGTCTCGTCCGCGCCGGGCCGCGTGGCCCGCACCAGAGAAACGGCGTAGGCGGAGACGCTCCGCCCGATGAGCACCTTGCGCACCGTCTGCTGCAACTGCAAGATCGTGGCCCGATCGAGAATCGGCTGTAGGGTCGGCATATCGCCGCTGGTGGTCGCCTCGGCGATGGCCAACTCTTCGTCGAAGCTGGGGTACTCGACAAGCACCTTGAACATAAAGCGGTCGAGTTGGGCTTCGGGCAGTGGATAGGTACCTTCCTGCTCGATCGGGTTCTGCGTACCCAACACCAGAAAGGGCCGGTCGAGCTGAAAATCTTCACCCGCGGTGGTGACCTTATACTCCTGCATGGCTTGGAGTAGAGCCGCCTGCGTCTTGGGCGGCGTGCGGTTGATTTCGTCGCCGAGCAGGATGTTGCAGAAAATCGGCCCCTTCACGAACCGCATCCGCCGGCGGCCGGTCCCCTCCTCTTCGTCCAGAATCTCGGTGCCCGTGATATCCGACGGCATCAGGTCGGGGGTGAACTGTATGCGTCGGAAACTGAGCGACATCAGCCGGGCGATGTTCGCGATCATCAGCGTTTTGGCCAGTCCCGGCACCCCTTCCAGCACGCAATGCCCCTGGCAAAACAGCGCGATGAGCACCTGCTTGACCACCTCGTCCTGACCGACGATCACGCGGGCGAGCTGCTCCTTCATCCGTTTGAAGGCGCCGGTCAGCTCCTCGGCAGCCCGCAGGTCGGACTGGCCAATTTCGCTCGGCTTCTCCGGGTTGCTCTTCAAGGGGTTTGTGCCGTGCGGATGGGCCATGATGTCGATCTCTCCAAGTGGCGGTCGGACGCGAAAACGCGGCGGGTTTGACGGTTATTGTCGTGCGCGAGCAAAACGTTACGCGGAAGGCTAACGCCAGGATAATCGAGCGTTCATAAACAGGCCAGCCGCCAGAACTTGGCGAGCGCGGCGGTCAGCCGGCGGCCGGGGCCCGCTTCTCCCGACGCCGCGTGGCCAACCGCGATACGACCTCGGCCAGGACGACGTGCGGTTTGAGCGAGTACAGCATCTGGCAGCCCTGATCGCAGGCAGAGCGGAAGGGCGGCTTGAAGTGGCAGCCGGTGCATCCCGGATCGTCGTAGCTGGCCAGCGAGGTCACCTCGGGGAGGTGGCCGAATACGCACTCGGGACGGGTGGGGCCGCTCATGACCAGCGTGGGAACTCCCAGCGTGCCCGATATATGGGCCGGCCCACTGTCGACACCAATCACCATGGACGACTCGTTCATCAACGCGGCCACCCGGCCGAACGGAAAGCCCCAATAGTAACGCGGTGCCCCGGTGAAGCGTTTGTCTTCATGCCCCAGGAACACGGCCGTCGCCACGTTTCGATTCTGGAGCTGCCAGGCCAGGTCGACCCAGTAGCAGCTCGGCCAGGCCCTCGGCTCCCAGGCGGTTTGCGGGAAGAGGAGCACCAGGTCTTCGCCCAGTTCACCCTTGGTCTTGCGGGCCCATTCCACGTCTTCGGCCGAAAGCTTCACGGTCGGCCGTTTGTACCGCGGTTCGATGCCCAAGACTTCGCAAACGTACTCGAGCCGCTTCTTGCGGCCACCGTCCTTGAGCTCGTTCTGATAGGCGCTGTAGACGCAGACGCCCGTGCCGCGCGGATCGTCGGAAACCTCCTGCCCCATCAGCTCCAGCACGGAATACCGCGTGCCGCGCTTGGCGAAAAAGCTGATGCGGTTGCGTGTGTCTCGCGTGGCCTCGGCAATCCAAGACAAGCAAACCAGGTCGCCAATCCCGTAGTACTCGGCAAAACTCGTGTTGATGCGGATCATCGTTCCAGCGGCCGGGAGCCCATTTCGGCATTTTGAGAGCACCGCCGTGCGCCGCCGGGTTGCGGCGGCTCAGGCAAAGCTATCGTACACCGTTTCGACGGGTAGGCTACAGGCCCAAGAAAGGCACGGGCACGAGGAAGGCGTGCTGCTCATACAGGCTGGCGACGCCGTGCCAGGATGTGTACTGCGTGAGAAACACGATGAACACGTAGAAGGCCACCACGGGCAGCATCGCCAGCCGTGCAACCTGCCGCATGAAAAAGTTGCGGTTCTTTTCGCGCCGACGTGCCAGGCCGCACGACCAGCCGGTCAACAGTCGGGCGGGATAGATGAAGACCACGAACAGCAGGCTCGGCAGCCAGGCTGCTTCGCGCGGCACGATCTCAATTTTCAACAAATAAAGGGGCAGGGCGAAAAGCAGCGTGCAGAACAACGACAACCAGAACAGAACCGGCGCCCTGCGAAACAACTTTCGGATCTCGGAGATTTCGAATTGAGCGCGAAATCGGTTTTCGGCGGCGAAACGGGCCTGCACGAACGGGAGATACAACAGCACCCACATCAGCGCCAGGGCCCCCAAGAGACCGACGGGCGGCGCCTTTAGCCCAGCGGCTAGCAAGCTGATCGGGATGAACAGCCAGATCAGTCCGCCGACAAATCCCCTGATGCCCAGCCAAAAATAATAGGGCAGGCGCAGGCTCGTCACAAAATCCCATACGGCATCGCGCGATCGGGAATAAGCGCCCCGGCGAAGCAGGCTCTTGACCACTCGAATCGGTCTCGGCCAGAGAAAATGTCGCAAACGTCCACCCCGCCAGCACGCGCCGATGATGTGCACCACCGCCAGCGCGGTCAACACGGCCAAGGCCATCGACCAACCGCGCGTCGCCCGGCTGTCGGGATCGATCAGCCGCGCCGATGCGGCCATGTTCGATACGAACCGCAACGGCAGCAAAACGAGCCATGCGCCGAACACGAGGCTCCCCACACGCGATGCCTTGCGCACGCCGACGAAGCCGTCGCGCAGTCGTCCAGTACGGGCGATGCGCCCGCTCGCTTCCAACAAATACCCCAGGCTGAGCATCTGTAGCAGCGGGTACGTGGACAGAAAGGAAAGTCCCACGATCAGCGCTGCCGCGCCAAACAGCCAGTCGGTGGTCGACAAAACGATGCGGAACACGGCCCGCACGAAACGGGTCAAGCCACCGGCAGGTCGGGACTCATCACCAAGTTCGGCTGAGACCGTCTCTTGGCATAGCGCGGCGTCGATAACGCCCGAAGAGGACCCATCTTCGGAGATGTCCGGCTGGGAGGCCGGCAGCGGGGTCTCGATCACGTCGGCTTCCAGCGGCGCTTCCATAGCCAGCACGACGGTGGGGCGGGACATAACAAGATGCGTAAAGTGGGATCGGTCGGTGACGGAGTTACCCTTGGGCGATCGTCGCCTGACACCGTCGCCAAAACCCGTGACAGGTTTTGGCTCCGCCTTTATTGCGACGTCTCGCCCAATCGTACCCGCTAAAGGGCCTTTGGGTGTCAAAAAAGACTCGCCTGCGGCCAGAATCCGAGCCTTACCGCAGATCGCGGCCTCCGTTGATGTCGAGCGTGGCACCGTAGAAAAAACCGGCTGCGGGGCTGGCCAAAAACACGATCGCGCGGGCGATCTCCTCGGGGGCGGCCATTCGTTGGGCCAGCAACTTTTTTTGCAGATAATCGCCGGCCTGGCTGCCGATGGCCTGCATGCCCATCTCCGTTTCCGTCAGACCCGGCGCGACACAATTCACGCGGATGCGCGGCGCGAGCGCCCGAGCGGCGCTCTTCGTCAGATTGACGATTCCGGCCTTGGCCGCCGCATAGTGGGCGTGATGCGCGGCCCCGGTGTGAGCCGCCACGCTCGCCACCGCGACGATCGAACCCTGATCGCGAAGGCGAGGTGCCACCTCGCGCAGCATGTAGAACGTGCCGTTCAGGTTGATGCGAATCTGTTGATCCCACTCGGCGGCCGCCAGGTCCAGCAGCGGAGCGATGGCGTTCGTACCCGCGCAGAGCACCGCGGCGTCGAGCCCGGGAATGCTCCGGCCCACTTCTGCCAGCGCCGTAGCGACCGACGCCGCATCACCGACGTCGAACGACAGGAGCCAGGCCTGGCGCCGTAGGCCACGGACTTCGGCCGCCGTCTGCTCGGCGCCCGCCCGGTTCGTGTGGTAGCAGAGGACGACGTCGGCGCCCTCTGCGGCGAAGAGGCGCGCCGTCGCGGCGCCGATGCCGCGCGAAGCACCGGTCACGAGCGCGATTTTACCTTCGAGGCCTAGATCCATGACCAGTTCTCCATCGTCCGAAGATCCATTATGCTCCCCAACACTCCCATGTCACTCGCGATCGCCTGCCGACAGTTGACGAAGACCTATCCCGGGCGCCCTCCCGTCGAGGCGGTCCGCGGGCTCGACTTGCAGATCGAGCGCGGCGAGTGCTTTGGTTTATTGGGCCCGAACGGCGCAGGCAAGACCACCACGATCGAGATCGTCGAAGGTTTGCTCTCGCCGACATCGGGCGAGGTCGAAGTGCTCGGCCTGCGATGGGGCGTGAACGACGACGAAATCCGCCAACGAATCGGCATCTCGTTGCAAGAAACGCGACTGGCCGACAAGCTCTCGGTGCGCGAAACGCTCACGCTCTTCCGCAGCTTCTATCGCCAGGGAATCGACGTCGAGGCGGCCATCGCCCACGTCGCGTTGGAAGAGAAGGCGCGGACCTGGGTTACCAAGCTGTCGGGCGGGCAGAAGCAGCGGCTGGCGGTGGCCTGCGCGCTGGTGGGCGATCCGGAATTGCTCTTTCTCGACGAGCCGACCACCGGGCTCGACCCGCAATCGCGCCGGCAACTCTGGGAGATCATTCGCGACTTCGGGCGGCAGGGACGCACCGTGCTCATCTCCACACACTACATGGACGAGGCCGAACGTCTGTGCGACCGCGTGGCGATCGTCGACCACGGCCGGGTGATCGCTCTCGGCTCCCCCGCTGAGTTGATCTCCAGCCTGGGCGGCGAGCATGTGATCGAATTCACGGTTGACCGCGAGTGTCCGCCCGACTCGTTCGCCGGTTTGCCCGGCGTGAGTGCCGTCAGGGCGGAAGATGGCCGTCTTTCTCTCTCGGTGGCCGAGCCGCATGTCACGATCCCCGCGTTGTTGTCCGAACTCGCTGCGCGGGACGTGCAGTTGACGAGCCTGACCACGCGGCACGCCAGCCTGGAAGACGTGTTTGTGAAGTTGGCGGGCCGCCATCTCCGCGACGAGGAGCCGCGATGAATCCTTCACAGGCCGGAGCGGAGATACCCGCGGTCTCCCAACGAGTACAGGGCCGCGGACATCCATTGTGGCAACTGGTGGTGGCCCGCTTGCGGGAGTTCTACCGCGAGCCCGAGGCTGTCTTCTGGGTCTATGGCTTCCCCGTGTTGATGACGGTCGGACTGGGTGTCGCCTTCCGCAACAAGCCGGTCGAGCGGATCACCGTCGATATCGAGAGCGGCGCGTCGGCCGACACGGCGCTGCAAGCCTTGCAGGCCGACAAGCGGTTCGTGCCCTCGGTACACGACCGCGACGAATGCCGCTTGCGGCTGCGCACAGGCCGGACCGAGTTGGTGGTGGCCGCCGCGCCCACAGCGACACCGCATTACGATTTCTTCTTCGACCCGACGCGGCCCGAAAGCCTGCTCGCCCGCAACGCGGTCGACGACGCCCTGCAACGGGCCGCGGGCAGGAAGGACATTGCCACCGCCAGCGATCACCCTCTCGACGAGCCGGGCGGCCGTTACATCGACTTTCTCGTCCCCGGCCTGCTCGGCATGAGCCTGATGGGAGGCGGCTTGTGGGGCGTCGGCTACGTCATCGTCGATATGCGCATCCGCAAGCTGCTCAAGCGGTTTCTCGCCACGCCCATGCGCCGGACTGACTTCTTGGCTGGTATCATGATCAGCCGCATGGTGTTCATCATCCCCGAGGTGCTGATCATCCTCCTCTTCGCGCGTCTGGCCTTCGGCGTCGTGATCTACGGAAACGTGCTCAGCCTGGTGTTTTTAATCTTTCTGGGCGCCGTCTCTTTCGCCGGTATCGGGCTGCTGGTGGCCAGCCGCGCGAAGACGCTGGAGACGGTGTCGGGCCTGATGAACCTGGTGATGCTGCCGATGTGGCTGCTGTCGGGCGTCTTCTTTTCGTCGCAGCGGTTTCCCGCCGTCGTGCAACCCGCCATCAAAACCTTGCCGCTGACGCTGCTGATCGATGCGTTGCGAGGGGTGATGCTCGAAGGCGCGTCGCTGTCATCGCTGTGGATCGAGGTCGCCGGCCTGGCCGCCTGGGGCACGATCACTTTCGTTCTGGCGCTGCGCTGGTTTCGTTGGCTCTCCTGAGGATCGGCGGCAAACGCACGGGAATTCCGGCGCTTCCCGGAGAAGGTGCCGCGTTGCCTACCGCGTTTCGCCCTTGGCCTTCTTGACCGCTTCGGGCGTGATCTTCAATCCCTCCAGCTCGAACATGGCGATGATCTCTTTGGTGGTCGCGCGGGGATAGAGCCGCAAGCGTTCGCGGATCGCCTGGTCTTGCGAGAGCGGTGCGCCGACTTCGGCGCAGTGCAAAAGCGGAGGTGCGGGCGGCGGCTTGATGGTGCTGCCCTTAGCCGGTTTAGCGGACTTCCGCTTCTGCTTACCCTCGGTCCCCTTTTTGGCAGCCGCCTTCTTTTTCGCCACGTGGGTTCTTTCGTGTTGAGAGAGAATTGCCTGCCGGACGAGATCCGAATACCAGAGCAGCGATCAGCGCACGCTCACGTTGTCGGGCGTCGGGAAATCGTCGGGAATCTTCGTCTGCGTGACCTTGCCCGTGGCGGCCCATTCGGCACCGCGTTGCAAGGTGACGATGAACCCGACGCAGCGCATGGCCTCGGGACTATGGCCCAACGTGCTGTGGAAGACACGGCCCTTGCCGTAGTCGATCACCATCAGCATCGGTTCATGTTCTCCCGAACCGCCTTCCTTCTTGTCGGCAAAGGCCGTCGCCAGCACCGTCAGGTTTTCGGCCGGGCCGCGCAGCCGGTCGTACAACTCATCCGCGGCGTGCAACCACGACGAGGGGAGGCCGGCGGTGATCGGGTGCTTGGTATTCCGCGCCACGACCAGGAACGGATGTTGGGTGCCGTGACTGCCGCCACCGCCCGGCGAGGTGTCGCGGACGAAATTGCCTTCGCGCAGGCGGACGTAGGGGCCCGACTTCTCGTTCCGGCCGCCCCAGCCACCCACACCGATCATCTGGTTGTAGGCCGGCCATTCGGGGAACGAGTTGTCGGCGGCGTGGACGACCACCAGGCCGCCCCCTCCGCTCATGTACCGCTCGAAATCGCGCCGCGTCTCCTCGGGCCACGCCGCCCCGTTGTAGTTCGACACGACGACGTCGTAATCGGCGAATCGGGGCCGGAAGTCGCTGAGGTCGCCGCTGGCGGGCGTCGTCGCCACATCGACCGTGAACAGCCCCGCGTCTTCGAGATGCTTTTTCAACAGGGGCGTGGTCGACTTCCAGTCGTGATTGTTCTGGCCGTCGACGATGAGGGCCTTGAGCGTCGGTTCGGCCGCCTGCGCCGACAGGCAACCGAACAACAACCCACAGCAGACAAACGATCTCAACATGGCGTGCTCCTCAGGTGGTCGGGCGAGTGGCCTCAGTTTAATCCCCCTCACACCCCACGCAAACCGCCCCGTGGTTCCACGATTGGTTCCACGACGACGCACCCGAAGCGGCGATCACCCGTGCTACCGCAGTCGATTTGATGACAGCCGCTAGGCACCTCACTGTCGTCAGACGTTACTTTTTGGCAATCGATAGCTCAAAGCCCCCAAATTCGCCAGCGCCGTTGGAATCGGCATAGGCGTTGCTTTCGATCCGTTCGACGACACAAGCGCCAATGTTCGGCGGTCTTTAACGAGAGGAAACAACACCATGTTCAGGCTTTCCCTCTTCCTCCTGGCGACGTCGATAGCAGCCTTCCAGGCGGAATCTGTTTTGGCCAAGGGTGGCCACCCCGGCGGCCACGGCGGCGCGCATCACCCGCCGGCCCATCACGGCTCGGCGCATCACCCGGCAGGCCAAACGAAAGGCAAACCTCACACAGACTCGGCCAAGCACGCGTCGCCTGCCGCCCAACACGCAAAGTCGCACGGTAAGAACGCCAACGAGGCGACTCCTTCGGCCAAAGCGCCGCAGAATCCAGAGAACTCGCCATCGACCACGACGGGCGTTGGGGGGACGAGTGTTGTCGCAACCACTCCTGGCACGACGACCGTCGTTGGGGCGACACACGGCCGCGGATTAACGGGATCGCGTGGATATCACCGAGGTTATGGCAATTCGTATCGGCGTCGTTCTTACGGGCATGGTTACGCGCAAGGCCGCCCCTCGTTCATCAAAGGGCCCGATCAGACCGTGGCCATGAACAGCGGCCCGAGCGTGGTCAATCCGTGGGCCACGATCGTGTCGGCCCGCTCGAATGGCGCGGGGGGCGGTTCCATGCGATTCCAAGTGACCGCCGACTCCAATCCAGCACTCTTCAGCCAGGCGCCCACGGTGTCGTCAACTGGCGCCCTCTCCTTCACCCCGGCCGCAGGCCAGTCTGGTATGGCCACGCTTACGGTCATCCTCCGGTCGTCGGGGGGCAATTCGGCACCACAGAGTTTTCATATCACGGTCAAGCCAGCCTAGCCCGAGACTGCTTGCCAGTTTGGCAGACGTTGCCTGGCCGCGTGATATTCGCGACCCTGTTTGTCCGCTCCCGTGGCAATAGACCGGCGCTGCGAGCGAATACGTCCTCGAACGGCTCATCAGGCCGCCCAATTCCCGGTTTACCGAGTTAGCCGTTCCGTCTAGTATTGATCGTTATGGCTGTTCCGCAGGTTGTCATCGTCGGCCGTCCGAACGTCGGTAAATCGAGCCTCTTCAACTGGCTCATCAACCGCCGCGTCGCCATCGTCGACGACCAGGCCGGCGTGACGCGCGACCGGCTCACGCACCTGATGTGCGTGGGCGACCGCTACTTCGAGCTGGTCGATACCGGTGGCATGGGAATCGAGGACTCCGACAACCTGACCGGCCATATCGAAAACCAGATCGAGATGGCGATCGAGTCGGCCGACATCATCCTGTTCGTGGTCGATGCGCGGGACGGCCTGGTGCCGCTCGACGAAGAGGTCGCCAAGCGGCTGCGGTACACCAAGGTGCCCGTCATCTGCGTGGCCAACAAGACCGATGCCGAATCGCTCGACGCGCAGGCGAACGAGTTCTATCGGCTCGGTCGCGGCAAGCTCGTGCGCACGAGCGCTCAGCAGAACCGGGGCAAGCAGGAGCTGCTCGACGAGATCTTCGAGCGGCTGCCCGAGAGCCCTATCGAGCCGCCCCCCGAACCTGTGATGAAGGTGGCCATCGTCGGTCGCCGCAACACGGGGAAGAGCACGTTCGTCAACACGCTGGCCCAGGCCGAGCGGATGATCGTCAGCGAGGTGCCGGGTACGACGCGCGACAGCGTCGACGTGCGATTCGAGCTCGATGGTAAGGCCTTCATGGCCATCGACACGCCCGGCCTGAAGCGGCGCAAGAGCTTTTCGTCGGACATGGATTTTTACAGCACGCACCGGGCCGAGCGCAGCATCCGCCGGGCCGACGTGGTGCTGCTCTTCTTGGACGCCACCGAGCGCATCAGCAAGGTCGACAAGCAGCTCTGCGATTATATCGCCGAGCAGTTCAAACCGTGCATCTTCGTCGTCAACAAGTGGGACCTGCTCGCCGGCACCTTACCGACCGAGAAATGGGTGCATTACGTCCGCGATACCTTCCGCAGCATGCGGCACGTGCCGATCGCCTTCATCACCGGCCAGACCGGCAAGAACGTCAAGGCGCTTCTGAACCATGGCCAAATGCTGTTCAAGCAGGCCGGCACGCGCGTCAGCACGGCCGATCTGAACCGCCTGCTCAAGAGCGCGGTGGAACGCAACCCGCCGCCGCTCGATCGAAACCGCCAGCCGAAGATCTATTACGCCACGCAAGTTGGTGCCGAGCCGCCGACGCTCGTGCTGTTCTGTAACCATCCGCACGCAATCAGCGAAAACTATCGTCGCTATCTGCTCGGCGTGTTCCGCGACAACCTCCCCTTCAGCGAAGTGCCGATCAAGCTCTATCTGCGCAAACGCGAATCGGCCGAGCGCGAGCCGATCGAAGGCGAAGGGCAGCCGATCGCCAAGTAGCGGCCCTCGGTCTTTTGGATTTGCCGAGGATGCCGTCGCGCGTAATAGTAGGGCGACTACGAGAACTCATGGGTCGCGCGGCGGTCGCTCGCCTCTGTCCCACGACACCCGAATAGAAGGCTGTTTCGCCAATGATTGTCGGCGTTCCTAAGGAGATCAAACGCGACGAGTATCGAGTGGCCCTCTTGCCGGTCGGCGTCGAGGAATTGACGCGCGCGGGGCATACCGTGCTGGTGCAAGCCGGCGCGGGACTCGGTTCGGGCATTCCCGACGAGCGTTATGCCGAACAGGGCGCCCGGCTCGTCGAGCGGCCCGAGGAGATTTTTGGCCAGGCCGAGTTGGTGATGAAGGTCAAGGAACCGCTCGAGCCCGAATGGCCTCTCTTGCGTCGCGGCCAAATCCTGTTCACCTACTTCCACTTCGCGGCCGACCGCAGGCTGACGGAAGCGGTGCTGGCCTCGGGTGTCACGGCCGTCGCCTACGAGACGCTCCGCGACGACCAGGGGCGTCTGCCGCTGTTGACGCCGATGAGCGAGGTCGCCGGCCGGATGAGCATCCAAGAAGGGGCCAAATACCTCGAGCGTCCGCAGATGGGGCGCGGCATCTTGTTGGGCGGAGTGCCCGGTGTGGCACCGGCCCACATCACCGTGTTGGGCGGCGGGGTGGTGGGTGCCAACGCGGCCAAGGTGGCGGCCGGTTTCGGTGCGAGCGTGGGGCTCCTCGACGTCAACATGGAACGCTTGCGTTATCTCGACGACGTCATGCCGCCCAACGTCGACTGTCTGTTCAGCGACCGCCATACCATCCGCGAGCAGCTCAAGCGGGCCGACCTGGTGATCGGCGCCGTGCTGATTCCCGGCGCGAAGGCACCACGGCTGATCGATGTCGACGACCTGAAACTGATGCAGCCGGGGAGCGTGATCATCGACGTGGCGATCGACCAGGGAGGCTGTGTCGCCACCAGCCGTCCGACGACGCACAGCGAACCGACGTTTATCGTGGAGCACGTGCTGCACTACTGCGTGACCAACATGCCGGGCGCCGTCGGCCGCACCAGCACCTACGCTCTGTGCAACGTGACCCTTCCTTGGGCCATGCAGATCGCGCGGCGCGGCATCGAGGCCGCCGCACGCACACTGAAGCCGATCGCACGGGCCATCAATGTGATGGACGGCGCGATCACCAACGAGGCGGTCGCCGCCAGTTTCGGCCTACCGTATCATCCGCGATTCCCCGACGCCTGATCGCTGAAACGGCCGATCAACCTTCGCGGTAAGGTTTGCCCTCGCGGTACAGCTTCAGTCGTTGGGAGATTTCCGGGCGATCCAGTTCGGGCGCCAGCTTGAGGGCGTCGTCGGCATACTTCACGGCACTTTTGAAGTCGCGTGCCTCGGCATAGGCGGCCGCCAGCACGTCGAGGCACCAACTATCCTTCCATTGCGACAGTTCGCAGGCGCGGCGGGCCAATTCGACCGCTTGCCTTCCGTCGCGGCAGCGTGCCACCGGGCACGTGGCCCGCGTCCAAGCCGGCGATGCGTAGGAACTCGGGCCATCGGGGTCCAAACGCGCCGCCGTGGAGAAATCGTTGGAGGCCCGCACGGGGTCGCCGCGGCGAGCCCAAGCGCTGGCGCGGATCCGGTAGGCCACGGGGAACGCCGCGTCGAGGGCGATGGCGCGGTCGCAGTTGGCGATCGCCTTGGCGTAGTCTTTCATCTTCAATCGCGTACCGGCGGCGTTGGCCCAGTAGAAAGGTTCCTGCGGGCTGAAGCTCAGCGCCGTGTTGTAGTCGGCGACGGCCCGATCGTATTCTTTCTGTGCTTCATAGATGGCGGCCCGATTGTTGTAGAGATAGTGGTTCTTCGGTTCGCGACCGATCGCCTCAGTGAGATCGGCCAGGGCGGCGTTGAGATCGCCCAACTCTTGGTGGACGTTGGCCCGTGATTGATACCAAAACGTGTTGTCTGGCTCGGCGGCGATCTTTTGCGTGAACAGCTCGACGGCGCGCGAGAGCGGCACCACTTCGTCGCGCTGCACCCATCCTTCCTTGCCTTCAAACGAATGGATCAACGTCCAGTCGCCCTGGTACTGCAAGATCGTGCACCGCAGGTCGGCCCATGTGCCGGTGCGCCCGGTTCGAGCACGCAGGTCGGGTTCGTAGTCGACGGCGCGAAAACCGGTGGTCGGAAGCTCGGCAGTCGGCGCGGCCTGCCCCAACGCCAAACAAACGAGGCCGAAAAAGATGGGCTGCATGATTTCGCCTTCGGGAAGGGAAGAATTTCGGATCAACGATACTTGGACCGAAGTCGAAGTCAACCCAGCCGCTGAAAAGAACCCGCCGCGAAGATCGCTCGTGGCCGCGGCGACTGCCTCCGAGCGGGGTTGTTTTAGCATTCGGTGAAAGGCGAAAGCAATCGGCCGACACGGGGCACGTTGCCCGGCCCAGGGCAGATTCTGGCCCACGCTGCCGCAAAGTCTACCGTGTCGGACGCTTAGAGGGGCTGACAAAACCTGGAAGCCGGAGCGCCGTGGGTCAAAAATCGGCTGTGAAACGCCGATTTATCGAAGCTCGATCCGGTTTTGTCGGTTGCTCTTAAAGTCTGTTGAACTAAACCGCTTCGCGGCAGGCACGGCAGGTGATGCAGCGGGTACGGTGCCCAGCACGCGGTCCCGCAGTTTCTCGGTCGAGGTGACTGTGCAGGTTCGAAATGACCGGCACTTCTACGCCAGTGGTAAGACGACACGACCGAGCTCCCAAGACTCGATTGGTCGTCGCTTTCGACTGGCGCGGCGGTGGTATGCCGACCGAGCCCTCGTGCCTTGTACCTGCCGACCGGTGTTGGGGCGGCGATCTAAGAGCAACCGACAAAACCGGACAGAGATTCACAGAATCGGCGTTTCATGGCCGATTTTTTCCCCGCGGCGCTCCGGCTTCCGTGTTTTGTCAGCCGCTCTAAGGCAAGCTGCCTTGGGCTAGGCGGCCGTCGCATCGGGGCGAAGGCGGGGCTTTCGGCGAGGAGGCACGACATGCGTGGCCAGGCCGATCCGCTCGAGCGTCTTGATGATGTAGAAGCTCAGATCGACCTCCCACCAGCGATGCTGCACCGAGGCGCTCGACGGATCGTGATGGTGATTGTTGTGCCAACCTTCACCACCCGTCAGGAACGCGACAAACCAGTTGTTGCGGCTCCCTTCCCCCGTTTCATAGTTGCGGTAACCGAAAAGGTGGCTGAGTGAATTGACCGCCCAGGTGATATGCCAAACATAAACCGTCCGCAGGATCACCCCCCACACCAACACGCTGAGCCCGAATTGCAATCCGGTCGACCATTCGCCCGAACCCGCCCAGCCTGTGACCAGGCCGACCAGGAAAAACAGCGCCGCGTGGCCAAGGTAGATCATGATCGACGCGATCCGGTTCTTCTCCAAAAACATGTAGAACGGGTCGTCGAGCACGTCGCGGGCATATTTGTAGTACGACTCGGCGCCATGGGTGCCTCCCCGGTCGTATAACAGCCAGCCGACGTGCGACCAAAAGAAAGCCACGAGAGGGCTATGCGGGTCTTCGTGGTCATCTGCGTGCTGATGGTGCATGCGGTGCCAGGCTACCCACCGCGCGGGCGTGTTCTGGCCGGAACAGAGGGCGAGCGTGACGAAACAGCGCTCCAGCCATTTTGGCACCTTAAAGCTTCGGTGCGTCAGCAATCGGTGGTAGCCGATCGGGATGCCCAACTGCCCGAAAATACACACACCGAGTTGGAACACGATCAGGCCCGTCCAGCTAAAAAGCCAAGGCACCAGCGCCAGCAAGGCCAGCAGATGCAAAGTGCCAATAGGGGCGACGTAATCCCAACGAATGCGGCGGGGATCTATATGCGCGAACGGCGCGGAGAGGAGTCGAGTTTTCACAATAAGCGCGGGTTCAACGCCAACGGAAGGAACAGCTCCGCTGCAATATACCAGTGCTTGTGACTGCGAGGAGCCACTTTCCATAATTTTTTGCATTTGTTTCTGAGAGCGTAGGAATGGCTTACGCAAAGCCCCCATTATCCAATTCGTTTGCGGCCACCGCGGGCGCGAAGCTGACAGCCGCTCCGCCATCGGCTACGATCGACAACCACAGTGTCAGATCGGCTCGTGGCGGTTATCGAAGGGTTTTGTGTTGTCCGGTAGGGGTGATCCACTGAAACGCCACTCGCGAATCGAACGCTCACGACGCTCAGGTCTGGCAAGAGCCGCGGGAGGGAGCATGTCGCCGGACCTTCTTCACCGGAATTGTCAGCAGCGAGCTTCAGGGACGCCCAAGCGAAGTTTGCAAGTGCGCCGCAGCCGGGTGGGACTGGGTGTTTTCGCCCGCCGATTCTATGCCGAGGGCGAGATTATAGGCGAAATCCTCGGAACGGTGATAGACGAACCCGACTACAGCTCGCGGTACTGCTATAGCATGGGCGACGACCGTAGCTTGGAGCCGGACGCGCCGTTCAAGTTCCTCAACCACAGTTGCGAACCGAACAGCCGATTCGAGTGGTTCGACATCAAGACCAGGGATGGCACGTCGGCCGACCGTCGCGTGTTCGTGCTCGCTCAGGAGGTGATTCGGCCGTCCGCTGAAATTACGGTCGATTATCGCTGGCCGGCACCGATGGCCATTCGCTGCCGTTGCGGGGCGCCAAGTTGCCGCGGCTGGGTGATCGATGAGGACGATCTGCCCGATTTTCTTGCGGCCCTGGGCTAACCGGCGCTTAGAGCGGTTGACAGAACCCGAAAGTCCGAGCGCCTTGGGCGCCAGAATCGGCCGTGAAACGCCGATTCCTGTGAAGCTAAATCCGGTTTTGTCGGTTGCTCGTAGACCAACTCCCCGACTTCGTAGACTCGTCACGGTTGGGAAGGATTGGCCGCGGGCAGGGGGGCTTGCCCGGTGAGGATTTCGATTCTGGCGAGCTTGGGTTCGAGCGCGTCGCGTATCTCGTTGAATTTCTCGCTCTGCCGCTCCGACAAATCGCATACTCGCGTCTCGATCGCCGCCGGAACGATCACACGCAGATGTGTACGTTTTCCTTCGACAACCTCGAACGCTACGGAGTCCTTTGGCTTGGCAAAGGGAGGGTAAGATGGGAAGTTTTGTTCCCAGATCGCTCGCGCCGCCTGCCAAGTCTGTGCGTGTTTCGACTCGTCGTTCACTGGCGTGTCGCTAACTATGTCGGCCGCTAGGTACACGGCGACCTGATACCCTCCGGGGAGCAGAACCGGGTAATTCTGCAACGGTTCGGCAGACGTTCCGCCGAATTTGACGTCGAACTTATTCTCGCTCCAAGGTCCATCGTCGGTAGCGCCTATGAGCGGCCACGAAACGTCGCTGACGGGTCCGTTGGGGTCGATCGGCATCCCACCTCTTACCGCCAACGGCGCGAGCACAAGCTGCGATCGGTAGCGGATGGCCGGCCCAACGCTCGCTTCCTGCCCAGGCACATGCTCCTTCACCATCTCCAGGCTGAGTTGGCCGCTGCGCAGTCGCAGGTCGAGTGTCAGTTCGTCCAATCGCGTGCCGGGGTAGGCGAAGAGGGGTGGCGATTGAAGCCGGTAAAGCAGCGAGCGCTTTCCGGGCACGTTGGCATAGGCCTCGTTGGCGTCGGCGGTCAACAGGGGTGCGAAGATGAAATAATCGCCCGCCGGCAGCGGGTGCGAACGAAATCGGCCTTCGGCGTCGGTTCTCACCCGCCGGAAGACTTTCATCTCGGAGGCGTTCCAGATCTGAATCTCGACATTCGCGGCCACCCGCGAAGCATCGGCGAAGTGGGCGCGGCCACGAATCTCGGGTATTTCCCGCGATTGCAGCCTCTCCTGGTCGCGATGCAGCGAAGCCAGTCGATCCGCCACGGCATCGAGACGATCGGCCAACGCCGCCTGCACGCGCCAACCTCCCACGCCCAACGCCAACACAACGACGGACAACGTACACCCCAGGCCAATCGCCAAGCAACGAAGCATGATCCGGTCTCCTGTTTGAATCCACCAGCATTTGCGGCGCACGGACGCAATATCCCCAAACCGCCGGCGCGCGACCGCGTCGGCTTGATCGGGCCCCTGGCCACGGAGCATCTGTTCGGCCGCGGCCGATGCCAAATGATCGGCGATCTCGGCCTCGATGTCGGCCAACGTCTCGCGATCGACGGCGCCGACGAGCCGATGCAGGGCTCCTCGCTCGATCGCCTGACCGTCGTCGTGTTCAGGTGAGGGGGCGGACGGCATGGGCGATCCCCAACATACGGTTCACCGTGCGACTGAACGCGACCCATTCCTGACGCAGGGTTTCCAAGTGTCGCTGCCCCGATGCCGTCAGGCGATAGTGTTTGCGCCGGCGGCCCTCGGGCGATATCTTCCATTCGGCCCGCAGGTAGCCGCGCTTCTCCAGGCGGTGCAGGGCCGGGTAGAGCGTCCCCTCCTGGGCCAACAACTCGCCTTGGCTCCGCTCTTGGATGGCACGCGCGATATCGTAGCCATAGGTCGTGCCGGCGGCGATCACCTCCAGCAGCACCGGCTCTAATGTCCCACGCAACAAATCGGAGTTCACAGGCATTGCATTTATTCCTCCCGCGCAACGGTTGCCTTGCCAGGCAAGGCATCCTATACCTGGCCAGACAAGGTGTCAAGCAACCGCTGCGGTGAAAAACAGGGGAGAGCCGGTTCGACTTCGTCAACCGAGAGGCCTGGATCGGCTTGCTTGCCACGCCGCGGCCAACGGTGTGCCGATCGTCGATCGCCAGCGATCGATCGAGGATGTCGCGCGAGAGAACCGCGCTGAGAATTCATCGGCGCCTTCCGGCAACGGGTGATAGCCGTCGGCGAAGGCGCGCAGCTAAAGGCAACCAGCAGTCGCAACCTCTGACCGGCGCGTCTACTGCGCCTGCGCGGTTTGCGTTTGCTTGGCTTGCTGGGCCTGATCGTAGGCGGCCTTTTCGGCGGCGGCTTGCTGCGCGGCCGTCTCCGCTGCCTGAGCTGTTTGGGTGGCGGCTTGAGACTTGGCGCTACGATCTGTCACGACTTTGTCGGCTTCGGCCTTCTCGGCCGCCTTCTTCTCGGCGGCCGCCTTGGCAGCCGCGAGTGCGTCGACCGCGGCCTTGGCGGCGGCGGTCTTGCCAGGCAGATCCTTCTCCGCCGCGACGCGAAGGTCGTCGGCCTGCTTGGCTGCGGCGGCCGATCCCGCGGCTTTGTCGGCGGCCGTTTTCGCCGCGGCCTGTTTTTCGGCTGAGGTCTTTTCGGCGGCCGTCAGTTCGGCCACGGCCTGCTCGACCCGCTTTTTGTTATCGTCGTTGTCGGCCGCGGCCAGCGCATCGTCCGCGGTCTTCTTCGCCGCCTGCTTCTCGGTTACGACCTTGGCGGCATCGGCTTGCTCGGCTGCCGCCTTGTCTGCCGCTTGCTTGTCGGCCGCGGCCAGGTCAGCCGCGGTTTTGGCCGCAGCCGTCTTTTCGGGAACGGCCTTTTCCGCGGCGGCACGTTCCGTCTCGGTCTTGCTCACGTTGGCCTGCGCGGCGGCGACTGTTTGGTTAGCGGCTTCGAGCTCCTGCGCGCGGGCCGTAGCGGCGACCTGCGCATCAGCCAGCTCTTTGGCAGCCTGTTGAGCCGCAGTGGCTGCCGCGGCGGCCTGTTGTGCGGCGGCGGCGACCACCATTTCCAACGTCGGCGGGTTGGCCGGCAGATTGGCCAAGAGCTTGCCGTCGGCCGCGTTCCACATGCGGACCTCGCCCGCCCAATCGCCGGCTACGACGCGACCGCCGTCGTGCGTGAAAGTCGCTTCCATGGCCAGGTCGGCGAAGGCGTCGAAGGCCCGCTGTTGGCCGCCGTTGCCATCCCACATCTTGACCTGCTTGTCGCGGCCGGCCGAAACGAGACGGCCGTCGTGCGTATACTCGACTGCGGCGGTACCGCCGCCGTGTGCCTGCCAGTTCTTGATCTGCCCGCCGTTCTGCATCTCCCAGAGCCGGATCGTGCCGTCTTCGCTCGAACTGGCCAGCACATTGGCATCGTCGCGCCAGCTCACGTCGCTGACCGCGCCGGTGTGGCCGGCCAGGTTTTGATACTCGCGGCCGGTGTCGGCCTCCCAGACGAGCAGTCCGCCGCTGCGGTCGGCCGTGGCGAGCAGCACGCCGTCGGGGCTGAACTCGACGGCGGTGATCCAGTCGGTGTGCTTTTTGACTTCATACTGTAACGTCCCGTCGGCCACGGCATAGACACGTACGACGCGGCGCGGGCCCCCCAGGGCGATGAGCGTGTGATTGTTGTTGATGTCGGCCGCGAGCACCGAGTCGAGTTCATCGCCGACGGTGAAAACTCGCTCTCCCGTCTTGACGTCGTACACGGCCACCAGGCCTTGTTTGCCGCCACGTCCGCCGCCGGCCAGCAACAGGGCTCCGCTGCGGCTGAACTTCAGCACCTGCGGCATCCCCTCGGGAAACGGCAGCACGGCCAGCAGCGCGGCTGTATCGGAGTTATAGATGGCGATCTGCTTCTGTCCGGCCACCGCAATCAGCGGCGCCCAGGGACTCGACGCGATGGCCGTGATCGCCGACGCGCGCGGCGTGTAGACGACCGGTTGCCGCGCGACCTTGCCCGGTTCGGGCATGGCGATCGGTCCGGTCGGTTTGCCGCTCCCCGCGGAAACCTGCAAATCCATCGACGGCTTTTTCTTGATCTTGACCGTCGAGCCCGACGTTTCCAGCGCGCCGCCGATGATCCATTGCTTGATGATCGCAAGCTTGGCGTCGGCCAGTTTCGGCTGCTGCGGCGGCATTTCGGGTGTCTCGGTGTGCGAGACGAGTGCCCACAGACGCGAGGCATCGGCATCGCCCGGCTCGATCACCTCACCGCTCGCTCCGCCGCGCATCACGGCCGCGAAGTTGTCGAGCGCCAGATCGCTCTTCTGGGAATCGGGGCCGTGGCAGGTGTAGCAGTGCTCGCGAAAGATCGGCTGCACGTGCTCGGCGTAGTTGATCTTGGCCGCCGCCGGGTCGGCCGGCTTGGCTTCGTCAGCCTGGGCGGCCACACCGCATAGGCCGAAGAGGAGCGTGAAACCGAGAGACGTGAGGTGAGATCGCATCGGATTGGTCGAGGGAGGCGGGAAAAGTGGGGAGGGAACCGTCTGCCGTCCGTAGGTCGGGCAATGCCCACATTGACCGGGCCAATCTTTGGCCCATGCCGCGGGCTATATGCCTTACCGCTGCTTCGCGGTGTCGCAATGCGGCGTCGAACAGGCCCTATTTAATGATTAAACACAAACTCGCGGGAATTCAACACGGCCCAGAACACGTCTTCCAGGGCGGGCTGGGGATTGGGCTCACCGGCGACCGCGGCTTTGACCTTGGCCAGTTCGTCGGCCGTCGGCTTGCGCGTCAGGCAACGGACGTAAATGGCCTCGATCACCTGATCGAGCGTCTTTCCTTCCTTGAGCAGCCCCTGGATCATTCCGCCATTGCGAATCTTCCCCTCGATCGTGTCTCCGTTGAGCATGTGCAGCGACTGCGACAGGTTGGGATCGGTGTTGACCTCGCAGGAACAAACCGTGTTGCGCGTCGAACGCCCGAACGTGGTGAGGAAGTACGTGCTCGTGCGGCCGTCGGCGATCTGCACGGCGCGGGCCCCCAGCGGCAAGCCGGGAAATTTGTCCTTGGCCGCGGTGGCCTGCGAGATACAGTCGAGCAGGTTTTCGGCCCGCACGCGACGGATGCGCGAGTGGGCGAAGTTCAGTTCGTCCGACTCATTGCTGGGGTTCCGCTCGCTGGCTCGCTGATAGGTCTTGGAGTTACAGATGTCCCGGACGAGCTGTTTGAAGTCGTAGTTGTACGAAGTCAGCTTGTCGCCCAGCGCCTGATAGAGCTCGGGATTGCTGGCCGGATTGCTGATGCGCACATCGTCGACCGGGTTGACGATGCCGATGCCGAAGAAGTGGTCCCACACACGGTTGGCGACGCTCGTAGCAAAGTACGGATTCTCGGGAGAGGCCAGCCATTGGGCCAGGATTTGCCGGCGGTCCTTGCCCGCCACATCGGGCTGCGCGCCGCCTAGGAACTTGGGCGCCATCACCCGCCCATCGACGAGATGCTTGACGTCGCCGCCGCCCGAATTGAAGACGATCATCTCGCGATAATCTTCGCCCCGCTTGCGGCCGATCTGGGCGAAGAAGGCCGCGAAGCTGTAGTAATCGTTCATCGTCCAACGGTCAAACGGATGGTTGTGGCACTGGGCACACTGCGTGCGAATGCCCATGAACACCTGTGCCACATTTTCGGCCGTCTTGAGCGTATCGCGCTCGACCTCGTAGTAGTTGGTGGCCGGGTTCTTGAAAGTGCCACCGGTCGCGCCGAGCAGCTCTTGCACCATCTTGTTGAGCGGCACGTTATTCTGGATCTGCTGCGAGAGCCAGTTCGCATACAGGTAGGCCGACTTGGTGCTCACGTCGTTCGTCGAGCGGATGGTCAGCAATTCCGCCCACTTCATGGCCCAGATCTCGGAGAACTCCTTGCGCTCCAGCAGTCGGTCGACGAGCTTGGCCCGCTTGGCCGGATCCTGGTCGGCTACGAACTCAGCATGTTCCTGCTCGGTGGGCAGCAGGCCGCTGATGTCGATGGTCACCCGCCGCAGAAAGACTTCGTCGCTGCACAATTCGCTCGGCAAGATGCGGAGCTTTTGTAGCTTGGCGTTCACCAACTCGTCGACGTAATTGACGGGCGGATCGTTGGGGGGCGTGTACTGCAAATCCTTGGGCAGGGCGAGCACCTGGCTGCCGACCGTGTGCGTTGCAAAGCGGGCCATCACAAAGGCCTCGCCGCGGTTGGCCGCCGTCACCAGCCCGTCCGACGTGATCGCCGCCGAATTGTCGTTGTTGGTGAGGAACACGGCCAGGTTCGTCACGTCGCGATCGGTGCCGTCGGCGTATTTCGCCCGCGCGATCATCTGCTGCGTCGCCCCGGCGCCTTCCAATACGACCTGCTTCGGATAGAGTTCGACGCTCAGCACCGCGGGCACTTCACCCGGGTCGTAGGGGGCGCCGGCTTCGAGCCAGCGCATCAGCGTCAGGTAGTATTCGCTGTCGCGGTCATACCGTTTGCCACCCGTGTGTGGCACGGTGCCGTCCGTCTTCTCCAACAATAGGCTTTCGGCCGGCAACGCGAGGTTGATACGCCGGTAGCCCAACTCACGCGTGAGACGAAAATGGTCGCCGGCCGGATCGAAACCGAACAATGACAAACGGAAGCCGTCTTTGCCTCGGGCGGCCCCGTGGCAGCTACCCGTATTGCAGCCTGCTCGCATGAAGACCGGCATCACATCGAGTTGGAAGCTGATCGGCCTGTCGGCGGCAGCCTGCTTGACGGTGACCGGCACTTGCAGGGTTTGGCCGCCGAAGCCTACTTCCAGGGTCGTCTGGCCGTCGGCCAGCGGAGAGAGCGTCGAGCCCTCGAGCTTGGCCAGCGCCGGGTTCACGATCTTGGCTTGTGCCTGGGCGGTGACATCGAGCGTTACGCCGTCGGCCCGGGTGGCCACCACGATCACTTTTTGGCGATCGCGGCTGGTGCTCAACTCGACGTCCGGCGGAAAGACCTCGACCTTGACGAGCGGCGCGTCGGCCCGACCTTCCTCGGTAAAGATCATCAGGGCCAGCAGCCACGCGGTAACACGCAACCAGGAGTTCACGATCGGTCTCCGTAATTCACTAATTTTCCAGCAACCTCTCCGGGCACTCCCTCGACGGGTGCGCCTCGGATCAGTTCTTTAACTGTTCATCTGCCACCACAATCCTTACTGTCCGCCGCCGGCGGCCGGCGGCGTTTCGGCCGTACCCGCCTTCAGCGCCTTCTCGCGATCGAGCCGCAACTGCTCCAACCGGGTGAGCCGCTTCTCGGGCGGCTTTTCCGGCTGCGGTGGAGCAGCGGCCACGGCCACCGGCATGGGCGCCGCCGCGGCCGGCTTGGGCGGGAGCGGAGTGTCGATCCGCAGTTCGCCCGTGCCCAGGTTGTGCACAATCGGTTCACCGTTGGCCATGATCGTCGCCCGGCAGAGCAGCGTCTTGTGTCGACCGGCCGGCGACTTCGCCGTCGTCTTCACATGAAATGCCAACTCGGGCGTTTCCTTGCTCAGTTTGAGCGGCTCGGTCGTCACTTCGAAGGGTGTACCGAGCAGTTCGACCACGGCCTCGCCCTCAAACGGCTTGCTGTTCGTGACCTTCACCACCAGGTCGGTTTCCTGGCCCTGTTCGCAGGCCGCGGCATTGAAGGCGAACTGGACGAAAGGCTCGGCCACTTCCAGGTTCGCCAGTTGCGACGACACCATCACCCCTTCGTCGTCGACGTTGGCGCGGCCGATGACGGCGATCTTCCATTGGCGGATTTCGGCGCCGCCGTTGGCCGTGAGCGGTATGACTGCCTCGGTCTGCCCCTCCTCGATCTTGATGTCACCCGACGAGCCGACGCCCGGCGGGTTATAGAGCATTCGCAGGGCGATCGGGGCCGTAAATCCTTCTTTGCGCGTGGCCACGACCTTGAGCGCCATCGCCCCATTGCGGACGAGCGGCACCTTGGGCTCGACGATGTCGATCTTGAACGGCGCCTCGGCGGTGATGGCCGTCGCCATGCGATGGGCCGTGTGGCCCCACACGAGCACTTGATTCTGGCCCCGCACCAGGCCCGTGACCTGCTCCACGTGTCCCTCCACATGCAGGTTCGAATCGGCCGGGCGGCCGACGATATCGACCAACGCCCCGGCTAGCGTGGCGCCGGGCGCCGCGGTAAAGAGTACCGGCACCTGGGTCTGGTTGGCCGCCATCGGTACCGTCTCAAAGGTGACTCCGGCCGGCAGCTCCTTCATATCGAGCAGCAAGTCGCCTCCGAAGTCCTTCCGTTGCGCGCTGACGAGAATCGCGATCCGGTTGCCTTGCGGCACGCTGGTCGTCACGTCGAAATACTGTCGCCGCTCGGGCAGCCCGAGCGTCAGCGCCGGTTTGACCGGCTCGACCTGCACGCGGTAAGCGTAATCGACGCGCCCTTTGCCCAAATGGTCGCGCACGCTCACCAAATAATTGCCGTCGTCGGGCGGATTGAAACGCAGATAGCTGTCTGGGCCACCGCTGTCGTCGTTGCCGGCTATGCCCGCGCCGTCTTCGCGGTGGACATAAAGTATCGGATCGAGCTGCGAACGAATGCCGCGCCCCAGCACGTGGATGTCGAGTTGCTGCCCTTTCTTGGCGGAGAATTTGAAGAAGTCGACGTCGCCGTCCTTCTCGATCACACCGTTCAGGCCGGCCGGAGCCTCGAAGACCGGCGCGTTGGCCGGCGCATCGTTCGGCTCAGCTTCCATGACGTTGTTCAAGCCGTCGAGTACGAATGCGTTCGGCGAGGGAGCCACCCCCTTGTCGTCCTTGGCGAAGAGGCCGCTGGGCAGCCCACCGTCGGCCGCAACGACATAACTCTCTGTCCGTTCGCCCGTTATGTCACCCAGCCAACGCAGGGCGAGGGTTTCTCCGGGCTTGCCGCCGGCGGGGATCGCCGCCGTGGGCCGCGGGAAGCGTCCGACGTGCAAGCGATAAGTACAGGCGCCGTTGCCGCCGAAGGCGCTTTCGCGGACCTGCACCGTGTAAGCCCCATCTTCCGGCGCCACGATCGATACCACGCCGTCTTGCCAGACGAGTGCCGCATCGTCGCAGGTGGCCAATTCAAAACGATTCTTGTCGAGGATCGACAGTACCGGGTCGAAGAAGAAATTGCCCAGCCGGATGCCTTCGATCTCGGCCGTGATCCGCTCACCCTTTTTCGCCTCGATGACGTAATAGTCGACGTCTTCGTTGTTCACAAAACCGTTGACGGTGACGTCGAGGTTGATCTTCTGCGGCGTCGTGAACTCGCTGTTCGGTTCGACTTCCGCCACTTCGGGCAGTGCGCCGACGCTGAACGTACGGAGGTTGCTGATGCCGCTCGCCGTGCGCACACGCATGGCATGGATGCCGATGCGGCAGTCGGCGGCGATCTGGAGCTTGGTTTTGACGGTCTTATCGTTCCCTGCTTCCAGGCTCAGCACCTTGATGCCGGGGTAGTAGAGCAGGATTTCCTGGGCATCATCGAGATCGTCGCCATTGAAGGCCACGTCGATTTCCGTTCCCCTTTGTCCCCCGTAGGGAACGATGGCTCCCAACCGCGGTCCACCGAAGCCACGGCGACGTTGTTGGGCGAGCGCCATGTCCGACGCGAAGACTAGGACCAAGCCGGCGATGAAAAGACGGTGAAGCGTGGTCATGTTTTGAATCCAAGAATGCGCGATTTCTGAATCCGTCCCGAGCGAGCAGGACTTTGCTTGCCAGGATGTGGGCAGAGGCGCGCGAGCGAAATCGCCGCTGCGCGCTTCGGGCCGCCCTCACCCTGCCCTCTCCCGCCGGAGGAAGAGGGAGTAAGATTAGGCGAGGAGGCCCTTGCGAACCTTGCCGCCATCGACGATTTCGATCGGGCGGTTGCCGGGGGCCATCAGTTCCTTGTCGGCGACGATGCCGAGTTGGTTGTAGACCGTGGTCGCCAGGTCGGCCGGTCCGATCTCTTCTTCCTCGGGCTCGCTGGCAGTCGAGTTCGACGAGCCGAAGATCGAGCCGCGTTTCACGCCACCGCCGGCGAGCACCACGCTGAACACCTTGGGCCAATGGTCGCGGCCCGCGTTCTGATTGATCTTGGGTGTGCGGCCGAATTCCGACGACACCATGACCAGCGTCTCGTTGAGCAAGCCCGTGCGATCGAGATCGGTGATCAGGGCGGCGAACGCCTGGTCGAAGGCCGGCATCTGTTGCCGCATGCTCTGCGTGATCGCGTTGTGCATGTCCCAGCCACCGTAGGTGAGCGTGACGAAACGCACCCCCGCGGCCACCAGTCGGCGGGCCATGAGCATGCGTTGGCCGGCCTGATTGCGGCCGTACTCGTCGCGAACGCCGGGCGATTCGGCGTCGATGTTGAACGCTTCGCGGGCCTGCTGCGAGCTGACGAGGCTGTAGGCCCGGTCATAGAAGGTGTCCATCGCGGACAGCGCGTCCGATTTCTCCTTCTTCGAGAAATAGTCGTTGACGGCCTGCAACGCCGTGCGGCGGCGGTTGAAGCGGTTCTCGTCGACGCCTCCCTGCGTGGAGAGGTCGAGCACCTTGAACCCGTTGTTCGCCGGGTCGGAGCCGAGGGCAAACGGTGCGAAGGACGAACTCAGATACCCCGTGCCCGCGAACTCGTTCGGCACGCTGGGGACGCAAACGTAAGGCGGCAGGTTGTTGCGCGGGCCGTATTCGTGGCTCACGACGCTACCCATGCTGGGGAAGATCAAGGCCGGGCTGGGGCGATAGCCCGTGAACATGTTGTGCGTACCGCGCTCGTGCGCCGCCTCGCCGTGCGACATGGAGCGCACGACCGTGATCTTGTCGGCAATGGCGGCCGTCTTGGGGAGCACCTCGCAGAACTCGGCGCCGGGGATCGTGGTGGGGATCGGCTTCATCTCGCCTCGGTATTCCAGTGGCGAGAACGGCTTCGGGTCGAAAGACTCCTGCTGGGCCATGCCGCCCGGCAGAAAGATATGTATCACGCTCTTCGCCTTGGCCTCGATGAAGTCGTAATTCTTTTGCTCGGCGTTGGCCCGTTCGAGGCGGAAGAAGTCGGCCAGCGATAGGCCGAGGCCGCCGACGGCACCCACGGTCAGAAATCCACGACGGCCAATGCGATCGGTAAGCATGCACCTTCTCCTCTTGTTACGGTTTTAGCGTGGTGGGTCGGTCGGGGCGGGAGCGATTCTCAAAACGGGCCGTGGTGCTGGCCAGCGGCCCGAAAATGCCAAGTCTTTCATGAATGCCGGCTGTCTCGAGAATGCCAAGTGTCTCAAGAGCGACTTTCTCAAAGGCATGCACGTACCGGGGTGGGTCGCCGGTGGCCCGGCGTATCCGGCATCCGCAGATGCCGGGGCGTCGCGAGCATCTGCCAAGGTAGGTCTTTCCGTCCGTCGCCGGGCATTTCCTGGCCATTCGCGGCCAGGACCAACCCATCAACGGATACCAGGGTGACGATACCCGGAGCGAGCCGGGTTGTCAAAAAGTTTTTCCGGCCAAGCCGCCGGTCCCCCAGTCTGATCCATGGTCCGAGCCCTTGTGGTCGAAGCATCAGCGATGCCGATCGGAAGCGACAACGGTTATGAGGTTACTCACCGACACGTAAGCCGAGCGGGACTTGCCGATTCTCTGGCCACTGACGCCGCGCCCCATGACCGGATAAAATCAAAGCGTCCGAACATCCTTTCGCTCGACCGAGCCCTTATGCCCCGACGCAACCTCTATCTATTGTTTGCCGTGGCCTTGGTGTCGCTGGCCTGTTATGTGAAGGCCGATAGCGCCTACCGCAGCCGCTACGGGCAGATGTCCGACACCTTCATCGAAGCGCTGAAGCAGATCGACCGGAATTACATCGAACCGGTGGAGGAACGGCGGCTGTTCGAAGCCGCCCTCACCGGCATGATCAACCAGTTGGGCGATCCCTACTCGGCCTATGAGCCGCCCCAGGAGGCGCTCGAATTCCGGCAACAACTCGACCAAAAGTTCGGCGGCATCGGCGTGGAAGTGGTCATCGATCCGGCCACGCGGCGTCTCACGGTGACGAGCCCGATGATCGGCACACCGGCCTTCGAGGCGGGCATCTTGGCGGGCGACCAGATCGTGGCCATCGACGGCGAAACGACCGAAGGCATGGAATACGAAGAGGCGCGCCGCCGGATGCGCGGCGAGCCGGGCGAGAGCGTGACCCTCTCCATCCTGCACCCCGGCGAGACGACCGCGCGCGACATCCAGCTCGTGCGCGCGATCATCAAGATTCCCAGCGTGCTGGGCGACACCCGCGATGAGAGCGGCCGGTGGAATTATGTCTTGGCCGATCATCCCGAGATCGGTTACGTACGCATCATCAGCTTCGGCGAACAGACGCTGGGTGAGCTGGAGGACGCCCTGCGCGACCTGGAGAAACGGCAGGTCCGCGGCCTCATCATCGACCTGCGGCACAACTTCGGCGGCATCCTGCGCACGGCCGTCGGCACGTGCGACCATTTTGTGAAGGGGGGCATCATCGTCACCACGCGCGGTCGCGACAAGAAACAAAACCTGGAAGCATTCCGAGCATCAGGGAAGGGACGCTACGGCGACTGGCCGATGGTCGTCCTTGTCGATCATTGGACGGCCAGTGCCGCCGAGATCGTGGCCGCCTGTTTACAGGATCATCACCGAGCGATCGTCATCGGCGAGCGAACCTGGGGCAAGGGAACCGTGCAAAACGTCATTCCGTTGGAAGGGGGGAAGAGCGCGCTGAAGCTCACGGTCGCCACCTATTGGCGGCCGAACGAGATCAACATCCACCGCTCGGCTACCGCCCGCGAAGAGGACGAGTGGGGAGTGAAACCGGATCAAGGTTTCGGCGTGCCGCTCAGCCAGGAGGAGCAGATGCGTGCGGCCGATGGCCGGCGGAAACGTGATATGGCCGGAAAGTCTGGCGGCGCCGGGCTCGACCCGGTTTTCGACCCGCCGCTCGACAAGGCCGTGGAGTATCTCAAACACCGCCTTGCCAAGCCGTCGCTGGAAAAGGTGGCCCAAGATGGGGACGGGGCATAAGCGGCGACGAATTTTCCGTCGAGTGCAGCACGCTGGAAATCAGAGGGTTTTCCTCGGTTGCGGACTGGCCGGATGATTCCCGCGGCGCCCATGTTGTCTGTAGAGATTTCAAATGGCTGCTCTCCGCGACGGGTTCGACCAGCACCACCGAGTGCTGGCGGCCGTGGCACTAAGTCGTTATCCTGCGAGGCGCTGCGAGAAGAGCCGCCGGCCTTCGCTATGGTCTAATGGGATTTGGCCTCGAAATTGCAATCGAGGGCTCGCCAGTCCGAGTTTGACGTAAAGATGCGGCAACGTGCATAAGCTGTTCGGCCGGCGCGAACTGGGCCAACCTCGACAGCCGGCCGTGGCCATTGAAGAAAGGAAGCGATCGCATGCCCTCTCGAGTTTCCCGCTGTGTCGTGGTCGACGTTCCCGAGACGAATCCGGCCGAGTCCGATCTGGTGATGGGCCCCAAAGACGTTCTGCCCTGGGCCGACCCGTATATCGCCGCTTTGCTTACCAGCCGCCGTTTGCAAGCCGCCCTCGACGACTCGCTACGGTTCATCGAACGTGAGCAAGAGACCTCTTGGGGCACTGCGGCAGACCGCTGGACCATGCCAGACGCCGGCCGAGACATGCCGCCCGCCATCGAACGGGATGAAGATTAGTCGCGGCGTGGTTGTTTTCTGTAGTATTTTCCGAGTAAGACCGCTCGGTCTAGCGCGCAATCGCACTGCCCTAGCGATTGTGCCGATCCTGTTCCGGTTCCCCCCGCACTGCGAATCGACTAGCGCTCGGTGCAAACCGGTGCCTGCCCGGGGCCGGAAAGTGTGCTGTGCCGCCCTCCGCGATTTGCCTCCGGCCAGATCGTGACCTACGGTTCTGATGGCATCTCGATGACCGTTCGGTCTACGGCCGCAATCGTGCGGCCGCCATCCTCGAATCGCACCACACTGAGACGGGAGGCTTATGGCAGGTCTCGTTCCGCGCTCTGAGCGCACGCGGCGTTCGCAATCCCAGCCCAAGAAATCGTCGCGGACCCGCACACCCGCGTTGCGCATCGAAGAGGTGGAACCGCGTCTACTGCTCAGCGGCACGCCGACGCCCGTCCATACGCCACCCACCGTCGTGCACGCCATCACGCTGAATGGCGCCACGAGCGTCACGGGCCGAACCGCGTCGCTGTCGGTACTGGGCAACGATGCGGCCGGCGCCTCGAAGCTGGTTTACGATTGGTCGCTCACCTCGGAGCCGGCCGGAGGCACTGCGACGTTCAGTGCGAACGGCACGAACGCGGCCCAGAACGTGACCGTCACCTTCAACGAGGCGGGCACCTATGGCTTCACGGCAAAGATCGTCGACCCCAGCGGCCTGTCCGTCAGCACGACAAAGACCATCACTGTCTCGCAAACGCTCACCAGCATCACCATTACCACCAGTAGCCACACGACCGTTTCAACGGGCGCACCGTTGCACGTGACGGGGACGAATCAGCAACTGGTGGCCCAGGGATTGGATCAGTTCGGCAAGGCGATGGTCACCCAGCCGGCCTTTAAATGGTCGACGACCACGACCGCCGCGGGTGCAGCCTCGCCGACCATCAGTGCGTCGGGCGTGAATGCCACGTACACGTTCAACCTGGCCGGCACCTACGGCATCAAGGTGGCGTCGGCCAGCAACGCCGCGCTTTCGGACGCCGCGACACTGATCGTCGGTCAGACGGCGACGAGCGTCGCGGTCACGCCGGGTACGGCCAGCCTGGCCCAGGGCGCGACACAGCAATTCACCGCCAAGGCATACGACCAGTTCCATAATGTGATGACCGCCCAGCCTTCCTTCACTTGGACGGCCACCGGTGGCACGATCACGACAGGCGGGCTGTTTACCGCCGGACACACGAGCGGCAGTTACTCGGTGAGCGCGAAAACGGGTTCGACCAGCGCCTCGGCAACGGTCACCGTACAGGCAGCGAGCACGTTCTTGGGCTTGCAAAACGCGACGCTGGGCAGCCTTGTCCAGAGCCTCGACGCGGATGGCTCGATCAGCCGCAACGACATGATCCAGATCTTGGATAGCGTGTCGGCCAAGGGTGCGGTCACCGCTTCGGAATTCAGCGATCTGAAGACCATTCTCGGCAACGCAACGAAGCTGAACATGCCCGGCTACGTGCAAGTGCTGGCCGGCGACGTCATCAACGGCAACACGGCCAATGCCACCTACCTGGGCAGCACGCTCGGCAATCTGGCGTCGGGAAGTTCTGCCACCCAATTGAACGATCTGATCGGCAAATGGTTCCTGGGCACCGACCTGCCGACGCTCTCCGACCCGTCCTATGTCTATAACACGGTCTCGGGCTCGCTCTTCCCGCGGACGCCGAGCACGAACGATGAGTTCCAGGGCGAATTGGGCGACTGCTATTTCATCTCGTCGCTGGGCACGATCGCGAACAGCAATCCGAGCGCGATCGAGAACATGATCATCAACAACGGCGACGGCACCTACACCGTCCGCTTCTACACAGGCACCTATGGCCAAAGTTACAACTCGAGCACCGCGAGTTGGAGCGATGGCTTCACCAGCGGTACCGGCACGGCCGACTACGTGACCGTCAACGGCAAGCTGCCCACGACCTCGTCGGGCGCGCTGGTTTACGCCGACTACGGCGCGAGCGACAAGAACTCGGCCAACTCCCTGTGGATCCCGCTGTTGGAAAAGGCCTATGCCGAATGGGACCAGACGGGCAAGGAAGGTCGCAGCGGCCAGAACTCGTATGCGTCGATCGAGGGAGGCTGGATGGCCACCGTCGACGCGCAGGTTCTCGGCCACAACGCCACAGACTACGGCATGACCAACTCCGCCGAGCAATACGCGATCAATGCGCTGGCGGCGCACCAGGCGGTTACCATCGGCACGGCGGTGGCCAACTACGGGCTCGTCGCCTCGCACGCCTATGCGATCTTGGGCTACAACGCCTCGACCGGCACCTTTACCCTCTACAATCCTTGGGGATTCGATCAGCCGGGGCAGCTCACCTGGACCCAACTCGAACAGACGTGCGATGGGTTCGTGGTGGCCAGCACCTCCGGAACGACCCCGATCGGCGGAGCCCCTTCCCAAGCCACGCTCCATTCCGCGGCGATTCTCAATTCGACGACCGCCGAAGCGGAAGCGACCGGCACGTCGACCGACGCCAGCGCAGCCGCCATCGTACCGGCGAACACCACGACCGGCGGGCAAAGCGCCGCTCCCTTCACAGCGACGGCGGCGTCCAGCACCTGGGACGGCGACTTGACAACGCAGGCCATCGATGCGGTCTTCTCCGGCGACAGTTCGCCGTGCGAAATCGACGTGCCGGCCGCCTTGGGCCTGTTTGGTTAGGTTGAAATGTTCTGACTAAGGCTGTCGGCTAGCGCCAGCGACGACCTCTAAGAGCGACCGCTCGTCGGCTATGTCCTGGCCGAGTTCCCAGATCATGATCCCGCCGAGTTTCCCGGCACGAGCGAAGCGGGTTTTCCGCGCGATCGTGCCGGGACCGTTAAAATAGAAGCCGTCGACCTCGTCGGTATCGGCCGCCGGAGAATACTTGCGCACGATCTCGGCATAGGTGAGCGATCGGCCGCCTTGCCGGACCTCCCTACCGTAGAACGGAACGCCCAGGCAGATTTTGGCGGCGGGCACGCCCGCTTTGAGCAAGCGTTGGACGGCCGACGTGGCATCGTCGAACGTGGCGTGGCGCCCCTCGTTGTCATAGGCCATCAGGTGGACTCGGTCGACGGCGGCGATCGCCTCGGGCGAAAGAACCTGCCATGCCGCGATGGCCACGGTCAGTTGTAGCTCGTGAGTTTGGAACTCGCGCTTCATCGCTGTGATGAGGCGATCGTAGTTCTTCCGCTGCTCATCATCGGCCGGGTGTTCCCAATCGAGGTCGATGCCGTCGAAGTGCTCTTCCAGGCAGAACTGCCTGGCGTTCACCGCGAATCGCGCGCGAGTCGTCTCCAAAGCGGCCATTTCGGCGAATCCCGCCGATCGCTCCCATCCGCCCACCGTCAGCAGCAACGCGACGCCATGTCGCGACTTGATCGCCTGCAACGCTCCGAGCTGATCATTCCGCAGTCGATCGCGTTTCAACGCGCCGTCCGCCGTCGGTTCGGCCGAGAAATAAACCAGATCGGTGAGATATTTCGCCGACTCTGCGTTGAAATCCGCAACCCGATAATCGGGCAGATATCCGACGATGTGGAACGCTGGCGGTTCTTTGCCGAGAGCTGCCGACGAACACCAAGAAATCATCGCAGCCAACGCGATGAACGGAGCCATGCCCCATCGATGAGTGTGTTTCACCATCCGACTCCCACTGCTCCCACTACTTTGACCGGCACGGTCTCGCCGCAGGTCGATCCGAATCGCCAAATCGTTCATGGCGCTTTGTCTCCGCCGATTGTAACCGTCTTCGCGACGAATAAATGGCCCAGCCGCCAACCGCTCGTCAGGCGTTGTCGCGGATCAATCTGCATTGTGTGTCACCCACCGGTTTGTTATATTGCCCGGTTCTCTGCCAGCCGCTGGTTTGCTTCTCGCGCGGGAGGCCGGCATGGCAGATAAGCGCTCGTCGTTGCAGTCTTACCCCCGGGCCGCAAGGCAATGTTACGAGCTATTGGAGCATCTGCGTTCGGCTGCCAAGCCGCACGGATGCTGGCGCGGCCGAACTCTGGCACTACATGGTCAATCGAAATCTGATCCGAGGACTCGATCTCAACGAACAAGACTGGGAAGAAGAACTGACGGCGGCGCTGGAAGGCACCGATCCGTCCCTGGTGGAATGGGGCGGCGGCAATGTGTCGCTCAACGAAATCGTCCAGGGCCGCGTGCTTCGTGTCGAAGGCGACCTGGTGCTCGTCGACGTCGGCTACAAGAGCGAAGGGATGATCCCGCTCAACGAGTGGGACGAAGACGAAGAGCCGCCGCAGCCCGGTCAGACCATCGAAGTGCTGATTGAAGACATTGAGGACATCCAGGCCGGCCTCGACGAGGCGAGCATGGTGTCGCTCAGCAAGCGCAAGGCCGAGAAGATCAAGGCCTGGCGCGATGTGATGGCCTCGGTGCACGAGAACGACGTCGTCACCGGCGTGGCCACCCGCAAGATCAAGGGCGGTCTGCTCGTCGACATCGGCGTGAACGTGTTCTTGCCGGCCAGCCAGGTCGATATCCGCCGCCCGCCCGATATCGGCGACTACATCGGCCGCACCATCCAGTGCATGGTGCTCAAGATCGACGAGGCCCGCCGCAATATCGTGGTCAGCCGCCGAGCGCTGATCGAGAGCGAGCGCGCCGAGAAGAAGGCCCGCCTGCTGCGCGAGCTCGAGGTCGGCCAGTTGCGCCGCGGCGTGGTGAAGAACATCGCCGAATTCGGTGCGTTCGTCGATCTGGGGGGGATCGACGGGCTGCTGCACATCACCGACATGAGCTACAAGCGCATCGGTCATCCCTCGGAAATGGTCTCCATCGACCAGGAGATCGAGGTGATGATCCTGCACATCGACCGCGAGAAGGAGAAGATCGCACTCGGCTTGAAGCAGAAGCAGCCCAGCCCATGGCAGGATGTCGAGGCGAAGTACCCGGTCGGCACGCGCGTCAAGGGTACCGTCGTCAACGTCATGAGCTATGGTGCGTTCGTCAAGCTCGAGGAAGGGATCGAAGGGCTCGTCCACATCAGCGAGATGTCGTGGACGAAGCGCATCAGCCATCCCAACGAGTTGGTGCACATCGATGACGAAATCGAAGTCGTCGTGCTGGGTATCAACAAGGAGAAGCAGGAGATCTCGCTCGGCATGAAGCAGACCCAGGAGAACCCCTGGGACAAGGTGGCCGAGCGTTATCCACCCGGCACTCCCGTCAAGGGCGTGGTTCGCAACCTCACCAACTACGGTGCCTTCATCGAGATCGAAGAGGGGATCGACGGCCTGTTGCACGTCAGCGACATGAGCTGGACCCGCAAGATCAGCCATCCCAGCGAGATGGTCGAGAAGGGCCAAGAGGTGGAATGCCGCGTATTGTCCGTCGATCAGCAGCGGCGGCGCATCGCCTTGGGTCTGAAGCAATTGCACGAGGATCCCTGGGCCAGCGACATTCCCAGCAAATACCAGCCCGGCCAGGTCGTGATGGGCACGGTTACCAAGCTCACCAATTTCGGCGTCTTCGTCGGGTTGGAGAACGGTTTGGAGGGTCTGTTGCACATCTCGGAGCTGGCCGACCATAAGGTCGAAAACCCCGAAGACGTGGTGAAGGTAGGCGACCAGATCGAAGTCAAGGTGTTGCGCGTCGACACCGACGAACGGAAGATCGGGCTCAGCCGCAAGCGCGTCGAATGGGCCGAGGAAGCGGGCGACGAGGGTGCCGCCGGAACTCCGGCTCCGTCTTCGCCCAAAACGCCCGACAGCGAGTTGCGCGGCGGCACGGGGAGTGCCAAGGGACCGCTGTTCAAGGCGCCCGAACCGCGCTCCGACAATTAGCCGGCCAGCCGGTCGGTGCGTTTGCAGCCAGCAGGCTCATGCTGCCGAACCGGCTCGCGTGCGCGCATGCCGATGCTTAAAGTGTAGGTAGCCGGACCCGAATCGGTTGCCGCCACCATGAACTACGACCGCCAGTTATTGTTTGGCATTCTGGCCTGGGTCGTCGGTTTTGTGTCGCGTGATGCGTTGTTGACGGCCGCGCGCTCGTGGTCCACGCGGCACGACGGCTGCCTCGTCGACTTGCTCGTGGCAGGCGGCACTCTGACTGCCGAGCAGCGCGCGCTCGTCGAAAAGCTTGTCGAGCAGCAGCTTTCGAGACACCAGGGCGACGCGGCGCAGATCCTGGCCCGCCTCCCGGCGGCCAACGCGGTGCGGGGGGAATTGGAACCGCTCGTCGCCCACCGGCAGCACTCCACGCTGGCGGGTCGCGAGGCGACCTTGGCAGCGACCGAGGTCGCGCCGGCCGCGGCTGAACAGCCCGCCGCGGTTGCCGCGGCGGCCGAACTGCGTTTCCGGCTCCTGCGACCGCACGCGCACGGCGGACTGGGCGAAGTCTATGTGGCTCACGACGCCGAACTCAAGCGCGAGGTCGCGCTCAAGCGCATTCGCGACACACGGCTCGATACCCCCGAAAACCGAGCCCGGTTCATCCTCGAGGCGGAAGTCACGGGCGGACTGGAGCACCCCGGCATCGTACCGGTGTACAGCCTGGGCACGTCCGACGACGGTCGCCCGTTCTATGCCATGCGGTTCATCCGCGGCGAGAGTCTCAAGGAGGCGATCCAGCAGTATCATCGGGCCAACTCCGCTGGCCGCGACGAGGGCGAGCGGCTGCTCGAGCTGCGAAAGCTCTTGGCGCGGTTCATCGACGTTTGTAACGCGATCGAATACGCGCACAGCCGCGGCGTGCTGCACCGCGACCTGAAACCGGCCAACATCATGCTGGGCGCCTACGGTGAGACGCTCGTCGTCGATTGGGGGCTGGCCAAGCCGATCGGCACGGCCGAGCAGCCGGTGGCGATCGGTTCCGTGGCGACCGACGAGTTTGCCTCGCAGAGCACGGCGCGGGCCGACGAATTGGGCGCCAGCCGGCCGGCTTGGACCACCGGCACCGCGCCGACGCAGATGGGCGCGGCCATCGGTACGCCGGCTTACATGAGCCCCGAGCAGGCGGCCGGGTCGCTCGACCGCATCGGCGTGCCGAGCGACGTCTACAGTCTCGGCGCCACGCTCTACTGCCTGCTGACCGGCCAGGCTCCCTTCGAAGACGAAAGCCTGGCGCGCGTGCTCGAACGTGCCCGCCGCGGCGACTTGCGGCCGCCCCGCACGTTGCGACCCGAGATCCCGGCCGCGCTTGAGGCGATCTGCTTGAAGGCCATGGCCCTCGAGCCGGCCGACCGTTATGCATCGCCGCGGGCCCTGGCCGAGGAATTAGAGCGTTGGCTGGCCGATGAGCCTGTGGCCGCGCATCGCGCCGAATGGCACGAGCGGCTGGCACGTTGGGCGCGTCGGCACCGACGCGGGGTCGAGGCGGCGGCCGCGGCGCTGGTGCTCGTCTCGGCGATTTCCGTGGTGGCGGCCCTCCTCGTGCACTCGGCCAAGCAACAGGCCGAGCACGAGCGCGATGCCACCCGCGTGGCGCTCGAGGCCGAGACCGCGGCCAAGCGCCAGGCACATGCCGCCCTGGCCGCCGAACGGGAAGCACGGCTCGAGGCCCGCCGCGCCTTGGACAATTACGTGAGTATGGTCACCGAAGAAGAAACGCTGGAAGGCGACCATGTGCAGGCCCTCCGCAAACGCCTGCTCGGCGACGCCCTGGCGTACTACGAGAAACTGCTCGACGAGGACGACGGCGACGGGCGCGTCCGGCACGATCTGGCCAGTGCCATCTTGCGCGTCGGGCGGATTCATCATACGAGCGGATCGCGCGAGGAGGCGCTCAGCGCGTTTCGCCAGGCGCTCGCCGCCTTCGAGGAGCTTGTCGAAAAGCATCCCGACCGGCTGGAATATCAACGCGACCTGGCGCTCTGCCATCGCAGCCTGGCCGAATTGAAGGCGCAGGCCGACGACCTCTCCGGGGCCGCCGACGATTTTGGCCGATCGCTGGCCGTCTGGCAGCGGATCGTGAATGATCACTCCCCGACCGCCGACCGCGGCGAGTTGGCCGACGCCTGGTACGATCTGGGCCAGGCACAGGCCGGCCTCGAGCGATGGCAAGCGGCCCAGGATTCGTTCCAACGGTCGATTGCGATCCTCCATCAGCTCGTCGAATTGGAACCAACGAGCGTCATCTGGCCGAGCGCGCTCGGGCGTGCCAATCGCGCCTCGGAAGCCGCGATCGCAGCGCTCGGGCACGAGCCCGAGAGCGCACCTACCGCGACACAACCTTGACGCGGTCGGGCCCGATCCGGTCTGCCGAACCATGCCGCATTCGCCCTGTCGGCATGCACCGCGCGCGGTTCATTCGCCCGCCGCTCCAGCATCGCGTCGCGGGATGAGATCGAACACCAGATCGGGAACCGAGCGTGGACTTGTCAGGACGAGCGGCCAACCTGGGTCTCGGCCGCCGTCGTCGGATCCGTTCAACCCCACGCTGTAGAGCCGGTAGGCTTCTCCCTGCCGACCGTACACAAACCCGCCGTCGGAGAAAGGGTCGGCCGGAAGGCTGGTCAAATACGTCGGTACGAGCTCCGCCACCGTTGGCGGATAGCTGCCGTTCGCCCGGCGATACCGCAAAAGCGCCAAGTGGCAGACGAGCAGTCGCAGAGCGGCCGACGTCGACTGCCCGCGCTCCCGGATGCGCGGTTCCATGGCATTGTCCGTCAGCGGGCGTAGCCAGCGCGCATCCCAAGCCTGCACTTGATCGCGGTAAGCATCTTCGCGGAGGGCCACGGTGTGGGTCGATTCCCGGTCGTCGTCAAACGCCAGCAGCCGCCGCTCGATCGCGGCGACTCGGGCATCCGCCAGATCCTGAGCAATGCTTCGTATCCCCTCCAAAGCAAGCGATTCGATGCGAAAGCCCATGTCCTGGTGAACCAAGAAGGGACCGTGACCCATCACACCGCCGAGGCGCAATACTTCGAGATAGCGATCCGCCGCCGCGTCGATATTCCCTTCTTCCCGCAGCAGGTCACCTCGGGCGAGCAGCACCTGCGCCAACAGCCAAAGTTGGTTGATCTGGACGCCGAACGCTGACGACGTGCCATCCGGACCGTTGAGCCCTATGCGAATATCGTCTTCCAGGGCCGCGTCTGCCAGCGCGAGGGCTTCCTCGTTGGCCGCGATGACCGGCTGCAACTCAAGCCAAGGCAGAGGGGCGGGCTGGGAGCCGGAGGGTGATCGGAGCCCGACATGCTCGAGCCACCAACGCGGGATATTCGACGTCTGGACCATCCCAGCCGCCGCATAGAGGTCTTGATCGCCGTAAGCGTCGGTGAGCGACAGAGCGGGCGCGAATGCCGGATAAGCCAGCCGCCACCAAAACAGAGCGACCGACGACGAGATCGTCGCCGCATAGAGAAGGCGGCCCGCGCGGATCGATCGATCGCGCGGGCCCGCCTTACCTTTGGCCTCGGTCAACCAGATCCAGGCGGCGACCAACGCCAACGGCGGAAAAAGCAACACGGCCGCCAGCCGATACCGGCGCCGTTTGATGTGCAAGCCGACCCAGACACCGGCGAGTGTCACCAGGCCGAGGACGGTGCCCGCCACCACTTCTTCCCACGGCCCATCACCGGCCCACACGCGCGGCGGCAGGCTGGCGACGACCGCCAACGGGACACAGGCGACGACGATGGTCAACAACAGGTCGGCCACCGAGAAGTGAAATCGATCCTCGGCGGAGTCGTTTCCTTGGCGCTCCCTATGCCGCCGTCGGTAGCGGGCGATGCCGACGCACAGCATGACCACCGACGACTCCGCGAAAAACATGATCCACAGGGAGCCATCCGCGATCCGCCACATCAGCAACGACACGAGTACGGCGACCGTTCGCAGAAACCAATGTCTGGGCGAAACGGCCGCCCATGTCGCAACCAAACCGACGAAGCTCGCGACGGCGACGAAGATCGCCACCAAGGCCATCAAGAGCAAGATCTTCTCAGCGGTCATTACGACACCCGGCGGCGACCCTGCACTGGTTGATCAGACGGCAAGAATCGCGAAAGCGAAGGTGCGTCCCGTCGACAACCTGCTGCGCCCTGCGCTCGCCGGCAGACCATGACCGAGCCCGAGATGCGATGGAAAGAAGTGGACGGCGCAAAGATAGCAGCGAGGTATGCGCCGAGCAAGGAATGCTGAAAACCACCGATAAGACTTCGACCGGCGAGTTGCCGGCAGCCTCTTCGGCTGAACCGATGAGACAGGTGGCGAGCGGCCTCGCTCGAGCTGCTGGGTCCGTACTCGGCGACACGGAGGTGAATCCGGTCGTTCGCCACATCTTGATCGAATGACACCTGAAAGGCGATACAGGTCAGTTGGGGCAACTGCGTGCGCCGCGGCAGACTGGCGAAGTTATGCCGATTGTTCCGGATTGGAAGCAACCGCCCGGCATGGGCTGCCGATAAGTGCCGAGCGGGACAGGGCACCCGCGAAGCATCAACTTGGACCGCACTTTCACAAGCGCACGAAGCCCAGAGCCTGACGGCCGTACCGACGAATGTCGCGCACATCGTCGTAGTGCTGCATCGCCTCACGGCGGCAGCGCTCCGGTATTCACGACCGGGCGAAAGAGTACGGCCTGTATCGAAAACACGTCCGGGCCGAGCGGATAGGGCACTGCCTTACGCCCCCGCATGATGTCGTCCGACAGTGTGGAGCGCCAATCTATGAAGAGATCCGTTGTACAACAACACTGGCGTGAAGTGCTGATTGACGGCTACGCCGTGATGGGATGCGTGACCGTCTTCGTGTACTTGATCTGGCGACTCGTCGCGTGATCGATAACAGGATAAGGCCTGTCGGTACGAACGATTCGACGCCATTTTAATCGACAGGTGCGCCGCGCCCGGGATTGGAAGATTACTCCTCTGAATGGCCCACTCAATGCGGCCAAACCGGGTAGAAGGAATTGCCAACAGTTGTGTTCGCAGAATGTCCCCCCTCGGCCGGCTGGACGAATTCCTGACGCCACGCACTCGGTGGCCGACCTGGAGATTCCCATTCCACAGACCGGAATGCGCATGGGCGGCCGCGGCATGTTTTAGAGCCGATCCGAAAACCTGCTGGCGAGTCGAATCGTTCCTGTCGCAACATCGGTTCTCGGACAGGCACTTACAGCAACCGACAAAACCGGATCGAGCTTCCGAGAATCGGCGTTTCACGGCCGATTTTTTTCCCTCTGCGCTCCGGCTTCCGGGTTTTGTCAGCCGCTGTTGTACTACGGCGATTCTTTGCTCGAGTCACTCAAGTCACTGACGTGGCGGCCTCGTGCCCGCTTGGAACTTCAGGTAGTCGCAGGCTTGCTGCGCGTCCGCGCGATTTCGTAGCGAGAGAAGGCTGGGCACCGGCGGCGCCCCATTTGCATCGGAGCAAGCAGGGCTGCCAAGTTGTGTGCATAGCCACCGGTAAACAATAGAACAAAGGAGGGCATCATGTTGTTCGAAAGATCTCGTGGCCAGCGGCGAAGCCGTCTAAAGCCGCCATCAGGTCGAGTGCTCAGCACCGAGCGGCTGGAGAGCCGTGCGTTAGCTGCCGCTGTGGGAGTAACGCCGCAGCTTCAAGATCCGATCGCAGCCCAGGCCACGCCGGTTCAGGCTACGAGCGCCGGTGGCCTATCCACGATGAACCAAAATACCAATTTTGCCACGAACGGACCGAATCCAGCTACGAGCGCCGGTGCGGAGGTGGCAAATCCATACCTGGGAAATAATCCCTGGCTAGACGACCTGGCGACGGCCGGGACCGGTCAATCCGCGGCTGGACCACTCGGCCAACAATACTTCACCGGCCTGCAAGAGTATGTCCAATACGAGCAGGCTATCCAGGACATCTCGGCCCAACAGGCAACCCAACAGGTGACCACCTAACAGCCTGAGAGACGAGTTGGCTGGGGACGTGACAACTTTTGTCACGCCCGCCGACGGCGAGACGCGCGTTTCCGTTTCACCCCGGCGGTGCTGCTCCTTTTGCGTTGCATAGTTCCCTTCGAGCCGCTGTCGGCCAGGCTGCGTTTCAGAGCATCCATCAGATTGATGACCTGTGGCTCTTCTTCCTCTGGCGCCGCAACCACGGAGCCTTCTCTTTTGGCCGCGATTGCTTGTTTTACTTTCTGTCGATACCGGTCCTCGTATCGACTGAAATCAAACTCGCCGTCCTGCCACTGGCCGACCAGTTGCTCGGCCAGTTTCAGCTTTCGGCCGGTCGCCTGCACGCGGCTCATCTCGTGCTTGATATCCGCCGGTTTGCGGATCTCGGCCTCGTAATTGAGCATGGCCATCGTCAGCACACCCTCCACCGGCCGCACGAGTGCGAGTTGTTCGCGACCCGAGAACACGACCTGGCCGACACCGTAGCGTTGCTTGCGGCGCATGGCGGCTTCGAGCAGGGCATACGGTTCACTCGCCCCGTTTCCTGAGGGAAGCAAATAGTACATGCGGCCGTCGAAGTACATCGGGTCGATCTCGTCCGCCGTGACAAACGCATCGATCGTCAACGCCTTTTCACTCTCCGACCGCAGTAGATCGAGTTCCTCCTTCTCGAACTCGATGTATTTGCCTTTGGCATATTCGAAGCCCTCGACGATTTCGGCGTTGGGGACCTCGCCATGCGTCGGGCACATTTTGGCATAGTGTATTCGCTCATGGTCGGGTGCGTGAAGGAGATGAAAATGGACTTCTGCGTTCTCCTTGATTTCCGCATTGACCGCTTGAACTTCGAAGGCGACCAAGCCGAACCGAATCTGGCCACGCCAGCTTGCGCGAAATTTCGATCGTGGCTTGGCTTTGCTCTTGCGGCGCGTCGCAACCATTTCTCGGGGCTCCCGTGAATCTGCCCGCCGTACCCGAACCCTCGGCGGCATGCATTGTTGCGCAAATGCAGCAAAGCGCACACCACAGGACTCCGGGTCGGGGGTCGGCTTTTTTGCTTCGTCTGCGGCACAATTCCTGCGAACAACGGCATCGCTCGTGTTCGAACCGCAAACGGCAGACCGGGCGAACGCCTTGGTCTCCCCTGCCGGCAGGGAGTTGGTGATCGGGCGGCCGGCTGTCATCGAGTTTGCTCGTGAGCGGGGGCGGACGCGGTACCTACCGGCCGAAGAGCCGGACGCAAAGGAGTTGGCGAGTCTGATCAGGCCACCGCGACGCAGAGATAAAATCGATTCGATGGTTAGGTAATAGTTGGTCAAGGAGGATCGGCATGCTAGAGCCACCGCTCAGCGATGATGTTGCTGTCACGCGACCTGAGCGCGCCCCCGACATGTCGCCCTTTGAGTTAGCTTCGGGCGCGCCGCACATCGGCGAGGCAAACAGAGCCCCGGGCGATAATTGCGTTCAAGACGACCATCTCACCGTAACTCTGGTCTACCCTTCCGTTTTGGATCGCGCGCGAACGAGGCGTCTCCTCCAGGAGGAGCGCGCGTTGATCGAAAACATCCCGACGAGCCTTCCCAATTGCCACGGTGGTGAGCGTGTGGACACCGCCAAATTGGAGCAGGCCGGCGTGCCTCTTGGCGGGATCGCCGATTATATCCAGCACGTTCGCGGGCGCCTGTGCGACGTATCAGGCGCGACTTGCCACCGTGAACCAAATCGAGCGATCTCCAACTGGCTTCGACCCAAGGTCCTGCTCTTTCTCTCGCCGGAACGCTCTCTGCAAGAGCAACAGCGAATGATCGCCGTGATTCAGGCGCAGTTTCAAAGGGTCTATCGGCGCACCGCGGTAATCATTCCCAAGTACCTGGACCCTCTGCGGTCATCTCCCGAAGAAGTGGACGCCGTCTGTGCCCAAACCGTGCAACAAGTGCTGCGGCAAGAGGACGGAAAACCGCCTCCCGAGACGCAAGACCTGGCCAACTCGTTGCGGGAAACGACCCGGCGCATGCATGCCGAGATGGGTCTTTACGCACATGCCACTCGCCCTGTGGTAACCGAAAAGATCATCATGAGGATCGCGACGGTCCGAGCCGCTATGGAGGTGGCTAACCGCATCATTCAAGCGATGCGGCTGGAGCCGATAACATCGGGGCATCTGCTCGTTCCATTAGTTAAAAGTGTGGTTTTGTCCTGCGCGGGCGCATCCGTCGAATACTTCTGGATTGCATATTTCTTCACATGGCAGGCCTGGATTGAAAAAGTCCAAGTTTCTACGGCTGGTATTCGCCGAGTGTTGGATAGAGTCGATGCCCTATTGGGGCCGCCCGAAAAGAGCAGGGGCCGGCGGGCCTGCAAAGCGGCGAAGTTACTGGCCGTCAACGTAGCGCTGAATGGGGTGGGGCGGCCGCTAGCGATGCAGGATTGCGCTGCGTGGCTCTATGGCACGGAGTACGCCGATCTGGGTGATTGTCGCAACCTGCTGGCGAATGGATTGCTCGGAGTGAGCTTTTTTACCGGCGGATACCTGGGCGCCCATTGGCTGCGGCAAAAGGGCTGGATTTCCGAAACGGAGCTGAAACTGTCATTCCTCTGTCTCGGCATGCTCGACGTTGCCAGCAATTTCTTCAACTCCGACCGTTCGCTGCGGCGCCTGCGAATCTTCAGTCAGGGCCCGCAATGGGCGACGTATGCCATGATTGCGTTACTCTCACTCGTTTTGCCAGAGCGGCGTGGGCGCTTTGTCGTGATTGACGACGCAGTCAACCATCGACGTTCCGAAATCGATGCCCTTGCGTCGACCGAGCAGAATTTTCACCTCAAGCGAGGCCGGGACGTACTCCGGCGCTTCGTCGAAAAATGTCAAAGCCTATCCGACGTCAAGCGAGGCGGCCATCGACTCGGGTGAGTGCCCCTGCTCGATTTGCAGCCCGTAGCTCAGAGCGTCATCGCTACCCGTATCGCTCTTCCCCAAAACGCTTCCGTTTGACTCGCAGCCTTCGCCACGGGTTCGCTCCTCGCCGCGGTGAGCATAGACCATCCACGCCGGACCGCTCGCAGGGTGAACGAGCACGTCGCCGGCGGGGGGTGGTGAAGCTGAGCTTGGCGGGGCGACGCCTGTCAACCCACTCGGTTTGGCTGCGGAGCGCGAGGGCGATATGCTGAAGGGATGAAGCCGCGGTTTCAGTTCAGCCCGAAGGCGACGTTTGCCGCAACTGCTGCAATGTATGCGCGCCGATTTTCAGCAATCTCCGCAGCTCTCCTGCTGAGTTTGTCGTGCCCATGCCGGGCTGGTGACGACACAAAGGACGCACTGCTCGACCAGGTGGCGAACGGTTTCGACGCCAACTCTAAGCTGATACAACGAGGCAGCGCGAAGTACCGCATTGTCGAAACATTCCACCTTCCACCACCGCCATTCGCACGAAATGGGCGCCGTTCCTCTGCGCCGGAATGGAACGGCAAGCCACAAGTGGCGACAGCGGAAATGACCGTATATTTCGACTATCCCTATCTACGGTTTGACTGGCACGGATAGCGCCGTACCGTGCAAGGGGGTTTGACCTCCCGAACTGAATGGACGATTTATGGCGCGCAGTACAAGGTCTATACGGCTTTTTCCAAGCCGCGAATGCCCGGTGAGTACAGGGTTTTCATCGATCCTGCCAAGGACGGCGAACCAGAGCCGGACTTGATCCATCCGCGTGAGCAAGGGTGTCGCCCTCGCCAGCGTTTTAGTGCGGACACGATGAACCGACTGCGCGGCAACACGGGCTTACAACTGACGGTCAGTAAGGATCCCGATGGCCTGCTTAGGCTCGCACGCGAAGGGCGCGCGGGTAGTACGGTCTGCTGGTTTTCGCCGGCGGCAGGTTACAGTGTCGTTCGCTCGGAGAAATGGCGTGAGAAAGCAGCCGGGACGGACCGACCCTACATCGTCTACGATGCGAGCTTCCGCAAGACGGACAATGGAGCTTTCGTGCTTGAGCATCGATTGCTGCATGAAGCCGTGTTCGTCGATGGCGTTCAGCGTCCCAGTCGTGACGAAGAGGTGACGTTGCTCGAAATCAATATGCTTGGCGAACTCGATCCTGATGTTTTTACGCTCGACGGGCTCGGCTTGCCTGCGGGCGCGACGATCGTAGATCGAGTCAGTGACACTGAATACGCCTACGAGGGCGTCCCTGGCAAGGGCGGGCGATAAGGGCGCCAACCCCCACTACCCCCGTAACATGGGTAGTTTCCCGTAAGGGCGATCCGCAGTAATGTGGTATCGCTCCGAAGACCGGCTAGCGGATCATTGTGAAATGGACCGTTTTGCAATGCTCCGATCATCTCAAACCCTGCAATTCTCGCCAGGTGGGGCGGCCCAGAGTGAAGAAGGAGGCAGCGACCGATGTCGATCAAACACATGATTCCGGATTCTTTGAAAGCCCATGTTAAGGAGCTTCTGGGCATCGGGCGCCTTCAACGTGAGGTCGAGACCCGGCGCGCGGCGCACCAATCTGCCGAGGTTCGACTCAAGCAGTTAGAGGAACGCACGGCGTCCGCAGAAAGCGTGGCAGGTCTCACGAAGGACATCGACCTGTTGCGCCGTGAGATCGAGGCCTGCCGCGCGACGCACCAAGCTGCAGAACTTCAGATCAAGCAGCTAGAGGACCGCATGGCGTCGGCGGAGCGCGTGGCCGGCTTCACAAAGAACATCGACATGTTGCGCGTGGACGATTTCTTCTACTTCGTCTATGAAGGTGATACGGCGCACAGGGTGTTTCCTCCTGACCATCGGCGCCAGCACGCCAAGTTGTCGCCGACCGAAATATGCTCGATCGTGGCAAATGCGCGAACCTCGGAAGCCCGGCGAGACTTTCATACGACCGACGCGGTCGCACGCGCGCTGTGGTCACTGGCGAAGAGCGATCAACCCGTCAACCTCATTTATGTCGGATGCAACTATGGTTTCCACTTGATGAAACTAGCCGACTTCGTCCTGAAACAGAATCTGAATTGTCGCATCGTGGCGTTCGACCCGGGAATAGCCGGAACCCTTGCGGCACCGATTTTCCGACTGAACGATTTCCACAACATCGAGTTCTTCAATGTCGGTGTGTCGTGTGCCAATAGCTATGCGATCATGCATCTGACCGCCGGGCATTCGGAAGATAACAAGCTCGTCAATCTCACCGACTCGCCGCTCCGCTTTTCGCGGCTGATCGAGACGGTTACCTTGGACGCCTTCTGCAGTCGGCATCGCATCGCCGGGCCAACGGTGCTAGTGATTGACACGCAAGGGAATGAGCCGGAAGTTGTTAGCGGGGCGCTAGATTTCCTGAAAAACAATGTATGTGTGATCGTGTCGGAATTCACGCCTTGGGCGCTCAGCGATCGTATCTCGGGGCAAGACTATCTTGCTCGGCTCACCAACTTTGGACGAGTCTATGACATGGGCGACGATCAAGCGCCACGGATCGACGGCGCCGTGTCCTTGCTTCGCGAGAAGGTAACGGCAGAGAACTGGGACGCCTTTACAAGTCGGATTTATAATAATGCGCCACATTGGACGGATGTGATGGTGATTCCGGAAGATCACGATCTCGGGCGTCTCGTCGCCGAGGACTTGAACGTCGCGAGCCTCTAGCTCTTTTAGAGCAACCGACAAAACCGGAGTGCCGCAAGTTCATATCGAAGACCTTTCTATCAGGTGACACGCAACTTTGACGCTGCGATTCGCCCGTCGGCACGGGCTATCAGCCTTCCAGGAAATCAGATCAACGAGTGGCCGGATCGAGGAATGCCATGCGACAGTCGGCACAGGCATTGGTCACAGCCCTTGCCAGGGCTAGAACCTGTTCTTTGTCGTCCCCTTCTTCGATGGCGTGGTCTAGCTGCTCCAACAGGTCCCGCACGGATTTCGTATACTGACGGCGTTGCTCGCTCAGGTGAAACTCTCTGATATAGACACCCACTTCGAGTCGGCGGGTAAGGTCGGCACACCAATCGATGCTCTGCTCGGCCGCCTCGTGGTCACCGGAGATCGCGGCGCTGTAGACTTCGATTTTGGCGTTCGAGAGATCCGCCAGGGCGGTCTCGGGACGGGGATAATAGATGTAGCAGCCCAGAATGCTGACGACGACAATCCCCGCAAGCGCCACCCCGCCGAGGGCGGTCGCCGGCAGCGACTTGTCCCACATCGATGGCGAGGGCGTATCGGCCAGGGGCGCCGGTTGTTCGAGCCAATCATCGACCGAGAACCGCGCCGCCGGTCGTCGCAGGATTGTGCCCGTCAGGAGCAACAGGCCGATTGTAACCAGGGAAACCACCTCGTGACGAGGCATCTTGTCCCTGAGCATCTTGGCGACTTGAGTCGCGTCGACCGGCGATGCCGGCGGAAATGGTTGACAATAGATGTCAAAGGCATGTGTGTGCGGGTTGTCCTTCACATGTTTGAGATTGATGGAACTGACGTCGCGCAGCGGTAGCTCGATGGCATAGGCCAGGCCGAGCACGATGGCCACGACCAGTGCCAACCAGGCCAGGGCCCGCTTCCAGCCGTAGTTGGCGATGACCCAGGTCAGCAAACCCAGATTCGTGCCCGCGCCGATCGTCAACAATACGAATGCCGCGCCGATCGAATTGCCATGATGAAACATGCTGCCGATTTGCATCATGGCGGTCATGGGCGGAGCGTATGCCGGCAGCCCGACTCCCAGCATGACGAGCGGGGCCTTGGGATCGCCAGCATTGAGGGCGGTCTGCAAACTGCCGAATGGCAGAAATCCTGCCAGCACCGCCACACCCAGTAATCCAATCAGAATGTAAAGCAGTGTCGGGCTCGCCGTTTCTTGGCAAATCGACACGCCGATTGCCAGCATGCGACGCAGGCCGGGGCGGACACAGCCAGGTTCCGATTCGTGTTGCTCGACGCCCGGACAGAGGCGGTCCCAGAGGCCTCCCACAAAGGTCAGCACGATCAGCGAACAGCCGGCGAAGGCGAAGATCGCGAACGGTTTCGAGAGCGTCAATCCGTACATGAGCGAGAGCGGATTGAAGAGCGGAGCCGACAAGGCGAAGGCCAGTAACACGCCGCCTGTAATCCCGGCCCGACGCATCTCGCGGCAGACGGGGATCACGCCCAGCGAGCACACCGGCAAGAGCATGCCCAACGCCCAGGCTTGAGGGAGAGCCCACCAATGCCCTGACCCGAAAAGCCGGCGTGTGTTCTCGTGACCGAGTAATCGTCTTAAGACGCCCACCACGAAGAGTCCGCAGAGAATCGTTGGCGCCGCGGTGGTCAGCGCCTCGATAAAGCGGAAAACGGTGCCCCAGGCAATGTTAGTCCAGTAGGTTTGCATAGCTGTTCACGACAAGAAATAAGGCCGGACGAAAAACAGAGCAGGGCAAACCGCCCTCACCCTGCCCTCTCTCGGAGGGAGAGGGGGACTTCGGACATTGGATTTCGGACCCTTCGGACTCCCGCTCAACAATGTGATTATTTCTCGTTGCTCAAGCAACGGCGTCGGACGGTTTGGTGAAAACGGGTACGGAAACAGAATCCAGGATCTCGCGCGTCACCGGGTCGGAAGGATCGGCTCCGGTGTCGAGCTGGTCGCTGCTCAGGCAATCGATCCCCAACCGAACGTCCAGCACGGGCTGGGCGACGTCGAGCACGTCATCGGGGGTCACGAAATCGCGGTGCTTCAGGTACGCCCAGGCTTGCGCGACACGCTGCCAGGTGAGCAATCCGCGCGGGCTGAGCCCCAAGCGGACCTTGGGGTGCCGACGACTGGCATCGGCCAAACGCACGAGGTAGTCGCGCACGGCCGGTTCCACGGCAACTTGGGCGACATGGCTTTGAATCTGTCCGAGTTGGCCAGCGGCCAGCGCGGTCACCGGCTCCAGCGAGTTGCGGTCGCCCACGGCCGCGGCAAGCATCATCTGTTCGTGATCGGGCGAGGGATAACCGATCCGCAGCTTCATTGCGAAACGATCGAGCTGCGCTTCCGGCAACGGATACGTCCCCTCCATCTCGATCGGGTTCTGCGTGGCGATCACAAAGAACTGGTCCGCGAGCTTGCGCTGAACGCCATCGACCGTCACCTGCCGCTCGGCCATGACTTCCAAGAGCGCGCTTTGCGTGCGGGGCGGTGTCCGATTGATTTCATCGGCCAGTAGCACGTCGGTGAAGACGGGACCGGGCAGGAATTCGAACTCGCGGCTCTTCTGATTGAAGATGTTCACGCCCGTCAGGTCGCTGGGGAGCAGATCAGGAGTACACTGAACGCGTGCGAATTGGCCACCCACGCCGGTGGCCAGCCCTTTGGCGAGCGTCGTCTTGCCGAGTCCGGGCAGGTCTTCCAGAAGCAGATGCCCCCGGGCCAGCAGGCAGGCCAACACAAACTCAACCACGTCGGGCTTGCCCAACAGCGTTCGGTTGAGCGCGGCCCGCAGCCGATCCAGGGCCAGGAAATCGGGCGCGGTCTGCGGAGAAAAAGGGGGCGGTGACAAAATGCTCATCGATTACTATCTCGAGTGAAAATCAGGCAAGGTTCCGTTCGGTTTTTCTTGGCACAGGTGCTGCCGAGTTTGCGAGCCCCGCAAGTCCCACGCTCGTGGCAGCCCGCACACGATCGAGGCTCCAACCCTTCGCCAACCGCGCGCACGTGCATCGCACTTCCTCCGATCCGGGAAGGCTTTGATGCATCGTGGCAGGGGCATAGGTGGCGAAGTCGGCCCAGCACAGGACACGTTGCAGGTCTTCGGCCAGTTCCGGCGCGATCCTGCCGGCCAGCCCTCCATACCATCGCCGCGGCGTCTGGCCCGCCGGGCGCGGCAGGCGAGCGCGTCCCGAGCGCCCGTCCAGCAGCCGCAACGTCGCCAGGACGCGATCGTCCCACCTCCGTCGCCCTGTCCATCGCCAGGCGAGGGTCGAAAGGACATCGGCGATTCGCAGCCGCTGGTGCATGGTCACGACCGTCAGAGCGGTCGCTGCCGCAAGCATCAGGCTGTGCCTGCCACACCAGTCGAGCGCCGCGACCAGCAGAGCCAGGAGCGCCTTCCTCAACTTCCAAGGTGGCGCTGGCAGCTCGTAGCCGGGCGTCGGTTCAACCGTCGTCCAGACTCCGCCCAGCAGGCGAACTTCGGCCCAAGCGTGAACATCTTCCTGCACCACCGGCGTGTTCCGCGCCCGCCAATCGAAGCGGTCGGGACGAACATAGAATCCGGTGACGATCCGCGTGTCGTATTCGAGGCTTCGCAACAGTGCGGCCGCCGCCGAAGCGAATTGGAAGTCGGGTCCGCGGCGTGCTTCGAAGAGAAAATGCGAAGCCGTATCCGGGCAGTCGGCAGGAGCCGTGTAATCGGGGTCGAGGACGTAGTCCTGCTTGAGCCGCGCCGCGACGGCCTCGATCTGCGGCCAGCCTCGACTCAGGCCGCTCGTCCATCGCTCGGCGAGCGACCGAATGGCGTCCGCACCGGGTGCCGGTTCGGCATACGCAAGATGGATCGGTTGCAACGCGTCTGGATCGAGCGCGCCGCTCCGGGTTTGGACGGAGGTGCCGTCGGGCAGACGCTTACGGACGGTTCGCAGCACGTCGCCGCGCGACCAACGAAAAAAGTCCGCGCTATTGACCTGCTCCAACCGGAAACGATCGAGGTGCGGGGGTGTGGGAATGGACTCGGTCGCAAAGCGCGCCACCTTGATCGTGTGATGATTGCTCGCCGTCAAATACGGGACGTCGAGGTTCCGCAAGCGCATCCACGGTCCGTCACCCACCTTGTCCATCCGGTCGGGCAGATCGCTTTCGTCCGCGGCGTTCCACGTGATGCCATCGAAGCGGTCGTAGGTGGCTAGCCGCAAGTGGAGGGGTACCTTACCTTCGACATACAGCATGGCTTCGGATTCGAGATTTGCCATCGCGCGCGGCGGCGGGCGGCGGCCGCGAACGGTGGCGAATTCGCGGCCCGCCTTTTGATTGCGTGCGGCGCGTCCATCGTTCTCGCGAACATCCTTCTGGCCGACGGCGATGGCTATGTCGATTTGCTTGCGAATGATCGGCTCGCCGTAAGCTTCACTCAAGGTGTCATAGAGCGAGGGATCGGGCGAATCGAGAAACAGGTCGCTGTCGGTCATGCCGACGCTCTGGGCGTCGTCCTTGGCGGCCACTATGTCGTCGCCGTCCTTCACGCCGCTGCGGGCCGCCGGATCGCGGTCTCGGTCTCCGCCGGAACTGGGCATGAATCCACGCGCCACCGTCAGGGTGTGCGCGGGCACAAAGGGTATTCCGGCCACGCCGGCCAAGGAAAGCAACGCGACGGCGACGACCATCCGCGACGGTGCCGGCCGAGCTACGGCCGCGGTTCCGCGCCCCTGCCAATTCAACTGCAATAGCCAGGCGCCGGAGGCGAAGAGATAGGCCGCCGCGGGCAAGAGCAAGGCGCGACCTTCGCCGATCGACGCGGCCGACAAAACGACGAAGAAACTCGCCAGGCCGGCCAACCGCAAGCAGATCGGCAGATGCGCGAGCGCGGCCAGCGCGAGCGCAAGATTGCGCAACCCGAGCAACAACAGCCACTCGAACGGATGACGCTCCCCCGTCAGCCACGCCCGTGCCGGCTCGACGACCCACGGCAGGAAACTAAAAAAGGTCAAAGCCACAACATACCGAGCCGGGACCGTTTGGCCCGGAAACGGCCAGCCCGCATCGATGCGCCAACGGATCGCGAGGGCAACCGCCACGGCAAGGGCGGCTTCGGCGAGGGGGACTCCCCGTGGCGCCGCACCCGAGTCCGCCGCGCCCACGGTGAGGGCGGCCAGCGTCGCTAGCAAGAACGTGAGCCGATTCAAATTGCTCATGAGCCGGCGCTCCCCGCGGCCGTACCGACGAGACAGGCGTCGTCCAGGTGTTCAAGCACGACGTACCGCCGCCGGCGTTCGTTGCGGACGGAGGGCGGCAACCGTTCGTAGGCGCTGGTCGTGGTGATCACGATCTGCGACTCCCCTCGGAACCGACGCACCGCCCCGAGCACGAGCAGATTGGGCAGCGCCGGACATTCGTCGGGATCGAGCTTGGCGAGCGCATCGAGCATCGCCCTTCTGGTGTCATTTCCGGGCAGACGCAGTAAGCGGCCCGCGACCACCATCGTCATTTCCGCTCCTTGTTCGAGCAGCCCACAGCCCACACCGGCCGCGAGCCGGATCACCCATTCCTGGACTTCGTTCGGCCCGCCGCTCGGGTCGCGGTGGGTATCGACCACGAGTTGGGCTTGCAGACGGACGACCCGCTCGTGCTCGCAGCTCACGAGCCGGTCCAGCCGAGCCGACTTGGCCCAGTGGATGCGGCGCATCGGATCGCCAGGCCGGTAGGGACGCACCCCCAACAAATCGCCTCCCAGGCCGGGTCGCGGTACGGAGCCGTCGCCGTCGAACCGTTCTTCACCGTGTGCCCGGCCCAAGGCGCCGGAGCCGAGAAGTGTTGGCCAGACGACGATCCGCGCCGTGCTGCGCAACGGGAGCCGTGCCTGCCAAAGACCGAAGGGAAAGCTGGTCGTCAACGCGGGGGTGCCGCGTGGATAGACGCCGCGGCGCGTCGGAGTAAGCTGCCAGTTATGCTCGCTGCGCTTCCAGCCGGGCGCGTAATCGAGGGCTGCCGTCACGCCGTCGTCCAACACAGCTTCGAGCACCAGGCCCCATGCGCCCCACGGGCAGCGGTTCGTCAGCTTGAGGGTTACGTCGCAGGCTTGCTGCTCCCTTCCACGTCGTGCCGAAAACGAAACCTCACCCGTAAGGCCTCGCAGGCTGAGCCAGGGCCAGACCAGGCCCAGCACGATCATCGAGGTCACAGCGGCCATCAGCAAAAAGCCGTTCGGGTGCAGGACGGCACCGCACAGGCCGCACATCGCGTCCGCGAGAAGGAGCAACGTCAAGGGATGACGAAGCCAGCGAACGTACCGCTCCGTCCAAGGCAGGTACTGACGTGTCAGCAGGCCGCTCAACCAAGCGGCCTGGCGCGCCGGCTGCGGTGGTTTGGCTTCGCGCCGAATCTGGACGCGGTGGCAGGACTGAAATTCGATCGTTGTGCGCTTCATGTACCAAGGTCCGTAGAGGAATGATCGGAATGTGGGACGGCTGATGTGGCCGGGCCGAAGAAATCACGCGCGGCTGCGCTGGGGCTTCTTCGAACCGACGAACAACGTGCCTGACCCGTGACCGAGTCCAAAACTCTTCGGAGGCGACGGCGCGGCTACACGGGCCGTGCGCAGCGGTTCACGGGTGTTTACGCCAGATTGGCGCTGGAGGAAGGGGGACCCCGCGGACCAAGAGGCCGATCGATCGGCCGCCGCCGGAAGGAACGCACGTGACGAGGCGCAAGCGATACGAGTGCCGCGGAGCGGACGTCGCGTTCACCCATCTCATGCCACTGCCCTTGCGAGTGGTACTGGCAAATCGGGCATTCATCGGCGTCATGCCCATCGGCGTCATGCCCATCGGCGTCATGCCCATCGAGATGGCGCGACGCGATCGCCCTCTGGGCGTTCTGCGAGTCGCCGTCCGCGCCCCTCTGGCACCACACCGGATGATCGTGTTCCGCCACGTGGTCGTGCTCGTGGCAGGTGAGCAGGTGCAAGCCCTGTCCGAGAACCGCGGCCGCGCCATAATACGCTGCCATCAGCAGACGCGTAACCGGTGATCGCGGGGCAAGACGCATGGCGGGTTCGAAGGATTGCCAGTTTTGCAACCGTATTGCAATTGCACCCGCATTGTTTTGCGGAGCGCGGCAAATGTCAAGTGAGGATTCCGTGTGTCTCGGTAGCCGCGTTTCTTGCCTTGAATCGGTTGTGAACCGGTCGAGACCGAGCTTGCCGAGAGCGGAATCTGACATCCGCAGTCGCGAAAGCAGCAAGGGGTGCCCCTTCGGACACCCCTTGCCGCGGAGCTTTTAGAGCAACCGACAAAACCGCAACTCGCTCCAGAAAAATCGGCGTTTCACGGCCGATTTATCGCCGGTGGGGCTCGGGAAAGCGGGTTCTGTTAGCCGCTCTTAACTCGCTCAATCGCAGCCGGCACATTCGCAGCCGGCATCATCGCAGACCCCGCAATAGTCGCAGGAAGCATCCGCGACGGGCTTAGTCTTGGCCGCTGCAAACGAGTACGTGACCATGCCAACGGCCACGACGAACAACGCGAGAATGAAACGCTTCATGTGCGAATTCCTTATTGGTGGTTGGAAGAATCAGAAGGGACTCTGCCCCTCCCGGCGATTCATTTCAACCAAACGCGGTAAAGAACCGACAGCGCTGGCGAAGCAGGAACAAGCAAGCCCGGTTGACGCCGCAGCACCTCGCCGGCGGTCGGAATGTCCGCGGACGAAACCGCGTCGACCAACGCGCCCGGCATATTGACGTTGGGCACAAACCGAAGCGCCTGCGAAGCGGCAGGCGCCGCAAGCAAAAACTTGATGCAACAGCACGGCGGGGCACTAACTGCGGGCTGTTGGCAATCCGATGGGCCGCCTTCCCCATCACAGCAAGCCTCGTGCTCGGTTGATTCGATTGTCGGGTTGCAGCATTCGCAGCACGGTCGCAGGTTCGCGCCGGCGGAATGAACGGCGACCGCCAGGACGGTGAGAAATGCGGCAATCTTGCGAAGTGCCATCGTGCCCGAAACGATAGACCGGCCCGGCGAGAGCGTCAAGATTACCTCCCCTGCGAGGTTTTTGTTCAGAATTCACGCCCGCACAAAAAGCGGCTGGTTCAGGGACCTGACGGTAGCGGCTACTTGTCGGCCTTCATCAGCGCCGCGATGGCCTTGACGAGCTGCTCGTGATCGTCCTCAAACTGCCGATGCTCGTCGCGAATGCTCCCATGTTTGTCCTGAAACCCCTTATGCATGCCTGCCAGCTTTTCGTGGTCCTTGGCGTCGCCCTCTTTGTCGTGACGAGCGATTTCTTCCTCGTGCAGCTCCATGTGTTCCTCGTGCAGGCGGACATGCTCGGCGTGTTCTTGCAAGGCGGCTTCATGCCGCAGGATCTTGGCCTGAATGTCGGCCAGCGTGGCCAGCGCCCGCAGGTGCTCGGCGCGCCAGGTGGCGATGTCTGACAGCCATTGCGAATGGTCGGCCTCGGCGGTCTCGTGCTCCTTCTGCATCGTCGCGTGCGGGGCGGGCGGCGTTACTTTGTTCTTGGGCCGCGCCTGGCTGTGTACGGCCACGGGCAGGGCGGCGATGGTCAAGAGCAACGCGGCGGCGATGGCGACGAACGGCTTCATGTTGACGCTCCTTCTTTTGAGGATGGTACAGGTGCAACTTAATTGCATTTGTGCCGCTGCGGGGACAAAATGTCAAGGATGAACGGAAACGATCGGATGATCGACAGCAGCCGGGTCGTCGCCAGGCTCACCCAAGATCCGCTGGCGCCGTCGCCGCTCTATGAGCTGGCCCAGTTAACCTTGCAGCTCAAGCAGCGCGTCGAGGCCTTAGAAAGTACTCAGCGGGCGATGGAATTACGTATCGCCGCCCTGGAGAGCGCGAAACACGAACGGTAGGACCGCCGCCGGCGGAACCCGACGATCCTTACTGGCACCGCTTGCAATGGCCCTTCAGCAGCACTTCGGTCACGCGGCCGGGCGCGGCCCGCTGGCCGACCAGTGAAACGGCTGCCTTGAGTGACAGATCGGGAACGCACGAAACGTCGCCGCAATCGACGCACAGGAAGTGCGTGTGGTCCGCCTCGCCCTCTTCGGGCTGCCGCAATTCGAAGCGCCAGACGTGGTCGCCCAGCTCCAGGCGGTGCAACAAGCCGACATCGGCCAGTTCCACAAGATTGCGATAGATTGTGGCCCGGTCGAAACCCTGGGGCGCGAGATCATCGGCCACCTGGGCATGGGTCACCGGCCCACCCGCGCCGAAGAGATGGCGCAGGATGGACAGCCGCGCGGGGGTGCAACGTAAGCCTCTCTCACGAATACGATGGCGGACCTCGTCCAACGACGGACCAGTCGCCCGTTTGGCGTGCTTGCTCACTAAGTTGGGAGGGCCCTGCGTTTCACGAGAACGTGCGGCCCGGCGAAGGCCCCAGAATGCGTGGCCCGGCCGCACGTGTTGGTCATGGCGTCATTCTAGCTTGCGGGGTCGGTGCGGGACAGGGCAGAGGCGCCGGGGCCGTGAACCGCCGTCTTTTCATCCGTCTTTTCATCCTTCGACTACCGAAGGTCTGGGCAGGTTCTTGACAGTGGCCGGGCGACAGGTAACAATCACCGTGCTTCTGCATACCATTTGCAACAGCATCCTCGCATGAAAAGGCCAGCTTTATCGAATCGGCGTCGGTGGGTGGCCAGCTTCGCGCTGGCCGGCTACTGCATCGTCGCGCTGGCCGGACATGCCTTGCACGACGCGGCGACGTGCGAACATGCATCCCACGAGGTGCATGGCGGCGGCGGAGAGCCGAGCATCGCCGCTTTGCACGGGACGACGCCGCACGATTCCGATCATTGCATCGTCTGCCAGTTCTGCGCCCAGGCGCAACTGCCGCTCGCCCAGGTCGAGTCGTTGTCGTGGCAACAGACGTGCGAACGACTTGCCCACGATTCGTTATGCCGTATCGTCCCCGTCTCCGACAGGGCGTATAGCCCGCGCGGGCCGCCGTTCTATCTCGGCTGATCTGACGAGCCAGTGCTACGACTGAGCCTTGCCTCGCGACCACCCGGCCCTCGCGCCCGGTTGCGGTCGGGCTGAGCCGTGAGCCATTGCTCTCTCTGCGGCGCACGAAGCGCCCGTTCACCCATTCGTCAAGCTGCGGGTGCGCCCGCTCATCGATGGCATGCGCCCCGTGCTGATTGCGTCGGCGCGAGCTTGCTTAAGCCCAAAAAAAGGTCTCCGCTCGCGCGTCGCGTAAGGGTGGTTCGGTTGGTCAGACCGCTGCTATGCGCGGCCGCGACGGAGGCCATTTTGAGCTGTCAGCCTGTGTAGTGCTCGTTTCCGGTGTCTCCTTATGAGGAGCGTGATCAGCGAGCGTATTCTCCTTCCCAGACATTCATTTTCGCGACCGCGCCCGCGCGGCCGCACATCAGGAGCCCTTCCATGTCACGCAAACGTCAGGCGTTTACCTTAGTCGAACTGTTGGTCGTGATCGCGATCATCGGCATGCTCGTCGGCATGCTCCTTCCCGCCGTGCAAGCGGCTCGCGAGAGTGCGGCCCGGACGCAATGCCAGAACAACCTCAAGCAGATCGGGATCGCGCTGCAGACCTATCACGACGCGAAGAAGGTATTTCCGCCCGGATACGTCGACCTCAACAATAACCCGCAGCTCACACCAGACAACGACATTGGGCCGGGCTGGGGTTGGGCGTCGATGATACTGCCGCAGCTCGAACAGAGCAGCGTGTTCAACCAGATCAACTTCAGCCAGCCGGTCGGATTGGGGGTCAACGCCGCGGTCTCACAACTAAACCTCCCCGTGTTCCAGTGCCCGTCGGACTCCTACCAGGATCTCGTTCCGATCTACGACAGCAGCTTCTCGTCGCCCATCGCGACGGTGGCGCACGGCAACTATGTCGGGTGCGACGGCTGGCTGGAGTGCTTCAACGGGGCGACCGGCAATGTTCTGCCGGGGTTCGGTGACGACGCCATCGCCAACGGCGTCTACGGCCCCGGCGCCAGGGGAGTATTCTGGCGCAACAGCCATACGCGGATTGCCGACGTGAAGGACGGGACGACCAATACCATCCTGGCTGGCGAGCGATCCGGCAACCACTCGCCCAGCACCTGGACCGGCGCGGTGCCGGGCGGCCGTTGTCCCGCCTGGATGGCCGCTAACCCCGTTTTTCCAAACTCGCCGCCGCCCGGCCCCGCCTACGACAACGCCGACTTCGCCGAGGCGTTGGTACTGTCGCACGGCAACGCGACGCACTTGCCGAACTCCGACAATCCGATCTTCGATCCCGACGTCTTCTACAGCTTCCACCCCAACGGGTGTAACTTCCTCATGTGCGATGGCTCCGGGCGGTTTATCAACACCGACGTGGACGGCTACGTTTACCAATCCCTATGCACCATCGCCGGCGGCGAGTCCTATTCAACCCGCTGAACCGTTTTGGAGCAACCGACAAAGCTGTATCGAGCTCCAAGGAATCGGCGTTTCAAGGCCGACTTTTCCCGCGGCGCTCCGGCTTGCGTGTTTTATCAGCCCCCCTTAACTCATCGTAGGAGTTTCAAATATGTACAAGAGAATTCAATACGTTCATCTGCTCGGTGTCGCGTTGCTGTGCATGTTGGCGTCGTACGGGTGTGGCAAGGCCGAGAAATCGACGCCGGAGTTGATCGCCGACTTGAAGTCGACGCAGGAGAAGGATCGCATCATCGCGGTTCGCCTGTTGCCTGGGCACAAGGGGGATGCCGCCCAGGTCGTACCGGCCATGATCGAAGCTCTCAAAGACGGAGCGAACGACGTTCGCTGGAGCGCGGCGATCGGGCTCGGCTACTTCGGAGACAGCGCGAAAGAAGCCATACCCGCGCTGCAAGCCACCTTGACGGATCGCGATGCCCGGGTGCGAGAAGCCGCCGGCGTCGCCCTCTCGCGGATCGACCCGACGAAATTCACCTCCCCGTCGAAACAGCCACGCCCGACGCGATAGCTTGCGAACGCGACACCTCAGGAAGCTTTGGTTCCTGACCCCGAGGAGCGAGTGTCCACCGGCCGGTTCAGACTCGGCGTGGCCGCCCTAGCAATCTCGAAAGTCCAGCGCCGAAGTTGATACGCGATGGCCGCGGCACGACTCCTTCGTAATTCCCAAGCACTCGCGAGAGTTCGGCGGCAGAGGGACGCTTCTTCGGGTCCTTCGCCATGCAGTCAGATGTCACCCGCTCAAGGAGTCGAGGAACGGTCGGATCGAAGACCCGAACAGATTTCGGAACCGCGAACTCCAGCGGAAGCATCGCTTCCCTGGGAGTCACCGTCGAATCCGGATCTAAGATCGGTCGCAGCGTAAGCAGTTCCCAAAGGAGGACGCCGAGGTTGTAAACGTCGATCGCGCCGTCGGGCTCGTATGAACGCCTCAGTTGTTCCGGGCTCACGTAGGGAAATCGGGCCGCGATTTCAGCTCTGTCGGGGAGCTCGCCGGGCTTCGCGGGAACGCTCAAATCGCACGCTTGCCCCAGATCGATCAGGACCGGGCGCCAGTCGGCCACAGAGACGAGAACGTTCTCGGGTTGAATATTACCATGCACAATCCGAGCGCGGCGTAGTGCATCGACTCCTGCCGCCAGTTGGCCGACCAGCCTGGCGACGAGGGCGAAATACGGCTCTCGCGCGGCAAGCTCCACGTCGTCCATCGAAGAGCTACTACTCGCGGCGTGGTCGTCCACCCGCGGCGGCAACTCCGCCTCCCGCGAAAGCATCTCAGCACGTGTCTGCGCCTTGCTCGCGGCCATGTGCAATGCCCGCAGAAAGTCTGCGCCCGAACGCTTGAGCGAGGCAAAGCCCCGCAGCGCCACGAGTGCGTCGGCGAGCGTGGGCCCCTCGACGAACGGCATCGCGAACCAGAGAGGATCGTGGCCGCAGGTGAGGATCGGAATCACGTTCGCATGCGATATTCGCCCAAGCAACCGGATCTCACGGTTGAATCGCACCTCCGCGTACTCCGGCGCGTCCAGCCGTAGTTGTTTCACCGCGGCCTGGCGCCGCGCGCCGAGTTGCCAAACCCGGTAGACCTTGGTGTGGCGGCCGGCTCCGACTTGGCCGACGATCTCGAACCCCCGATGGGGTGTCGCCTCGGTGGCAGACGCAGCGGCGCGATCGGGTACCAAACCGCCGCGGAGAGGCATGTTCTGGATGGGCCCGCCGGGCGCCGTCCATTCCGCCAACGGACACTCGGTCGTCTCGGGCTTATAGGTCAGCAGCGGATGTAGGCAGACGCAGTAGGCCGGAGAGTACATCGCGAGTCGGCCGTTCACCTCGCTGTTGAGAGCCGCCCGATCGATCGCATAGACGCACTGCGCGCGGGGAGGATCTTCGACCTCCAAAGGTTGAAGTCGCACCGGGACGAGCCCATGCAGAATCAGGTGCTCGACCCGCCACATGGTCGATCGCCCCCGCTGCTCGGTCCGCTCGACGTACACCAGTTGGCGACCGGCGAATGCGGTCGGGGCGACCACATGCCCATCCCTGCCACAGAGGATCTCGTTCTCTGTGCTAAGGATTTCAGCCAATGCCAATACGATGAGCTGGCCGACCTCGTCATACCCGGCCTCGGATAATACTGGGTGCTTGACGACCTTATTGCGATAATCGATGAATAGGTCTACAAGATCGCAGAAGTCCTTGGGAGCGGTCTTGCGCTGGAGGAGAGAGAGGAACTTCAATCCGAGCGCCTGACAAGCCGGAAAGCGTTCTGCATCCAGCGGCATCAAGGAGAAGCAAAAGTCGCCGTCGCCGTCCGCCTGCGACCACCGTTGCTCGGGCGGCATGCCGCTGCAGAGAACCGCCGCGGTACACGAAAACGCAAGTCCGCAGGAGTGGTAGGCTACAGCCCCCCTATTCGAATTGTCAAGTAGCTGCCGCGCGGCCCACCACCCGTCGCGCGGTGGTGATACCATTTGGTTCCCTCCCTCCCGTCCTGGTATCCTCTGGCATGGACGAGAACCGAAAGAAACGTGGCGGCGCCTGGGCGGGCCTGCTGTTGGCGATACTACTTGTCGCTTACCCGCTGAGCATCGGGCCTGCGGTCGCAATTCTCGGGGCGACTGGTATCGATCCGGTCTTGTGCCGAATACTCGTCACCATCTATGAACCGCTCGATAGGCTACCGCTACCGTCACCTCTCGACGATGCCCTTGTTCGGTGGATCGACGCTTGGGATTTTTATGGCCTTAGAGATACCGAGTTGCCACCGGGCTGTTAGCCCTCTGCCTAAAACCTCAGCACCCCGCAAAGCACCGTTTTAGGGTTTTTGTTTGGCGCAGGGGCAAATGGTATCACTACCCGTCGCGCAGCGACATAGTGTATTGTCAGACGGTTAGTATAAGATGGCATGAGACCACGTAATCTTCTCACGTATGAGCATGACCGAGCCGACCCAACGAATCGACACATCAACGGAACCGCACCACACGGCCAGCGACGCCGTGGTGATGGCCTTGCCCGAAGCCATCGAAGAACCGGTTGGCGGTGACGTCGGGCATGTGCGACGAGTCCGGCAAGGTTCGCAAATCCTTGCCCAGCAATTGCGCCAGCAGGGCGAGTATCGCCACGAGATCAGCGACGAATTCTTGCGGCAATTGTTTTGGGCCAGCCCATTACACGACGTCGGCAAGATCGCGGTCGATCGCCGCATTCTGGCAAAGCCCGACCGACTGACGCCGGCGGAATTCGAGGAAATACGTCAGCACGTGACGGCAGGGGCGCCTATTAGATCGGGCCGCAGAGCTTTCGGGCGCGTCGCCGCTGTTGACGATGGCCGCCGACGTTGCCCGGTATCATCATGAACGCTTCGATGGCACTGGGTATTGCGCGGGGCTGAAGGGAACCGAAATCCCTCTGGCAGCACGCATCGTGGCGGTGGCCGACGTCTTCGACGCGTTGACATCGCGCCGCGCTTATAAACCGATGCAGGCACCGGAGGAGGCACGTCGCATGATCGAAGCCGAGTCGGGACGGCACTTCGATCCGCATATCGTCGAGGCATTCTGTTCACGGTTTGCCGAATTTGTCGATATTGCGCACCGCACCGGCAGCCAAACGCATCGGCCGCACATTGACCTCTCACCGCGTGCGAGCCTAAAGTAAAAGAATCTCTCCCGATTGCCAATTTGGCGATTGGTCGCACATCCGTGTACGAGGATCGCCGTGAAACCGTTATTCTGCTTCACGCTCCGAGAGTTACCGGTGCGTCATTGGACGGCCCGCCGCTGCCGCCGCGATCCGAGTCCCTCGGTCCATCCAGCGTGGCGGGGCTGCCCCACGAATCATGACGCGTTGGTTTCGGCCGCCAGTCGGCCTCTGATCCGCTCAGGCGGATATTTTGCCATCCCGAGCCGCCGGTCTTTCGCTGGCGGTAGACGGGGGCAACGGGTCCATCGGGCTTCGCTATCCAGCGATTGTCCGGCGCGCGAAGGCTGTCTTCGTAGCGTAGATCGCCGTGGCTCAAGCCATGCTCTGTGGAACGCCGGTACCTAACGGTCGAGACCCGGCGGCGGTCGATGAGGGTCTCGACAGCTTTTGATGCATAGACATGGGCCAACTTCTCCTCATGGCGAGCAACTTGGAGAGCCTGCATCGCGCCTCGCGCTCCGTATGCAGCCAAGTCCGGCATACCGCCTGGCCGCATCTGCTACGTGAGTTGGCGGGGTTCGAGCGTGCGCCCATTCGGCAACTTCGTCGGATTCAGAAGCAACTGCGTGAGGGAAGCTATCGCTTCTCTCCCAAGCGGGGCTACGCCAAACGTAAGAGCGGCGGCTCGAGGCGCGGAATCACCGTTCACAACATCAACGACCGCATCGTCCAACGTGCACTCCTGAATGCGATGCACTCGCCGGCCGTGAAGACGCAAGCCCTGTTGGGGGCCATTCCGCAATTCCTCCGGCGGGCTACGAGTTTTGCGGGCACGCCTGGCCGAGGAGTGCCCGAAGCGATCGATCTCGCCCGTCGAACGATCCGTCGTGGCGCACGAGCCTATGCCTATTCCGACATGAAGGATTTCTTTCCGCGCGTTCCAAGGAAAGACGTTGTCGATCTTGTGCGCGAGAATGTCGAGGACAGCGCGTTCGTCGATCTCTTCGCGGCCGCCTTGGAAACCGAGATCGAGAATCATGCCGAGATGGAAGCTTGGTTGGCGCTTTTCCCGCTCTCCCAGGTAGGCGTGTCGCAAGGTTCGCTGCTGTCGACCTTGGCTGGCAATCTGGCGCTGCGGGATTTCGACGCCCAGCTCAACGACGACCGCTACACGATGATTCGTTACCTCGACGACTTCCTGATCTTGGCCGCCGATCTCGATACGGTCGCGGCCGGCTTTTCGGAGGCGGTCGAGCATTTGTCTCGGTTGGGCATGGAGTGCTATCAGCCGGGTGACGGTAGTCACAAAGCCGCTCTTGGATTGGTAGTCGATGGCTTCGATTTTTTAGGCTGCCGAGTGCATCCCTCTGGCATCTCGCCCTCCCGCAAGGCACGACAGAAACTGCTGCGCGATATCGCTTCGATGATTGCGACCGCGAAGTCCGAGATCGTCTGCTATCGGCAGGCCGGGGCACGACGTCGGACGGAGTCGGCATTTGCCCAAACTCTCGTGCATATCGACAGGAAGATTCGCGGCTGGGGTGATGCCTATCGTTTTGTTTCCAACCGAGTCGCCTTTGCCCAGATCGACGTCCAGATCGACCGTATGCTGAATGGCTTTCAGTATTGGTTCCATCACCACGAGCGTGGCGCGACGGACGATCGGGCGCGCCGCCGAATGCGCGGCATCGCGCTGCTGGCGGACACGCCGCCGACGGACAGCAATCACGATTGGCGCGTCGGCGGAGATTACGCTTGGGCGAACGGATCAAAGAGCGGCTGACAAAATCTGAATGCCGGAGCGGCGTGGGCAAAAAAAGCGGCCGTGAAATGCCGATTTTTCAAGCTCGATTCGGTTTTTTTGGTTACTCTAAGAGCGGCTGACAAACCCGGAAGCCGGAGTGCCGCGGGCAAAAAATCGGCCGTGAAACGCCGATTTTGTGAAGCTCGATCTAGTTTTGTCGGTTGCTCTAAATAAATAAAGAGGAACGCAGATGGCCGGCCGCGACTTGAAACTACAAAGCACGACTGACGATTTTTCGTATCAGGTTTCGGCCGAAAACGACGACCGGTTCTGGTTTCGCCTGGAAAGGCATGCGGACCGCGACGTCGTTACGGATTATTGCCTTGGATCGGTCGAGAACGATCGGGCGGCGAGCGTCCTCCTGAACTGCTACCAGCACTTGGGACTGGTGCCGCGCAAGGTCATCGTATTCAGCGATATTCTGGCCTCGAAGTCGTCGGTCCGCGATCTCGCGATCACGGCGGGCAGCTTTCTGCTCAGAGTCCAACGTCTTTATGGCGCCTGTGGACGGGCTGCTCTGCAAAGCTCAGGTTGCTCGGAAGTCGAAGAATCGCTCGAGCGGACAAGGGGCAAATACGATCTCATCTTGCGATCCGTGGATCCCGCGTCGTGCTCGATGATGATGCCTACGAAACGCCATAAGGTGGAACCGTAGCAAGACCTCCGCGGCGCGACGGTTTGTCATCATTCATCCGGGATCACGATCGGTAACCGCTCATCATCGGCCCGGGCAGGCTGGGCGGGGGCACGATGTGGGCCTCGGCCACGCAGGGCCAACTCCTGATTTCGCGGAGTTCGGCGTCGATGTCGACGTGCGTGGGCAATCTGAACTGGACCCAGCGGGCCAGCTTCTTGTCTGCCGCGGAAAGTTCGTCGGACGAGACCTTCTGCAATCGCTCGACAAGATGGGAGATCTCGGTGCCCTCGGCCAATCTTTGACGGGCGGGAACTTCTCGCGTTTTCGTGGCAAATCGGCCCTGCTTCGGCTGCCATTCCCAGCGGGGCTTCAATCGCGCATGGATGACGGCGGGCAAGTTTGCCGGCGGTCTCACGCGGGGCATGACCATGGCGGCCCGAACCAATCTATCGTGCTACGGCTACAATCGTGCGAGTGCCGCGAGCAGGTTCGGCAATGGGCCAATATGGTTGGAGGCAACAGGCATGCCTGGGCTCGCGGCTTGGGGAGTTCCTGTATCGGTTAGTATTTTCCTGACCTGGGCGGGAGTCAACGGCTTATTGCGTTTTGCAATGGCCGCCCCCTGCAAACTCGCCACCGATGCCGTCACAATAGGGGAAGCGCTCGACGTTCCCGAGAAGCGGAACGTGTAATACTGGTTCGCCGCCTTTCCGCCGGCATCGCCGTAACCCGTCGTCGACACGTGCCAACCCCAGCCCTGCACGTTCACGATCTTCCCATAATTCGAGAAGAAGATTCGTGAACGCGGCGCACCCAACGGCGCATAGCTGGAAAAGCCGGCGCCGAATCCATTGAAGTCGACCCGATTCGACGGCGGTACGCCCGCTCCCACCACAATCGCCCCGCAATCCTTTTGCACGCCCGTACCGTTGAACTTGGCCGCATCGAAATCTTGATTGCCGTTGCCGGCGGCTTCGACGACGACGATTCCCTTGTTGACGGCGGCTTGGATCGCGGTGAAGACCTCCGAGAAGTATTGCATCGCCACAAAGTCTCTTTTGCCGCTTTGCAGCTCCGACTGCAATTCGATCAGGATAACGTCCCCCGGCTTTAGCTTCGAAGCAGCGTTGTCGATCGCGGCGGCCGCGTTGAACACACCGTTATCGAACGCACCTTGCACGATCCCTTTTGCTTTGTGGGCGATGCCGACCGTGCCAATCGCGTTTGCCACCGAGAGCATTTCTCCCAGTACCGCAGTCCCGTGGTTGACCCATTCGGGGGCTGTGAGCATCGTTCCGCCGACCAGTTTGACGCCTGGCGGAAGATCCTCATGCGTGAGATTCCACCCACCTTCGACATCACAGATCGTCACACCCTGACCTTTCGCGCCGGGTTGGTCCCACACATCGCAGGCGCCGACACCGTCGGGCGCGCTATAGATGTAGCCTTGGGTCGGTTCGATATTGAAGGGGCCCCCTGCTCCGGCGACATCGGGCGGTTGCAAGAATACCGGTGGCTGGGGGATGGGCGCGACATAGGCATCCCAGACGGCATCGTGCCGCTTGAATCGCTTGGCCACGTCGTGCTCGTCGGCCGAGGAGTCGAGGACCACCCGGGCAAAGTTGCTTTTGAAGAATTCTTCGGGAGTGAGGGGCGACTTGGCAGCGCCGATCCTCCTTCCCACCACCGCACTCGTGGGCTCCATAGGCAACGCGGCGGCCAAGGACAAGCTCGCCTTCACCGCCTGCGACTTCACCCTGAAGGAGGCCTGAACCTCGCCGGCCAGGCCTTCGACCGCCTCGTTCAGACGATCGGCGGCTTCTTTCCCCGACTCCAGGCCGACGAATCTTCCCCGTGCAATCGAAACCGGGGCTTCATACCGCAGTTCCACCACGATGCTCTTTTTCCAGCCTCGCGGAAGAGGGAATGTCGCGGGCGCATAAGGCTGGCGCCGACTTGTAGTTCTTCCACGACCGGTCTTCTTGGACATGATGTTGCTCGCGCGAGATGTAGTGGATGTCCGACTAATCGGTCGACGACGTGAGGGTGCACGGCTGAGCTGTAGTCGGCCTTGCTTCGACCACGGGATGACGCGCAGCCGATCACCAATCGATCAATATCCCAGCCGCGAAATCGCTTTTCAATCACTCGTCGATCATCTTTTTATCTTGAACAACCTTTGACCGATCGTATCTTCGCGCCTTTTTCGGTTGCCCTAACATCGCGAGAAGAATGATCGATCGGTTAGAGAACCGCGATCGAAAGGTGATTGAACGCTGATTTTGCCACTGGGACAATGGTCACCGGACCGGACGACTAAGAGCGGCTGACAAAACCTGGAAGCCGGAGCGCCGTGGGTCAAAAATCGGCCGTGACACCCCAATTTTTCGAAGCTCAATCCGGTTTTGTCGGTTGCTCTAAGACAACTTATATAGATATCGCTAAGAACCTAGCGGCGTTCACATCCTTTCGATCGGCCGCTATTGAGATTCTATAGAGAGTCGATGGCATGACCGCGCTGGCGCCGTTGATTGCGATTCTTTTCCTGCAGGCAGCCAGCGATGACGCACCGGCGCGGCAGAGCATTCGGATCATCAAGATAGAACCGCCGAACCCCGCGATCCGTGGTACCGCCGTCACGCTACGTCTCGCCGGCCTCGACGAAAAAGATAGCGAATTGTTCGTGTTTCTGAGCGAGGCCACTCCTCACGGGGGCCCGGCCGATATATCGCGTAACCGACCGTCCCGAAAGGATGAGGTTATCGCGGCCTCGATTACGGCGAATCCCGCCGGCTGCACCTTCACCCTTCCGGTCACGCTCACGCTCGGCGAGTACTACGTCGGCGTGTCCCGCTCCGCGACGGAACCACCCCAAGAGCGTGCCGAGCTCTTCGTGATACGCGATCCCAACGTTCGCCTGGCCGTTACGTCTGTCTATCCGTCGACGGCGTTCCCCGACAAATAGACCTACGACATTGTGTTGATCGGTGAGGGCTTTAGCGAAGTGCCCGAAGACAATGTACTCGTTTTCGAAGGACGCGATGAGATCGATGCCGCGTGGACGACCGAGACGGCTCGGCCCGACCAGGTGCGGGGGATCTTGCGCAGTACGCACAAGCTGGAATTTCAAAACGTTCCTAAGGCTAAGATCTATGAGGGTTCTCAACGTCTTCGCATCCGTGTGGGAGAACACTACTCCGATCCCCCCGTTCCGATCACGCTCTCGAGATTTCAGGCCCACGTGCCAAGCGTCGCGGCGTTAGTTGTCGTAGCCTTTCTCGCGTTCCTGGTATACACGGCGGCGGCGGGAGGGCTGAAGCCTGCTAAGGTCGACGGTGAACGCAAGGGGATGCTGGGCACGCTTTTGCTGGACCCAGAAACCGATACTTACAGCCTTTCTAAACTCCAACTCTATAGTTGGAGCGCGGCAGCAATCTTCGGATATGTTTATCTGCTGATCACGCGTTCGCTGATTCAGGGTAGATTCGAGTTGGTTGCAACTCGCTGTCCGCCGTTACGCGGCTTGCGCATAGAGCTGCTCTTGCTCAGCCTGAATGCGGTGGTTGACGAAGTCGTCCCATTGGTCATTCAGGTAGAAGGCTCGCAGTGAGAGCATGGCTTGGGCGCCTTC
>DASZTS010000137.1:0-25557 GCA_035547915.1 Pirellulales bacterium | reverse complement strand
TTCCTTTGCTCACAGCTATCCTTACCAAACCGTGTTCGCGCAAGCTTTGGCCAATCTGCAGCAGTGGCGTCCCCTTGCACCACGCCCGGCTCCCCCGTAGAGAGGTCGCCCGCGGGCTGACGCTCTGCTGCACATCACACCAACTCGTCGCCGCCAGGATCGCGGTGCGCGCCGACCGCCACCTCGGCAGCGAATTCACGATTGCAGCCCCCCGCGAGACAGGTCGAGAGCATCAGGAACTCGCTACCGCACCCCGTGTCTGGATGGGATAGGCACGTTGTCCGCCGACCCCGGCGGGCGGCCGGGGCCGGCCGCCCATGTCCGACCCGCGCTGTGAGAAATGCGGGCTAGAAGTGCCGAATCAATAGGTACGAACAAAAAAACAGGCTAATTTTACGGTTTAGGTTTGACGCGAGCTGAAATGGTATCACTCCTGCGCGGAAGTGCTGCACTTTGAAATCATTCGTCGCTCGCTCGGCTGCCCGGTGATGCCTTTGAGCCGCGCTGCACAAACGATGATACCGCGCCAACGATCAACCCAATAATCAAGGCGGTTGCCCAGAATATGACGATAACCCGCTTGGCGTAGTCGTTGGCCTGAGCCCCTTCCGGTGACACGAGACTCCGGGAAATAAACAGGCCATAAAGAAGAACTGGCATGCAAGCCGGAATCAATGCTCCAAGACAAAACCTTCTCGCGAAACCGCTACCTTCCACCACGACAGCAAGTGCGGCAGAGGGCAGGCCAGCGACAAGGAACCACAGCACAAGACCGGAATATGGCGTCGGCTCGGCCGTCATTGCCCAAGCGGCCAGCGCAGCCACGGCGGTAATCGCCATGATGCCTTTAATCGAGAACTGGGGGTGGCCCGGCATGCCGCCAGTCTAGCCGTCCGCCATGCCGCTCGCAAAAAATCTGGGGATTCAAAGTCAACCAATACGGAAGCGGTTGAATGCCCATGCCATCATCGATGGCATCCGATCGGGAAACGGGGCGCGAACCTTCAGCCAACGCGGCTTATTCGCTCAGGCGGCGTTGCATCGCGGGGCGTCTTCGGTCGGCTGTGGCGGGGCTGAGTTGCCGTTTGGGCAGCGGACCGATGACGGGAGCCAAGCCCGTCTGGGCGGGGTAGGAGACCCTGGCCGAGGCGGGAAGGTTCGGCACTTCGCCTTTGCGACGGATGGCCCAGATCTCGGCGTCGGTCGTGGCGCCAGTGAAGAACGTCTGGTCGATATAGGGCGTGCCGCCGATGAGCGTGAGCGGGCGGCGAAACGGCGGGTTCTTGAAGTAATAGGTCTGTGGATACGAGTAACGCGGGCCGCGCCAGTTCTTGGGGTAGTGCGCGACGCTGGTGGATTGGCCGGCCGTGGGCGGCCCGTAGACATACATTCCACTGACCGGTCTGATCGCCTTCCCCTGCGCGAAGCAGGTGGCTGCCGGCCCGGCGGCGAAGGCCATGAGGACGGCCAGTCCAACGATGCGGTAATTCATGTCGGTGTGCTCCCTATTCTTGCGACCGCGAGGCCGCGTTCCCCCCACAGGCGTTTCCGAGATTCAAATCAGCTCAATCTAAGAGCGGCTGACAGAACCTGGAAGCCGGAGCGAGTTGGTCAAAAATCGGCCGTGAAACGCCGATTTTGTGGAGCTCGATCCGGTTTTGTCGGCTCCTCTAAAAGGCGGCTGACAAAACCGCGAAGCCGGAGCGGCTGCGCGATTTTGTGGAGCTCGATCTGGTTTTGTCGGCTCCTCTAAAAGGCCCCGCTGCCGGCCGCGGCGGCGCGGGACATGTTCTGGATGCCGTAGCGACGTGCCGCGCGACGCACGAACGGACTCGGGCTCACCAGGTCTGCGACCGGGTAAACGCGCGCCTCGCGCATCATCTCGGCTTCTTCCTGGGTCGTGATCAGCAACACTTCGTAGCGAATGGTGTAGGTGAGGTCGAGATCTCGCAGCAAGAGTTTCAGGGCCGACCGGAGAGTGACGCCCTTGACGCTGTACGTGATCAGCGACTCAGGGGAGATGCCCGCCTTGAACAGCGCCCGCCTGTCGATCTGGATTTCGATCCCGTGGCGGTCCTTGAGGTAGTCGACCACCTTGGTGAGCGGTTCGTCGATGAAATCCACCTCGGTCCGCTCGTCCAATTCGTCGAGGATCTTCAGTTCGCTCGCACCGCGCTTCTTCACGTCGACCGCATGGTTGTTGCGACGCTCCGTGAGCGATTGCCAGACCTCCGGATCGGGATACAGGATCGGCGGCGAGTCGGGCGTCGGGATGCTCGCGATCTCTTCCTGACGCCACACATCGACCACCCCCCTTTCCTTCATGATGCGTACCGCTTGCAGATCGGTCGTCGATCCCTTCGTACGTGCCAGCAGGACCGCGTTCCGCCAGGCCGGCTGATTCGGCTGGGCCTCTTCCGCGGCGGCGGCCAGCATCTCCGCGTCGCGGTAGCGGCCTTCGGCCATGAGCGATTGGAACTGCGACATGGAATCGGCCGCGCTCCGCTCCTGCTCCGAACGTTGGCGGCCGTAGCGCTCCGCGGCTTCTCGTTGGGCGGGATGCTGCGACGCCAAGAGCCCGCGCTGGTTGTGTATCTCGACCTGGCGGCGAGCCAATCGCAGGGCCGACTCGATCTGATCGACAAGCTGCGCTCGCACATCGGGCCGAATCTCGCCGGCGCGGCCCACCTTCTCCGACAGCAGCTCGAGCGTCTTCTCGGCCGCTTGTGGATCGGTTGCCAGGGTGGCGCGGGCGCGATTGACGGTGTTGGTCACCTCGGCCCGCAGGAACCCCTCGAAGATCTGGTTCCGGTTACCGACCCGGTCGACGAGCTCCCCATCCGCCAACTCGGAGTCGCTCGGCTCGGCCGCACGCCCTTCGCCGGCACCGAACAGGACCAGCACGATCCCCAGAGCTCCTCCCGGCAGACGCGACCGTCGACATGAGGATCTCATCATGCGTTCCCCGCTCCTTTCAGAATCGTAACATCCTGTTAGCGGCCGTCTTATGTGCCTGGACGACACACGTTTTGCCCGCTGCTACGCAACCCCTATGCCATCCCGCGGATGGTCTCTCGCGATCGCGCGTTTTATCGCAGTCTGGGGCCGGCCGGGGGATCGGCGAAGAATTGGGCGCCCTGCGCCGTCGTCATCAAATCGACAACAAGCCGGTCGCACATCGAGACGTCGGGGATGCCGGCGCGAGAACGAGAGCAGCGCCGCAGAAGAGGCGCTTTACCGCGGAGCGGCCGGGTTCGCGGGGAGACGAGCGGCTCGCCGTTCGTGCCGAGGGCTAGGTCGTATGCCGACGCGGAAACCAGTAGCCGGCGAGGTCGATGAGCGTCTGAAAGCGGCGGGCGGCGGCGAGGCTGAGCGGGCCCAGGCCTTCGACGGGCTGCACGTGCCGATAGGGGACGTACCGATCGAGGACGTTCAGAGGTTGGCGGAAGCAGCGCAGCAGCGCTTCGTCTTCGCGCCGCACGTAATAGCGATTGATGCCGTCGCTGGTGGCGAAGAGGTAGTCGGCGTTCAGCAAGAGCGGTTCCCATCGACGGTGTGGGCCGTCGCCGTCCTCCGTCGTCGGCGATTCCACCAGCACGATGCGCGGCCGCCAGCGATGCCAATCGGCGCCGGCGATGACTTCGTGCTCGTGTCCTTCGACGTCGATCTTGAGGAAGTCGATCGTCCCAGGCACATACTTCTCGCACACGCCGGCGAGCGTGGCGGTGGGCACGCTGCGTTCGACACACGAGCAGTCGTGGACGGCGCGGACCTCGGTCGAGACGGTCGATAACCCGTCGTTGTCGGGGAATTCGTAGAACGTGCACTCCCCTTCGCGGTCGGAGAGTGCCAACTGTAGATTCGTATCGCCCGGGCGGGCGCGGACCAGCTTGTCGAAGATGCGGCCCGGCTCGATGTTGATGCCACGCATGCCGCGATCGTAGAAGGTCTTGGTGACCGAACCGACGACGGGGTCGTTGGCGCCGACGTCGATGTAGAAACCGTCCGCGCGCCCCTTCAACGCGCGATCGAGCAGCACGTCTTCGCCGTTCTGGGCGTACGAGATCGTCGGCGCGTTCCGGCGGTCGTCCCACAACCAACGCTCGACGAATCTCAAGCCCTTGTCGAGCAGACGCATAGAGGAAACTCCTCGGAGTGACGACCACGACGATTTGGCCGGCGGCCTACCTGCCGCGGCGTTTGCGGCCATTCCGCCGACCAGCCAGGGCGTCGCTTTATCGGCCGTAGGGTCCCTGTCGCTTGAGCCGATTCTTGGAATTGGTTTCCATCTTGCCCCGATTGACTACAAATGGACCTCTGGGAGGGATGCGTAGGGACGCTGGCAAAGAGGCCGCCATCCGTGGATGTAACGGAACGCCAGCGGCCGCCCTACTATAGGGCGTGTGAAGAAGGGCAAAGAAGCTTCGGCGTGGAAAGTTCGCTGGTTGGAGCGGGACGATCGTCCCTCTATTATATTCAGGAAAACGGCATCCGGCTGTTTCGACCACCTACCCGGTGCGATGGGCCCTTCATCGAGGTTTCTTCCTGTGCGATTGTTCTGTCGTCCTATCACCGCGGTTCTCCTGACGTTCAGCCTGACCTTCCTTTTCGTCGTAGGAGACGACCGTCCGTCGCGGGCCGCCGAAAAGGAAGTGGCGGAGTCGGCCGCAGGCGCCCAGAACGCCGATGCGGACGATCCCTTGGCGGCCGGCGCCGAAGAGCCGACGGATGGCGATGCGCCGAATGCTGACGACAATGCTCCGAAAGTTCCGGACGTACCGTTCGATGCCACGAAGGGAGTCACCTTCGGTCCGGTCGGTTGTTTCGTGGCCGTCCTCGGCACGAACGTGTGGGACCTCAAGACGGAAAAACCGATCAGCCAGCTCGCCGGAACCTACGACCACCACGGCCTGCGATGTATTTCGGACGATGGACGCTTCTTCGCCGCTGGCTCGAAGTCGCCCAACCAGACCGACACGGCCGTCACCGTCTGGAATACCGAAACGGGCCAACGCGTGCTCGAAGTTCCTGGCGATAAGGATGCGTTTGTCGATTTTCTTGGCATATCGCGCGGCAAATACCTGCTCCTCGGCGGACGCCACAACGACCAGATCGACGTCTGGGAGATCGAGACCGGTAAGATCATCAAGCACCTGAAGGTGCCCGCCGTACGGATCTCGCCGAACAAACTGGCCCTCAGCCCCGACGGCAAGCAATTCGCCTACATCGCACACGACAAACTCATCGTCACGTCGACGGTGACGAACCGACAAGTCGCCGTGATGGCGCCGCCCAGCAAGGAGCCGGGCAGCGCGGCGGCCCCTGCTAAGAAGCCACCTCGCCCCAAGCGCGCCGTGAACACCGACGCCTCCTCCATCTACGCCTGGACGCGTGGGATGGCCTTCTCACCGGACGGGACCGAGTTGGCCGCGTACTCGACTCATCCGCTCCCACGGATCCTGGTCTGGAACATCAAGGGTAAATTGGTGTTCGACGAGCCCCTGCAGATGCCGCTCACGATCGGTCACGACGAGACCTTCGAATGGCGGCCCGACGGCAGCGGCTGGCTCATCAAAAACCGGCTGTACGATCGGAAAGCGAAGCGAGTCGTCCTCAGCGTACGCGTGCCCTTCGCCGCACAAATCCCGCCGCACCTGATAGACGCCGGCTACCTGATCGGCGCCTTCGGCAACGACCGCGAACGGCTCCGAGCCATTCCCATTCCGCACGAGAGGCTGAACGAATCGATACAGCAAATGGTCGACCAGGCGCCCAGCTATCTGAAGCCCGGCGACGCCGTTAGCCTGCGGCTGGAACTCGCCGGACTGCGCGGCGACGAGACGGAGACGCGAAAGGTGCTCACCGAGGCCCTGACGCGGCGTTTGGCGCGAGAAAACATCCGGGTCGCCGAGAACCAGGCCACGGTGCTGTATTTCAAATTGTCGGAGAAAGCCGGCGAAAGCTTGCCGGTCTACCACCGGCAGTCCCCCTTCGATATCTGGGGTACGGATACCGGCAGACGCGTCACCGAGGCGAAAGGGTCCGCGGTGGTCGAACTCTGGACGGACGGGGAGAACGAGCCTCTCTGGCGGGGCTACGTCGAGGCCATGTCGACACGCAGTATCCAAGAAGCGATGAACGATAACTCGGTGCGGAAGAACATGCTCGATCGCCTGGTGAGGCTACTTTCCGGCCTGGATATGCCGTATTTCATTCCCAAGGCGAAAGAGATTGTTGCGCTGCCTGCCGTGGTCGAATGATCGGCGACTTCACGGACTCTTGCGATGTCTTGCCGAAGGATAGGATCGGTCAGGTTTTCCAGGCGCCCTCAAGGCGTCTGGGCTGACGGCGAGGCGAGCAGGAACTTGCGAATGATCTCCAGCTTATAGCCGTGCAGTCGGCGCGACTGGGGGATCGTGTGATCGTCGAGCAATACATTGCCGTCGGGCCCGATCAACACGTAGCTGGGAGCCACCCTGGCGATGCCGTGCTGTTCGTAACTCGCGGTCGTCCGCCCGTCGAGATGGTCGACGACGATCGGGAAGGAAAGGCCGATCTGTTTGACGTGTTCGCGCACCTGTGCGACCGTGCTGTAATTGCTGTTATGGACGCCGATCACGACGACGCCGTGGTCCTTGTATAGATCGTGGACCATCTGCACCGAGGGAAAATCGGCATGGCAGGGTGTGCACGGAATCATCCAGAAATCGAGCAGTACGTATTTCCCTCGTAATGCAGCCAGCGAGAGCGGCCGATCGTCGGTGTTGATCCACGCGACCCCTTCGAGCGGCGGCGCCGGGCGGCCTCGCAACGAGATGGACGCGTAGGGCTCGACGTCCTTGGCGGCCAGTGCCGGGCCACGTGCGGTGTAGGAAGGATGGTCGAGTTCCTCGATCGGCCAATCGACCGGGTGCGGTGCGAGCGTCAGGACCAACTCTCCCGCCTCATCGAGTCGCACGTCGCGGTGGGCGGCCAGCGGGCGATGGGGATCGAGGGCGATGAGGCGTTGCTCGTATTCGCGCTCGCCCTTCTCGTCGATCGGGATCCACTTCGGCTGGATTTCGAATCGGCCACGCTCGTCGGTGAGCACCGGCTGGAAGTACCCCGCGAAGCGTACGATGGCTCGCACGGCAGGCGTTCCGTCGGGATTCCGCACGACGCCGGTGAATCTGGGCAGCCGGCGGACTCGGATGTCGGGAAAGACGGTCGAGCCGTCGGCCGCGACGACGAATTCCGTGTTGGGTGATTCGGCATCCAGAACCGTCGGATCGCCGGCTCCTGATTTTGCTCCGAAGAAGGTGATGCGTGCGGGTCCGGCCGCGAGATTGATTCGGTAGGTGCCGTCGGCGTTTTCGGTCGCCCATTCGGCAAGGCTCCAACGGGCGGCCGGCGACGTTTCCGAGACGCCGGCGCCGATCTCTCCCATCAACTCGGCGTCGCGGACGAGTTTGCCGGTGTCGGCCTCGATCACTCTGCCCCGCGCGGATACCTTCGGGTGCACTTCGAATCGCAAATCGTCATTGCAGCCGCGATCGATGCGGAACGACTCCGTGCCGTCGGCCGGCAAGGCGGGCGTCAGGAAAAAGTCGGCGTGCTGTAACAGCAAGAATTCGTAGTCGCCGGGCTCGACCGTCAATTGCGCCGTCCCTCGCGCGTCGAAATCGATCTCGTAGTGCACGATCGTTGACGGATGGTCCAATGGTTTGAAGCGCAGATCGATCACGGCGTTATCGATCGGATGCGCCGAACCCTCCGCTGCGTGCAGCGTCAGCGTCACGCCGGGCTTCATCACCGCCGTTGCCACGACGCCCGAACCGACCGTGAGCCCATCCAGCCGGATGGGCGCCAGCCGCGGATGATCGATGATCACCGTCAGCCCATCGCCCAGCGGCATCGGCGGCAGTTGCAATCGCCCGGCGTCGTCGCTGGGGGCGATCTCCACGCCGAGCGAACGGAGCGCCAGTTGCGACAGATAACATCCGCCGCCGGGGCCGCTGAGATCGACGACGCGCAGTCGCGCGCCAGCCACCGGCCGGCCGGCCTCGTCGGTCACCTGGATGACAGGATTTGCCGGCGGCTTGAGCACGGCGTTCCGCTCAAGCCGTTCGTGCTTGAGGTACCGTTGGGGAATGTAACAGGGCGCGAAGCCCTCCTTCCCGACGGCCAGCATATAGATGCCTTCGGGGAGATTACCGAATTCGTACCGTCCTTCTTCGTCGGTGGTGATCGGCATCCCGTCCGGTCGCCATTTTCCCCAACGCGGCGAGGCGGGTTGGTGCAAGCGATGGAGCGTGACCTGCGCACCGGCGAGTGCGTTTCCGGCGGCGTCCGTAACCTTCCCCTCGATGCTGCCCACCGCCTCGAGCTTCGCCGGCTCCTCGGCCTGCACCGAGGCGACGTGAATTGTTCCGATCGCGACTGTGCCGATCGCGACTGTACCGATCGCAGCAGTGCCGATCGCAACGGTGCGGAGCAGCGACATCGCTCCCATCAGAGCGTAACAGCCTCGCGACGAACGGCGCGAAGAGACCGAGTGTGAAACAGGAGACATTTGTTTCTCCGGCTCGGAGCGAATTGGATTCGATCGCAACGACTTGGCGAGCGGCCCGCAGAGCAACCGACAAAACCGGATCGAGCTCCGAAAAGATCGGCCTTTCACAGCCTGTTTTTCGCCCACAGCGCTGCGGCTTCCGGGTCTTGTCAGCCGCCCTTAGTCTACAGCCTGCTGAGGCGCGTTTCCAACTTCTCTGGAAACGCCGGCACCGATTCGACAAACCAGCCGTTCTCTTATAACATCGTTTGGGTTCCGCGGCTGTTGGAGCACCGATATGTTCAACCCTGGACCGAACCGCCTTCACCGGCTGGCGTTGATGGCGTGCTTTCTCGCGTGGCCGCGCCACGCCGCATTGTCTGATTGTCCTCCGCCGGAGGCCGAGAAGGCGAAGGATGACTCTCGACGCGATTCCGTCGACCGCGAGGCGCAGAGCTACAAGTTCTCGCTCGATGGCGATGAGTCTGACGTGACGCTGATCGAGGAGCCCGTGCTGCGCTGGGGCAACGGCATACGAGGGGCCACCAACGGCGGGACCTTTCTCTGGACCGCCGACGGCGTGCCGGTGGCCACGTGTTGCATCTGGTGGTCCGATCCCCGAACGATATGCCTGACATTTGGTTCGCTGACGGAGAAACCGATCCAGGCGGAGAAGAAGGGTAAGACGATCTGGCACTCGACGAAGCCCGGCCTCGAATACCACGACGTGCCCGATGCCCCCGCGGTGGCTCGATCGGCCACAGCGCGGCTGACCCAGTTGCGGAACATCGCGCGAGACTTCAGCGCGGTGCTCGTCTACGGCAGCCAGGGGACCGAGGAGCTACGGCTGCTGACGCAACCACTCTACCGTTACGGTCGCGACGATGCGGCGATCAAGGACGGGGCCGTGTTTGCCTTCGCGACGGGAACGGACCCGGAGTTGATCCTGCAAATCGAGGCGGTCGGCGACGACGATGCGTTGCGTTGGCGATATGCCGTCACGCGCCGCACGTCGGGCGTGTTGCGCCTCTCGCACAAAGACGACGTGGTATGGAGTTGCACGCGGACGGAGGGCGCGTTCGGCGAACCGTTCTTCGTCTGCCCCGCGCCCTGAGACGCACGGCCACTGAGCCATCAGGCAGGTAGTGATTCCAGTTGCCCTTACTTTGGCCGGCGACTGTGTCGCGCAGCGGTCCGGCTCGGCGGATTCTCAGCGGCTAAATCCGTGAGCAATAGCTCGAACTCTCGCGCAAGCAGCGTATCCCAGCACGCATCGAAGGTTTGCCGAAGGTCTGTCGTAGCAAGGCCTGCCGCTTCGCGCCGCAGGCGGGAAAGGCGAACAGATAATCCAGCAGCCTGCTCAACGTCGAGGAGGTTCAGCATGTCCAGGGAAAACATCAGATGGCTGATCTCCTTGTCATCCAGCTCGCGCATTGCCGCGGCAGTGTTGTGCAAGCATTCAGCTACAAAGGAGTCTGTACACAACAGCGCCAGATAATCGCGGCGAAAATCTTCGATATTGAGATGTGCGAGGCCTTGGCGCGCGGCAACCCTCGATTCAACGGTCATTCCGAGTGCGCGCAACACGACGGATGCACAAAGATTCCGCAGCGGTCCGGCCGTTCTATGGGCGAATTCACGCCCAAGCTCATCGTGGAAGTGGCCCGAGCTGCCCGCAAGTTTGAACATTGACTCGCGCCACAACGTCCAAGCCCAGCTTCCACGCGGAAACAGCTCATCCGCCCTGCAGATTCCAATCCTTGAGAATATGAAACGAATCATCTCCATCGACTCGCTATCAAACTTTAAGCAGTCCGGCAAATCCGGCACACAGAATCTCGATTCCTCTTCTCTCGACGCTGCCAGCACGAGGTGATCAAGACCTTTTAGCAGCCCGGCGGAGGTCGCCTTCCGCCATGCGGCGATCGGGTCGCGAAAAAACTTGCATTCGGGTGTCGACATGCTGCTAATCGCTTCGTCGCAGACAAAGGTGACCGCTGCGGTGACGGGCGACTCCGACTCGGCGACGTTTTGCCAGGTGGCCGCCCAGGAATCGATTTGGTGTAATCGGCGATCGAATACACCTCGTTCACTTCTCAGTGTCGTCCTCGTGGCCTCCGTCTTGCCGAAGGTTGCCGCGAGCGGTCGCCCCGTTTCAGCATCGAGCTCGAACCGTCTGTCAGCGAACTCGACCGTGAGAACCGTCCCCCTCCAGGTCATGCGCGAATCGGGTTGATGGGCCAACGCAAGCATCGAAGCCGGGGTATCGCCGAACTTGAGCCGGCAATGGCTCTTTTGCACTGGCGAGCTCTTCATGCCAAGGCCGATGCCGACCGTACCGCCTTTGCCGGAATGTGGAACCACATCATGCAGCGTTGCGGCGATCTGTAACCAAATCGGACTGCGTATTGTGCCCATCTCCAGCTTTGCACGGCGCTTGCCCGAGTAAAATCCGGCACGATGGTCGGTCATTAGAAAGGCCCAGGTCGGTTCGTCCGTAGGACGCGGTTGCCCATCGACCTTACGGACTATCGCCAAGGCGCCCTTCCTCGGAGCGGCGACGAATTCGATGTTTAGGCCATCCGTATGAAATTCGACGACCATTTCTTCCTGGCTGTCGCCGAACTGCTGTAACCATCGACCTAGCTTCTCTAATGCTGATTCTTCGCGTGATAGCTCTTGACCGAGAAGTGGCGCACGGTCGTATTCTTCGACATCGAATACTACGGTGAGCGGCTCGGTTGGATTGGCGGGCGGTTCGACCTTGATCTCCGATTTGGTGAACCTACCGGACCCCGACAACCTCTTGGTCGCTTCTTGCAACACGGCATCTGTCAGCAACGTCCCTTCGGCTAGGCCCGCAAAGCGCAGGATGTCGTCGTGCGCATTGCGCTTCTGACCCGACACGAAGACGACGCGGTCGATGGTGGCGGGACGTCCCTCGTCTTTGATGTGAATGAGTAGATCGATCGTTCGCTTATTCGGATCGGGGCGGTAGCGAATTTCGAAGTTGGCGAATGAACGTCCTTCGGCCGAAAGGGACTGCTCGACGGCTTCGACCAATCCCGCTTGGCTGTAACGATCGAGCTCCGCGTACTCACCGATGCACCAAGAAACAGCCTTCCTATAGCCGTGTAGGCGTAAGTGAGAACCAGGCTGGGGATGATAGCCCGAACTCATGTCCGAAACCGTCTCTTCGATAGATGGCGATTTAGAGGGTGCGATCAATCGTCGCCGTAACGGCTCACTCTTGATGAACCGGCAGCCGGTGACCTCAATTTCACCCGCACGATAACGAGGGCCCTCCTTGATTGTCAGAACGAGCCGATTCGCCTGTCGATCGACCGATGCGCTGGCCTGGCATTGGAAGAATCCCTTGCCTTGGTATCCGTCGACCGTCTTTTCGGCCATCAGTCGAGCGAATCGGTCGAACGGCTCATTTCGATAGGCGGCGTTGGCGATTTCCAAATCACGGTACAGCTCGCGCTTGATCGTCTCGGCAGCGAATGCTTCCGCACCGATGATCGTCAGACGTGCTGGGTCGCCCAGATCCCCGACCGGGGGTGGCGCCTCGGCCAACGCAACCGTGGCCGAGACAAGCATCAGTACCGCCATCGCACATGCTCTGGTCGCGGGCATTGGTGTCTCCTGCTCAGAACCGAATCGACCCATCGCCAAACGGGGGGCGGCGGAGTATAGCGAAACGGCAAGAGGTCAGATAGACCGGCGGCGAAGGCTCGGCGTAGGTGTCAAAAGCTCCGAAGCGTTACAACGGCGTTGTCTGGCCGACGGACGGGAAAGGGCCGCTGGATCTTTGTTCCACCCCGTGTAAATCGGACGCAGGTTTCGTTACACTATCGGCCGTCCCGCCATGGCTTTTCTGGCGGACGAATGGATGCATCTCTCACGCTTAGGAGCCGTCATGACGACGCCGGTCGTGAAAACCCGCCCGAGCAAGAGGCTTACGCTGCGAGACAAGCTCTCGCACCTCACGTTCACCGAAGCCGCCAAGCTGCTCGGCCCCGAAGGCAAACAGCTCATCCAGAAGGGCGGCAACCTCTGGCCGATCAAGATCGAGGAAGACGTCTTCCTGGGCAACGATCTATTCAGTCTGCGGTTTCCCGGCGAGATGGTGCGCGGCCAACCGGTGGTCGCCACGATCACGCTCATGGCCGAGGCCCGCCAACGCCTGCACTGGAACTGCACGGCCTGCGACGTCGCTTGCTACCACGTGGGCGCGGCCTTCTCGTTGATCCTCGAAGACAAGACCGCGCTGGGTCTGGCCGTCGCGCCGCCGAAGCGCCTGCCCATGGCCAGCCTGGGCGAAGAGGAGCTGATCGAACGGGCGCTCGCCGAACGGCTCGAGCGGGCCAAGGGCGAGAAGATGAAAGTCGAGGCGCTCGATGCCACGCGGCCGTGGACCGACTACACCGTCACCAATCGCTTGAGCGGCAAGAGCTATCGCGTCGCCCTGCGCGGGCTGGAGCCGGGCGACTCGTATTGTTCGTGCCCCGACTTTCGCACCAATACGCTGGGCACCTGCAAGCATGTGCTGCACGTCATCCACAAGATCAAACGGAAGTTCGGCCCGGCCGCCCTGCGCCGGCCCTATCGCCGCAAGCGGCTAGCGCTGAACCTGCGCTACGGACGCGATGTGACGCTGGGCTGGTTGCTGCCTCACACGATGGACGCGGCGGCGGCAAAGATCGTCGGGCCGAACCCCGACCAGCCGATCGACGATCTGCACGACCTGATGGCCCGCCTCGCGAAGCTGCAAAAACTCGGCCACGAGGTGCTGGTCTATCCCGACGCCGAAGAGTTCATCCAGCAGCGGCTCGTGCAAGATCGCCTGCGAGAGCGCATGGCTGCTATTCGCCGCGACCCGGCCGGGCACCCACTGCGGACGTCGTTGTTGAAGGCGCCGCTCCTCCCCTACCAGCTCGACGGGGTCGCCTTCGCGGCCGGCGCCGGCCGGGCGATCCTGGCCGATGATATGGGCCTGGGCAAGACGATCCAGGGCGTCGGCACGGCCGAATTGTTGGCCCGCGAGGTCGACATCAAGAAGGTGCTCGTCATCTGTCCGGCATCGCTCAAGTCGCAATGGCGCAGCGAGATCCAACGGTTCTGCGATCGCGGCGTGCAGCTCATCGGCGGCGCGGCGCGGGAACGCTCGCACCAATATTCCAACGATGCGTTCTTCACCATCTGCAACTACGAACAGGTGCTGCGCGACATTCTGTCGGTCGAGCGCGTGAAGTGGGACCTGATCGTGCTCGACGAAGGGCAGCGCATCAAGAACTGGGCGGCCAAGATCAGCAACGTCGTCAAGGGCCTCAAGTCGCGCTTCGCGCTGGTCTTGTCGGGCACGCCGTTGGAGAACCGGCTGGACGACCTCTATTCCGTCGTGCAGTTCATCGACGACCGGCGGCTCGGCCCCGGCTTCCGCTTCTTCAACAAGCATCGCGTGATCGACGAGAAGGGGAAGGTGCTCGGCTACAAGGACCTGGCCGACCTGCGCCAGGCGCTCAAGCCCGTGCTGCTCCGTCGCACGCGCGACAGCGTGCGTCTGGAACTGCCGCCGCGCACGACCGAAGTCATCCGCATTCCGCCGACCGACGAGCAGCGCTCCCTGCATGCCGCGCACATGCAGATCGTGGCCTCGATCGTGGGCAAACGCTTTATCAGCGAGATGGACCTGCTGCGGCTGCAAAAGGCCCTGCTCATGTGCCGCATGGCGGCCGACAGCACATTCCTCTGCGATAAGCAGAAGCCCGGCTACTCGACCAAGCTCGACTATCTCGACGACCTGTTCGAGCGGCTCTTCGAGGAGCACGGGCGGAAGGTGGTGCTGTTCTCGGAATGGACCACGATGCTCGACCTGATCGAGCCGCTCATCCGCAAGCGGAAGCTCGATTTCGTGCGGCTCGACGGCAGTGTGCCGCAGAGGCAGCGACAGGAGTTGGTCCACCGGTTTCAGACCGACCCTCAGTGCAAGCTCTTCGTGACGACCAACGCCGGCTCGGTGGGGCTGAACCTCCAGGCGGCCAACACCGTGATCAACGTCGATCTGCCCTGGAACCCGGCCGTGCTCGAACAGCGCATCGCCCGCGCGCACCGCATGGGGCAGACGCAGAGCGTGCAGGTCTATGTACTGGTGACGGAGAATACGCTCGAAGACGACCTGTTGAGCACGATCGCCGCGAAGAAGGACCTGGCACTCGCGGCACTCGACGCCGAGTCGGAGATCGACCAGGTCGATCTGGCGAGCGGCATGGACGAGTTGAAGGGCCGGCTGGAGATCTTGCTCGGAGCGAAGCCTCATGCGCCGGTCGACGAGACGGTCAAGCAAGCGGCCAGCGAAGAGACTCGTCGGCTCGGCGAGGAGCATCGCGATCGGGTCGCGGCCGCCGGCGGCGAACTGCTCGGGGCGGCGTTCAAATTCCTGGGCGAATTGGTGTCGCAGGATACGACCGCCAGCACGCCGCCGCGCGCGGACGTCGTCGACCGCTTGCGCGCCGGGTTGGGCGCCTGTGTCGAAGACGACGTCAACGGCAAACCGCGCCTCACCGTGACGCTGCCCGACCGCGGTGCGCTCGAGGGCCTTGCCCAGACACTGGCCAAGCTGCTCGCCGCGAGCGGGACATAGGGCTGCCCGCTCCAGAGCGCTGCATCGGTCGGACGAATATCTCTTATTCTGCGACCAGTTTGGAACGGATCCCGCTGACGGCACGCGTGCTTGCGCGCACCGCCGATAGCCCCTCCCGCGTGCCGCTCCACGTCGTGCCTTCCGGGTTTCGGGGCGCGGGCTATATTTGAGATAGCGTCTTTTCGCCATCCCAACCCGTTCCAAAACAGCAGGTGCCAGCGATGCGTCTTCTGCGAGCCCTCGGCCTGACCCTCGTTTGGACGGCGATTGTTACGGGTTGCACGTCCTCCGCCGACAAGAACAACGCGGCGAAGGAGAAAAAAGCTGCCGAAGAGAAGGGGTCGCCCCCGGCCCAAGAAGCCACGATCTTCGCCGCGGCCAGCACGCAAGAGGCGGTCGAGGCCATCGTGGCGGAATTCGAGCGGCTCAATCCCGACGTCAAGATCCATGCCAGCTTCGCTTCGTCGTCGACGCTGGCGGAACAGATCGGCAGCGGTGCCCCGGCCGACCTCTTCCTCTCGGCCAGCCGCCAATGGGCCGATGCTTTGGCTAAGAAAACACTGGCGGCCGACGAGTACGACCTCTTAGGCAATCAACTCGTGGCCATCGTGCCGGCCGACGCCACGTGGGAGGTCGGCCAGCCGACCGACCTGGCGAAGGACGAGATCCAGCACATCGCCATCGGCGAGCCCGATTCGGTGCCCGCGGGAATCTATGCCAAGGAGGCGCTCACCAAGCTCGATCTATGGGAGCCGTTGCGGGACCGCCTCGTGCCCGGCAACGATGTGCGGCACGCGCTGGCGATGGTCGAAGAAGGAGCCGTCGAAGCGGGCATCGTGTATGCCACCGACGCGGCCATCAGCGACAAAGTGAAGGTCGCCTTCCCGTTCGCGAGCGAATTGACCGAGCCGATCGTCTACCCGCTCGTGCTGACGAAACGCGGAGTGAAGAGCTCGGCGGCCCGCGAGTTGTATCACTTCTTGCAGTCGACGGCCGCCGCGAAGATATTCCGCCAGGCGGGATTTCGCGTGCAACAGAAGACCGGGGTACAATAGCGTTCATGCTCACGTCGGAAGAATGGTCGGCACTGGCGCTCAGTTTCCGCGTGGGACTGTGTGCGGTGACGGCCAGCCTGCCGGCGGCGGTGGCGGTCGGCTATGTTCTGGCCCGCGCGACGAATTCGTCGAGTTGGCCGGTGCGTAGCGGACGGCTGGTGTTACAGTTGGCCGTCGATCTGCCGCTGGTCCTGCCGCCGGTCGTCACGGGATATCTGCTCCTGATCTGTCTGGTGCCGCGCGGGCCGGTCGGACGCCTTCTCGATGGGCTGTTCGACGTGCAGTTGTTGTTTACCTGGTGGGCTGCGGCGATCGCCTCCGCCATCGTCGGCTTTCCGCTGATGGTCCGCACCATCCGGCTGGCCTTTCAGAGCATCGATCCGCGGCTCGAGTTCGCCGCCCGCGGGCTGGGCGCGGGTCCGCTCGACGCGTTCTTTTCGGTGAGCTTTCCCTTGGCGGCCAAGGGGATCGTGGCCGGTGCCGTGTTGGCTTTCGCCCGCAGTCTGGGCGAGTTCGGGGCCACCGTCATGGTGCTGGGGAGCATCGAGGGACGCCGCACGATACCGCTGGCGATCTACAGCCTGACCAACCGGCCGGGCGGCGTCGACCGATGCTGGCGACTGGTGCTCATTTCGATCGTGCTGGCGTGCGTCGCCCTGGCGGCCAGTGAATGGTTCGAGCGGAGGCAGTTTCGTCGTGAGCTGGCTTGAATTCGATTGCCGCCACCGCTATCCCGGCGGCTTCGAGCTGGGCATCGCCTTCCGGGCCGACCATCCGGTCGTCGGACTCTTCGGGGGCTCGGGCAGCGGCAAGACGACCGTGCTCTCGGTCGTGGCCGGTGCGCTGCGGCCCGATCAGGGATGCGTCACGCTCGACCGACGAAAACTGCTCGATACGCGGAGAGGCATCGATGTAGCGCCGCAGAGCCGCCGCGTGGGCATGGTCTTCCAAGATCATCTACTCTTTCCGCATCTCTCGGTGGAACGCAATCTGCGCTACGGTTTGAGCCGTCGAGGCACTGCCGAGCGGGATGTCGACTTCGCCCGCGTGGTCGAGGTGTTGGAACTGGGCGATCTGCTCGCCCGTCTGCCGCGCAACCTCTCCGGGGGCGAACGGCAGCGCGTGGCGCTGGGGCGGACGTTGCTGGCGGGCCCCGACGCACTGTTGCTCGACGAGCCGCTCACGGCGCTCGATCAGCCGCTCAAGGAACGCATCCTCGTCTACCTGGAACGCGTGCTCGCCGAGTGGCGCCTGCCCACGCTTTTCGTGAGCCACGTCGCGGCCGACGTGCGTCGCCTGGCGGAGTGGGTGATCGTGCTCGAAGCGGGCCGGCTCGTAGGCAGTGGCCCGCCCCGCGAAGTGTTGCCCGCCGACGCCGAGCAGCCCCAATCGTGTCACGGAAACCCGCTGTAGGACCTTGCGCGCATGCCCAGCCTGTTTACCTCCGAGCAAGAGCGGGATGACCTGGGGCAGACGTTGCGATTGTCGCTCGTGCCCGGCGTCGGCCCGCGCTTGCGGCAGGCGTTGTTGGCGCGTTTCGGTTCGCCGGCCGCGATCTTCGCCGCCGCGCCCAGCGACCTGCGAGCCGTGCAGGGGATCGGCACCAAGCTGGCGTCGGCCATTCGGCGGGCCGCCGAGGAGATCGACGTGGCGGCCGAGATGGAGTTTTGCCGGCGGCAGGGTGTCGACATCGTGGTGCAGGGGAGCGCCGGCTATCCTCGTGCGCTCGAAGAGATACCCGATCCGCCGGGCGTGCTCTTCGTGCGCGGGGCAATCGAGCCGCGCGACGCGCTCGGCATCGCGCTCGTGGGGTCGCGGCACGCCACGCGCTATGGGTTGATGGTGGCGGAACGGCTGGCGGGCAGCCTGGCCCGCGCGGGCCTGACGGTCATCAGCGGCCTGGCCCGCGGCATCGATGCGGCCGCCCACCAGGGCGCCCTGGCTGCCGGCGGCCGCACCCTTGCCGTGCTGGGCAGCGGTGTGCTCAACATCTATCCGCCGGAGCACGTCGAACTGGCCGTCCAGGTCATGGCCCACGGCGCGATCGTGGGTGAGGCGCCGGTGCGGTCGGCGCCGCTCAGCGGGGCCTTTCCCCAACGCAATCGGCTGATCAGCGGCATGTCGCTGGGCGTGATCGTGGTCGAAGCGGCCCTCCAGAGCGGGGCCCTGATCACGGCGCGGCATGCGATGGAACAGGGCCGCGAGGTGTTTGCCGTTCCGGGGCCGATCGACAGCCGCACGTCGCGCGGTTGTCACCGCTTGATCCGCGACGGCGCCAAGCTCGTGGAGACGGCCGACGATGTGTTGGAGGAACTCGGCCCGCTCGTGGCCGCCGCCCAGCGCGACGACGGTCCGCCGGTCCACCATCCGGCCGAGTTGCTGCTCAACGACACCGAGCAACGCGTGCTGGCCGCCATCGGCACCGACACCACGGCCATCGACCAGGTGATCGCCGACTGCGGCCTGCCGACGCCGCAGGTCCTGGCGACCATCAGCGCCCTGGAGATGCGCCGGCTCGTCAAACGCGTCAGCGGCAACTATGTGGCGCGTGTTTGTTAGAGCGTCGGTGTCGGCGCCAATGCCTGATGGGCGAGGATGGCGTCTGGCAGTAGCCGAGGAGAAAGCCGCACAAGGAAAGGTGGGACGCCTCCTGTACGATGCAGCGCTTTTTGGGCAAGTTCGTTCGCCCGATCACGCCGGCTCGGCCGAGGGGGGGCCCTGCTTGCCCGATCGCTGAGAGCGTCGCAGTCGGCGGAGGCGAATGCGGTCGACCCGCCGCCGATGCCGCACGTAGAAATAGATCAGCACGCCCAGGATCGCGGTCACGATCGTCACGGTGAGGGCGATCTCGGCCCGCTTGATCTGCTCCCAGATGTTCAGGATGTGTTCGGCGAAGCGGTAGCTCAGGCCGAAGAAGAGCGATACCACCAGCGACGCCGAGATGAGGTCGCAGACGATGAAGTATTGAAAGGGGACCCGCAGGATGCCGGCGGCCACATAGACGGGCGATCGCACACCGACCAGGAACCGCGTGATGAGCAGCGCCTTCAGGCCATGTTGGCGGATCTTCTGCTCCATCTTCCGTTCGGTGCGGGGATTCAACACGCGCGAGAACCAGCGGTGCTCGCGCAGCAGGCCGTGGCCGAAATGGTAGCCGATGCCGTACATGGCACAGTCGCCCAGGATGGCGGCGACGATGCACGTGATGAGCGCCAGCCAGGGTTCGAAGGTGCCGTTGTGGCTGGCGATGCCGGCGCCGATGACGAGCACTTCTTCGGGCACCGGCAGACCCATGCCGGTGAGCACGATGGGGATGCCTAGCAGAACGTAGGGCAGGACGTCGTTGAGCAGGGCGTCGAGCATCGGGTCGGTATCGGTTGCCCCGGCAAATGCGGAGTGAGACGGTCCTTATTTGCCGATGGCGATACGCACCGGCCCCCCAATTCTACGCAGACCGGGCCAGTCCGGTACACAGTAGAGTTTATCCCAAAAGCGGCTGCCGCGCGGGACGTGCTCTTACGGTTATTCCGTGCGGTACGGCGCCTCTTACAACGAGTGGGCTCGACGTGTCGAGACCAGTTTTACGAGGGCCGCCGGACGGTCACGCCATTGTTGCGCATCTCTCGATATGTGCAAGCGGCCAACCGCGGGCGAAACGGCCGTCAGCGGCAGGCGAACAGCCGTTTGTTCATCTCTTTCGTGGCGTCGATGCCGCGGCGGACCGAGAGGATGTCGGTGCCGAGCGAAATCATGCGGCAGCCCTTCTCGTAGGCCCGCTCGGCGAACGCCGGATCGGCGGGGACGACGCCCCAATGCTTCCCATGACGTCGGCAGGCGCCGGCCACGGCTTCGATCGCCTCCCACACCTTGGCATGCGTGGTCTGCCCGAGGATGCCCAACGATTGCGACAGATCGGCCGGCCCGACGAACAGCAGATCGACGCCGTCGATGGCCGCGATAGCGTCGGCCTCCTCGAGTGCGCCCAGCGTCTCGATCTGGATGGCCACGAAATGTTCACGGTTGGCCCGCTCGGCGAATTCCCCCTGCGTGCGGTGCGTGTAGTCGGCGTCGCGGCCCGAGGTGTTCATGCCGCGCATGCCGCGGGGCGAGAACTTCGTCCAGGTGACGAACTCTTCGGCCTGTGCGGCCGAGCGGATCTGGGCGGCCATGACCCCGCCCGCTCCCGCTTCGAGGTTCTGCGTGACCTGTGCGTAGTTGGTGGGCGCCATCCGCACGAACTGGTCGAAACCGTTGGCCCGGGCCGCCTGCGCCGCCCGCTCGATGTCGTGCCAGGTCAGGCCCACGTGCTCCTGGTCGAGCCAGAAGCCGTCGAAGCCGCCGCCCAGGCCGAACAGATCGACGAGGACCGGGCTGATCAGCCGCCCGAGGCAGAAGATTCGGCATAACTCGTTCTTGGCCAGTAACTCTTTGAATCGTTGGCTCATGGGGTGTCTTTGAGGGGCGGTTCCGATCGATCAATGCGAGGGAATTCTTCCAGCGGATCGGAATCGGGCCCGGGCAGGATTTTATTAGGGGGGATCCGGTAAGCTTGGCAGTTTGACAGCCTCCCAGGGACCCGTCAAGTTGCGCCGTCTCGTATCAAAAGACGGTTTGTCGTATAATCAGTGCCCTCTCCTGTTCGGTAGCGATGCGCGTCCGACGGATGCGACCGGTCATTCGTCAAAGGCGAGAAAACGGCGGTCATGTTCGATCCGTATAGGAAATGGCTGGGCATCCCCGAAGGCCAACGGCCGCCCACGCACTATCAATTGCTGGGGATCGGCAACGACGAGACCGACCAGGAGGTCATCAAGACGGCCGTGCTGCGGCAAAGCGCCTTCGTGCGCAACTTCCAGGCCGGTGCGCATTCGGAAGACGCCACGCGACTGCTCAACGAGATCGCCGCCGCCAAGGCCTGCCTCTCCGATCCGAAGAAGCGTGCGGCCTACGACGCCGAGCTGCGCCAAAACGCCGCAAAGGCCAACCCGCAGCCGCCCGCGCCCGCCCCCGCTCCCGATCGGCCGGCCGCGCGACAATCGCCGGCCTCGTCGGCGCCGGCCTCGTCGGGTGTCGGCATGCCTGCCGTCCGGGCAACAAACCCCGCTCCTCGGCCTGTACGGCAACCCTACTCTGCGCCCGGAGTCGGCCTGTCCGGCACTCGTCCTCGGCCGCAAACCGACGTACTGGGCCCGCCGTCCCATCGTCTGCCCGACGACGTGCCCTGGGCGCAACCCGTGGCGGTCGCCGGCCCCGCGCTTGAGATCACAACGCAGACCAAGCAGGGTATTCCGCCGGTCTGGATCGCATTGATCATGCTCGGGCTGGCGCTGCCGATCTCGCTGGCGGTCATGATTCTCGGCTCGAACGGCCATTCGGACGATGCCGTCGCCGTTGCACCGAACGACTCAGCCGCCAGCCCGGTCGTTGCACCCCCTGTCGGTTCGACTCCGTTTACGATTCAATTTCCGACGAACAAGGAGCGCGCGGTTCCCTCCGAGACCGTTCGCCCGGCGCCGGTCGTCCAATCGCCGACTGTTTTTACGCCGCCGGTCACCGTTTCCGAATCGCCCGAAACGGTTTCCGAGGCGCCGGACTCCGACGATGAAGAGTCGCCATTCAAACCGGCCACAGCCGGCGCTGGGCCGCCGCGCGCCTCGTCGCGGCAGAAGAATCCGCAGGAGGCGTTCGACGAATTCACGAAGCGCATGCGCGAACGGCAGCAGCGGCAACGTAACGCGCCGCCGGGAACTCCCGGTCCATTCGGGAAGCCCCGCGAGGTCGGTCGAGACACCTTGTTCGTGGGACACGACGGGGGCGGTTCGCGACGTGTTGTGCAGGCCGGGTCGCTCCTCTACGGCCTCGAATGCGAGATGGGCGAATGGGGACGCGAGAAGTGCATCAGCAACGTCGAGCCTCTGTTTTCACGTTCCCCGATCGGCCGCTACCGTGTCTCGGCCGTGGCCCCGGAAGGCTATGCGGTGGGCGGCATGAAGGTGCGTTCGCTGAGCTATGTCAACGCGCTACAGTTGATCTACATGCGCATCAAGGACGACGGCCAACTCGATCCGGACGACTCGCGCACCAGCGAGTGGTTGGGCTTTCGCGTGGGCAAGGTGTTCACGGTCAGCGGAGAGGGAGCGCCGGTCATCGGCATCCACAAGCGGCAGGGCCTGATTCTCGATGCCCTGGCCCTGGTCGTCGACGATTCGAAGGCTGGCGAGAACGACGGCAAGTGACGGGCGGCAGGCCCGTGAGCCGCTTGACCGGGGCGCCTTTCGGCGGCACGATGAGGGCCTGCTGAAAGAAACGATGCCTTTCGGACGAGATAGGAACAAGGATGGCCGCGGGTCTGACGGTGCTGGGGAGCGGCAGTTCGGGCAACGCCACGTTGCTGGAGGCGGACGGCTGTGCCGTGCTCATCGATGCCGGGTTGGGGCCGCGGCAGATCGCCACGCGGTTGGCCACGGTCGGCGTCTCCTGGCCGCGCATCAAAGCCGTGCTGCTCACGCACCTGCACGCCGACCACTGGAACGATCGCGTCTTTGCGCATTTGCTGCGGCAGCGGATCGCCCTGTGGTGCCATGCCGAGCACCTGTCTGTGTTGCGCCGTCAGAGCTCCTGCTTTGCCGCCATGCAGCGGGCCCGGTTATTCCGTGCGTACGAGGCCGAAGAGTGCATCGCCGTGACCTCGCTCCTCCAATGCCGGCCCCTCGGCGTGCGGCACGATAGCGGTGCGGCATTCGGTTTCCGCTTCGAATGCGCCGCCAACCTGTTCGGAGACGGCTGGTCGGTGGGCTACCTGTGCGATCTGGGCTGCTGGGACGAACGCCTAGCCGACGCTTTGGCCGACGTCGACCTGCTGGCGCTCGAGTTCAACCACGACGTCGCCATGCAGCGCACCAGCGGCCGTTCGCCGCAACTCATCGAGCGCGTGTTGGGCGACGAAGGACATCTGTCGAACGATCAAGCGGCCGATCTGCTCGCCGCCGTGCAACGGCGTTCGTCGTCCGATCGGCTCGGCCGGGTGGTGCAACTGCACCTCAGCCGGCAGTGCAACCGGCCCGAGCTGGCCCGCATCGCGGCGCAAAGGGTACTCGACGCCGCCGGTTCCCGTGCCGCGATCCACACCGCCGAACAAGACCAGCCCACCGAACGGCTCACGATCCTGCGCGGCGAATTGGCCCGCGGCGCCGCCTGATCCAAGCGCAACCGACAAGACCGGATCGAGCTTCACAAAATCGGCGTTTCACCGCCGATTTTTTGCCCGCGGCGCTCCGGTGTCCGGGTTCTGTCAGCCGCTCTAAGAGGCTGCCAAGCTGCGCACGCTGAACCGGAGAAAACGGCTCTTCACAGGGGGCCATTAGACCGTGCCAGGGCGGCGGGATGAAGCGGGGCCGATAGCCTGCCCGGTTTCCGATCCTGAACCAAAGTCGGCCGGCCGCGGCTACCTGCGCGGTCTCGGCGGCCGGCCGCAAAACTGGCCGCTTGGGACCAGGATCGCGGCCCGCGTCTCGATGGCGTACTCGTCGTTCATCGCCGAAATCCGAAGCTGTAACTCGACGAATTACAGGATCATGCGCGCGCTCGCCGGCATCGACAACAAGCGCAACCCGTGCATCCTTCGCGAATGTCTTCAACCCGAAAGCCGCCCGAACGGCCAACGTCGCACCGGCGGTCCGCCGCTATAATCGGCCGTATCCACGCGCGGTCACTTGCATTCGGAGGACACGGCGATGAGGAAGTCGGTGATGTTGACGTTGGCTTTCGTGGCGTGCGGTCTGACAGTCTCCTTCGCGGCTCGCGACGAGGCGGATGCCGAGCCTCATCGGGAATACGGATCGGCAGCGGCGAAGGCGCACCCCGCTGAAGCGAAAGCCGTCCTGGCCGCGGCGAACGGCTATTGGGATGCCAGGATGGCTACGCAGGTAACAGGAGGTCCAAACTTCAAGGACGCCGAAGAGCTTCATCTCTGGTCGAGCCGTCTGTTCGCAGCCGAGCGAGTGTTGGCCGAGACGGAGGAAGGCGAGCAAGCAGCCGCACTCGGCCACTGGAAGCGGATGGAGCAGCTCTATCACAAAGTCAAGGCGCTGTTCGACACCGGCACGAAGGGCGGCGAGACGGAGAAGCTGGCGGCGGCCAAGTATTATCGTGCGGAGGCCGAGCTCTGGCTCGTGGAAGCGGGCGGTCGCGTGCCGGAGGACCGGCTGGAATAGATTCCAGGTTCAGCCCGCGGCCGTGGCGATGCCGATTACTGCCGACCCCCTCATACGGCCGAAGTGCGCGCTGGCGATCGTGTCCGGTATCATCGCGTGAAGTTGCGGAGCGACCTCAGAGCGAGAGGCTAAGCCGCCAAGCCGCAAGCAGAACGCGCCCAATCTCGGCGAGACACGACTCCCGCCCCATCCATCGGAATGAGCGCTGGAGCCCGCCACGCACCCGAAAGAGGCAATTGACGGTCGCGAGGGGAGCGGTCGATAATGAACGCGCATCTCTTACCAGGGCGAGGAAATTCGGATGCCTACCTCGATGCGCGTTATGGTCGTCGATGACAGCGACGATGCCGCGGTGGTGATGGCATCCCTTCTGAAACACTCCGGCCATGAAGCGGTAGTTGCCCACACCGGCGAAGCGGCCTTGCAACAGGCGTCCCTTTTCCGGCCCGACGTCATGTTCATCGACTTGTCGATGCCGGGGACCGACGGTTTCAGCGTCGCGCGGCAACTACGGCAAACCGCCGAGTTCGCGGAAATGCCGCTGGTGGCGGTAAGCGGCCACACGGATGCCGAACACCGAACGGAGGCGACATCGGCCGGCTTCACTGAATTCCTGGCGAAGCCCTATCTGTTTGTCGTCTTAGAAGCGGTGCTGGATCGCGTTGGCGCAAGGTTGGCCGCCAGTCGCAACAAGGTTGCCACCGCTCGCAGAGTCGCCGAGCAGACCCGTCAGTTTAATGCGGCAGCCCGGCAGGGATTGGATGCCTATTGGCGGACGCGCCGCCAGTCGGTCCCGGTCACGATTGAAAAGTCGGGCATCAGTGTTCTTGTCACGATGCGAGAACGATCGTCGGCCGAGGATTTGCGCCAATGGCTCAAAGCGCAGCGCTGCCGAGTAGGACCGACCTTTGAACCGGACGCCGGGCAGTTTGGCTTCTATTGCTACTCGAAACGACGGTGCATCAATGACCTGTAGCGATTCACGGATTTTTATAGGGCCGCAGGTGAACGGGCGCGCAGAGCGAACGATGGTTCGTTGGGGCGGTGTGATGTGCGGCAGAAGAAATCTATGAGGTATCGGGCAGGAGGCTCGGTGCCGCGGTACCCATCAGA
>DASZTS010000136.1:0-3573 GCA_035547915.1 Pirellulales bacterium | reverse complement strand
ATGGGTCATCGAAGTGAAGATGCGGCCCAAAGACAGCCCTGGATTCACGCCGGTCAGGAAACGCTGGGTAGTCGAACGCAGCAACGCTTGGCACGGTCGCTGCCGCCGGAACAGCAAGGACTACGAACGCCGACCGGACTCTAGCGCCGCGATGATTCAGATCAGCCACGCCCACCTCATGCTCCGACGACTGGCCCACGGCAAGCCCCGCCAGTTCAATTATGCCACTGCCGCGTAAAGCCCTGAAAATACCGGACCAAGTTTCCGGATAGCCTCTTACGCCGAACTGCAAAAATTCGCCCAAGCCTTTGCCGCCGGGTACCTAAACCTTCTGCTGGTGCTCGGTGCGCCGGGGCTGGGTAAGAGCCGGGCGATCCGCCAGGCACTGGGAGCCGAAATCTGCTGGATCGACGGCAATGCCAGCCCGTTTGGCATCTACCTGGCCGCCTACGAGCACCGGGGCCAGCCCATTGTGCTCGACGATGTGGACGGCCTTTATCGCGAAAAGCAGGGGGTGCGCCTGCTCAAATCGCTATGTCAAACGGAGAAAGTCAAAACTCTGAGCTGGGAGACCAATGCGCCGGCCTTGGAAGCTCGCGGCGTTCCTCGCCAATATACGACGACGAGCCGGTTGGCGCTGATCGCGAACCGCTGGCATTCGGTCAATGAGGACGTGGCGGCGCTGGAGGACCGCGGCCACATCCTCTCCTTCGATCCACCGCCGCTGGAGGTTCACCTGAATGCGGCCCAGTGGTTCTGGGACCAGGAAATCTTCAACTTCGTCGGCAGCCACGTGGGGCTGATTAAGCAGCACTCACTGCGCGTCTATTATTTGGCGTACGAGCAGAAACTTGCCGGGCTCGACTGGCGGCGCGAGGTGTTGTCTCGTTGCCTGACCGGCGCCGCGTTGGAGGTGGGTCGCCTGAAAGCCGACGCCAGCTTCGCCACCGAAGAAGAACGGGCCGCCGCCTTCGTGGCGGCAGGGCACGGCTGTCGGGCTACGTTCTTCAATCACGCCAAGAAGTTGCGTACGTCGGCTGCGGTGCCGGCACTGCAACTCGTCAAGACGGCACCTCCCGCAGAGCCAGTTTCTCCGGTGAACATCTTGCGACATTCTCCGTCGCCGCCACGGCCCCCTGGGGAATGGCTAGATTTTTAGACCTCTCTTGACGGGCCATGGTCCGTTGTTGGTCATCGAACCGCCGGCAATCCGTAGTCACCAGATAAAACGTCCGGTTTTCCAGAGTTGATTGAGGGATCGATCAGCCGTCGGGGCAGGTCGCCCCTCAACTGTTCTTTCTCGGCCGGCTTGCCGGCTGAAACCGGGAGCGTTGAGGTCACGGATGGCCAACAAGGAAGAGCACCTGAATTTAACGGACAAAGAGATTTCGCAGTCGTTTGCCGACCCGGCGTGGTCGGCCAAATTTCCCCCGGTCATGTCGGTCGAGCAAGCGGCGGAGCTGCTGCAGATACCGGTGGCGACGATTTACGGCTGGCGGTCGCGGGGGCTACTGGAGGGATCCTGCCGCAAGGTGGGCAAGCATCTCCGATTCCTGCGCGATCGCCTCCTCAAGCAAATCTTTAATTGAAGGGCTGGTAAATGTCAGAGCACAACGACCACCACAAGAATCACAGCGAGGTCGCCTACGAAAAAATCGGCGCCCTCGTGAGCATCTTTCAGAGGGGCACACGCTGGTACGCCAATTTTCAGCGCGACGGCGAGCAGGTTCGTCAGTCCCTGAAAACGACGAGCAAAAAACAAGCTCGCCAGAAGGCCATCGCCCTCGAGGCGCAACTGATCGAAGGCCGCTATGAGCGGCCCGTCAAGGCGCCGCCGATTGCGAGCGTCTTCGACGAATATGTTGCCTACCTCATCGCCGAGGGGCGGGCCAAAAAGACACTTTCGGCGGTCAAGCTCGTTCGACGGCGGGTGCTTGAACTAGCTGGACAGCGACGCGTTCGCTCGCTGGACGAAGTAGACCTATGCTTTATCGACGCCTACCGGAACATGAGAACGGCCGGCGAGAAAAGGCCGGCTGACAAGACCATGACCACCGAAGTGGTCATCATTCGTCAAATGGTCAATTTCGCGCTCAGCCGCAACAAGCTTCAGCGCGATCCGCTCAATGGCTTGAAGATTAAAAAGGCCAAGCCGCGGCCGCAGCCGTGTTGGACAAGAGAGGAAGCGGATTCAATTCTGGCGGCGGCCAGTGGTACGCACCGGCCATCGTTGGTCTTGCTGGCCGCGACCGGCATGCGAGTTGGCGAGCTGCGCTGGCTGACTTGGGAGGATATCGACTTGGCGCTGGGCGTGATCCAGATCCGCCCAAAGGACGACTGGAAGCCCAAGACAGGCGACCAGCGAGCAATCCCGATCAGCGCCGAGGCGCGGGCTCAGCTCAACGAGCTGCCGAGGCGCCACCGCTGGGTGGTAACCGCGGCGCCATCACGGCGCTACCCCGACGGCGACCACCAGATCTCCGAGCGGCGGTTGTTGCGACATCTGAAACGGGTGCTCAAGCGGCTAAAACTGAGAGGCCACCTGCATACCTTTCGTCACAGCTTCATCTCCCACGCCCTGATGCTCGGCACGCCCGAGGCAATCGTGCGCCAGTGGGTGGGGCATATCGATGCGGAGATATTGAAGCAGTACACGCACATTCACGATGCGGCTTCCCAGGCGGCCATGCAGCGCCTGGATCGGGCCCAGAAGAAACCGCTGCAGTAGATGGAGGAACGGATATGTTCCGTGTTCTGGAAGGGATTTTGGTTCAGCTCATTTTCAGCACACCACAAGGAGGTGGAAAAATGCCGAGAGCGCAAACCAAAAGCCGCCAACCATTTAAGGCGGCGGCCTTAGTGGGAAGCGGATGGGGAGGGATTCGAACCCCCGTTGGACTCACGCCCAAAGCAGTTTTCAAGACTGCCGCCTTCGACCGCTCGGCCACCCATCCGTTTTTCGCGCAACCGACAAACCGGCCGCGCCTCCGAAAAATCGGCGTTTCGTCACCGATTTTTTGCCCACGATGCTTCAGCTTCCGGGTCTTCTCAGTCGCCCACAGACGCGTTGAAAGATCGACGGGTACCGTCGCTCCCACCGTCGATTTTCTAAGAGCAACCGACGAAACCGGATCGAGCTTCACAAAGATCGGCGTTTCACGGCCGATCTTTGCCCACGGCGCTCCGCTTCCGGGTTTTGTCAGCCGCTCTAAAGAGACTTCTCAAGACCACCACGTATTCTGTGGACTTGCTGCCCGTCAGTTTAGCAGCGTGCCGGCAACCTCACACTCTCGCGCAACTCTAGCAACCGTTCACCGCGCCTGTCAAACCGACACAGGCACCTGACAGGGCCTTCCCCTTTTCCAACATGGCGTTGGTGCGTAGGATTCTGCAACGCTGTTAAAGGAGTCTTTTTTCTCAAGGAGGTTTGTCGTGCTACCCGCTCCCGCGGGGAGTTTGCTGCGTGTTTTGCAGCAAATTCCCGACCCGCGCGGGCGCCAGGGACGACGCCATTCGCTTTCGGCCATGCTGGCCGCAATTGTTTGTGCCTTGCTGTGCGGTGCGCGCAGCTAC
>DASZTS010000135.1:0-113127 GCA_035547915.1 Pirellulales bacterium | reverse complement strand
CGAGACGAAGACCCGTGAGATCAATTACACGGTCTGCAAGCCCGTCTACGAGACCAAGACTTGCGAGATCCCGTACACGGTCTGCAAGCCGGTCTACGAGACGAAGACCCGCGAGATCCACTACACGGTCTGCAAGCCGGTATGGGAGACGCGGACCTGCGAGATCCCGTACACGGTCTGCAAGCCGGTCTACGAGACGAAGACCCGTGAGATCCACTACACGGTCTGCAAGCCGGTCTACGAGACGAACACCCGAGAGATCCGCTACACGGTCTGCAAGCCCGTCTACGAGACCAAGACCTGCGAGATCCCGTACACGGTCTGCAAGCCGGTCTACGAGACCAAGACCAAGGAAATCCCGTACACGGTCTGCAAGCCGGTCTATGAGACCAAGACCCGCGAGATCCACTACACCGTCTGCAAGCCCGTTTACGAGACGAAGACCCGCGAGATCAACTACACGGTCTGCAAGCCGGTGTATGAGACCCGCGAGCGCGTCTGCCGCTACACGGTCTGCAAGCCGGTCTACGAGACCAAGACTCGCGAGATCTGCTACACCGTCTGCAAGCCGGTCTACGAGACGCGCGAGCGGACGATCTGCTACACGGTCTGCAAGCCGGTTCACTATACCCGTACGATCAACGTCTGCTGCGGACACTGGGAGACGCAAGTCAGCGAGTGCCCCGGCCGCGTGATCACCAAGTGCGTGCAAGAGCCCGGTTGCTGGACCTGGGACCCGTGCTGCTGCCGGTGCGTCTATTGCCCCGGCCCGGTGCGGAAGTGCCAGGTACAATGCCCGCCGGTGAAGGTCTGCAAGAAGGTTTGGGTGCCCGAAGTGCAGCAGCGTGAAATCAACTGCGTGAAATACGTGGCTGAGCAGCGCACGAAGACCTGCCCGTACCAGGTCTGCAAGATGGTGCCCGAGCAGCATGTGAAGACCTGCACCTACCAGGTCTGCCACATGGTTGCCGAGTGCCATGAGAAGCGTGTTCCCTACCAGGTTTGCAAGATGGTGCCCGAGTGCCACACCAAGACCTGCACCTACCAGGTCTGCCACATGGTGCCGGAACATCGCGTGAAGACCTGCACCTACCAGGTGTGCAAGATGGTGCCGGAGTGCCGGGTGAAGACCTGCACCTATCAGGTCTGCCACATGGTCGCAGAGCACCGCGTGAAGACCTGCACCTACCAGGTCTGCAAGATGGTGCCCGAGTGCCACACCAAGACCTGCAGCTACCAGGTTTGCCACATGGTGCCTGAGCACCGCGTGAAGACCTGCACCTACCAGGTCTGTAAGATGGTGCCCGAGTGCCGGACCAAGACCTGCACCTATCAGGTCTGCCACATGGTGGCCGAGAAGCGCGTGAAGACCTGCACTTACCAGGTTTGCAAGATGGTGCCCGAGTGCCACACCAAGACCTGCAGTTACCAGGTTTGCCACATGGTGCCTGAGCACCGCGTGAAGACCTGCACCTACCAAGTGTGCAAGATGGTGCCCGAGTGCCGCGTGAAGACCTGCACCTACCAGGTTTGCCACATGGTGCCCGAGCAGCGCGTCAAGACCTGCACCTACCAGGTCTGCAAGATGGTGCCCGAGTGCCGCGTGAAGACCTGCACCTACAAGGTCTGCCACATGGTCCCCGAGCATTGCGTCAAGACCTGCACCTATCAGGTCTGCAAGATGGTGCCTGAGTGCCGCGTGAAGACCTGCCAATACACGGTCTGCCACATGGTGCCCGAGTGCCGCACGAAGACCTGCTGCTACCGCGTGTGCCACCTGGTCAAGGAATGCCGCACGAAGGAGTGCCCGTACCAGGTCTGCCACATGGTGGCGGAGAAGCACGTCAAGCAAGTGCCGTACTGCGTCTGCAAGCCGGTGCACTACACGAAGACCGTCCAGGTCCGTCGCTGTGTGCCGAAGCAAGTCGCCTGCACGGTGACCCGTTGCGTGCCCAAGGTTATCTGCAAACAGGTCCCGGTGCAGGTTTGCTGCCCGGTGCCCTGCTGCAACTAGGGAGGCAGTAACTAACTCCTGCTGACAGTCAGCGGAGCGCCTGGTCTCGCCAGCCCGCGGCGGCCCGGTTCAAGACGAACCGGGCCGCCGTTTTTTATTGCGCGCAGGATCACCCAACCCTGTCGCCCCAACGAGGCGCCGCGCACGAGAAACCGCCGGACGCCTGCCGTGACGTTACGGACCCTTGAACAACATGACCTGCGGATGATCGCTCAGCGTCAACGATAGCGAGTCGACCGCACCCAGGGACTTAACCGGGTCGGTTCCGACGGTCGGATCGTAGACGGTGACGCCTTGGCAGGTGGCGCCCAGTCGCACTTCCACTTCGTCGGAGCCCTTCACTCGCTCGTTCCAAACGATCAGCGCGTACGTGCCATCGCTCTTCTGGAGCAACAGATCGTGCACCGTCGCCGGCTGCCGCGAAAGCGAGTAGTTCAGCCGTCCCGGCGAGGTCACGCTTCCCTCGTCGGCCAGGATGGTCGTCAGATTGTGCAGATATACGGCGGCTTTGCGCGGCGAGTAGTCGGCCTTGAAGAAGCCGAAGCTCTGGTTCCCTCCCTCGTCCGTGCGATCGCGCAGCAGGTAGACGGCCGTGTGGCTCCAACCCCGCTTGAATTGGTCGAGGTACATGCTCAGCAGATTCTGAGCCTGGATCTCTTCCGTGATCGGCCCATCGATCGTGCAGCCGGTTTCCGTCGTCACCCGTGGCAGGCGCAACAGTTCGGATTCTCGATAGCCGCGAAAATGTTTGGCCCAGGTGACTCCGTAATTGCCATACAGGCCGTCGACCTTGCACGCGGAGGTCGGCTCAGCGGCGTTCCAGGTCTTATTGTCGTCCAATCCCGACGAGTTGGGGTGGTAGATGTAGTTGTGGACGTTCGCGTAATCGGCGAACTTCGTCCCTTCGGGCAATAGGGTGCCGGCGCCGGCGGGAATCGTCAAGAACTGTAGGCCGACGTTATCCAGTTCGGCACCACCTTCGCTGATCGACCAGACCGGATATCGCTTCAACGCCGGGTCCGCTTTGACGGCCTGATACAGATCTCGCTGCAACTTGGCGACGGCCAGCCACGACGGCGCGCGGCCGCCGCCTTGTTCGCCCTGGTAGGTGACGCCCCAATTGTTCGGTTCGTTGTTCCCTTCGAAGGCCAGCAGCGCATCGGCCGCCGCAAGTTGCTTCGACGTATCGATGAGCCGCTTCAAATCCGTACCGCCGCTCACCAGGCCCCAACTGAATTTGACCCCGGTCTGTTTGTGCAGGTCCAAGTAGGTCTGAATCGTCGTGGGCCCATCGGCAGTCAATCCCTCGATTCCGCCCCGCACCCAACGGAATCCCGTGTACTTCACCATCTCGACTGTCTTGGCGAGCGGTTGTCCTCGGTCGGGGAACGTCGTGTTGATACCGATGCTGTCGAGAAAGTCCGCCACAGGGACGGCGGTCGCCGCCGACTCGGCGGCCGGCGGTAGGGCCAAAACGACCTTGTTGAAAATCGGCTCGTCGAAGTTTTCGGTGCCGAGCAGCACAAGCTGGCTGAACGACGTCGTCGTGGCGTCGTTGAACATCACCGTCGCGCCGGTCCCCCGGTTCCAGTCGTCTCCGGTGATGCTCCAGGTACTATCGGATTGGCGCGTGATCGCGAGATGGCTCAAGCCGCCGCCGCCGACAACGGACGCCTGTGTGGCGTCGATCTCCTCCGCCGCCCACGTTTTGTTCTCGGCCGGAGTGCCGCCGGTAACCTTCGCCCATTGCAGGGCCCACGTCGCCTTAACCCGGTGGACTTCGAAGAGGTAACCGTTCCCCTTGGGATCGAGCAGCATGAATGAGACCGAATCGGCCCCTTGGTCGACATCGCCCCAGCCCCAGCCGTAATCCAGCGAGAGGGTCAGCTTGCGCGGGTTTTTTATTTCGTCGAACTTCTTGGTGAGCGATCCGCCGGGCTTGCGCGCTGGGTAACGGGCCACCAATCCCGGGTTTCGCCCGCTCTCCTGCGGATATTTGAAAATGTCCCACGCGCCCTCGACCTTCCAGCCAAGAGCGTCGAAGCCCTTTTTCGAAAAGTCTGCATCGACGATGGTCTGCGCCTGGCAGACCGTCCCGAAAGAACTCGCTACGGCGACGACCAACACCGTCGAAAACACCGTCGCTTGTGCCACCAACCCTGTTCGCGTCTTCATATAAGCCCTATGGAGTCGATCTTCCAATCTCGCACATTCGTGGCCTTCGCGCGGCCCCGTGTCCGAACCGTGTGACATCGTAGTAGGAGCAACCGTGCCAGGCAATCAACCGGCCGGGTGAGGCACTCGACAACAGCTTGTAATCTGGCGTCACGAGCTTAGACTTGCCTGGCATGGAACTCACTCCGCCTCTCGGTTGCACCAAGGCCGATCTCGATACGCCGGCGCTCTGCCTCGACCTCGACATCATGGAAGAAAATATCCGCGCGATGGCGGAGACATGCGCGCGGCACGGCGTCGGCTGGCGACCGCACGCAAAGGGGCACAAGGTGGCGGCCATCGCCAAGGCCGAGATCGATGCTGGCGCCATCGGGGTCACCTGCGCCAAACTGGCAGAAGCCGAAGTGATGGCGGCCGGAGGGGTGCGCGACATTCTCATCGCCAACCTGATCGTAGGCCCGCAGAAGATACGGCGGCTCGTCGAGCTGCGACGCATAGCGGACCCGATCGTATGCCTCGACCACATCGACCAGGCGTTGCCCATCAGCCGTGCCATGCACGAAGCCGGTTTGCGGCTGCGCGCCATCATCGAAGTCGACATCGGCCTGCGGCGCGTCGGCGTGCCGCCCAGCGAGGCAACATTGAACTTCGCCAAACAACTGGCGGAGCTTCCAGGCATCGAGTTCGCCGGCGTCATGGGCTACGAGGGCCACCTGTTGGCGGTGGCCGACGCCGACCAAAAAGCGGCCCAGATTCGCGACGCTCTGACGACGCTGGTCGAGACCAAGCGACTGCTGGAAGATGCGGGCATCCCGTGTCCCATCGTGTCTTGTGCCGGAACGGGTTCTTATCTCTATGCCGTCCGGCAGCCAGGAGTGACCGAGTTGCAAGCCGGCGGTGCCATCTTCATGGACGCCTATTATCGCCATAAGTGCAACGTACCCGACCTCAAGTTCGCCCTTACCGTGTTGGCAACGGTCGTCAGCCGGCCGACGCCGGAGCGGGCCATCATCGATGCCGGCCGTAAGACGATGCACGGCGACTTTCAACCTCCGTTTGTCGTGGGTCGCGATGACATTCGCGTGGGGCGACTCTCCGCCGAACACGGTGAACTCGAACTGTCGCCCCCGGCACAGGGCCTGCGCATCGGCGACCGTCTCGAAATCGTGCCAGGCTACGCAGACCTGACGACCGTGCTCCACGATCAGTACTATTGCTTCCGCGACGGCCGGCTCGTCGACATCTGGGCTATCGAAGGGCGCGGGAAGCTCACGTAACGATGGCGTCCCTGGCGTGCTCCCGCTTGCCGAGCCGAGCGTGGTATCGCTTTGTGGCAGGGTGCCGATTCAGCCTCGTTGCAATCCGGGTTACAATGGGCGTCTGCTCTGCCCACGCTACGGGGAACTCTGAGAATGCGGCCTTTTTTCGCTTGCTTGGTCGTTTGCTGTGTAGCGGCGGCGCCGTTTGACGCACCGTCGTGTGCTGCCCCACCGGACGGCAACCGGCTGACCTACCTGGACGATATCGATCCCTGGTACCCGCATTTGCGCTTCCCGCGGCTGACGACGCCGCAATGGGTCGGCGAGAAGGACGTTGATGCGGTCGTCATCCTGGCGATCGACGATATGCGCGGACATGAGAAGTGGGAAGCCTATCTGCGGCCGATCCTGGAGCGGCTCAAGGAGATCGACGGTCGGGCTCCGGTGAGCATCATGACTTGTCAGATCGACCCGGCAGACCCGCACCTGCAAAAGTGGCTGGCCGAAGGTCTCAGCCTCGAGGTCCACACCTACGATCATCCGTGTCCCTTGCTGGGAAAGGGCGACCTCGCCAAGTCGAAGGCGACGTATGATCGTTGCGTCGATCTGCTGGCCCAGGTGCCGGGCAATCGGCCGGTAGCGTTTCGCACGCCCTGCTGCGATTCGCTGAACACGGTCAGCCCGCGATTCTTCGCCGAGATCTTCAACCAATCGACCTCCGCTCTCAACTTCCTACAGATCGACAGCTCGGTATTCAACTTCACCACGTCGAACGACTCGTCGCTGCCGCGCGAATGGGTGCTCGACGAAAAAGGCGCCGACCGTTTCGCCAAGTACTTGCCGTCCGACCGGGCCTTCGTGAACAAGATCGAAGACTATCCCTATCCGTACGTCGTGGGCGGACTGTGCTGGGAGTTTCCCTGTGTGGCGCCGAGCGATTGGAGCGCGCAGCACCTGCAAAAACCGAACAATCCGCTCACCGTGGCCGATCTCAAGCTCGCGCTCGATGCCACGGTGGCCAAGCAGGGCGTCTTCGATCTGGTATTTCACCCGCACGGCTGGATTCGCGCCGAACAGGTAAACGAGTTGATCGATCATGCCGTCGCGAAATACGGTCCGCGCGTAAAGTTCCTGACCTTTCGCGAGGCGCTCGACCGCTTGAACAAGAACCTCCTCGCCGGGCAACCGCTGCGCGATCCGGTCCAGCACCGCCGCACGGCGACGCCCCGCAGTGGCTTCGATCACGGCATACGCCTCCTCGACCTGAACGCCGACGGCTACCTGGACGTCGTCATCGGCAACCACGCTCTGCGGCAGACGCGCCTCTGGTCGCCGCGGGACAGGTCTTGGACCGAGACCTCGTTTCCCGCGGAACTCGTTGTGCCGATACCGGACGGCGCGCCACAGCCCGCGGGTGGCCGATTTGGCATCGGACCTGGGGGCCGAGTGTGGCTGCTGTCCGCCAACGAGTTCGCCGCCGGTGCTTGGGAATTCGACGGTACGCGATGGACAGAAATTAAAGATGCCCTGGCCGGCCTCGAAATGGGCGGTGGGCGGCTTTACACCGTACATGGCGGGCGCGACCGGGGCGTGCGGCTGCGCGACCTCGACGGCGACGGAGCGACCGAATGCCTGGTCGGCAACGCATCGCAAACCGCTGTGTTCCGCTGGGAAGACAAGGAGCACCGTTGGCGGCGGCTACCGTTTGACCTGCCCGAGGGGACGAGCATTGTCGATGACCAGGGGCGCGATGCCGGTTTGCGATTCGTCGACCTCGATGAGGATGGCCACGACGACATCGTTTTCTCCGACGACGCGGGCTACTCCATCGACCTGTTCGAATCGCCGGAAACCGGTTGGTCGCGGCGCGTGCTTGCTGGAAAGCGGCCCGAAGACGCGGTCGTGCCCCCGTTTGTCGTAAACAGCGGCAACAACGGTGCGTGGTTCAGCGGCCGTCATCTATGGGTTCAGAACGAATACACCGACAAGCTGCCAAACCTGGTCGATCACCGCTCGTTCGGCGAACTCATCAAGGATGTCGAACCGCAGGCCAGGCCGCCGCGGGCCGCGCTAACGTCGATGGTGGCCCGGCCCGGTTTCCAGGTCGAGTTGATGGCCTGCGAACCGTTGACGATGGACCCGGTGGCCTTCGCCTGGGGAGCCGACGGCAAGTTCTGGATCGTCGAAATGGCAGACTACCCGCTGGGAATCGACGGCAAAGGGACTCCCGGTGGGCGCGTACGATTCCTGGAAGATCGCGACGGCGACGGATCGTACGACACGTCAACGCTCTTTCTAGAGGGCTTGACCTATCCCAACGGCGTCATGCCCTGGCGTAAGGGTGTGCTCGTCACGTGTGCTCCCGAAATCTTTTACGCGGAGGACACCGACGGCGATGGCCGCGCCGACGTGCGCAAAACCCTCTATCGCGGTTTCGGCGAAGGGAACCCGCAACACCGCGTGAACGGGCTGCGCTGGGGACTCGATAACTGGGTCTATTGTGCCAACGGCGACAGTGGCGGCGGTATCGAGTCGCTCCTCACGGGCGACAAAGTGCAGATCGGTGGACGCGACTTTCGTATTCGGCCCGAGCAGGGATCGATCGAGGCGCAGACCGGCCAGACTCAATACATGCGCGAGCGCGACGACTGGGGCAATTGGTTCGGCAATAACAACTCGAACCCGATGTTCCATTACGCTCTCGACGACCACTACCTGCGACGAAACCCGCACGTCGCGCCCCCCGAGCCGCGCGTACAGGTCTCGCTGACTCCCGGTGCCGCGCCGGTCTTCCCCGTCAGCCGCACCCTGCCGCGTTTCAACGACCACAACACGGCCAACCGCTTCACGTCGGCCTGTAGCGCGATCATCTATCGCGACGATCTGTTCGGTCCGCGCTACGCCGGCAGCTCTTTTGTGAGCGAGCCGGTGCACAATCTGGTTCACCGGGAAATCGTCTACTCCGACGGCTTTACGTTCCACAGCCGGCGGGCCGACGATGAACGGCAGAGCGAGTTCTTGGCGTCGACCGACAACTGGTGCCGGCCGTCGATGCTTCGTGTCGGCCCCGATGGCGCGCTCTGGATGGCCGATATGTACCGCCAAGTGATCGAGCACCCCGAGTGGATACCCAAGGACGTGCAGGCCAAGTACGACCTGCGGGCGGGCCATGACAAGGGGCGAATCTACCGCGTTTATCCGGTCGGTGCCACGCCTAGGTCGCTACCACGGTTGGATCGGCTCGATACGACGGCCCTCGTCGCGGCGCTCGACAGCCCCAGCGGTTGGCAGCGCGACACGGTGCAGCAGCTTTTGATCGAGCGGAACGATCCGACCGCCGTGCCGGTATTGAAAGCGCTCTTGGCCGACACGACGAAGCCCGTGCTCGCGAGGCTCCACGCTCTGTGTACGCTTGACGGCCTCAAGGCAGTCGACGCCCAACTGCTGCGCGCGTCACTCGGTATTCATCCCGGTATCGACCGCCATGTCGTGAGGTTGTCTGAGCCATTTCTCGACGAGGATTTGGAACTGGCGAAGCAGGTTGCCGCACTCGTCGTTGCCGACGATGCGCAACTTCTCATGCAGCTTGCTTACACGCTCGGTGAATGGCATGCGCCCGGGTCGGGGCAAGCGTTGGGGCGGTTGGCCCTGCGCATGGCATCGCGCGAGACAGCGGCCGAGGAAACAAGCAACCTCCCGCTACCTGCGGGCGAAGGCTCCGCCTATTTTGCCGCCGCTATCCTTAGTTCAGTCACGGCCGACAATCTGACCGGCATGCTGGATACCCTGTTTGCGTCGCCGGACGAACTGGCAAGGTTGGACGATTTCGTGCGTCAGATTGCGATACTCGTCGGACTGATGGACGACGACGTTGTGCAAATGGAGCTAATGCGTCAGGTTACACACGTGCAAGGCGATCGGATCTTTACTTGGCAGATCACGGCACTCGACGGTCTGCTCAACGGACTCGGTCGCCGTGGCAAGGATCTGCGGCATCTTTGGAAATCGAAAAACAAGCCGAACGAGGAACTCGAACGGAGCATCGCCCGACTCGTTTCGCAGGCCGAGGCGGCGGCCCGTGATCGGTCGGCAGACGAAGGCGAACGCCTCCAAGCAGTGCGATTGGCCGGTCGGCTCGCGGTCGATCGTCCGGAGGGTGTCGATTTGTTACGCGAGTTGCTTGCTCCGCAGACCTCGGCGGCGATCCAGACCGCGGCGGTCACGGCGCTGACACAGCTCGACAATCCACGCGCACCGGAAATCTTGATCGCGGGTTGGGCCGGTTACGGCCCCGACCTACGCGGACAGGTAATCGACTCGTTGCTGGGACGAGAAACGTGGCTCCGGCAACTACTCGGCGAAATCGAATCGGGCAGAGTGCCGACCGTCGCGATCGACGCGGCGCGCCGACAGCGTCTGCTCGAGCATCCGCAAGAAGATATCCGTCGTCAGGCCGAGAAGTTGTTCGCCGGCGCCGTTAACTCCGACCGTCAACAGGTCGTCGAACGCTACCGTGATGCACCGGAATTAACCGGTAGCACGGACCGCGGAACGGCCGTCTTCAAAAAGAGCTGCGCCACGTGCCACCGTCTGGCCGACATCGGCCACGCAGTCGGTCCCGATCTATCGGCCCTCAGCGACCGTTCACCCCAAGCCATGCTCACCGCCATCTTCGACCCCAACCGAGCGGTGGAAGCAAAATTCCTCAATTACACGGCCGTGACCAACGCCGGCGTGACATACACGGGCATGCTGGCCGCCGAGACGGGCAATAGCATCACACTCTTGGGAGCCGACAGCAAGACGGTCACCCTGCTCCGCGACGATCTCGAAGAACTCGCCAGCTCGACCAAGTCGCTCATGCCGGAGGGGTTGGAAAAGGATATTGCCCCCCAAGATGTGGCCGACTTGCTCGCCTTTCTCAGCGGGTTTCGCCCACCGAGTAAGACGTTCGCCGGGAACACTCCCAAGACCGTCCTGCCCGAGGCGCTGCGGGGCGAGTTCTGGCTGCTGGCGGAAAACGCGGAAATCTATGGCAAGACTCTTATCTTCGAGCCGCTGTACCGCAATTTAGGATACTGGCAGAGTGGCGATGATCATGCGGTCTGGTCGCTCGACGTCTCGCGGCCCGGCAAGTATGCGGTCTCCTTCGACTATGCGTGTGACAACGGCACCGCGGGGCAAACGGTGGCGGTAGAAATCTCTGGTCAGCGGTTGCTGGCCAAGGTGGCGGGAACGGGCAACTGGGACACATACCGGCAGATGCAGCTTGGCGCGGTCGAACTCGCGGTGGGCGTGCACCAGTTGATCGTCAGGCCCGACGGCGGCCTGCGCGGACCGCTTCTCGACCTCAAGGCAGTCCGTTTACGGCCGGTGAAATGAGCTGGGAGGTTGTCGAAAAACTGGCGGCTGCGGCAGCGAAGCGGTGTCTTCGGCATGTAACAAGTGTCGCGTGGCTTATCTCTGCGGCACTCCTCGCCTTGAGCGTTGCCCCACGCGCGTCGTTCGCGACAGACGACGAGGACGAAGAACCAGAGTTGCGCGCTGGACTTATCGGCCACTACGAGGCAGGCGGCATAGAGTGCGCACGACGCGACGAGGCGGTTCAATTCGTCTGGGGCCGGCACTCGCCCGACGAGCGGCTACCGGTAGGCGGTTTTACCGCCCAATGGCACGGTCAAGTGCTGGTGCTGTCGCCGGGCCGACACCGCTTTCATGTCTATGCGGCCGGAGACGTTGCCTTAAAAATCGATGGCCAGACGCTGATTGAGGCCAACAGCGACACGCCGCGCTGGTTCGATTCATCGCCGATCGATCTCGAATTCGGCCATCACCGCATCGTCATCGAGTATCGCAAGAAAACCGATGCTGCCCGACTCGGTTTGTACTGGTCGGGGACACAGTTCGAGCTTGAGCCAGTTCCCTCCCGGCTCTTGTTCCACGAGCCGGCCGATGCCCCGGGTGATGCCTTCGAGCGCGGTGCCGAACTTTGGCGAGCCCTCCGTTGCGGCAACTGTCATCACCGGTCAGATGACGTCACCGGTGTGCGGGCACCGTCACTCGCCGGCCTCAGCGGTAATCTCTCCCGCGATTGGATGATCGACTGGCTGGTCGGCAAAGACTCTTCGGCAACGACTGACGATGCACCTTCTCGACGCATGCCGCACTTCGAACTTTCCAATGCGGAAGCTCAGGTTGTCGCCGATTTTCTACTCGACACGGATCATTCGCGCCAATCGCCCGATCCTCGTTCGGCAGGTGACCCTCACCGTGGAAAGCGGCTCTTCGTGACTCTGGGTTGCCTGGGCTGCCATCAGGTTGGCGAATTCGGTTCGAGCGGGCTGTTCGGCGGGGGCGATCTGTCCCACATCGCCGACAAGCGGCCGACCGACTTCTTTGCCCGCTGGCTACGCGATCCGTCGGGCATCAATGCCGATCAGCGCATGCCCGTCTTTCGGCTATCGGACGCCGAGAGCAACGACTTGGCCGCCTGGTTGGCGACGCTGGGAAGCACGCAGGACCACAAGGTTGCCCCCAATCGCACGCAGCGCGGCGTCGAACAGGGCCGGAAGCTGGTCGACTCACTACGATGCGGTCGCTGCCATGCCCTGCCCGCCCAAGCCGAGAAGCATGCCGAAAAGGAAGCGTCGACTATACCGGCGACCCTCGACCTGAGCCGCGCGGAGCAGAACTGGCAAGACACCTGCCTGGGCGAAGCCGACCGGAGAAGATCGCGCCCTGGTTACGATTTGTCGCGGTCGCAGCGCGAGGCATTGGTGGCCTACCTGCGAGGCTTACGAGAGCTTCCGCCGTCGCCGTCAACCGATGGGCGATTCGTCCTGCGCGAGAGAAACTGCCTGGGATGCCATGCCCGTGATTCCGCGATGGGAATTGCGGCGCAACTCACGACGCTCGTCGATCGTGAGGCGGAGTTGCAGCCGAACCTGCCGTTGTTGGCTCCGCCCGCGCTCACGGGCGTCGGCGATAAACTCCACGATGCGGCCCTGGCCGACGCGATCACGTTGCGCAATCCGCCACTTCGGCCGTGGCTATCGGTACGGATGCCTCGATTCGATCTCACGAACGCTGAACGAGCGGCGCTCATCGACTACTTTGCGACGATCGACCGCATTCCGGACCGTCCAAAAGGCGAGCCTCGACTCGAAGCCAAAGTTCTGATTGCGGCGGGGAGCCGACTGGTCACAGCGGCCGGCTTCGGATGCACAAGCTGTCATCAGATCGGCCATTCGTTGCCATCGAACGTGGCTCTCGCCGCGCACGGCACCGATTTGTCGTTGATCGGTAAGCGCATTCGTCGGCCCTGGTTCGATCGTTGGGTGCGCAATCCAGCCCGGATTGTTCCGCGGATGGAGATGCCCGCCATACAGGTACCGGCCCGTGGCTCGCTCGGCGACAAGCTCGACGCGCAGTTGGCCGCCGTCTGGCACGTGTTGAATACACCAGGTTTTGAGCCGCCGCTCGTGGGCCCCATTCGCATTGCGCGCCACCCCGGTGATGGCACCCCCCCGATCGTGATCACCGATGTCGTCGAAGCAGACCGGGCCGTGATCGTGCGTCCAATCCTGATCGGACTCGGCAATCGCCACAACATCCTGTTCGATTTGGGCGGCAATCGCCTCGTCGGCTGGTGGCTCGGCGACACGGCCAACCAGCAGACGCGCGGCAAGAGTTGGTACTGGGAACCGGCCGGTGCCGATCTCTTGCACAACGACAACGCCCTTCCACCCGAGTTAGAACTGCTTCACGGCAACCGTCGGCTTGATCCCTCCGCCGTTGTCGGCTCGGCGTTGGCCGAGTCTGATTGGCTGACAACAGAGGACGATTCGGTCGTCTGCGTGTATCGAACGAAGTTCGCCCACGAAGGGAAGACCGTTGAGCTACAAGTGACGCAGCGAATCACATCGGCCAGCCCAACGAAGGCGGATAGAAGTCAAGATCCGTTGTCTGGCTTTTGCCGACAGTGGGAAGTCAGCGGCGTTCCGGCAGGTCACACATTGCGGCTTCGAACGCTGCCCGCCGGCCAGCATGGCGAAGTTGAAGGCACGCACACGCTTGCCGTCCGTGGACACGGAGCAGAATTCAAAATCGTCGTCGATTCGCCACCCGCCGCAACCATTACCTTGGATCGAGACGGTTCCGCATCGATCGAGTTGCCCGCCAACGAGTCTGGAGGTGTGCTGACCTGCCAGCTCCGCTACATGACCACGGCTGTTGCGCCGCCGGCTGCGGCACCTGCGGCAGCACAACCAGCCGAATCTCCGGCACATCTCGCGATCGTTCCAGGCTACGAGGCCGTTCGCCTGCCGCTGCCACGCACAGAGATGCCCACAGGATTGGCTTGGAGGGACGACGGTACGCTCACCTTTTGTTCGCTCAAGGGAAGCGTCTGGCGTTGCCTTGACACGGACGGCGATTCTGTCGAAGACCGCCTACAACTCGTGGCGGATGGACTGGCCGCCCCCTATGGTCTCGCTTGCACGGGCGATGCGATAGACGTAGCGGCCAAATACGGCGTCGTACGACTGAGTCGGTTCGACGCGATCGGCCGAGCGCGCCGTACCGACGTGATTGCATCGGGATGGGGCTATACCGCCGACTACCACGACTGGACGATCGGCCTACCGCGCGACACGACGGGCAACTACTACATCGGGCTGCCGTGCCAGCAGGACCAACGGTCGTCGCCCGAGGCCCTGCTGCGCGGCACCGTCGTGAAGTTGCGCCCACGAAAACCGACCACCGACTCGCCCCGTCTGTTCGATCTCGAGCCAATCGCGGCAGGGTTGCGGTTTCCGATGGGCTTGGCCATCGATCGCGACGGCGAACTGTTCGTGACGGACAACCAGGGAAACTACAACCCGTTCAACGAGCTGAATCACATTCGCCGTGGGGCGCGATACGGGTTTATCAACAAACTCGAGGCGCGGCCCGATTTTCACCCACCCGACGACGGTTCGGCCGTAGCCATCCCGCATCCTTGGACACGTAGCGTCAACGGGATCTGTTTCCTTTCTTCGCCGGCCGATGTCGAAGCCGGTCGTTTCGGTCCGTTCGAGGGTCATCTGATCGGGTGCGAGTTCGATACGCGGCGATTGATCCGTATGTCGCTGGAGAAGATCGGCGATGTTTACCAGGGGGCAGCCTATCCCTTCACCGTCGAACCGGCCGCGGGCGAGCCGACCTTTGAAGGTCCCGTCGTCTGCGCCGTGTCGCCACAGGGTGACCTGTACGTCGGCAACTTGCGCGACAGCGGTTGGGGCGGCGGTCAAAATACGGGTTCGATCGTGCGTCTGCGGCCACAGGGCCCGCTGCCCGTAGGCATTGCGGAAATTCACGCCCGGTCGGATGGGTTCTCGATCGACTTTACTCACCCGGTCGACACGGCCCGCGCAGACAAGTTGGCCAACTACTCGATCGTGTCGTTTCGCCGCATCGCCACGCCGGCCTACGGCGGAACCGATGTCGAACGCGAGAACGAATCGATCAACGGTGTCGAGTTGTCTACCGACAAACGAAGTGTTTCCCTGCACCTTCGGCGCATGCGTCCGGGTTTCGTCTACGAGTTCCAGCTCAAGAACCTGGCCGGCGGAGACCAGGAGTTTTTTCCCGCCGAAGCCTATTACACGTTGCGAAGCGCGCCGGCCGAATGAGAACCGTGGGTGTCGTTAAACCGCCGTACTCCAACAGGTTGCGTTGACGCCGTTCAACGCGGGCATTTATAATCGGCCCCGGCGACAGCCGTCCAACCGTGGTATTTACGCGCAGTAGAAAGGACCGACATGGCCAGTGGAATTCACGAAAACATCACGCGCTGCATCGGCAATACGCCGCTTGTCCGCTTCGGCCGCATCGCCGAAGGCTGCCACGCCACCGTCGCCGCCAAAGTCGAGAACATGAACCCGCTCTGGAGCGTCAAAGACCGCATCGCGGCCGCCATGATCGACGCCGCCGAGCGCGATGGTAAGCTCACGGCCGACACGGTGGTCATCGAGCCGACCAGCGGGAACACGGGCATCGGCTTGGCCTATGTTTGTGCCGCCCGCGGCTACAAGCTCAAAGTGACCATGCCCGAGAGCATGAGCCTCGAGCGGCGCCGGATGCTCAAAGCGTTGGGTGCCGACGTCATCCTTACGCCGGCGGCCGAGGGGATGCCGGGAGCGGTGCGGAAGGCCGAAGAGATTCTGGCCGACAGCAAACAGCACTTCATGCCGCAGCAGTTCAACAACCCGGCCAACCCCGAAATCCACCGCAAGACGACCGCCGAAGAAATCTGGCGCGATACCGAGGGGGCGATGGACATCTTCGTCTCGGGTGTGGGGACCGGCGGCACCATCACGGGCGTCAGCGAGGTCATCAAACAGCGCAAGCCACGTTTGCACGTGGTGGCCGTCGAGCCGGTGAACAGCCCCGTCATCACGCAGAAGCGGGCCGGCGAAGCGCTGAAGCCGGGCAAACACACGATTCAGGGCATCGGCGCGGGCTTCATCCCCAAGGTGCTCAACGTCGATGTCATCGACGAGGTTGTGCAAGTGGCCGACGACGACGCCGCCGAGACGGCGCGCAACATGGCGCGGCTCGAGGGCCTGATGTGCGGGATCAGTTCCGGCGCCGCCGCCTGGGCCGCCCTGAAGTTAGCCCGGCAGCCCGAGCACGCCGGAAAACTGATCGTCGTCGTACTGCCCGATATCGGTGAGCGGTATCTGTCGACGAAGCTTTATCCGGAATGAGGCCGCGCCGCGGAGCTTGATCGCGCCATCGCACGCGAGGCTGCGCTGCGGCGGCTTGGATATTGCGAATTCTGAGCGGCCTGCGACTGACGTTCGCAACGATCGCCCTTACCTGGCGATCTCGCGAATATAGATATTCTTGAAGTACAGCGTATTGCCGTGGTTTTGCAGTTCGATCTGCCCACTGGCGAAGATCGGCTTCTCGCGGTCCCAGAAGTTCTCCAGCACTACCTTATCGACCACGAGCACGTCGTTTAGCTTCACCGTCACCTTATCGCCAATCATGGTGATCTTGAACGTGTTCCATTGGCCGATGGGCTTGTCGGCCACGGTCGCCGGCTTGCTCGGGTTCTTCTGATTGTTGTATAAGCCGCCCGACCCGACGCCATTGGCCGCTTGACTGGACGGATCCCAGATCTGCACCTGGGGCGTGCCGCGGAGATAGATCCCGCTGTCTCCCACCGGTTCGATCTTCCAATCGACCCACAATTCAAAATCGCCGTAGTCTTTCGCCGTGGCGAGGCTCTGTCCCTTGCCATCGAAAACGAGGACCCCGTCCTTTGCGCTCCAATGCTGGCGCATGTCGTCGTCGGCCGCGGCCTGTGCCTTGGTCAATTCGTCGGGCGACGCCTCGGCGCGCTTGATCGGGTTATCGAGCGGCGACTTCAGCAGGCCTTTCCACCCGGAGAGATCCTTACCGTTGAACAGGGCGACAAAGCCTTCGGGCGGCGTGTTGTCGGCGGCCGAAGCCGCGGCAGCAAAGACGAACAGTCCGACGGTGCAAAGCGATGCGGCGATTCTCATGTTGTTAGCTCCTGGGCGATTTTGGTGGGGCCGTTCTTGGAGGGTCATAAGAAACCGTCTCGGCAATCACGATCTACGCCGAGGGTTTCGACGGCCTAATTCGTCGATTGGCCGGCACCGCTACAGACTAACGTGACGATGCGCGCGCTGCCAGTGGCTCGCGCCAGCAAGGCACGGGGTGGGGAGGCGGTTGTCCGTCGGTCCGTCCTGCGACAGTCCATCAACCGGTGGCGATAGCGAGTTCACCGGCCGGCTCTTGTTCGGCCGGTTCGCCTTGTGTGGGATGGAAAGGGCTATAAAGCTTCGGGCAATCGCCGAAGCTGATGCCCAAGGCGCGCGCCGCCTGGACCGCGGCACTCGACGGATCGACGCGACGCAGCCGGCGAACCGCATCGGCGATCGGTACGCTGTCGATCTGCGGTGGCTGAAAGCAGATCATCTGACCGAAATTGCCGTGATGCACGAGTCGCACGGCATGGGCACCAAATTGCGTCGCCAGCACCCGGTCGAAAGTGGTCGGAGGTCCACCGCGCTGCAAGTGGCCGAGCACCACGCACCGCACGTCGCGGTGCAAACGTTGTTCGATCTCGGCGGCGACGACGTTGCCGATGCCACCCAGCCGTGTCTGTCGCGATTCCTGGCGCCGCTCGAGCGTCACCACGTCGCCGTCCGGCAGTTGCGCGCCTTCGGCCACGACGATCAAGGTGAACCGCTTGCCTTGCGTTTCGCGGTCGAGAATCTTGTGACAGACATGGTCGAATCTCCAAGGAATCTCGGGGATGAGGATCACGTCACCGCCACCGGCGATGCCGGCGTGCAGGGCGATCCAGCCCGTGTGACGTCCCATCACTTCCAGGACCATGATACGATCGTGGGCCGCGGCGGTGGTGTGCAGCCGGTCCAGCGCATCGGTGGCACACGCCACCGCGCTATCGAAACCGAACGTGTAGGCCGTGGCCGACAGGTCGTTGTCGATCGTCTTCGGGACACCGATCACGGGGATGCCGAATTCGTAGAATTGCTGCGCGATGGCCAAGGAACCGTCGCCACCCACGCAGATCAGCCCCGACAAGCCGAGTTGCTCGCACGTCACACGTACGCCGGCCAATAGCTCGACATCGATCTCCATCCGTTCGTCGACGCCACGCGTCGCGGCGAAGCGACCCTTGTTGGTTGAGCCCAAGATCGTGCCGCCGTGGTTCAGAATGCCCGAGGTGTTCTTGTGATTGAGGGCTACGTAACTCACGGGCTCGAGCAAGCCCTCATAGCCACGCAAAAAGCCGACGCAATCGTAGTCGAGCCGTTCGGCCGATTTCACCACTCCGCGAATCACCGCGTTCAACCCCGGGCAATCGCCGCCGCTTGTCAGGATGCCGATCCGTTTTTTCATAGACGAGCCCTTGGTATGTAAGACCTGCCGACGCAATGGACGCACAAATCTAGGTTATGATTCGCTGCCGTCATGTGCCGGTTTTGCCGAACTTGACGGGCAGCGGCGGCCGGAACGGTGGCGACCACGATAGAATCTGATAGAGTACGTAATTAGAGGAGCAACTCTCATGTCCCGACTTCGCCTACCAGTACTGATTCTCGCCACGGTTGCCACGTCATGGGCCGTCTGCCAGGCCGCCGACGAATTGACCACCACGACGCCCGTATCGAAACCGGACGACTGGTGGCAGCGCAGGCACCAGAAGATCAACGATCGCGCCAATCAGGGCGACGTCGATCTCATCTTCATTGGCGATTCGATCACCCAGGGGTGGGAAGGCGACAGCGGAAAAGATATATGGGAGAAGTTCTACGGCAAGCGGCGGGCGATGAACGCCGGCATCAGTGGCGACCGCACGCAGCACGTCCTGTGGCGCCTCGACCACGGCAATATTGAGGGAATCAAGCCGAAGCTCGCCGTCGTGATGATCGGAACCAACAATTCAGGCGACGATAGCCCAGAAGACATTGCTGCCGGCATCACGGCGATTGTGCAGAAACTACGTGAGAAGTTGCCCGCTACGCGTATTTTGCTCGTCGGCGTGTTTCCGCGCGGCGAGAATGGAAACGATCGGCAGAGAAAGGTCAACGTCGCCACCAACGAAATCATCAAGAGCCTCGACGACGGAAAGTCGGTGTATTACCTCGACATCTCCGACAAGTTTCTCGACGGCAATGGCACCCTGCCTCGGCAGGTCATGCCCGACTTGCTGCATCCGAACAAGCGCGGCTACGAGGTGTGGGCCGAAGCCATCGAGCCGAAGGTGGCGGAACTGCTCGGCACCTGACGTCCAGAAATTGGACGGGATGAATGCGACTTACATCTGTCGCCGATACCAAGCGACAAAGTCGCCTAGGCCATCTTTGAACGGCACGCGCGGTTCGTAGCCGAGCAAACGGCGAGCCTTCGACAAATCGGCATGCGTCACCGGCATTTCACCGGGTTTTTCGGGCTGCCGGTCGATCACCGCCTTAGTTCCCGTGGCACTCTGAAGGGCGGCGATCACTTCGGTCAAGGCAATCGGTTGGTCGTGGCCGAGGTTGATCGCCTCACCCACCACTTGGGGCCGCTCCAAGGCCGCCAGCAGGCCCGCGCAAAGATCGCTTATATGCGTAAAGTCGCGCCGCACCTGCCCATCACCGAAGAGCGGCAAGCTTGCTCCCGTCATGATCGCCTTCGTCCAGATCGAGAGTGCCAGGTCGGGCCGCAGCCGCGGACCATACACGCTGAACGGCCGCAGGCAGACGACCGGCACTGCGTGTAGCTGATAGTAGGTCAGGCCGAATATCTCGGCTGCCCGCTTGCTGGCTCCATAGGGACTGAGCGGCCGGCCTAGGGGAGCATCTTCGACGAACGGCGCGTGTGCCGGATGTCCGTAAACCGTGGACGATGAGATCAACAGAAATCGTTGGACGGGATGGCGCCGGGCAGCTTCGAGCAGCGCCAGCGTGCCGCCGACGTTCGTGTGCTGATAGATGAACGGATTTGCCACACTGGGCCGCACGCCGGCATAGGCGCCCAGATGGATCACGTGCGAAAAACCGTGCTGCTCGAACAGTCTCAGCATGGCCGCGGCATCGCAGAAGTCCGCTTCCACCAGCGTCACTCGGCCGGAAGTTGCCAAGGTCGCCACGTTGGCCCGTTTGATGGCCGGGTCATAGAAGTCATTGTAGTTGTCGAGGCAAACGATCGGTTCGTTGCGCGCTTGCAGTAGATGCTCGATGAAATGGCTACCGATGAAGCCTGCGCCGCCGGTGACAAGGATGCACATGGGTAGAAGGTCCGTGAGTTTCCGCCGTGCGCGATCAACCGCACGGACACGTACCGGATTTGCCCTTGGTAGTCATCGCCCCAACCAGTTTCGCCGGGCCAGCATCAGGATGACCCAAAGTGCGGTGACCGCTTCGCGCGAGTTGATCTTCGAACTGCCGCGGATACGGTCGACGAACACGATAGGCGTTTCCGCGCAACGGCAGCCGAGGCGCTTCAAATGCCAAAGCATTTCTTCCTGAAACGCGTAACCGTGCGAGAGGAACGCGGCGAAATCTACTTGGGCCAGACGCGCGACGCGGTAGCAACGATAGCCGCCGCTACAGTCCTTGGGCTTGAGGCCGAGCAACCACCTCGCATAGAGATTCACCCCGCGGCTCATCAGATGGCGCTTCAGCGGCCAGCCTTCGATAGCGCCGCCGGGAATATAGCGCGAGCCGATCATCACGTCGACCGACGGGCCGTCGGGCGGATCCATCGCGGCGACGATCTGGGGCAAGTACCGAGGATGATGGCTGAAGTCGGCGTCCATGTTGAGCAAGTGCTTATATCCATGCTCAATCGCATAGCGCATGGCAGCGACGATGGCCGTTCCCAACCCGAGTTTTCCCGTGCGATGCAGACAGTGGACGCGCGGGTCGCGCTCCGCTTGCTCATCGCACCAGCGTCCCGTGCCATCAGGCGAGTTATCGTCGACGACCAGCAAGTCGACGTCGGGCGCATGCTGAAAGATCTCGGCTACCAGTAGCGGCAGGTTGTCGATCTCATTGTAGGTCGCTACCGTAACGAGCGTTTTCTCAGCGTTCGACATGGAGGACATGAGAGGCTGCCAAAAACGGTCAGCGGAGCGTGATCTTCACAGCTTGCCGAAAATGGCGTCTTGGTGGCCTCCGTGATGCGGATCCAAAAACCTGGTTGCGGTGTTGCCGTCTGCGCCAACCGCCGGTTTTCGGATCGACGACAACCACATAGCCGCCGTATTCTAGCGTTGCTCAGCTAGGCCCGCCACGCCAACGCGGGTCCGCCCGGCGCGAACCTCGATCGGCCCGCCATGCTCCTTCCGGCAGCGAGGCCAAAGCTTGCTCTGCCCGCGCTGGCCCCGCCCGGTATAATGGCCTTAACCGGAGCCCTCCTTCCCACGGCTGCAATGCCCCCGCCTGTCACCGCCCCAGCTAAAGCGCCTTTACCTAGGGCAGCGCGCGTCCGCCCACGTCGGCTCGCGGATACCGAGGGCGAGGCAGCATTCGGGCGGCCCTTCTGGTTCACCTACGCCGCCAATACCTCGACGATGGTGGCAGTTAGCCTGCTCTATCGCTACGGCGACTTTGTCTCGATCCTGGGCGGCGACGAAGTCGACCTGGGCTGGATCGTCGCCGCCGGCATGGTCGGCAGCCTCCTGATGCGTCTCGCCCAAGGCAGCGGTATCGACACCTACGGGCCGCGTCGAATCTGGCTCTGGTCGTCGGCCCTGTTCATCGCCAGTTGTGCGGGGCACCTTTTTGTAACGTCGGTTCACGGGCCCCTCGTCTATGCCCTGCGGGTGCTGTATCAGACGAGCGTAGCGGGCTTCTTCGGGGCCTCGATCACCTATATCTCGGGACGAGCTCCGATTGCGCGCATGGCCGAAGTCATCGGCACGCTGGGCACGTCGGGCTTCATAGGCATGATGATCGGAACTCAACTCGGCGACCGCTTGCTGAACCACCGCGCGGCCGACGGGAGCCATATCCGAAACCTGTTCGTGGCCGTAACGTTTATCGGCGTGGCCGGTTTTGTATTCTCCTGGTTCGCCACCCGCAGCGACGGCATTCGACCGAAACGGCGGCAGCCGCCCATGCTGCTTGTTTTGCGGCGCTACCACCCCGGGGCGCTGTTGTGGGCCGGTGCGGCAGCCGGTTTCGGCCTCGCCTTGCCGACTATTTTTCTCACGCGCTATGCGGCGGAGTTGCACATACCCAACCTGGCGGTCTTTTTCTGGATCTATGCGCCGACCGCCTTCGCCACACGCATGTTGATCCGTCAGTTGCCTCAACGCTGGGGCGTGAGACCCATGTTGCTTTGCGGCCTGCTCAGCCTGGCAACCGGGATTCTGACTTTCTTGCTCGTGCAGCGAGAGTGGCAGTTTGCCTTTCCCGCCGTGTTGATCGGCATCGCGCACGCCTTTGTGTTTCCGGCCGCCGTGGCGGGCGGCAGCGGTGCCTTTCCGCTGCGCTATCGTGGCTTGGGCACGACGCTCATGCTCGCGATGTTCGACCTGGGCAACCTGGTGGGCATGCCGGCCGCAGGAGAGATGCTGCGTTGGTACCGACGGTTCGGCTGGCCAGACTACCCCGCGATGTTTATCACGTCGGCCGTTGTCATTTTCGCCGTTGCGGCCGTCTACGCGTTGTTCAGCCGAAGGGGTTGCCACCAAACGTGAGCACGCGACCGTGCTTCGAACGCGGCAGGCATTGCGCTCGCGTACGCAGCCCCTAGCACGCCTCAGCGACCAAGCAGCCGCACGGCTGGCACCCGGCACGACGGACTTTGTCGACGAGCCGTGCGGTGTCGCCACGATTCGTTTCGTTCAAACGAACGGCGATGAACGCGGCGTCGCAAGTCGCGACGACCGGCAAAATATCATCCGGATTGTGCCCCGACGCATCCAACACGACGAAAGCGAATCGCTCGCCGATCTCTTCCCAGAGCTTCAATAGGCGACGTTGGGAACCCGCTTCACGCCCGGGCAGTCCGCCCCGTGCCATCATCGTGTATCGATCGTGCCGGTCGCGTAGCAGCGTGTCGCGCCACTTCGCCCGGCCCGCGATAGCATCCTTGAAAGTAGGCTTCTCCAGCCAGTCTTGCCACGAGTCGGCATCGACCTCGGCAATGGCCAACACGTCGCCGGCGTTCCGCGCCGCAAGCCCTTCGCACACGTCGTGTACTACCGGAGCGGCAGCGACGCCGTTCACGGACAAGATGGCCACGACGGCCCGCGATTCATCCGGCAAGAGGCCGACGATTTCATCGGCCAAGCGGCTCCGCTCTCCGCGAACGAACCAACCTCGCTCATTAGCCGTTGGTTCGTCTCCGGAAAACTTCACCTCCTCCAAGGTGGAGGGAAGCGATGGCAGGTCAACGGGGTTGGCCAGCGCCACTTCCGACATCGTCTCCGACACGTGGTAGTGGCGGATGAGGTGAAACGTACTGTTGTCGGGAACGCTCGGCGATTCGGCGGCCGTATCGGCCGCGAGGGTTTCGTGCGTCGAATCAACCTCTGGTGGCGCGATCGGCTTGATCACCGGCAATTCGCAGTCTGACTCGGTCGCCGGCTTCGATTCGATCTGTTTCAAAGCCTGCAACAGCAAGCTCATCGGCCGGTGCGCATTTGTACCCTGAGGCTGGTCGATGCTATGCGGCGTCATGCGAGGTTAACCACGGCGAAGTGACGAGAAGAGCTGGCGGAACTCCTGGCGGCGAACGTGTCGCGCCTTGGGAGCCTGATGCACGCGAATCTCAGGACCCGGATCGTCCTCGACCAGCATCAAATCCTCGTCGGCCGCGAGCGACTGCGCCGTGCCGCGCATCAAAGGCACCGCGGGCGCCTCGGACCAGTCGTCTTCGGCCGACTCGCGGTAAACCTCTTCGCGATCGAGGTCACCTTGGGCCGCGGCGTCGACCGGCGATACATCGCTCTGACGCGTGGCGCCAGCCGAATCGACGGTGGTTGATTGAAACCAGCCGTGTTCGGCGACGGTCGAAACGACAAGCAGATCGGTCGCCTTAGGCTGTGCGCTTGCCAAGACAGACGGTTCCAGGATGCTGTCTTGTACAAAGGTTTCGAGCAACGCAGCCAGTGTCCGGCCTTCGTCGCTTTCCACGCGAAAGTTGTCCGCGAGGTTGCTCAGTTCGAGCGACGAATAGCGGTCGACGAGCACTTCCTCTTGGTCGAAGCGCTCGTTGAACGGGTCGGACGCTCCGAGTGTCGGTGGCAGATCGCCATGCGATGAGATGGAGACTGTGAAATCTCGAGCCAGTTCGCTGAGATGATCGTCGATTTGGTGGATCAATAGCGTGGCCTCGGCGGCGGGGCCGATCTCGCCCGGCGGCGCAAAGAGTGCTTCGTCCAAAGCCGGCTCAGACAAAGTCCGCGACTCGTCATCGAGGTCACCGAATTCAATGAAGCCATTCGTCGCCGCGGCGTCGCCCACCTGGCGGCGCGATTCGCTCCAGGGCGTTGGCAATTGTTGTAGATCGGACCACGTTTCCTCGATTCCGTGTCGGTCGATTTGCCGCCGCCCGCCCGCGAAGGCCAGCATCAGGGCATGGTCGCACACCTGATTGATCAGCCGAGGCGTGCCGCCCGTCGCCCGAAAGACGGCTTCGAGGGCATCGGGGGTAAAGATCTGCCGACCATCGCCGCCGACGGCCTTCATCTGCGCGAGCACATACTGCTGCGTTTGGCCATGATCCAGATCATCCAAGTACGAGCGCGACGCCACGCGCTGACTGAGCGCCGCCAACTGTGGATCGGCGAGCGACTCTTCCAGGCCCGGGTTGCCGACGAGTACCAGCCGGACGCGCGGCTGACCGTGGCGCACCAAGTTGGCGATCAGCCGCACTTCTTCCAAGAGTCGCGGCGGAAGTGTGTGCGCTTCATCCACGATGAGCAACAGGCCCTCGCGCGAGTTCTGCTCGTTGCCAATGTGATCGATCAGCGACAGCCGCAGCTCGCCTTCCTCCAATTTTCGATAGGGCAGGCCCAGCTCGAACAAGATCGCCTGCAACAGTTCTCGACGGGTATCGAGGTGTCCGTTGGAGAGCATCGCCACGGCGAACCGACCGCGAAATTGCTCTGCCAAAAGGTGGCAAACGAGAGTTTTGCCGGTCCCGGCAGCACCGATGACAAGCCCGGCGCCGTCCGCACGCTCGATCGATCGCGCGAGCCCTTGCCGTGCCGCCTCGATCGCCGCGCCCGGAAAATATCGATCGATGCGGGGTGCAGCGGCGAACGGACGTTGATTCAACTGGAAGAACGACTCGTACATGCTGCGATCCTGCCTGGCCGGAAGAGGTCCTTGCTGGCGGCGCAACGGTGCGCCGGCACTTTGCTTACAATCGGCACGTTTTGGGTGGAAGCTCCAATGTGGAGCATCAATTCAGCGAGCCGCGCGGCACGACCACCACGGGGAGGTGGGTCACCGCACGCACTTCTTCCACCGTGCGGAACGTCGCCAGTGGAGAAGGCCAAATTGCCAAAACGAGCCCGCCGAAGATGAGACCGCATAGCGCCGCAACGAGCCATCTTTGCCAGCTTCCGATGGTCGCGGCCCGCACGACGGTAGCCGTTTCGATTTCGGCCACGGCCCTCGTTTTTGCCGTGCAGAGCGCCTGCCAGCTCGAACGTTCTTGTTCGGCCGCCGATTCAAGTTGCGCCTGAGCTACCAGTAACTCTTGCCCCAGCTTTCCGAGCCGGGTCCCAAGGGCGTCGTAGTCCGTCGTGCGGCGCTCCGGAGCGAGAGTAGGTTCTGGCGAAGATCTTTGAGCTTGGTAGCTGGGCACGGGTGCGGAACGATTGCCGACGCTGGCCCGCAAAGCCGCGATCTTTTCGTCGAGGGCCCTCATCTCGGGATGCTCGGGCATGAGCCGATCGCCCAGCATCTGCCGGCGGCGTTCAAGGTCGCCCAACTGCTGCTCGAGGAGCTGCCAGTCCTCTTGATCGGGCAGCGACGCCGGAACTGGCTGCGACACGCGATGTTCGCGTGGCGGAATTGGCATATTGGCCGATCGGGTGCCAGCCGAGCTCGCCTCGGCGGCTACCGATTCGAGTTCGTGGCGTGCCTCGACGACGGCCTGCGAGGCATCCCTCGCTCGCTGCCGAGCCGCCTCATACGATTCTTCGAAGTGCGCGACATCGCCGCCCGCCGAACGAGCGGCCAGACGTCGGGCCAAGACGTTTAGCAATCGCGTGGCGGCCAAGCTCGATTCATCGCCCGTCCATCGCAAAACGGTCGTATGTACCCCGGCCTTATCGGGTGAGCCGAGGTCGACACGCAATCGCTCGCGCACGTTCTCGATGAACGTGACCGACTCCTCGTCGGCGAGCGTATCGAGCGACCCGAAATCAGCCTCTAGCAGGGCCGATTTGAGATGCTCGGAGTTGAGCAATTCGGCGATGGCCTGCTCGCGCTGCACAGCGTCGGCGCTGTCCGAGAGTCCACGTTCACGGATTACCGCGGCGAGACGCCCGTAATCGACGGACGTCGGCGTGAGCAGAATCAAGCTCAACGCGAACGCAGCCAGGCTTGCCGCCGCGGATGCTACGAGCGCAGCAGGGCGGAATCGTGTCCGGTCGAGCTTCTTGTGTTCCCTGCGCATGGGCGTGGTGCAATTGCGGCGGTGGTGGCGCGATCGGCCGATATTCGACATCGCACTCCGGCAGGTTGAAACTTGAGCCCAACGCGAACTCAACGTTCTTGGTCTCCAGATCGGCACCGGAGCGATCGGCAATCGACGATCCGTATTGTTGCTCCACCTTGGACCGCCGGTATGTTCCTGGATACGATTGAATCATGTTCCGGATCAAAATCTGCGGGATCACCACGGCTGAGGACGGCGCGCTCGCGGCGGGCGCGGGGGCCGACGCGATTGGTCTCAACTTCTACGCGCATAGCCCGCGATTCGTGGATCAGCAGCGGGGGCGAAGCATCGTCAATGGACTGCCGCCAAACGTGGCAAAGGTGGGCGTCTTTGTAAATGCACCGGCCGCGGAGATTCGGGCACTTGCCGGTTCGTTGGCGCTCGACTTTGTGCAGCTTCATGGAGACGAACCGCCCGAAGCGATGGCCGAACTCGGGGGTCTGTCGGTGATCCGCGCTTTCCGCCTGGGTGCTGATGGATGGCAGCGGTGGTTTGCGTACCTAGAACGGTGTCGTCAACTCAACGCCTTACCGTGTGCGGTGTTGGTCGATGCTCACCGGCACGGAGAATATGGTGGCACAGGCCAGTCGCCCGACTGGACCATAGTTAGTCGTTTCCACGATGCCAACATTCGCTTGCCGTTGATCCTGGCCGGCGGACTTACACCCGGTAACGTCGCCGAGGCGATCACCGCCGCCAGGCCATACGGAGTGGACACCGCGAGCGGCGTCGAGGTACGGCCAGGAGTGAAGGACAAAGGCAGGGTCGAGGCATTCGTCGCAGCCGCACGATCGGCCCTGCGTCAATTGGCGTCCGAACCGGATGTGCCCCGGTCGTCGTAGTACCTATTGATCGGACGCGGATGGTCCCACGAGCCGCATCCTCAGCGTATCGGCCCGCCCTTGTCAAGCTGGGCAAGCACACCTATTATCTGTGAACACAAGCGGATCCAGGGCCCATTTGCGGCAGGCATCCTAACGTACCCAACATTAATCTCGCTAAGGAGTTAAGCTGTGTCACAAGTGGAGACCAGATTGCCGTACAAGGTGGCCGACATGTCGCTCGCCGACTGGGGCCGCAAAGAAATCATGCTCGCCGAGAACGAAATGCCGGGCTTGATGGCGTTGCGAGAGAAGTACGGCGCCACCCAGCCGCTCAAGGGAGCGCGCATCGCCGGCTGTCTCCACATGACCATCCAGACGGCCGTGCTGATCGAGACGCTCAAGGCGCTCGGAGCCGAGGTGACCTGGAGTAGCTGCAACATCTTCTCGACCCAGGACCATGCCGCGGCAGCCATCGCCAAGGCCGGTTTCCCCGTATATGCCTGGAAGGGGATGACGGCGGAGGAGTTCGACTGGTGTATCGAACAGACGCTGTTCTTCCCGGACGGCCAGCCCTTGAACATGATCCTCGACGACGGCGGCGACCTGACCGCGATGGTCCACCAAAAGTATCCGGAGCTGCTGACCGGCGTGCGTGGGATCTCCGAGGAAACGACCACCGGCGTCGCTCGGCTCTACCAGATGCATGCCCGCGGCGAGCTCAAGATACCGTCGATCAACGTCAATAACTCGGTGACGAAGAGCAAATTCGACAACCTTTAGGGCTGCCGCGAATCGTTGGCCGACGGCATCAAGCGGGCCACCGATGTGATGGTGGCCGGCAAGGTCGTGGTCGTCTGCGGCTACGGCGACGTCGGCAAGGGGTGTGCCCATGCCATGCGTTCGCTGGGGGCCCGCGTGATCGTGACCGAAGTCGATCCCATCAACGCGCTCCAGGCCGCGATGGAAGGTTTCGAAGTCACGACGATGGACGATGCGGCGCCGCGTGGCAATATCTTTGTGACTGCCACGGGCAACTGCGACGTGATCCTGGGCAAGCACATGCAGGTCATGCCCAACGATGCGATCGTCTGCAACATCGGCCACTTCGATCTTGAAATCGACATGGCTTGGCTCAACAGCCAGAAGAACGTGCGCAAGTTGGAAATCAAACCGCAGGTCGACCGGTACACGTTCTCCAACGGCCGATCGATCCTCGTGTTGGCAGAAGGCCGGCTCGTGAATCTCGGGTGTGCCCACGGGCACCCGTCATTCGTCATGTCGACTTCCTTCTCGAACCAGGTCCTGGCGCAAATTGCCCTCTGGAAGGAAACGGACAATTTCCCGCTGGGAGTGCACGTGTTACCCAAGAAGCTCGACGAGGAAGTCGCCCGGCTGCATCTCGACAAGTTGGGCGTGAAGCTGACGAAGCTCACCACCAAGCAAGCAGACTACCTGGGCGTGCCGGTCGAAGGCCCGTTCAAGCCGGAGTTCTACCGGTATTAATCGAGGCGACGTCCTCAGTCGTTTGACAACCGCGGCAGGCTTCGGGCATAACACCCGGAGCCTGCTTTATTTTACGGGAACCATCCTCCGCCATCGCCATGCCACAGATCGAAGCCTTTCGCGCACTCCGTTACGACCTGGGCCACGTCGGATCTTTGAGCGACGTCGTGGCGCCTCCCTACGACGTGATCGGGCCTGAACTGCAAGACGAGCTCTACAAGCGGCACCCCTCCAACTGCGTTCGGCTGATCTTGAACCGCGAGGAGCCGGGCGACGATTCGGAGAACAATCGATATAGTCGGGCGGCGCGGTTCCTCAAGAACTGGCGCTCCGAGGGCGTTTTGTTCACCGAGCCCGACCCTGCCGTGTACGTCTATCACACTCAGTTCGAGTACGCGGGAAAGACCTACAACCGCCGTGGGTTCATGGCCCGCATTCGCCTCGAGCGGTTTGGTGAAGGCAAGATCTATCCCCACGAAGAGACGATGTCGGGACCGAAGCAGGATCGCCTGCTGCTGACTCGCGCATGCAAAGCGAACTTGAGCCAGGTATTCGGACTGTATCCCGACGCAGAAGGCGAAGCCAACCGGTTACTCGAGGAAGCCATCGCGGGGAAAACGCCCAGCGAGGCCATCGATCACCTGGGTGTGGTTCACCGCATCTGGCCCGTGACCGATGTGCAGGCGATCTCGCGTTTGGCCGGGGTAATGGGTCCCAAACCGATCTTCATCGCCGACGGTCACCACCGGTACGAAACGGCCTGCAACTATCGCGATGAGTTGGCAGCGGCCGGTCCCCTGCCCGCCAACCATCCGGCCAATTACGTGCTTATGATGTGCGTGGGTATGAGCGATCCGGGCATGATCGTGCTCCCGACGCACCGGCTCTTTCGCGGTCTGCCTGCTATGAACTCGAGTGAGCTGGTCAAGAAGCTCGGCGGCGCTTTCACCACACGCATCGTTGGCGAAGGCGCCGACTTGGCTCAAACGGTCTGGGAAGAGATCGAATACGGTGGCGATCAGGGTACAATCGGCTTGTACACGGCCGCCGACGAACGCTGGGTCATCGCCAGTGTCACCGATGCGGCACGTGCCCGAATGAGCGAGTTGGCCTCGGAGCACAGCGAGGACTGGCAGGGGCTCGGTGTGGCTCTCCTGCACCGCCTGGTGATCGAGGACTTACTCGGGGCGAAGGATCTACCGAAGCCGCGGTACGTGCATCTAGTCGACGAAGTGGTCGCGGGCCTGGAATCGGACGAATTTCGGATCGCGGCGCTGGTGACGCCCGCCACGGTCGACCACGTGCGCCAGATCAGCGAGCACCGGGAACGAATGCCCGCCAAGAGCACCTATTTCTATCCGAAGCTCCTCAGCGGTTTGGTATTCAACCCGCACGAGTAGGCCCCGGTCGGCACTTGCACTTGCCGCCGGCCGCCGCCTTGCCGGCGGGGCGAGTTTCACGTGAAACCTCTGGTCGGCCGTGCCGATCGTGCAAATCGGGCGTTCCACGTGGAACGTGGCGATTGCTTTGGTATTCCGCGCAAAGCGTGGCACTGGTTAGAATCCGCAGCCCCTTTGGATCAGACGCAGCGGACCAAGGCGGCTTGGCTGCCTACTTTTAACCAGGGAACCTCGCGGTGGGCCGGATTCTGTGCGTGGCCAATCAGAAGGGAGGCGTGGGAAAGACGACCACCGCCGTCAACCTGGCCGTGGCCACGGCGAAGAGTGGTGCCCGCACTCTGCTGGTCGACCTCGATCCGCAATGCAACGCCACGAGTGCGCTGGGAAAGACGCCGGTCGAACACCATCCGCTCGTCACCTCGCAACCGCTCAAGGACGCGGTTTGGCAGACCGTGACACCCGATCTGGAACTGCTGCCCGGCAGCCGCAACTTCCGCGACGTCGACGCGCTGGCCCAGGGCGACGCGAGCCACTCCGCAACCTTGCAGCAACACCTGACCGGTGGGCTGACGGCCTATGATTTCGTGTTCATCGATTGCCCACCGTCACTCGGACGCCTGACTCGGCTCGCGCTGTCCCATTCGACCGAAGTACTCATGCCCATCCAATGCGAGTACTTCGCGATGGAAGGGCTGACGCAGATGATCGAAGTCATCCGCGAGGTCATGCAGCAGCAGCCGGGGCGTCTCCGCTTCGGCGGCATCCTGCTCACGATGTACGACAACACTTTGGAACTGACGTACGAAGTCGACAACGAAGTGCGCGACTTCTTCGGCGAGGTTGTCTACCGTACGGTCATCCCGCGCGACGTTGCCGTCGCCGAGGCTCCCAGCCATTCATTATCTGTGATTGATTATGCGCCGCGCACAAGGGGTGCGCGGGCCTATGTCGAGCTCTGCATGGAGGTGCTAGAAAATGGGTAAGGAACGACGTTTGGGACGCGGACTGGAAGCACTTTTGGGAACCCCAGTCGGTGCTCCGCAATTCGCGGAACCGCCGACTGCGGCGCCGCCCGCCGCCGCCCCCACAAGCGCGCCTCCGCGAATCAGCGTCTACGACATCGAGGCCAATCCCTTCCAGCCTCGACGCGAGTTCGACGAAGACGAGATCGATCAACTCAGCGACAGCTTGCAGAAGCACGGTCTGTTGCAGCCGATCCTGGTGCGGCGTGTCAACGAGCGGTTCCAACTCGTGGCCGGTGAGCGCCGGCTGCGGGCCGCCATCAAGGCGGGCTGGCCCGACGTGCCGGTGCAAGTGGTCGAAGCGGATGATCGCAAGACGGCCGAAATCGCGATCGTCGAGAACCTACAACGCAAGGACCTGAACGCGCTGGAGAAGGCGAACTCGTTCCAGAGATACCTGGAAATGTACGGCTGCACCCAAGAGGAACTTGCCGGGCGGCTACAGATCGATCGGTCGACGGTCGCCAACCTTATCCGGCTACTCGAGCTGCCCGAGGCGGTGCAGCACTCGCTGCGATCGGGGGCAATCACACCGGGCCACGCTCGCGCGCTATTGCCACTGGGCGAGGAACGAGAACAGGTCGCTCTGTGCCAACAAATCACGACCGAGGGACTGAGCGTTCGCGCAGTCGAAGCCCTTGTTCAAGAAATGGTCCGCGTAGCCGACGCCGAACCGCTGACCACGCTCGGGACAGACGACGAGAGTCCCAGGTCGAAGCGGCGCCGGAAGCCAAACCTGACGGCGCTCGAACAAGAACTCCGCACCGCCCTCGGCACGAAGGTGGACGTTCGACAGGGGGCCAAGGGCCGCGGTCGGATTGTGATCCACTTTCCCAATCCTGAAGAGTTCGAGCGGCTCCATGCTTGGCTCTGCAGCCAAGGATTTGGAGCGGCTCGGCAAGTAGCGTAAGACGGAAGGCGTCTCGGGCGACGGTCAGACCAGCCACTACAATCGCTGCAATCGTCGCGATCTGAACCGGCGGTAGTTGGCGAATTCGATGCGTTTTCACGAGGACCGCGGTTCACAGCCCGCCCGAGCTTTACGCGCTTCGGGCCGGTCGAGCAAAATGTTTCGCGTCGGTGGTCACAATTCGCCACCTCGGCCGAACATTTCGCGCAAGCCAATTCTAGCGCCCGAAGTCCGCACATATTCGTGACAGCTTGTCACCCGCGCTCGTTTGTGCAGAAGCGGCGGCGGGCGCGTCGATAGTCTGTTTGTTCTACGCATCCACCACGTTTTGCCGGGCAAAATACGCGCGATGACCAAAGCACGACGCCGAACCAGTCCAGCGGTACAGTCACCCTTGGAGACCTATCTGCGGGAAATTAACGAAACTTCCTTGCTTTCGGCGCATGACGAGCAGGACCTGGCCGTGGCCATCGGCCAAGGAGACATTCAGGCCCGCGACCGCATGGTGCGAGCCAACCTGCGGCTGGTGGTAAATATCGCACGCGGTTACACCGGCAAGGGACTCGGCCTGCAAGACCTCATTGAAGAAGGCAATCTGGGGCTGTTGCGCGCCGTTGAGGGTTTCGATCCGGCGATGGGAACCCGGTTCAGCACCTACGCCAGCTACTGGATCAAGCAATCGATCAAGCGGGCACTCATCAACACCGCGAAGACGATCCGCATCCCCGCATACATGGTCGAACTCCTGAGCAAGTGGCGCCGCGCGAGCACACGCTTGGCGGAAGAACTTGGACGCACACCGACGCCGGAAGAAGTCGCCCGCGTGCTCGGACTACCGCGCAAGAAACTTCCCATCATCAAGAAGGCCATCCGCATCTACAACTCGACTCCGCAGACCGACCAGGCGGAGGCGGGATGGTCGCTCGGTGAAATGATCATGGACGAGCGCACCAAGAGCCCGGAAGATGAAATGGTCGAAGGGGACGATCTCACCCACGTGATGCGGCTCTTGGAAACGATGGACCAGCGCGAGGCCACGATCCTGCGCATGCGATTCGGCCTCGACGACAACGAGCCGCGCACCCTCAAGGAAATTGGTGAGCAACTCGGGCTGACGCGCGAACGTGTTCGCCAGATCGAGACAGAAGCGCTTGCCAAGCTGGCCTCCGCGCTCGACGGCGAAGCGAAGCTGGACATCGAGTAGACAGTCACTGGCGCGGTTCTCCACTCACGATACCGCGCGTCACTTGCGCGGTTCATTGCGCGCCTTACTCCGCCTCACTTGCTCCGCGGCGCGCCCAAATCCCTGCGCGAGAAGCGCTTCTGCGCCGATTGGCTGTTGCCAAAATTTATTTAATCTGTACAAATAAGCGCATCGCTCACGCCAAGTTGATTGTCGTGCAAGAGATTCGGATGACAAAGCGTCCGACTCTCGCACGGAACAACGATAGGATGTCGTTTTTGTCAAGGGTGAGTCGCCGGTAGTAGAACCTTCGCGGCCCGTTGTCGACGATCGTTCTCGAGTGGAGACTGACCGGGTTTTTTAACGGAGGACACGTAGCGTGGCCAAGAAGAAAGCTGCCAAGAAGGCCGTCAAGAAGTCGCCCAAGAAGAAGGCTGCTAAGAAGACGGCGAAGCGGAAGTAAGTTCCTTTCGCTTTGGCAGTGGCGCTGGGCCGGTTCGCGAGCGCGAGCTTGCAAAGGCCGGCATCTGAACAACGACGAGAGAGAGCCGCTTAGACGAGTTGTCCGAGCGGCTCTATTTTTTTGCACAATTCGGGCCCGCTGACTGAGCGTGGCAAAACGGTCCCCAGAGAATTGTTGATCCGCAGCGCCTGAAGAGATAAATTAAAAGCCTGCCGATACTTGCGTCCCCGCCTACACGCGGTTCCCGCCGTGGATCACTACACCGCTCTTCGCTGGTCCGCCTTACTGGTGCTCTTGGTGCCAATAATGGCAAGGGCCGAAGAAACGCCGGCGCCGCAGCCACGAATCACGTTTGAGTTGGACGTGCTGCCCGTGCTGACGGCGACGGGCTGTAACCAGGGAGCGTGCCACGGAAAGTCGCGAGGGCAGAACGGCTTTCAACTGTCGTTGCTCGGATTCGATGCTGATTTTGACTATACGCGGATCGTGCAAGATGCCAGGGGACGCCGTGTCTTTCCGGCGGCACCCGAGCAAAGCCTGTTGCTGCGAAAGGCAGCCGCCGAATTGCCGCACGGCGGCGGCGAACGGTTAAGAAAAGGGAGCGACGAATATCAGCTCGTTCGCAAATGGATCGAGGAGGGGATGCCTCGCCGCCTGCCGGGAGATCCGGAGTTGCGCCGCATTTCGCTGGCACCGGCCGAACATAAGTTGGCCGCCGGGCAGAGCGAGCAGATCTGCGTCACGGCCCATTATTCTGATGGCTCGACGCGCGATGTGACACGAAGCAGTACGTTCCAGTCGAACGAAAGCGCCGTGGTTGCCGTCGATCGCGACGGAATGATCACCGCCGGCACTCTGCCCGGCGAGGCCGCCATCATGGCGCGTTACATGGGCCACATCGCCACCTGGAACACGCTCATTCCACTTCCCGATCCCGTTGCAGATCGTGTCTACGATGAACTGCCGCGGAAGAACTTCATCGATGATCTGGTGTGGGCCAAGCTCAAGCAACTTGGAGTCACCCCCAGCGAGTCGGCCGGCGATAGCACGTTTTTGCGGCGAGCCTATCTCGATGTGATCGGCCGGCTCCCGACCGCCGAGGAAGCACGCACGTTTCTTGAGGATCCCTCGCCCTCCAAGCGCGAGCGGCTCGTCGACGCGCTCTTGGTCCGTGACGAATACGCGGACTTCTGGGCCAACAAGTGGGCCGACCTGTTGAGGCCCAATGCCTATCGCGTGGGTGTGAAGGCCACGTTCAGTCTCGACGCTTGGCTGCGCGACGCATTCCGTCGTAACTTGGCCTATGACCAGTTCGTGCGTGAACTGGTGACGGCCCGCGGCAGTACCTGGCGCAACGGAGCGGTGACGTTGTTTCGCGATCGGCGCGAGCCCCCGGAGATCACCACTGCGGTGAGCCAGCTTTTCCTCGGCATCCGGCTGGAATGCGCCAAGTGCCACCATCATCCGTTCGAATCGTGGGGCCAAGACGACTTTTACGGCTTCGCTGCCTTCTTCGCACGGATAGGCCACAAGGGGACCGGGCTTTCGCCGCCGATTTCGGGCGGCGAGGAGATGGTGTTCGCCGCGGCGAACGGTGCGGTGGCCCATCCGACGACGGGTGAAACGGTCGCGGCGAAGGCCCTGTTTGGTTCGGCCCGCGAGCCGGCCGTCGGCGAAGATCCTCGCGAGGCGCTGGCCGATTGGATGCTTTCGCCGGACAATCCCTATTTCGCCAAAGTGGCTGTGAACCGCGTGTGGGCCGACTTGATGGGTCGTGGCCTCGTCGACCCGGTCGACGATCTTCGCGTCACAAACCCGGCTGCGAATGAGCCATTATTGTCGGCTTTGGGCGAGCAGTTTCGGCGTGAAGGGTTCGACCTGAAGTGGCTCCTCCGCACGATCATGACGTCGCACGTCTACGGACTGTCGTCGACGCCCAACGAGCGAAACGTCGCCGATACACGCAACTATTCACGGCACTATCGCCAGAGGTTGCGGGCCGAGGTCTTGCTGGACGCGATCAGCGACATCACCGAAGTGCCCGAAACGTTTGCCGCCTTGCCGAGCGGGTCGCGGGCGACCGAGATCTGGTCGCACCGTGTGGAGTCGCTCTTTCTCGACGCTTTCGGTCGGCCGGATGCCAATCAGGATCCCCCCTGCGAGCGAACGGCCGAAACGACGATGGTGCAAACCCTACACTTGATGAATGCACCCAACCTGCACAACAAGGTGACGAGTGACAACGGCCGCGCCGCCCGGCTGGCGGCGAGCGACCGGTCCGTCGACCAAGTCGTGGCGGAGCTTTACCTTTTGGTGTACTCTCGGTTGCCGACGAGTGAAGAACGAGAGATCGGCAACGCATGGTTTGCCTCCGCGAACAACCGCCGCCAAGCCACCGAAGACTTATTGTGGGCTTTGTTGAATACGCCTGAATTTCTCTTCAAAGATTGAAAGAGACGACCATGAGTGCTTATCGCATCGGTGGAGGGTTGCCCACTCGTCGCCACGCTCTGCAATTCGGATTCGCGGCGGTAGGCCTCGGTGGCATGGCCGATCTGCTGCGTTGGCGGGCCGAAGCGGCCGAACAGCCTGCATCGCTGAAACGGGCCGCGTGCATCCTGATTTGGATGGATGGAGGTCCGTCGCACTTCGAGAGCTTCGATCCCAAACCCGAAGCACCTGTCGAAATCCGCGGTGAGTTCGATACCATCGACACGAAGTTGCCGGGCGTGCAGTTCTCACAATACCTGCCGCGCCTGGCGTCGATCGCCGACAAGTTTGCGACTGTACGTTCGGTGCGCCACGATCAGGGGAATCACGGTGCCGGCAACCACTACATGATGACGGGCGCGCCACCGCGCATTCCGGTCGGCTGCGGAGCGTTCGTCAGCTTCCATCCCAGCCTCGGGTCGGTGGCCGCGTATGAACTTGGCGCCCCGCAGGGTCTGCCTGCCTATTTTTCGTTGCCGGGTATGTCGCGTTCGGGTGGACCGAATTTCTTGGGTGCGAAGTACGCTCCCTTTATCGTTTCAGACAATCCGGAAAGTCCAAACTTCCGCGTGCGCGATGTTAATCCTCCACACGGCGTCGCCGATGATCGCTTCGCGAAGCGCCGCAACCTGCGGTCGCAGGTAGATCGACTTCAGCGCATCGCCGACCGTGCCGCCGGCGATCCGGTGACCGCGGTCGACGAATACTACCGCCAGGGGTACAACCTGGTGACGAGCCCCGAGGCGCAACGGGCGTTTGAGATTCAAAAGGAACCCGACCGTGTCCGCGACGCCTATGGTCGGAATGGTTTCGGCCAACGGGCCTTGCTTGCACGGCGGTTGGTCGAAGCGGGCGTGCCGTTCATCACGCTCTATGAGGGCGGCTGGGATCATCACTCCGATATCTTTGGCGGCTTCCGTAGCCGTATGCCTGCTTTTGAGAACTCGATCGCCGCCTTGATCGAGGATCTGGAAACGCGCGGCCTGCTCGAGACCACGATGGTGATAGCCTTGGGTGAGTTCGGCCGCACGCCGAAGATCTCGACCTTGCCGGGCCAATCGAAGCCAGGCCGCGACCATTGGTCGAACGCAATGTCAATTCTCTTCGCGGGCGGAGGCACGCCGGGCGGAACCGTCGTCGGTGCAACCGACCGCAACGGCCATTCGGCCGTCGAGCGAGTGCTCTCGCCCGAAAACTTCGTCTCGACGATCTATCGCAAGCTGGGCATAGACCCCGGCAAGATTTATTACACGCCGCAGGGCCGGCCGACGCATCTCGTGAGCGATCCTACGCCCATCGCCGAGCTGATGGGCTAACATCGATGGACGAACCGCTTGCCGCGCCTGCACGCTTTGACCGCCGCGGCGACCAAAAACGACCATCATGAGATCTGCAAATCTGGCGGCAGTATTTCTTACGCTCGGCTGGCTACCGGTGGCCGCGGCGGCGCCGCCGGACGTGAAATATCTGTATCCCGCGGGTGCGACGCGCGGGACGACTGTCGAAGTCGTGGCGGGGGGCAATGCCGGCGATGGCCCTGCGCAAGCGTGGGTCAGTCGGTCGGGCATGCACGTCGCTCCTGTGGCGGACAAGAAGGGCACATTTTCGATCGCCGTCTCGCCCGATGCCCCGCCGGGTTTGTATTGGGTCCGCATCCACAATGCCGAAGGTGCCGCCGCGCCGGTGCCTTTCGTCGTCGACACGTTGCCGAACGTGAACGAGCAGGAACCGAACGATACCGTGGCCAAGGCACAATCAATCACAACCCCGGGATGCACGGTGAACGGACGCCTGGAAAAGAGAGGTGATGTCGATGTCTTCGCGGTGTCGCTGAAACAGAATCAAACGCTGGTTGCGGCCGTCACCGCCAACGGGACGCTGGGATCGCCGATGGATTCGGTCTTGCAAGTCGTCATGCCGCGGGGAAGCGTTTTAGACCAGAATGACGACGAACGGGGCCTTGATAGTTTGCTCGCCTTTGAGGCCCCCGCCGACGGTACCTACCTCGTCCGCATTTTCGCCTTTCCGGCCGCGCCGATGCCTCGATTTCGTTCGCGGGTGGCGAGACATTCATTTATCGACTAACGCTGACAACGGATGGATTCCTCGATGGCTCGCTGCCGCTGGCCGTTTCGCGCATTGCCGCGACGAGCGTCGACCCTTGCGGTTGGAATCTGTCGGAGCAAGGTACGAAGCGGGTGATCGAGCCTCAACCGGATGCCGCGGCGGTTGACTTCTTTTCGCCGCAATGGGCAGGCACGATCAGTCTTCCGGTCGTGTCGCATCCGGCGCGGGTGGAAGCCGAGTCGAACGACCTCGCCAATCCACAGTCTGTGGAAATGCCGGTCACAATCAGCGGACGCATTAGCGAGCCGCACGACCGAGACGCATTCCGTTTCCGTCTCGCAAAGGGTCAGACCTGCCAATGCAACGTTTCGAGTCGCGCGCTCGGTTATCCGCTCGACTCAGTCTTGGAGTTGCTCGATGCGACAGGTCGATCGCTGGCGCGCAGCGACGACACGAACAACGATCCCGACAGCGCAGTAACATACACGGCGCCTGCGGACGGTGATTACACGCTCGTCGTCTCAGACCTCTACGAGCACGGTGGACCGCGGTTCCTCTATCGATTGACGATCGCATCGCCGGAACCAGACTTCTCGCTCGGCGCGCCGCAGCATGCGTTCGTGTTGAGTGCCGGAAAACCGTTGGAGATTCCTGTTACGATCGAGCGCAAGCAGAATTTCGCCGGCGAGATTGACGTTCGGGTCACAGGCCTGCCCGAAGGCGTCATCGCTCAGCCCACCAAGTCGGTCGCGGGGGGCGACTCGGCCAAGACCGTCAAGATCGTGCTCACCGCAACGGGGGTCGCCTTTTCGGGGCCTATCCAGATTCTAGGCACATCGTCCGACCTTGGTGGCCGTTCGCACACGGCCGGAGCGTTACTTACGGGCGGGGCTCATACGAGCGATCTTTGGCTGACGGTCACAAAATAGGCTGCCAGCGGCTCTGAACTTTGAGCTGCCGGACGACGGACTGGGGGTAGTGTCCTAACAGTCTGGCGCGCACGGCGTTTTGCGCAGTAGATGCGAATTTCCGCAGGCGGACATCCGCGGGCGGCCCATCATATTGAATGTCGCGCCGCGTGGCCCTGCGTTAGAATTGTCCCAATGAGCAACCCCGTGAGCCGTTCCATGCCTCGCCCACAATTCACCCTTCGCGCGTTGCTGGTGGCCATGCTGGTCGTCGGGGCGTTCTTTGGGGGCATGCGGTTCGGTGAGCGCCGGGAGAAGGCTAGGCTTGAGCGGGAAGCGTCGGAAGAAGCCCTCCGGAGGAACGAAGCTATGGCTCTCGAATACATGAGGCGCTACGTCTGGCCATCGACTCGGTGAGTCTGCCTACTTTTCGGGTAATGCCCCGCCAGTTCTCCCTCAAGACGTTGCTGTGGTTGGTGGTGGCAGTCGCCGTTGGATGCGCCATCGGCCCGGATATCTACCGTGAATTTCGGATAAGGTTTTGGCCACCGAGGACGGTGCAGGGAGATGCGCGTTTGAAGGGTTTGAAAAGTAGATTGCGGAAGTGATTGGCGGCTGCTGGTCGCCTCGCGACCAGCCCCGATTCTTCACCACAGTCTTAGGACACTACCTCACGCTTTCGCCGGCGCGGTGCGTCCGATAGAGTGGCAGTTTCTTCGCACAGTTTCCTTCGCTGCCCTGCGGTCGACGGGTCTTCAGCACCATGAAAATCACCAAGATCTCCGCCTATCGAGTCGATTTGCCGCTGCACGAAGGGACCTACAAATGGTCGGGCGGCAAGTCGGTGAGCATATTCGATAGCACCGTAGTACGCGTGGACACGGACGAGGGCATCACCGGCTGGGGCGAGGTTTGCCCGCTAGGCCCGTTCTATCTGCCGGCCTACGCCGCCGGCTGCCGCGCGGGCATTGCCGAGCTGGGTCCGCACCTGATCGGAGAAGGTCCGCTGGAACTGGGCCGGCTCAATCGACGCATGGACGCCGCGATGAAGGGACACGCCTATGTCAAATCAGCGATCGACATGGCCTGCTGGGACATTTTGGGTCACGCCACCGGGCAGCCCGTTTGCAAGTTGCTGGGCGGGCGCTATGGCGACGATTTTGGTCTCTATCGGGCCATTTCTCAAGAATCGCCCGCCGAGATGGCAGCCAAAGTCGGCGAATACCGTCGCGAGGGATACCGCCGTTTTCAACTGAAAGTTGGCGGCGAAGCCGAAGTGGACATCGAGCGCATCCACGCAGTCGCAGCCGAATTGAAGCCGGGAGACCGGCTCGTCGCCGACGCCAACACCGGTTGGCTGGTGCACGATGGGCTGCGAGTAGTTCGAGCCGTGCGCGACGTCGACGTCTACATCGAGCAACCCTGCCTCAGCTACGAGGAGTGCCTGACCGTTCGGCGACACACCGATCATCCGTTCGTGCTCGATGAAATCATCGACGGCATCGATGTGCTCGTGCGCGGGCGGGCCGACTTGGCGATGGACGTCGTCAACATAAAGATCAGCAAGTTCGGCGGCTTGACCAAGGCACGGCAGGCGCGAGATTTGTGCGTCTCGCTGGGCATCGGCATGACCATCGAGGATAGCTGGGGCGGCGACATCGTAACGGCCGCCATTTCACATCTGGCCCATAGCACGCCGCCCGAATTTTTGTTCACGAGCACCGACTTCAACAGCTATGTCACCGTCAGCATGGCCGACGGCGCGCCGCAACGAAAGCACGGTCGGATGTCTGCCAGCATTGCTCCAGGATTGGGAATCACACCACGCCACGACGTTTTGGGAAAGCCCGTCGTCGAGATTGCATCCTGAGGAGCGCACTCGCGCGAGCACGCAGCGCCGTTGCTGGCGTCGCTCCGACCAGCGAAGTAGAGTGGATGGGCGATGAACGCGCCGGCAGACGAAATCGATCCGAACGCCCGAGACTTCAAGCCACAAGAATACCGCGGCGTCGCGATCCAACAGGCTGTCGCCGGCCGCATTGGAACACCGCCGGGAAGGCCCCTCTACCAATACTCATGCGTGGTTTACGGTCGCCGGCTCGCGCGAACGAGCCTCATCGAATTGCAAAGGGCCATCGACGAATCGCTCGATTCCTAGGCCGGCCGCCTCGCGTTGCGATCGCTCCCGCCGTGCCCGCCTCACGAGCATATACATGTAGGTGCTGAAAGAACCAAGGATGAGGAACGGCATCGAGAGCATAAAGAGAATGCTCCAGAAGAAGCCGCCCACCCAGTCTCCATGAGAGCGGTCCTGACTGCCCAGTGCCGCCTTGCACATCGGGCAAGCGAGAGCGTCGCCCGCCAGCAGCATAACGACCGCAACGACCGCGAAGCAGACGACGCATCGACGTAATCGCGCGGATAGGCGAGCGGACGGCAGGCGTGGGAGTTTGATGGACGGCATCATGACATTATAGGGCTTGTCGAGGAGGGCGCGTAGAGATGGTAGAGCATGATGTAGATAATCACGCCGGTTATCGACACGTAGAGCCAGATCGGAAACGTCCAACGAGCCAGCCGCCGGTGCGACTCGCGCCGATCCTTCAAACCCAGCCAGATGGTGGCAATCGAGAGCACCGGCACCGTGAAGGCTAGCAGCACGTGGCTGATCAGAATGCCAAGATAGATTTGCCGGATTCCGGGCGGTCCGACAAACCTGACTTCCTCCCTACCTGCCAGTCGGCTGCCGATGTGGTAGGTCAGATAACAGGCCAAAAACGCACTTGATACGCCGAACGCCGCCAACATGACACGTTTGTGCGCCTGCTCGTGCCCGCGCTTGATGAGCCGATAACCGATGATGAGCAATACCGCCGCGACGGCATTGAGCGTTGCATCGGCTGCCGGCAAGATGCGCCAGAGGTCGGTAGCCGCCAGCAAGTGCCAATTCATTCCGGCACCTTGGCGTCGGAATCGGGTTGCTCAGCGGAAGGCTCGGGTGCCGGATTCGGCGGCGGTCCACTCGTCGGCGGCGCCTTCGCGGCCAGGCATTCGGCGATCGCCTCTTTGAGCCTCTTAACATCTTGGGGATCGCGCGATGCAAAAAAGTTGTGCTCCCGCCCGTCGCGTCCTACCAACAAAAGCTTGTCGAGATGGTCCTTGGTGGCAGGCACTTTAAAGTACTGCTGGCCGAGTTCTTGAATATCGGCCTGCTTGCCCGTCAGAAAGACCCACCGGCGCGGGTCGGCCTGCATCCGAGTGGCGTATTCCTTTAGCACGTCGGGCGTGTCGTTTTCCGGATCGACCGTAAAACTGACGAACGTCACGTCTTGGTCGGACAGGTCGCGGGCGATCTTGGCAATCTCCTGATTCATCTGAAGACAGAAGCCAGGGCAGGTCGCAAAGAAGAAGCTCGCGACCCAGACCTTGCCGGAAAGGTTTTGCAGGGAAAACGGCTGCCCCTCGCTGTCGGTGAAGGTGAATTCGTCGAGCGGTATCGGCGGAAATGCCTTGGAGATGGAGCGACTATTCTGAGTCGACGGCTCGCGATGCACCGTCGCCGCGATGGCATTCGCCTTATAGACCTTCCAGATGGTGTACGAACCATAGAGCCCGATCGCCACCAACAGAAAACTGATCCAGGCTTTGGCAGCCGGACTTGTCATAGCAGATCTCCCGTCGTGCGCTGCCGCACCACGCGCATACAGAGAACAAACATGACCGCGGCGAACGCGGCCGTTACGCAGAGCGAAGTCGCCATGTCCGGCAGATCGGCCGGCAGCGAGTCAGCGGGCACGCCCCAATAAATCAGTCGCCGCAGTCCGGCGACGCCGTAGGTAAGTGGGTTCAAACGCATCAGCCAGGCAAGCCAAAGCGCCCCAGTCGATCCGCCGCTATCAGCCGGAAAGAACGCTCCCGACAACAGCCACATCGGCATCAGGAGAACACTCATGATCGCATGGAATCCCTGCGTCGAATCGAGTCGCCAGGCGATCCAAAACCCGAGCGCCGTCAGCGCGAACGCGACAAGAAAGCTGAAAGCCGTAATCGCCGCCAGACTCACAACACTGAACCGCAGCCCAACGGTCAGCCCCAGCGCCAGAAAAATCAACCCTTGCACGAGCGCGATCAGCGTTCCGCCGACCAGTTTTCCGAACACCAACGACCAGCGGGGCAGCGGCGCCACCAACACCGATTGCAAGAAGCCTTCGCGGCGGTCTTCGATGATCGAAATCGTGGCGAAGATTGCCGTGAAGAGCAGGATGAGCGCAAGTGTGCCAGGAAAGAAATACTCGAGATAGGTCATCGCCTGACCGCCGGCCGCGGGCAGGCGAAACGAACGCCCCAGGCCGAAGCCGAACAGCACCCAAAAAATGATCGGTTGGCCGATGGCGCCGAACACGCGGTTTCGCTGCCGCGCGAAGCGTATCAGCTCGCGCCAGCAAAGCGTTCCGGCCGCCAACCACGGCCGAACAACCGGCAGCGCCGGATCGGTCGTTTGCGGCTCGTTCAATATCGCTGCACCGTCTGACATATCAGCCATTTTACCAGTTGTATGCTGCTCCACGAGGCCCTTCACCAATGCCTGAGCTACGAGGATTCGCTCCAAAATCGATGGCCGGTGCGGGCAATGAAGACGTCTTCCAGCGTCGGCTTTCCAAGAGTCATGCTCTGAACACGGCCTTGAAAGACCTCGGCCAGGCGCGGCACCCATTGCGGACCGTCGGGTAGTTCGAGCCGTACGCTGCCGTCGACCTCGTGCGCCGGTAAGCCGAAGCGATCGACGATCGCCGCCGCCAGCCAGGCAGGCTCTTCGGTTTCGATCGTCAGCGTGTCGCCCCCCACACTGGCTCGCAACCGGTCTGGTGTGTCGAGTGCCACCAGCGTTCCCGCATTCAAGATGGCTAGGCGGTCGGCCTTGTCGGCCTCTTCCAGCAAGTGCGTGGTGAGCACTACGGTCACACCCGAATCACCGCGGATCTGTTGCAAGTATTCCCACAAGTCGCTACGGGCAGCCGGATCGAGCCCGGTACTCGGCTCATCGAGCAACAACAGCCGTGGACCGTGCAGCATCCCTTTGGCGAGTTCGACTCGCCGCCGCAGCCCGCCCGAAAGGGTTTCTACCAAGTCGCCGTGGCGGTCGGCCAACCGAAGGCGGGCCAGCAGTTCGTCGCATCGAGCAGCGAGAGCTCTTCCCGAAAGTCCATAGATTCGGCCCTGGTGACGGAGATTCTCGGCGACCGTGAGCTTTTTGTCGAGGCTCGGTGCTTGAAACACAACTCCGATGCGACGTCGCACGTCCATGGTCTGCCGCGCGACATCGTAGCCGAACACTAAAGCGCGCCCCTGCTGAATCGGAATCAGCGTCGAAAGGAGGCGGAAGAGGGTCGTCTTGCCCCCGCCATTAGGACCGAGCAGTGCAAAGATTTCGCCGGGCTCGATACGCAAATCGAGTCCGGCCAGCGCCGTCCGCTCACCGTAACGGTGTACAAGGTCCGAGATCTCGATGGCCGCCGTCGCTGGCATGGAAATCGCTGACTGACCAGCCGAAGAACCGCGACCAAACGCGCCAATCGCTATTCTTCGGCTTCGGTGGAATCGGCTTCCTTGGCCGGCGCGGGTTCCGTCGGAGCGGGTCGTTGACCCTCATCGGGCGAAACACGTAAGTCGCCGCCGTGCGGGGCGGCACTGTGGGAGTCGCCGTGGTGAACCACTTCCAGCGACGCATTCTGCATCAGGGCGTTGGCATCGTAAACGACCTTGCCATTCTTCTCGACGCGACCGACGTGTTCGTTACGCTCCGACGAATATCGACCATGGTATCCAAACAGTCCATTTATCCGGCCACCTATGTCGGGCACGAGGGCCAGGCAGAGAAATACAGACATGATCGAGGCCGGAATCGTCAGTACGTACTTCCAGTTTGCTTCGTATTTGACGTGCATGAAGAACAGGATCACAAGCATCGCCTTGGTGCACGAAACGGCCGTCATGAACAGGCGCGCGACGGCCGGTGTGTCGCGCCATGGCCAATAGCTGGAGTACGTAAAGAACGACATCGTCGTCAACACGCACAAGGCGAAGAAGACGAAGACGTACTTGGCAACTCCGCCATGGTCGTCGTGGCCAGCGTGGTCGTGGTGAACGGCTGCGTGAGACATGGATTTTTCTCGAATTATTTTGTCCGCAAATCGCCCGCGGGCGTGAGTCGGCTTGTCACTTGTCTGGCAACGGCGTGACGCACCGGTCAGTTCTCGACAAGTCTAAAACAGGTAGAGCAAGGGAAACAAAAAGATCCACACGAGATCGACAAAGTGCCAATACAGGCCGATGTTCTCGATCGCCCCGGCCCAGGCGACGCCGAGCGTCTTGACACTAAGGATGGCGAACACAATCAGTCCGACCAATACGTGTATCGCGTGAAAACCGGTCAGCAAAAAGTAGGTGCTCGCCCACATATTGCCACCGGGGATGACGACCGGCATCTTCAGCCATTCATGCTCGTCATTCAGGCCGGAGGCATGGCCCCCTTCGGAAACGGGCATCGGCATAATCTCCGCGGCCAACAAGGCGAGCTTGTGATCGTCCGGCGTCGCCGCGGCGGCCTGCAGGCGCTCGAGCAGGGCGATGTCGCCTGCGCGCTCCGACGCGACCTCCGGGTCGGCCTTGAATTCCGTGAGGAGCGAGGTGGCCCGGGCGCGCACAGCCGAACCAAAGTACACGTCTGGCCGCTCGTACACGCGGCTGCGCGGATACCATGGGTAAATGCCGTGGGCAAATTTAGCCCTGTATTCGTACATCTTCACGCCCAAAAAGACGCCGCCCAACGCCAACGTAATAACGATCCACATTTTGGCCTTATCCGTCTGGTTGGCCTTCGCGGCCTCCAGGGCGAGCACCACGCTCACGCTGGAACAGATCAGAACGAAGGTGTTGAACGCACCGATCGGTTCGCTCAAGTGCACTTCGTGCGTCGCTGGCCATACCGGAGCACCGAAGCGGATGACGATGTAGACGCCGATCAAGGCGGCGAAGAACATAATCTCCGTCGAGAGAAACAACCACATGAACAGCTTGCCATTGGAGATCGGCAAACCGGGATGGTATTCGAGCTTGGGTGGATGGCCGTGGTGCCCCCCGCCGTGGAGTTCGTGACCGTGGAGTTCAGGACCGTGCGCCGCGATTGCCATGTGCTGTACTCTTAATCTCCAATCAAGAACGGAACGGTCCGGCGGTAAGCCACAGGAGCAAGGCCGGCAGGTAGATGAGCGATGCCCGCAGCAGAGCACGGGCCGTCTGCTCATTCATTCGCAACAAAAAGGCCGTCGCGCAGCCCAACTGTCCCAAACTCAAGGCGAGCGCCCAAATGAAATAGGTCGGCCCCGCCGAGCTAATGAGCGAAGGAAGCAAACTCACGGGCACCAGCGCCAACGCCGCCACAAGTGCCTGGGCACCGGCTCGTAGACCTGTCGAATCGACCACCGGCAGCATCTTCAGCCCCGCGGCCGCGTATTGCCGGCGATAGATCCAGGCGATTGCCATGAAGTGCGGGAATTGCCAAAGGAAGACGATCAGAAACAGCGTCGCCGCCGCGAGGTTCAATCGGCCGCCCACGGCGGTCCATCCCATCAAAATCGGCATCGCGCCGGCCACCGCGCCGACGGCTGTATTCGCAGGCGATCGCGACTTGAGCGGCGTGTAAACCGCGACGTAGATCAACCAGGTGATGGCACCCAACGTGGCCGTTATCACGTTCACCGCAATCGCTAGATAGACAGTACCGATCACGCTCGACAACGTACCGGCAACCATCACCTCACGACCGCTTAAACGAGCCGCCGGCAGCGGTCGATCGGCCGTACGATCCATCAACGCATCCGTACGGCGCTCCAGCCATTGGTTCCAGGCACTCGCACCCGCAGCCACCAGCACGGTTCCGATCACTGCGTGGCCGAGCAGCCAAAGGTCGGGCACACCCGAGTTCGCCACGATCGCCGCGACCGCGACCGTGACGAGTTCCATGAGCACAATTTTCGGCTTCGTCAGCTCGATATAATCGGCCGCCCGCTGCCAGGTTGCCGCGCGTGCCGGAAGATAGGTTGCGGTCGATGCGGCCGAACTACTCATGCCATGGCCCTCGTCGTTTCGAGGCAGGCCGCAGCCGAAAGCGTGAGCGCACAAGACGGCAAGGTGCTGCGATCGGTTCGACCGGTCGCGGACTCTCGCCACGACCGCAGAGCAATCACCACCGCGACGGCCAAGATCAACGACCCGGTGGCGACGTGGGCCGTAGTGATTGTGGCCTGCGGAAAGCTTTCGCGGCGCACAACGTAGCCTGCCGCAATACTCCATTCGCTCAACCACGCCGGCCAGCCATAGTTGACCACCCACGCACCGCAACCAAGTGCGAGTTGCGTCGTGATCAGGGCCAACAAAACGTTCGCTGGCCGGAGCAGCCACGTGTTTTCCGGGGCTTCACGGCGGCAACGGACCCAAAGCAAAACGACATGCACCATCAGTGCCGCGGCAACAAGCAAATGGAACCACACCACCATACGGAACATGCTCGCATCGACGGTCACTTTCACATGACGCAACTGCGAACCGAGGAAGAGCTGAATGTACGCGATCACGGCCGTGGCAGTCGCCAGTCGCGGAAGGCGAGCCGACGCGAGTACCTCACGTCCCGCCGAACGCCACCGGTTTGAGGTCAGCGTGGCGAGCGCCGCAGCGAACGCAAAAAACGCCGGGCCGACGCAACCATGAATCTGAGCCAGCAGCCGTTCGTCTAGCATCACCCGTGCGCCGCCGAGCACCCCCTGCAACACAACTCCCCCTACGGCCGCTATCGACAGCCACTTCATCCAACGGCGCTCGTCCTGAGACCACACGCCAACCGCCAGAGCGATCGTCAGCAGACCGACCGTCGCACCGAGCAGCCGATGGCCATGTTCGATGAACAAGTCCCAGGGCCCGAGAAGCCAAGTTTGCCAGGGGTAGAGGAACAAGTTGTAGCCATACGTTGTCGGCCAGTCCGGTACGGCCATGCCGGCATCATAGGTCGTCACCAATCCACCCACCCAGATCAGCGGAAACGTCGCGCAGGCGACCAACACCGCAAGTCGGTGCGGCCAAGGACTCGGCGTTGGAGCGGCGATCTGCGGCATTGGCTGGGGACACGAAGGAACAGAACCGGCTCCGTTCGTATCGCTCATTGTCGATTTATCTGTTGCGGGCGACCGGCATTATGGCGGCCAAGTGGCGCGCCGCGGTTAATGGGCCGGCTTTGGCGCGATGTAACCTTCCGGCGGCGCCTGCGTCTGCGGGTAGTAATCCGATTGCACTTCAGGCGACCCATATTCGTACGGGCCGCGATAGACGATCGGCTGCATATCGAAATTGCCGTGCCCCGGCGGGCTGGGAGCAAACCATTCCAGCGAGTTCGCGTGCCAAGGATTTCGGCCGCACTTCGGACCCATGAAAATGCTGTAAATGAAATTCGCGGCAAAGATGATCTGCGCCGCGCCCATACCGAAGGCACAAATGCTGATGAACTGGTTCACGCCCTGCAAATGGGCGAAGGTCTCGTAGTGATAAGGGTCGGCGAGGCGTCGCGGGAAGCCACCCGCACCGATGATGTGCATCAGGTAGAAGGTGCCATTGAAGAAGATGAACGAAAAGAAGAAGTGAACCTTCCCCCAGAACTCGTTCATCATCCGTCCGAACATCTTGGGAAACCAGAAATAGATGCCGCCGAACACCCCGAAGGCCGTGCCGCCGAAGAGCACGTAGTGGATGTGGGCCACGATAAAGTACGTGTCGTGGATGAACACGTCGACCGGCGTGGCCGCCATGAAGATGCCCGAGAGACCACCGATGATAAACATCGAGACGAATGACAAGGCAAACAACATCGGGGCGGTGAATTGCAACTTGCCGCCCCAAATCGTCCCCAGCCAATTGAACGTCTTGATGGCGCTCGGCAGAGCGATCATCATCGTCGAAACCATGAACGTCATGCCCAAGGCCGGGTTCATACCCGACATGAACATGTGGTGCCCCCAGACGATGAATCCAAGTCCAGCGATACCGGCGATCGAATAGACCATCGGCTTGTAGCCGAAAAGCGGCTTGCGCGCAAAACAACTGATCATGTCCGAGACCATACCCATCGCCGGCAGGATCATGATGTACACCGCCGGATGCGAGTAGAACCAAAAGAGGTGCTGCCAGAGCAGCGGTTGCCCGCCGCCCGGACCGGCCGTCGCGTTATTCACGATCAGGCCTTCGGGCACGAAAAAGCCGGTATGCAACACACGGTCGAGAACCTGCATGAACAGAGCCGCCGTGAGCACAGGCAAGGCAAAGGCCTGCAAAACGGCCGTGATGAACATGGCCCAGATGGTCATCGGCAGACGGAACATCGTCATGCCTGGAGCGCGCATCTGGATGATGGTCGTCATATAGTTGACCGATCCCATCATCGACGAGATGCCGACGAAGATCAGCCCGATCAACCAATACGTCTGTCCATTCAGGCTGGCCGGCGCCGCCGAGTCGACGGCGGATAAGGGCGGATAGCCGGTCCACCCGGCCGCCGCGGCACCGCCGGGCACGAAGAAACTGATGATCATGCAAATGAACGCCGGCCACATGAACCAGTAGCTCAGCATGTTCAACGTCGGAAACGCCATGTCATCGGCGCCGATCATGAGCGGAATCAGAAAGTTGCCGAACGCCCCTGCCAGGATGGGGATGATCACGAAAAAGATCATGATCGAAGCGTGCATCGTGAAGAGCATCGTGTAGAACTCGGGCGAAATCTGTCCGCCCTCGCCCGCGAACAGGCGCGCTCCCACGATCGGCATGTTGCTCCAGGGCCACGCGAGCTGCCAGCGCACCGCCAGGGCGAGCAGCCCTCCCACCACAAACCACAACAGGGTCGAAAAGAGGAACTGGATACCGATCACTTTGTGATCGAGCGAAAAGACGTAGGTGCGCAGGAAACCGGCCGAATGCCCGTGGCCATGCGCGTGTGCGTCGTCGTGGGCGTGTGCGCCAAACGTCGTAGAGCTCATCTCACTCTTCCTCTTTCTCCGGCTCTTGTGTGGCCGCCTGCGCAACCGCCATTTCCTCGAGCCATTTGTCGTATTCCGCACGCGATTGGATCGTCGCGCGGCCTTTCATCTTGTAGTGCCCCCAGCCACAGAGTTCGGCGCACACCAGGTCGAACGTGCCAACATCCTTCGCGCGGAACCAGACCGGAATCGACATGCCCGGCACGGCGTCTTGCTTCACGCGCAAGTGCGGCAAGAAAAGGTCGTGCAGCACGTCCATGCTCTTCAGCTCGATCAGCACTTCTTCCCCCGCGGGCAAGTGCATGTCGTTCACGTGATGAATGTCGTCCATCGTCCCCAGCTTGCCGTCGGGACCCGGATAGCGCAGCCGCCACTCGAATTGCCGCGCGGTGACTTCGACCGTCGGCGGCAGATTCTTCGGCACACGCATCTTCACGTCGGCCCAGGCATTCATCTGATAAATCGCGATGAACAACAGGGTGGCCGCGGGCAGGATCGTCCAGATAACTTCCAGGTTGTGGCTGCCGTGGGTGAATTTGATCGGATCGCGGTTGGTGGCCGCATCGTAGCGCCACACGAACCAGAACAACGCACCTTCCGTCGCGGCGAACACCACACCCGTCAGAACCAAAATGAAGTTGAATAGATGGTCGATCTGATAGCCGTGCACGGAGTTGTCGCGCGGCAGCCAGTAACCGGCCGAGGGGGCCCAAAAAAAGAGGGCGATCCCCAGGACGGGCACCATCAAAAACAGAATGCTCCAGAACTTACCCACCGTCGGTCCTCACTGCCGTCAGCTACACTGCGGTCAACTACGGATGCTCCACCATGGCCGTCGCCCCGTGCGACTCGAACTGGGCCGGCTCGCTCGCGTCCTCGAACGGCAGCGAACGCACATAGTCGACCAGGTTCCAGATCTCTTCGGGCTTCAGGGGCCCGGTCGGATTCTTTTCGTCGCGACCACCGGCCGGCATCGGTGTGCCGGGAATTCCCTGATGAATTCTTCTAAAAATGTCCAAAGGACGACGGCCCCCGCGAAAGATTCCCATGCGCAGGTCGCGCGGCCGCAATTCCTTCTTCGGAAGCAACCAGTAAGCGATGTTTTCCGGCGTCTTTTCCTTGTTCCAATCGTCGAACAGCTTGTCCTTCTCCGGCGCTCCGTCGTTTCCATCGCCCAGGCCGGTCGGCCCATGGCACTTGGTGCATTGTGCGTCCTTACGGAAGAAGATCTCGCGGCCCTTGGCAATCGACTCCCGCAAGTCTTGCTCGGTCTGAGATTCGCTCCGCGCGGGGGGCCGAACCACCAGTTCCTCAGCCGCGGCCCAATCATCGACCACCGGCTGTAAATACGTTTCGAGAATCGCCTCTTTCTTCGGCTCAACTTCCTCGTCGTTGCTGAACAGATCGATGGCCAGATTGATCTCGGTCTGGCCTCGCACGCTGAGGTACTTCACGTATTCGACGAGCGCTTCGATCTCGTCGTTGGGCAGCAGCAGGAACGACGGCATCGCGGTGCCGGGGATGCCGTCGCGCAGGATGCGCTTCAGGTCGTCGGTCGTCGGCTTCGCGGTACGCTCAGTGCTCTTGAACTTGAACGCACCTTGGCGGTAATCGCGCGGGTAGGGGTCCAAAAACGCGGCGGTCGGACCGGCACCATCGCCCGTAACGCCGTGGCAGTGCGCACAGTGCTGGCGGAAGAGACCCCGCTGCTCGCCATTGGCGGAGCCGCCAAAGGGTCCGGCGGCCAATTTGATCTTGCGCAGATCAAGCCCCTTCTTCTCCTCGGCATTCCATTGCACCTCTGGGAAGAGATAGGGATCGTCCGGATCGCCAAAGGCCGCATGCAATGCGGTCGCCATGAATTGCAGCTTCGCGTAGTTCTTCCGCGCGTCTTCGTCGCCGCTGCGCTGGAAGTCTTCCGGCTTCTGGCCCATCTTCGCCAGGATGTCCTGCAAGTTCAGCCGGAACTCCGGATGGGAGTTCTCGGTCGAGCAGCCGACCACGAAGGTCATCAGCGCGGCAATGACTAGCGCGGACGACGCGCGGCTAATAAACGGGCGATGAAAAGATCTTTCTGACATCAATCTTTTTGCGAGTTCGATCTGGCTCGTCGTTAAGTTCGAACCTTCCTCTACGGCGATGGCCTTAATCATGGCGATGCTAAGCGGTGGTCGAGACTATTTCCCAAATAAGGCCGCGCTGACCTGAATCGTGCCGAGGTCGTTGTCGCCTTCCTTGATCTCCAACTTGAACTTCCCCTTCTTCCATTCGGGCTTAGCGGCGAGCCCATTCACGGCTTCCTGCCAAACCTGAAAATCGTGCTTGCCGGCCGGCAGGTTCTTGATCTCGAAGCTCCCGTCCTCACCCGTCACCGCCACATACGGATTGTCGCGCGGAAACACGTAGCCTTTCATCCACGGATGGATGCTGCACGTGACCATCACGGGAACGTTCTGCTGCTTGCCGAACTGATAGGTGACCGCGTTGTTCTCCGAGATCAACTGGTTGAACGGACGATCGCCCAATGGCGTCAAGTTGCTGTTGTGGCTGAGCGGGTCCGAATTATGGATCTGCAGAGTTTGCGAAGTGCGCATCGGCATGATGTGCGGCTCGAACCGGCAGTGGTCGTTGTCGAATTTGATCGTGTCCTTCGCCGTGGCTTCATAGTCGGGATGAACGGACACCTTCTTGTCGGCCAGGAAAATCACGACGTTCTTCAACCCGCCGCCCGCTCCAACCTCCAACGATTCATCACGCAGGTCGTGCTTACCGCACACCTGTTCGTCCTTGGTGATTGCCAGACGGGCGCTATCGGGGGCCGGTCCGTCGTACAAAAACTTACCGCTGAGATTTCCCCATGTAGTCGCGGCAACGGGAGTTGCCTCCGTCTCAGCCGCACTCGCCGTCGTGGCCGTGCCCGACGACTCTCGGATCTCTTTGCTCAGCTTCGGGTCCGGCGACGGTACCGGGATATTGGCCGTCGCAACGCCGCCACAACCCGAGGCGCAGCAGCACATCAACCCCAGGCAGGTCGCCAACAGAAACCGATCAGATGGCATGCTCATTTCGCTCTCCAACGCCACGGCCGCTTACTTCTTCTCGAACAACTTCGGGCTGACTTTGATCTCGCCCAGATCGTTGCCGTCGCCTGGCTTGATCTTCATTTTGAACGTCGCCTTCTTCTTGTCCCAATCGCTCCTGGCGACCAACCAACCGGCCTTCTCTTGCCACACGGTGAACTCCAATTCCTCCGCCGGCAGGTCCTTCAATTCGAAGTTACCGTCCGCGTCGCTCACCGCGATGTAGGGGTTGTCTTTCACAACGATGTACCCCTTCATCCAGGTGTGGATGTTGCACGCCACCGGCACGGGCAGTTTCTGAATCTTGTGAAACTTGTAATCGTACGTCGCGTCCTGCGTCAGCACAGGATTGATGCCTTCGTCGCCGAGCGGGGCAAGGTTGCTGTTGTGGCTAAACGGGTCGGAGTTCTTGATCTCCAGTGTCTGCGAGAGCGTCATCGCCACGATGTGCGGCTCGAAGCGGCAGCCGTTATTGTCGATCGTGACCTTGTCTCCGGCCGACTTCTTGTAGTCCGGGTGCTCCTTGACCTTCTTGCTGCTGACGAACACGACGACGTTCTTCAAGCCGTGATTCTCACGATTCACCACCAACTCTTCGTTCACGACCTTGTGCTTGGCGCACATCGGTTCCTTGTCGGTCGGGATCGCTTGCTCCTTGGGAGGCTCACCGTCGTAGACGAATCGCCCCTTCAACGTCCCCCATTCCTCTCCATTGGCCGCCTCGATGCCCCATCCGAACGCCAACGAGACAACCGCCGTCAATATCGCTGCATGACTCTTCATGGCTTCACTTCTCCCTTGACTGTCTTCCTTTATTGCCCGTCCGCTCGTACGCCCTGTCCGTGCCCATCCGACCCGCCGGAACTTCCTTACCTGTCGAGCGCGGCGCTTTCTCCGGCCGCGGCTTGTGGCGGCGGTTCCTTGACCATCGACTTGATCTTCATGTTGTGCTTCATGTACGTGTCGTAGTTGAGCAGCAGGTTGACAACGCCCCGCAAGGCGTCTTCACTCTCGCCCGGGTAGAGGCTGTTGCGCAACTTCGCGTTCGGATCGTTGCGCGGCGGAAAATTGACCGGCATACCGGTGTACGGCAGCTTCCGCGTGGGATGCGCCAGCCACTCGGTCACATAACCAGGCCGCAACCGCTGGTAGATACGATCCAGGTTGGGTGCCAATGCCGCAGGCAAACCCTTGGGCTTAAAGTCGCCCACCAAGTGGCACTTCACGCAGTAGTTGTTGTCCGTCACCAGCTTGAGCGCCATCTCGTACTGGTCGAGATCGGCGGCGGGCGTGTAATCGCTGCCCCCCGGTCGATGATACTGATACGGGTAGTCGGCGTTGTCGACGGCCGCGAAATAATGCACGAGTTTCTCCGCCTCGTCGCTCGACATGTTGAAGCGTGGCATACGCAACAGCGCCGCCGGCCGAATCGGATATGGGTTCAACAAGAAGTCGTGCAACCAACCGGTCTGCACCTTCTGCCCTTCGCGCACCAACGGCGGAGGCACCCACCCCCAGACGTCGCTAGGCTTGACATTCGGATTGTCGCGGCGACCGATCTCGATCGCCCGCGGATATAGCAGCCGCGCGAAGTCGCCGCCGAAGTAGGGCCGGATCTTATCCTTGTTCAGGTTTTGCTCCATGACCGGCACCTCGGGTCCGCCCACAAGCCACGGATGCCCGTTGATCGCCACGGGTTCCCACAAAGTGAAGTACAGCGGTTCGTCGGGTTCGTGATCTTCGGTCGTTGGCACGGGCATGCCCGTAACCGTCGCATGTCCCAATCCGCGGCGGTCCGTCTTCTTGGATGCCGCCAACTGCTCAGGGGTGAAATGCGGCATCAAGAACGGATAGTCGTCGAAGGCAGGTCCGTTGGCGAAGCTGTCATCCGCGGGATCGTAGTCGAACTCCCACGTCTCCATCTTCACCGTATGGCAACCGACGCAATTGTATTTGACGAGCAACTGCTCGCCCTCGACGATTGCTTTGCGGCGCGGACTCGACTTATAGACGTACTTTGCCGCGGGCGGCTCGGCCACCAGGCCCAACACGAAAGTCATGACGGCTTCGATCTGCTCCTGGTCGAAGTTGAACTTCGGCATGCGCAGGCGATCGGTGTATTCCTTGTTCTCCGTCTTCTTGAAGTCGTAGCTGCGCGGCTCGCGAAGCTTCTGCCAGATGAACCCTTCGCGCTGATGGTGCAGCAGCGCCTCGACAAAGAAGCCCGTGTTGGGTTCCATTTCGGCCGGATCGAGCGAATGGTGCTCGCCTTCCTTCGCCGCCCCTTCGTGTTCATGCGCATGACCATCGCCGGCGTGGGCATGCCCGGGCGGATGCTCGCGCAGATATTCCACAACCATCTCGAAGGCGAGTTTCGACGTATCTTTGCGACCCCAGTCGGCCAACCCCGTGCCGATCGGCTTGGCGTCCTCGAAGCCCGGAATGTCGTGGCAACCATTGCAGCCCAGCCGGCTGATCGTACGCCGACCGACGTAGAGCAATTTCTTCTTGGCCAGGTCGCCGTCGCTGTCGCCATCGGCACGCAAGAGGAGTTGTTCGTCTCCCTTGATGTCGGCGGCCAGATCGGACGGAATACCGTCCTTGGCGAATCGCACGGCCTGCCGCTCCGTGAACGACCCCTTGAGATAGATGAACGCCAACTGCTCCAGGGCGCCCTTGTTAACCTCGCCCACGGGCGCGGGCTTCCAGTCGTCCTGCGAGGCGAGCAAATAGGCCGTGATGTCGTCGGCCGGATCACTCACATCACCGTCCGCAGCGGTGATCGGCTCCAAGAAGAGGTTCGGCATCACGGTGCGAGCGTGGTACCGGTTCGGCTCGCGCACCCAGCTATAGAGCCAGCGCTGGCCGTCCTTCGTCGTCAGCTTCGAACCGATCCGCGATAGGTCGGGGCCCTGCGACTGCTTTCCGTCGGGAAAATCCTTATGCTGATGGCAGGCCAGACAACCTCGCGTCGAAAACAATTCCTTGCCGCGCTCCGCCGACGCCTTCTCGCTCACGCCCTCATAGCGTTCCACGTATTGGAATGGTTCGCTACGGTCGAGCAGATACTCCGCAATGGCCCGAATCTCGACCGGCTCAAACAGTTCGGCGTCTTTCCGCCCCTGACTTTCAACCATCACGGGATGCCCATTCTCGTCCGTGATCGGGTTGCCGCGTTCATCCACCTTTTCTTGCGGCACAAGGTGATCCCAGAGGCCGAAGAAGCGAGGCATTTTGGTGCTGGGACGGAAGCTCGTCGGATTCTTGATCCAGTCGTTTAGAAATGCCAAGTCGAGCTTGCTACCCACGTAACGCAGGCTGGGTCCGACCTTGCGAAACTGACCGGGTGTTTCTTCGTCGGCTGCCAGCAAGCCCGCCAATTTGTGCGAGGCCGGGGTGAGCCTGGCCTGATCAGGAACGGTCCGCTCGGCATCGCCTGCCATCTCGAGTGCCTTCTGTTCGGCGACCTCGTCACCCATCTTCTCGTCGGTCTGGGGCGCCTTCTCGTCGGCGGGCGGAACGAGAGCGGCATCGGCTTTGATCAATTCGGCCAGCAGCTTGCGGGCCTCGTGCCGGTCGGGATGAGCAACCACCTCCTCGGCCAGCGACCGCTCATGGTCCGAAAGACCGCGATCGGTCAGAATCGACTGCGCCGCGGCGAAGTAGGCCGGCTCGGCCCGCAAGTCGGGACCGCGGCGACGGCTCGGGCCGTCCCAGCCGTTAATTTCGTGGCAGCCGAAGCAGCCAAATTGCCGAATGGTGTTGTAGCCTTCGACGAGCTTTGGTGCCGGCGGCTCTGGAAAGCGCTCGCTCGGTTCGAGTTCCACCACGTCGTGGTGGCACTTCAAGCACATGCTCTCGTTGAAGCGCTTGGGCATCATGGGAAACAACCAGTTGTGGTTGTTGAACCAGCCGTAGTCACGATGCCAATCCTCGGCCTGCGCCGGTGTATTCGGGGTGTGCGACACCCACTTGAACTCGGTCGCGCTACCCTGCCCGTCGTGGCAGGCCGAGCAGCCCATCTCGCCGAGTTTGTGCGGGCTCATCGATCCCACGAACAGATCGAGACGCGGGTGCGAGCTGTAAGGCTCCGGCGTGCCGCGACGTACGTGCAGCGTCAGCGGCTTACCCCATTCGACGCTATCCAACAGATAGCTCTTCGCGCGGCTGCGGTCGAGCAACTTGACGTCGTTGATCTGCTCGATGACGTCACCCGGCTCGAGCCGGGCCGTTGCCGCCGGACTCTTGGGCCGCACGACCGTGACCGTGACATCGCCGGCGTTGAACAATCCATGCTTGGCGATCTCCAAGCCATAGGCCTGGACCAGCGTGTATTGCAGCTCTTGCTCGGCGACCGCCTCGTCGCCCTTGATCTCGCGCAGGCGGAGCTTCTGCTCTTCCGTCAGATCGGGCCGCTCGCTCGGCGTTGCCAACGTCAGCTCGATGCGCTCCGTCGTCGGATATCCAGGCTTGACCGCCGAACCGGGTGCGGTCTTTTCGATACCCTGGTGACAGGTCGTGCAGCGATCGAAACGGGCCACATCGCGAAAGTTGTTGTTCCACGTAAGCTGTGGCAACCAGATGTTGTCGATCTTCAGCGGCCGGCCAAAGGCATCGACCACCGGCATTTCCAAAAAGCTCTTGCCAAGGTTCTCACGCCGCTCGGCCAGCGTGGTTTCCACCCGTTTGATATCCGCCTGATGGTCAGCCAGCGCCTTCTGCGCGAGCGCTTCGTCGGCCGTTGCTCGATCTAAGAGTTTCTGGAGCTTCTCGCGATGCGTCTTGGCGTCCTGGGCCGCCGAAAGCAGCCCGTAAACCGCGTCGCCATCTCCGTTGATTTCCCGTTCAATGACCCGGACACGGTCTTCGATGCCCGCTAGCTGGGCCTCCCCCATGCCCTCGTTCACACCGATGTCGTACTCGCTGCGTACGCCGTCGAGGTGTGCACGCTTGAATTTCAATTCGCGCTGAGCATTGTCTTCGACTTGCTTCGCCCGCGACAGCACATCCTGCATCGCGGCGATCAGCTCATTGCGCCTTTCAATGACGCCAGCGCGTTCGCTTTCGGCGATACCGTCCGTGCTCCCCTCTTCACCGTCCTTGGCTCCGCCCCGCGAACGGGCCGAACGCCGGGCTTTGGCCAGTTCTTCTTGCGCCTTCTCGATGCGGTCAACCCGATAGGTATACCGGCTACCCACGTTCTTGTCGGACGCCTTCTTCTTGGCCTCCTCGACGAAGCTATCGACAACCTCCGCGGGCGGCGCCGAACTGCGGGCCACGGCGACCAGGTGCTCGAGCTCTTTCTCCTTGGCGTAGTAGTCGGCGGTCTCTTCCTCGCTGAGCCGAGCATCGGCCGTGTAGGCTTCGAGACGTTGGAACCGCCGCTGGTAGTTCTTCCACTCGCGGCTATGGTCCTTGGCGAGCATCCAGATCGTCGAGAGCAGCATCACGATCGACGTGACGCCGAACACCACGTGCAGCAACTTCTGGTCGCGCCAAGTTTGTTCGTTAGCGGGCATAAACGATCAAAAGTTCAAAAAGTATTCCGGAATGCTGATGATGTACTTCAGATTGAAGACCCACCGCAGCACCATCTTGATAGGCAAGCTGGCCATCAACAGCAGCAGGTTCGACATCACCATGAAGCGGATAAAGCCCATCCGCACGAAAAACTTGCGGAAGACCGTGGCGGCCATCAAGGGCGGGAGGAAAACGAGATAAACGATCACGGCGATGATGCCAGGCGACTCACGCAGCAGAATGTAGGGCAATTGCTGCAGCGCGGTGCTCCCCTCGGGCGCCCGCGGCATGCTTCGGCCCAGCCATTCGACCCAAAAATACTGCGACAAATCGACGTTATTGAGCGGCAAGACCTTGTGAACGTCCCACGGCTCGAAAGGCCCGAAAAAGTTCCAGTTCGGACCTCGCAGAAACGTACCCAGCACGATCAGCACGATCCACAGCTCCAGGAAACCGATCTGGAACACGATGTAGCTGAACTTGCGTTGTTCGATCGTATAGTAGCCGTTTCCCTGGCGGTTAAAGTCGAGGAAAGGGATGGCCATGAGCCCCACGAGCACGACGCTCGGCAATACGACGCCCGCGTACCAGGGGTCGTAATAGACGAGCATTTCCTGCAAACCGAGAAAATACCAAGGCGCCTTGGAGGGATTGGGCGTCTTGACGCTGCTCGCCGGGTCTTCCAGCGGTGCTTGCAGGGCGATACCCCACACCAGCAACACCGCGGTGAGGGCCACCATGCAGATCAGTTCCGTGTAGACCAGGTCTGGCCAGACGAGCACCTTCTCGTCGTCTACCTTCTCCATAGGCGGCAACCCCTGCCGCATGCGATCGTCGTTCTCGACGGCCTTGTAGCTGGCCAACCAGGTGAAAAATGCCAACAGGAACACCAAGCCCACGATCGGCACGTTGTCGGGCTTTTGGACGATGGCGGCGAACGTCGGATCGGTCATCGAGAGACCCATCGCCAGCAAGGCCAAATTGAAGCCCGACCAGGCGACGAGCGGCTTGGTGAAGAAGCGACGGCCTACGAACAGCACCGTCAGGGCGATCAGCGATCCGACGGTCAGCGTCACCGGCCCCGAGAGCATGTTCACCGCGTGCTTGGCGGCCGGTGGCAACAGGGGCGGCCAGCCGATCATCGTGAAAGGGGCCAGAATGAAAAAGAACGTACCGACCAACAGCCACAAGAGTACGTTGGTGAAGGGGATCACCCCGGCGATGTGAAAGTATGTCACCGGCCCCTTGCGCCACAGCAACATCGCGGTGATCCAATTCATCGCGCACAAGAGCAGGTAGTAAAAACCGAGCCCGGTGGCGATGTCGCGAATAAACGTTGCTTCGGAGCCGTGCATGGAGGTTCAGGAACCAGGGATCAGAGAAGCGTTATGCTCACAAAGTGCGGATTCATAGCGTGCCGACTTACAAGGGTCCGCTTATGCCGCCATCTTTCCTCACGCGCCAAAAATGAATTGCAATCAAGAGCGACGCGGCCAGCGGAATAGCAATACAGTGCAACACGTAGAAGCGGTTGAGCGTCTCTTCGCCGACGAACCGCGCACCCAGCAAGGCGAAACGGGCGTCGGAAGCGTTCGTGATCATATCGATGCCGCCCAGCGTGAGAAGCTGCTGACCCGGTCCCTCGTGCCCCAGCAGTGGCGTGGCACGGGCCATGTTCGAACCGACCGTAATAGCCCAGATAGCAAGCTGATCCCACGGCAGCAGATAGCCAGTGAACGACAACAACAGCGTCAACAACAACAGGATCACGCCGACCACCCAATTGAACTCACGCGGCGGCTTATAGCTGCCCGTCAGAAAGACCCGGTACATGTGCAGCCAGGTCGTAATCACCATGGCATGCGCACCCCAGCGGTGGATTTCTCGCAGAATGCCGAGACTGGTTACGTCGCGTAGCGCAAGAATGTCGTTATAAGCCCATTCGAGCGTGGGCCGGTAATAGAACATCAGAAGCACGCCGGTGACGGTCTCGACGAGAAACAGAAAGAACGTCACCCCGCCCATGCACCACGTGTAACTCAGCGCGATTCCCTGCTTCTTCACCGAAACCGGATGCAGGTGCAGGAAAAAGTTGGTGAGCATCACCACAATGCGGTTGCGGCGATCGATCGGCATAGGATGCCGAAAAATACTCTTCCAGACCTGCGAGTTGCGAATCGATTCGCTGAGCGAGGGCATTGCGATTTTTGACTATAAATTCTGAATGTTCGATGCTAGGGACACTAGCCGGCGAGGACGAAACGCCCACCTTCCACTTGGTCCGCGCCTGCTAGACAGGAACGAAACAGGAGGCGTCCTTCCACTGACCCATTTCCTCTTGAAACGTCTTGCTCTTGTCGATTTCGAGCTGGCCGTCATCGGCCATATGAATGGCATAACGCTCCAGCGGCCGCGGTGCGGGGCCTTCGAAGTTGATGCCGTCCTTATAGAAACCGCTACCGTGACAGGGGCACTTAAACTTCTGCTCCCCCTCCAGCCAGTTGGGCGTGCAACCCAAGTGCGTACAAACCGTCCTGAGGGCATAGATTTGCATCTGCCCCTGATACTCCGCCTTCACGACCCACACGCCGAATTGGGCCTTGAATTTCTCTTCCACCATGCCCGGCGCAAAGTCACCGGGAAAGCCGACCTTGAACTTGCTCGGCGGCTCGATGAGAACGTTGGGGAACATGAACCGGGCAAAGCCCAGCGTCCACAACCCCCCGGTCGCCGCCAGGGACGTAAACCCCACCCCCAGAAAAGACCCGACCGCGAACGCGAGAAAACCACGGCGATCTTCCTCGGCAACCGCTTCCTTGGCCTTCGGCTTGGCCGCAGCAGGCTTCGCCGGCATCGGCGGGACAGCCGGTTTCGTGGACTTAGGCTTCGCCTCGGGTTCGGGCTTCAGCTTCGCGGCGGCCTCCGACTTGGTCATCGGCCCAGCCTTATTCTGCTTGCGGGCCGCGGCCAGAATACTGGCTGTATCTTTTCCCGCGGTAGCAGCCTTCGTCGCGGCGCCGTCTGCCTTCCCCGCGGGGGCCTTGGGTGCGGGCTTCGCAGCGGCAGCCGGCTTCGCGGCAGGCGGCTTCGGTGCGGCCTTGGGCTCGGCAGGTTTGACCTCCGCCTTCGGAGCGGCGGGGGGCGGAGCCGGACTTGCGCCAGCCGCCTTCCCTTCACGGGCCGCCTTGAGGATGTCGGCCACGCTTGGCCGAGCACCGCCAGCCGCCGGCTTAGGCTTCGCCGCTGGTGGGGCGGCCGGCTTCTCGCTCGCGACCGGTTCGCTTGCCGACTCGACCGGCTCGGCGGCCGCAGGCGCCGCCGATTCTTCATGCCCTGCCGGCTCTTCGGCGGCCGGTTCCGGCGACTGAGCTGGAGCCGCCTCAGGAGCGCCCCCTTTGCCATCGGCCCTACGCGCGGCGGCCAGAATCTCGGCCACCGACATCTTCTTCTTCTCAGCCATGATGCGCTTGATTGTGGACGCTCGTCGACCAAGGTGCGGAAAACACCACACCGAACGGCAAACAAGTGTCGAGAGGAGACTTTGTGACAAATTTCACAAAGTCGGTTCCAATGGTTTTAACGTTCTTCGGTCGCTTGTCAACCGCCTGCGGCGAAAGGTGTCACGGGCGGAGTTAGAGCGGCGCGTGCGCCTTTGAAAACGGTAACATAACGCGCGCGCCGAACCGTGAAAACCCCTATGGCTGCGTATATTCCTTCAAAAAACCTTTGAAGAGAATCAGGTGCTCTTCTTCCGCGGCCAGCAACTGGATGCAGAGGTCTTGGGTGACATAATCTTCACCTTCCGTGGCCTTAATAATCTTGCGGTATTGGGCGCAGGCGGCCTCTTCCGCTTCGATAACGGCCTTGATGACACCCACGACGTCGGTCGTGTTCTCGCCCGGCTGTTTCTGATTGCCGAGCTTCACCTTGAGCGAGCCCGGCACCAATCCGCCCACCTGCTTGATGCGGTTGCCCAACTGCGTGGCGTGCCCAAGTTCTTCGGTGATGTCGGCCGCCAGCGACTTCTTGATCTCCTCGGCCCGCACGCCATCGAGGTTGATGCTGTTGGCCAGGTAGTTCATCACCGTTTCCAGCTCCATGCAGTACGCTGCCTGAAGCATCTCAATCACTTGGGCATTAGCAGCCATCGGTCAACTCCTACGTTGGTTCAGTTCCAATAAGACTTCCTTGGCCTGCACCTGGATTCCACCGGGCAGGTCGCTTCCGCCGGCCGATTCCGGCGTCGCCAGCCGCTCGACCGGTTCGACCAGGGGCCGCAAATCGGCATCCGCATTCTCTTTGGCCAAATCCTCGGTGGCCCGCAGGGCATTGACGAGGATCAAATCTCGCTTGTACCGGCGTGATTGCGGCTCGTCTTCCTTTTCCAGGGCCACCGCCTGGCCGGGATCGAGCATTTCGGCCAGCACTTCGACGGCGGCGCTGTTCCCCCGCCGGGCAAGCATGGTGGCCGCATTGTAGCGGACGTCGGGATAGCTATCGACGAGCATCCGCTCGAGCCGCTGCGTCGCATCAGGCCGATCCGCCGCCCCCAGCGCGAAGGCGGCCGTAGATCGCAACAGTGGTTGCTCATCGCGAGAAGCAGCCAAGATCGTGGGCATGAGTTTTTCCGCTGTGTCACCGGCCGCTTGCGGAGCGCCGTCGAGCCACACCGCGATCGCTTTCATGGCAGCGAAGCGAACCGTCGCCTCCTTCGGGTCGCGCTGTGTCTGGGCCGCTTTGACGAGGGTGTCGAGCACGGCCGGCACATGGAATTCCCCGAGCACATGGCACAAATAGAGCCGCAGCTCGATCGACATTTCGTCGTAGCGGGCGTCATCGATCTCTTTGTCCAAGATGCCGGCGAGTTGTTCCGCAAGGTTCGCGTCATCCTTGAGTTTGGCGTGGCGCGGATTCCGGAGCAGATCGGCCAGATCGCTCGCGGCCTGCCAGCGGGCGGCGTTGTCGCGCCGCAGGGCATCGACATACGCCTTCGGATCATTGTCGCGTTCGACCAGCCATTTGATACCTGCCCCCAGGACGAACATGATCGTTACGATCAGTGCGGGGATGACGAACAGTTGCACGATGAAACCGGCGCTGGGCGGTTCGACCGGTGGTAATTGGTCGTCGGGGGAAACGGCCGTGGGCGGTTCGTAAGCAGACATGGCGGACTTTTTTGGAGTCTATTCGAAAAATGGCCGGTAGGCGGTGCGTCAACGTCGCCACACCGATCATCGGATAGGCTCGTGCTGAGGATTTTAGAGCCGATCCGAAAACCTGTTGGCGAGTCGAACCGTTCCTACCGTTCCTGTCGCAACATCGATTCTCGAATAGGCTCCTAAGAGGTTATCCGCTTCCCCGTCCAGGCAAAAGGGCCGGACGCTGCCGGCAGACGCGGCGTATCGCTACCGACCGGCACTCAGAGATCGGCCAGTTTCGCGTCGGCATCGCCAAAGTGCGGAAGGTCAACCCCCATTCGCTCCAGTAGGGTCAGGTACAGGCCGCAGAGCTTGCGGTTCTCGTCGCCGCGGTTCGTGTAATCGAGCACCCGACCGGTGGAGAGCTTTCCGCCCAGCCCGCCCACCAACAGCAGCGGCACTTTCGTCGAGTCGTGCTGACTGCCCGACCACATGTTCGACAGAAACATCAGGCACGAATGGTCGAGCACCGTGCCGTCTCCTTCGGGCATGGAGTCGAGCCGTTTTGCCAGATATGCGAGTTGGCTGACGTAGTAACGGGCGACGCGCTCGTAAGCGTCGGAACGGTCGTCGTGCGAGGCCGGATGATGGGCCAACCGCACATCCAAGAACGGGTAAAACAGACCGGAAAGGTCGCGGCACAGCAGCAGCGTCGCGATCCGCGTTTTATCCGACTGAAAGGCGAGTGCGATGACGTCGCACATCAGCCGCATGTGCTCGCGTATGTCTTCCGGCAGGCCGTTGTCGGGCCGCTGCATGCTGAGTGGCGGCCGGCCACGGTCGCGGGCGTGCTCATCGGCGACCGCTTTCGCGGTACGGGTGCGCTCGATCTGTTTCTCGACTTCGCGCACGCTCGTCAAGTATTCGTCCAGGCGGCGCCGATCGCCGCCGCTCAACCGGCGGCCGAGGTCGCCCGCATGCTCGGCCACGCGGTCGAGGATGCTCCGCGTGCGCTTGCTCCCTTGGTTGTCGAACAGGCTGTCGAAGGCCAGCGATGGATAGACTTCCATCGGCACGGGCGAATCGGCGTCGCGCCACGAGATATGGGAGCTATAGGCCATCGAGAAATTGCTCTCGTGATAGCCGGTGATCGGCTGTTCGCAGCCGAGCACCAAGCTCGCCTGCGGCGTCTCCTCCTCGAAATGGCCGGCGAGCACCTGGTCCATGCTGATGCCGCCCTTCAGCACCGCGCCCTTCTGCAAGGCAGCGCCTGATAGCAGATTGCCGGTCTGCCCGGGATGGATTCCGACGCCGGTCGCCTGCTTGTTGAACAGACCGTTCACGACGTTCAGCTTGCGCTTCACCGGTGAGAGCGGTTCGAGCGTTTGACTCAACTCCAGTTCGGCGCCGTTCTCCTTGGCCCACCAATGGTTGGGATTGATGCCGTTGCCCATGAAGAGCGCCGCGAAACGCCGTGGATACGGCGGCGCCTCCGCGGCCGGGGCAACACCCCCCCAGACGGAGATAGACTCCATCCAAGGGAGCGACATGGCCACACCCACGCCGCGCAGCACCGTCCGTCGATTCATTCTCGTCCTCGCTTGTTGAGGAACTGTGAGCTCGTCACGATCGCTTCCACGAGACCGCCGAACCGATATCCATCGGCGGCCAGACCGACCCGCATATTGTCGACCAAAGGGTCATCCGAAGGCAACAGGCCGCGGCCCAAAGCGTAGACCAACAGTTTGCGGCAGAGATTGTCGAGGAAGTCGCCCTGGCGATTCTGCCGTAAGTAACGGCGCAACCCGTCCAGACCTGAGCCGGAGGCCCCGTCGCGGAAGGTCGCGAGATCGTCGATCGGATGCCCCGACAGGTCTCGTTCGCGGCGTTCGCCGATCGGGCCATAACCTTCGAAAACCAGGCCGATCGAGTCGAACCTCTCGTGGCACGCGGCGCAGCTCTTTTGCTGCCGATGCCGGGCCAGCAACTCGGGCAACGTGAGGTCGCCGAGTTGGGCTTCATCCTTCGGGAGTTCGGGAACTTCCGGCGGCGGCGAGGGAATCCGTTCGCCCAACAGGCGACGCACAACCCAGTAGCCGCGTTTGACGGGGCTTGTCCGCAAACCGGGCGAGTTCTTCGTCAAGAAGACGGACATCGGCAGCAGACCGCCTCGACCATAGCGCCCTGCGTCGTCGAGGCGCCACCAGCCATCGGCCCCTTGCTCGGCCTCTGGCACCCCATAGTGGTGGGCAAGCGTGGTGTCGACGTACGTGTAGTCGCCGTAAAGCAGATCGAGCACCGAGCCATTCTTTGCGGCCAGGGCAACGAAGAACCGGATCGGCTCCTCGTACATGGCCTGGCGGAGTTCGTTCGTAAAGGTTGCGAACCGCTCGCGGTCGACGCCGTTGTGCTCGTCGAAACGTCGGAAGTCGAGCAAATTGCCGGCGAATTGGATGGCCAGCCCGCGCACGCGGTCGTCTCGCAGCATGCGTCGAACCTGGTCGACGAGCACCTGCGGATCGCGCAAAGTGCCCGCCTGGGCGCAGCTCAGCAGCTCGTCGTCGGGCATGCTCGACCACAGGAAATAGCTTAAGCGACTGGCCAATTCGTAGTCTGTCAGCGGCTGCACCGACGCCCCAGACTGGGGCGCGGCGAATTGATAGCAGAAATCGGGCGACAACAGCACACTGGCCACGACGTCGCGCAAAGCATTTTCGTGGTCGATTCCATCGCGCTCGCGAAGCTGCCAGTAAAAGGCAAGCAAATCGTCGCGTTCGGCCGCCAACAACGGCCGCCGGTAAGCGCGTTCCGCGAAGCGGGCAAGGGCCGAGAGGTGGCTGGCTTCCGCCGCGGCGCGGGCCCGGTCTACCCAGAGGATTTCGGTGGCGACGGTGGTGAAGTAGTGCTCGATGGCCTCGATCACCACCTCGCTATTCTTAAGCTCGCGAGCTTTCGTGAGATAGGCCAGGCGTAGCCGCTCGATCTTGGCGGGCGACGTGGTGTCTTTGTCTTCCGATCGGGCGAAATCAAAGTTGTCGCCACTGGCGAACCGCGGTGGCTCCGCCCGCTCAAAGAAGATGAAATCCTTGTACTGCCGACGCGGCGCATCGGTAACGAAGTTCAACTCCCGCCAGAGTGTGTCGAGTTCACGTCGTTCCTGGTCGTCGAGCACCAATTCGCACAAGGGGCCATCGTCGCGGAAATAGCCCTGCATCAGGTGAAAGCCGGCCGTCAGCAGGCGTCCACGCGTCGTTCCGTTGGGATCGAAGTAAGGCGGACGCTCGGCCACGTAAAAAGCATCGGGAAAGACGCGACAAAACCGGTCGGCCGCCGCATCCCCCTCGTACCGCATGCGCCTGTCGGCCCATTGCCGGTTCCGCCATAGGACGGCAGGCTGACTGCCGCGCGAAATACCTTTGACGGGGAGCGGATCGACGTTCGTCACATACTTTTTGCGGGTTTCGATGACCCAATCGCGCATCGCCTGGCAACCGCGGCGTGCGCCGTCGGCCTCGCGTGGATCCCCGGGGAGTTGCCGCCACTGTGCCCGGAGATCGGCCAGCGGCCCTGATTCCTCCGAAGGATCGTTGAGGGTGGCCAGGACTGTGGTGACGTATTTCAGACTTAGGCCCGACCGTGCCGCCAGGTCCGAAAGAGAAATGGCCGGCTCGTTCGGATCGGGATGGGCAGATCGCCAAGCCACGAAAAAATAGTCCGCATAATCGACCGCGTGCGAGCGGTAGAAATCGACGATGCGGGCGACGCAATATTTGTCGCGGTCGGTTTCGCTGGCCACGACGTGAGGCGCGAACCCAAAGCCATCCGGTTTCAACACGACGTGGTCGGCGACGAACCTCGCGGCATCGAGATACTTCTTGAGGAGCGCCGGCGACATCGCCAGCGACTCGCCCGAGTTGTCGAAGCCGGCTTCGTTGGCCGGATCGACGGGAAATTGCCGCGTGGGGCGCATGTCGACCGCCGTCAGATCGCGCACCGTGCAATCCAGCTCAAAATTGCTCAGCCGTCGGGCCAGCACCTGTCCGGGGTCGCCGGCGTGCAGGCGCGCGTCTCGTGCGCGAGCCGCACGAATCCAGGCCACCACTCCCTTCCGCTCCTCGGCGGTCGGCTGATGCGGCGAGTCTTCGGGCGGCATCTCGCCGGCTTCCAATCGATCGAGCACCAGCTTGAACGTGCGATGGTCTGCGGCCACCGCTTCGAGAGATACGTAGCGGCCCAGATCGAGTTGCGCCTCGGGCTTCTCCTTGCCATGGCAGTCAACGCAGTAGGTTTCCAGAAAGGGACGGACCGCAACGGAAAATCCCTGCTCGAGCGACGGTTCGTCGCCTTGCGCGCGGAGCGTGCCGACACCGCCTAAAACGGCAGCCAGCAGGGCGCTACGGAGCGCAGTCTTCGCGACAAACATAGAAATAAAGCTACTTTGGCCCGGTCGCGGTCGTCAAATGCAGCACCCTCACGCTTTACGGGGTGCCCGGCTCGGTCTGTACCATTCGGCAGACCTAACTCGGCATCGGAGCCAGCCGGTTTTTGGCTCGACCCGACAGACCATCATCCCCGTGGCCTGGCCGCGCCGATTCCTGCCACGTGGTGCGTGCCACATGGGACGCATGTAAACCATTTCACATCAAGTAGTTAGGTTGTCTACTGCGAGCCCGGCCGAGAATCGATATGAACGAGACTCCTGATATGAAAGAGTCGCCGTGCGAATCTAACGTCAGCCGCCACCACAACCACCGCACCCGCCGCAGCCTCCACCGCACCCGCCACCACCACATCCGCCGCCTCCGCAGCCAGAAGTCCAACCTCCGCCGCCTTGATTGGTAGGAGCTCGCAGGGCGGCGCGCAAGTCATCGAACGGGCCGCCGACCAGTGGTGCCATCCCGAACAAGGCCGTCGCCAAGGCCACGTCGCCAGTCGGCAGATCGTGCGTTGCCCCGTGCACGGCCACATTCAGCTCCGCGTGCTTGCGACGTAATTCCTTCAGCAGCCTGTCCCCCGCGCGAGAGCGCGACGCCTCTCGAAGGAAAAACGCCGCGGCCGCAAGCGTTGCGATTACGGCAAACAGCAGGAATACGACCGGCCTGCCACGACCAATACCCACCGCGATCTTTATGGCACCGACGAGGGCCAGGCCCGCCACGAGCATTGCCGGCCACCAGCGCGCCGTGCTGGCGTGCCGTTCATCGAGCAACAGCCCCTCGCGACGCAGACGCGCGCCCAGCGCGGCAGCTTGTTCCGTAACCGCCGCTTGAAGCTTTGAAACGGTTTCACCCTCATCCGTGGCGGCGCCATAGAGCGTTTCCTCCAAGGCCGATGCGGGGCGCGATAGCGGCTCTTTCGTGACCAACCGGTACTCTCGCTTTACCGGCAGAAAGCCGAGCACAACCTTTTGGGTTCGCTGCACCGATAACGCGCCTTGGCCGACGAGTGCCGCCATCGCCGCGCGGATCGCCATCGGCCTCCCACCCGCCAGGTATGCGGTTTCGTAGGCGTCGAGTGATACATCGACGCTGTCGACGTCACCGCTGCGCAACCATCGTCGCAGCCACCAGGCGGCCAGGACTACGATCGGAAATAGCATGCCGTAGAAGAGGAGGAACATCGGGCCGTCGAAGTTGAACGGATTGAGCGTCGCGGCCGCAGGACCGACGGCGGCCGTCGCCAACAGCACTCCAGTCTGCCGCCAACGCGGCTTGGGAATCACCCAATGCGAGTCGAGATCGATGCGGCGGTGAGCGCGGCCAATGCGGAACCGTTCTCCCGGAAGTGGCCAGATGTCGGCGGGGGGCTCTTCGTCGAACAGTCGACGGTAGCTGCTCAGCGTCTGCTGGTACATCGAGACGTGTTTCTGCAATTCCTCAGGTCCGCCCTTCGTCGGCTCGTGGTGCAGCGGCTTGCCGAGCAGCGGGCAGAAGTTACCCCAGTACGATCGGGTGTAGGTCAGGTGTAGGTGCCAGGCCTCGTCGACATCGGACGAGGGACAGACACAACGCCCGGCCGCAACCGCCAAGAACGCGAACCTTTTGTATTCGTCGATGACACGCTCTGCATGCGTCCGGGTCCAGCCGTTCTCTCTGGCCAACCGCGCTGCGAAAGTGAACGCGGTTCCGGGCAGATCGACCTCAAAGGTCCTGATGCGTCGGTACAGATCGGTTTGGCGTTCGTTCATCGAATGACCTCAACGTCGTTTAACCACGTCATGTAATGCGTAACCGATCGACGCTCCCAACAGCACGACCCCCAAGGTGAGCGCCACTCCCGCCCACACGAACAACTGCCGGGCGAGACTGCCGGGCAAGCGAATCGCGTCGTCATATCGCTGTTCGACGATCACGACGAATTGGCTGTCGTGCACCGGCGCGAAGGCCGCCAGCCACCGGTCGCCATAAATCGGATCGCAAAAGTCCTCGTCGCCCGCAACCGCGTGATAACCAGCCGGGTAGTACAACCGCCCGTTCCTCCACTCGGCCTGCACGCTGCGCAGTTGGGCGTTCGCGACGGTTTCCGCCCGTTTGCCCGGCTCACTGTAGGCCGGATGGACCAAGATCACTTCCGACGGCGGCGGGGATGGCTGCTGCGTCTGGTCGCGCGTCGGATCGAGCGGCCCGACGAGTGCCGCCTTGCGGCGTTCATCGTGGAGATGGGGCAACCCGAAGCTCGAATCCGTGGCTACGGTCGCCACAAGTACTCCGAGCGGACGATCGTCGGTTCCACCGCGGCGGATGACCGACGACAGGGCGAATTTATAAAGCCTGTCGTTCTCGCTGAGGTAGACGTGCGAGACATGTACACGGCCGGGCGGCGCGTGAATCGCACCCTGGAAATAATCGCGAAAACCATAATCCTTTCCCAAGAAGTTGGCCAGCACGGGAGAGCGAGCGAGCGCCGCTCCGGACGGGTCGAGAATGAACCAGTTGGTGAAGATCGGTGGCTCGCTCGGTTTTACCAGCCCGCCTTCGGGGCTGGCATAACGTCTATGCCGACTCGTAATGAATTCTTGCAGCACTTCGGTATTTGCTGCGTCGCTTTCCAAAGCAGCCAGCAGTTCCTCGTCGCTGGCCACTTCCGCCACGGCGTCGCCCCAATGCATCAACTGCCCGCGGAGTGTGCTGGCTACGTTCCGTGCGGCATACTTGTTACTTTCCAGCACCTCGTGCCGGAGTTGCTGCTCAAGCCGCCGCGCCACCGAGAGCGTCGCCGCCATCACGACGACGAGCAGTAGCGCGGTCGTTGCCATCACGCCGGCTGCCAGCGGATGACGCCTTACCCAACGCGCCGTCCGCCCGAGAGCACCGAGCGGCCGGGCATGAATCGGTTCTCCTTCGAGGAAACGCCCCAGTTCCTCGGCCACATCGGCCGCATTTGCATAGCGGCGGTGAGCATCCTTGGCGAGGCACTTGAGGCAGATCGTCTCCAGGTCGCGGGGAACCTGGGGATTCAGCACCCGGGGCGAGGCCGGTTCGCAATCGCGCACCTGCCTCAACGTTTCCAAGGGCGAATCGGCGCGAAAGGGAGGCCGGGCCGTGACCAAGTCGTAGAGCATCGCGCCCAGGGAATAGACGTCGGTGGCAGGACCGACCGGAGTGCGCCCCAGCGCCTGTTCGGGCGACATGTAGCTGGGCGTGCCGACCACCGCTCCGGAGATGGTCTGGTCCGCGTCGTTCCCCAACCGCTTGGCGAGTCCGAAATCGGTGATACGGGGTTGATCGGACTCGTCGATCAGGACGTTCGAGGGCTTGAGGTCGCGGTGCAGAATGCCCTGTCGATGGGCGTAATGGATCGCCTCGGCGACTAGCTTGACATACCGCGCGGCTTGCTCGGGCGGCAGCGGATGATCGCGCACGATCTGCGCCAGGCTTCGCCCGGCCACATAATCCATGGAAAAATAGTGCTGCCCCTCGCGCTCGCCGACCTCGTGAATGGCCACGATATGTGGGTGGCGAAGGTGGGCCGCTGCTTCGGCTTCGGCACGAAACCGCCGCACATCGTCCGGGCTGGCGAACTGGCCCGACAGGATCATCTTCAACGCGACCAGGCGATTGAGACTCGCCTGCCGCGCCTTGTAGACCACCCCCATCCCGCCTCGAGCAATCTCCTCGACGATTTGGTAATCGCCGAATACGGTCGCTGGGGCCGGCGCGTGGAGCGGCTTCTGCATCGAGTCGAGCGTCGCGGCACTTCCATCGGCCGCCAGGCGCGTCGTGGCCAACGCGTCACGCAAGGGCGCGGCCGCGCGGTCGACCTCGTTGTGTGCGGTAAAGAACTCGCGTAGTTCGGCAGCCAACTCGGGATAACCGGCAATCCACGACTCCTGATCGGGCGGCGTTCCGGCATCGGCGGCCGCCAGGTACTCAGCCAACACCAGCGCCAAACGGTCGTCGAAGGAATGCGTTCGGTCCGGATCGGAATCGTCGATCACGAGATTCGCTCCGCAGAGGGGGCCACGGAGCGCGCCTGATCCGGGTGGCTAACGCACGCCGTCCAGGTCTTCCAGGCACGAGAGTTTTCCACGCAGATGCACGAGCGCCCTGTGTAGCAAACCTGCGACGGCAGGTGCCGTGCGTCCGAGATGGTTGCCAATGTCGGCCACGGGCCAAGCGTGCAGATAGCGTAACACGACCACTTCGCGTTGATCGGCAGATAATTGGGCCAACGCATCGGCGAGCAAGCAAAGCTGCTCGTTACGATCGGCGCGGTGGCTGGGGGACGAGTCGCCACTGGCGAGCCAGGCTTCGAGCCGACACGACGACTGGCCGATCGAAGCTTCGAGCGACTGCTCGCGCCGCACGTCGCGTTTGGCCCGGGCAAAGTCTCGGGCTGCGTTGGCCAGGTTGTTGACCAGCGCCTGTCGCAACCACGCCGCCAGTTCCGCCTCGCTTCGTCCGCGAAATTTCTCGACATCACGGTGGGCCTCCAAGAGCGTCTGCTGCACGACGTCGGACGCATCGAGCTTCGCCTGTAGCCGCCGGTCGAGGTGCATTTCGGCCAATAACCGGAGGTAGTCGCGAAACCGTTCGAGCCTCATTACTTCGGCCGACGCGTTCATTGCACCTCTCTATCCTCTTAGGCCCCGTGCCACGCCGGATCGAGCGCGCGAAAAACAAGGATTCTTTGGAGGTTGGTTACGAGAACCTGGCCAAGAATGCTAGTCAGTTCGGCGCAACCTTATTACACACCATAGCTTAGTGCGTTCAGGCCAGACATGCCATGAGCTACGGAGGTCGGTAAACCGAACTGGCGGCGATGGCTGAAAGCAGCACGATTTTCGCCGCCGTCGCATCGCTGTACGGCCCTAACCGCCGTGCCGGTTTATCCTCATAGCGGCTTCCTCGCCGGCTTCTTCGCCGAGATCGGGCGTTGCCGCGGCGTCATTGGTCGGCTGCGCGCGGCCACGGTTGCTGCCAACGAGCACTTCGCGCTTCAACTGCTCAAGGATCTGAGGTGAACCGACATAGCTCGACCAGCCGTGCTGCACGCCGACGTAGGAGTTGACGTTGACCTGTTCGATCTTTTGCCGGTGGACGCCCAGGCTGTTCAGCGACGAGATGCCGTGCGCGCCGAGTGCCGTCGCCCCGCTTCTCGGTACCAAGAATCGATACCAACGCAGGGCCCGATCCTGCGGATTGACGAGCAGTACCATCCGCTCGACGACGGTCAGCGCACGGCCGTGTCGATGGCCGGGCACGAGCCAGTCGTCGTCCAAGGCGGCGGCCATTAGCACGACGCGGACGGGCGTGCGCTCGCTCATTTTGGCCGACTCAACCGTGTTGCCGGCCAGCGAGCCACCGCCGAGCAGGTGCAACCCGCCGGTAATCACCCGGGCGCCGAAACTGTATCCGACCAGACCGACCGGTTCGTCGCTGTCGATCTCGGAGACGAGCTGCGCGAGATAGTAGGAATCGGTCTCGGCTCGCTCGGCCTTGATGCGCGCATCCTGTCGCAAGGTGCCGGGCACGTAGTCGGATGGCCATGACCAGACGATCAATCGAAAGGCCTCTTGGCTGCGGCGCACCAGCGATTGATAAAGCTCGAGTCCCTTCGCAATGGCCGCCGGTTCGTCCGTGTCGTTGCCATGCACCAGCACCACCGTCGTGAGACGCCGATCGTGTGCGGCCATCAGCTCGTCGTGCGTCGTTTGCCGCCAGCCGGCCGACGACTCATAGCGGCTCACTTCGGGCAACAGGCGCCGCGACGTATTGATCGGCCCGTGTGGCAGCCGACGTGTGCTGACCAGCCAGAGTTGGCTTTCGGCAACATCCTGCCCGACCGACAAGTCTTGCCGCTCATCGGTCAGGGCGCGGGGAGTCACCGCGGCCGGCGCGGCCGTAGCGGTTGCCAGGAAAATACATATTAAGAAGGCAAGCTGCCGCATGGCCGTCATCACGCTATCTGTCGCTCAACTCTCGTGACCACAAAAAAATCTACACGACAATTCCGTGGCGTGCTGGCAAAACGCAACACTCAGTGAAAAAAATCCGCGCGTTGCGTTTGCACATCGTGGGTCGTGTTGTAGAGTTGCTTGACCCCGCAGCCTCGCCAGGCATTACCGGTTTTTCTGAAAGGGAAAGACAAGCCATGAAGAGGCTATCGATTTTGACGGCGCTGGCGCTGGTCACGGCGACGAGCACCGGCTGCTGGCACTGGTTCAACCGGGGCGCGCAATGCAACCCGTGTGCACCCGCCACCAGCACCTATGCCGCCGATCCGTGCATGAGCGCCCCAGGCGTCGGCGAAGCCACGATGATGCCTGGTCCGATGGCGCCCGGCCAGGTAATCCAAGGACCATAACGTCCTTCAGCACCACTCGCGCGGCCGCCGCGAAATCCTGAACGCGGCGGCCCGCGAGAGTGGCGCCTCGCACGAGCAAGCGCGGACCGGCCGCAGCGCGCTTGCCATCCACGGCGTTCCATGGCGCGGCCGTCCTAAGGGAGGTCAGCATGTCAGCTCCGACGACCCAGGCGCGACCGCGCGCCACAGGCCGATTGATCCTGCGGCGCCTGTTCGACACGCCGCATCCTCGGCCGCAACCCCACCTCGAGCTGCGCTCGAAGCCGGGCGGCAGCGAGCCGAGCGCCTCGGCAACCTAGCCTAACCGTTCGGTCTCGCCGACCGATAGCGATCGGCAGGCGGCGGGAATTCGGTTACATTACCGTTTTTCCCGGAGTCCCCGCATGTCGACCGCCGAGCCGCAACGCGAGACGCTCTTTGGCCATCCCGCCGGCCTCTACACGCTCTTCTTTGCCGAGATGTGGGAGCGGTTCTCCTACTACGGCATGCGGGCCCTCTTGGTCTTCTATATGTCCAAGGGGTTCTTGCAATATGTCGACGCGAAGGCGATCACGGTCTATGGCGCGTACACGGCGCTCGTCTACATGACGCCGTTTTTCGGCGGCATGCTGGCCGACAAGCTGCTCGGCGCCCGCCGCGCCGTCGTCCTCGGCGGCACGCTCATGGCCCTCGGCCAGCTCATGTTGACGGTGCAAGAAGCCCCGGCTTTCTATACGGGGTTGTCGCTGCTTATCGTCGGCAACGGCTTTTTCAAGCCCAACATCTCCACGATCGTCGGCTCGCTCTACCCGCAGAACAGCGTGAAGCGCGACGGTGGATTCACAATCTTCTATATGGGTATCAACCTGGGCGCGGCCATGTCGCCTCTACTGTGTGGATACGTGGGCGAGATCTACGGCTGGGATAAGGGGTTTGGCCTGGCGGCAATCGGCATGATGAGCGGATTGGCCGTGTTCGTCGTGCCGGGCGTGGTCGCGCAGTTGCTGATCCTGGCCAGTGCCCTCGCCGGGGCTTGCGGTTTGTTCTACTTTTACCCGAACAACCCCATCTCGGCGGGAATCAACCTCTTCGTGGGCCTTTCGCTCCTGGCCGCGGCGGGTGCCTCCCTTGTGGCTATCGGGCGCGGCGGACTACCCCAGAGCGCCGGCGCGCCGCCCGCCTCGCAGCCGGGCGGGAAGGGATCGGATTACGGACAGCTTGGCATGTGGGTGGGAGTCTTGGCGGGTACGGTGGCGGCCATTCCGCTGTTCGCGCTGCTCGTTTCGGGCTTCGGGCTACTCAGGGAAAGGGGCGAGACGTTGGTGCTCATCCCCGAAAGCACGATCGAAGCCCTGGCAAAAAGCGAGAATTCGTTCGCGCGATCGACGGCCGTCGTGGCGGAAGAGGCGAGCAAGCCCGCTGGGCTGGTGCTGGTGTTGGCCGGACTGGTTGCCGCAGCCTACCTGGGAATAGAAACTCTGCGCCTCGATCGCGTCCGGCGCCAGCGGATGTTTGTCGTGCTGATTCTGACGTTCTTCGTCATGCTGTTCTTTGCATTCTTCGAGCAAGCGGGTAGCTCGCTGAATCTGTTTACCGATCGCAACGTCGATCGCGTCTTCGAGGCCGCCGACGCACGGGTCATCGGCCCAGACGACGTCTCCTCGACGGTTATGCTGCAACCGACGCAAGAACAGCTCGGCTATACCAACGGCGGCAAGCTTTTTACCATCAAGGACCTGACTGCACTGCGGGAGGCCAACGCTGAACCCGATTTTGAAATCTCGTGGACAGTTGACGCCAATAACGTGGGGATGCGTATTGCGCGCCGGGCCAATGAGATTCCTGCAAGTATTTTCCAGTCGGTGAATCCGGTCTACATCATTGTGCTCGGACTGGTGGTCACGGCCATCTGGAGTTTTTTGGGAGCCCGTGGCCTCGAGCCCAGCACCCCCTTGAAGTTTGCCCTCGGACTGCTGCTGCTCGGACTCAGCTTCTTGAGTTTCTGGTACGGAGCCCAATCGGCCGATCCGCGCGGCATGGTCAACGTCGCCTGGCTCGTACTGGGCTACCTCCTGCAAACGTTGGGTGAGCTTTGCCTATCGCCGGTCGGATTATCGATGATCACGAAGCTTTCCCCGCAACACTTGGTGAGCACCGTGATGGGAAGTTGGTTCCTGGCAACCGCGTTTTCTCAGTACCTGGCCGCGATCATCGCCCAGTTCACCAGTGTCGAGGACAAGGGCGCCGGCGCCTTTCCGGCACCCATCGACACCGTGCATATTTACGGCGATGTCTATCTAAAGATCGCCATCGCTTCGATAGCCTCAGCCGCCGTTTGCTTCGTTTTGGTTCCCGTGCTGAAACGCTGGATGCACGCAGAGAGCGAATCCTGACCGACATGGTAGCGCCCGCACGTCAGAAACCAATCTGTACGCCGGCCGTGAAACCCTGCGCCCAAAAGTTTGTGTAGTTAGGCCGAGCGGCGGGTAGTGCGGGCCCCACCAGGGGACCAAAAGTCTGGCTGAGATTGATCTGCGGGTTGAGTTGATTTGGGGCGCGTAGCACGCGCGTCCAAAAAAACGCCTCGTAACCGACCGTCAAGCGGACGCGGCTCGTCAGAGCGTATCCGACGCGAAGCTGTGTGGCCGGAACGACCGAGAACGCTTGCCGGAACTGTCGACCGATATTGCTCGGTTGGGCGAACCAGCCTTCACCCGGCACCGTCTGAATCCGGGGGTAGGCAAACGGCAGGCTGCCTTGGGCCGCCACATACGTCGTCGAGAAGGTCGCGCCGACGGCGGCCCGGGAGGTGGCTTCGATCGACCAGCGTCGCCAGCGATAATTGCCGCGCATCCCCAGATCGAGGCCAGTGAACGCCTCGTTTGTCATAAAAATGTCGTTGTGGCTGACCGATGGTCCCGAAAGATAGTCCGTTCCGCTGGAAAACGTGAAGCGCTCGCGAAGAAAAGTTGTACGGAGGCCTGCGAGCACCGCCAGTGAAGCGTTTGGGTTGAGGATGTGTTCGTCGAGGCTACCGAGTCCGTGCAGGTCGAGCCCCCCGAATCCCATCGCGTCGTTGGCCCAGACACGCCCGCTCGAGACGCCAGGCTGCGAAACGACAAGTGAGCTTTGTTGTGGGCTACCCGACGTGACGTCCAGGAACGGAACCGCCAACAGCGGACCGCTCGACGCGCTGCCGGCGGCGCTGAAGTGCGTGGCCCGCAAGCCCGTGGCAAAGAAGCTCAGTTCGCCACCGAACGGCTCGTCGCTGATCCAACCGCCCGCCGTCAGTCTCATTGCAGGGAATATCGACGACGGCAGGTCTCCCGCTCCGAGCAGCGTCTGCGTCTGAGGCGAACCGAGGCGCCCGAGATCGGCTGCGTCCCCGCTCGTGACCAACGGCGCCGACAGCGCGGCATGCGACGTCCAGAAGTTAACATATTCAAGCCGGAACCACCTGTCTGGATTGGCGTCCAGATCGAAGGAGTCGGCCCGAATGGTCGCCGTGACCAGGAGAGCGATGAGCAGGCTAAGCAGCGCCGCGAAGGTCATTCGCTGCGGCCGACCGGCCAAACATACGACTGCCCGGTTCATAACACCCGCCTCGGGCACGGGCTCGTGAGCCGCTGGCAAGAAACCGCTCGGCGTACCGTTCGGTTGGCGATCGCCGAGACCGTTTCCCGTCAGGCTCGGAGCCCCACCCCAGCCCAACCACTTTCAACGGTCTCGAATGAGACGCGACTGAGTAAGCCGCTTCTCACTCATTCCTCATCAAGCGCTTCGGCACATATCGCCGAGCGCGAGAAGCAAAACCGACCATAGGGTGGTCATGTTGACGCGTGATCGCCGGACTTTCCCTCCCAGACGCCGTAAACTTTGTCCGGCACGGCTGGTCGTGGTGCTACAGCTTTCGGGTTTGTAAGCCGCGCTCACGCCCGATCAAAGGGAAACGGCACGACGTCGGAAAGTGTGTTGGCGCCGGCGGCCAGCATCGCAACCCGGTCGAATCCGAGTGCGGCACCGGCGCAAGCGGGCAAACCCGCTTCCATCGCCATCAGCAAGCGGCTTTCCTCCGGCAACGTTGGCCTGCCGCGAGCAGCGCGCTGAAGGTTGTTTTCACGGTTTCGCAACCTCAGCACGTCCGGGTCGAGCAGCTCATGGTATCCATTGGCCAATTCAATTCCATCGACATACAACTCGAACCGCTCGGCGACATCGGGCGGCCCTCGGCGAACGCGAGCGAGCGCGGCCTGGCTCGCGGGATAGTCGTACAAGATCGCTGGACGCCCGCGTCCCAACAGCGGTTCGACGAGTTCGGTAAGCAACACGTCGAGCCAGAAATCCCGGTCATCGCCTGTCGTTGGCGACAAGATCACACCGCGCGCGCTCGCGAGCTCGATCAATTCCGCGGTTGTCGCCCGGTGCGGGTCGATTCCCGCGTGGCGTTCGAACGCCGCCTGGTAGGTGATCGGCTCGGCCTGGCCGCGCCCGAGCAGCTCGTCGGCCAGGTCGCTCAACAATTCCATTCCTTCCAAGAGGCCATCGCCGGGGCGGTACCACTCGACGAGCGTGAACTCCGGATTGTGCCGCGGCCCGCTTTCCTCCTGTCGAAAAGCATGCGTTACCTGGAAGATGGGTCCGCTGTCCGCCGCGAGCAGCCGCTTCATGGCAAACTCCGGCGAAGTTTGCAACCACATGCGGCGCGTCGCCCGGCCGAATGGCACTTCTACCGCAAACGGCTCCAAGTGCTGATCGACCACCACGTCCGCGGAAAGCAGAGGTGTTTCGACCTCGATGAACTGGCGCGCGTGAAAGAATGTCCTCAGCGTGCGCAACAACTGGTCGCGCAGGCGAAGCGCCTGCCGGCTCGCCGTCGGACGCCAGTCAGATGGGTCGCCAATCGGCCCTACTCCTTGGCGCGCTCCAGATATTCGCCGGTGCGGGTGTCAATCTTGATCAGGTCGCCGATATCGACGAATGCCGGGCAGACCATGTCGGCCCCGGTTTCGAGCTTGCACGGCTTGGTGAGGTTGGTGGCCGTGTTGCCCCGCACGGCGGGCTCGCAATACTCGATCCGCAGCACTACGTGGTTCGGCGGCGTGACCGAGATCGGGTTGTTGTTGAAGAGCACCATGCTGCACACCATGCCCTCCTTCAAATACTTCCAGGCGTCGTCGACTTGATCGGCGTTCAGCTCGTACTGCTCGTAGGAAGCGTTGTCCATGAACACGAACGACTCGCCCTGGCGGTACAGGTACTGGGCCGCGATTTCAGCGACGTCGGCCGCATCGAGCGAATCGCCCCCCTTGTAGGTCCGCTCAAGCACGGTGTTACGAAGGAGGTTGCGCAGCTTACACTTGTAAAGCGCATTGCCTTTGCCGGGCTTCACGAAGTTGCATTCGATCATCATGTAGGGATCGCCATCGATCTGGACCTTCAATCCCTTTTTAAATTCGCTAGTGTTGTAGCTGGGCACGATCGGTTTTTCCTGTTCACCAAGCGGTCTAGAGCGAAAACGGAACGAATCCTTGATTATACCGGACCTTACCCCTCCTGTCGGCGCGGATTTCCAAAAATCGCCCCCGTCGTGGCAACTCGCGTTAAAGGCCGCAATTCGTGATCCGGTCGAGCTTTGCGGGCTGTTGCAATTGCCGGCAGACCTGGTGCCGGCCGCGAAACGCGCGGCCCGAGGCTTTCCGCTGTTCGCCCCACGGGGATACGTCGACCGGATGCGTCCAGGCGACCCGCGAGACCCCCTCCTGTTGCAAGTGCTTCCGCTCGACGAGGAGCTATCCGACACGGCGGACTTCGTGCCCGACCCCGTCGGCGATGGCCGAGCAGAAGTCACTCCCGGTCTGCTCCATAAGTATTACGGACGCGTGCTCTTGGTGACAACCGGGGCCTGTGCCATTCATTGCCGCTATTGCTTCCGCCGGCATTTTCCCTACGGCGAGATGCCACACTCTCTTGCCGCCTGGCAGTCGGCGCTGGAACAGATCGCTGCCGATCCGACGATCGAAGAGATCATTCTGAGCGGGGGCGACCCACTCACGCTGGTCGATTCGTTGCTCGGCCGGCTAGTCGAGCGCCTAGAGGCCATCTCGCATGTTCGCCGGCTGCGTATCCACACGCGGCTGCCGATCGTCGTGCCGGAACGAGTCTGCCAGGACCTCTTCGACTGGCTTCGCGGCACTCGGCTCACACCGATCGTGGTGGTGCACGCCAATCATCCGGCCGAAATCAGTCCGAGCGTGGCGAATGCGCTCGCACGTCTGATCGATGCGCGCATCTGCGTGTTGAATCAATCTGTGTTGCTAAAGCGCATCAACGACAACGCCGACGTGCTGGCCGATCTTTGCCGGCGTCTGGTCGAACTGCACGTCATGCCCTACTACCTGCATCAGCTCGATCGCGTGCAAGGTGCGGCGCACTTTGAAGTTGCCGCCGATGTCGGCATGGCTCTGGTAACGGAACTGCGACGGCGCTTGCCGGGCTACGCCGTGCCTCGTTATGTGCGCGAAGTCGCCGGCGCACCATTCAAAGAACCTGTCATGCCCGAATGGGCTGACTGGAAAACTTGAGAACTCCACAAAAGCTACATCAGCGGCATCCGGTTTTCCGATACGGAAGACTGGCCCGGAGTTGGGCGGCGCTTCGATTGGCAATCGAAGGCATAGCTCACGGCGAGAGTTCTTAGAGCAGCCGGACGGACCCCGGAATCGCGTGTGCCGCAGGCAAAACATCGGCGGTGAAACGCCGATGTCTGGGCGCACCGTGCGGTTTGGTCGGTTGCTCTTAGAGAGACTTCGTGCCCCCGCGTGTTCGACGAGTGACCGGCGGATTAAGACCCCGCTGCGCGAGGAGATGTTTTAGAGGCCGACAAGAAACCTGCGTGGCAATTCACGGAAAACGAAATGCCCCGATCGTTTCGTGGCGACCTTTTGGAGATCCGGCTCAGGGGACCATCTATTGGCGGTTGGAAAGCCGTTTTGCTAGGAGAATTAAACTTGGCTACCATACACGAGCGAATGGATTCGCATTCCGCTAAGGACGGCGACGAGCATAACCAACAAATCGACTCCCGCGGCTGGGCTTGGTTCGGCGCGGGACTGGCTTTGGGGCTACTGGCAGTTTATTTTGGCGCCACGCGCCCAATCGCTGGCGAACTAGCACGACTCGAAGGTCAGGTCGCTACCCTCGAACGAAACGTCGGCAAGCTGGTCGGCAAACGGGGTGGCGTGGTCCAGACCAATCAATTGCTGGCCGAATTGGCCGAACAGGGCGACCGGGCGGAAATTGCCTACAACGCTCTGAAGAAGATCGCTGCCCTGCAGACACAGCTCATCTCGCAGCAATCCGACACGCACGAGGCCGAGGTGGCGCTCGCCGGGATAAGCGGCCTACAGCGCGAAGCACTGGCCGTTCAAGAAGAGACCGCCGACGTGCTGAAGGCGATTCAGGCCTTGGACACGTTGCAGCAGAAGGTCGTCGCGCAGTACCACAACGTGATCCTTGCCCGCAACGTGCTCGACGAGATCGGTCACGTGGCTGAACTGGCTCGCAGCGCCGCGTCGCAGACCGGCAGTGCCCGACGGGCAATCGAAGCCTTGGCCGAGCTGAAAGCGCAAACGCTTGCGTCCGGCGAACGGGTCGGGCAGGCCAAGCGGGTCGCCGATTCGTGGACGACGATCCAGCAGCAGTTGGTGAGCGCCGCTCCCGAACTCGAACGAGCCCACCTGGTGGCCGGCTCTTGGACCATGATCCAACAGCAGTTGGTCAGCTCCGCTCCGGAAGTCGCCACCGCCGAACATGTGGCCGGCTCGTGGAAATCGATCGGGCACCAACTGGCCGCCGCAGCCCCCGAGTTGGACCGGGCTCGCGACGTCGGCCAGGGATTGGCCTCCCTCAAGGACGAGATACTGTGTGGCAACGATAGTCGCCAGATCGAGCAAGCCGGTGCCGTCTTGACCGAGTTGTCGACTCTCCGTGAACGCCTGCAAAAGGAGTCGGCCGGTGTCAGCGAGGCCAAGGCGTCGCTCGACGGTCTGGCAACGCTCAAGGACAGCCTGCTCGCCCGCACGGGCGACCTGGCGGATGCCGTCGAGACGCTGGAGACGCTCGGCGATCTTCAGCACCAGCTCGTCGACTCCGTGCAATCGTTCGACCGCGTCCGTCGCTGGCTCGTAGAAGTCGTCTTGTTCGAGCCGGCTGTCGAGAAGGCGGTGACGATGTTGAAACCACTTGCCGATCTGAGCAACCTGCGTCGCCTCAACCCGGCCGAACTGCGGCAAGCCGCGCGAACGGTGGCGGACCAGCGGGCGGCGAGGGTGGCCGACAAGTCGGCCGCCGCCACCCATAATCCGCTCGACGATCGCGCCTCGCCGCCGGCCGATTGCATCGACAGCGACTAACCCGCGGCAGTACAATCTCGCTCGATCCACCGGGGCCACGTGCATACGTGGCCCCGGTTTGTTTTACGGCAGTCCGGCCGGCTGATACGATGGTGGCGCCGGTTTTCCGCACCACCCGCGCCCGTTGTGGCTAGCCGTACATGCCCAAGCACCTTCAGCGACAGATCGAGCAACTCAAGCAGAAGATCCTCTTTGTCGGCTCGATGGTCGAAGCGGCCATCGCCAACGCCGTGACGGCACTCGTCGATCACGACGAATCGCTGGCCTTCAAAGTCCTCGAGGAGGATAGCGAGATCGACCGGATGGAGGTCGACGTCGAAGAGGACTGCTGCAAGGTGCTGGCCCTCTATCAGCCCGTGGCCGTCGACCTGCGTTTCGTCGTCGCCGTTCTCAAAATCAACAACGATCTCGAGCGTATGGGCGATCTGGCCAAGAACATCGCCAAGCGGGTTCTCTACCTGTCGCGTGTCGATCGCGTGGACGTGCCGGTCGATTTTCGGGCCATGGCCGTGCGCGCCCAGGAAATGGTGAAAAATAGCCTCGATGCTCTGGTGCGCGCGGATTCGGCGCTGGCCCACCGCGTGAGGCAGGACGACGACGAACTGGACGGCATGCGACGGACGGTCCACGAGAAGATCCGTGCGGCGATCCGCCAGCGTCCCGACCAAACCGAGACGCTGATGAAGCTCTATTCGATCGCCAAGCACCTCGAACGGCTAGGCGACATGGCCACGAACGTCGCGGAAGACATTATATATATGGTCGAAGGCGACATCGTCCGCCACCAGGGCGAAGAGTGAAGTCGTCGATCGTGACCAGTTCTTGAAAACGGCCGTAGCAGCCCTCGTGGGCAATCGGCAGATGCACGGATCGGCGTCGCCGTCTCAATCGCGCCTCGCGATTTTTCTTGACTTGGCCGTAGCCCGAGATTTAATGGAGTTTTAAAGCTCAGTATCCTTGTCGCAGCAGGGTGTTCCGGGGGCATTCCGAACACCGGAGCAGAGGCTTTTCTGAGATGCCACGAGGGCTGCGCCGGCCATCAGGGGGGCTGGCGAGATCAGTAGCTGCGAGCCAGTCTGGGAAATTGAGCCCCGCGACAACCGCCAAGGGCCAGGTTGCCTAGGTCGGGCTGGTCGGTCATTGTCTATCACAAACAGCGCGGGTCTGGTGGTCGCTCGCATGGGGCGAGTCGTCCTCCCGCGCCCGTTTGCTGAGTTAACAAGGTATCTCATAAACAATGAGTCGCTTTTCACCGTTTCGCGGTGCGGGTCGAGATCTGCTAGGTGCAGCAAAAGCATGGGGCATGGGCAAACGTAAGGGGCGCCGGCCGCGTGCGGAGCGATTCCGTCCGCAGCTCGAATCGCTGGAAGAACGCCGGTTGCTGACGTGGGTGGCCACCTTCGTCAATTCCACCGGCGCGCTGACGATCGAAGGGGTCGGTCTGTCCAGCGATACGGGCGTATTGAAAGTCGACCCGAATTCGGGCGAGATTCTGCTCGACGGCAACAACAGCGGCAACTTCGTCGACACGGGCGCCAACCTGGCCACGATCACCACCACGATCCAGATCGAGGCCAACACCACTGTCAATTCGAATTTCATCATCGACAACAACGCGGGGGCGTTCTTCGAGGCGCCTTCGGTCATCACTCAGTTGGCGCTGCCGCTCTTCAATTACACCGGCAGCACGGCACTCGATCCGAACACGAGCTTCACGGTTCGGGGCGTGGCGGGAGTGGCAGATACCTTCGAGGTGGCTCCTAGCGCAACGGCCGAAAACTCTGGCCAGGTGGTGCTCACGGAACCGCCGAACCAGCTAAATCAGCAGAACAAATTGACCATCACCTACGGTCCCAATACCACGATACCGAATAGCACGGGCATCACTGGCAAGCTTGTACTCGACGGCATCGACGGCACCGGAGGGAACGACAAGCTGTATATCGACGACCAGGGCGCCACCATCAACCCCAGCGTGCCGGGTGCACCGACCGTGACCGGTGTGGCCAGCGATTGGACGCTGAACGGCAACTCGATCACGGGCCCGGCTTTCCCGGCCGCGGCCACTGTCCCGCCCACACCGCCCCCCGCGCCCGGCACGGTCGGCTCCATCAGCTATACGAACATCGCCAACCTGACCTTCAACGACAACACGGCCGGCGACGTGCTCACGGTGAACTCGGTGGCTGCGAACACGACGGCCAGCGATGGTGTGGCCAACACCACCCAGGTCAACTACAACCAGCCGCTGGCGTTTCCGCTGAACATCCAAGGTATCCAGGGAACACCCGAGGGCACGCTCGACATCGTGGGTGCCGCAGGCGGCAACAACAGCTTCTATATCGATGCGTCGTCGGTATCGTTGGCTCCGGCCGGCACAAAGCCGGTTTATAATACGCCGTTCACCCACTCAGGGGCCCAACTGACGTATACGGTCGGCTCGCTGAAAGAGCTGCAAGTGGCCGGCAACGGCGGCAACAACGATATCACGGTTCAGGTTCCACCGATCCTGATCGCACCCTACGTCAGCCAAACGCTCCCGGCCACCTTCATTGCCTACGGCGGAGCGCTGCCGCCGGTCATCGCGAACACGACGCCCACACCCGTCGCTCCCGGTACCAATTTGCTGCGCGTGTTGGGTAATGCTCCGGGGGCGTTGACCACGGGCGCCGACACCATCACCGTGAACGACCTGGCGGGGACGGCCACCGGCGGTACCGCGGGGACCGACAACATCGAGATGTCGGGGATCACGGCCGTTGTCATTTATGGAAACGGTGGCAACGACACGCTCACCAACGACTCGACGGGTAATAAGGCCCAAGGCTTGGCGCCGGTGCCCGCTTTGCTCATCGGCGGCTCGGGCAACGATACGCTCACCGGTGGCGCCGGCAGCGACATGTTTCTCGGCGGCGGCGGTCAGGACACGCTGATCAGCAAGACCGTCAGCACCGTGGCGGCCCCCACGACGACGTACTTCTTTCCGCACCAGGACCAATTCGGGAATATTTACGACCAATTGCTGAACCCCGCCGTAGGAGACACAACCTCCACGCTCACCGGGGCCGGCGGCAATCAGGTCGTGGTAACCGGTGCCGTCGATCCCGCCTTGAGCGTCACGGGCGTGGGCGATCTCGACACGGGTAACCTGGCCACCGCCGGTATCGGTGGCACGGGTGGCGGTGGCGGCAATCTTGGAAACGGTGGACAGACGCAGTCGTCTCCGACGGTACCTCCGGGAAATGTGACGGCGCCTTTGTACATGGTGACGCCCGCGCTGACCGACCTGGAAGAAGCGATGGGAATCGTATCGGGCTCGTTTCCTGCCAACGAGGCCGCGGTACTCGAGTTCGGCAAGAGCCTGAACCTCGGTGCACAGTTCGCGTCGGCGGCAGCCTTCGTGGGTCGCGCCTATAACGACTTCCTCGTCGACCGCGGCGGGGGCGGTGTTTTCGGCCAACCGGTGAAGAGTTCGGGGGGCACCACCGGGGGCGGTGGCACGGGCTCCTTGTTGGAAGAGGGCGTCTCTCTCGTCAGCACGCCTGAGATCGACTACTGGGTAGGCCAGATCAACCAGGGCCTTCCCGTGCAGTCGATGCAAGCCCAGCTCTTGGCATCGCCCGAGTTGCGTCAGACTCTGCCCGGCTCTGCCATGTGGGTACGGTTCCTTTACGAAGCGGTCACCGGGCAGTTGCCGACCGACGCGGAGCTGTCGAATGATGACGCGCTCCTGGCCGCGAGCGATACGACGTCAACGCGGTACGCGTTGGCCTTCAATTTACTCGAATCGCCCTCGGGACAGGCGTCGGAGATCGAGGACGCTTACGCCAACGTGGTCCCGGGCGGTGGCGGGCCGACGACGCAGAACCTGACGGCGATCCAGGCCGACCTGGCGGCCGGCGAGACCTTGCCGCAGGTGGCACTTACGATGGCGCAGAGCAACGGCAACTATTTGAACTACGAGGAGGCCAACGACGTCGGTGTGATCGGCTTTGTGGCGACCGTGTACCAGGACGTCCTGCATCGAGCCGCGGGGGCCGGCGATCTGTTGTACTGGGCTTCCGTGCGCGGAGCTGGCGCTTCGGATGCCGCCATCGCGCAGACCATTGCCGACTCGCCCGAGGCCAGGACGTTTATCGTCGACAATGCCTATCAGACCTACCTGGGTCGCGCGCCGGACGCCGGGGGGCTGAGTTTCTGGTTGTCGCAGTTGAGCGCCGGCATGAGTGACGAGGTGTTCGTGTCGTTGATCGCCTCGTCGGCCGAGTACTACGCTGACAACGGCGGTACATCGAGTGGCTACATCACCGCCCTGTATCGCGACATACTCCAGCGGACGTCGACGCCGTCGCAGCCTGAGATCGATTATTGGGTGACGCAATTGGCCAGGTCGACCCGCGGCGCCGCGCAGGCACGGGCCGACATCGCGCTCGCCTTCCAAGAGAGCACCGAGTATCGGACGTTGCTCATCGACAGTTGGTATCAATCGTTCGACGGACGCGCGCCGACTGCGGCCGAGCTATCCAGCGCTCTCTCGCTGTTCGCATCGGGCGCCAGCGACGAAGCGGTCGAAGCGCAGATTCTTGTGGCCAAACAATAGGGCTAACGGGGTCGAATCAAAGGCAAGGCGAATCGGCCGGCCATCGCCGAAAACCTTGCTTCCGCCGTAGCTGCAAAGCAAAATCGAGTGCGTCCAAACGAACCTAGTAATCAAACGTTTCCTATCCAGCCGCAAACCGATTTCGGTGCGGCTTCGCTTGTTTCCATAGCCCTGCGCTGAAGGTCATCACGAGGAGATTTGCTTTCATGGGGATTTGGCATCCATTCCATCGCTTCCGACAGGGCGCATCGAACCAGGGCGGACTGCCCGGGCGCCGCAAGCGACGCGCACCCCGATCCGGCCAGGTATGGCGCGACACGATGATCGAAATGTTCGAGCCGCGTCATTTGTTGACGTCGGGACCTCAGCTCATCTCGATCATCCCCGACAACGGCGGACTGCTGTTGCCCGGTGAGACCCTCAACATCGCCCCCACCACGCTGACCTTTCGCTTCGACCAGAATCAGCAGATCAACTCCAGCACGCTGGGCGGCATCGAGCTGGTGCGCAGCGGCGGTGACGGCGTGTTCGGCAACAGCAACGACGTCACCATCGCCCCCGGTTCGCTGGCGGTGGCGTCGCAGCAAAACGAAGTGGTAATGAGCTTCAGCTCGCCGCTGCCGGCCGACCTGTACGAGGTGATGATCGTCGGCTCCGGTCCGAATGCGCTGAAGAACACGCAGGGGCAGGCCTTCAACAACGGCATCAACTATACGCAGGAGTTCCGTCTCGATCTGGCGCCGCAGGTACTCAGCATTGTGCCGCAGCCGATTTCGCCGGCCCAGCCCGACCCGAGCCATCCCGGTCAATACCTGCCGCGCACCGAAAGCGAAAACGAGATCGACGTCTACTTCAACGAGCCGCTCGATCCGATCTCGGCGCAGAACCCCGCCCTGTATCAGCTCGTCCGCACGAAGAACACGTCGACCACGGACGACGACGTCATCGACACGCCGACCAGCGCCACCTACGTGCCGGCCAACAACGAAGTCAAGCTGCTGTTCACGACCGACAATCCTACGGTCGCGCCGGCCGGCTACACGCCCATTTCCGGCTCGATCAGCACATTGCAGCAGTACTCGCAAAAAGACGGCGTGACGAACGAGGCTCTGCGATTGCGCATCGGCAACAATGACATGCCCCAACAGGCACCGGTCGTGGTGCAAGTGCCGCCTAGCCCGCAGAATCCGGCAACGCCCGCTGGCACCGGACCGGGCGACACCTACTCCACGGCGATGCTTACCGGCACGCTGGATAACGGTCAGACCGAGATCTTCGACTCTTCGATTCAGCCGTTGCCCGTCAACCCGGGCCTCAATTTCACCGGTAACGACACCGGGACAAACCAGCAGAACCTCGAGCAGCCGATCACGGCCAATAGTCTGCAATTGGCGAGCGGCGCGCTGAGCACCCTGGCTGCTTGGGTCGAGAGCGAAGGGATTCAAGACCATATCATCGATACCAGCGACATCTCGCCGGGCGGTGTCATTACCATCCCGTACAACTTCCAAACGACCTACGGCACCGACATCCACGGCAACCTGCTCTCCAACGGCATCACGGCCGCCCAGGAGCAAACCGTGCGTGAGATTCTCGGTCTGTTCTCCTACTATTCGGGCGTGAATTTCGTCGAGACACCCGCGCAAGGCATCACCGTCGCCGTCGGCGACATCCACGCGGTCGATCCGCAAGCCCAGACGACCGCCGTCAACGGAGTCGAGGGCCCCACGAAGACGTCCAATGGCGGACCGGTTGTCGTGGTCAACGGCAACGTCAACTGGGGTTCGAGCGCCTACGGTGGCAGCTTCTTCCGCGTGGCCATGAACGAGATCGGCCACGCCTTGGGCCTAGCGACCGACGATGCCGATCCGGGCAGCATCATGGGTACCGACGGAAACGTCGACCCGACCACGGCCCCGCCCGATCTCGGCACCGGTGCGAACAGTCCCGATACGCCGGCCAGCACGACGGAGGACTTTCCGGCCACCTCGGATGTGAACAGCCTACAGTTCCTGTATCGCACCGACAGTTCGGAAGTCCAGCTCTACAAGTTCTCGGTGACGCAGTCGGGCACCTTGGATGCGGAGACGCTGGCCCAACGGCTCACGCCGACCAGCCAGCTCGACACGCTCTTATCGCTTTACAACGAAGTAACGCTGATGGGCGTTCCCACGGCGGGCGGTCAAGCGGTCTCCCCCACCAACTCCAGCCAGGGACTCGAAGGGCAAACGTTCAGCATCACGTCAGTCACGCCCGCCGGCCAATCGGTCACGCGGACGTTCGAATTCAACAGCGGGCTGTCGTTGGTCATGCCGAACCAGGCGCCCACGGATGGTTCGGGCTTTACGATCACCGAAGGAGGCACTTCCGTCACCTTCGAGTTCGCCGAGAACGGACGCACCGTCACGGACGGCAACGTACCCATTCCGTACAGCACGGGCAACACGATCGATACCGTGGCGGCGGCGGTGGTCAACGCCATCAACTTCGCCGTGAAGGACAAGGGACTGGGCGGGGCGCAGCCTCCCATTTCCGCCACGTACACCGGCAACGGTGTGATCAACATCGGCGGCGACACCAACACCAACTTCAGCGACGGTGGCACGAACGTGACCACCAGTGGGTTGACGGTGACGGGGAATAAGACCGTGCTGCACCCCGGCGACGTCTTGGTGCGGTACGCACCGGGGGCCACTCAGCACGACTTGGCCGTCGATATCGCGAATGCCATCAATAGCCCCGTGCTCGACGTGCTAGGTAGCCCCACGGCCGCCAACCAGAACGGTCAGGAGCAGTTCACCGTCAGCAATGGCTTGGTGTCGAAGACGTTTGAGCTGGACACCAGTGGTGGCTCGCCCAATCCGGGCGTCATTCCGGTGCAGTTCGCGGCGGGCGCTAGCGCAGCGACCATCGCCACCGATATTGCAGCCGCTGTGAACACTGCTTTCGGATCGCCGACCGCGGCTACCGTGGTGGGCAATCACGTCACCTTCAACTTCCCCAACGGTTCGGTGACGGCTTCGGCCACCGCGCCCGACCTGGGCGTGCTCAATGTGTCGGCGACGGCCGAACTGACCCAGGTACAGTTGCAAGGCTCGCTGACGCTCAACCTGACGAATGTCGGCGAGTTCAGCCAGACGATCCAGCGCAATTTGATCTCGCGCAACGACAATTACTTCGGCTCCGATTCGTTCATCCAACTGGCGCTGCAGCCGGGCGTGTACTACATGGCGGTGTCGAGTTCGGGTAATTCCCAATTCGACCCGAACGTGCACGACAGCGGTTGGGGCGGCACCACCGACGGCGACTACGAGCTGCGTCTCAACTTCCAGGCCAATCCGGCCACCTACAACAGTCTGGTGAGCGCCGTAGCTCCGGTCGGCACGGGCCTGAACTTGCTGGGCCAGGACTCGCCGCAGCCCCTCGACGGCGATGCCGACGGCACGCCGGGCGGCATTTACGATTACTGGTTCAACGTCAACGTCAACGCCACGACGTTCGTCGACAAGCTTGGTACGCCGATCTTACAGACGCTGGTCAGCCCGACCACCGGTGTTGTGTCGAAGGTTACGACCACGCCGTTCACCGTCTTGCAGACTGCGCTGGCGTCGCCCAACCTCACTCCGGGCACCGATCTGCGCATCGAAGGCAACGGCGGGGCGCAGCTAGGGATTCTCAATTCACCGGCGCCGAAGACAGCCATTGGCGCCGGTCAATCGTTCGCCATCAGCGCCGGATCGGCCAGTGCCACCTTCCAGTATTTCCAACTCGGGGGCGACGCCATCGAGCTCGCGGCAACTGCCGCCTCCGCGATCGCTTCCGGCACCACGTTCACGATCGGTGAAGGCAAGAACGTAGTCACCTTCGAGTTCACTTCCAACGGCACGTTGGCCAAGGGCGATACCAATACGCCCGTCGGCCCATACAGCACCACCGCCACGGGCCAGGCCTTCGCGACGAGCTTGGCCAATGCCCTGGTGAGCGCAATCAATGCCGCGCAGGCCGCGGGCAAATTCGGCGTCAATTCGCCCATCGCGGCGCAAACCTTTACCACGGCCAACCTGGCCGCCGACGGCAAGTATTACATCAAGCTCGCCAGCGATGGTAACACGTCGTACAGCATTCCGACGGCTTTGCAGGCGACTTCTTCGAGTCCGTTGATCCTGCGACGAGGCGGCACCGGAAGCTTTTTCCAGGTCACCGGGTTGGGATTGGAAATCACGGCCGCCAACGGCGCCGGGATCAATGTCGGCAGCACCTTTACGATCACCCAGGGCACCAACTCGGTCACGTTCGAATTCACGCACACGGGCACGCTGGCGGCGGGCGACACCAATACGCCCATCAAGTACGGCGCGACGGACTCGCAAGCCACGTTGGCTCAGGAGATTTCCGCCGCCATCACTACCGCGGTGACCGCCGGTAAATTCGGCGGCACGTCCGTACCCATTGCGGCCTCGTATAGCGGCTCGGCGGCCGACGGAAATGCCATCATCGCGATCGGCGGTAACGGCAGCACCTCGATTTCGGCCTTGCCCTCGGGATTGACGCTGCACACGAACGGCGTGGCCGTCTCGCCCGTCGAGTCGGGCGCGATTTTGATTCCGTTCAATCTCACCGATTCCGCGACGACGTTGGCTGCGCATACCGAAAGCGCTATCTTGCAGTCGGGTATTGCGGTCAACACCACCGTAGCCGAGTCGCCGTCGTACGCCGGCCAGCCGATTCTCATTGGCCCGGCCGACGCGGGTTACGTCGCCAACAGCAACTACCAGTTCCTGTACTTCACGCAGGGCCAATTCCGGCTTTCGATCAACCCGAACGTCATCCCGCAAGATCCCACGGCGTTCAACCAGGTCGGTTTCAGCGGCACCGCTCCGGCACTGTACACCGACGTTGCCTATCAGATCGGAACCAACACCGACTTTTCGGCCCAGAATCCCCCGGCCTTGCCGGACGGAAAGAGCTTCGACGTGCCGAAGGGCGTGACGGTGATGATCGATCCGGGCGCGGAATTCAAGATGTTCCACTCCGCGATCGATGTGGGTACCTCGGCCCAAAATGTCGATCGCAGCGAGGGTGCGTTGCAAGTGCTAGGCGTACCGGGCGATCAGGTGCTCTTTACGTCGTTCAACGACAATTCGGTGGGCGGCGCCACAGCCGCGCCGCCGACCGCGCCGGCTCGCGGCGACTGGGGCGGCATCATCTTCCGCGAGGACTCCGACCTCGAGCCGCTGGGCATCTTCCTCAACTACGTGGACGAGGCGACCATCCGTTACGGCGGCGGCACGGCGAACATCAGCGGGCAGGGCGCACAGAACGTCGACGCCATCACGCTCGTCACCTCGCGACCGACCATCTCGAACAACGTCATCGTCGATAGCGCCGACGCGCCGATCTCGGCCGATCCGAATAGTTTCCAAGAGACCTATTTCGGCCAAGACATTACGTTGCTGACCTCATCGGGCGACAAGATCGTCGATGGCCAGACCTTCCAGATCCATGGCCAGACCTTCGAATTCGATAATCTAAACGCGCCCGCCACGATCGGCGTGTTGCCGGGCGACATCGCCGTCGACTACTACGGCACCCCGGTCAACAACTCCAATCCGCAGCCGATCGATACGGCGAACCAGGTCGCGGCCCGCATCGCCGCTGCCATCAATGGTGCCCTGTTGGGCGAACCGGCGTTGATCCAAGGATCGGGAACGCAGACCACGCAGACGTCGTCGTTGGTGCGGGCGGCCGTCACCGGCAATCAGGTGACGGTCACCGAAGTCGCCATGAATTCGCCCGTGGCGCTGCAAGTACCGTTCAATGGATCGCAAAGCGGCTTGGCCGGCGAAACGTTTGCCATAAAGGGCAACGTGTTCCAGTTCTTCACGGGCGACACGCTGCAGATCAACGCGGCCAGCGGGGCCGTCATCAGCGACGGAACGACCTTCTCGATCACCTACGGCGGCACAACGGTCACGTTCGAGTTCGCCTTGAACGGCCGTGCGGTGACCGACGGCAATTGGCCGGTCAATTACACGAGCGGCGACACGACCAACACATTGGGACGTGAAGTGGCGGCGGCCATCGACGCCGCACAGGACGCCGGAGCATTCTCCAAGGCGCCCACGGGAACGTGGACATCGCCCCCATCGTTGCCCAATGTGACGTCCGCGACGGCATCCGGCGGCGGCGCTCTGCCCGCGGGCACGTACTACTACTACGTCACGGCCATCGGTCCAGCGGGCGAAACAGTGCACGGCACCGAGGGCACCGCGGTCACCATTACCGCCGCGAATGCCGGTATGGACCGTGTCACGCTTTCGTGGTCGGCGGTGAGCGGTGCTACGGGCTACAAGATCTACCGCGGCGGCTCGTCGCTCGGGGAGAATACCCTGATCGCGACCGCGACCGGCACCAGCTATGTCGACAATGGTGAGAACCCTGCGGTGGCATTGCCGCCGACCATCAATGGAACGAACCCCGGTCTCAGCGCGCCGACCATGTTGGCTCCCTCGGCCGCGGCCGGCGGCAGCCTGGGCACCGGCACGTACTATTACGTCGTAACGGCCATCAACGGCAGCGGTGGCACCATTGGCGAGACGACCGCGAGCAACGAGGTGAGCGAGGCTGTCACGGCGGGCCAGCAGGTGAACCTGAGCTGGACCGCGGTGGCCGGTGCCACCGGCTACCGCATCTATCGCGGCGGCTTCTCCGGCCAAGAAGACTTTTTGTTGGCAAACGTGGCCTCGACGGTCACCTCCTTCACCGATAACGGGCAAATGCCGACGCAAATCGGCGCCCCGATCATGTACGGCAACGCCATCAGTGCCGTGCATCGGTTCACGATCACTCACGGATCGAGCAGCCTCACGTTTGAATTCGTGCCCAACGGCGAATCGATCCCACCGGGCGACAACAATTGGCCCGTGTATTACAACGCGACCGATTCGGCCGACACGCTCGAGCAAGAGATCACGCAGGCCATCACGGCCGCGGTCGCCGCGGGCGAACTGGCGCCGAGCGACGCCGCCATTGCGGCCTACAGCGGATTGCTGCCGTCCGATACCACCAACCATACGGCTGTCGTGAGCATCGGCGGCGTGGGAAATGCATACGACGGCGTGCAAGGCGCCGGCCAGCACGTCCTCCCTTCGGCGTCGTTCATGACCGCGGCGATCAGCACGACGGCGTTACAGATGCCGATTGCTGCAAACGATACCGCGGTCTATTTCCAGCCCAGTTACACGTCGGCACAAGTGGCCGCGTCGATCGCCGCGGCCGTCGACGGCGCAGTACTCAATGGCGGTACCGGATCGCTGATCTATGCCGAGGCCGTGATTGACTCGAGCGGCAACGCGCGTGTGGACCTGATGAACACCAGCGACGTCAATCTTTCGTCGCCCGGTTCGGCGCCCCTCAGTCTGTCGTTGCTCACGCCGCTCTCGGTCGACACCAAGCCGGGCAACCAGATCTCGGACGGCGATGGCTTCACGGTCAATGGACAACTCTTCGAGTACGACCAAGGAAGCACGATCACGATTCCGCGGCCGGGTGGCGTCGCCAGCCCCGTGCAACCGGGCAATCCCATCAACAGCAACGATTCGTTCTCGATCAACGACGGCACGAACACCGTGCAGTTCGTGTTCTATGTGGACGGCGTGGGTTCCGCATCGACCGGTCAGGTTCCGATCCAAATCCTGTCGACCGATTCACCACAACAGGTTGCCGACGCGATTGCATTGGCGATCAACACTACGGTCGCCAACAACAGCCCGCAGTTGAAGAACGTGCTGGCCGTCACTCAGGATTTCTCGACTTATACCGGGCCCAACAGCGCACCCAACTACGGCCAATTACTGGCGTTCAATCAGGTACGCATTCTGGGCATCGGAGGCGTCGTTCCTACCGTCAACATCAGCAAGGCGCCCGAACTATCGATCTCGCAGTCGCTGCATGGCGGCGTGCCCGTACCCTTCGCGGCAGGCTTCACAGCGACTCAGGTGGGACAATCGACCGGTATTGCTGTGAGCGCCGCGGGCCTGGGCGTATCGGCCAATTTCAGCGGTAGCGTCGTGACCTTCGAGAACGCCGACTCGGTGGTTCCGCACCCCGAGCCCTCCCAGTACGCCAACACGATTCCCAACCCGCCGCTCGGCGCGATCACCAACGGAAACGCTTTCAGCTTCGGCAACGACCTGCTGCCGATCGGCCTGTTGAACAATTTCTATACGGCAGACTACGAGCGACTGGGGCCGGACATTCACGGCAACATATTGGCCGTGCCGCAACCGCAGACTCTCACCATCACTTCGCCCAGTGCCGTTCTGAACGGCCAGCAGTTCGTGGTCGGCAATGTCGGTTTCCAATTCGACAACAACAACGCCACCGCCGCCGGTTATCACCCGGTGAATTTCACGACGGGCGAAACGTTGGATCAACTGGCTCAGGCGGTCGTCTCGGCCATCAACGCCGCCGATACTCCGAGCAATCCGTTGTTTGTGCCCGGCTTCAACGTGCTGGCACAACTCGGACCGGCGGGCTCGGGACAAATAATCCTATTGTCGAACACACCGGCCAGCTTCGCCTATCCGCCCGTGCCCGCGCCGACCTCTGTCTCGGGCGCGGCGACCACGCTCGCCACGACGGAACTGACGGTGCCGCTCAACACGGTGCCGATCCAAATCGCTCCCCCGCCCACGTCGGGTGGATCGAAGGACAAGGGACCGTCGGGGGCGACTGCCACGCAGTTTGCGCTCACGCAGGCGCAGACGATCATTCAGAACAAGATCAACGGTCTCTTCGTCCGCATCAACACGAACGCCGGTCAGTCGCTCGACACGCTCGACGTCACCGCGCGCTTCCACGACACCGACATCACATACGTGATCGAGGAAAACCTGATTCTGACCGGAGAACCGGGCGGCGCCGCGGGAGTAGTCGGCCGCGAATCGGCCCGCTTGCAAATCGATCCAGGCGTAATCGTCAAGCTGTCGAATGCGCGCATCGAGGTCGGTCCGGGCGCGAACCTGGTCGCCGAGGGGAACCAGAACCAGCAGGTCGTATTCACGTCGCTGTACGATGACACGGTCGGCTCCGGTGGTACCTTCTATGCCGCCGCCGATCAATCGTCTCCCCAGCTTCCCGCCGCGGGCAACTGGGGCGGCATCTACTTCTGGCCGACGTCTACCGGCAGCATCGACTATGGCCTGATCAGCTACGCGGGCGGCTCTGTACCGATCGAAGGCGGAACTGCCACCTTCAACGCGATCGAGATCCATCAGGCCCAGGTTCGCATCACCAATAGCACGCTTTCCAATAACGCGAGCGGCTGGGACAGCTCCGAGAGCGGCCGCAACGGCCGTGGTCTCAACGATTCGGCCGTAATCTTCGTGCAAGGCGCGCAGCCGGTGATCGTGAACAACGTCATCGAGAATAACGGCGGCGCGGCGGTGAGCATCGACGACAATTCTCTGACCGCAACCAATGTGCCCGATTGGGGCCGCAGCACCGGCTCGATCGACGCGTTCTCGCAGTTCAACGACAACGACGGCCCGCTGGTGCGTCTCAACGAGGTGGGCGGCAACTCGACGAACGGCATGCTGATTCGCGGCGGTACACTGGACAGCAACTCGGTCTGGGACGACACCGACATCGTTCACGTTCTGGCCGCTAGCCCCGGCTCGCCGAACCCCCAGATCACAGCCTTGAACGGCGTGACGCTCCGCTTGGAAAGCACGCCGACGCAAAGCTTGGTGGTCAAACTGAAGGGTGGCAGTGCCGGGTTGACGGCCAGCGGCGTCCCGTCCGACATCAGCAATCGGTTGGGCGGCGCACTCGAGATACTGGGCCAGCCGGGCCACCCTGTCGTGTTCACCTCGCTCGAAGACAGCACGGTCGGTGCGGGCCTGACGCCCGCCAGCCAGCCAGATAATCTCACCGACGAATCGGGCGGCGTTTCGCTCAATGTGGGCACGAACGTCAATATCACCAAATCGTCGCAGAGCAACGGTGAGTCGACGATCGCGATCAATCCGACGAATCCGCTCGATCTCTTCGAATGCGACACGTTGACGATGGTCGGGCACTTCAGCGTCGATGGCGGCAAAACGTGGCAGTTGAGCAATATGACAGGCGTTGTGCCGAGTGATGGCGACGTGCAAGCCGCCTGGGACAAGTTCGGCAACCTATTCATCGTCTGCTTTGGCCCGAACGACGACATCGAAGTGGCTGTCAGCACCAACGGCGGCGCAACCTTCGGCGATATCACACAACTTGGCACGCCGGGTGACGACGATCAGCCTTCCATCGCCGTGGGACCGGGCGGCACCGTTGCCGCCGGCAGCGTATGGGTGACCTGGACCGATAGCAACGGCACCGTCATGGCCGATGGCGCCCCGGTAACCGGCCTCGGCACGGTGGGCACCTTCGGCGCGGCCGAGTCGGTGCCTGGCGCGGGTGGACATTTCGGCAGCATCGGCGTTGGTCCCAATGGCGAGGTGATGGTCAACTATCAGGGCGTGGGCACCGGCGAAGGCCCCGACACCGTCACGGTCAACGTCGATTCGGACGGACTCGGCCCGAACGGTTTTGGCGGCCCGATCGTCGCCACCACGACAAACGTCGGCGATTTTTCCGGCGTGCCGCCTCAGCCGCAGCAGCCGGCCGGCCGATCGATCGATGCCGAAAGCAACATCGCCTACGATCTGAGCGGCGGTGCGCACAACGGGCGAGTCTACATGGTCTACGTCGATCGACCGACCATCTTCAGCACCGAGACGAGCATCTATGTGCGCTACTCGGACAATGACGGCGTCACGTGGAGCAGCCCGGTGCGCGTCAACGACAATCCGGTCGGCGACGGCAAGAGCATGCTGCAACCGGCCATCGCGGTCGACCAGACGACGGGCAATGTGGCCGTCACCTGGTACGATGCGCGCAATAGCGGACCCGCCGACAATACCGTGCAGGTATTCGGCAGTGTCAGCACCGATGGCGGTGCAACCTGGTTGCCCAACGTGCAGATCAGCACCGGCACCAGCAACGGTACCGTGGCGGCCGCGGTGACGCCGTTCGGCAATGCGTTCGGCTTCGGCGATTACGACACGATGGCCTTCGATGCCGGTACTTTCTATCGCAGTTGGTCGGACAATTCCAACAGCACGGGAGACAATCCGACCGGTGCCGGCAACGGAATGAACATCTACACGGCTGCGGTCACCGTCGGCGGTTCGGCCACCGGCAAGGCCGGCGACTGGAATACTCTCGAAGTCGGCGAGTACGCCAACAACAACAATTTCGATGTCACCGCCGAGGACGAATCGGCCTTTACGGGTGGCATCAACGTCAACGGCACTCCTGCCACGGCACAGTCGCTGGGCGGCCTCGCGCCCAACCTACAGAGCGGTGATGAGAACCTGCGACTCGGCTTCCAGGTGAATGGCTCCATCAGTTACGACGATCCGCACGACGTCGACGTGTATAGCTTTACCGCGCAGCCCGGCACGCAAGTCTGGATGAGCCTGGGCAACACGAGCCAGTCGCTCGACTCCGTGCTGGAGTTGGTCGACGCCAACGGCAACGTTCTGGCCCGTAGTGATAACTCTGTGCTCGAACAGGAAGACGCGGTGGCGAACGGCAATCCGTTGGCCGCCGGTCCGATGCTACAGGGCGAGGTGCCGGGCAACCTCGCGCTGCCGGTGCAAAGCAGCATGTTCCAGGGAACCACGGGCCAGGCGTCCGAGTTGCTTACGACGTCGTCGATCAATCCGCGCGACGCCGGCATGCGATTGATTCTGCCCGGTACTCCCAATACAAACGGCACTCCGACGACCTACTATTTACGCGTCTACAGCCGTGGTCCGACCTCGGACCCGTACATGCCCAACACCGTTTCCGGCGCCGTGCCGTCGGAGAGCAACGGTATCTCGGTCGGCAGCTACCAATTGCAGGTTCGGCTCCAACAGGCCTGGCAGACTCCCGGCTCGGTCGTGCGATTCGCGAACATCAGCTTCGCCACGAACGGGCTCACCGTACTTGGTCAGCCAGCCGATTCGCCCCTGCTGGGTACGACGCGCAGCACTTCGAGTTCCAACGTCAACGTGTACAGCGGCACGATCACCGCAGGCCAGCCGCAGCCGGTGGATATCAATGGACAACCGGAAACGGTCAACAACCCGCAGTACACATCCGGTCAGTCGAACGGTATTTCCCAGGCCCAGAATGTGGGCGATCTTCTCACCACGAGCAACGACACGATCAGCGCCGCGGGAGATTTGACCACGCCCGGCCAGGTCGATTGGTACCAGTTCCAGGTGAATTACAACCTGGCCCAGGCGATTCAAAGCGTCAACTCGGGTGACAAGACGTTCGCGACGGTGTTCCACGTCGGCTATGCCAGCGGTACGGGCGGCCCGAATACGACGATTTCGGTCTACGACCAATGGGGACACCTGATTTACGTCGGCCGCAATTCGAATGTCGCGGACCAGGATCCGGTACCCACGCAGGCATCTAGCGACAGCAATCTCAATCAGAGCTCGTTTGGCGACCAAGATCCGTATGTTGGCTCGGTTCAGCTTCCGGCCGGCTTCACAAACGCCAATTTCCCTGCGTCGAATGCTACCTTCCCGCTTAATCCCACGAATCCGGCCACGCCTTATCCGCCGCCCACACAAGGCACGAATGCCGTCGACGGTCCGAATAGCTACACGTACTTCGTGGCCATCAGCTCGGATGCTACGCTTCCGCAAGCCCTCGACGCGACGTTCAACGCCGGCAGTGCAAACCCGCTGGTTCGGCTCGAGCCGGTCGACGGCTATCAGCGGATCGTGGAAGACCACATCGGGTACACCGGCTACACCAGTGGCGACGGCACCGCGCTGTTGGGCGCCGGCAGCCAGATCAGCCCGCAGGACGGGCCGATTCTGCCCGTCAGTACCGTGGCCGACCTGCAGCAAAACGTGACGCCGTACACGCTCGACGACTTAGAAACGTACATCACCACAAGCAACGGCAAGCTGTATACCGTCGATCCGGCAAACGGTGCAGGCGAAACCCAAATTAGCGGTTTTAACCCTGGCTCGACACCCCAGGGATCGACGAGTATCGCTATCCGCACGGACGGCGAAATGTTTCTTTACGGGGCAAATGAGAGGCCAGGCGATACCGCCGATGCAGGGTTTCTCTCTTCCGTTGATGCGGGAACGGGCGCCGTGACGAACCCCGTCGGCGATGCGATTGCGTCTACGTACAAAGTCGGCGTCGGCACCGGCGAGACGATGGCATACATGCGCGTTCAAAACGCGGTGGCCAAATACCATTTGTTTATTGGGACAACGCAAAACGGACTGTTCGAATCGGATGAGTCGCCCGCGGGAGCTCCGACCGGCGACACAGACCCGCCACCACTCCCCGGAAATTTCTACGGTACGATGAACACCGGCGGTCTCACCGCCGTGGTCTATGGCGGTCCGCTGGCCAAAGAGGCGAACGGACAGGTGCTGCCGAACGAGCTAGACCCCAGTTTGTTCGGAGCCACCAATCCATCGATCTCCTTTACACTGACCGATCTAGCCGGCCGCACGTTGACGTTCGTATTCTCCGAGTTACCGGCGGGGGTAGTCCCGCCCGCGCAGCCATTTACGTTCTCAGGAACTGTCGCGACGATCTTCTATCAGCAGACCGATTCGAGTCAGACGGTGGCCTTTGACGTTGCCGAAGCCATCGACGCGGCGTTCACACAATACGCGGCGGCCAATCCGCCGCCGTCGAACGTGACCGAGCCCAACGCAACGGCCACGCCGGTGCTAGGCAGCTCAGCAAATCCGTTGCCCTTCCAATTGAACATCTCGAACCTCCTTTCGAGCAATTTTGCAAACGCGCAAATGTTCGGCAACGTGGGCTCCGGTCCGGGCGGCATCATCACAGGAATGGCCTATGACCTGCAGCTCAATGAGATGTTCGCTGTCAGCTCAGCCGGCGGCGTTTATACGGTCAATGTCAGCAACGCGCCCGCCGGCTTAGGTAGCGCAAAAACCGCTTCGCAATTATTGACGTGGCTCCCAGGTTCAGAAATCTTCACTGAGCGGGGTTGGCATTTCACGGGCCTGACGCTCGGACCGCAAAACCTCGACTGGAATGGCGACGGCACGGGGGGCGACTTGGCAAACATCCTGTTTGCTACCTACACCGGGCCGAATGGCGAAAGTTTCGAGACTGCCATTACGCCGGAGTCGTTGGGGGCGCCGTCCAGCGATTCGCGCAATATTTTCAGTCAAACTGCCATTCCGGCTGGTTCGCCCGTGGCGGTGTTCAACGCCGCTCAGACCGACGCGGCGGGCAATCCACAAGCCACCGGCGGCTACGTCGACCACGTATTGTTGACCGACAATACGGGCGCGCCCATCGTCGGTGCTACGGGCATCGCGATGTCGCCGGTTGATTTCAACCTATGGCATCCTACGTTCACCGACGCGACGACTGCCGGACACGGCGTCGACGACACACCCGATAACAGCCGCGTGGGCGGCAGCGGCGAAGGCGCGGGCACCGGCCTTGACCAATCGGTATCGTGGGTAACGTCCGACGGTGATTTGGAAAACACAGTTACCATGCCGCAAACGCAAGGCGGCGCCAGCTACTACTTCGGCATCGACAACACCGGTAGAACGAATAGCGGCGACGGTCTGAGTTACGTCGACGGCGCAAACTCCGTTCCGAGTTCAATCGGTCCGGCGTTGCCGAACGTCGCCCAATACGGCGAGTGGTCGAACGCCCTACAACAAGACTTGCTCAGTAACCCCAACATTGCCAATTCGTACAACGCGCCCGGCGGCAGTTACGGATCGCTGGAGACCAACTCGTTCAGCTTGGCGGGTTACTCGGCGGCGGATCTGCCCAGCCTGTACTTCAATTATTTCCTCGACACGGGGATGACCAACAACAGCACGACGGGCTACAAGTCCAGCGCCCGCGTGTTTGTCTCGACCGACGGCGGCAAGACCTGGAGTGAGGTTGCAACCAACAATCCGGATCGTACTCAATACATTCCGAGCCTCGACCAGAACCAGAACCTGCCGCTGGGAGTACGACAGAACGAGCAGATCCAACAGGACGCCGCGGGCAGCGAGTTGCCCGACTTCGCGACAGCGGAAGCCAATACTCCGGCTTCGATGAGCAACGGCCAACCGCTCTACGATCCGCGCCAGCAGGTACAGCAACTCTACGATGGCACGGGCTCTTGGCGCCAGGCGCGCGTCGATCTGAGCAACTATGCCGGCCAGTCCAACGTCATGTTGCGATTCGACTTCAGCACTTCGGGCAGCATCGGCCAGGGCCTCTTCAACGGCCCTCCGGACGGCCCCTTCGCCTATAAGGGCGAAGTCAACCATAACCCGTTCGACCCCACTCTGGACAACGCGCCCAATAGCAGCCTGGCGTTCAGTGGGATGCCGGGCGACGAGTTCGGAAATCCGACCAGCGCCACGCGCGGGCAAAATAACGATCACGTCGGCTGGTTCATCGACGACATCACGGTGGGGCTGGCCGGACGAGGCGAAATGGTCACGAACGCACCGGCGGACCAGTCGTCGTTCTTCACCACGCCCCAGAATCCCAATCTGGGTGCTTCGGCCCAGAATCTGACCGGCAACTACGAGTTGCAAATCCAGGCTGGCACGCCTGTCGGACAGCAGATCAATCCGACGCGCAGCTCGATCATTCTCTACCCCAACCAGATGAACGTGACCGACCGTCAGACGTCGGGTTACACGTTGTTGGCGCCGGAAGGACATTTCAACGAATCGCAGACGGCCACACCGGGCCCCATCGCACCCAGCCAAACGGAACCCACGTATAGCCTGACGTACAGCAACGTGCCCAATGCCACCGGGCCCGGCACACTCGAGATCAGCGGCATCGGCCAACTCTCCGGCACCGACCAGTACTTGACGGTCGACTTCCCCGATCTGCCCCAGAATCTGCCGACGACCGACCCAGCTTTCCCATTGCTGTCCGGCATCAAGGCTTTCTTCAACGAACAAGACAAGGGCACCAACGGGCAGTTTTTCACCAGTGCCACGATCAATCTGACACAAGCTCAATTGGCCGAGTTGAAGGCCTACGGTAACGGCTCGATTCACATCACGGCCACGCCCACCTCGACCGTGTCGGCCCTGACCGGCCCACCCACGCTCAATCCGATCGTGGCCTTGCCCGGCGGCAATCTGCCGATCAACACCACCTACTACTACGTCATCACGGCCTTCGATGCCACGGGCGAGACCATCGCCAGCCAGGAGAAATCGGCCACCGTTTCGCCGATTGATCAGACGCTCAAGATCTCCTGGGAACCGTTGGCCGGCGCCACCGGTTACAAGGTATACCGTGGCACGATTGCCGGCGGCGAAAACGATCTCGTCGCAATCACCGATCAGAACTCGATCAGCTTTATCGACACGGGTTATGTCCCTACGCCGATTTCCGACACAAGCGGCGGGCTGAATCCTCCGCGGCCTCCGGCGCTGCAAGTGACACCCCGGCCGGGAGGAAACCTCACACCCAACACGACCTACTTCTATCAACTGACGGCGACCAATAGCCAGGGTGAGTCGCTGCCGGGAACGGAGGTGTCGGCGACAACAACGGCTGCCAATCACACGATCAATGTGGCGTGGAGTTCCATCTCCGGCGCGACGGGCTACAAGATCTACCGTAGCACGGTTTCCGGCGATGAAACGCTGATCGCCACGATCGAAAGCCCAACCATAACGACCTACAGTGATACCGGCACCGCTACGCCGCCGTTCACGGACAACTCGGCGTTGGCGTCTCCCAGGTTGTTGCAGGTCGTGCAGCAACCGGGCGGGACACTGTCGACCAAGAACACGTATTACTATGTCGTGACGGCCTTCAATGCGCAAGGCGAGACCCTCGCCAGCAACGAACTTTCAGGCACGCCGGCCGGTACGTCTCAGACACTCGCGTTGAACTGGACGCCGGTGTCCGGAGCCACGGGCTATAAAGTGTATCGAGGTACCGTTGCGGGATTCGAAATCTCGCTGGCTGCCATTGTGCGGGGCGCCAACAATACCTCCTATATCGATGACGGCGGTCCGGCCGTAGGAACGCCCCCACTTACCAACAGCACAGCCCTCTTCACGCCGGTGCAAAAACCGATCGTTCCCGCTGCGGGCGGTAACCTCATGCCGGACACGTACTATTACGTTGTCACGGCGGTAGACGCCTATGGCGAGACGACTGCTAGCAATGAGGAATCGGGCACTGCGTCGGGAGTCAACGCGACACTCGACATCGGCTGGGCGCAGGTTGTTGGCGCAACCGGCTACAACGTCTATCGCGGTACCCAACCCGGACAAGAGAATCTACTCGTCGCTACCCTCACCGGCAACACAAGCACGAGCTTTGTCGATTCCGGGCCGCCGAGCGCTACCCCGCCGGCCACGAATACTACGGCTGGATTGACGCCGCCGGTGTTGCCGCCGACCGCTACCCCGGTCAACGATGCGAACAGTACCCTCGCGGCAAACACCTACTACTATGTCATCACGTCGCTGGATGGCGCCGGCGGGGAAACCACACCCAGCCTGGAAGGCTCCGGCACGGTCACGGGCGGTCAGGCGCTGAGCCTGTCCTGGCCCGCCGTCGCGGGTGCCGCTGGCTACAACGTCTATCGTGGCACAGCACCAGGCGATGAAGACGTGCTGATCGGATCCGTAACCACGAATGCGTTGACCGATGACGGGAACGAGCCCGCGATTGCCGGAACCCCACCCGTGGTCAACGGCTCGGGCATTCCGGCGCCCGTCATGAAACCGACCGCCACGGCGGCGGCCGGAAATCTCGCTCCGTCGACTACTTACTATTACGTCGTTACCTCTGTAACGGCCAACGGAGAAACGCTCGCCAGCAACGAAGTTTCAGCGACCACCGATCCCATTCTAACCATCAATGGCAACTATACGATCGATCTCTCATGGACGCAGAGCTCCGATCCACGCGTTGTCGGCTACAACATCTATCGCGGTACGGCCCCCGGCCAGGAGAACCGGTTGCTGGACCAAGTCCCGAGCTTTGTGACGACGTTCACCGACCTCGGCAACGATCAACCGCTCCAAATCTTTACACCGCCGCTGAAGAACACCACGGGCCTCGGTAGCCCCACGCTCGACCTGGCGACGCCCGCCCCAGGCGGCTTTTTGGGCAGCACTTTCTATTACACGGTGACGGCGCTCAACTCGCAGGGTGAGACCAACGTCAGCGATGAACAAGTGGTCTTCGCATCGGGGACCAATCAGACGGCGCATCTGACGTGGACTCCTGTCGCCAATGCCACGGGTTACAAGATCTATCGCGGAACGTCACCCGGCGCGGAGAACCTGTTGGTGGCGACGCTCAACGATCCCACGGCCGACAGCTTCGACGACCACGGCGCTCCGACTGCTTCGACCCTTCCCACGGCCAACAGCACCGCCTTGCTCGCTCCCGGCCAGCCGACGGTCACGCCGAGCGCGGGAGGCACGCTCCTGCCGAATAACCACTACTACTACGAAGTGACCGCCACAGACGCTGCTGGCGAAACGCTAACCAGCCTGGAAGCATCGGCGCTTGCCAGCGCGTCGCAACGCACGCTCGTGGTTTCGTGGGCAAGCGTGCCGGGGGCGACGGGCTACAAGATTTATCGTGGTACAAGCAGCGGTGGCGAGAATCTGTTGGTCGACACGGTCAGCGGCGGCGCTACCACGACGTTCAGCGACGACGGGACGGAAACTACCGCTACCCGCACTCCCCCTGCCACCAACACGGCTAAACTACCGTCGCCCGGCCAACCGGTCGCAACGGCCTCCGTCGGCGGGAGCCTAGTACCGCTCACCCAGTATTTCTACCGAATCGCGGCGACGAACGCGGTGGGCGTTTCGACCACCAGCCTAGAATTTTCGGCCACGACGTCCGCGACCTTGCGCACGCTCAATCTCTCTTGGGCCGCCGTCGCCGGCGCTACTGGCTACAACATCTACCGCAGCACGTCCACCGGTACGGAAACTTTGCTTGCTTCGGTAACTGGCGGCACGACCACGACGTTCAAGGATGATGGCACGTCGGCGGGAACCCTCACCGCTTATCCGACCGTGAATACCACGGCTTTGACCTCGCCGGCCAAGCCGACGGTCGCGCTCGACACCACGCCCAATGCGCCCGGAGCGCTCGCTCGCAATACGACCTACTTCTATGTTGTCACCGCGCTCGACGCCAGCGGCGAAACGTTGCCGAGTACCGAAGCGAGCGGCACGACGAACGCGACGCAGTTGACACTCGATGTCAGCTTCAATTCGGTCCCCGGCGCCACGTCGTACCACATCTATCGTGGCACCATCAGCGGCGGCGAAAATGTGTTAATTGGCACCGTGTACGACACCGGAGCCAGCAGCTACACCTTCAATGACGACGGCAGCAGCGCGACCGGCGCCACGCCTTCGCAGGTGAACACCGCTACGGGCGACCGTATCTCGGGCATTACCAGCCTTACGGCAACTCTCGACTACAGCATGGCCGGCGCCATCGATGGTCAGACGTTTACGATCAGCGACGGCACCAACCAACGCACGTTCGAGTTCGACGACAACAACACACTCAATAACCCCACAGACATCCGGGTCAGTTTCAGCCCGACCGACACGACCGCGCAGCTAGCGCAAGACATGGTGACCGCGATCAATGCCACGGCTAACTCGACGCAGACGTCGCAGTTCCACGTCTACGCGGCCACGGCTGATGCGAATACCAATAACACGGCGCCGTCGGCCACGCCGAACGATACCAGCAACGCGGTCAATCTGTTTGGAGCCGCCTGGGTCCAAGTGGGTGCGCCGCCGGTGGTCATCAGTGGACCAATGACTCCGGGCAGCAGCAGCGTGCCCGCACCCTCGCACGCAACGATTGCCACGGCGATCAATACCGGACTGGACTCCGATACCAATGCGCCGACGTTGACGTCGGCCACGCCGGTGGCAGGCGGAAGCCTCGCCACGGGCGCGACCTACTACTACAAGATCACCACGACCTATGCCGACGGCGAGTCGATCGGAAGCAACGAGGTTACTGGTACGGCCACCGGCGCGAATCGTTCGCTGTTGGTGGCTTGGGCTGCGGCCCAAGGCGCGACGGGTTACAACCTCTATCGTGGTACATCGCCCGGCGCGGAAAACGTGCTCGTCGCGCACTTGCCGGCCAACGCGGTCAGCTTTACCGATACAGGCTCGTCGTCGCCTCCGTCGGCCAACAGCAGCGCGCTGGCGGCGCCGAACAAGCCAACGATCACTCCGGCCTTGGGGGGCTTCCTGACCGCCAGCAAGACCTTCTTCTACGTCGTGACGGCCATGGACGGCGCGGGCGAAACGACCGCGAGCGCCGAAGCTTCGGCGACAACGACATCCACCAACCGTACCTTGCAATTGTCATGGAGCCCGGTGGCCGGCGCAACGGGCTATCGGGTCTACCGCGGTACAGCAAGCGGTGGCGAAAACACCTTGATTGCCACTCTCAGCGGTAACACGACGACCACGTTCAACGACGATGCGACTGAGGTCACTTCGACCCAGAAGCCGCCGCTGACCAACTCTAGCGGACTCTCGGCCCCCAACCAGCAAGCGATCACAGCGACCACCGGCGGAACGCTCTCCGTCGCCGCCGCGGGCACGACCTACTTCTACCGGATTGCTGCGGTCGATGCGGTTGGTACGACCCTAGCTAGCAACGAACAATCGTATGCCCTTCTCAGCGGTACGGGCCAACAGACGCTCAATCTCACGTGGAGCACCGTACCAGGTGCCATCGGCTACGATATCTATCGCAGCACCGCGACCGGTACAGAAAGCTTGCTGACCTTCGTCCCGGGCGGCAGCACGAACACCTTCCAAGACATGGGCGGCGCGAGCACGCCGCCGGTGCTGGGGGTCTTCAACGGAACCGGTGTGATCGGCAACGCCCAGGGCGTCGGCACGTCGCCGCAAGTCGACGTGATGAAGGTCTACCTCAATGCGGGCGACGCGCTCACTCTACAACTCAACACGAAGAGTATCCTTTCGCCGCTCGATCCCACGGTGAGAATCTTCAGCGCGGATGGGACCGACCTGACGAACTACTTCCAGGACGGCGCGCAGGCTCCCTTCGGCTCCTTGCACAGCCCCGGTTTGCAAGGATCTTCGGACGCGGGAATTACCACACTCAACGGCGGCCAATCTTTGACTTCCACCGCGGGCTTGAGCCTGCGGCAGTTCAATCCGAACGCGACATCGACGACCGACCAGAACTACTATCTCTCGCCGGCGACAGGTCAACCCGGTTCGGACGCCGACCTCTATTACACCTTCACGCCTCCGGCCAGCGCCGCGCCGTCCATCGACCAGATCGCTACCGAGGAGGGCTTCGGCAACCTGCCGCTGAACACGACGTTCTATTACGTCATCACGGCCGACACGCCCGTTGGCGAGACAACGGCAAGCAACGAGGTGACTTTCTACAGTGGCATCGACAACGCGGCCTTCCTCTCATGGTTCTCCGTTCCCAATGCCACGGGATACAACGTCTATCGAGGTACCGCACCGGGCCAGGAAAATACGCTGATCGGAACGCTCTCGGCGGGCGACACCGAATTCTTCGACGACGGTACCGAACCGACCTCGGCCGGTTCGCCCCCGGCGACGGCAGGGGCCGGGTACTACTACATCGCGATCAGCGGAGCCGGGAACGACAACTACGACGCGACGACCGTCACGCCCTCGAACCCCGCCGACGCCCGCACGAATGGGAGCACCGGTTCCTATTCGGTGCAACTGAGCGTCGGCCCGGTCAACGCGCGCGGCAGCAACCTGCTGCAGGGTGACCCGCAGTTGAGTAATCCGAGCCTGCCGAATAGCACGGACTTCTTCGGTCGCACTTCACCCAACGTCACCGACAACGGGGAAGTGCCGCCCGACAACAACGTTGCCGTCGGCGAAATCGTGAATGGTGCACCGGATGCGAATAGCTCGGATCCGACCGCCAGCGTGAACGATGCGACCGTACGAGTGATCAAGTTTGCCGGCATGCAAGGTGACAACACCGTCACGCAGACGCAGGGCCAATTGATCATCGAGAGCAACCAGATCAACAATTCGCTCGCCGACGGCATCCTGATCAGTTCGGCGCCACGCGAGGGTTTGACCGGTTCTTCCAACTCGAACCTGCCGCACCAGGGCTCAGTGATCAATTTGCCGGTGACCGACACAGCCAGGTTGGTGCCCGGCACCGTGGTCGAGAACAACATTGTCAACGGCTTCGGCAACGTCGGTATTCAGTTCAGCGGTGATCCCAATACCACCGGACCGTTGGCCGCTGTGCCATTCGCGCGGATCGTGAACAACACCGTGTACGGCACCGTCAGCCCCACGCCAATCGGCACGGGCATTTCGTTGAGCAACTACGCCAGCGGCGAAGTGCTGAACAATATCGTAGCCAACACCAATACGGGCATCTCGATCGACAACACGTCGCTGAGCCTGGGTCAGATCAACGGCTTGGACACGCCCCAGTTGACGGCGAACCTGTACCAGAACGACACCAACAACACGAACCTTCCCGGCGGCAATCTAGGGACCGCGGGCATCGCCCTTCCCTCGAACGCCCCGTTGTTCATCAACGCCCAGGCGGGCAATTTCTATCTGCAGACGGGCTCGCAGGCCATTGATAGTTCGAATTACGAGTTGCAGCAGCCCGCGACTATCACCGCCGTGACCGCCCCATTAGGCATCGCGCCTTCACCCATTATCGCTCCTTCCACGGACATCAACGGTGAGGTGCGCGGGGCCGATCCCGAGCCACATCCTGGTAGCGGCCAAGGCGCCAACCCCTTTGTCGACCGCGGGGCCGTCGAGCGAGTCGACTTTACGGGGCCGGCCGCCAGCCTGCTCAGCCCCATCGACAACGGTTTGCTCGATCAGGATCCGGCCGTCAACTCCGTCTACGAGGTAGGCCAGAATCTCTCCGAGTTCGACATCCTCCTGAGCGACGGCATCGGATCGGGCGTCGATAACACTACCGTTACGCAGTCGAGTGTCACCATCACGCGCAACGGTGTGACGCTGACTCCCGGCATCGACTATGCCTTCGTCTACGACAACAACAATCACGTCATCCGGCTGATCGCGGCGAGTGGTGTGTGGCAGGACGGCAACATCTTCGAAATCTCGTTGGTAAACAGCGGCCCGAGCGCCATCACCGACCTGGCCGGAAACGACTTGCAGGCTGACAACACCAGCGGCACGACGGCGTTCCAGATCACGCTGGCGAGCATCACCAACAATCCGCCGGTGGTCATCATGCCCACCGAGGCGCAGTCGCTTTACGAGCACACCACGCTGGCCTTCAGCCCGGCCACGCCGACCGGCACGGACCCGACGGTGCTCCACTCGCTCCCCAACAACATCACCATCTTCGACGTCGACAACGACGGCGGCGTCGAAACGGTGACCCTGACCGCTTCGGTCGGGACGCTGTCGATCGACGCGCCTGGTTCGATCGCCGGGGTGACGATCACCGGCAACGGCACGCCCGGGAGCCCGCTCGTCATCACCGGCCCATTGGGCGACCTGAACACCGACGCAGGCGGGAATTATCTCGATCCGGGTATCGATGTCGCCCTGACGTACCTGGTCTACAACCTTGACAATCCGTCCGACCCCGCGTCGTACGATTACAGCGGGCCGGCCACCATAACGATCGTGGCCGACGACAACGGCAATACTCCGCCGCCGGCCCAGATCACCACGGCGATCCTGCCGATCAATGTGATCGCGGTCAACAATCCGCCGTCCGATACATCGCCGACGGGGACCGGCAGCAGCATGGACTTCCCTGCTGCCAGCGCGCTCGGTTCGAGCAGCAGCACGAGCAGCAATGCCTACGTGCCGGCTGTCAACGGTCCGTCTACCTTCCAACTCGTCGATACGTCGAACGTCAGCGCGCCGATCGACTTCCAGCTCAGCACCTCCACGAATGCGGCGACCAGCCTCGACATCGCACCCGATGCCACGGGTGCCGACATCGCCGGGCAGCAGATCACGATTTCGTTCGGCGGCCAGACGACGACGTTCGAGTTCGTAACGAAGGCTTCGGGCAATCCGACGAACAACGCCATCGTGCCGATCTTGGTCAATGCATCCGACGTACCCGCCACCTTGGCCTCCGACGCGGCCGGTGCGATCAATACGGCGTTCAATGCTGCGACGATTGCCACCTCGCACAACAACCGGGTGACTCTCCTCGGCATCAGTTCGGTCACTGCCCAGCTCGACCCGAGCGGACTTGCCGATCCGAATGCGACCCTCGTCGGCGAATATCCCTTGTTGAACGCTACGGAAGTTCGCGACAGCCTCGTTACGCTGTATATTCCGATCCTCTACAGCGCCGGCACCGCGCAGACCCCGGGCGACAGCGCCTCCGTGGTGGCCAACAAGGTGGTCGCGGCGATCAACGCCGAGGTCGGCTCGCTCATCGCCACGGCCTCGGGCAACCAGGTCACCCTTACCGGCAACTGGCAATTCGCCGAAGCCAGCTCGACCACTCCTGAGGACACCCCGGTTACCTTCGGCACGGGCGGCAACCTGAGTGCCATCACCGTCACGGACCCCGATGTGACGGGTACGAACCTGAACAACGCCTCGATTCAGTTCGAGGAAATCGTGGCAGTGCAGTCGGGAGCCGGCACCCTGTCGTTGGGCAACGGAGCCAGCGGCGTGACGTTCCTGGGAGGTACGGCAAACGGCCAGTCGCTGCTCGACTTCGAAGGAACGCTATCCGCGATCAATCTGGCTCTCGACGGCCTGACGTTCACGCCAGCCGACGAGTTCGTGGGCCCTGTCCACATCTCGTTCTTGACCAACGATAACGGCAACACCGGCGTTGGTCCCGCCCCGGTCTACAACCCGGCGGGCCAGGCCCTCTTCTCGATGCAGTCGGACGTCTGGCTGGCGATCACCACCGTCACCGACGCGCCGACCCTGGTAAATCCGTCGAACCCCGGTCTGACGCTGCC
>DASZTS010000134.1:0-7385 GCA_035547915.1 Pirellulales bacterium | reverse complement strand
TCCCCGGCTCCGTCGGAATCCAAATCGCGTCCTCTTCGTCGAACGCGTAGCCTGGCACCAGGTCGGATGAGGTCTTGTAGACGAGGTCGTTTTCGCGGAAGGGAATTGGCGGCATGACAGGTGGTGTATCCGGATTGGTTGCGGCTTATGTGTGCCCGCGATAACCGAGCGTGGCGTACGCGAGCCAGCGGGGAAACGCGTCATTATTCCCGAGCACGATTGCCGTCGCAATCGGTGCTTCATCCGGTAATCGGGGATTATTTATCCGCAGCTACCCTTCATCCGGTGGTACCTAGCAGAACGTGTTGGCGCAGCTTCGAGCGGTTCGCGCGTTGCGAGCTCCGCTCAATACCTTGCTGAGTAATTGGGTCTACATGCTGATCACAGCACAGGCCTGGAACGTGAAGGCCTGGTAGTTATGCGCAAGGCGCATGGTTGGCACTTTCCTTACCTCCGCCCCAGGGCCGTTGGCGTGAAAAGCACGCCGTGGAGAAGGAACGTCTACTGCGGATGGAGTTCCGCACTTTCGCCAACATCTTTCTGCGCATTCCCTGTCAGATCGTGAAAACGGGTCGCCGGATCGTGCATCGCCTGCTGGCTTGGAATGCCTGGCAGCGAGTCTTCTTGCGCGTAGTGGCCCGCGTCGGTCGTCCGTTGCGCTGTTGACGTGCCGACGCGGACGCGCCGTACGGCCGGCGCGGGCCGCGTCCCCATGATGCCGGAATTCGGATGTTCCGGTTCGCCGTGGTCCCTAAGCCGAAAAGACTCCTGATCATGCACCGAAATTCGAAACCTTGCGAGCGGCTCTGCCGGAGCCCGCCGCGGGCCCCTGCGCCGCCCAACCGACGGGCAAAGCCCTACCGCGTACGGTTTATTTAAGGCCGCGCGCTTCTAGAGTGTTTCGGGCGCAGAGGCATTGAGAGAGCCAGGAGAGGCAGAGCTCTCGATTGGCGTACGGCCTCCGACGTTCAAGGAATTGTCAGGGGGGTGGAGTCCCGCTCCTGGAGTGCCAGCCCTTTGGCTTCAGCCTTTTTGCCGAACCGCCTGTCATCGACTATGTTCAAGTGTAAATGAATGATCTTACACAGATTTTACAAGCGATCGAGGAAGGTGACTCTCGAGCCGCCGAGCAGCTTTTACCGTTGGTCTATGATGAGCTGCGCAAGCTGGCGGTGCGTAAACTGGCGCAGGAGCGGCCGGGGCAGACCCTGCAGGCGACGGCTTTGGTCCATGAGGCTTACGTGCGGTTGGTCGACGCGAGCCAGCCGCAGCCCTGGAACAGCCGGGGGCATTTTTTTGCGGCCGCCGCCGAGGCGATGCGCCGCATCCTCATTGAACAGGCGCGGCGTAAAAAAGCCGAAATCAACGGTGGCGGCCTGCTGCGCGTGGAGCTGTCTCAGGACTTTGCTGGCGCTAAGCCACGTTCCGACGACTTGCTGGCGCTCGATGAAGCATTGAGTCGACTGGAAAACCACGACCCCAATGCTGCCCGACTGGTCAAACTGCGGTATTTCGCCGGACTGTCGCACCAGGAGGCGGCCGAAGCTCTCAGCATCAGTCGGGGCGCCGCCGACCGCCTGTGGGTGCTAGCCCGTGTCTGGTTGTTTCGCCAGTTATCGAAATGATGCGAGTTTTCGATTTTCTGCGCGCAAATCGCATCGGTTTTTCGCACTGACACATGAAGGCCCTTTCAAAGACCAATGAGCACATGGAACCCCAAGGCGAACGAGATTTTCCTCCGCGCGCTGGAGCTGTCTGAACCCGGCGAACGCGAAAAATGTCTCGAACGCGCCTGTCACGGCGACGCAGAGCTGCGGGCCGAAGTGGACGCCCTGATTGCAGCCGCGGCACAGGCGGGGAGCTTTCTGGAGTCTCCTGCCCTAGCGCCCCAGCTCACTGCCACTTTCGAGCGGCCGGTCCCAGAGCGCCTAGGCACAGTGATCGGGCCCTACAAACTGCTGGAGCAAATTGGCGAAGGCGGTTTCGGCATCGTCTATATGGCCGAACAGCAGCAGCCCGTCCGCCGCAAAGTGGCCGTGAAAGTGCTCAAGCCGGGCATGGACAGCCGCCAAGTGACCGCACGCTTCGAGGCCGAGAGACAGGCCCTGGCGCTGATGGATCATCCAAATATCGCCAGGGTGTTAGATGCCGGCACAACTGAGCTCAGCCGGCCGTACTTCGTGATGGAACTGGTCCGCGGAATCTCCATCACCGACTACTGCAATGCCAACCAGTTCACGCCCAAAGAACGGCTGGAGCTGTTTGTGTCGGTCTGCCAGGCGGTGCAACACGCGCATCAGAAAGGGCTTATCCACCGCGACATCAAGCCCAGCAACGTGCTCGTGACAGAGCACGACGGCACGCCCGTGGTGAAGGTCATCGATTTCGGGGTGGCCAAGGCCCTGGGGCAGCAACTCACCGACAAGACGCTCTTCACCGGCTTCGCCCAAATGATCGGAACGCCGCTCTATATGAGCCCCGAGCAGGCCGAGTTGAGCAGCCTGGATGTGGATACCCGCAGTGACATCTACTCGTTGGGGGTTTTGCTTTACGAACTGCTGACGGGGACGACTCCCTTTGACAAGGAGCGGCTGAAATCGGCCGCGTTCGACGAGATTCGACGCATCATTCGCGAGGACGAGCCGCCCAAACCAAGCACGCGTCTGAGCGATCTTGGCAAAGGGTCAAAATCGGGCGGGCACGCGCCGCCAGCCCAGGGAGCAACCACGACGAGCCTGACCTCGATCGCGGCCCAGCGGAGGACGGAACCGCGCAAATTGAGCCAGCTCGTGCGCGGCGAACTCGACTGGATCGTGATGAAGGCGCTGGAGAAGGACCGTAACCGCCGCTACGAGACGGCTAACGGCTTCGCGGCCGACATCTTGCACTATTTGGCTCACGAACCGGTCTTGGCCTGTCCACCGTCGGCTCTGTATCGCGTGCGAAAGTTCGCGCGGCGTAACCGGGGTGCCGTATTCGCGGCGGCACTGGTGCTGGTGGCGCTCTTGATCGGAATTGCCGGCACGACGGTCGGCTTACTGCAGGCGCGAGCCGAACGCGACAAGGTAGTAGACGCTCAGGGAAAGGAGTGGCAGGCGCTCGCCGCGGCCGAAGAGAATCTGCAAACTGCCCGAGACGCCGTGGACCGAATGTACACGCGGGCGGCCGCAGAAATGGGCGACAAGCCGCAGGTGGAGCAGATTCGCCGCGCTCTGCTCGAAGACGCGCTGCGCTTCTATCGGGTCTTCTTGAAGAGAAAGGGAGGCGATCCGGCCATCCTCTTCCAAGCGGCCCTCTCGCAGCGGCGTGTCGGCGAAATCTATGGTTTCTTGGGAAACATAACCGAGAGCCTCGAGAACCATCGTCAAGCCGCCGAGACGCTCATGTCTCTCTTGCCGTATTACGCGAACGATGCGACGTTTCGCGACGAGTTGGCCAATGCCCATTTTCATACCGGATACGCGCTGCTCGGTCTTCTGCGATTTGACGAGAGCGAGACCAGCATGAAGCGGGCCATTGCTCTCTGGGAGCCGTTGATCACGGAGTTTCCGGACAGACCAAACTATCGGGAGAGCTTGGCGCGAGCGAACCTCGCGCTCGGCCACGCGTGGCAAACCAACCAGCGCTCGAAGGGCGGCTCGTATCTGTCTCGGGGACAGGAGCTACTGACGGAGCTCAAGGAGAGTTTTCCGAGCCACGAGATCGGCGAGGGCTGTAAGCTCGACCTGAACCAGGCGCTCGCCTGGCGATATCGGGCCCTTCCTCATGAGGTCGCTGCTCTGCGGCAGCTTGAAAAGGAGTGCCGCGGCGGATTGACGGCGGCTGAAACCGAAGCGGACAAATACCCGAGTGCTCCAAAGTACCAGGCGGAGGTCGCAGACTGGCTATGGCGGTTAGGTAACGTTCTTGCGGCTCTGGACGAGCGTGAAGAGCTGATGCGCGTCCGCCTGCGAGAGCTCGACGGCCGCCAGCGGTTGGCGACCCACCATCCAGATGCGCCGGAGCATCAGCGCGGCTTGGCTTGGGCCCACTATGAGCTCGGTCAGTTGCTGTACGAGGCGGGGCGTACCGAAGAAGCCGTGGAGCACTTTCGCGTCGCCCTCTCAATCGTCGGCGACCTCGCCGAAAAATACCCGGACCATTCGCGGCCGCTGACACACCTCGCCGAGATGCTTCGTTACTGCCCGGCTCCAGAGTTGCGAGATCCCCGGCGAGCACTGGAGGTGTCTCAGCGGCTAAAAGAGAAGGTGGGAACAGGGGTGCTGGACGACGTGGCGCTCGCGCAGCTCGACGCCGGACAATACAGCGAGGCTTTACAATCGTGCGAGCAATACAGCCGTGCCGCCGGCCAGACACCGGGAATCGCCTACATTTCCGCGAGCGCTTACTGGCATGTCGGGAGGCAGGCGGAAGCAAGAGAGTTGGCACAGTACGCCCTTCGGGAGCTGGCGAAGCAGCCGAATGATCTCTGGTATACCCCCGAATGCCGTCGGCGAAGCGCGGAAATGGTCAAATTGATGAAACTCGATGTCGAAGGGCTCAAAGCGCACGACCCTGAAAAGGTGCTGCGTAACAACATGGCGCTTTATCGTGGCTTGGCGGCCGAGCGGCCAGACGACGCGGGGCTCCTCAAAGAGTTGATTCGCCTCAGTACGGACTTATGGCAACTGCTGGCCAATACCCGCCGCGACGAAGAGGCAGATCAAGCGTTCGACTCATGCCTGGAGTTGCGGAAAAAACTCGTGGCTCAGTTTCCGTTGGATCACGATTATCGCTATCAGATCGTCGACCTTTTGCTGCGGCGTGGCCACTCGTTGCAGTGGACACGGCCCAGCCAGGCGGAGCAACCCTACCGCGATGCGGTTATTGAATCTGAGCAACTGGTCAATGAGTCACCGGACTCGCTTCTCTACCGGCTGCAGTTGACACATTGTTTGCGATTCGTCGCCTGGATTCTCCACGACCTTGGGCGAGCAAAGGAAGGAGAGGCATTTATTCAGAGGGCTCTCAGTTTGGCTGTCAAGCTTCTCGACGAATACCCCGCCGATGCAAACGTCAAGATTAAGCTGGCGCAGGCCCACAGGACCACGGGGCTGATCATGGCGGCGAGCAATCGTGCCGGCGAAGCGGAGGAAGAATTCCGTAAAGCGGCCGACATCATCGAGAAGTTAGTTCCCGACGGCAGCGCCGAACTGTGGGAGTTGGCGGGTATCCACGCCGACCTGGCTTGGTCTCTTGCGAGAGATCCGGCGCGGTTGGCCGACGCCGAACGCGCCCGCCTGCGCGAATCAGAACTTGTCGAGCGGTTGATTGCTGCGTCTCCCCTCGACCAGCATTTTTGGAACGAACTGGCCGACTGTCACTTCCATCTCTACCAGATTCTGTCGGCAAAGGGCCAAGCGCAGGACGCGGAGAAGGCCTTCGACCGCTGCCTGGACACGCGGAAGAAGTTGATTCACGACTTTCCCGGCGTCCCGGCTCATTGCCATCGCTTGGCGACGATGCTGATAGACCGAGGCGGCTTCTTGCAATGGAGCCGACCGCGAGAGTCCGAGCGCCTGCTGAGCGAAGCAATCTCCATCGCTGAGAAACTGGTTGCCGACTTCCCGGACGTGAGCGACTATGGCACCGTGTTGGTTAACGGCCGCCAGCGTCTGGCATGGGTGTTGACGGACGTGGGGCGCAGTCAGCAAGCCGAATCGCTCGGGCGTGACGCGGTGGCGGCGGCGGAAGAGTTGTTGGTCCGTTTCCCGATGGACAGCGGGGTCAGACATGGCTTCGCTTCCGCGTCGCGGGCCCTCGGCTTGGCCCTTGTAGCGAACCAGAAGCTTGATGAGGGTGAACGACTCTACAAACAATCCCGAGACACGTTCGAGTCGTTGCTTGCCGAGTTGCCCGGCCACGGTTACTGCCGTTGGGAGAGCGCACACACGCAGCACGAGCTTGCCATCCTTTTGGCAAAGGACGCGGCTCGATATGAAGAGGCGGAACATGCTTACCGTAGAGAAATAGAACTAATCGAAGAAATGCTCGCCGACAACCGAGCGTTGGTCGAACATCGGGTACAACTATGCATTCGACACCGGTCTTGGGCTGTCGCGATGTTGAATATCGCTCGCCCCCAAGACGCAGAAGCGGCGTTCCGGAAAGCCGTTGCGGTGATGGAGCGCTTATTGGTCGACTGTCACGGCCACCTGTCCAGCACCTACAGGTCCGTGCTTAACGATTCCTACAACGCCCTGGCCGACTTCCTGGCGACAACAGGCCGAAACGACGAGGCAGAAGCCTTTAGAAGCCGAATTCTCTCTATGGATTCCGATTCCGTCGACTTCAAAGCAGGCAAAACCGTACCGCACATTTGTCCGACTCAGACTCTTGCCCGAGACGGGGGTAGATTGCCTCAGTACCTTCGGCCGTAAAAGCCGTCTGACAGGCTATGCTCCGTCCAACGAGGGCCTGCCGGGTCAAGATCAAGCGGCTAAGCAGCGAGGCTCGACGCATAGTTTACTATCGACGCTCGAAGCTTGAATAGCCGAGGATTACTCCGCGGCAATCGATCCGTCTGTTGCTGATTGCCACAGCGGCCATCGGTGTCGCCGTCGCGGCTGTGGCGGCCGAGACCTCGTGGAAGTCATGCCTGGCACTTTTCATGCGCCCGAAAGATCGTCTATCCTAACCCTCATGGGCCGAGGGTTTCAATTTTCGATCCGTCTGTTGCTGATTGCCACAGCGGCCATCGGTGCCGCCGTCGCGGCTGTGGCGGCCGAGACCTCGTGGAAGTCATGCCTGGCACTCGAGTTCCTGGGGATTCTCTTCGCGTCGATCGCGATCCTTGCGGCGTGCAAGTCGCATGGGGCGTTGCGCGTGTTTTGGATCGCGGCGACGGTACCGGCCACAGGCGGAGCGGCAATCTACTTCTTCTATGGATGTGTGGCCGGTGGCTCGTCGATGTTGACCGAGCCCGCTGACACGCTCGTGATGATCCTGGGCGGCTTGCGAATTGCGTTGCCGGTCATCTGGTGCCTCTCGTTGGCGAACGGGGTTGCATGTGCCTTGGTTTGGTCGGCGATACGGTCGGGCAAGGATGACCCGGAAGAACCACGAACGAATGACGGCCGACACTCAACAGACACCCGGTCGCACGGCTAAAAGGCGGTTAACAAATCCGGGAAACCCGAGCTCACCCTGACCGACCCGACGGTTTCAGCTTGGCCCGGAACGACTGTGCATCCTGGTTCTCATTCTGCTAGCCCGCATTTCTCACCGCCCCCATAGAAAAAGGCCGCTCCATCTGGCATAAGTTGGTCTTGCACAAACAACTTTGGCCATTTGCATGGAGGCGGCCTCGTGGCAACAGAGTGTAGCGAAGTCTCGTTCGATTTTCA
>DASZTS010000133.1:0-52088 GCA_035547915.1 Pirellulales bacterium | reverse complement strand
TCTTTGACAAGTGAACACGGTTTGGACGCCACGAGGATGTGGCGGCGGTTGCAGCGACACACGGGTTGTTGCTGGTTTGCGGATCTTCCGGAAGGGAGGTGTTGCGGGCCGGCGGCGGCTTGAAGCTGCGGCGGTCGCTTGAAAGCTTTAGACCTCCGTTCTTGCGAGCGGGGGTCGATCAGAGCATCTTTCTCGTGTGCGTGAACGAACAAATACTACTCTTACCCAAGAGTAATTTTTTGAGCAATCACTAGAGATGCTTTGAGTTACTCCGGGCTGTATTGTTTTTCGAAGCTGTCATGTGCGGCGGAGCGATCTGCGGCAGGTGCGGCGGCGAGGGCGGTGCAGGTTACCCGGGGGTCCGGCGGCTTCCTTAGAAGTTGTCGGATGCTCTTGCTATAGGCAAGCTTTTCTTTTTTGAAACGAACCTGGTGAAAGGCCCTTTTCGGAGGGACGAGTAATCGGGGCACGACAAATAATTGAAGAGTTTGATCCTGGCTCACAGTGAACGCTGGCGGCGTGGCTAAGGCATGCAAGTCGCACGGGGTGTAGCAATACATCCAGTGGCGCAAGGGTGAGTAATGGATAGCTAACGTACCTTGAACTGGGGCATAGCCGGTCGAAAGATCGGGTAATTCCCCATAAAATCGCGGGGGAGCATTTTTCTGCGATCAAAGGTGAGGACCGCAAGGCTTATCGGTTTTAGAGCGGGCTATCTCCTATCAGCTAGTTGGTGTGGTAACGGCGCACCAAGGCGATGACGGGTAGCTGGTCTGAGAGGACGACCAGCCACATTGGCACTGAGACACTGGCCAGACTCCTACGGGGGGCTGCAGCAACGAATCTTCCCCAATGCCGGAAACGGTGAGGGAGCGACGCCGCGTGTGGGACGAAGTCCTTCGGGATGTAAACCACTGTTAGGGTTAAGAAAGCGATGCGCACTAACAAGGCGTAAAGTTGATCTAGCCCAGAGAAAGGGACGGCTAACTCTGTGCCAGCAGCCGCGGTAATACAGAGGTCCCAAGCGTTACTGAGAATCACTGGGTTTAAAGGGTGCGTAGGTGGCGCGTTAAGTCCATTGTGAAATCCCCGGGCTCAACCCGGGAACTGCTTTGGATACTGGCGTGCTTGAGGCCGGTAGGGGTCACTGGAACTGACGGTGGAGCGGTGAAATGCGTAGATATCGTCAGGAACGCCGATGGTGAAGACAGGTGACTGGGCCGGTACTGACACTGAGGCACGAAAGCGTGGGGAGCGAACGGGATTAGATACCCCGGTAGTCCACGCCCTAAACGATGCAGACTAGACTGCAGCGGGTCTTACCCCGTTGCGGTCGGAGCGAAATTGTTAAGTCTGCCACCTGGGAAGTACGGTCGCAAGGCTAAAACTCAAAGGAATTGACGGGGGCTCACACAAGCGGTGGAGGATGTGGCTTAATTCGAGGCTACGCGAAGAACCTTATCCTAGTCTTGACATGCACGGATTAACTCCCTGAAAGGGGAGCCAGGCCTTCGGGTACAACGTGCACAGGTGCTGCATGGCTGTCGTCAGCTCGTGTCGTGAGATGTCGGGTTAAGTCCCTTAACGAGCGAAACCCTTGTCACTAGTTGCCAGCGCGTCATGGCGGGGACTCTAGTGAGACTGCCGGTGTTAAACCGGAGGAAGGTGGGGATGACGTCAAGTCCTCATGGCCTTTATGACTAGGGCTGCACACGTCCTACAATGGCATGTACAAAGGGATGCCAACTCGCGAGAGCAAGCAAATCCCAAAAAACATGCCCCAGTTCGGATTGCAGGCTGCAACTCGCCTGCATGAAGCCGGAATCGCTAGTAATCGCGGGTCAGCATACCGCGGTGAATGTGTTCCTGAGCCTTGTACACACCGCCCGTCAAGCCACGAAAGTGGGGGGCATCCGAAGTCGCTGCGGCAACCGCAAGGAGCTAAGCGCCGAAGATGAACTCCGCGATTGGGACTAAGTCGTAACAAGGTAGCCGTAGGGGAACCTGCGGCTGGATCACCTCCTTTCTAAGGATTCCTGATACCCGAATTTCGGGTGTCTAGTCACGCCGATGGCGACATCGACGCGACTTTAGTGGGGACGGTCCTTGTGCTCGCTTGGGATCGGCCGGCGGCATGCTTCGCAAGAAGCTGCCAGCCCGGCAAGACTACCGAAACTTGTCAGATAAGAAACCCGCACGGGTCAGCCAGCCCGTCGCGGGTTTTTTATTGCGCTCAGAGAAAGTCGCGGTCAGGATCGCGCAGCGAAGAGAGAGCCGATGGAACCGGCGGAACAGCAGCGAGCCCGAATATCGGCCCGGCGCAGACTATTTCGATCGCTTCTTGAAGGTCACCCGATCCTGCACCAAGGTGAAGGGTGGGAATCGCCGACGGAGTGCGACTCACATAGCTTCGCGAGTGTGCGTGCCGGTCAGACAGAAACGATCGTCGCTTCCAACGACGGTAGCTCAACATAGGCGAGCGAGTGGGGAGTCGCCCGATACAGGGCGCCCGGATTGAGCACGAGCGTTTGGCCCTCGTGCGCCCGCTTGGCGACGTGCGTATGACCGTGACAGACCAAGTGCCACTCGCCGCTGGTCGAGGTTTGCCGCAGCAGGGCCGTATCGTCGCCGTGCAAGAAGGCGATCTTTTTTTCGGCCAACTCGAGCGAGCCGAAGCGGCCGTGGTAGTTTTTGCCGGCTTTGCGAATAACGGCTTCGAGGCCGACCTGATCGTGATCGACGTTTCCCAAGACGAAATGGGTGGGCCAGCGGTCGAAGAGACGCACGATATCCGCGGAGCCGATATCTCCGCAGTGGATGACGAGCTTCACGTCCAGGCTTTCCAACATCCTCACGGCCTGGTACGTGTTCAACACGTGGCCGTGCGTGTCGCTTACCACGCCGATTCGCATCACTATCGCTCCCGGTCGCTCAGGCGATTATAGTCGGGTTCTTTGCCCCGAACCGCCCGATGCTCTCCGACGCTGCAACTCGACTCATCGCCGTTATCGCGCTGGATCTGCTTATCGCCGCCCTGGCGTTTCAGATCGTTCGGCTGCGCCGCCAAATGGGGGTCACGTTCGCCCAGTTGCCTATATACCTGTTCAATCTGATGATCACCAGGGTGCGCTGGCGCGCCCGCGTCGAAGGCAAGATCGACCTGCCGCGCGGCCAGGGCGCGGTGATCGTCTGCAACCATATTTGCCCCGTCGATCCGGCGTTCATCGCCTTGGCGTGCGACCGGCCGGTGCATTGGATGGTCGCCCGCGAATACTTCCATCTGCCGCTGGTGGGGTTGGCGCTCAGGATTCTCGCGGCCATACCGACCGGCCGCAGCGGCGTCGATACAGCGGCCACGAAGATGGCCATGCGATTGGCAGAGCGTGGCGACCTGGTGGGCATGTTCCCCGAGGGCCGCATCAACGACCGGAAGCGGTTCATGCTGCCGGGCAGGGCCGGCGCGGCGATGGTCGCGCTCAAAGCTCGTGTCCCGGTCGTGCCCTGTTATATCGAAGGATCGCCGCACGACGGGACCGATTTTGGCTTTTTCCTGATGACCGCCAGGACGCGGCTGAAGGTGGGCCGGCCGATCGATATTTCCGAATACTATGGCCGCGAGGGCGATCGCGATGTTCTCAAATCGCTCACGCGACGATTCATGCGCGAGATCGCCACGCTTGCCGGCCGGCCTGACTACGAGCCGGTGCTGGCCGGCAAAGAGTGGAAGGAAAAGGAAACGGACCCGGCGGTCTGATCGCGTCGGGCTACAAACCAAGTTCCGCCCGCACTTCGGCGGAAAGGGAGCGCAACGACTCGCGCACCGCGGCCGCGCTCGGCCCGTCGGCGAATAGCGTCAAGGCCGGCTGGCCGCGCTCGATCCGCGTGCCGGTGCGAGGAACGTCGCCCACGATGGGCCACGGTTGACCGCCCCTGAGCTTTTCGAGCGCTGCGGACTTATCGGCCGTGATCTCGCAAGTCCTTTCGGCATAGAGGATTGATTTGCCTGCCGATGGCGCCGGCGGCGACTCGACGACGGGCACTTGTCCTTCGCGGCAGGCGGCGATCTGCAGACTAACGGCGTTGAAGCCAAAAACCCGTTCGAGCACTTCGACCGATGCTGTGTAGCGTGGGTTCACCTCGATCGTCCAGACACCGTCGGCGGCGACGATCAGATCGACTCCGAACAACCCGCGCAATTCGAACTCCGCGGCCAGCACGCGGCCAATGTCGGTCACGATTGCTTGCTGGTCAGGCCCGAGCGACAGAGGCCCCACCGAACCGCCGTATTGGAATGGCCGCTCGTCCACGGAAACAAGAAGTTGCTCGCAGATGCCGAGCAGCGTTGCGTGCCCTTCGGCGGCGACGAAGACCGCGCCCACGGACAGTCCCTCGATGCGCCGTTGAAAGTACCAGCCCCGCGTGCGGGCCGAAGGGCTATCTTTCTGCCACAAAAATACCCGCAGGCCGGCGCTCGAGCCACGGTGCTTGATCAGCCAACCGCCGTCGCGTGGCACGCGTTCATCGCTTTCGCGGCATTCGGGAACGAGTAAACCCGCTCGGCCGAACACGCGGTGCAATTCAAACGGGTCGCGAACTCGCCGCAAGTTTTTCGGCGCCGTGCCGAGCAACTCGTGCCGTCGCGATATACGCGCGACGACACGCGGATAGTTCTCCAGCCCGCCTGTGTACATCCACAGACCGGCCGGCGCTTGCTCGGCGATGCGTAGTAGATCGGTAGGAAACGAGCGCGCGACCTGCCCGATCGCGCATTCGGGCAGGTCGGCGTCGCAGAACAGGTCACCGCAGAACGGGCGCAGGCCGATTCGAGCTGCCGACTGAGCGGCTGCCCGTACACTCGCCCCCAAAATGAGGAGCGATTCCCTCATGCGCCCACGAGACGGATTCCTGAGTGATCTCCGGCTCCAGTCTACTCTTTAAACTGTTGGCACCAGAAGACGTCGCCGCGTGCGCTGCGATAACCGGCCACGCCGATGCGGCGGTGGCGGCGATTGAGGATGTTGGCGCGGTGGCCCGACGAGCTCATCCATGAGCTAACCGCGTGCGCGGGCGTCGTTTGTCCCTGGGCGATATTCTCTGCCCAGTCGCCCGAGGCGTGTTGCAGAGTGTGCGACGAAGCCATCCAGTAAGCGTGCTTTCGCGCAGTCTTGGTCAACGAGGCGTCGACCACCAGAGGCGGCAGCCCGTGCCGCTTCCGCTCCGCATTCGTTCGTTGAATGATTTCCTTTTCGGCGGGAAAGAGTTCTACCGTGCCGGCCTTGGCCTTTTCCGGTGCCTTGGTCGTAACGGCTTCCTCGCTCGTCGAGGCCGATTCGGGCTTGGCCGTTTCTGCCGCGAACCCAAGCGCGGCGGCTAAAATCAGCGATTCGGTCAGCATCGTTGCTATTCCTCCATGGTGTGGGAACGTTCACAGTTCCAGGCGAAAACTAAGGCCCCTGCGCGCGAAGTCGGGCTACGTGCCCGAACGTAAATCCAATTGCTGACGGGACATCGTGCCCGACGCCGAGGCTCATGCCGCAGGGCTTAATGCCCGGCCGAGCCATCCGTGAAGGTGCCCCACGCGGTAGGAAAACCAGGAAAGCTGCGAGGGCTTTTCCGGCAAGGATGACCAATGTAGCCGACTGGGCGCAGGTTGCAAGTGGGCGGCGGCCGGTGCCGCGGACAATGCCAGGGGCGGGTCATTGCATTTGCCGGCGTGTTTGCTATCGTTTTCGCTTGCGAACTTGAATTACTCACTGCCGTCGGCAAACGCAAAGCGCACGCAAAGGAGCCCACCGCGGGCCACTCTCGCTTGCTTTTGGCCTTGGTGGCGGACGAGCCCAGACTCAAGCAACATAGGGAGATAGAGAGATGTCCATGTTCATCGGTGAAGCGCTGGCGGGCGAAGGGAACGAGATTGCCCACATCGACCTCTTGATCGGCAGCAAAGACGGCCCCGTCGGCATTGCTTTCGCCAACGCCTTGGCCCGCCAGAGCGAAGGCCATTCGAACTTGCTCGCGGTCCTCACGCCGAACCTGGCCGTGAAGCCGGCCACGGTGCTCATCACCAAGGTCACCATCAAGGGCATGAAGCAGGCCGTGCAGATGTTCGGTCCCGCCCAGTCGGCCGTCGCCAAGGCCGTAGCCGATTCGGTGGCCGCCGGCGTCATTCGCAAGGATCAGGCCGAAGACCTGGTGATCGTGTGCGGCGTCTTCATCCATCCGGCCGCCGAGGACGACAAGAAGATCTACGACTTCAATTATGAAGCGACGAAGATGGCGATCGTCAACGCCATGTCGAGCAAGCCCAGTGCCGACGAGATGATCGCCGGTAAGGACTCGGCCAAGCACCCCTTCCGCGGGTTCTAAGGCTGAAGAGCACCCAACGGCGATGAGCAAACCAAAGATCCTGTTGCAGCTCGACACCGACGAGCAGCCCAGTGTCTTTGACAGCGTGGTGGCGATCGACGCCGGCGCCGAACACCTGTTTCGGCACCACGGCATCACGCCCGAGAACGTGCGCGAGCGCGTCCACGGCGCGATCTTCACGCGCGGGCCGGCCGACTTGCGCTACACCGCGATCTTCGTCGGCGGCTCGGACGTGACTGCCGGTGAGGCCGTGCTAGCCGAGGTCCGCCGCGCCTTCTTCGGCCCCATGCGGGTTTCGGCGATGCTCGACCCGTCCGGCGCGAACACGACGGCGGCCGCGGCCGTGTGGGCGGCCAGCAAGCACGTCAAGCTCGCGGAGAGTACCGCCCTCGTGCTGGCCGCTACCGGTCCGGTCGGCCAGCGCGTGGCGCGTCTGCTGGCCCTCGAAGGCGCGGAAGTACGGGTCGCCTCACGGCGCCTGGAACGGGGCGAGGCGGTTTGCAGCGCCGTGCGCGATCGCTATCCTTCCGCCCGGCTCACGGCCGTGCGGACCGGCTCCGATGCCGAGACGGTCGCCGCCCTCGATGGTGCCGCGGTGGTCATCGCGGCCGGCGCTGCGGGAGTTGAATTGGCTTCGCGGGAAGCGTTGCGCTCCGAAACCTTGCGCGTGGCCATCGATCTCAACGCGGTTCCACCGGTGGGGCTGGCGGGCATCGAACCGATGGACAAGGGGGCCGATCGCGATGGCAAGCTCTGCTACGGCGCACTCGGCGTCGGCGGCACGAAGATGAAGATTCACAAAGCGGCCATCCAGCGGCTATTCGAATCGAACGACCAGATCCTCGACGCCGAGGAGCTGTACGCCATCGCCCGCGACTTAAAATAAAGGCCGGCCCGGGCGTGGCCAAGGTCGGCTTTTGCCGAGGCGCGCGCGTCGGCCATGCCGTAAAGTCCCCGACGGCCGCATCCAAGAGACGTGCCATTTGACACGCGCGGCGCCCTCCGCCAATCGCCCTGCCCCAGCCACGCGAATGCTTGAGCCTCTCCGAAAACCGGGCAAGATCCCGTACGGGAGACAACCGACCGCCGGCGAATCGCGCCTCCAAGCCGGCATCAGGTACACTGGTTGGTTCGGCCGCCTACTTTTGCGGAACAGGACTCGGGCTCGATTTGGCAACGAACATCAATCGGCAACGAACATCAAAACGTCAAAGTATTTCGTTATGACGCCATCACGCCGTACACCTGGTCTGTGGCTCGTGCTCGCCACGGCCTGTCTCCTCGCCGGTAAACACGATTCGGCCCATTCCGAGAAGGGTTGTGACTCGTTGTTCGCGCGCGACAACCTCGTGGCCTGGTGCATCGTGCCGTTCGATCGGGCGCATCGCACCCCGGAAGAACGAGTGGCGATGCTCGACCGCCTCGGCTTCAAGCAATTCGCTTATGACTGGCGCGCCGAGCACCTGCCGACGTTCGAGCGCGAGCTGGTGGCGCTGGAGAAACACAAGATCTCTCTGTCCGCGGTCTGGTTTCCCGCCGCGCTGAACGATGACGCGCGTGCCCTTCTTGACGGCCTGCGGCGACATCGGCTTCACACGCAGTTGTGGGTCACCATGGGCGACCCCGCGCCCCAAAGTGGCCAGGAGGCCAAGCTCGCTGCCGCGACTGCCGCTCTCAGGCCGATCGCCGAAGAGGCCCAAAAGATCGGTTGCCAGGTGGCGCTGTACAACCACGGTGGATGGTTCGGCGAGCCGGAGAACCAACTTGCCGTCATCGACGCGCTGGGCATGCCAAACGTCGGCATCGTCTACAACCTGCACCACGGCCACGACCATCTCGACCGGTTCGAATCGCTTCTCAAAAAGATGCTGCCGCATTTACTGGCCCTCAACCTCAACGGCATGGATCGGGGCGGCGACCGCGTCGGCAGGAAGATTTTGCCGCTTGGGCAAGGGGAGATCGACCTGCCGCTGCTTCGAACGATTTGCGCCAGCGGCTATCGCGGCCCGATAGGCATTCTTGGTCACACCATGGACGACGCCGAGGAGCGGCTCCGCGACAATCTCGACGGCCTCGATTGGCTTGTACCGCAGCTCGCAGGAACTACCCGTGAGACTCGGCCGACGCCCCGCACGCCTGTGGGTGAGGCGGCCTCGCCGCAGGCCGGAGGATCGTTTCCCGGTCGCGTCGCCCAAGGCAAGCCGGAGTATCGCCAGCCGCCCTTGACCGTCGAGTGCCGTGTTAAGCTTCTGTCTCGCGACAACTACAACATCCTGATTGCCAGCGATACCAAGGCGTCGGCCAGCCATTGGGAAATCTTTTCGATGGCGGGGAGCGGCCTGTTGACCGCCTACCTGCCCGGCATGACGCCAGACCATGTTCGCTCGGCCGGCAACATTTGCGACGGCGCGTGGCACGACGTGGCGATGCTCTACGAGGCCGGCCGCGTGCGGCTGTCGTTGGACGGGCAGATCGTGGCGGACCAGACCGTCGAGCATGGCGGCAAAGCGACTGTGCCCGGAGGCCTGGCGATCGGTCGGCTCGTCGAAGGTGGAATCGGCTGCAACGGCGATATCGCTTACATCCGCCTCACACGGGGAATTCGCGAGGGCGTTCATCGAGGCGACGAGCCGCCGACCGCCGATGAGCGCACGACGGGCCTGTGGATCGTCGATCCGGCCCAGCGGGGCGACCTGGAAGACCGATCGACGTTGAAGAACACCGCCAAGTTGATCGCAAGTACGGCGGGCGATGCAACATCGCCGCCCCCGGTGGGGCCGAATCTGAAACCGGCAGACGGGGCGCTCGAATGGAAAACATATCTTGTCGATCGGTCGCGCGACGACGCTTATCTGGGGGTAAAGGTCGATAGTGCGGGGCGTGTCTTCGTCGGCGCTCGCGAGGCCGTCTATCTGTTCGAGCCCGACGGGCGCGGTGGTCCGAATTTCAAACTCCGCCAGCAGGTCTGCCGACTGCCGGCCGATTCGATCGTGATGGGCTTGGAATTTCGCGGCGACGATCTTTATGTGCTGACCGACAATGCGCTCTATCTCCTGCCGCGGGGCCGCGTCGAATTGGACGTCAAACCGCGACGGATCCTCTGGGGCCTGCCGCTCGATCTGCACGTCAGTTTTCACTGCCTGGCCTGGGGGCCGGAAGGCGATCTGTATCTGACACACGGCGACCCGCTCTTGAACTACGGCGATTGGAGCCGGCCGGATCACTGGGGGCATTGGACCCTGTATAGTGGTCCGAACGGCGACAAGGTTTCGTACACGGGCGTGGGCGCGGTGCTGCGGGTGCGTCCCGACGGCAGCCGTGTGCGGATCGTGGCGGGCGGTCTGCGCGGGCCGGTGGGCCTGGCGTTCGATCCCCAGTGGAACCTCTTCACCAACGACAACGACCACGAAAGTCGGGCCGATCTCTACGCGCCGGCCCGACTGCTGCACGTCACACCGCACATCGACTTTGCCTGGCCGCGCGGCTGGATGGCCTCCAAGAGCGTGCGCCGGTTCGATCTGGTCGAGCCGCTCACGGCCGATCTCGGTCGCGGCGTACCATGCGATCTGCTGAGCGACGGCGGCGGGCTGCTCATGGCCCGTTGGGACCAACTCGCCGTGAACCGCTATCCGCTCGCTCCCCGTGGCGCCAGTTTTTCGAGCCGAGAGATGCCCTTTCTGCAGGGAGCCGATTTTGCCCGTCCCGTCGGTGCGGCGATTGCTTCCGACGGTCGACTCTTCATCACGTCGCTGTACCTCGGTGGTAACGTTTGGTCGCCCCACTGCTTCAGCGACCTGATCGTGGCCCACAACACCGAAACGCCCGACAATCGCCCGTTGCCCGAGGGCGTGACGGAGGCTTCGCCGGAAGTGCTGTGGGCCGAGCTCTCCGATTCGCGATGGCAGCGCCGCCTCGCCGCCCACCAAGAAATCCTGCGCCGCGGCGGCCCGTTGCTCGATGAGGCGATCGAACGCATGGGGGAAGTCGATGAACCGGGGCCGCTGTATGCGCACCTGCCGTGGTTGTCTGCTGCCAGCGGTTCACCTGATGCCAAGCGGCTGCTGCTGACGTGGGGGCTCCATCGTCATGCCGAACTTCGCCGCCAGGCGGTCCTTGCGCTGACTGAGTTTTCGGCGCTCGACGTCCCCGACGAGTGGTTCGCGACCGCGCTCGACGATGCCGATCCGACCGTGCAGCTTGCCGCGCTCGCAGCCTTGTTCGACCGCGCGGGACGACTGCCGGTCGACGCGATCGCCCGTCTCGCGAGCGGTGACGATGCTTACTTGCGCCAGACCGCGGCATCGCTCCTTTCCCGGCGTGCAACGCCAGACGATCTGGTTCAATTGACCCAGTCGTCCGCTGCGATCACGCGTCGCGCGGGCGTGCTGGCTGCCGGGTTTCGTCTGACCGTACCTCCCGCCGATTTCGTGCCGCCGGAGAATCTGCCGCTGACTTATGAGGCCGGCAACGCGGCCTTCACACTCACGTTTGCCGACGCCGCGCAACCCGTCGACCTGCGCGCGCTAGGACGCGTCGGCAGTTTTACGATAGCCGAATGGTGGAAATTGGTGCCGCACACCTCCGAGCAACAGCAACTTTTCGAACTTCTCGTCGGCGCTCTCGGCGACGATAGCACCGATGTCGTCGACCAAGCGGCCTATTTTCTTTCGCTCTTGAACGATTCGCGGGCCGAACCGCTCGCCGCCGAGGCCCGGCGCCGCGTGCTGGCAAAACAGTCAGCCCGTTTCGCACCTCGTACGATCAATCGGGCATGGGTCCTGGGGCCAATCGGCGACCCCTCGTTCAGCCTAGAAAAGGTGTCGCCGCCCGACGGAGGGCCGCTCGATCTGGCGGCGACCCATACGACGGCCACCGGTCGGGTTTCTTGGAAACAGACGGAGCTCCCTTTCGACGAGTCGGATACGACGGGGGCGACGAACCACCTTTATCTTGGTTTCCAACTTCAATCGACGGTGCGGCAGCCGGCGCTCGTGGAAGTCTCCGGCGGTGAGGAGCCACGCATCTGGCACAACGGCCGGGCGACGGCCGTGGTCTCCCACGCGGCGGCCCTCGAATTGCAGCCTGGCGGCAACGATTTGTTGGTGCGCGTGGATCGTGCGCGGAGAGTCGGCATTCAGTTTCGTGCGCCGAGTAGCGTCGTGGCGACGGTGGCGGAGAAGGTCGATTTCAGCCTGTTGGCCGAGCGGCTCAAGCAAGGGGCAGCGGGCGCCGATCGGGTTCCGGCCGAATTGCTGTCGGCCGATTGGACCGATGCCGTCGCCCACGGCGACGCCCAACGGGGCCGCGGGCTGTTCGGATCGCTCGGCTGCACGAAGTGCCACGGCGTGACACTCGATCAACCCGGCGGTGGCGCGCCGAATCTGGCCGACGTCCGTCGGCGGTTTACGACAGCCTACGTCGTCGAGTCGATCTTGCTGCCCAGCAAGCAAGTGGCCGATCCGTTCCGCGGAACGACGGTCAGTCTGGCCGACGGCCGCACGGTGAGCGGCCTGGTGGTCAACGACGCCGACGACAAGATCGAGCTGTTACTCCCCGACGCGCAGCGCCTGCACATCGCCAAGTCCGAAATCGAAGAACGCGCGGCGAGCCCGATTTCGCCGATGCCTTCCGGGCTGATAAAGACCGGCCAGGAGCTGCGCGACCTGCTCGCCTATCTGTTCAGCGAGCGGCCCTCACCGCCATGACGACATACCATTCGCCGTCGCCGACAGGGCCGCCTCGGTGCGCTCCAACATTCTCTTCGATGAAGGCCGTGCCGGGTTGGCGGGCGCCGTGGCCGGCGAATACATAATCAGCGCGAAAGGCCGACAGCGACTCGGCGAGAAGGACGCCGGTGCCGGCATCACCGCGAGAATTGCCGCCCACGGTGAGACACTTTCTCGTGGCGCGTACATGCCGCGAGTTCACCACGCCGAACAATGAGAACGCGTCGTGTTGCCGCACGGACTGCCATTCGAGCTACGCGCCGATGTACTTGGCGTACACCGTACGCGCCGCCGCAAGGTCAGAGGTGCCGCCGATGATCGCGCGGCCGTCGGGAAACAGAGTGATCGTATAACCGTCGACTGCGAACCGCAGCAAGAAGGGATTGCGAGCAACGCGGCCGACGCCCGCGACCGAGAGTTTCTGTGCCACAGCATCGAGCGAAACGGCAACGCGGGCGGGCTGCGCCAGTTGCACGGCGTTTCGGCCGCACAACACGGCCGTGTGCGTGCCGCGCCGTCCCGAGAGCCAGTCGAGTTCTCGCCGCACGCAGGCCGGACATTCGGACCCTTCAAGCAGGCCGGCCGCCTTCATCGCCAGAAAACGGTTCTCCCACAGATCGAAGATGAGCAACGAGCGTTGCACCGCCTCGCGCCGACCGGCGAGGATCTTGATGGCCTCGTTTGCCTGAATCGAGGCGATGACGTTGACGATCGGACCCAGGATTCCGGCCGTGTCGCACGTTTCGGTACTACCGGGCGGCGGGGGCTCGGAGATCAAGCAACGCAGGCACGGGGTTTCACCGGGCAGGATCGTCATCGTCTGCCCACCGGCGCCGATCGAGCCGCCGTAGACCCAGGGAGTGCCCGTACTGATCGTGGCGTCGTTGATGAGAAAGCGAGTCTCGAAGTTGTCGGTGCCGTCGACCAGGCAATCGACACCGTCGAGAAGCGCGAGGATGTTCTTGTGATCGACGTCGGCGACGACCGGCTCGATTTCGATTTCCGAATTGATGCGGCGGAGTTTTTGTGCCGCGGCCACCGCCTTGGGCAGGTTGGCCGCTACGTCGTCTTCGTCGAACAGAACCTGGCGTTGTAGGTTGCTCGTTTCGACGAAGTCGCGGTCGACGATGCGCAGCCTTCCCACACCGGCGCGTGCCAGGGTGTTCGCCAACACGCTTCCGAGCGCGCCGCAGCCGCACACGAGCACGCGGCTGGCCAACAGGCGGCGCTGGCCCTCCTCACCCAGCGGGGCGAAACGGATTTGGCGGGAGTAGCGATCCGAGATCGGACCTTCGGTCGTAGCTTGCGCGTCCTGTGGCATCTGAGTTGTAACTTACACCAGATAGCCCGCGAAGTCGCCGTGGCCGGCCAGATCTCGTTGCAGCAGGTCGCAGTGCCGCCGTGCATCGGCAAGTTCGTCGCACCAGCCGGCGGCCCGTTCGACGGCGACGGGCACGGCGATTTGTCGGCCGAGCGCAGTGATCTGTTCGTCCGAACTGCCCGGACAAACTACCAGGTCGGCCCAGGGCGAGGGCAAAGAATTGCCGGCGAGCCGTTCGGCGAGCAGCAGATTGCGGGCGACGACTCGGGCCTTTGCGTTGACGGTCTGGGCCGAGTCGACGATGGCGACGACGACGGCCGGCCAGCGAGCCAACCGCCGCAATTCGTCGACAACCTGGTCGCTTTCCACAGTGACGTCGGCTATGAGAACGGTGCCGAGCCGGCTGGCCTCACGGCAAAGGTCATCGCCAGGATTCTCGCTGATCAGGGCCAGATCGGCGGCTCGCCAATCCGAGAGGGGGCGCATCGGCAGTTCGCGGGTTTCGGCCGCGCGCAACACCCAGGGGCGGGCCTCCCAGACGATTTGCCGTTTGCGTGCGCCGAGCGGCCGAATGCCGAACTGCCGTTCGACCGCGGCGAGCCGCTCGCCGCCGCATCGCAATTCGATTTCGGCCAGATACAGAAACGGCAGCTCTTGCGACCAGAAGCAGGGATCGGGCACGATTGCCTCAGCCAGTCGCGGGCTCGTTCCTCTACTTCCCTCGATAGACGGGGTTCGCCTTTCCGTAAACGGAATCGCTGCCGAGAGCGTCCGCGAGTATTCGCAAGTCGGCCCGACCACGCGCCCGGCCAGCGAACACCCCGACGGCAAGCCGGCTTCATCCAGCCGCGCATAGACCCGCGCCTCGGCATTGTTGGCGTCGCCGAAGAAAATTTCCAATTCGCCGAGCACTTTGGAAGATCCGTGGGGGATTCTGTCTGACTCTTTCGCTGCCGCCGAACCGTAGGGCCATGCGCGTTGGCGCCGAACTCTAGCCCGCCGTGTCGATGCAAGGATCCTGGCCGAGCTCGCGTTGACTCTTCTGTCGTTCTTTTTCCCAGTGCATGAGTGCGCGGCGCTGGCGGAAGTGCCGTCGCTCGACGGCACGCTGCGCCTTGCGAAAGACCCATAGCAGGTGCTCGAACGGCCCGGGGGTCGACTTACCGTAATCTTCCAGCCAAGCGGCGCGGCCCGGACCGAGGCCGGCGAGCAGGATGTCGTCGTCGAGCGAGAGATATTGGCGATAACTGCCCGGGTCGCCCTGGCGCCCGCAGCGTCCGATGAGCTGCCGGTCGACGCGGGCCGCCTCGTGCATCTCGCTCAGAATGACATGCAAGCCACCCAACTCCGCGACGGCTTCGCCCAGCTTAATGTCGGTGCCGCGGCCCGCCATGTTCGTCGAGACCGTCACCTGCCCGCGCTCGCCGGCCCGCGCCACAATCTGCGCCTCTTCGGCGATGCGGTAGGCGTTGAGCACTTCATGTTCTACTCCGGCCTCGGTCAAGGCACGCGAGAGCGTGAGCGATTTGTCGATCGAGCGCGTGCCGATCAGCACCGGTCTGCCCGCGGCGCGCAACTCACTGACCTCGGAGACGATGGCGTTCCATTTCTGGGCCGCGGTACCCAGAATCCGTGTGGGCCAACGCTGCCGTATGGCCGGACGATGCGTGGGCACGGCCAAGACACTCACTTTGCAGATCTTGCGCAGCTCGCGGGCCGAATTACTGGCCGTGCCCGTCATGCCGCACATTCCCTCGTAGCGCAGAAAGAAATCCTGCACGGTGACTCGCGCGGCCTGACCCGTCGACATGGAAATGGGCAATCCTTCGCGGGCCTGGATCGCCTGCTGGGTGCCGTCGAACCACATCCGCCCCTCCGCCATGCGCCCCGAATACTCGTCGACGATCACGATTTCGCCGTCGCGGACGACATACTGCCGCTCGCGAAAGTAGAGATGGTTGACCTTGAGCGCGCGCTCGACGTACTCGTAGGTGGGCCAGGTGCCGACGCTGTCCATGGCCGCCGGCTTCGCCAGTCCGCGGCTAAGTTTGCGGCCCGGACCGGTCAATTCGACCGTGCCCTTGTCGGGATCGAAGAGATAGTGCTCGCGTTCCTGGAAGCGGCCCGCCACGCCCGCCGCCCAGCGATAACACTCGCGGGCGATCAGCTCCTTTTGCGATCCCGCGGCCGAGATGATCAAAGGTGTGCGGGCATCGTCGATGAGAATACTGTCGGCCTCGTCGACCAGCACGAAATGCAGGTGTCGCTGCACGGGCTGCTCGGCCGCGTCGTCGCCGACGGTCCCCAGCATGCCGCCGAGCAGGTCGGTCAATCCGTCGGAGATCCGCCTTGCGAGCAGCCGGTCGCGCAGAAAATCGAAACCGAACTCGCCGGCCGTGCCGTAAGTGATGTCGCAGGCGTAGGCCTCGCGCCGCTTGGGCCGCGAAAGCTGCGACTGGATGACGCCCACCTTCATCCCCAGCAGCTCGTAGATCGGGCCCATCCACTCGGCATCGCGGCGGGCGAGGTAGTCGTTGACGGTGGCCACATGGACACCGTGTCCGCCGAGAGCATTCAAATAGATCGGCAAGGTGGCGGTGAGCGTCTTCCCCTCGCCCGTCTGCATTTCGACGATCGAGTTGTGGTGCATCGCGATGCCGCCCAGCAGTTGCACGTCGTAATGGCGCATGCCGAGCGTGCGCCGCGCCGCCTCGCGAACCAGCGCGAACGCGTCGGGCAAGAGTCGATCGAGCGGCTCATGACTCTTGGCCTGATACCGCAAGGAGAGGCTGCGCTTGCGCAGCTCGTGGTCCGATAGCCCGCGTAGGCGCTCTTCTTCGGCGGAAATGAGGGAGAGCCGCTTCGACCATCGCCGCAACTTGCCCGTGAGCGTGGCACGCACAACCGAACTGAGTTGGGTAGTCGGAATCATCGATTCTCCGCCACGAGGGCGTTGCAACAACCGGGCCGAACCGGTCGGGGCGAGGTCGACCGTTCCCGCGTCGACATTCGCGCCACGAATTCTATCGTTGCCCGGCAGGCCGATCTTTGCAAGCGCGCGGCCGATGCACACGACTCGGCACACCGGCAGGCTGGGATCAACAGCTTTCTCTCCCTGCCGCGAAGCCGTCGGAGTGGCGGGACAGCAACGATATCGACGCCCTGATCGGTCTGCTGGCGTCACCCGACTATTTCGGCTAAGGTTGACGCGCACGAATCCAAGTTCGTCCGCCGAGCGGCCGGTCGTCTCGGCCTCGGTACAGGTCGCCCGTCGGCAGCTTGCACCGGCGCCGAAACCAGGCCGCTCGACCTTTTGATACCCAAACCGAGCGACGAATGACTGCACCCGCCGATGCGGTCTTTTTCGAAGACCGCCCCGCCGCCATGGTCGTATCCCACGAGCGCTCGGGCACGCATTTCATGATGAATACACTGGCCAAATGCTATGGATATCTCAGCGACCCGTGGGTGAACCTCGATCCCCAGGATGGAACCATCAACTATTTCCATCCTCCGAGCATTCGCGACCATCTGCTCGGGCTCGCCACGCGCCCCCTGGCCACGGTCATCAAATCGCACCACCAGGCCGAGTTTTTTCGCGGCGAGCTGTCGCGCATCTGTGAACGCTATGTCGTGGTCGTCATCCACCGCAACCCGGTCGATACGCTACTCTCTTTCTGGCGCTTCCTCCATCGCTTGGAATGGTTCGAGGGGCCGAAGGTCGACGATCCTCTCGCCCTGGCGCGCGCTGAGCCCTGTGGCTCGATGCTGCGCTACCAGACGCGGCAGTATCCGACGATCATGCATCGTTGGGCGGCGCACGTGGACGGATGGCTCACCGCTGCGCGCGACATTCCGCGCGTCGTCACCGTCCGCTACGAGGACCTCGGCTCTCGTTACGAAGAAACCGTGCGCGGCCTGGCGGGTGTACTCGGGCGTCCTCCGCAATCCTTCGAAATACCCGATCGCGAGGAAAGCGTCGTACCCGGCGGCCCGCGCGATCCCACAGGTCGCGGCCAGTCGCCCGACCTCGCTGCGCTTTACCAACTCTGCCGCGCGACGGTGGGCGAAACGATGGACCGCTGCGGTTATTGACGGGCGGCAGAGGCCGCAATGACCTTGCCCGCTTTGCGTTCCCCGCGCTCTGCGATGCGCTCAAGGATAAGGGAATTGGAAAGGTGGATCCTGAACCACTTTTAATCCGCGTGAGAGAGGAAAGGTCAGGCCCGGGGCGGCTTCGGTGTAGCGAATGAAGTCGAAACTCGTGTCGACGCCGTGCCGGATGGCGCTCGTGTCGTGAAACACGCACACAGCCCCCGGTGCAAGCTTGCCTCGCCGTCTGAGAATGTCATGCTCGCGCGCCCGGCAATGCACGTCGGAATCGAAAAACGCGAAGTCGAACGGCGCACCCGTCCAGTTCACGCAGAACGTGATGGAATGATTCGCCACAACTTCGACCTGCTCGGACAGCCCGTATTTTTTCAGATTCGTGCGCAGCTCATCGGCAGGCTTCAAGTCGATGCTATAGAGCTTGCCGAACCCATTGGCGGCGATGGCCGAGGCTATGGCTAGCGTGCCCATGCCGCGCCACGACCCAGTTTCGAGCAAACACTCTGGCTTCGTCGCGAAGACGAGCGCATGGATCAAGTTTAGGTATTCGAGCTCAGTCGTGGCGTCGCCGGCGCAATGAAAGAGCTGAGCATATTCCTCTGGGGCATGTGGGTGGATGTTCGGTTCCGAGTGGGCGCCCAGCTTTTGTTCGTCGACGATCTTTTGCCAAAGGTGCATCGCAACTCCGTTAACGGTTCTGGAGGTCGCCCGGCGCTATTTTGGGACGGTTCGCTATCAGGGCCAACTCGGCCGCGATCCGACCCAGCACCACGTGAGGCTGCAGGGCGTACAGGACCTGGCAACCGATGTCGCAGGCCGCTCTGTACGGCGGTTGAAAGTGGCACCCAGCACAGTCTGGAGGGCCACTGGGCGTAAGGGTGATGATTTCAGGCATATGGTGAAACGCGCAATCGGGTCGTGTTGGCCCGCAGAGGGCGATCGTGGGAATTCCCATCGCTCCGGCCAGATGTGCCGCGCCGCTGTCATTGACTACGACGAGCGAAGAAAGGCTGATCAGAGCCGCCACCTTGGAGATATCGAAACCCCAGATCACGCGCGGCACATTCGTCAGTCCCTGTTCCCTGTCTTTCAACACGACCAAGACGGAGACACCGCGCGCTTTGAGCATCCAGGAAAGCTCGACCCAGTAGCAGGTCGGCCATTCGCGGCATTTCCAAAGTGTCTGCGGGAAGAGCAATACGAGATCCTTGCCATGATCTTTGTGGGTCTGCTGCGCCCACTGTAAGTCGGCTTCGGAAAACGAAAACCGCGGGCGGCGATAGCCGGTTTTGATTCCTAGGAATTCACGCAAGTAGTCGATTCGGGGCTTGCGGCCTGCGTCTTTGACTTCGTTCTTGTAAACCTGCCACAAACCGATACCGGTGTCGCTTGGGTCGTCGCTGACGTCCTGCCCCATCATTTTGAGCAGGTTATAGTTTCCGTCGCGAGTCGCGTAAAAGTTGATCGGATCGCTCGAGCCGCGCGCACCCTCGGCTAGCCAAGAAAGGAGCACCATGTCGCCAACCGCCTTGTAGCCGTCGGTCGTATTCAGTCTCGGCATGGCGAGGCACCGACGCTGCGGATGTTTCGTCGCAGCGAGGCGACGTCATCGATGGAAATGGGCATGAACGTGTCGCTGGACAACCTTGGTAACCTATCAGCACTCCCAATCTACGCCGCATGGCTTACGCTGCCAAGCGATTGCCGGGTTGTTATGCGCGGAACAAGATCTGTTCCTCCTTGCGCAACCGTGCAGGTGACAACGATCCGGGATGTGATTCGACTTCAAATGGAATCGCTGCCGCAACACACGTTCGCTTGCCCGATATTCTTTCCACGACTACCATCGACACCAAATCGATTCAGCAGGGCATGAGGCCAGACAAACAAGAATCAGGGGACGACGAAATGCTCGGTTGCGGCAAGGCGGTGATGCGGCGTATTCATCAGCACGCGTACGCGTCACACTTTTTTGTCGGTGACGGCATCGACATCGGTAGCGGCCGCGATCCTCTAGGGCAGTACAAAAACCAATTCCCCTCGATGCGCAGTTGTCGCGAATGGGACCTGGCGGATGGCGATGCTCAATTGTTGACGGGCATCAACGATAACTCCTACGAGTTCCTCCATTCCAGCCATTGCCTGGAACACATGCACGATCCGGTCGAAGCACTGCACAACTGGTTCCGAGTAATCAAACCGTTCGGACACATGGTCGTGCTCATTCCCGACGAAGATCTCTACGAGCAGCGAGTTTGGCCGAGCAGGTACAACGAGGACCACAAATGCTCGTTCACTATCGATAAGCGACGATCTTGGTCTCCTGTCTCCCGCAATCTGCTTGATTTATTGAAGACCCTTCCTGAGACCGCGCGGGTCGTCAAGATCGAGTTGCTCGACGGCGGCTTCCTGAGTGCTCTCTCGCATGTCGACCAAACCACTGCCGCTTACATTTCCGAATCGGCCATCGAGTTCGTGGTGCGGAAGGTTAACAGCCCCGATTGATGAGGCTCTGAACTTATCGGCTCCGCGGCGGAACGCCGATTGTGCCGCGGGCCTCAACGCTCGGTGCGCTGGGTGGCCAGGATGTTCGAGGTGCTGAGGCCGGGCACGAGTGGCAGTGTGACGACCTTTCCGCCGCGGCTCATCACGAATTCGGCGCCGGCGATCTGTTCCGGCGAATAGTCGCTCCCTTTCACCAGGATGTCGGGAGCTACGTGGCGGACGAGTGCTTCCGGCCGCTCCTCTTCGAACACGACTACGACGTCGACACAGGCCAGGCCGGCCAATAGGGCGGCGCGATGGTCGTGGGAGATGACCGGCCGCGATGGTCCCTTCAGGGCCCGCACCGACGAATCGGAATTCAAGCCGACCACGAGCATGTCGCCGAGTTGACGCGATCGCTCGAGGCACGACAGGTGTCCGGCGTGCAGGATGTCGAAACATCCGTTCGTGAACACGACCCGCTTGCCATGCTGTTGGGCGGCTTGCACTAGCTTTTTCGCGCCGTTCCAATCGACCACTTTGGGCGAAATGCCGCGGTGGACCGATTCGAGTTCCGCCACATGCACCACGTAGGTGCCGGGCTTGCTCACTGCGATTCCCGCCGCGAGCACCGACACCCGACAGGCTTCTTCGATCGGCCAGCCGGCCGCCATGCAAGCGGCCAGCACGGCGACGACGGTATCGCCCGCGCCCGTGACGTCGGCCACCTCTCGCGCTTGGGCCGGGACGTGTATCGCACCGTCGGCCGAAGCGACCGTCAGCCCGTCGGCCCCGCGCGTGACAACCATGTAGTCGAGCTGGAGCTTTTGACGCAGTTCCTCGGCCACGGTCGCGATCTCGGCATCGCCTTTCAACCGCCGACCGACGGCCCGTTCTACTTCCATTTGGTTGGGGGCCAGCAGCGTCGCGCCAGCGTAGGCCGCAAAATCGTGCTTCTTGCCGTCGACCAGGCAGGGCACGCCCAACTCCCGACACCGCCGGATCAGCCGCTGCGCGAGATCTTCGCTGACCGTCCCCTTGTCGTAGTCGGCCACAACTACCACGCCGTGCCGGGCGATCTGCGAGAAAAGTCGCTCGGCCATGCGCTCCGCGCCGGCCGTGAGCAGCGGTCGCGGTCCCTCGCGGTCGAGACGGGCCAGTTGCTGATGCGTGCCCGCCACGATGCGAGTTTTGCAAACGGTAGTGGCACCCGCGTGTACGAGCAGTTCGTCCTTGAAGAGCGAGTTTTGCCGCAGCAGGTCGAGCAGCGTCCGACCGTCGGTATCGTCGCCCACCACGCCGGCCACGGTGACCTGACAACCCAGTCCCGCCAACGAGGCGGCGACATGTCCCGCGCCGCCAGGGCAGGCGTGCTCTTGGTTCACGTTCAACACGGGCACGGGTGCTTCGGGCGAGATGCGATTGACCTGCCCGGCGATGCGGCGGTCGAGCATCACGTCCCCGAACACCAGCGCCGCCACGCGCCCCTCGAATTCACGCACGGATGACATAAGCGGCCCCCCTACGCGACCACGTCTTTCGCCACCTGGCCGGCCAGATCGGCGGGCCGAATCTGCCTACCGCTGTATTGGTGGGAGCGCGTTGTGTGGTCGAGTGCCGGCAAGTAGGCCATCATGGTGTGCAGGTCGTTAATGTGTATTATCTTGTGGACGGCCGCGAGCCCGCGCTCGTCTGTGGCACCGTAGCACTTGGCCGCTCTTCGCTCTACCACCGGCCGCCCACATGCTAATTCCCCCGTCGCGGCTCTCTTTGCTTTTCGGCCGCGAACGGCCAAACTCGCCTCTCCAAACCCCCAGGGTTACCTTCTCAGCATACCGCACTGTTTCAAATCAGCCAGTAGCGCCAGAATTGCCTTATCGGTGGGTGATCGGCGTCGCGCCTGCGCATTCAATCAAAGTGCCGAGGTAGCAGGGCGCCGCGAAAGCCTTGCCAAGTGAGAAATCCGCGATTCGTCGATTTTGTGCGTCCCCAAATCCTTGATTCCGTACAAGGTAAGCAAACGACCAAAGCGGACGAATAGCGTCACGGGCGATCGATTTTGCAGTTGTTCGGCAGCGTGGCAAATCGGAGTTCTGGCCCGTCTGTGGATGGGGCCCCTGACTGGTATCCCGAATGGCTCCCTTGGTCGACCGTACCGCACTTGCCCCGTTTGGCCGCAAATGGTATCGAACTCGACTGCTCCAGACCGCCGATCGTAAATGGGTACGCCGATGAGCCAAAACGGGCCGATACGCCGACTGCTGTTGGCGGCCGGGTGGACCGTCTGGCTCGTTGCCCTATTTGTCGGCGTTCCTCTCGCCTGGTCGGGCGCTCTTGCGCGCTGGTTCGCCTTTGGGCTGTCCGCCCGGCCGTATTGGCCACTCATGGTTCTGGTGTTGGTGGCGGTCGTCGCGGCGCTGTCGCGGTGGCTACCTTGGGACGCGCGACCGAGGCTTGGTGCGATGAGCATGGCGCTGGTCGCCGGCTGGTGTTTCGTCCACTCGGGCTGTTGGGTGTGGCAGGTCTCGGACCTGTCGGCGCCGGGTGTCGTGGTGATCTACCTGTCGACGACCATCTCGCTGGCGTGCGCCGCTCACCTGTGGCTCACCAAAGCAGCATGGCCGCGCTGTGTGAAACAATTGGCGTTCTCGCTCATTCCGCTACTCCTGAGCGCCGCGGTTGTCGATTGTGGCGGCCTCGACGGCAACGGTCGGCCGATTGTCGGCTGGCGATTCGAGTCCGTAGTGAGCGCGGCGTCGCTGCCGGTCGCGGAGCAGAGGGCCAAGCCGCACGATCTATCCCCGGCCATCCAGCAAGATTTCCCGGCCTTCCGCGGTGACGATGGGTCGGGCGTGGTGCGCGGCGTAAAGCTGCGATCAGGTTGGTCGTCGCATGCGCCTCGTTTGTTGTGGCGACGGAACATAGGCAAAGGATGGGGCGGTTTTGCCGTGGCGGGCGGCTACGCCTTCACACAAGAGCAGCGCGATTCGGAAGAATCGGTCGTCTGTTATCAGGCAGCGACGGGGCACGAGTGTTGGGTGCATGCCGACCCGGTTTGTTTCACGTCTGCGACCGTCGGTGACGGTCCGCGAGCCACGCCCGCAGTGCGCGACGGCCGTGTCTACTCACTCGGCGCGACCGGCCTATTGAATTGCCTCGACGCGAAGACCGGCGAGCGATATTGGTCGGTGGATGTATTGGCCGAGCACCACACCGGCAACCTATACCACGGGTTGAGCGGCTCTCCGCTCGTCGTGGGTGACCTGGTGGTGGTGAGCGTCGGCGGATCTGGGCGGTCGCTCGTCGCCTACGACAGGCACAGTGGCCGGCCCGCCTGGCACGCCGGCGACGATCCGGCCGGTTACGGCTCGCCGCTGGTCTGCACTCTGGGCGGCCGACCCCAGATCATGATCCTCACTCAGGCGGGCCTCGCGGCCCACGACGTCTCGACCGGCGATGTGTTGTGGACGTTTCCATGGACGAATGATACCGGCACGAACTGCTCGCAGCCGTTGCCGCTCGGCGACGATCGCTTGTTCGTTTCGACTGGCTACGGTCGAGGATGTGCGCTCGTCCGTGCGCAGCCGACGGCGAACGGCTGGTCGGTCGAACCGCTCTGGACGAGCCGGAACCTGAAAACGAAGTTTTGTAGCCCTGTCGAGCTCGACGGATTCGTATATGGGCTCGACGAGGGGGTGCTTGTTTGCGTCGACCTGCGCGACGGATCTCGCCGCTGGCGGGCCGGCCGCTACGGTCATGGTCAGTTGCTGCTCGTAGATGACTTACTCTGTGTGCAGTGCGAAGCGGGCCAATTGGCGCTCGTGGCCGCCGACCCCACGGCGCACCGAGAGCTGGCACGTTGCGATGCGCTGGCCGAAAAGACCTGGAATTATCCGGCGCTCGCCGGTCGTCTGCTGTTGGTACGCAACGACCGCGAGGCCATCTGTTTTGAGCTGCCGGCCTATTAGCCCGCGGCGCTGGCGAGGGATCCCATGCCGCTCCGATTCAATCGTCGTCGTTTCCTGAAGTGGTCAGCCACCGCCACGGTCGGCGGCTCGGCGGCCGCGATCGCACACACAGCGACGCGCGACACGATCCGCCTCGGTTTGATCGGCTGTGGGGCGCGCGGCCGGCAGTTGGCCTCGACGGTCCGTTGGACCGAGTTGCAGCGGCGCTGCGGAAAACTCGTCGCCGTGTGCGATGTCCATCGCGGACGGGCCGAGCGGCTCTGCCGAGAATCGTGGAGCGGCGCGGCCGTGCACGAGCACTACCAGGAACTTTTGGACCGGGACGATCTGGAAGGCGTCATTGTGGCGACTCCCGACCATTGGCATGCGCCGATCACGCTCGCGGCCCTAGAGAAAGGCAAAGCGGTCTATTGTGAAAAGCCGCTGACGCTCACGGTGGCAGAAGGGCAGTTGCTCGTCGAGGCGGTGCGGCGCACCGGCGGCCTGGTGCAAGTAGGTACCCAGCAACGTAGCGACTGGCGCTTTCGCACCGCGTGCGAATTGGTGCGCAACGGCCGGCTGGGCCATGTCCGCCGCGTCGAAGTTACGTTGCCGACCAGCTCGCTGCCGGCGAAGGCCACCGGCGGACCGTTCGGCATCTGTCCTCCACCAGACGAGTTGAATTGGGATGCTTGGCTTGGGCAGGCGCCGTGGGCCGAGTTTTGCAAGCAGCGGTACGATCCGTTCCGCTGGTGGTTCGAGTACAGCGGCGGCTTCATGACCGATTGGGGGGCCCACCATCTGGACATTGTCCACCGGGCCTTGAATTTCGAAGGTTCCGGGCCGATGGCCATCGACGGCCGGGCCGAGCTGCCCGAGGTTGCCAACGGCTATAACACCCCGCGGCGATTTACGGTCGATTTCACCTATCCAGACGAAGTTGTCGTGCAGGTGCGGTTGAGCGAAGAGAAGAACGGAATCCTCTTCGAAGGGGACGAAGGGCGGATCTTCGTGAACCGCGGTCGGCTCAGCGGGGCGCCCGTCGAGCGGCTGGCCCACGATCCGCTCCCCGCCTCAGCCATTCGTCTCGACAACGGCACGCGCTGCTGGGGGACGGCCAATTACATTCACCTGCGCGAGTTCTTGGATTGCATTCGCACCGGCAGGCAGCCGATCTCCGATGTCGCGAGCCAACACCGCTCCGTGACCGCCTGCCACCTGGCGAACATCTCGATGCGGCTGGGCCGCCCGCTACGTTGGAACGCCCAACGAGAACGATTCGACGACGACGTTGAAGCAGATGCGCTCTTGAGCCGTCCACAACGCCGTGGCTATGAGTTCGCCTGATCGTGGTGCGTCTCGCGCGGTGCCGCGGCTATTTTTTCGGTTTCAAGGATCGCTGGATCTCGTCCCACTCGGCGGGCGAAACGGCTTCGAGATAGTTGAACTCGCCAGCGGCACGCACCCACTCTCCGCCATCGATGCGAATGCAGTCGCCGTTGATGTAACCGGCGTAATCGCTGAGTAAGTAGGCGGCCAGGTTGGCCAGCTCGCCGTGCTCGCCCACCCTCCCCAAGGGAATACGCGAAGCAGCGTCGCCAAAGTTCTTCTGTTCCAGAACTTCGGGCATCAGCCGCGACCAGGCGCCTTCGGTGGGAAACGGGCCGGGGGCGATGGCCACAGAACGAATGCCGTACTTGCCCCACTCCGAGGCGAGCGATTGCGTGAGCGCCAACACGCCGGCCTTTGCCACCGCCGATGGCACGACAAAGCCGGAGCCACTCGTGGCGTATGTTGCCACGATGTTCAAGATGACGGCTTTCGTGTTTTCGGCCACCCAACGTTTGCCGAAAGCCAGCGTGCAGTGCAACGTACCGTAGAGCACGATATCGACGACCGCGTGGACGGCGTTGTAACTGAGCCGTTCGGTCGGGCAAATAAAATTGCCGGCCGCGTTGTTCACCAGTCCGTGAACGGTGCCGAAACGCTCGTAGCTCGCGGCCACGAGCCGGTCGACCTCCGCCGTATTGCGCACGTCGCACTGCTGGGCTAGCACCTTGCCGCCCGTCTCCTGCTCGAGCTCCGCGGCGGTTTGCTCAAGCACTTCCAGGCGTCGGCCGCAGATGACGATGTTTGCGCCCAGCTCCGCCAAGCCGTGGGCCATAGACCGTCCCAGCCCCGTGCCTCCGCCCGTGATGACGTAGGTGCGTCCGGCGAACGTTTTTGGCGGTAGCATGGGAGAATTGCGAAACTAGAAAATCGAATCAGAAACGTAGCACGGATGCCGTGCCGGTTGACCACCAGCAGTGTAGCAGGCTGAGCGAGGAGATAGAATCACGAGCGACCGCCAAGCCAGCCACAAAGGATCCTCGAACACATGCCGCAACGCCTACTGAATTCTCTACGCCCACATAACCCGATCCGCATCTGGCCGCTCGGTATTTTGCTGTTCATCTGGATGTCGATCGCCTGCTTTTCGCAGAGTCGGGCCGGGGCCGATGAGCCGATCGCCGAAACGTGGGATTATGCGCCGGCCATGCGCGAGGTGGCGGCGCGGGCAACAAGTCGACCGGGCGTCGTGCTCCATATCGGCGATTCGATGACGTATGCCAATCCCTACGGACAGTGGGCGCGGATCGGCACCGGGAAATCGGCTGAAGACAAGGCCGCGCTGGAATGGATGCACACAGGCACCGACGACGATCTCGATGGCTGGTGGTTCTGCCGGTTCGACCATCCGGCGGGCGGACGGTCCCATACGGCCGCCGGCGGGCTGCGGCTCAACGAACTCCTCGCGGGCGGCAAACAGGGCCTGCCTCCTCTGGCTGAGCTGCTCGATCGTTACCGTCCCCAAGCGTTCGTGCTGATGATCGGCACCAACGATGCCAGTGCCGATCGAGCGCCGGAACCGTTCGTAAAGGATTTAGGCGCCGCAGTGAGCCTGGCGATCGATCGCGGTGTGGTTTGCATTCTGTCGACGATTCCACCGCATCCGCAAAGAAAGGAACTTGCCGCGAAATATAACGAGCTCATCCGCGATCTGGCACGCCGGCGGAATGTGCCGCTGATCGATCTGGAACAAGAGATTCTGAGCCGTCGCCCTGAGGATTGGAACGGCACGCTCTTGATTAAGGACGATGTGCATCTGTCGGCCGTAAGCGGCGAGCTAACGTGCGCCGCGGCGCCGACCAGCGAGAACCTGAGAAGCGTTGGCTATCTGCTGCGCGGTTGGCTCTCGGCGCGAAAGATCGCCGAGGTCAAGCGGCGCGTCTTCGACGGGCCGGGCCGCACCGGTGCGCCATCCGCGAAAACGACGAGTCGGCCAACGATCGACAGCGAAAAGATCCGTATCGACGTCACGCGCGACACATGGTTCTCGGAAGTGGGTAAAGAGGCCGACGGCAACACGGGCGGCGCCGACCGATTGAAGGTGAAGTCGATCCAGGAAATGTCGGTGGTCGATTTCGATCCAGCTCCTCTGCGCGGCCGGTCGATACGTTCGGCGACGTTGCACGTGCGGCTCCGCGGTACTGAAACCTTACGGCGGATGACGATCGGCGGCATCTCGGCCGATTGGGTGGAGGGGACGGCGACCGGATACGAGCCCCAGCCGGGGAGTTCCTGTTTCAATTGGCGTCAGTTTCCCGATGTTCCGTGGGCCGCGCGGGGTAGCGATCTGTGCAATGTGATTTTGGGGTCTGGTGGCAGCCGCTGGCGCACGTCCGATGCGTCGCCGCCCACGGACGGCGGCTGGCAGACGATCGCGGTCGACCCCGAAGTTATCGCGGCGCGCGTCGCCGGTTGCAGCTATGGTCTGTTCCTGTTCGACGACACGGGCTCGGAATGGAATCGCGACGGCGACCGTTTCAAATTGCAACTGTTTCCCAACCGGTTCATCCATAGCCGCGAAAGCGGCCCGCAAAACGCGCCTTATTTGACGGTCGAGCTGGGCGAGAGGGACGACCAGCCGCCCGAGGCGCCGCAAGAGATCGAGGTGGCGACCGACGGACTTCCCGCGGGCGAAGCGAGTGTCTCGTGGCTCACACCAAAAGACGGCGGACCTGGCAAAGCGATCGGCTTTCACGCCACGTTCGACGCCAAACCGCTGCCCACCTACCTGCTTCCCGCCGCCGGCGTGGCCGACCAACGTGTGACGATGCACCTGCGTGATCTTGAGGTGGGCCAATCGGGCGAATTGGCCGTCTGGGCTGTGGACGCGGCTGGCAACGAGGGGCCCCCCGCAACGATGCGGATTACTTTCGCCGAACAACCTGCGCCGGTACTGCCGCCGCGGCAACCTGCGACTAAACCGATCACTGCTCCTCTCCCGAAACTCGCAGGGGTCGATGTAGCGGCAATCGATCTGCTCGACAAAATCGATCTGGCTGCAGGCGGGTTGGTGCCTGAGCAGCCGGACGGCTATCTGGCGGCCAATCATCTCTGGAACGCCAAGTCGCGAGAGATTCACCTGCATGGGGCGAAGAACGAATTCGTCGCATTTCAATTGCTGCTGCGTGGGGCGGTGCCGGGCCTCACGTTGAGCAGCACGTTTCCTGGTCACGAAGGGGATCTCGACGTTCAGTGGAGCCATCTCCACCCGATCCGCGCCGGCCGGGGCGAGTATCCCGACCCAGCGATTCCGCTGACAGCGGCCGATCTCGAGGAGAGCGGCCTGCTCGGTAAGGCCGGCGGTGCGCTGCTCTGCGAAATCTATATCCCGCACAAACTCGAGGCCGGTGACTACGAGGGCCAGGTCGTACTCACGGCACGACAGAAGACCGGCAAGTCCGAATTACGCCTCAAGCTACGCCTGACGGTTTGGGATTTCACGTTGCCCGACTACCTCAGCTTCTTGCCGGAGATGAATTCCTACGGATTGCCGGCGAAGGAGCGCGAGTATTATCGGCTGGCGCACAAACACCGCACGTTCCTGAACCGGCTGCCGTATCACCAGAACGGCTCGGTGGCCGACGGCTGCGCGCCGGCCTGGGACGGCAAGCGGCTCGACTGGCAAGCGTGGGACGAGCGGTTCCGGCCTTTTCTCGACGGTTCCGCGTTTGCCGATCTGCCGCGACGCGGCGTGCCGGTCGATGGCTTCTATCTTCCCTGGCACGAGAACTGGCCGTCGCCCATGGAAGGGAATTACAACGGCGATTATTGGGCCGACCGAGCGTTCCCCGCCGCATATCGTCAGGCGCTGGTCGAGGTTGCGCGGCAGATGGCCGAGCATTTCGACGAGCAAGGCTGGCACGACACGCTGTTTCAGGGGTTCTTGAACAACAAGAATAATTTCAAGGAGCGTGGTTGGTCGCGTGGGTCGTCGCCCTGGCTGCTCGACGAGCCGGCGAACTTTCAAGACTATTGGGCCCTGCGCTGGTTCGGCGAGGCGTTTCACGAAGGCGCCGATCCGGTGCGCGGCAAGGCACGCGTGATGTTCCGTTGCGATATCTCGCGGCCCCAATGGCAGCGAGACTTGCTCGACGGCGTGCTCGATTACAACGTCGTCGGCAGCGCTATGCGCCGCTATCGGCAAATGGTGCTCGACCGCAAGGAGGCGACGGGCCAAGTGGTGGTCGAGTATGGATCGGCCAACGCCATCGACCAGAGCAATGTACAACCGGCCGGCTGGTGCATCGACGCCTGGTCACTTGGTGCCGACGGCGTGCTCCCCTGGCAGACGATCGGTACCGAGCAGTCGTGGCAGCAGGCCGATACGCTGGCCCTGTTCTATCCCGGCGAACCTGGCGGGCAGGGCGAGCCACGCGCGTCTGTGCGGCTCAAAGCATTCTGTCGCGGGCAACAAGACGTCGAGTACTTGACGCTGTTCTCCGTCTGGCACCACGTCCCGCGCTGGCAGATCGGCCGCGAGTTACGCGAATGGCTCCGGCTGACAGGCGAGCGGCGTGCCAGCGGCGTACCCGCTGCCGAAGACGCCGGGGTTATTCACTACGCCAGCCTCAGGCCGCAGGACCTGTGGGCCCTGCGCACGACAATAGGCATGGCCCTGTCAAAGGCCCATCCGCCTTTCCAACGCCGCCTGATCGATTTCGATGTGCGGCGGCGAACGGTCCGTCCGACCAGCGACTACGTCATCGAGTAGAACACGATTGTCGCACAGAACAGACGGACCGGCCGCCGCTCCCGTTTGATCCCTATCGTCCGCCGGCCGTGAAGGTAATTTCGCCTTTCATCGGCGCGCCGCACATCTCCTTCCACTTCGATTTCTGCTCGTCGGACAGCAACGACATGAGTCGCGTCTTGCTCGTTTCGCGCATCTCGTTCAGCTTCGCTTCCTTCTTTTCGTCGCTGGTCGCGTGGATGAGTTCTTCCATCTCGTCCCGCGCCTCTTTCTGTAGCGACTTGGCCCGCGTCTTTTGTTCAGCCGTCAGCTTGAGCTGCGAGGCGACGTCGTCCCGCGTGACCCACAGCAAGCCGGCCGTTTGCAGCAGCAGTTGATCGAGCCGCGACTTTTGTTCCTTGGTCAGAGTCTTCTTGACGAACTGCTCGTTCTCCTTGGTCATCGCCACATATTCGCGATCGCGCTCGGCGGCGGCCAGCTTGTGTACCTTCTGCGCCTTCTCCCATTGTGTCGAGGCGAACTTGTGAATCTTGTCGCGCTCGTCTTCGCTCAGCTTCAAGTCCTCGCAAACCGCCGGCTGCAACAACAGCATGACTTCGGTCGCGCCCTCTTCCGGCACCATTTTGTCGGCCGCCCGCGTGGGAACCGCGCACGCGGCGACGAGTGTTATGCTTGCCAAGGATGTGATGAACCAGCGCATTCGATATCTCCTGTTTTAGAAAGGGACTTCGTGATCAACTCGGTCTGCTCCCCAACAAAAACTCCCCGACGGACGTCTCCGTGCAGTAGTCGTTTTTCGAGGCACGTGCAAAGAGATCCGCATCGCCGCAACCCAGGGCGCAGGGCGCCAGGCCCATCGCCGTGGCCGCCAGGTACATCGTCTGATAGACCACGCCCACGTGCTTGAGAGTCAGGGAATAGGCGATGGATTGGTACTTCCAGGCGATGCGCGTGAAGCGCGTCGCCAGGATGATCAGCGTCTGGACGGTCGCGGGTTCGATGCCGGCCGAAGCCGCCGCATCGTCGATGAGCGCGTCGACCGCGCGACGTTCGCCGTCGACCGTCCGCAACTGGTGTTCCACCGGATCGTAGTAGTAAAGCCCGGCTTCCAATCCGTCGCAGTTTCGCACCGCGACGTAAAACTCCAGTTCGTAAAGCGCGCCTCCGGACGGATAAGGGCGTGTCGCCAAATCGAGGGCGATCTTCCCCGCAGGGGTCGGCACCTCCATCGCCCGCAACTCCTTCACCCGCGCCACGCGATACAAGAATTCCCCGAGATGCTGGTCGGTGATCGGTTCTGTCGCGTATTGGCGGATGGTGCGCCGCCGCTGCTGCACCAGAGCCAAGGGCGGGTCGTCTCGTTCGAGACACTCGATAGCGGGACGGAAGAGAGGGTATGCGGGACCGTCGACATCCCTCTTCACAGCAGGGGGAGGTGGCTGATCAGGAAAGCGAAAGGTTGCTCCGAAAGGCGCGTCGCTCCGGCCGCGGCGGCTGCGGCTATGGAACATCAGATCGTGGAACTCCCAGGTATCGGCCGCGTCGTTGCGCCGGTCGTCCGCCCGGTCGACCATTTGTTCGGCCACGAGCAAGTCGATAAGTCGGCCCACGGCATCGCTGGGCAGAAGATCCAAGGTTTCCAACTCGGCCAACGATGACCGGGCCGCTAATGCGGCGACGAGTGCAGAGGCTCGCGCGTCGTGCAAGACAATCCGCGCGTGCGCCAAGGGCGACTCGAGCACCATCCTGTCATCATCGCGTCGAAGGTAGGCAAAACGCGACAACACATAGGTTGCTTGAGATGCGCGCGAACTATCTCGGCTCTTCGGCGCGGTTAGCGGCCGGCCAAGCGGCACCACGCTGGCGAGCGGCTGTTCGCCGGCAAATAATGTTTTCCGCACGAGGCAACGGCTGTCGAGTTCCCGTAGGCAATAGAGCCAGTGCGCGAGCGCATTGGACCCGCCGCCGGTCATCACCCTTTCGCTCAACAGGTCGGCATCTTCGCCCGGTGGCGTCAACTGCCGCATCGCTTCGACGACTTCCGAGCCGAGACGTCGCCACGACAGCCGCGACTGAGGGCCGGCGACGACGACCTCTCCCTCGTTCGCCGTAAGCGAAACTTGTTCGTGCCACGATAGTTTCAACGAAGCCAGCAAAGGGGAAACTCCGCTCGTCACAAAAACATCGGAACCGGATTGAGGTCCTCTTCGGCGAGCGGACGCTCCAGCCAGCCCAATTCCACGGGCACGTCGAATAGCCGGCCCGGCGCGAAGCGCGCCCAGAAATGGCGCAGCCCCGGCACGATTACCTTGACGACCGGTAGACCGATCTCCGGGCGCGTCTGGTCCAGTACGAGCATCTCCATTCCCCTCCGCTCGACCAGCGACCGGCAATGGTGCACGTCATCGATCAGATCGTCGTTGCGGATCGCCCGGTAGTCGTGGATCGTGCGCAAGGCGTCGCCGCCGGGACGCAGATACGGCTGATTTTCGAGAGTCGCGGTCTTTAGCCAGCGCACGGTCTCGTCGTCGGTAACGTGATCTTGGTACACCCGTTCCGCCGGCACTTGTAGCAGGTAGCTGAGCATCTGGTTCATTTCGGTCACGGCGCGGAGCAAGGCGATCCGCGCATCGAGATGCGCGCCGAAACCGAATACAATCTCTTCGTGTGGACCGCCCGTCTGTCGCGACCACGCCGCGAAAACCGGAATTTCCATATCGGCGGTGAGATCGAGCACGGCAACTTCTCGGCCACGCGTCGCCAAATAGCGACACAGTTCGTCGAGGTACGGTTCTGCAAAGCTCGCTAAGTCGACACCGGGCCGGCGGAGGCGGTTGTACCACCACAGGGCCACGCTGTCGCGCTCGACCAACTCCAAGAACCCTTGCAGCACGGCTTCTTCGATCGTGTTGCCGGCCGCGTTGCCGTTGGAGCAGGCGTTGCAGAACCTCTGCTCCTTGGGCTGGGGATAGTCGTAGTAGCAGAAAGCGGTCGGCAGCCAGCGCGCCTGTTGGCGGCTGAGCGACCAAACGGGCGACCATTCCATCTCGGCCGTCGGGTCGAACGGGAGCGGCACGAAGTTGTAGTGCGAACCGGTCTGGTTCCACTCGTCGCGCAGACGATATTGTCGATCGCTGAAGAGCAGGCAGGCGCGCGGATCGATCCCCGACTCCCCCAGGTCGCTGAGGCGGGTGAGGCGCCGCGGCTCGTCACCGCGAAACACGCCCGAATGCCGTTCCAACCCTTCGCAGAGTCCGCTCGCCCTTGCTTGGGCATCGGTCGTGCCCTTGCCGGCGCTCATGTTGCGCAGATCGCCGCGAAGTTGCCGCAGGCTTCGATTATCGTGCCGGCGGGCCAGATTGTGCCCCGACAGATAGACGTGCATCGCTCCGTCGTCGCTGGGACTGCTGCGCTGCAGCATCGACACCGCGCCGCTGATCGGACTGACGTGATGTTGAAAGCGTTCGAGCGTGGCCGACGGATCGACCGTGCGATGTCCACCGTCGCGCACAAACCGCTTTTGGCGGCTCTTCAATTCGAGTGGCCGGAAGGGCCGAGTGCCGGCGGGATCGCCACACGCGGGGCAATAGGGCAATCGCGTGAGCGTATGTATTTCAACCTGCCATGTCAGCAGATCAAACGTGCGGATCTTGCCGTCGCAGTCCGGAAGTTCGCCGCGCGCGACCCACGACGCGATTGTGCTGGCCGCCAAGGCGCAGGCCACTTGTCGGCTGCCGCCTGCACCCGTGCTGTCGGTCCAGTTCGCCTCGTCCGGCCCCTGCCGGTCGCGCACGTAGCTCTCGACCGGCCGGTTGGCACGAAGTCGCTCGGACAGGCATTTCCAGCAGCCCGTCACGCCGGGCCGCATGAGCGGACCGAGCCAGATCTGCCGGCCCGTCAACTTGACGAGCAACCACGACCGGCCATTGGCGAGCGCGGTTGCGTTGAAATCTTCGAGTTCCGGCCTCAGGTAGTGATCGGTCAAGACGACCTGCAAATCACCACCCGTGGCCGTTCTCACGCCGGCCATCGTGAGCGAGTCCACCAACGGTTCGGCGTCGACGCCGATCCCCTCGACGGAAACGCTCGTTGTCGCCAGCCGTTGCGTCGCATGCAGCGGGTCGACGTTTTGCATCGACCACCAGGCCACCGCTTCGTCCGGCAGGTCACTCGCTTCCGCCAGAAAGCCCTTCTTTTCGAGCTGGTTTACCGTGTAAAAAACCTGCGCGGGCGACGCGTGTGGCGCGACGAGATCGCAGATATCGTCGGCCGAGCGGCCGTCAATGTGCGGCGCGATCAACTCGTACAGCCGCCCGCGCAGCAACGTTTCATTGGTTGCCGACAAGACGAAGACGCCTTCTTCGGGCACCACCGCCACGCGCAGATGGGGTTTGAATCTTGGCCTGGCAAGCATGCTAGGCTTCGTCGCCGAAGCAACCGCAGCGCCGGCAACCACATCCGCAAGCACCGCATCCACAAGCACCGCAACCGCCCGAGTAACAGTACAGCCCGGCGGTTGGGCTCAAGTCTTCGTCGACGAATTCGCCGGCCGGGCTCGGCGGCAACACGAGATGGCAAACGTCGTCGGTATCTTCGACCACTTTCAGCTCGATCCCCGCGGGGACCTCAATACCCTCTTCGGCCAAAACGGCAGCGGGGTCGTCGATCAGGCGTTGCTTGAAATCGTCGTCCGACCAGGCTCGGGCCACAAGCTTGCCCCATGCTTTCTGCCAGGTATTCTGTTCGAGCGTCGTTTGCATGTTTTTCTCCAGAAAGATTGGCCCCGAAAAGAAGAATCAGGCCGTCACGTGCGTCGCGGCACGGGCGATCAACGATGCGGAGAGTCACTAACCATCCGCCGCAAAAAGCGCAGAGCCGATCGTGGCGAACAACCGCGGCCAGCAGGGCCCGGCATGCCTGATTGGTTTATAGGCGGATGAAAAAAACTGTCAATAGTCGGCGAACCCGCTCGGCGCAACGCAATTCATGCGCCGACAAGACGAGGATTTCGGGAAGCCTGCCGCATGTCGATTACGCCGCCGCGCGGCGGCGTCGGGCAGCCACTTCTTCATATACCGCCAGCAGATCGCGACAGTTGCGACCCAGTGAATGGCGCAGCGCCAAGGCTCGCGCCGCCGCACACGACGCCACGCGGACGCCCGGGTCAAGAAAGGGTTCGAGCGCAGCGCACAACTCGGCCACGTTGGCCGGATCGTCGACGAGTGCGCCTTCGCGGCCCGGCGTCATCAATTCGCCTGCGCCGTTGAAACGGCTGGTGACGACCGGCAGGCCGCTGGCCCATGCTTCGAGCACGACAAGACTGCATGGATCGTAGAACGTCGGCTGCACATAGACATCCGCAGCGGCGTAATACGGCACCGTCTCACGCGCGGGCCCAACAAACACGACGGAGTCTCCGCGACGGCCCTTCCTGGGGCGTCGCTTGCCACCCACGACGGCCAACTTGACGGGCCACCCCTGCCGACGTAACCGCTCGACGGCGGCGATTAGCGTGGGCACCCCCTTGAGCCGAAAGTTGTGGGCGACGATCAAGAGCAGCGTGTCGCCATCGCCGACGCCCAACTCATCTCGGACGATCTGTCGATAGCGCGGCGTGTGATCGGGAGAGAACCGGTCGGTATCGACGCCATTGTAGACGACCCGGATCTGGCCGCGCCGCACGCCGTGAAATCGCTCGAAGTCGTGCGCCACCCGCTGCGACAAGGCGATGAAGATGCGATCCTCGGCCATGTATTGCCCCATCAGCAGCCTTTGGAACTCGCGATAGCGCGGCAGCCGATGCGCCGTGAGTCGCTTGATGGGCCGCATCCAACCAGGCAACAGCAGCAGGTTCTGCTCGAACGCCGCCGTGCGCGAGCCGCCGTGGGGCTGAAACACGTCACATTGCCAGCCCGAACCCATGTCGTGGGTCACGTCGAGATCCAGCGACTCGAGCGCCTCTTCGGTCGCCTGGGCAAATTCGATCCGCGTCTCGGCCCGTGCGACACGGTGCTGAATGATGCTGTTCTCGACGTCATCGCCGAATTGGCTCGCGACCACGTGGACTTCGTGCCCGGCCTTGGCGAGCCATTGGGCGTACTGGCTCGTCCACTGCTCGGCGCCACCGCGGGCGGCGTCGAGGCTTTCGATGGCCAGCCCGATCTTCATGGATGCGCCCCCAATTTTCGCTGCATCGCATGCTGCCGACGCAGGATCCGTCGCACCAAACGCTTACCGGCCGGTCCCAATCGGTCGACACCCAGGTACTGTTTGATGAACCGCATCCGCAGCGTGTTCGTGATCCGCTCGCGCGGCGCCGAATAGGCGAGCTGCGCCAGGTCCTTCACGATCCACCGCTCGCGCCACCACCTTCGCTTTTCGACGCGTTGCAAGTCGATCAGCCGCACCGCGAACCGCGAACCGGGCGATTCGTGGATGAAGAAATGGCAGCAATAGAAATCGCGATGATTGAAGCCGGCCGTGTGGAACCGCCTCGCCACGTCGGCCACCGAGGCAACCAGCGACGTCAGCTCACCATCGGCACGGGTGCGTTCGGCGGCGGGCACAAATCGCTGCCTCAGGAAATGGTCGAGTTGGACGAACCCTCGCAACCCTTCCGTCATGAAGAAGGACTCGGTCGCTCCGCGTCGCACATGCTCGCCAAACGCCACCACGCGCATGCTTTCGATGCCCGCCCTCTGCAGGGCCACGACGTTTTCGGCCTCGATCCGCCCAGGGGTAGTGGTTGTGCGACCCAGCAGCCACGAAAAGCGTTCGATGAGCGATCGCGTGCGGTGTTTCTTCAGAAACAGGATATGCTGCCGCCCGTCGGCCGCTAATTCCAATCTCCAGTTCTCGCGATCGGGCAAGGTGCGCAGCAGTTGGCCCTGCGAACTGTGCATCACCGCATCGAAGCCGGTCAGGCCGAGCCGTTTCAGTTCCTCTTCATATTCCAGATCGACCCACATGCGGCCATCGCTGTGGCGACGCAGTCCCGCGGCCGGCTTTTGCCGTGCGTGGCTGCCGTCGAAGCGGAGGCAAAGATGCGGGCGATCGGTCATGGCGCGTTACGTCGTCTTCCGCCCCGTTCGTCTTGTCGTTCGCTTGCGGGCACTACGCTCATGCGGCGTGCCCAGCTTACGCGGCCACGGCGGTCCGCGTGGGGAGCAACTGCCGCACGGCCCGGTGGACTTCGTCGATCGACAGGTCGCGCATGCAGCGATGATGGCCCAACGGGCAGGTGCGGCGTTGGCACGGTACGCAATCCAGGTCGTGTTGCAAGTGCGTGGCGCGCGGGTGGTTGTTTTCGCTCAATCCGATGTGCGTCGGGCCAAAGATCGTGACCACGGGCACACCGAACGCAGCAGCGAAGTGTCTGGGGCCGCTGTCGGTAGTTACCATGGCGCCGGCGCGGCGTACACAAGCCTTGCTCAAACCGATACTTAGCGATTCGTCGGCCAGGCTATGCACGCGAGGGTGCGCGGCGCCGTTCACGATCTCGGCGGCGATGGTGCGTTCCTGGGGGCCGCACAGCACAAGCACATGACGGCGGTCGTCGACCGCCAGGCGTCGGGCCAACGAGGCAAAATAGGGGGTCGGCCAGAGCTTTGCCGCACCGAAGGCCCCGCCCGAATTGAGCACTACGACCTGGCGGCCGCGCGGCAAGCGAAACTTCGACCAAACCGTATCGGCCGCCGCTTCGTCGGCCGGCAGCGTCGCGAGCTCGACCTGCCGCGCGGCGCCTCGGCATCCGGCGGCATAGGCCAGCTCCAGGTAGTAATCGAGCGCCGAAATCGGCGCCAAACGGCCATCCTTGCGCGGCGGATAGAGCTTCCGCGTCAGGAGCATGCCGCGTCCACCCTTCACGTAGCCGAGACGGTCTTTGCTGCCACTCGCCCAGGCCAAAAGGCCGGTTCGCCAGCTATTCGGTAAGAGGATCGATAGATCGACGTGCTCCTGCCGAAGCCGGCGAACGAGCGACCAGCCGCGCTCGTGCATATCGGCCGAACGGGGATTGTACACAAGCGTTTCATCGAGCCACTTGGTGCCCGCCAACACGTCGGCCGCAGGCGGACGCATGACTCCGAGCAATCGCCCCTTCTCGCCGATATGTTCGCGCAGGGCGCGCAAGGTGGGCGTCGCCATCACGACGTCACCCACCCAATTCGGCAAGAAGACGGCAATCTTCATCACTAAGCTGCTTCTGTCCGCTGGCCCATCTGCGCGTTGGAGAAATGCGGACCCTTCAACGACGCGACGATCTTGGTGGTCGATACGCCTTCGACGAGTCCCACGACGCATACCCGTCCGCCATAAGCCGCGACGACTTCGTGCCCGACGACCTCGGCGGGAGCGTAGGTGCCGCCCTTGACCAAGATGTCGGGCCGCAGGCATTCGAGCAGTCGGTGGGGCGTCGCATCGTCGAAGAGCACGACGTGGTCGACCGCCGCCAGCGCGGCGAGCATCGTCGCTCGATCGTGCTGACCGATCACCGGGCGCGACGGCCCCTTGAGGCGGCGCACGCTCTCGTCGCTGTTCAAGCCGACGATCAAAATATCGCCCAAGCCGCGTGCCTCGGCCAGATAGCTGACATGGCCGACGTGCAGGAGATCGAAACATCCGTTGGTGAAGACGACGGTGCGTCCGGCGCGTTTGTGATCTTCGACGAGTGCCGCCAGCCGATCGAGTTCAACAACCTTGTCTTGCTGGTCGAGTGCTTTCGCCGCTCGGTCGGCCTCGGCCGATCTGGCTTCCTCGACCAACCGTTGCCTGACCTCTTCACGCGGAATGACGGCCACGCCGACCTTTTCGACTTCCAAACCGGCCGCAACGTTGGCCAATTGTAGCGCCTGCGGAGGCGGGATTTGGGCGGCCAATGCCATGCCGATCATCGCCAGCGCCATGTCGCCGGCGCCCGTAATGTCGTACACCGCGCGGGGCCTGGTGGGAAAGATATTCGCGCTGCCGTCACGATCGACGAGTGCCATGCCGTCGCGGTCGAGCGTGACAATTCCCAATTCCAGCTCAAGGTCACGGCGGAGCTGGTCCGCCGCTCGAAATGCGTCCGCCGGCGTCTGGATGCGAATACCGGTCGCCATCTCGGCCTCGAGCCGATTGGGAGTCATGCTGGTGGCGCCGCGATAGCGCGCGTAGTCGTGAGAACGGATCGGGTCGACCAACAGCGCCACGCCGTCCTGGCGGGCGCCGTCGATGAGTCGGCGCAACAGGGTCGGCGTACAAACGCCCTTGCTGTAATCCGAGACGAGAACCACATCGAATTCGGTTAGCCGATCGAGCATCGACTCGAGCAGCCGCTGTTCGAGCGATGCCGGGATCGGGTCGCGGACCTCGCTGTCGACACGCAGCATCTGGTGAGGGTGGCGGCCCTGCGCCCGTCCGATGAAGCGTTCCTTGACGGTCGTGGGGCGCGATCGGTCGGCGAGCAACGACGAACTGTCGACACCGACGTCTCCGAGGAGCTGCCGCACCGTTTCGCCGTCGCGGTCGTTGCCGACGACGCCGGCGCACGTTACTTGTGCCTCGAGGCCGCGGAGCATGTTGCAAACGTTGGCTGCGCCGCCCAGCCGTGCTTCGCGCACGTCGGCGCGCAACAGGATAACGGGCGCTTCCTGGCTGACGCGCTCGGCGTCGCCGAACGTGTAGCGGTCGAGGATCAGATCGCCGACCACCAAGACGCGCGGATGCCCCAAGCGCTCAAACGTGGCCAACAACTCGGGCGAGCCCATGGGATGTCTTCCTTGACAAACACCGCTGGAACTGGCGAGACGACCATGCCCGCGCCAGGTTTGGGTGCCGAGTTTTACCGGCTTGCGGCCGGCCGGACAAGGCTAGTCCAACAGATACAGACTGCCGGCCTTATCCTCGTGCCGTATTTCATCGACGGGGTGCTTCCTGCCTTCGCCCGCATAGAGCCGGTTCGGACAATTAAATACCCAGCCCGACACGGCGCTGATGTTTTTGTAGGCGTGGACCACGCCGGGGGGGATGATAACCGCCTGCATGTTCGACTCCCCGACGACACAAGCATGGCGCTGCCCGTGTGTAGGCGAGTGCGGCCGGGCGTCCCAGAGGTAGAGCTTAAAGTCGCCCGGTCCGACGAAGGCGAAATAATCGGATTGTTCCACATGCTCGTGCGGTCCGCGGGCGATTCCCGGCAATGTCTGACTGACGTAGGCCATCTGTGGCCAATCGGCACCGGCCAACTCGTCTTGCCGGAAGAGTTCGATCAGCCATCCCCGCGCGTCGTTGAAACGCTTGAGCGGCTTGAAAACGACCCCTTCGAGGATGTTTGGCTCAGACACGCTCCCGACTCTCCATCCGTTCTAGAAACAACTTAGAGCAACCGACGATACCGGATCGAGCTACCAGAAATCGGCGTTTCGTGCTCGATCTTTCGCCCAGGGCGCTCGGTGGGCCTCCGAACTCTGCGCTGACCAATATAAAGCCCCTTTTTTGGCCGTCGAGCGTCAGCGCGAAGAGGTTTTTTCGCTTCCCTTTTTCCAGCCAATCGTATAATTTAGGCGAGAGAGGTTGTCAAAAGACCTTTGAAACTAACCAAAACGAAACGGTCAACGACTATGGCAGTTGCACTGACGGAAAAGGCCGCGAAAGAAGTCAAGCGGATCATCGAAGAACAGAAGTTCGAAGAAGACATGGTCTTGCGCGTAGGCGTGGTGGGGGGGGGCTGCAGTGGCTTCCAATACAGCCTCGGCTTCGATAAGGCGTTTGACGACAAGGCCGACAACAAATACGACTTCCACGGCGTAACGGTCGTCGTGGACAAGAAAAGCGCCCTCTATCTCGACGGCACGACTGTCGATTTCTTCGACGGGCTGGAAAAACGCGGCTTCACCTTCGACAACCCGAACGCGGTGAAGAGCTGCGGCTGCGGCAGTTCGTTCTCGGCCTGATCCGAGCCACCCGTCGCATCGATCTCATAAAACCCTCGGCGCCGGCCTCAACGGTGCCGAGGGTTTTTTATTTTCGCCGATGAGGGCGAACCGCTTAGGGCGAGGTCCTCAAGACTTCGCACTCCTGCGCCTCGCATTCCCTCAGCAAGACTCTATTATTTCGGGGGGACGCCCCCTTCGCTGATTGCGCAGCCGTTCCGAACCGTCGCGAAATGGAATGGTGATTGCCGTCCCAGGGCCACCGAGCTTTGGGGTCTTCGGTGAAGGAGTAGTTACATGATCGCCGGCGGCAATCGCAAACGGATCGGTTTGGCCCTGTCGGGAGGTGGCTTCCGGGCAACGCTGTTCCACTTGGGTATGGTTCGCTTCTTGCGCGACGCCGACATTCTGCCTTCCGTGACGCACATCACGTCGGTCTCGGGCGGCAGCGTGCTCGCCGCTCACCTGGTGCTCAACTGGGACCGCTACACGGGCACGCCCGATCAGTTCGATGCCGTCGCGGCCGAGGTCATCAAGTTTATGCGGCTCGACGTGCGCAACCGTATTGTCCGCCGAGCGCCGCTCGCCATCCCCATCCATCTCAGCCGCTGGTTGATGCGCATGCGACGTGACCGGCGCCTGACCCGCACCGGCATGCTGGAGATGTACTACCAGCATTTTCTCTACGGCGACACGTGCATGTTTCAATTGCCCGAACATCCGCAGTTGCACATCCTCTCGACCAATTTGACCGAAGGTTCGCTCTGTTCGTTCACCCGCGACGGCGTGATCTTTCAAAAGCGGCTCCCCGGCGAACTGTTCCGATTCGAACGGTTGCACGCGGGGTTGGCGACGGTACCGCTGGCCGTCACGGCCTCGTCGGCCTTTCCCGGTTTCTTCCCTCCGCTCCAGGTGAACGGCGCCGAGGTCGGAGCCGCCGACGGGCAGTTCAACCGGCAGGTGTTCACCGACGGCGGCGTCTTCGACAACCTCGGCGTGCGCATGTTCCGCAACATCGAGCGCACCTGGATCGGTCGCGAATCGCAATTGACACTGGACGACATGTACGACGCCGAATGCGTGGTCAAGGCACTCAATTCGGCCAGCAGCCTGCACGGCAACACGCCACTCGGACGGATCCGACAGATGTATCAAGAGGCCGGCGACAACAGGCCGCCGAGCGACGACCACGCCGAAAGCGCCGTCAGCACGCTCTCGGAGGTCATCGGCGGCTCGGCGCTCTACCGCGAGCCTTCCTTCCAAGCGGTGCAGCCCGACGACCCTGAGGCGGCCGCACTGCTCGAGAGCGCTCGCGTGTCGGGCAAAGACCTCGAGCACCACGATCGGGTGTGGTTGAACCGCCAGCTTGTCGAGACCGTGTTGCGGCAGGTGACGGGACGGCGCTGCCTGCGGCCGATGAGTTCGATGTTCGATCAGGTGATCGTCAGCGATGCCGGGAAGCATTTGCAGGCCCGCACCGAAGTCCGCGCCTCGGGCTTGATCGGCACGGCGATGCGCGCCAGCGACATCGGCATGGACCGCGTGTGGCAACTGGAAAAGGAAACCTTCGGCAACCAGCCGGGCTTTTTGTTCATGTCGCTCAGCGACCTCGTGGAAGAACATGATGATGCAACCGCCCTGCACCCCGAGATTCAGCGACGGCTGCCCGAGATTCGTACCGATCTGGACGCCTTCTCACCGCTCGAAATCAGCACGCTGATACGACACGGCTATTGCGTCGCCCGGTCGACCTGCCGGCGAGAGCCCGAATTGTTCGGGCACGATTTGCCGTCGCTGCCACCCTGGGACCCCGTCGACCACGGCACGACGACCGCGACAGGTTCCGGCAAACCACGGCGTATGTCGCTGTTGGGAAACCAGCGTGGACCCACAGCCGAGGTGGTCGCCGCCCGCGTTCTGCAACACTCGGCCGCGCGCCGCGTCTGGAGCCGTCTATTCGACTACAAAGATTGGGTCTCTTACGTCTACCTGGCCCTGCTCCTACCCCTGTTGTCGATCGTGCCACTGTCGAGCTGGCGCTATTGGCATGAGCGTGGCGAGGCCAAGAAGACGCATCAGGCGATCGATGCCATCGCGCGTAGCGGACAAGATCAACAAGTGGTGGCCGACCTGGTGAGAAACCGCCCGTTGGCCCCCTGGCAGCCGCCCCCGTACGAAGACGTTGCGGATTTCGAGCCGGCGGATTACCGGGGGATTTCCTTCACCAGCGACACGTTGATCTACGATCTGCGTCAAGGTCCGCTTGTCGTCCCGACTTCGCAGAAGACCGAGGGCCGACGCGCCACGTACCTGCGGCGGCGCATTCGTTTGCACAAAGAGGCCGATTATTCGGCCGGCGCGCCGTTCCGCTACCAATTCGGTGTGCCCGCCAGCAAGGCCGAAGTGCGCTGCCTGAACACTCGACTCAATCCCGTGCTGCGCCGGCGGAAGACCGTGGCGGGGACGGGTGGCGATCGCTCGCAATGGGAGTTACGACTCGATCTGGCTCGCGTGCCGGTTGAGACGCCCGTCGATATCCAGCTCGAGATCTTTCTGCTGGATCGGTCCGATAAAGATGTCAATGCGACGATCGATCCGCATGAGGCTGCGCAGGTCGAGGCCCGGACGGGCATGCTCTCCATGTGGTTGCTGTTACCCGAAAACAATCCCTACGAGAGCTACCGTCTGCTCTCTCTCGACCCGAAGTCGCCGAATGCCGCCGAGGTGATCTACCCCTCGGAGGGCGAGGATCGTTCTGGTGGAACGATCATCTATTGGAACCTGCTCGATCCGGATCCTGAGCGCCGCTACGAATGCCATTGGGTGTGGCAGCGGGCCGCTGAGCCATGAAAATGCCTCGACGCGGGTGGCAAACCTGCTAGGGGCTGCGCGCGGTACCGATGCGGCCCGCGCGGCTCAGGATGAAACCCAGTAGCCGGTTGATGTCCGCTTCGGCTTTCAGCCGGTAGCGCACGCCGTTATCGAGCGGCTCCATTGTGAACAGAACGTGGTCGTCGCCGCCTCGCAATTGCTTCGCCAGCATGGCTGCGGTTTGGTTGCGATTCTGCGAAGCAGCCAAGTGGAGTAAGGGGGAGAGGCCCAGAGATGCCATCAGCGGCGTCGCTTCCTCCGCGGGTGTTGTTTCCGATTGGTCGATCACTCGCTTGATCGTATCGATTCCCTCTTTACCGACCGCGGCGAAGAACGTCTCGTCACCGCAGGCCAGCGTCAGTCTTACAGGATCTCCCATAAGCTGCCGTAACACCGGGCTGGTCTCGGTTTCGGGTATGGGAATCGATAACGTGTGAAAATGGTGCGCCTTATATGTGTCGACATCGAGCCTCGGCTCGGCCTCTTTGTCGGCGAGCGCGAGGAATTGCTTCACCGTATCCTCCCACTCTGGAGCATCGATCACGAGGCCGCCAGCCACGATCGTGATAGCCTGCTCGGCCGCCCCTACGGGGCCGGTCACGACCAAGCCGGCGTTGATTCGCCCCCTGTCGCTCGTCTTGCCCACCAAGTCTAGCAACTTGCCAGCCAACTCCCCGACTTTCGACTTTTTGCCATCGTCGACTCCTTCGAGGCTGTCAATCTCGACGGCCGACTCGTCGCGCAGATTCTTCAGCCACGCCGCGACCTGCTGTTTGTCGGCATCGGTGAGGGCTGCGTTCGCGTGCAGCGAGAAAACCGCATCAGTTGCGACGATTCCGGCGACCCGCGAGGCAGGCATCTTTTGTGTGCCGGCCATGAGCGATTTGTGGACGGCGGTGCCGGGCAAGGCCGTGATGTCGAGATTCAAGTAGGTCTGATGTTGCGAGCGATCGATGTTGAGTCCCAACGTGAGCCGGTCGAGATCGCCAAGATCCTTCAGCAGTCGATTGATATTCTCACCGGGCAACTTCTGTTGCGCGTTATCACCGCCGACCGGTCTCCGCGTCAGGCCGGCTTCCAACACTTGCTCGAACATGCTCATGACGGCTCCTCGCGATGCCGGAGGAATGTTCTGCGCGTTCACGCCCAGCGCCAGGTCGTATTGCTTGTCGAGGCCGCGAAGTTGGTCGAGCGGATCGTTCGGCATTTCGCGCAGGGCCTTTTTTTCTCTGGCGACACAAGCCCAATCCCCTTTCTTCCGGATGTAATACTTGCTCGCCGCGTATTTGATCTCGTAGATGCCGCCGCCGACGTCGTCCGCCTTGCCGACTAGGACCTTCAAGGTGATGAGGAGCTTGTCGAAATCGGAGACGGGCACGAATGCCAGGGCTGGAAATCGAGAACCGTCGGCGGAGACACTCAATGTGGCGCCCCACGGCCGCGCCGGGTCGACCCCCTCCCAGCCCCTGCCCTCGGTAAGGAGCGACAATAGTTCCTCGAATCCGGCCGCCAGGTCGGGCTTGCCCGCCAGCACTCCGAGATACTCCACGTCGCGCTGCAACTCGTCGATTCCAGCAAAGGAAAGGACGACGACAGGCTTGGTCGGCCGGTCAGCGGCCCGAGCTGGTAATGCGCCGAGGGCCAATGCCCAGCACACGCACGACAACAGAGCGATTTTCGCGGTCATTTCGCGCACTCTTAGGCGATTAATTTAAGCCGACGAGCAACCATCCGCCGTCGCTGATACGACTGGTGGGCTTTTACCCGTCGACAGGAGTGACGATTTCGAGCAGTTCGATGGCCGGAGCTTGATTGCACTCGATGATCGCTGTACGCCCGTAGGTCGTCGCGCCCACGGGATGCTCGAAGAGGCGGCCCAACTCGCTGCCTAGTTCGACGCGGCGCAATGAGAAAAGCTGTACGCGGCGCAGGATGTTGTGTTCGATCAGAATGCGTCCCAGCGGAGTCTGTTCGCCGCGGATCAGGTCTTGTACCTGCGGCGGCAGATAGTCGAAGTTCACACGCATGATCCCGTATTGAACGACCAGCCCGTCCGATTGTCGGGCTAACAGTATCTCGCGGGCATAGCGAGTGTCCGTCTCCTGTCTTCGGAGTACGCGCACCTCCACCGGGCAGCCGTGAAACTCCTCGACGGCGACGGTCATGTGATGGTTGTGCGCGAGCAACTGTCGATACGGCTCGGGCACCTCGTCGACGCTTACTTCACTGAACTGGCCCAGCGTGTCGCGCGACGGATAAAACAGGCTCGTCAGCGACGGTAGGTCGGGAATGAGCGGGTAGGGCGAGCTCACTGGGCGGCTATCGGCAGGGTCGGCAGGATCACGTCGGGCTCGGCCACACTCGGTCGCTCCAACACGGTGTCGATCAGATAGTACAAGAGGAGCCGTAGTTCCTCGTTGCCGACCTCGTCTGCGATGGATTCGGCCCGTTCCTGATACTTGTCGACAAGCCGTTCGGCCTTGTCGAAGACACCGGCCGATGCATAGAGCTGGCGCACTCGTTGGATGTTCGGCTCGCTGAGCGGTGCCGATGCCACGAGGGATTCGAGTTCGGCGCGTCTCGCCTCATCGAGCGCCTCGCAGGCCAACGCCCAGAGCACCGTGGGTCGCCCGCCGAGGACGTCGCCCGCGGCGAGTAGTTTATTATGGTCGTCGCCGCGCCAGTCACCCAAGTCGTTCAGGATCTGGAACGCGACACCCAGGTTGCGAGCGAATTGGCCGACCCAGGCGACATCGACGGTCGGCCCAGCCAGACGCAGGCCGGAGAACAGCGCCGCCTCGAACGCCGGCGCCGTCTTGAGCGCGTAGATTTTCAATGCATCGAGCGGCGTGAGCTGTTTCTGCCGAGAATCGCGCCACAGCAGTTCCGCGCCTTGCCCTTCGCTGAGTTTGAGGTGCGCGTCGGCCAAGCGGTCGAGAATGTCGACGGCCACTTCGGCGCCCGACCGAGGCGCGTCGCGGCTGATCAGCCGATAACCCATGCCGATCAGATAGTCGCCGACGTTGATTGCCGTCGGAATGCCGAACCGGCGGTGCAGGGTGGCGTCGCCGTAGCGATAGGGGTCGTCGTCCTCGATGTCATCGTGCACGAGCGAAGCCTTATGAAAGGTTTCGATCGACATGGCGGCCCGTTTGACCCAATCGGGCAAGGCGGCCAGATGCTCGGCGCCCGCGGCCGTCGTTCCTCGACCGCCGGTGAGCGCGTCGTACACGGCGAGTGTGATGAAGGGCCGCGAGTGTTTACCCCCCTTCGAAAGAAAATCGTAAGCGATCGCTTCGGTGCCCGCCACCGGATCGAGGCCGCTCGCTCCCTTGCCGTTGAGCTCTGCCAGCCGCGGCCCGCCGCGCAGACGCGGCGCCAGCCGTTCTAACTCGGCGGGCTCGAAGAGTCCGGCTGCGGACCGCATCAAGTGTACGTAGCTGCGGGTCTGGGTCTTCGGCGGTTCGTGCCGCAGGTTGATCATGTCCATCACCCACTGTTCGTCGACCGACGTGTTGCGGCAGTCGCTCGACAAAAGGGGCACGGCCATGCAAGGGATGCCGGCGAGGAGTATCTTGTCGATGGCCTTCTCTAGCACATTCAAACAGGCGACGCCGATCACCGCATCGACGTAGCCGCTGACGATGATCTTGAGGACGATGGGCGAGCCTTCGGCCACGAGGACCTTGTATCCCAGTTCCTCGGCCCGGGCACGGAAATCGGCAATCCGGCAGGCGCCGCACTTGCGGCAATCGAGGCCGAATTCGTCATAGTCGGCGGGGCAGCCCTCGGCATGTTTGAGGCAGTGCGGCAACAAGAACAGCCGCCGCTCGAACGGTACGGCCGCCACCTGCGCCGTCCAGAAATGAGTGGCGATCGCCACCATCGTCCAGCCCAAAAGGCCTTCGGGCAAGCCCTGGTCTGCTAGCAAGCGGCGCGAGATCGCTTCGAGTTCGTCCTTGCCTACGGGCCGCGAGCGGTCGAGGCGGGCTGCCACGTCGCCGCACCGAGCCCGCAGTTGTTCGCGTTGTTCGTAGGTTTCCGGAACGAGTTTCAGGTGACTGGTGTTGCGGCGGCGCGACTTGCCCGCGCGCGACGTCAAAAGCGAAACGGCTTCTGGTTCTACGGGTGCGGTCGCCAAGGCAGGTATAACCTCAGAGGTCGTTCGTGAATTGGCCTTCGCAGGCCGTCCTATGTCTAACTCAAGGGGCGGGCGAAGACTCAACAAACATCGGCCGGGCGGGCATCGGGTCTGGCGGGCGGGGCGCGCGATCTAACCGCCGGCCCAGCGGGGCGGGTTCAAATCGCCTTATCGCCCGTCCCAAAGTAGCCACGGTGAAGATCACCGGGTACAGGGCCTCATAATACCACAATCTGGCGAAGTACAAACCGATGGGCGAACTTTCGCGAAAACGGCCCGTCTCGACGGCGTCGACGAGCCAGGCCAACCCGCGCTCAATCGGCTGATGGAAATCATCAGCCGCGTCGATGTCCATCGTCATCAGGGCCTCGATGGCCAACGCCGTCTGTTCCACACCCGCATGAGATCCCCAGCCGCCGTCGTTGCGCTGCACGGAAGCGAGCCATGCCGCGCCGCGCCGCGCCGCCTGCTCGCCCGACCGGCCAAGTTCGCTATAGGCCAGCAACACGCGGGCGGTCCCGTAGATCGGATTCTCCTCGTTGGGGTCGGCTTCGTCGCCGAACCACAGCGGCACCCAACTTCCGTTGGGCCGTTGCACACGGGCGAGGTAGTCGAAACCGGAGGAAATGGCCCGCTCGACGCCGGCGTTCGTCTGTCGCCAAGTGGCCAGGGCCCGAATCGCATGGGCCGTCAGGTCGGTGCCGCTGCGGTCGAAGGGGAGCTTGCCCCAGCCGCGGCAGAATGTCGGCCAACCGCCGTCGGAATTTTGCAGGTCGAGCAGCCATGCCACGCCCCGCGCGGCCGCCTCGACAGGTTTGGCGTCGCCATCGAGGCCATGTCGTTGCCGCGCGCCGACGAGTGACGCGAGAGTCAACAAGGCGCCGGACGTATCATCCGCGTCGGGTACGGACCCGCTCAGGTCGCTCCAACCCCAACCTCCCGGCGCGGCGCCCGTATAGGGATGAACGTCGCGACACTGGCAGTCGAGCAACCATTCGGCCGATCGTTCGGCGGCGTCGACGGCAGCACGATCGTCGTCGCCTGCCAACGCGTTGAGCGACAACGTTGTCACCCAGGTCGCCAGGTTGGTGTCGATCGGCCACGCCCCGTCTTCGCGCACGGAGCTAATCAGGAAATCGAGGCCTCGGCGGACGACCGGGTGTTGCGCTTGGCCGATCGCCGCCAAACTCATTACCACAAAACTGGTGAGCGGGGTCGCTTCCAAGAAGCCGCCACTGACGGGCTGCATCTGCTCCAGCACCCGCAAACTCGGATCGACCGCGGCGCCGCGCCACCAGCGCACCAGCGGATTCCAAGGCGGGCGATGAAAATAGCGAGCCTGTCCGATCGCCACCAGCGCCGGGATGGCGTAGCTGACCACGGGCAACTGCAAGAAACGAAACCACGATTGTGGAAAACAGGCCAACTCGAACGGTAGCGGCGAGACTTCGTGCCACGGTACCAGGCCCGCCAACGCGCAGTTCGTCAGGATGGGCACGGCAAACGTCTTATCTCGGCCGTAGCGCCTCCGCAGTCCGGCAATACCGCCCTGCGTGTCGATAAAACGCTCGGCACGAGCCAACATGTCGCCATGGTCGGCGGGCAGGCAGGTCAGGTGAAAGGCCGCCCTGACAAGCATTGTGGTGGCGATGTTCGACCGACTGCGATCGGTATCGCCCCAGCCCCCGTCGGGGTTCTGCGCGGCAACCAACCAGCGCATGCCGGCGAAGATCAGCTTGCCGAGTTCTTCTTGGCGGGTCAGGGAGGCCGGGGAATCATCGTGCCCCAATTGCCGCCGCACGAGCGCCAGAGCGCTGACGGCGGTGGCGGTCGACAAGGCCGAATTGGCCAGTTTCCCTTCCCAATGGCCGCTCGAGGTACGCCTGTCGAACAACTCTTGCCGAGCCCGTCGATAGGCATTTGATAACCGTTCAAAATCGACCATAGGGTCGCGAGATATCCTCCGGGCCAAAGCGAACTACAGGCCAAAGTGTAAGCACCCGGTGGGAACATGTCGAGCAACATGCTTCCTACGGGGGGCGAGCCAAAGCCAAGGCAATCTTTACGAAGCAGCCGGTTCATGGTTCGGCAACAACAGGATCGTCGAGCAGGCAGATGGCGGAGAGAGCGGCGATCAGCGTCACGTATTGCACCAATCCGATTCGGTCGGATTTCGAAGGCGCGGCGGGACTCAGGGCTTGCAGGCAGGCGGCGATGAGCAGCAATAAGAGCAATCCTTCCGCCGTGAAGAACCAGACCGTCCCGATCGCGGCGACGGCCAGCCATCGTTCCGGCCGGCTCAAAGAACTGAACCCTCGTCCCCCATCGAGCTGCCAAAAGGGGAGCAGATTGAAGAGATTTATCCAGGCACCAACCCGAGCTATCGCCTGCCAACTCGGCCACTGTGTGAACTGATGAACCGCGAGCGCTGCCAGTGCGGCCCCTAGGCCCCATAGCGGACCCGCAAGGCCGATGCGTGAATTCTCCACCGGGTTGACCGGATGCTGTTGCAGACGCACGATCGCACCGAACCCCGGAATGAACATGGGTGGTGTGGCGCGAAAGCCGAATCGACGCAGCGCCGCGACGTGTCCCATCTCGTGTACATAGATCGATGCGACGAGCCCCAACGCAAACTTCCAGCCGTACGCGGTCCAATAGACGCCCAGCGACAAGAACATCGACAGAAACGTGCTGGCTTTGGTGAGGCCGAGCAAAAGAAACTTGGCCTTGGTCAGCAGGAAAACGACGACGAACTTCGCCTTCCAGACAAGCAGGGCTAGTGCGCCGATCCCAGCCAGTCCCCCAACGCGACCCGGTTTGTTGGCCTGCGGTACCGGAGGAGGGGATAGGTTTGCAGCGGGAGTCTTGCGCCCCAACTCGTCGATCTGCGCGACGATGATCTGTTGTTGGCGGGTGCCCGGCGGCAATAATTCCAAAGCCCGCCGCCAGGCCGCAAGCGCGGTGGCAAAATCTCCTTTCTGCTCCGCCTGCTGGGCTTCGGACGCAAGTCCCTTCAGCCGCTCGGTGTGAACGAGCCGCCCACATCCCGGACAACTCAGTGCGGCGCTCGACATCTCGGTGCCGCATTGAGCGCAATGGGTCGTCTCAGCCGGCTGGTTCGGCATGTATCCGACCCCCTGGGCCCCCGGTGTCTGCCGCAATGCGATAAGGACCGCTGATGGACAGAGGCACTCGCTTGTTGATTACCCATGCCTCGTACAGTCCGATGCCTATGATCACGAGCCCCATCGGACTCTGGAAGCCGACGAGAACCGGAATGGCATAGGCAAAACCGATCAAGAAGACGAGCGCAAACAGAAAGCCTACGAGGGATGGCGGCTCCGGATTGACGGCGTCTCCCGGCGCAGCAGCCGCGCCGGGCTGAGCTGGCTGTTGGCCTGGCTGCGCTGGCTGTTGCCCTGGCTGCGCTTGGGCGGCAACCTGACGGTCCTGTTCGCCCACGGCTTTCATAATGGGAGGAATATAGGTCATCACAATCGCCGTGTATGTAAGAAACATGGCCAACGCTTGGTAAAACCAGCCACCACGAGCATCGCTTCCCGTCTTGACCGCCTTGCCGATCATCAGACCAACGAGGATGGAGATCAGTCCGAATTCGATCTGTGTCAGTTCACGGACGCCATAATAAATCGCGGCCCCGAACAAGCCGGCCAACGATCCGTAGAACGTCGCTCGGACGAATCGTCCGAAAGCCGAACCGCTCGTCAACGAGGTCTGAATTCGTTCATGGCAGTGTTGGCAAACGGCCTGCGAGTTCATCTCATAGTAAACATTTCCCATGGCTTGGCCGCACAGTTTGCACGTTGCGGATGTACCAGGTGTCGCGTATTCGGCATGCTCGAACCGGAGTTCCTCCGAGCCACCGGCAGTGGACGCGTCGCTCATGGTTGCCTCGTTGTGACGTGATGGGCGTTTGATGGGGTGGCCAATTATGGCGGCTTGCCGAGAGGTAAGCAAGCAAATCGCATTTGGTTGCAACTCGCTGTCCGCCGTTACGCGGCTTGCGCATAGAGCTGCTCTTGCTCAGCCTGAATGCGGTGGTTGACGAAGTCGTCCCATTGGTCATTCAGGTAGAAGGCTCGCAGTGAGAGCATGGCTTGGGCGCCTTC
>DASZTS010000132.1:0-21138 GCA_035547915.1 Pirellulales bacterium | reverse complement strand
AGGAGATTCTTCTTTAGTACGAGAGGATTTGGAAGGACGTTCCTCTGGTGTTCCAGTTGTCGCGCTAGCGGCACGGCTGGATAGCTAAGAACGGAAAGGATAAACGCTGAAAGCATATAAGCGTGAAGCCCGCTCCAAGATGAGGTTTCGTTGAGCTTTTGCTCGAAAGTCCCCTGGAAGACGACCAGGTTGATAGGCCGGATGTGTACGTGCAGCAATGTACTAAGCTAACCGGTACTAACGGACGAACGCTTGACCACATTTATCCAACGCTCTTTCCCAGAGCGTGGTGCTGGTGCCGTAGAAGGGCGGGCTTCATGCCCGTTCTTACGAGCCGCCACTCGATACCACAACCTTGGCCGGTCGAGGTCTAACCGCCTCGCCGGCCCCTTTCCGGTGACCATATCTGAAAGGCCACACCCGTTTCCATTCCGAACACGGTAGTTAAGCTTTCAGAGCCGATGGTAGTACCCAAAGTGCGAGAGTAGGTGTTGCCGGATTTTGTTCATGCCCCGCGGGCGCTTTCCGAACAGGACGCCCGCGGGGTTTTTTACGCGCCGAGCTCGCCGCAGTGATGAATCGCGCGGCCGGCGATGTTAGGATGAAGCCGGCCGACGATTCGGAAACAAGACGTGGTCGACGACCGCTCGGCGTTGCACGCTGCTTTCGCAACGTGCGACGGTTTCTCGTCAGCCTCGAAAGATCTACAAAAAAAGCATCGCATGGCGACCCAACTCAATAAATACAGCTCTCGGATCACGCAGGTCAAAAGCCAAGGCGCGAGCCAGGCGATGCTCTACGGCACCGGCATGAAGCCCGAGGATTTTGACAAGCCGCAGGTCGGCATTTCCAGCATGTGGTACGAGGGAAACACGTGCAACATGCATTTGAACACCCTCGCCGCGCGGGTGAAGCAGGGTGTCGAGGCGGCCGGCATGGTCGGCATGCGGTTCAACACGATCGGCGTGAGCGACGGCATCTCAATGGGCACCGAAGGGATGAGCTACTCGTTGCAATCGCGCGATCTGATCGCCGATTCGATCGAGACCGTGATGCACGCCCAGTGGTACGACGCGAACATCTCCATCCCGGGCTGCGACAAGAACATGCCCGGCTGCCTCATCGCCATGGGTCGCTTGAACCGCCCCTCGCTCATGGTCTACGGCGGTACCATCAAGCCCGGCCACCGCGACAGCGAGAAGCTCGACATCGTTTCTGCCTTCCAGTGCTACGGCGAATACCTGGCCGGCAAGCTCAGCGACACCGAGCGCGAGCAGGTTGTTCGCCGGAGCTGCCCCGGCGCCGGCGCGTGCGGCGGCATGTACACCGCCAATACGATGGCCTCCGCCATCGAGGCCATGGGCATGTCGCTTCCCTACAGCTCGTCGATCCCCGCCGAAGATGCCGAGAAGCTCGACGAGTGCGAGCGCGCAGGACGGGCGATTCGGGTCTGCCTGGAACGCGACATCAAGCCGCGGGACATCATGACGCGCCGCGCCTTCGAGAACGCCATGGTCGTGATCATGGCCGTGGGCGGCTCGACCAACGCCGTATTGCACCTGATCGCCATGGCGCGGGCCGTCGAAGTCGAACTGACGATCGATGATTTCCAGCGGGTGAGCAACCGCGTGCCGTACATCGCCGATCTCAAGCCGAGCGGCCGTTTCGTGCAAGAAGACCTGCACAAGGTCGGCGGCACGCCGGGCGTGATGAAATATCTGCTCGAAAAGGGGCTGATCGACGGCGATTGCTTGACAGTTACGGGCAAAACGATCGCCGAAAACCTGGCGGATCTGCCCGGCCTTTCTGCCGGCCAGGAGATCATCCACCCCCTCGAAAAGCCGATCAAGCCGACCGGGCACATTCAGATCCTCAAAGGCAACCTCGCTCCGGCCGGCGCTGTGGCGAAGATCACCGGCAAAGAAGGCGACCGGTTCACCGGCACGGCGAACGTGTTCGATTCCGAGGAAGACATGCTCGCCGCGCTGGAGCGAAAGGCGATTCAGAAGGGGGACGTCGTGATCATCCGCTATGAAGGCCCCAAGGGAGGGCCGGGCATGCCGGAAATGCTCACACCGACCTCCGCCATCATGGGCGCGGGCTTGGGCAAAGACGTGGCCCTGCTGACCGATGGCCGATTCTCCGGTGGTTCACACGGATTCATCGTCGGTCACATCACCCCAGAGGCCCAAGAAGGCGGTCCGCTGGCACTGGTTCAAAACGGCGACCGGATCGTGATCGACGCCGGGCGGAACCTGCTCGAAGTCGAAGTCAGCGCGGCCGAGTTGGCTGCTCGTCGCGCCCGCTGGCAGGCCCCACCCTACAAGGCCACCCGCGGTACGCTATACAAGTACATCAAGAACGTCAAAAACGCATCGGAAGGGTGCGTGACGGACGAATAGACCGTCTACCCGTACAGGGCGGCAAACTCGCGGCGGTAGACCGCCGGATCGTCAGGAAGACGCTCGGCAAGCAGTTCGCGGCGACCGGCCCCGTGCTGGAAGCGTCGTTTCTCGAACACCGGCATCTCCAGCCCCGTAATGGCCTTGATTCCTCGGTGGGCGATATCGCCTTTCAACGCATAGAGTTTGTCGTGCTGCCAGTTGGTCAGCTCGATGAAGGGGATTCCTTCGGCAACTTCGATCACGTTCGGCAGGGCATAGGGGCTGAACCCCTTGAATCCGAACAGCCGGGCGGGGGCGTACGAGCGCACGTGCCCGCGGCTCTGTCCGCCGGAGTACGTGAGCGAATGCTTGATCGCGTCGACGCCCCACCCCTCCTGGTAAAGCATTAAGTTGTTGAGCACGCTGCGGATGGTCAATTCGGGATTCGCTTCGATCGGATAGTCCTTGAGATTTTCGTCGCCTCCGTCGCCATCGGCCAGGTAGCGCCATTCGGGATAGCGCTGGCGGATGCCGCGGCAGAGAGCCAAGGCAAAGGCGGCCGACTGCACGTCCAGCGGCTTGTAGTCTTCGATGACGCGCACCGCCTCTCGGCGATCAACCGCCGTCGCCGGCACGTCGATCACCTCCAAGAACAGGCCCAGGCCGAGCGCGTCTAAAAACTCCCTGGCCTGCTGCACATCGTCGCCCTGGCCATCGATCGCCAGAGTGAATGCCTTCAAGCGTGCCGGCGACTGGCCGCCCGAGAGCAGCAGATGGTAGAGCACCAAGAACAGCGCGCCCGAATCGACCCCGCCCGAGAAGAGCACACCGATCGGCTCCCGCGGCTCGATCCGAGCGAGCCATTTGCGGCACTCTTCGGCCAGCGCGCCGACGTAGGCGGCACCGATGGCATCGAGGTCGGCGGGCAAGCGATTCCGCTCCGGCGTTAAGAAACGGTGGTAGGTCGGGTTGGGATCGGGGCAGCCGACCAGGGCGATTTCGACGATGTGGTGGGCCGGAACCATCCGCGTGTAAGACGGATGGAATTGTCCGTCGAGACCCTCCCGAACCAAAAAATCTCGCAGCGCATCGATCCTTTCCGCGACAACCAAACAGGGGCCCGCGGCCCGTTTGGCGATGAAGTAGCGCAGCGGCCTGCCGATCGACCGGGCCATGCGCACCGTTTGACCGTGGCGATGGACCAGCGCGAATTGCCCGTCGATGGCGCGAACCTGCTCCGGGTCGCCCGAGCCGACCCGCTCGATCGCCTCTTCGAGCGTCATGTTGAAAATGATATTGGCCTCGGGATCGCTAAGATCGACCAGGCGTTCGATGGGTGCGTTTTGGTGCATAAGGGCCTCGGATTATCAAGAGTCGGATGGATAACGACCATCGTAGCGGTTGCAAATCCCAAAGTCCAAAACCGCTCATCCGGCCTCGCACCGACCTGCCTGTCGTGCGACCGGCATGTACATGTTGTCGGGTGCGGTTTCCGGCGAGGCGGCCGCTTCCCCATGGGCCACAATCACCTCACTCGGCAGCGGGTCCGATTCTTGACCGGCGATGTCGACAAGGATGCGGGCCAATCGTTCCACGGCGGGTGCGGACATGCCGGAATAACATGGCACGAAGACGATGCCGGCCATGACTGCCCGGGCGACAATGGGATCGAGCTCCGGGCGGGCGCGCGGTGGTTGCACAACGGTCAACGAGTGGCCTTGCGTGGCGTCGAATCCGGCTGCGGCGAGCCTGGCGATCAGGCGTGAAGGGCTGGCCGTGTGCAACGGCAGCATCCAGTGCACGTGGGGCTCATTGGCCGATCCCGGGAAAAGCGAACTGCCGCGCCATCCGGCCATTAAGAGCTCGGCTTGCCGCACGCGTTGTGATAGGCGGCGCTCGTCAAAACCGGTAAGCCGCCGCTTGAGGAGCGACAAGAGGGCCGCCGACGGCTGGCGACGTATTTGAACGAAAAAATCGCCGTCGGCAAAACCTCGCACACTCCCGTTCACCAGCCGGTCGTGGTTAGATCCAACAGCACGACAGGCGGAAAGTAATGCCGTATACGCCGGCCGCGACGAGGACGCCTTGAGCGCGGCGTACTTCAACACTCGGGCCAAATAGGCACTCCGCTTTTGCGGCGGCCAATCGACCTGCTTCCGCCGCATACGCATCAGAAGCTGCGGGTCTCGGACGCAGGCGATCGCTCCGCCGAGGGCCGTCGCCGTCTTGATCGGACCAAAACTGAATAGCGAGACATCCGCCGTCGGGTGTCCCGTGTACGTTGGGCCGGCGTAAGCTTGCGCGGCGTCCTCGATCAGTATCAGGTCATTGCGTCGCGCAAACTCGACGACCGGTCGCAGATCGATCCGTCCGCCGAAGAGATGGGCGACGAGTACCACCTTGGTCCGCGGCGAAAGTGCCCGGGCCAGCGCATCGGGCCGCGGCGCCAAATGGTGGGCGTCGAGATCGACCGGAACCGCCACATGGCCATGCTCGGCGATGATGCGGAGCATGCCTCCTATGGTTACGGCGCTGACAAGTATCTCACTGCCAGCAGGCAGGTCGAGACTGCTTAGCAGCAGATCGAAGGCGCTGCGCACCGATAAGCACACCACGGCCTGGCCGGCAGGCGACCATCGTTGTTCAATCTCCGCGGCGAGCAACGCCCGATCGTCCGACGACGGCGAGCGCGTCGCAGCAAAGATCAAATCGGCCCAGCCAACGTCGATCCGCTTTCGCGACCACATACGCACACCACTCCCGCGTGGCAGCCCAGGAGTGGAGGCGAAAGAATTGCCGCCGCGCAACGCGCATCGGTCAGAAATCGTTCGAAAGAGTTCCTTACGCCGGCGTTCAGACGATTGGCGGCCGCTCCAGCGCGCCCTCTCGCTTCGAAGCGTCGGCAAACAACGCCTCGTGCACCGCTCTAAGAGTGTCGCCTGGATGTTCTGGGTTGCCGATTCCAACGTTTGCCGACACGTCGGAGGCTTCGGCACGACTCACGGCAGGTGAATCAAGGGGTTCCGGGGCAATCACGGGTTCCACCGGGTGGCTGGGCATCAAGGCCGGCGCCAACTCCTCAGCCACTTCGGCCACGGCAGCTTCGCTGACCGCCGCCACGGTCGCGTCGCCTCCGAGTGTCTCAAGAACCTTCGCGCCTGCCCGGTCTACGTTGCCGCTTTCATCCGGTCCAGCTTCCAAAGGGCGCAGATCACGAACGACCGTCCCCGATTCCGGCTCGATGGTTGCCAACCCGAACTTGTTGAGATTCGGCTCAGCCTTTGAGAATTCGCCGGCTTCGGGTATCGCTCGTTCGCGAAGTCCGTCGACGACAGGCTCGATCAGTTCCGGGCGGAGGTCATCTTTGCGCAACGTTGGCAGAGTTGGCCCGCCAACCGATGCAGCTCCGCCGACCGCCGTTGCCGGATCCTGGGGTGTATCAACGCTCGCCAAGTCGATCGCCGGACGGCCCGCAAGCGGAGCGGCCACATACGCGGCCGGCTCCGTCTGCGGACCGTCGACGGGTGGTGCGATCGCTGCATCCGCGGCCGGAAGTACACGGTCTTCCAGCGATTCGACTCCGAACGGTTCACGGCTTCCCGGGTCCGCCTCGAGCGGTAGCCCGTCAACCGGTGTTTCCGTCGCGTCTTCGAGAGGAATGGTTTCCATACCGGTGCTTTCGGCCTAGTGTCCGCCCATGATCAGGTAGAGGACCAAGAGCACGGGCAACGGCACACCCAGCAACCAGAGCACGGCCCAGCCGATCTTGCCCTGGCGTTCGTTGAGCCGTTCGATCCCTTCCTTGGCCTTGTCGACGGCTTGTTCGATCTTTTGCTTGACCTTGCCGGCCGCCTGATCGGTCTTGCCTTCTCGACGCATACGATCGTCGTCGGCGATCGCGCCCGCAGCTTCCTTGACTCGTCCCTTCAGTTCGTCTGTTTTGCCTGACATGGAAACGCTCCTTTGTAGTGAGTGTGGAACTGTGATTCTTTGCGATCGGTGTGCATCACCGACATTTCGCTCTAACGCGAATCCGCTGCTGAGCGTACTGGCGACAAGAGCAAAGGTTGCGCCAATCGCCAGGCCGGTCACGAGAACGGTCTCGGTCCCACGCAAAAGATGCGGCTGCTTGAAGGGCGGCCAACGATGGATGACGCTAACCGGCGATCTTCATCAAGAGCAGTGCGAGGAGCACTAACATGACCACCCCGAACGTGGCAGTCAGGATGTTGCGGCGCAGTCGGCGCTGTTCCTTCTCTTCGGCGTTCCATCGCTCGAGCGTACGATCGGTTTCGCGCGGCAAGGATTGGGTCCGGCCCCTTGCCGCGATCGGCGCCATGCCCACCGGCGCACCGGGCGAGCCAGCGGCAGGCATCGTGGGCGCCGGTGCAATCGGTGCTGTGATCGTCGCGGCGGCCATAGGCGACGCTTTGACGGTCGGCTCGGCGGAAAACAGAGTCTCTTCGGCCAGCGGCGGGACCGGCGCGGGCACGGTATTTACGGGCGCGAAGGGCGGCGTCCTCGCAGGAGTGGTCGCGGTGACCGGAGGCAATCCACCCGCCACGGGTGGCATAACCGGTCTGGGAGGAAGCGGAGGCAGGGGGACGGGCCCGAAACTGCCCGCCAGCGGCGGAGGCGCGGCTGCACTCTGCGGCGGCGCGGGGGGACGCGGCGGAACGCTGTAGGGCGGAAATCCGGTTGCAGGCGGACCTGCCTGCGACGGCGCCGCAAAGGGAGGGAAAAGGGGCGGAGGTCCGCCCAGCGGCACACGGCCGGGAAGCGGTGGCGGAGCCGAAAGCGGGGGCGGCCCACCGGCCGCGATGCCGGCCGTAGGCAAGGGCGGCGGAGCACCCGCGGCCGACGGCAGAGGAGGCCCGACCAATACGGGGCCACCGCATTCCGTACAGACCGCATCCCGGCCCAGCATCGCACTGTCGACCTGCATCGTCGCTTTGCAGTGTGGACAGCCGATTTGGATTGCTGGCATGCCGTGCTCCCGAGGTCAACCGAACTCAAGCATCTTCTATGGTAACCGCGACGTAGGCCGAGGCAACCAATCGCTGCCTTCGCCATTCCATGCTAGTGAGACCGTTTCGGCCTGGGAACGCGAGCGCCACCTTTTCGGCGGCCACGGCCGTTTTTGTTGACGGGAGTATCGACTTCGCCGAGTTTCTTGCCGAGGCTGCTCCGCATCTTCTCAATCCGGTCGCGCAACTGCGCGGCACGTTCGAACTCCAAGGCCGCGGCGGCATCGAGCATTTCGGCTTCGAGTTCGCCGAGGTATTCCTCGGTGATATACACCTCGTCGTTCTCGCGCCCCACGGCGGCGTTGGCCTTGGCATGTGCCGCGGCTTCGGCCTCGATGCCGGCCTTGATGGTCTTGCGCACCGTCTCGGGCGTGATATTGTGGGCGCGGTTGTATTCCTCTTGCAGCTTGCGGCGGCGGAGCGTCTCTTCGACGGCTCGCTGCATCGAATCGGTCATCGTATCGGCATAGAGGATCACGCGGGCGTTGACGTTGCGGGCCGCGCGCCCGATGGTCTGCATCAGCGATGTCTCGCTCCGCAAAAAACCTTCCTTGTCGGCGTCGAGAATGGCCACCAGCGATACCTCGGGCAGGTCGAGACCCTCGCGCAGCAGGTTCACGCCGACGAGCGCCTCGAACCGTCCCTCGCGCAGGTCGCGCAGCAACTCCACGCGCTCGAAGGCATCGAGTTCGCTGTGCAGCCATTTGCAACGCACACCCTTGTCGGTGAGATAGTACGAGAGGTCCTCGGCCAGCCGTTTCGTGAGTGTGGTCACGAGCGTCCTTTCGCCGATCGCGGCGCGGGCCCGAATCTGTTCGAGCAAGTGGGGTACCTGGCCGCGCGCCGGCACGATCTCGATCTCCGGATCGAGCAGACCGGTCGGCCGGATGACCTGCTCGACCACTTCGCCGCCGGTGTGCTGGAGTTCGAGCGGCCCCGGCGTTGCCGATACATAAATCACCTGGTCGATCCGCCGTTCCCATTCGTCGAACTTGAGAGGGCGGTTATCGAGCGCACTGGGCAGCCGGAATCCGTGTTCGACGAGTGTCGTCTTGCGGCTGTGATCGCCGGCGAACATGCCGCGCACCTGCGGCAACGTGACGTGCGATTCGTCGACGAAGAGCAGAAAATCCTTGGGAAAGTAATCGTAGAGCGTCTGTGGTTCGGCCCCGGGCGGGCGACCGCTCAAGGGACGGCTGTAGTTCTCGATGCCCGGGCAATAGCCCACCTCGAGCATCATCTCGATATCGAACCGCGTACGCGCGTTCAGCCGTTGGGCTTCGAGCAGTTTGTTGGCCGACTTGAGCTGCTCCAGCCGCTCTTCCAACTCCAGCTTGATGCGGTCGACGGCGGCCGCCACACGTTCTTCCGGCATGACGAAGTGTTTTGCCGGATAGATGAACACCTCTTCGGCGCGGTCGATCACCTCGCCGCTGGTCGGGTTGATGAGCGAGAGCTGCTCGATCTCGTCACCCCAGAACTCGATCCGCCAGGCGAACTCCTCGTAGGAGGGCCACAATTCCACCGAGTCGCCCCGCACGCGGAACTTTCCGCGGGCGAACTCGAAGTCGTTGCGATCGTATTGCACGTCGACGAGCTTGAGCAGCACTTCGTCGCGATCGACCTGCTGTCCGCGGGCCAGACCGATGGTCATCGCCTTGTAGTCTTCGGGCGATCCCAAGCCGTAGATGCACGACACGCTGGCCACGATGAGCACGTCTCGTCGGCTCACCAGCGCGCTGGTGGCCGCCAGCCGCAGACGGTCGATTTCCTGGTTGATCGAGGCGTCTTTCTCGATATAGATGTCACGCTGGGGGATGTAGGCTTCGGGCTGATAGTAGTCGTAGTAACTGACGAAATAGTGAACGGCGTTGTGCGGAAAGAACGACTTGAATTCGCTGTAGAGCTGGGCCGCGAGCGTTTTATTGTGCGACAGCACGAGCGTCGGCCGCTGGATCGTCTGCACCACGTTCGCCATGGTGAAGGTTTTGCCCGAGCCGGTCACCCCCATCAACACTTGCTCTTTCCGACCTGCGCGAATGCCCGCCACCAGCGCCTCGATCGCTTGCGGCTGGTCGCCGGCAGGCTTGAAAGGGCTTTCGAGTTGAAACTGCACGGATGGGTTCCCTGCCTGGGTGACCGATTCGAGAAAAGCCCGTCGAGGCTGGCAAAAGTCAGGTTGCAAGAATCTGCCGCGACCGAATCTTTGCCAACCCCTCAAGATAGCGCGAAAGGGAGTGGGCGGCTAGACGGGCGGGTATTTTTGAGCTGGCCCGTTACGACGGGCGGATCGATGACTTGATGGCGGCTATCGAATCGCGGGCTGCATCGCGAACGGTATGGATACGGTCGCGGGTGGCCTCGGTGAGCGCCGGCAGTGCCGGCTCGGCCGCCGCTCCCAATTTGCCGAGCGCCTGGGCCGTCCGACGCCGAACGCCGCTCGACGTGTCGCCCAAGGCCGTCGTCAGGGCCGTCACCACATCGCTGCTGCTGGCGCCGAGGGCCGTCAGGGCTTCGACCGCTCGCTGGCGAACGACCATGTCACGATCCTTGAGTTCATTGAGGCGCTGGCGGACAGCTTCGAGATCCATCGTCGTCTGTACTCGTCGGTGCTTGTCCCGCTCGGCGTGACCGTCCAATGGCAACGGGGCATTTTTCACACGGCGGAAGTACCCAATCTTACGAAAATCAACTCAGTTCGCCCAGCCTGCCAAGCTGCCCGCTATCAAGTTCTCATCTTGTCCGGAAAATTTTGCCTATTTGCCGCGTATTAAACGACTTCCGATCTGGCGCGGACTCGATCGGCGGGACTGATCAGGTCCTCAAACTCGATCAGATGGGGCGACGAGCCGTGTGGCTACGGTCGACCCGATAGGGGCTCGGCTTACCTCACCTTGGAGCCGACCGGCACAGAGCTCGTTGACGGACGCTTTCTTTTCTGCGCCGCGCGTGACAAACTCGTAGAGGGAATATCTGAGCCCCGCGCACTTCATTTTTTCATGCACCAGGCAAAGAAAACGGGCCGCTCGCGCCAGCGAAGTCAGTCCGTGGCGACGAAATCGGGGTGGCTGTCGGCGAATGGCCTGCGCACGTTCCTCACGTGCGCCGTGATGGCCGTCTATGTTGCCCGACCGCTGCTGCCCTGCGAAACGCCGACCATAGTCGCCGGTGACGGCCTTTCCTTCGTCCTGCTCACGTTCCTTTTGGCCGCCGGCTGGCTGGCATTGGAAGTATTCGAAAAGCGCGGCGCCATACGGTTCGGCCTGGTCGAAGGAGCGTGGGTGGTGCTCGTTGCCTGGCAAGCAGTGAGCGTTTTTTCCGCGGTTCACAACGGTTTCGCTCGTGCCGCGATCAATGCCGGGTGGGAATGGGCGGGTTTGGGCGTCGGCTATCTTCTGCTGCGTCAGCTCTTAAACGGTGACCGTGAAAAGCGGGCAGCGCTGATAACGTTCGTGAGCGTAGCGGTCGTGTTGTCGCTCTATGGCGCCTACCAGCATGTCGTCGAGATGCCGGTGATGCGGGAGCAATGGGAGAAGAACGCCGACGCCGTGCTCGAAATCGCGCAAATCAAGGCCCCCCCTGGGTCGCCGCTCCGCACCATTTTCGAATCGCGCCTGTACAGCACCGAACCGACGGCCACGTTCGCGCTGGCCAATTCCTTGGCCGGTTTTCTCCTCTCGTGGCTGCTCGTAGCAGTCGGCATCGGTTGGCTCGGAACGACCGAACCGATGTTGCCCGAAGAGATTCGACGACGGCACGTCGCCACCGCCGTGTTTTCCTTGATCATCGCGATGTGCCTGATGCTGGCGAAGAGTCGTGCCAGCTACATCGCAGTGGCCGCGGGCTTTGTCGTCCTGCCGCTCATGTCGCTCAGTTCCTGGCGTCGAACGTTTCAATTCACCGCCGCGGGCGCGGTCGTCGCCGTCATACTCGTCGCCGGCGGGATCTGGGTCGGAGCGCTCGACCATCTGGTGCTAACGGAAGCCACCAAGTCACTGGCATTCCGCTGGCACTATTGGCAGGGAGCGCTGCGCATCATCTGGGACCACCCGTGGATTGGCTGCGGGCTGGGAAATTTCCAGGACGAATATACGCGTTTCAAGTTGCCCCAAGCGAGCGAAGTGATCTCCGATCCTCATAATTTCGTCTGCGAGGTTTGGGCCACGTCGGGGACTCCCGGCTTGCTGGCCCTCTTCGCAATGCTGATCGGCATTGGACGGCAAGCATGGCGAGCGGCCCAAAAAGACCTCCCGGGCGACAGCACGGCGAACGACCTGGATGATATGCCGAGGTTGGCTGTCGGCGAGTCGCCCGACGAGATTTCGCCGTTGGCGATCACGCTGGTCGGCGGAATCGGCGGTTTCGTGCTGGCCTATGTCGTGGGACCGATTACGTCCGTCGGCCTGCCGTGGGGCGTGCTGGCGATCGGTTGTGTCTTGTTGGCGGTGGGGAGTGCCTGTTTCGGCACCTGGATACGCGTTGGACTTCTGCCGAAGTATGTGCCCTTCGTGGCCATACTGGCCCTTTTGATCAACCTGCTGGTGGCCGGCGGTATCAGCTTTGCCGGGGTGGCGGGGACACTTTGGCTGCTGGTCGCGGTGGGGTTCGACGACCGCGGCAGCCAACCGCTGGCCGTGCCGCGCCCCGTGATGCTCGTCCTCTGCGGAATCATGGCGGTCCTGTTCGGCGCCTGTTATTTGACGGCCTATCGGCCCGCGTTGGAGTGTCGCCGGCAGTTCGGTCTGGCGGAGCAGAGTGCGGCTACCGCCCGCGAACACCTGCTCGCCGCGGCAGCGGCCGATCCATACGCCGACGAACCTTGGCGGCAGCTCACCGGAGGCGATTTTGCTTTATGGCAAGAAAAAATGACCCCCGAGCGGTCACGTGTGTGGGAAGAGGACCAAGCCGCCCTGTTGCGGCGGCGACCGCATTCAGCCGTCGTCTGGCTCGACGCCGCCGAGCGTTATCTCTCCGCCTTTCGTCACGCGAACGATGCCGATCGCGGCAGATACCTGCGAGCGGCCATCGAACATTTCCGAAAGGCGATCGAGTTCTATCCCAACTACGCCTTAACGCATGCCGAACTGGCCCTCGCCCTGAATAGAGCCGGCCAAGCGGAAGCAGCGAAAGATGAAGCCTCACGAGGGCTGCAACTTCACAAGCAAACACCGCATGCCGATCAGAAGCTCTCGGCGGATCTGGTCGAGGCCATGAATCGCCTGATAAACGGTCCTTAAAAATCGGTGTTTCACGGCCCATTTCTTGCCCGCGGCGCTCAGGCGTTCGGGGTGTCCGCCGTTCTTCGTGCCGGACCGAGGGCCAAGGATCGACGAACCCGAGCGTAGTCCGTTGCGTAGCAAAGCTGTTAAAATAGGCTAAGGAAATGGCGACTCCGATGGGGGAGCTTCGCCGCATCCTGTTCTTCATTACGGAGTCATTCTGTCCCATGAAAACCTTCTTGACGATGACCGCGGTCGTTATCGCGGGAGTCGCGCTCACGACCGCGATCGCCCTAGCCCGGATCGGCACGCCGCTGACTCTCACGCCGCCAACCCTGGACTTGCCGGCGGAATCCAACGATTCCCCCTCCGTACTCATAATGAAGCCCAACGCGACCATCGAACAAGGTGCCCAGCCACGGGCAGTGGTCGACGACGACGAGTTCGATTTCGGCAACATGCGCAACAAGACGATGGATAATTCTCATACCTTCACCGTCCGAAACGAGGGGGATGCGCCGCTGGTCTTCACGGGATCGTCCGTGAGTTGCAACAAATGCACGTTCGTCGACCTGCCCGAAAAACCGGTTGAGCCGGGCGAAAGCGTTCAGATCGTCGTGCGCTGGAATGTCGACACCTACGAGGACTTTTTCCGCCAGAGCGCGACGGTGAAGACCAACGATCCGTACCACGACGCGCTGCGTTTCGTCATCACGGGCAAGGTCGTGCGGCCGTTGCAGGTCGAGCCGCAAAAGCTCGTCGCGAGCAACATCCAGGTAGGTGAACCCGCCTCGCTCAAGGCCACGCTATCCGCCTACTTTTCCGAGGACCTGCAAATAGTCGACCGCAGTTTCGGTGAACCGGCCACGGCCGAATACTTCGCGGTGGACGTGACACAAGTGCCGAAGGACCGCTTGGCGGAGGGCGTCAAAAGTGCGCTGGAGGTGACCGTGAATATCAAACCCGGCCTTCCTGTCGGCTCGATTCTTCAGACGCTACACCTCAAAACGAATATCGAGGACGAGCCGGAAACGACGGTGCCGATCTCGGGCGACGTGGTGGGCGCGGTCCAAGTCTATGCGAAAGGCTGGGAGCGGGAGCTGAAGTTCTTGAATATCGGCAACGTCAAACAGTCGCAGGGCGATAAGCGCTCCCTAAATCTGATGATGCGCGGCGAAAATCTGACGGACCTGAAGCTCGATCCCGCGCAGGTGGACGAGAGCGTACTCAAGGTAACCTATGGCGACGTGGTTGTGATGAAAGAGGGAACCGGTGTCAGGGTGCCCGTCGTGATTGAGATTCCACCGGGCAGCCCGCTGGTGAATCACATGGGTGGCACGGCAAAGTTGGCCGAGATCATCGTTCCCACGAATAAACCGGCGTTGGGTCGCGTGAAGTTGTCGGTTAAATTTGCGGTCGTCGCCGACTGATCGCCGCCCCAAAACGGGCGCGTGGAGCAGCTCGCGAATGCAACGATAATAAGCGCCCGTCGCTGATCGCAACCGGCTGCGGTGGAACGTTTTAGATCGGCTTACCGGTAAAGAGCCACTCGGAAACCGGTATCCGCGTCGACACATACTGATCACGCCAGGCTGAAAAAACGACGAGAACAAGACGTTCCATGTTTAATCCGACGCGAGCCATTCCCGCTCTTTCGCTGGTTTACCTTGTTTTTTCAAGCTACCCGGCCGTCCAGGCCGCGCCGCCCGATAAAGCAGCGAAACGGCCCGACCCGGTCGAGCAGAACGGCCCGATCTTCCAAGATTGGACCACGAAACCAGAACTCGTGCTGGTCCTGACGGGAGAGCAGCTCGGCTATATCGAACCGTGCGGCTGCGCCGGCCTGGAGAATCAAAAGGGAGGGCTGCGTCGCCGCCATACCTTTTTGAAGCAGCTCGCCAAGAAAGGCTGGCCGGTTATGGCACTCGACAACGGAGGGCTGATCCGCCGTTTCGGTGTCGAGGCGGAGATCAAATACCGCAAGACCGCCGAGGGGTTGAAGTTGATGGACTATAAGGCGGTCGGATTCGGTACCGATGACCTCAAACTCCCCGCGGGAGCGCTGCTTTCGGCAGTCTTTGACGCCGACATCTTTATCTCGGGTAACGCGATGCTATTCGACGATGGCGTCGGAATTCCGCGGTTCCGCACTGCCCAAATCGGCGGCATGAAGGTCGGAGTTACCGCGGTGGTAAGCGACCGCTCGCAGAAACAGGTAAGCAACAAGGATGTTAAATTCATGCCGGCCGCCAAGGCACTGGATGAAATCGTGCCCGACTTGAAAAAGGCAAAATGCGACGTCTACGTGTTGCTCGCTTACGCGACGCCGGAAGAGACCACCGAACTGGTGCAAAAGCATCCGCTCTTCAACGTGGCCGTGGTCGCACACGGCGCCGATGAGCCGCCGCACGAGGCCGAGAAGGTCAAAGGCGGCGAAACCTTCCTCGTCGAGGTCGGGCATAAGGGAATGTATGCGATCGCGCTCGGATTCTACGACGACAAGAAGACGCCGATTCGCTATCAGCGCGTGCCACTCGACCATCGCTTTACCGACTCGCACGAAATCGATGAGCTGATGGTGGGCTATCAAGACGAGTTGAAGGAACTGGGTTGGAGCGGGCTCGGTTTGCGTGCGGCACCACATCCGGGAGGCAAATTTGCCGGCTCGAAGAGCTGCGCCGGGTGCCACCAGAACGAATACGATATCTGGAAAAAGACGCCGCACGCGCTCGCCACCGAGACGCTATTGCACGCCAAGCCGCCGCGGCAGTTCGATCCCGAATGCATCAGTTGTCACTCCACCGGCTGGAACCCGCAGGAATACTTTCCGTACAAGAGCGGCTTCGAAAGTCTTAAGGGAACGCCGCTGCTCGCCGGTAACGGGTGCGAAAACTGCCATGGGCCGGGTGCCGAACACGTGGCCGCCGAGAGGGGCAAAGACCAGTCGCTGCAACGCAAGTTGCGCGAAGCGCTGGGGCACACCGCCACGGGCGCAACAAAGGAAGCGCAGCGCGACGCGTGCATGCGCTGCCACGATCTCGACAACAGCCCGAAGTTCGATTTCGACGCCTATTGGAAGAAGGTGAAGCATTGACCATCCAGTCGCTGGACGCCAAGCCTGGGGCAGAAGCCACGACCTGCCTGGCGACCGACGCCGTTGAACGGGCGGTTCGCCGCCCGCCAAGGCACTCGAGTGCCACCCCGCCGATTTTCCTCGCCTCGTCTCTCCTTCCTGCTACATGCCCTCGAATTGGCAATTGATCCGCCGGCTGCTCGGGCTGGCCTGGCGATACCGGGGCGGATGCCTAGCGGTGCTCACCCAGCAGGCCCTGCTCGTTGCGCTTTCCCTCGTCGCGCTCGGATTGACCGGCGTGGCCATCGATGCGCTGCGACATTGGCTCGATCCGACGAGCGGTCCGCCACATTGGCCGCTGGGGCTTGCGCCTCCGGCCAGCTTCAGTCCGATCGAAGTGACGGCGATGCTCGCCGGCGCCATTTTGTTCTTGGCGGCCCTGCACTCCGTGGTGCGCTACCGGGCGTCGATGACGGCCGGGCGCCTCGTGCAAGACATCGTCGTCGACCTCCGCAGCGAAGTGTACGACAAGCTCCAACGGCTCAGCTTCCGCTTTTTCGACAACAACCGTACGGGCTCGATCATCAATCGCGTCACGGGCGATGTGCAGGCCGTGCGGATGTTCGTCGACGGTGTGGTGGTGCAGGTACTGTCGGTCGGATTGGCCTTTGTGGTCTACCTCTACTACATGCTACGGCTGCACGTCGGACTGACTCTGGCGACGCTGGCCACCACGCCTCTCTTGTGGCTGGGCGCGGTCGTTTTCTCGCGGCGCGTTCGGCCTGCCTACAAGGTGAGCAGCGAACTGACCGACGATTTGGTTCTCGATCTCACCGAAAGTGTGCAAGGCATCCACGTCATCAAGGGCTTTGCCCGCGAGGACGACCAGATCGCCCGCTTCGCCGCGGCCAACCGCGCGGTTGAGACGCAGAAGACGGGCATCTTCTGGCAGATCAGTCTCTTCCAACCGATCATGGGCCTGTTCACACAGGTGAACATGATCGTTTTGCTGGGCTACGGCGGCTGGCTGGTGATCGCCGGACCGTTTCCGTTGGGAGAAGGGTTGTTCGTCTTCGCCAACCTGCTTCAGCAGTTCGCCAACCAGGTCGGCCAAATCACCAACATCACCAACAGTATCCAGGCCAGCCTGACGGGCGCCCAGCGGGTGTTCGAGATCCTCGACGCCCCGATCGAGATCGCCAGCCGACCAGACGCGTTACGGTTGCCGAGGGTGCGGGGCCGGCTGGAGTTCCGCGGCGTCTCGTTTGCCTATGGGGCCGACGACGTGCTCGATCGGATCGACCTCTCTGTCGAGCCGGGGCAGGTCGTGGCCGTTGTGGGCGCCACGGGTTCGGGCAAGAGCACGCTGCTCAGCCTGGTGCCTCGCTTCTACGATCCGGCGGCGGGCCAGGTGCTGCTCGATGGGCACGACTTGCGTTGCGTCGATCTCCACGACCTGCGCCGTCACATCGGCATCGTTTTCCAAGAGAGCTTCTTGTTCAGCAACACGGTGGCGGCCAACATTGCCTTCGGCAATCCCGAAGCCACGCGGCCCGAGATCGAACGCGCCGCCAAGATGGCCGCGGCCCACGAATTCATCCAATCGCTCCCCGACGGTTACGACACGATTATCGGCGAGCACGGCTGCAATCTGTCGGGCGGGCAACGCCAACGGCTGGCGATCGCCCGGGCACTGTTGCTCGATCCCGCCGTGCTGTTGCTCGACGATGCGACTTCGGCCGTCGACCGGGACACAGAGCATGAGATTCTTGGTGCCATCGAGGGGGCGATGCACGGCCGTACGACGCTGGTGACCGCCAACCGCCTGAGCACGCTCCGTCGCGCCGACCTGGTCGTGGTGCTCGATGCCGGCCGCATCGTGCAGCGCGGCACACACGAAGAATTGCTACGCCAACCCGGACCCTATTACCGGGCCGCGCGATTGCAGATGATCGACGACGAAGTGCCGGCTCAGCGGCAGGAGGTGGCCTGATGTCGAGTGGCAGACTCGCATCGCTGACGGTCCGTCGCGCCGACGATTTCGAGGAGGACCGGCACCCGCTGGAGATGCGGCTCATTTCGCGGCTGCTCGCCTACACTCGGCCCTATCGCGCCAAACGCGACTGGCTGCTCATCCTGGTCTTTATCCGCTCGCTGCAACTGCCCGGCCTGACCTGGCTGACCGCGGCGGTGATCACAGGTCCGGTCCAGCGGGGCGATATGTGGGGAGTCGTTTGGGGCACGCTGGCGTTCACCGTGCTCGTTGTCTCCACCCAAGTGGTCATGCACTTTCGGCAGCGGTTGGCGCTCGAATTGGGCGAGGCCGTCGTTCACGACCTGCGGCGCGACCTGTTTGCGCACTTGATCCGGCTGCCGATGAGCTTCTTCAACCAGACGCGTCTGGGCCGGATCATCAGCCGCATGACGTCCGACGTCGAGAACGTCCGCACCGGGGTACAAGAAGTTCTGTTTGTGACGATCGTGCAGGTCGGCCAGATGCTCGTCGCCACCGCTTTTATGCTCTGGTACGACACGGCCTTGTTTGGAGTGGTACTGGGGCTCGTGCCCCTGCTATGGCTGATCAACAGGCACTTCCATCGACGGCTGAGCCAGTCGCTGCGCGCCGTGCAAGAGTCGTTCAGCCGTGTCACCTCCACGCTCGCCGAATCGGTCAACGGCATTCGTGTGACGCAAGGCTTCGTGCGGCACGAGACCAACGCTCGGATGTTCGGCGAACTGGTAGCCGACCACTCGCGATACAACATGGCGGTCACCCGCGACCAGGGCATTTTCCTGCCGCTGCTCGATCTGAACAGCCAGCTTTGCTACGCGGTGCTGCTCCTCGTCGGCGGATATCGGGTGCTGGTTACCGGTAGTGCCGAAGTAGGCGACTTGATCGGCTTCCTGTTCATGGCGAGCCTGTTTTTCTCGCCGATCACCGTGCTCGGCAACCAATATAATCAGGCTCTCACGGCGATGGCCGGCGCCGAACGGGTGTTCCGCCTGCTCGACACGCAGCCCGACTGGCAAGACGCCGACGATGCCACCACGCTGCCGCCCATATCGGGCCGAGTCGAGTTCGAGCACGTCTCGTTCGGCTACGATCCGAAGCGACTCGTGTTGCGTGGCATCCACTTTACGGCCGAGCCGGGCCAGACGGTCGCCCTGATCGGCCAGACCGGTAGCGGTAAGACCTCGATCACCAACCTGATCGCCAAGTTCTATCAGCCCGACAGCGGTCGGGTGTTGATCGACGGCCACGATGTGGCGACCGTCACGGGCGACTCGCTGCGCAAGCAGATCGGCATCGTCCTTCAGCACAATTTCTTGTTCACCGGTACGGTGATCGACAACATCCGGCTGGGCAAGCCCGACGCCAGCGACGAGGAAGTCGTCGAGGCGGTCCGCTCGCTCGATTGCCTCGACCTGTTCACGGCGTTGCCGCGCGGACTCGAGACGCAGGTGGGCGAACGTGGCACGAGCCTTTCGCTCGGACAGCGTCAGCTCGTCTGCTTCGCCCGCGCGATGCTGGCGAATCCGCGCATTCTCATCCTCGACGAGGCCACCAGCAGCGTCGACACGGTCACCGAGGCCCGCGTGCAGTCCGCGCTCGCGGTGCTGCTCAAGGGGCGGACCAGTTTCGTCGTCGCGCACCGTCTCAGCACCATCCGTGGCGCCGATCAGGTTCTGGTCCTTTCCGACGGACGCATCGTAGAACGTCGCCGCCGGGCGGACTGGGCCAAGGCATCGTAATAACCAGCGGTTGCGGGCCCGACATCATTTGCCCGCGGGAGTCTCCGCCGGTTTGACGGTGACTTCGCTGTCGGGCAACGGTTCGATCTTCGCGTCGATACCCTTGAGATGCTTGTCGAAGAAGTCCTGGGCCAGCTTGGTAACGGCCGGCAGCCCGAAGGCGGGACCGCCATGGCCGGCACCGGGCAGCCGCTGGAGCGTCACTTCGACGCCTGCCTTGGCGAGCAGTTCGCTCAGTTCCTCGCTCTGCGCATAGGGAACCAACGTGTCGCGATCCCCGTGGAAGATGAGGAACGGCGGGTTGTCTTTGCTGACGTAGCGAACCGGACTCACGGCGTCGCACTTCTCTTTGTCTTCGCCGAGTTTGCCGCCGATCAGGTTCGAATAGGGGTCGCCATTGTTCCATTTGAAGATGTTCTTGACGTTCTTGTCTTCATCGGCCTGGGTAATGACGGTCCAAAAGTCCGTGGGGCCGAAGATATCCCACACGGCTTGCACGCGGTCCGACTGTTCGTCGTTGCCGCCGATCGGCGGAAACGTCCCTTTGCCACCACTCGTTCCGACCAGCGCCACGAGATGACCGCCGGCCGATGCTCCGCCTACTCCGATCCGCTCGGGATCGATGCTGTACTTCTCGGCGTTCGCCCGCAGCCAGCGGATGGCGGCCTGGCAATCCTGTATCTGGGCCGGAAACTTTGCTTTCTGGCTGAATCGATATTCGATGCTGGCGGTGACGTACCCACGCGTCAATTGACTCATGTAGGGCATCTCTGCCTTGCTACCACCGCTCCAGCCGCCGCCATGAATCCAGATCAACAAGGGGAGCGGCTTGTCGGACCGTTTCTCTGGGTAGTAGACGTCGAGCGATTGGGCGTCGTCGCCGTCGGGTATGTATTTCACGTCGTAGTCCGCGACGATGCCTGCGGGCAAGGTCGGGCGCTTCGGCGGATCCTTCTGCGCCAGCGCGTCGGCCGCTCCGCTGGCGCTCGCATACACGAGGAGTGCAAGAACGATGGTACGAAGACGAGACGTCCGCATGAGTTTCTCCTGGTCGAAGGGGCGACAGCCAGGCCCCGATTCTAATCGAAGGCTATCGACAAACCAGATCTGAGAGCAACCGCCGCTCGCCAGCGAAGGCGGTGTCGTTCGAAAATTCGCCTGTCTTAATCTAGATCTAGCATAGCGCTTATAGGACACGCGAGCCATGAGGCCCAGAGCGCAACGGGCCGACACGTCGATGTTCGCGAACTTCGGTCGGTCGATGTGACCGAAGCCGTTCTTGCTTTAAGAACCCGATTCCACTTGAACTGTGAGCCAAGACACGCCGGCAAAAGCTGCTTCGAGACCGCCCATTTGAACCATCAACTTGATGCGTCGCGTGCGCCCGTTGATGTAGGTGCGGCAAAGTCCGTTCTCGACCATCCGTTCCTGCAACGATTGCAGGGCCAGGGGGCCCGAAATCCCTGCCCAGCATCGAGTGGTATCCGTTCCAGACATAACGTAGGGCGGATTTGACAACGTGAAGTTGCCCGGTCGGCGCCCCACGGCCAGCGCGCATGGCTGGGCAATTTGCGAAGACTAGCGCGGTGGACTCAGACATGCTACACCTTGGCCTTATGCGGTACTCGCATGGGAGCGCGATCAGAGGCCGTGCGGCGAGACCGTCTGCTAGGACAAGGAAG
>DASZTS010000131.1:0-5549 GCA_035547915.1 Pirellulales bacterium | reverse complement strand
CCCGGACGTCCTCTTGGCCGACCGGGGCTACGACAGCGATGACACCCGGCATCTGCTTCGCTGGCTGGGCATCGAACCGTTGATCGCTCGTCGCAAAACAGCGCATGGTAGCGGCCTGGGCAAAGTCCGTTGGGTAGTTGAGCGAACGATTAGTTGGCTGAAGGGGCTGCGTCGGTTGCGAGTACGTTATGATCGCTTGCACGTCATCCAAGAGGCTTGGACCACCTTGGCTGCCGCCGTGATCTGTTACCGTATCGCACATCACGACTGCGTTTTATAAAACAGGGGTTTTGTCAGAGCTTCTTAGATCCGACGTTCGGCAAAAGCTATGCTGATGCCGTGGCGACTTATCTGGGATTGATGGTCTCTCGTTACTCGAACTATAGTTCGACAATTTGCTGCTGGAGCTCCCACGCAAAAGATGAGCTCGCCAAGCAAGTGTTCATGCGCCAGGCAATTCCGATGACCTGGGACTTCGCGGAGACAAACCCGTTTGCGGAATCTGGCGGCACCTTCGACTCACAGATTCTCTGGCTGTCCCGCGCAATTCCGCAACTTACATCTCCATGCCGTGGGTCGGTTCAGCAGATCGACGCATCTAAAGCCCATTTGGCGACGCAACACGTTTTCTCAACGGACCCACCATATTACGACAACGTAAGCTATGCGGACCTGAGTGATTATTTCTACATATGGCTGCGTCGTTGCCTCAGGCGCGTGTATCCTTCGTTATTTGCAACAGCTCTAACACCGAAAGTACAGGAGCTTATCGCGAGCCCTTACCGACACGATCGTAGTGACCGAAATGCGCAGGAGTTTTTCGAAGCGGGTCTAGGCGAAGCGTTTCGCGGAATCCACGACGCCAGCGCAATGAATTACCCGGTCACGGTGTATTACGCCTTCAAGCAGTCAGAAACTGAGGTCGAAGATGGCGATTCGCATTCTCCTGATGCTAAGCGAATAGCGTCAACCGGCTGGGAAACAATGCTGACGGGACTAATGGATTCTGGATTTAGCGTGACTGGGACATGGCCGATGCGAACCGAATTGATTACGAACCTCAAAAAAAATCTGTCCGCCCTCGCGTCATCGATTATTCTCGTGTGCCGCCCGCGGGCCAAGGACGCAGCTCTCGCTCGGCGTAAGGATTTCATGAATGCCCTTCGGTCGGAGTTGCCCGAGGCACTGAGGAACCTGCAACATGGAAATATCGCGCCGGTCGATCTGGCGCAGGCGGCGATTGGGCCAGGCATGGGCGTCTTCACACGCTATGCCAAAGTTGTCGAGGCTGACGGCTCAGCCATGAGCGTCCGCACCGCCCTGGGCATCATCAACCAGGTGCTCGACGAAGTGCTCGCCGAACAGGAAGGCGAGTTCGACCCCGACACGCGGTGGGCGCTCTCCTGGTTCGCCGAGCACGGCATGAACGAAGGCCCGTTCGGCATCGCCGAAACCCTCAGCAAAGCCAAAAACACCGCCGTTACTGGGCTAGTCGAAGCTGGCGTCGTCAAAGCTCGTGCGGGCAAAGTCAAGCTCGTCGGCCGCGACGAATTGCCTGACGACTGGGACCCTGGCGCCGACGACCGCCTGACCGTGTGGGAAACCACCCAACACCTGATTCACGCCCTTGAAACACAGGGCGAATCGGGCGCCGCGGCGCTGTTGGCGCGACTAGGCGGCATCGGCGAGACTGCCCGTGAGCTAGCCTATCGGCTCTATACGCTCTGCGAGCGCAAGAAGTGGGCTGACGAGGCGTTGGCCTACAACGGATTAGTCATTGCTTGGCCAGAGCTGGCCAAACTTGCGATTGCGGAGCGATCAAAGGCGGGAACCGCGCAGCAACAAATGTTTTGAGAGCGACACATTAAATGGCCATTACGAACCGTGACCGAGTTGGCAAAGCGATTGACCTCTTGGCGGCAGGGTTGCAGCCATTCGTCGAACGTGAATTGAAAACGTCGCTGGGTGAAAAGTGGGAAGAAACCCTTTCGGATGGCGCGCCGAGAGCGGCACGCGGAAAGAAGGCGGCGACGCCCAACCTGTCCGATCCGCACGTGCTGCTGAACGCGGTCTGGAACCAATGGAACAACGTCTTTGCCCGGACGCTGGGCCATGCCGAACGAAGCTTGGTGAGCGAGCTGCGCGAAGTGCGGAATCGCTGGGCACATAATGAAGCCTTCAGTGGCAACGACGCTTATCGCGCGCTAGATAGCGCAGGCCGATTGCTGACGGCAATCTCGGCAGCGGAAGCGGCCGAGGTCGAGCAGATGCGGATGGACCTGCTGCGCGTACAGTTCGACGAGCAGCGGCGCAGCGAAATGCGAAAAGCATCGTTCCAACCAACCGAAGGAAAGCCGCAAGGCGGGTTAAAGCCGTGGCGTGAAGTTGTCACACCACATCGCGATGTTTCCAGCGGCCGCTATCAACAAGCCGAATTCGCCGCCGATCTTTGGCAGGTTTATCAGAACGAAGGCAGCGATGAATATAAGCACCCCACCGAGTTTTTCCGCCGCACGTTTCTCACCGATGGGCTCCGACAATTGCTGGAGCGTGGATTGTCTCGGCTGGCTGGCACAGGCGGTGATCCGGTGGTCGAACTACAAACCAACTTTGGCGGCGGCAAAACACACTCAATGTTGGCGCTCTGGCATCTATTCTCTGGAGCTCCGGTGGGCGAACTGCCCGGTGTCGATGAACTAGTCAAAGAGGCTGACACAAGCGTGCCGCCAGGGGTTCGCCGCGCAGTTATCGTCGGCACGAAAGTTTCACCCGGTCAACCGCAAAAGAAGAGCGATGGCACGGTCGTTCGCACGCTGTGGGGAGAGATCGCCTGGCAGCTTGGCGGCAAAGAGGGCTACAAGCTCGTGAAGGAGGCGGACGAGACCGCCACGAACCCGGGTGATGCGCTCAAAGAGCTTTTTAACAAATACGCCCCATGCTTGGTGTTGATCGACGAGTGGGTAGCTTACGCGAGGCAATTGCATGAAGGGAGCAACCTGCCGGCGGGCACGTTCGACACGCAGTTTACTTTCGCTCAGGCAATCAGTGAATCGGCGAAGGCAGCCAGGCAAACGTTGCTCGTCGTGAGCGTGCCATCGAGTGACAATGAGATTGGTGGTGACTGGGGCCAAAAAGCTCTCGACCGACTCAAGAATGCTCTGGGACGAGTCGAATCGTCGTGGCGACCTGCCAGCCCCGATGAGGGTTTTGAAATTGTTCGTCGGCGACTGTTTCAGCCACTCGACAACGAGCAGGCCAAGCAACGCGACGCGGTTGCACGCGCATTTTCCGAACTTTACGGCCAGCAACAGGCCGAGTTTCCATCGGAGTGCCGCGAGGCCGACTATGAGCGCCGCGTAAAAATGGCGTATCCGATCCATCCGGAGTTATTTGATCGCCTTTACAACGACTGGTCGACACTCGACAAATTTCAGCGGACACGCGGTGTCTTGCGCCTGATGGCCGCGGTGATTTATTCACTTTGGGAGCGCCAGGACGCCAACCTTCTGATCCTCCCGGCCAACATTCCTGTCGACGATTCACGTGTGCAGTTCGAACTGACTCGCTATATGACCGATCCATGGGTGCCCGTTCTCGAATCGGACGTCGATGGCCCGAACTCATTGCCATTGAAGCTCGACCGTGAAAACCCGAATCTTGGACGTTATTCGGCCTCTCGCCGCGTGGCCCGCACCATATATATGGGCTCAGCGCCGATGCAGGGCGCCGCAAATCGCGGCTTGGACGAACGTCGGGTGAAACTTGGCTGCGTTCAGCCCGGCGAGACCGTCCCCACATTTGGCGACGCCTTACGGCGACTTACCGACGCAGCTACCTACCTTTATGTCGACGGCCGCCGTTATTGGTATTCGACGGTTCCTACGGTGACACGGCTCGCCGACGATCGAGCGAACCAGTTCACTGACGACGATGTCGATGACGAGGTCGTTCGGCGCCTGCGGAAAGAGGCGTCGTCGCGGGACGTGTTCGCCAAGGTCCATGCATGCGTCGCGAGCGGCGACGTGCCCGACGACAGGGAAGTGCGGCTGGTGATACTTGGCCCGGAACATCCGCATAGCGGCAAAGACGCCAATAGCCCGGCACGCAAGGAGGCCGCGGCGATCCTCGAATCGCGCGGCAGCAGCCCGCGGAATTATAAAAATATGCTGGTCTTTCTTGCCGGAGACACAAACCGCTTGCGCGAGCTACGCCAGGCGGTGCGACAGTTCCTAGCCTGGTCGTCGGTCGTGCGCGATGGTTCAGGAGAGAATCCAGCGTTGAACCTCGACAGCTTTCAGAAACGCCAGGCTGACACCAAGCTCGGCTCGGCCGATGAAACCGTCGAGAGCCGGGTTCCGGAAACCTATCAATGGCTGCTCGTGCCCGGTCAATCCGATCCAAAGGGCGATGTGGAATGGACCGAAATCCGTTCGCAAGGGTCCGATTCGCTCGCGGCTCGTGCTGCAAAAAAGCTGAAGAACGAAGAGTTGCTGATGGTTCAACTTGGCGGCACACGATTGCGCCAGGAACTCGACCGCGTACCGCTCTGGCGCGGCAACCATGTCGGGGTGAAGCAGCTTTGCGAGGATGTCGCTCGCTATCTTTATCTACCGCGGTTGCGCGACGAAAACGTATTGTTAGGAGGCATCCTCGATGGATTAGCCAATGTCGTCTGGCAGAGCGAGACGTTTGCTTATGCCGAAAGCTGGGATGAGGCCCGAAGCCGCTATATCGGTCTCAGGGCTGGCCAATCGGTTCGCGTCGTCGTTGATTCGCAAAGCTTGCTCGTTAAGTCCGAAATCGCAGCCGCCCAGTTAGAAGCCGAATCACAGCCACCGACTCCTGGCCCGACGCCTGTTGGGCCAACCGGTGATCCTGGCATAGCACCAATCGCGCCGACAGGCGGTTCCGGCGGCATCGCGACACCAACGGGCCGTCCTGTGTCACCTCAGCCCAAGCTTGGTCGTTTCCACGGTTCCGTCCATCTGGATCCGATTCGCCTTGGCCGCGACGCCTCCCGTATCGCCGAAGAAGTCGTTCAGCACCTCACCGCCATCGTCGGCGCCACCGTCGAAGTCACCCTCGACATCCACGCTGAGCTACCCGACGGCGCCAGCGACAAGCTGATTCGCGACATCACCGAAAACTGCCGCACCCTCCGCTTCGACAACCACGGATTCGAGGAAACGTAGCGATCACCTAAAAACGCTATCTGCATCTGCAGCCAACTATCACCACGCCGCACCTCCAACGTTGGCTGGCATGCGCGCGAACGTCCGTGCGACGGTAACGCTCGGCATTCCACAGTTCGCCATAGTTACGTTCCCCGATGGCTTTGGCGCGGGTGATCGCGTTGCAAAGCAGTCGAATGGAGACGACCGGTACCGCAGTTCTTGATGGGCGGTTAATCCCAATACCGTTCAATTGACCTAAGAGAATTCGCAGCCTCCTGCGACGATGGGGATGTCATAAGTCCCACGTAGCAAGGAGGCTGCGATGAGTGTGATCGACAAGGATGCCGATGTCGCCGTGCGGTGGTCGACAGCGGA
>DASZTS010000130.1:0-25467 GCA_035547915.1 Pirellulales bacterium | reverse complement strand
AACGACGGCGGCAGGTTCACCTGGTTCACCGTCACGGAGATGATGTCGTCGGCCGTGCCGCCGAAGTCGTTGGTGGCCCGCAGATCGATGCTGGCCGTTCCGAAGACATCCGGCAAGAAATTGAGCGTCAACTGGGCCGTGGCTGGGTTCGTCGACGACAGACTGGCGGTCACCAGACCCGGGTTCGTGTCGCCGGCAATCGAAAGCGAAAGCTGATCGCCAGGGTTCACATCGCTGAAGATCTGCGACAGGTCGCTGAACACCTGGTCGAACGCCTGAGTCTGTTCGTTGACCGTGACGGCCGGCAGCGGGTTGGTGACCGTCGGCGGGAAATTGACCTTGTCGATCGTGATCTGGAACGTTTGCGGCGCCGACGTGTTTTGACCACCGTTGGCCGTGCCGCCGTTGTTCTGAGCGTAGATCGTGACGGTCGTCGAACCGAAGACGCCGGGGGCGGGCGTGAAGGTGAGCGTACCCGTGGGGCTGACAGCGGGCTGGCCCCCCGCAGTGAACAACGCCGTATTCGCCGCCGTGACGACAAAGTTGACGCTGAGCCCTTGCTCGTTCGCGCCCTGGCCCGGGCTGATCTTGGTGGCCCAGTTGGCAATCGTCGTCTGGCCCGAATTCTCGTTCACCACCGGGCTGGGGCCCCGCGTAAAGCTGGGCGGGTTGTTGACGAAGTTGGCCGTGATGGTAAACGATGCCGGCTGCGAGGTATTTTGGCCACCGTTGGCCGTGCCGCCATTATCCACGGCCTCGATACCGATCGTCGCCGTGCCGCTGGCGTTTGTCGCGAGCGAATAGGTCAGATTGCCCGACGCGTCGATCGTAGGCGGTGCGGTGAAGAGTGCTGGATCGGTATCGCTCGCCACGACGAAGTGAACCGTCTGGCTGGCTTCGTTGGCGGCCGCCGGATAGGAACTCGACGCACTGACGTGCGTGGCGAAACCACTCACCGTATGAGCGCCCGAATTCTCGTTGGCGATCACGGCTGGCAAGCCACCATTGTCGACAAAGGTGAGCGACGTGGCGGAGACGGAGCCGATCAGTACGTTCTCGCCACCCGACGAGGTGCCGCGATAGATGTTGTACCCCGTGACACCGGCGACGGCGTTCCAAGACAGCGTGACCTCGCCTGCCGGTCCCGTGACAGCGACCGATTGCTCGTTGCTGGGCGTGGTCTCGCCGGCGGTCGTGGTCGCGGTGATGACGTAATCGTACGTGCCGGTGGCAAGTGTGCCGCCCGCCGCGCCCGCAACCGGCGTCGCTTGCACGGGCGGAGAGACGCCCGCGGTGTTGGCCGCCGGCGGCGCCGCGCTCGCAGCGCCTCCCGTGTCGACAAAACTGGTGATCGCACTGCCGGAAACGGCACCGATACGGATTTCGCCGCCGCTCGACGTGCCGCGATAGATGTCGTACCCGGTCGCGCCGGTCACGGCCGACCATTGCAGCGACACGGCACCGGTGGGGCCGGTGACCGCGACAGACTGCTCGTTTCCGGCGACCGTTTCGCCGGCGGCGGTCGTCGCGGTGATGACGTAGAAATAGGTTCCGTTGGCAAGCACACCACCCGTGGCGTTGGGCACGGGGGCCGCTAGCACGGGCGCCGCAATGCCGGCGGTGTTGGTCGCCGGCGGGGTGACGTTCAAGCTGAAGCTCGGCGCCTCGTTGACGAAGTTCACCGTGACGGTGAACGTTTGCTGCGACGAGGTATCGTGACCGCCGTTGGCCGTGCCGCCGTTGTCCTGCAAGTCCATGCTGATGGTGGCCGTGCCGCTCACATTGGGATTGAGCGTATAGGTCAGCGTACCGCTGTTGTTGCCGCTGACATACGTGACGGCCGGTGGCACTAAGAACAAGCCGGGATTGCTGTCGCTCACAATGTGCGACGTGATCGACTGAGTCGATTCGTTGGCCTGCGGCGGTACGCTTTGCGATGGGCTGACCACGGCAAAGAGTGGTACCGTCACGGCACCCGTGTTTTCATTCACGGCCGGAGGATTGCCAGGGATTTGGAACGTGGGCGCCTGGTTGACGAACAGCACGTTGATCGTGAACGTCTGCGTGGCCGACGTGTCATGGCCGCCGTTCGCGGTACCCCCGTTGTCTTGCAGATCGACGGTGATGGTGGCCGTGCCGCTCACGTTGGGCAGCAACGTATACGTCAGGTCGCCTCCCGTGTCGATCGAGGGAGCGGCGGCGAATAGGCCTGGGTTGGTGTCGGTCACGACATTGAAATGGACCGTCTGCCCCGCCTCGTTCGCCTCAGGCGGATAGTTCTGCGAGGGACTGATGTCGGTCGCAAAGTCCGTGATCAGGTGCTGGCCCGTGCCTTCGTTGACCGCAGGCAGCGTATTGGTGGGCCCGATGGCGGTAACCTCGTAGTAATAGGTACCGGCCGACAGGGCACCGCCCACGGTACCCGCGGTGAGAGATGTGAGCACTGGGACAGACAGACCGGCCGTATTAATGGTCGCCGGCGATCCGATGTCGACGTTGTTGCTCCCAACGTCGAGGAAGTTCGTTATCCCACCACTGACCGTACCGGCCAGGATGTTTTCCTGACCGGGCGAAGTGCCACGATAGATGTTGTAGCCCGTGGCACCCGGCACCGCCGCCCAAGCCAGCGTTACTTCTCCGGTCGATCCCGAGGCGACGGTCGCCGACTTTTCGTTGCTGGCCGTCGTTTGTCCGAGCGAGAAGCTGGGTGCGTCGTTCACGAAGTTGGAGGTGATCGTGAAGCTCTGCTGCGACGAGGTGTCGTGACCGCCGTTGGCCGTGCCACCGTTGTCCTGGGCATCGATGACGATCTGCGCCGTGCCGCTAGCATTCGGATTGAGCGTGAAGGTGAGCGTGCCGGTGCTATTGCCGCTGACATAGGTAATAGCCGGCGCCACCGCAAACAGGCCCGGGTTGCTGTCGCTGAGGACGTTGAAGTGGACTGTCTGTACGGCCTCGTTCGCTTCGGGTGGGAAATTCGGCGACGGACTGACGTTCGTCGCGAAGCTCGTCACGGTGTGCGCACCGGTGTCCTCGTTTACCGAGACGGTGGCGCTCGGCAGAGTAAAGCTCGGTGGATCGTTGACGAAGTTGGCCGTGATGCTAAACGTTTGCGGCGCCGAGGTATCTTGGCCGCCGTTGGCCGTGCCGCCGTTGTCGACCGCTTCGACGCTGATCGTGGCCGTACCGCTTTGATTGGGCGCAAACTGGTAGGTGAGCGCACCGGAGGCATCGATGGCGGGTGCCACGGCGAAGAGGCTGGGATCGGAGTCGCTCACGATACTGAAATGCACGGTCTGCCCGGCTTCGTTCGCCTCAGGTGGATAGTTCTGCGAGGGGCTGATCTTCGTAGCGAAGCCCTGCACGATCTGCGGACCGGAGTCTTCGTTGGCCGAGACAGTCGTGTTGGGCAACGTGAAGCTCGGCGGATCGTTGACGAAGTTGGCCGTGATGGTGAAGGTCTGCGGCGCCGAGGTGTCCTGGCCGCCAAAGGCCGTCCCACCGTTGTCTTGCAGATCGAGGGTGACGGTGGCCGTCCCACTAACGTTTGGATTGAGCGTGTAGACCAACGTACCGCTATTGTTGCCGGCGACGTAGACGATCGCCGGTGCTACCGCGAACAGGCCAGGGTTGTTGTCGCTGAGGACGTGCGACGTGATCGATTCGCCCGCTTCATTCGTTTCGGGCGGTATGTTCTGCGAGGGACTTACCACCGCAAAGCCGGGCACGGAAACCGTACCGGAATCTTCGTTCACCGCGGCCGGATTGCCGGAGACGACGAACGTCGGCGCGTCGTTGACGAAGTGGACCACCAGCGAGGCCGTGGCGCTGTTGGAGCTGAACGGCGACGAGGTGAGTCCGGTGACCGACTGACTGACCGCCACCTGAGTACCGTGGACGTCGTTGCCGCTCGTGGCGATGTCGTACGTATCGTCCCAGGCCACGAATGTCAGCGTCGGTGCGCCGCCATCGGCCGTATCGCCCGCATCGCCGCCGCTGAAATTGGCGTTCGGCAGGAAGCGGACGAAATCGGTGCTGCTGAGCAGAAGAGCGCTCGTGGACGAAACGCCCGTCGGCAGACTGGAGAAGGACGTCCAGTTCGCGCCGCCGTTGAGTGAGAACTGCCAGGTGCCGTTATTGGTCTGCGTGAGTCCGGTGACGGCGATTCCGTAGGTGGCGCCCACCGCCCTGAGGGTCATCACGTTCGCCACCGCCGGGGAGTCGGACGTGAGCATGGCCAGAACCGACGAACCGGCAGGCGTGGACGGTGCGCCTGGTTGTCCCGTACCGGCGTTTTCGAGGATGGCCGCGAAGTGCACCGGATCGACCGAATCGAGCAGTGGTGCATCGTCTGCGGCAATCACCGGGATAGTGGCCGTTGCCGTCTGGATCGGCACCACACCCGGCGTTGATTCGCTGAAGGGTAGTGTGCCGCCGGGGTCGCTGACGCCACTCAGATTGACGATCGTCAGGTGGGTCGGCGTCGAGGGAACGTCGGCCGCGGCGCCCGCGTTGAGCGCGTCGGGCGTTTCGTCCCAGGCGGCGAACGTAAAGGTCGGCGGCGTTCCCAACGCATCGCTGAACTCCTGCTTCGGCAGGAAGCGCAGCCAATCGCTGCCGTCGAGCAGCAAAGCCGCCGACAGACTCGTGGTCGTGGGGATTGTATTCCAGTTCGTACCGTTCGTCGACCATTGCCAGGTGCCGTGCGAGTCGTCGACGCCCGTCACGGCGACGCCCACCTTGCCGTCCGGGTCGCGCAGGACGATATAGCTGGACAATCCGCCGGCAGCATTCGAGATCTGGAAACCTGGGTCGGGCGGCTCGCCACCGCCAAGACCGGCGTCCTCTGGGATAGACCCGAGCGTGATGGTGGTTTGCGACAGCGACGGTGCGTCGAGCGCGGGCGTAACCGGCAACGTCACCGTGGCGGTTTGGATGGGGAGTGTACCCACCGGCGACTCGCTGAACGGAAGCGTGCCGCCCGGATCGCTGGTCGCCTTTGTCAGGTTGACGAACGTGGGTTGCGTCGGCGTCGAGGGGACGTCGGTCGCGGCGCCCGGATTGAGTGCGTCGGGCGTTTGGTCCCAGGCCGCGAACGTGAACGTCGGCGCGGCGCCCGTTGCGTCGCTGAACTCTAGGTTTGGCAGGAACCGCAGCCAAGCGCTGCCGTCGAGCAACAGGGCGGCCGCGGGGCTGGCGGTGATCGTATTCCAGTTGAGATCGTCGGCCGACCACTGCCAGGTGCCGTGCGAGTCGTCCACGTGGGTGATGGCGATGCCCAACTTGGCATTCACGTCGACGAGCTTGATGTAGCTCGCCAGTCCGTTGGCCGCGCTGGAGATCTGGAAACCGTTGTCGGCCGGTTGGTTACCGCCGCTGCCGGCGTCCTCCAAGATCGAGCCAACCGTGATGTCGGTCTTCGTGAGCGACGGGGCATCGAGAGAGGGCGTGACCGGCAAGGTCACTTTCGCCGTCTGGATGGGGAGCGTACCCACCGGCGACTCGCTGAACGGCAACGTGCCGCCCGGATCGCTGGTCGCCTTCGTCAGGTTGACGACGGTGAGTTGTGTCGGCGTCGAGGGAACGTCGGTCGCGGCGCCCGGATTGAGCGCGTCGGGCGTTTGGTCCCAGGCCGCGAACGTGAACGTCGGCGCGGTACCCACCAGGTCGTTGAATTCGAGGTTCGGCAGGAATCGCAACCAGTCGCTGCCATCGAGCAGCAGTGCCGCCGAGGTGCTAGTGGTGGTGGCGATCGTATTCCAGTTCTTATCGTCCGTCGACCATTGCCATGTGCCGTTCGAATCGTCCACGCCCGTCACGGCGATGCCCAGCTTGGCATTGACGTCGACGAGATGGATATAGTTCGCCAGGCCGCTCGCCGCGCTGGAGATCTGGAAGCCATTATCGGGCGGCTCGTTGCCGCCGCTGCCAATATTTTCGGGAATCGAGGCGAGCGTGATGGTCGTTTGGGTGAGCGAGGGCGCGTCCAAAGCGGGCGTCACGGGCAGTTTGGCGGTAGCCGTCTGGATGGGAACGACGCCCGGCGACGATTCGCTGAAGGGAAGCGTGCCGCCGGGATCGCTGACGCCCGTCAGGTTGGCGATCGTCAGTTGCGTCGGCGTCGACGCGACATCCGGTGCGGCGCCTGGGTTGAGCGCGTCGGGCGTCTCGTCCCAAGCCGCGAACGAAATCGTCGGGGCGGTGCCCACCGCGTCGTTGAACTCGAGGTTCGGCAAGAACCGCAAATAGTCGCTGCCATCGAGCAGCAGGGCGCTCGACATCGTCGGTATCACGACGCTGCTGGTCGAGGTGGATATCGGATGCCAGGTCGTGTCGTCGGTTGACCATTGCCACTGGCCGTTCGAATCGTCCACACCTGTCACGGCGATGCCGATCTTGCCGTCGACGTCGTTCAACTTGATGTAGCCACCCAACCCACTGGTCGTGTTCGAAATCTGGAAGCCGTTGTCGGGCGGCTCCTTGCCGCCGCTGCCGATGTCTTCGGGAATCGACGGAAGGGTGATGGTCGTCGACGTGAGCGACGGCGCATCCTTGGCGGGGGTCACGGGCAACGTCACCGTCGCGGTCTGGATGGGAAGCGTACCCGTCGGATGCTCGCTGAAGGGTAACGTGCCGCCGGGGTCACTCGTAGCCTTGCTCAGGTTGACGATGGTGAGTTGCATAGGCGTCGAGGGGACGTCGGCCGCGGCGCCCGGGTTGAGCGCGTCGGGCGTTTCGTCCCAGGCCGCGAACGAGAACGTCGGGGCGGTGCCCACCGCGTCGCTGAATTCCAGGTTCGGCAGGAACCGCAAATAGTCGCTGCCATCGAGCAGCAGGGCGCTCGAGAAGGTGGTGGTCGTCGGGATCGTGTTCCAATTCGTGTCGTCCGTCGACCATTGCCACGTGCCATGCGTATCGTCCACACCCGTCACGGCGATGCCCAGCTTGGCGTCGATGTCGACCAGATGGATGTAGTTCGCCAGTCCGCTAGCCGCGCTGGAGATCAGGAAGCCGTTGTCGGCGGGTTCGTTCCCACCGCTGCCGATATTCTCGGGGATCGACGCCAGCGTGATCGCCGCCGTTGTCAGGGACGGGGCATCCATGGCGGGGGTCACCGGCAACGTTACCTTCGCGATCTGGACGGGAAGTGTTCCCACTGGGTGTTCGCTGAAGGGCAATGTGCCGCCGGGGTCGCTCGTGGCCTTGGTCAGGTTGACGATCGTGAGCTGTGTCGGCGTCGAGGGAATGTCGGCCGCATCGCCCGGATTGAGCGCGTCGGGCGATTCGTCCCAGGCCGCGAACGAGAACGTCGGAGCGGTACCCACCGCGTCGCTGAACTCCAAGTTCGGCAGGAAGCGCATCCAATCGCTGCCATCGAGCAGGAGCGCCGTCGACGTGCTGGTGGTCGAAGCGATCGTGTTCCAGTTCTTGTCATCCGTCGACCATTGCCAGACGCCGTTGCTATTGTCGACGCCCGTGATCGCGACACCCAGCGTGCCATCCACGGCGTTGATTTTGATATCGCCCGCCAGACCGTTAGCCGCGCTGGAGATCTGGAAGCCGTTGTCGGCCGGTTCATTGCCGCCGCTGCCGATATCCTCCGGAATCGACGCCAACGTGATCGTCGTCGATGTCAAAGACGGCGCGTCCATCGCGGCGGTCACCGGCAACGTCACCTTCGCCGTCTGAATCGGCAGCGTACCGGGCGACGATTCGCTGAAGGGCAACGTGCCGCCGGGGTCGCTGGTGGCCTTGCTCAAATCAACAACCGTGAGCTGCGTCGGCGTCGAGGCGAGATCTGCCGCGGCGCCCGGGTTGAGCGCGTCGGGCGTTTCATCCCATGCCGCAAACGAGATCGTCGGAGCGGTACCCACCGCATCGCTGAACTCCAAGTTCGGCAGGAAACGGATGTAGTCACTTCCGTCCAGCAAGAGAGCACTCGAGAACGTAGGCACGACGACGCTCGTGGTAGACGTCGAAATTGCGTGCCAGGTCGAGTCGTCGGTCGACCATTGCCACTGGCCATTGGTGTCGTCCACACCCGTCACGGCGATGCCCACCTTGCCATCGGCAGCGTTGATCTTGATGAAGCTTCCCAGTCCCGCGGATGCGGAAATCTGGAATCCGGTATCTGTCGGCTCGTTGCCGCCGCTGCCGATGTTTTCGGGAATTGCCGTGAGATTGCCACTGAGGGCCAACAATTTCGGCGCGTCCATCGCGGCGGTCACCGGGAACTGCGCCGTGGCTTGCTGGAGCGGCAATGTGGCGACGGGCGATTCGCTGAAGGGCAACGAGCCGCCGGGATCGCTGGTGGCCAAAGTTAAATTAACGATGGTGGGCTTGGCCGGGGTCGAGGCCGGGTCAGCTTTACCAGTGATCGCGTCCCATGTTTCGTCCCAACCGACAAAGTTGAGGGTCGGCACGGCAGGAGAAATCACGGCATCGCTGAATTCGGTGTTCGGCAAGAACCGCACCCAGTCATTGCCGTCCAACAGCAGCGCCGTCGACAAGCTCGTCGTCGTCGCGATCGTATTCCAGTTCACATCGTCGGTCGACCATTGCCACACGCCGTTCGTCGTCTGCGATACCCCTACTACCGCGATTCCCAACGCACCTCCCTCGGCGATCGCGTCAGAGCTGATCTTGACGATACCTCCAATGGATGACGACTTGATCTGCACGCCAGAGTCGGCCGCCGAGCTGATGTCCTCCATCATTGCCGTCAGCGTTACGTTGCTGGCGGTGAGCTTGGGTGCATCGTCGCCCGCATTGATGGTGAGTGTGGCCGTGGCCGGGGTGGCATAGCTGCTGAAGGGCCAACTCTGGCCCGAGCCACGCGTCGTCAGATTGATCGTTGTACCGTGTACGTCCACCGTACCGGTTAAGGCATCCACGGTGCCATCCCAGGCCACGAACTTGATCGTCGAAGTGCCGAAGTATTCGTGGTTGGGGACAAATTGCAAATCGTCGGTATCGCTCAAAAGCAACGCGTTGGTGTTCGACACGGCCGGCAATATCGTCCACGTCGTGCCACCATTGATCGAGTAGTACCACGCGCCGTTCGTAGTATCGGCGGCGGTCACGGCAATGCCGGGCGTAGCGCCCACGGCCGGAAAAGTGACCGAGCCGGGAAGGGCGCTGAGGAGCATGCTGTCTATGTTCAAGGGCGGGTCGATTGGCCCATTGCCCGGATTGTTCGTCGTGCCGGCATCTTCCGGGATCGAACCAAACGTGAATGTGGCACTGCTGTTGAGCGTCGGGGCATCGTTGTCCTGCGTGACATTGATGGTAATCGTCTCGGTGTCTGTCAGTTGTTGCCCCGCGGGCAGGAAGCTCGGCGAGGGCCCGACACCGGCGTGGCCATTGTCGTTGGTAAAGAAGGTCAGAGCCACTTGGCCGCTGAACTCCGGACTTTCCGTGTACGTCAGAGTGCTCACGGCGGCATCGATCGCGGACAGCGTGCCCGTGAAGTCGAGCGTGGTCGTGCCGTTCTTCGAGCCGTTGACGAACGTCAATCCGGTTACCGAACCGAGCGTGATCTGTCCGGGCGAGACGGGCACCGGCGGTATATTCGCGTTCGATGTCACGATCAGCGTGATACGTTCTTCATAGATGTCGGCCGTATACAACGGGTTCGTCAGCACCCCGTTCACCGCATTGGTGTTCACGTCGCCCTGCGAGAGCGTCAGATTCTCCACATCGCTGTCGTTGATATCGATCTGGTTGTTACTTGCCGCCGAGAACACCAACGGCACATCCTCTCCCGTAGTAAACGTGAGGCCGGGCGGGGTGGTAATCGTTGCGCCATTGAGACTCGTGGTCGGCGGGGTGTTGACGGCGATGACGTTGAAACTGACGTTGGCCGGGGTCGCAAGGGCGGGCGGCGGCGAGTTGCCGTCATCGTTGACGGTAATGGTGAACGTCGCGGGTGTGCCGAAGGCCGTGCTGTCAAAATTGGCATCCGGCATGTACACGAGCCCGTCGAGCGCCGCATTGATGCCAGCCGTTTCGGGCAGCGGATCGCCCAACGGGGCATGGATGACGAGCGTGCCGGTGGGCCCGGGAACGATGTTGTTGTTGCTGTCTAGATATTCGTAAAAGGCGCCGCTGATGCTCGCGAGAGAGGCAATGCCGTCGGCGCTGAGCGTAAACGTACCGGTGTTGGCGGTAAGCGTAACGGTCTCCATACCGCCGTTGGCGTCGACGTCGTAGACGGTGATCGGATCGCCCAGCGCCTGGCTGAAGATCACATAAGAGCTGCCGGCAGGAAGATTCGGATATTCAAGCGGATTGGGAGTGAACGGACCGCTGGGAGGATCGTTCTCGTAGATCGAACCGATGGCCGGTATGGGTGACGATGGCGAATTGGCGACCAGCGTCGCGTCATAGGCTTGGCTCATCTGCTGAATGGACGGCATGTCGATAACCGGAGCGGTGTTTCCGTCGAAGGCTAACAACACGCGGAAGTGCGTATAACCGCTCGGCTCGTTCGCTTCCAGGTTGTTGCCCGCCAGGTCGGTGATCGCGCCAGGTGTCGAAGACACGTTGTAGGGATCGAACGCTCCACTGTTGTTGCCGTTGCTCAAGTAGATGTCGTACTGATACCCGTTCAGCCACACGCCGCTGGCGGCGACCAGGTGGATAATGTGGTTGTTATTGTCATAGGTGAAGAAGTAATCGACACCGGAAGTGAGCAACACGCCGTCTCTGACGACGTCGATGCGGTCGGCCAGCACGCTGGCGTCGTAGGCGCCGGGCCCGGTGCCGTCGCTCAGCTCGATGGTGAATTCCGAGAGGCTCTCACCACGGATGAAGTCTGTATTGGGCGCGGTGCTGAGATTGTCGGGACCGGCGGGGTTGGGGGTCAGTAGCGACGCGGTCAATCCGACCGACGGGTTATCGACGCGCTCGATGGCCCCGCGGTCGATGAACACATTGTTGCCCAGACCGGGGAACGGCGAAACGTTGGGATCGGGCACCCGCGTCTGGCCGTAAAGGTCAACCAGCGGCGCCTCGATCGGCGAGTTTGCGGTCTTCGGCGGGTTGGCCGCCGCGTTGGCGCCCCACAGTCCCAGGGATGTGGCTGGGTTGTCGATTTCGATGCGGTCGACCAGCGAGTTGATCGAACTGTCGATCGCCTTGGAGCCTTCCTTGAGATAGAAATTGGCCGTACCCGGGTTCGTGCTCGCGTTGATGAACAAGGGGTCGGTCGGCTGAAGCTGAATGGAGAAACTTCCGGTGCCGTAATTGCCGTTGCTGGCATTGTTCTGAAAGAGAGTTTCGCCCAGCACTGGCTTCGACGCCAAACCTTGTGACGACGCATCGACGTTAATGCCGGTCGCCAGCCCCGCGATAATATTGTTGAGCATTGTCGGGCTGGCGTTGTTGGCCACGCTGATGCCCGTTCCAACCGGGGTTTTCTGCGGCGGCGTCGAGCCGCTGGTGAACGTGTATCCGCCGTAGATCGTGTTGTTCACAATGCGGCCGAACGGGACGGCGGCAGTAGAGTTGCCCAAATCGGGGTCGCCGGCAAACGTGATGCCAGTACCGGTGCTGGCGATGCCGTAGATCAGGTTGTTGATGATCACCACACCCGGCACGAGCTCGTCGCTGTTGAGCGCGGGCGTATTGACCACCGCGCCCTGGTGCGGGAAGCTCGCATTGTTGTCGCCCTGGGGGTAACCGAAGCCGCCGTTGAGGACCGGTACGAATCCGACACCGAAGCCGTTGAGTGTCGCGGTGCCCAAGACGGCGCCACTGCCGCCGCCCGACACGCTGACCACCGGCGGCGAGGTGTATCCCGTGCCGGGGTTGGTGATAGTGATGCTCGTAACCTGACCGGCAGCGTTGACATTGGCGATGGCGGTGGCACCGTTGCCGCCGCCGCCGGCAAAGATGACCTGCGGGCCGACAATCTGCCCGCGCGGCGAGGCTTCGACCAGAATTCCGCTGTCTTGCGCGTTGCTGATCTTGTTGCCGTAGAGAATCACGGCACCCTGCGGCTGCGGAATACTGTAATCGCCGAAGTCGGCCGTGTACTGAATGCTGAGCTGGTCCTGGTTGTACTCGGTCACGAACCTGTTTTCGCCGGAGAGGACGCCGGGAGCGAAGTAGTTGGCGTCCATTTTGTTGGCGGAGCCATAGCTCGTGTACTTGTTGCCGGTGGGCCCGGCGACGGGGCCGCCGTTGATGATGTTCTGGGCCCCGAAGAGCTCGATCAGTCCCGCCGCGCCGCTCGGGATGGAGGGGTCGCCAAGGCCGCCCTGGTAACTCTCGCTGCCGGTCTCCTGCGCCGACACGGTGAAGGTGTTCAGGTTGAACACGCTGTTGATGGCGGCGATGATGGCGTTGGCCATTTGCTGCGGCAGAGTTCTGGCCTGAGTGATGCCGCCGGCGGCCGAGGTGTAAACGATCGGCACGTTTCCGGGCGAACTGACCGAATCGCCGTTGGCGACAAACTCGAACGTCTTCTCGTGACCGCCGTCGTCGATCATGAACTCTTGATGTTCGGCGAACGGCGTGTAATCGAGCCTGGCCGAGGCGGCCACGATGCCTAGCTTCTCGGAATCGACGTTCTGGGTCGCGTTGACCTGCAGCGTAAAGTTGCCGGCGGCGGTCAGTTGCGCCATTTGAGCGGCGGTCAATATGAATTGCGCCGTCACGCTCTGACCCTGCGGCTGGCCGTTCGCGGGGTTGTTGACGGTCATCGTGCGGCTGAACGACAAACCGCCGCTGAGCTGCGGGATACTGACGGTGAACGTCGATGCTTTGGTGAGGTTGGTGCCGGGCAGGCCGCCTTGGGCAATGGGAACGTTCGGATCGGCGGTCATCTGCACGTTCAGCGAGACGGTCAACTCTCCCTGCCCGTCGGTCGTGGCCTGTAGGCCGGTGAAATTCCACGACGCTACCGAGCTGGCGACCGTCGGTATGGGCGTTTCGCTGAAATCGGTGCTGAGCGAGAACGACGGATCGAGCCGGTCGTTGATGTTGTAAACCGTGTTAAGCGAGATATCGCTCTTTTGTGCGTCGATCGTGGTGCCGAACTCGGCGCCGCGGCGGATCTCGAGCTCATACGGACCGTTTAAGATCTGGGTCGGCGCCAGGGGGCTGTTGTCGACGGGTACGTTGAAAAACGACGAACCGACGTTGGCCGGGTCGCCCGTGACCATCTCGCCGCGGCCGGCAAAGCCGACGATGATGTTGTCGACGTACCAGCCGCCGTGGTCGATGTTCTGGCCGCGCCCGGCGCTGAAGTAGTTGCCGAAGCTGTTTTCAAATGACAAGCTCGTACTGGCTGCAGTCGGCGGCGTGTTGTTGGGTGGATAAGTGGTCGGCCCTTGGGCATAGTTGCCTGGGCTGTTGGGGTTGTAGGTGCTGCCGAAGCTACTGAAGTCGAACCGCAGCTCGAGGTTGCTGTCGCCCACGTAGTTGCTCAGATCGATACGCGCCTGCCGCCAACCCGTGGTCGTATTGGTCGCATTCACGTCCCATAGCGGCTGTACCTGTTGCCGTGGGTCGACGGCCTTCGATGCCAATTCGGTCTGCGAGTTCAGACTCTGATAGTGGGGCATCTGGGTCGTGGGATCCGGCTTGCCCGTGGTGTTAGTCGCCGCGAGCGCGGTGTCGTTGGTGGCCACGAGCTGCCAGGTCTTGCCGCCGTCGGGCGAAATGAAGACGCGCGCCGAGCTGAACGCCTGCGGCGCGGTGTTTTTCACGTTGTACTGACCGCCTGCATCCAGATAGTAATCGAAATACAGCGTGGGCTGGTCGCCGGTGTTGTACCCGGTAAGGCTGAACGTGTTCGTGGTCAGCGAGCCGTAAGCCCCGCCGGGCAAGTCGTACGTGTTGTACGGGTTCGTGCCCCCGGCATAAGTCGCACTGTTGTAATCCTCTGACGAGACAGGCAGTGCGCTGCCGGGTGTGTTTGCGGTGGTGCTGAAGGGTTGGAGGCCGAAGTAGAAGCTATCGCCCGAGCCGGGCGTTTTGTTGGGCGACGTCCCGTTCCGGCTCTGGTCGGGCGCGGTCAAAATCCCCTGGTTGGGATCGGCGTTTGTGTCGGTGACGTGCCACAGGTTGTAGTCGAGGGTGGAGAACGCCAACCCGCCAAAGGCAGCGTTGACGCTTTCGTCGAGTTTCAGATCGATGAAAGATTGCCGGCTGTCTGCCCCGCCCGAACCCTGAAAGACCGGCAGCAATTGCAAATACGTAGGTGAGCTGGGATTCATATCGATGCAGTACATCACGCCGCTCTCGCTGAGCGCGAATAGGTCGTTCTGATACGCACCGTTCTCGACGTTTGGCGGGCCGTTGGTGAGACCGTGGAACACGATCGGCTGGCCGGGATTCGTGTCGCCGACCGGCTCGACCAAGGTCTTGAGGAAGGTCAGCGTCGCGGGGTTGGGATTGAGGTTCGTCGTCTGATTCGGGTTAAGGGGACTGTAATTGACCTGGTAGAGGCCCCCTGTGTCGGTGACCGCATAGAGGTTGCCAGGATCGGCGTACGGTGTTCCGGGATTGTTTTGGTTACTGGGGAACGAGGCGAGTCCGGTAATCTCGCCGCCGCCACCGTTGTTTCCAACAAAGGTAAACGGCGAGACGGTCGAATCGCTGCCGTTCACCGTACCGGTTAATGCCACGCCGTACACTACGGGAGCCGCGCTGATGAGCTGCACCGTCGCAGTATTCGGGCCAAACTGCGCATTGATCACGGTCGCAAGATCTTTGGCGATGGTCTGCCCGTCGTCACTCATTTTGTAGGGAACACGGACGTCACCCGGCTTCACGCCGTTATCCGTGCCCGGCACGTAGGTAAAGCCGGTGTGCAGTCCGGTAAACGTCTGCCCCGACGGGTCCACGTTGTCGACCATTCCAGTCGACAGGTCGCCCAGCACTGGATTCCCATTACTTCCCAGGAACGCCATACGCGATCCGTCGACACTCACATTGGCGGTGATCTGGCCGTTGCTAAAGATGCCATTGACCGCGCTGATGATGGACGTCTGCAACGCGGCCAGCGTTTCGTTTTCTGTGAAATCAATTGCCGTTTGACCGGCGTTGGGGATGGTTGGCGTCTCAAAGAAGAACTCGTTGCCCGTCATCACCAGCGGGCCGGCCGTCGTCGCGTTCGTGATCTCAATGCGGTTCACGCCCGAGGCCGTCTGCGTGGCCGTGACCGCGAGTCCGCCTAGGTTGATGCCGTTGATGATCTGCTGGATTTGCGTGTTTACGGCGGAACCCACTGTGTATTGCACCCCGATGTTGGCGGGGTTATTCACCTTGTCGGAACCGAGAACCAATTCGAAGACCTTCGAGGTGCCATTGGCATCGGTGATCGTAAAGGTGTCATGCTCATCTGCTGCGGTGAGCGGATTGGTTAGAACCATTACAAAGCCGGTGTTGACGAACTCAAAGGTATCCGTCGTCGGCACGACGGCCGTCGGATCGTTCAGCGAGAAGAACTCGCCGCCGCGGAAATAGCTGGCATTTGTCATCACCGTGCCGGCAGCGGGGCCGGGGGGTACGGCAAGGGTCGCGACGGTCGGAAACGTCGTCGGAGACGCGCTTGTCGGCTGGAAGAAATCGACCTCCGGGCCGCTGTCCATTTCGAATGTCGTGGAATTGGCCGCGCCTGTCTTTTTCAATGTGACCGTGGTCGGCGCGGGCGAATAGCCCGTGATGCTATCGACGACATCCTGCGTGCTGTTGGTAGCCGCCACGACGTCGACGACGGGCGCGAGACCGAAGGTGTTCCCGGTCGTGGCCATCGGGTTGTTGTAGTCGGGCGCGGCGACGCTCGGAATGATAAAGCCCTCTGAGCTACCGGTTGCCGGATTCAGCTCGTAAAACAGATTGTTTGATACGGCCTCGGCAGCATTGTCGTCGAAACTCGGATCGCGGTGGCCGACCGCGAACAACAACGGTGAATTGTTCTGCCCGTTGTTATAGACATAGGACATCGCGTCGAACTGAATGCCGGCATTGGCCGCGGAGAAATTGGGTTGCGTGGTGCTCGTCGGATTGTCGTAAAACGTGGTAATGCCCGCGTTGCCCACCACCGTGCTGCTTCCGGCGGTACCGGTGTTCACTTGGATGAGATTCGTCGAGCCATCGCCGTCTCCCGTGGCCATGGCATAGAGTTGGCCGTTGGTCTGCATGGCGATGTCGTTGACGCCCACACCCTGGCTCCCGATCCCGCCTTGGTCCGTTTCCTGCTGTCCGGTAAACGGATTGAATGTCAAGAGGTTCGAACCGCCGCCCGGGTTGGTGCCCGGCGAGCTAGTTTCGCCGGATCTGCCGTTCGTGACGTACAACGTCACGTCAGCAAGATTGAAGGGCGTGGCGTAGCTGTCGAGCTGCTGGTAGCCTGCCGTGGAAATCGTCCCCGTCGTGCCGGTGTTTTTCACCGTGTAATCGCCGGCCGGATTGAGTCCGGAGTGCGTTAGCTCACTTCCAGATGCCTGGCCCGTACTGTTGCCGAACAGGGGCGTAAGTGTGCTCGGATCCTGACCGGTCATGCCGCCCTCGGTGCCGATATGGTCTTCGACAACGCGCGCGGTCGAGTCGATCGGTTCCAGGCGCACGGTGTAGTTCGTGCTGGCGGGATTAAACAAGGCATCGACGGCCTGCGGCAGCGTGGCGTTCGAGCCGATCGCCACGTAGTACGTCTGTGCAGAGCCTGGTATGCCGGTCGGCAATTGCACGGGGCCAATGTAGGGATCGTTCTGGCCGTCGCTGGAGTGGCTGAGGTCGCCGTTGTCGGCGCCGAGCGTGGTGCCGGGCGTGGGAGGTGGCTGCTGGTCGGGCACGTTCGAGTTGCGGCCCAGGTAGATCAGGTTCATGTTCGAGTCGTAGACGGCGATCTCGGTGTCGGGCCGAGTCAGCCCGTCGGCATAACCGACGTCGAACACCGTCGACCAGGTCTTAGCGCCACCGGAAAAGCCGCCGATCGCCTGAATCTGGGCATACGTCAGGTTGAAGGTGTACCACTGCACCGAAGTCGGGCTGCCGAGGTTGCCCGCCGCGTTGAGTGAGCTGGTGTCGGTGGTCAACAGGTCGCCGAGCTGTTGCGAGGCCGTCTGTGTCGCCGCGCCACCGGCCGCCACGCTGGTGTTGGCGATCAACGGCGAATGCGCGGGCAACCCCTCCACGTCGATGCCGTTGGTGGCGAAGCGGATATCGGCGTTGGTGACCGCGGAACCCGGCACCTCGACCATCTGCTGGAGCCGGACTTGCAACTCGTACTCGCCCCCGGTCAGGCCGTGGCTCGTGGCGCCCGGTGTCGCGCTGTCGGGCAGATAGGTGAGGTTGACGCCCTTGTCGGTGTAAGTGGTTTGCGTGGCGGGCACAATCGCCAGCAGGTCGTAGTACTGATTCGGGATGATGGAGCCAAATGGAGCGCTGCTGCGATAGATCTTGTAGTCGGTGATCGGGTTGCCGCTGCTGGTGCCCGCGCTCCAGCTCAAGCTCACCGAACCGTTCGGACCGGTAACGAGCGTCGGAGTGGAGAGACTCGCGGTCGTCTCGCCCGCCGCCGTCACCGCCGTGACTGCGTAGTAGTAGGTGCCGCTTAGAATGCCGCCGCCGGTGTTCGAGGCGCTGGCCGTGAGCCCCGAGGGGGCGGTCACGCCGCTGCCGGCGGTGCTCGTGCTCGGCGGCGGGCCGCTGGGTCCCTTAGAGTAGACCCGCACGTAATAGTTGTTGGTCGTGCCGGCCGTGCCGGGCAAGGTCACGCGAAAGCCTGGGTCGGCGGCATTGGTCGACCAGAAGTCTTCCAGGCCGAGGCCCGCCGCACCGGTGGTGCCGTCTTGAATCGGCTGGGCGAGATTGCCTGGCAGCACGCTGCTTAAGAGCGGGCCGGCTTGCAGCGGATCGCCATTAGCGTCGGCGTCCTGCTGTTCGGCGTTGGCGTCATCGCTGCGGGCCAAGACGTTGCCGTTGGCGTCGACCAGCTCGACCACCGAATCGAGCGCTGACGAAGTGTTGGTCACGGTGACCCAGACTTGCGTGCCGGCAGTGCCTTGGAAGGTATAGGTATCGACCTCGCTGGGGGTGGCCAGGTAGCCGTTGACCTGGAAACCGAGCCTGAGGTTGTCGTCGCCGCTTTGCTGATTGGGGGCCAACCCGCCCAACGACTGGGCCGTGGCGGGAGTGGGCCCGGCCGTCGACTGGTCGATCATCGCCACGTTGCGGTCGTTGCTGTACTGGTCCAACAGCACGCTGTTCCAGTCGCCGGGCGCCGCACCGTTACCCAAGTCGGTGAAGGTGGTGGTGGCGCCGACTGTGCCGACGAGCACATTCTCGCCGCCGGCGACCGTGCCGCGATAAATCTTATAGCCGCTGGCGCCAGCCGCTGCGTTCCAACTCACGGTCACCACGCCGGTGGGTCCGCTGACGGCGATCGATTGCTCGTTGCTGCCGATCGACTCGCCGCTGGCGTTGAAGGCGGTGACCTTGTAGTAATACGTTGCCGAGGCGATCGTGCCCCCATTGGCGGCGGCGGCCAATGCGTTTTGCACCGGCACGGCCGGCGCGCCCGCGAGGCTGGTCGTGGGCGGAGCGACGAAGATACCGTTGGAGGCCACCGGGGTGCCGTTCACGGTATAGATGCTGCCGGCCGATTTCTCGACTGGGCCCGGCACAGTTTCGTTGTCGGGTTGGTCGCTGGGCGTGATGCCCGCCCCCACCGTGTTATCGCGATACGAGGTAATGACCACCGGGTGGTTCGGCGTGCCGATGATCTGAATCTCGCCGCCGATGCGGTCGGTGATGTCGCCCGGCGAGCCGCTGGCGTCGAAGCCCGCACCGGGCATCATCTTGATCACCAGGCTCTGCGTGGCGCTGGATTGGATGCGCAGGCCGCCCACGCTCTGGAAGTTGGGCACCGTCACCGTCCCCTCGACCACGTAGACGATGTCGGTGTCGTCCCAGATATCCTGGGCCTCCAACTCACCGCCGCGCACAACCATGCCGTTGATGAAGTTGTCATCAAGCTCGTTGAGCGCCACCAGCGGGCCGTAGTTGTTGTTAAATTGCGTGAAGGCGTCGAGCGGACCGGTTTGGCGACCCCAGTCGGGCACCTGCTCGGTACCGAACGAATCGACGTCGGCCGAGAGGGCCGCGCCGGCGTTATACTCGATGACGTTGTTCACGATCACCGGCTGGGCGCCGAGCACGTAGATGGTCGAGGCGTCGCTGGTAAGACGGCCGTTGCGACTGCTGCCGCTGCCGCTGCCGGCGTTATCTTCCAGCAGGCTGTCGGCGATGCGGACCTTGGCCTGGTGGATTTCGATGACGTCGAAATCGGCGAAGCCGCCTTCGATGGCCGAGCTTCCGCCGCCAAAGGTAATGATCGTATGGTCGAAGCTGCCGTTGGAGGTGGGCCAGAAGTAGAAGCCCGCCCAATCGCCGGGCAACGGCGCAACGGTAGCGCCGCTGTTGGCGGTGTCGAACGTGCCACCGCCACCGTAGCGCGGATCGTTGACGGAGGTGAACACGATCGGCTCCGCGGCGGTGCCTTCGGCGATCACATTCGCGCCCGATTGCGCCTCGACACGCGAGCCGGCCAGCTTGACCACCACGCCCGGCTCGACCAGCAGTTGCCCGGCGAGGCGTGCCACGTTAATTCCGTTAATGATCTCGTTACCGCCGGTGTTGCCGGTGATGAGCAGGTTTTCTTGCAGCACGTACGGGATATCGGTGGCGGCGAAGACGGCCGAGACGTCGAGCGTGTCGAGCGATTGCCCGGCGTTCGTCGCGATCCGCACCAGGATGCCGCCGACGGTATCTTGCGCCTTCCCTGGGAAGACCAAGCCGAGTTGCTGAGAGGTGTTGTTCGGGTTATTAAAAGCGACTCCCGCCGTTGTGGAGGAGCCGGTCGTTAGCATGTTGCCATGCACGTCGGGTCCGAAGCGCTCGTAATCGGCCGAGAACGAGTCTGCGGTGAAGGTGAGCGCCGTGGTTCCGTTGCTAAAAGTTGGCGAATTGGGCATGGTGACCAGGCTGCCCAACGATTGGGCCTCATCGATTACCTCAACCTGGCCGCTGGGGTTGGTCGTGGTCAGCACGTATTGGTTGATGGCTGACTTGATGGCATTGGCCACCTGTGTGGCGGTGGTCATGCCGTTGATGTTGATGGCCGTGAAATTCGGCGAAACGACGCCGTTCGTCGTGAACTCGAAATTGACCGTGCCGATGGCGAAAGTTTGGCCCGGCAGCGACGCAATGCCACTTTGATTGACGGCGATGGTCAGGTCTTGGCCGAAGAGAGTGTTCTCGAAGCTGTTGGGATTCGCCGAGATGGCAGCGCCCGCGCCGTTGATGATCAGGTCATTGGTGACCGCGGCCCGCGCGGTGCTGAGATAGACCGAATCGTAGTTGCCCGGCAGACCGTTGACCACCACACGTCCGCCGCCGTAGTCGATCGTGGCCTCGTTCACGCTGCTTAGGAAAATGCCGAGCGTTTCGAGGTCGCTGTCGTTGTTGAACACCAGGCCGCCCCAGTCGCCGGGCGCGGCAATCACGCCAGGGTGGACCTGCTCAGTGCCGATCGTATCGTCGTTGTACGAGGTAAAGACGGGCTGCTCGCCTGGGATGCCGAGCACCTGGATGGCGCTTTGGCTGTCGTCGATGTTCACGGCCGAACTGCCCGCCTCGATGTTCGCCTGGCGCAACTTGACGACCACGCCGGGATCGACCGTCAGCACGGTGTTCTTGGGCAGTTGCAGAATGGAATTGGCAGGCGAGTCGTCGGGCAAGAGATTGCCGAACTGGTCCGTGCCAACCAGGTAGGGCAAGTTGTTGGTGTTGCCGGTGGTACCCACCGGACTGTTCACCTGGATGAACGGTTGCTGCACGCCGGCAATCGGCTTGCTGAACGGCGTGGTTACGGCGTTGGCCGGGGCGGGTGAGCTAAACACCCCGAGCTGACCGGCAACGCCCGTTTGGTAGTTGACGGTGATCGGCTGCTGGCCCTGGAAGAGATAGACGTAATAGTAGTTGCCGTCGTTGTTGGAGGTCGCCGTTCCGTCGATTTCGGTGGTGACGGTCACGTCGCCGCCGTCGGCCCCATTGGCAACGCCATTGGACGTGCTCAAGGCCACCGTGCGGCCATTCTTCGTGAGGGTGGCATTGTTGAGGGCCGCCGCAATGGCAGATTGCACCAACGACGACGAAGGATTGGGGGTGCTGCCGATGTAGACCGCGAGGTTTCCGTCGGGCAAGGGCGCGCCATTGTTCGCGCTGTTACTGGCCACGAACTCGAAGTTGAAGGTGTACGCGCCGGCGACGACCTGGAACGTCTGCCCCTTCACGGTCGACGTCGTGCCGACAATGCCATTAGCCGTCGCGGCAATGGCCAGCGTGGCGTGCGCGTTCGGTTCGAGGCGGACGTTAACTTCTTGACCATTGGCGGCCGCATTGACGACGGCCGAATTCTGGAGTGCCGCGTTGATCGTGTTGTACGGACTGGCGGCCGAACCGGTTCCGCCACCGGGCGCGGCCTTGTCGACATACACCGTCGGCCCTACGTTGAACCAGAAGTCGTACGCGCCTGTTCCGCCAGGGCCGGAATTACCTACCAACGGCTGCGGGTTGGTCGTGCCCCAGAGCACGAGCGGGAAGGAATCGCTGGTCTTGCCGGTGAGATTAGGTAGTCCCTGGCCGACCTGCCACTGCGGGTCGACCACGATGCTCGTCGACGAAGCGCCACCCACCTCGATGCGGCCGTTGCCGATATCGACCAGATTGTAATTCAGGGAGTTAAAGTTACCGAAGGCCGGTGAAATGGCCGTCTGCAAAGCCGCGATGAGCTTCCCGACAATCGACTCTTGAGTGTCCGTTGACACCAACTGCACGTTGATGTGCCCGGCGGTATTCGCCGGCGCCACCGAGCCGTTGTAGAAGGTAATTGTCTCGGTAACGGGCTGGCCGGTGCTTTGGTTCGTGTCGGTCAGGGTGAAACTGTACGGATAGTTCGCCTGCCCGCTCGATGGAAACGCGCTCGCGCCGGCGGCTGGCACGAACAACGACAACCCCGGGTCGGTCAGCGGCTGCGTGGCCTGCGGCTTGAAGGTCAAGAGCAGGTTGTAATCACCCGAGGTATTGCCGCCCCAGCCGCTATCGGCCACGTCGGGATTGAACTGGTCATTGCCGCTGGCGGTAACCGCCGCGTAATAGATGCCCGGCTGCACGGCTAGACTGGCGAAGGAGTCTTCGCCGTAGTAGTCGTCGTTGCGGGCGATCTCCTGTTGGGAGAGCGATTGCGCGACAGTGGTGCCGGTCGTCGTGACGACGTTGGGTCCGCCCAATTGGATGAAACCGCTGCCGATGGTCGCCGTGACATTCAGATTCTGACTTTCGATGGCCGACACAACCGTCGACGCCAGGGTCGACTGTGAATCGCCGGTTTTGAACGGCACTTCGACGTTGCCGCCAATGAGCGTGCCGGCCGGCGGCGGATTAGCGTTATTTGGAATCTGCACGAACTGGAAGGTCTTGGAAACCGTCGAGCCATTGACCAAGGTCGACTCGATGGTAAACGTATCGCCGCTCACCGCCGACGCTCCGCTAGATGGCAGCGAGAGGTCGTTGAACTCTTCGTACAAGGTCAAGAGCGAGTTGAGCTGGCTCACACTCGGCAAACGCTGGGCTACCGTCTCGGCGTTGAGTGTGCCGCTGGAATCGACCGTGAACTTGTAAAGGTCGATCTGGTTGCTGGTCGGCTCGCTGGTGAACTGCAGGTTGGTAACGTCGGCCAGGCCGGGGAACAGTCCCTGCGCGCCATCGGCCGGCTGGGTCGATTCGGCACCGCCGTTCATCACCGTGTCGGGCGGGCTGTTGTCGTCGTGGGGCAGACCGAGATCGTGGCCAATTTCGTGCATGGCCGTGGTCATGAAGCTACTGCCGTAAAGTCCCGCGTCCGTGATGTCGGCAGCGTTGATGATGGCCACTGGACCTGAGAAGCCCCCGACGGGCGGAAGCGTGGGGTCGTCCGCACGCGGATCGCCCACGGCTACCGTAATGTTCGCACCCGTGCCCGTGTTGTTCGGGCCACCCGACACTTCGACGAAGCTGTATCCCGTGTAATAGCTCCAAAGCTGAAATATCTCGCGTACCGTCTGCTCCTCGGTGGGCGTAATCTGGTTCGTCAACGGCTTGCCGGTTGTGGGATCATCGCCATATATCGTGGGGAAGGCATAGGTCATTAGGCTGGCGGAGCCGGCTGCGGTGCCATAGACATGGTTTTCATCCGGTGGAGACGTCGCATCCTGGCCGGCGGGAATATCGCGATGGCCGGGGTCGGCCAGGCCGCCGGGAAACACCAGCCCGTCGAGATCGGTCTGTTGTATCAGATCGCCGGTGAATTGAACGGTCTGCTCATCGGCCTGCTGGTCGGGAGTCGACGATTGCAAGATCGACGAGGGCAACGCAGGCGCGACGCCGCTTGATGTAGGCCCGACCACGGAGGCAAGCGTCGTGGCATTGGCGAAGGTGCCATCGGTGAACGGCGTCAGGCCCGGCACCGACAAGGGAGCCGTCACGGGCTCCGTATAGGTATTGCCGATGCGCAAGCGCAACGCGCCGGCGGTATCGCCCGTGGTGCCTCCCAAGGAGTCGAGGCTATGGCCGAAAATCAGCCGCGCCTCGTTGTTCAGCGGATCGTAGCTGACGGAGGTCGGGTAAAAGGTCGCGTCGTCAGTGGTGTTGACGGTGTTTTGCGTGTCAATCAGCTCGAACTGATTGGGATTGAGCGCGTTCGGCTGACCCGGCAAGGTTGCCACGGGCTCGTTGAAATAGACGTCGACCTCGTTGTTGGCCGGCGTAAGCACGCCGTTGGAATTCCGCGTGACCGGTTGCGGCACAACGGAGAGCACCTGCGGGCCGAGTTGCAATCGGAAATCCAGGACGTAGTTCGAGCCGCCGTTGAACGGCGTGGCGGCTGAATCTGTCAAGGCGCCCGCCCCAGCCCCCACAACCGTGATTTGATAGAGGTCGTCGGGCAGGGGCGAACTGAAACTCATATCGACCTGGTTGGGCTGTGCCGGGTCGATGCCGATGTAGCCGGGCGTGATCGCCACATCGTTGCCGCCATAAGGTACCGTACGGTCGTTCGCGTCGAACACACCGTCGCCGCCGCTGCGCTCGAGCTGAATGCCCGTGAGAGTATTGGGATTCAGCGTCTCGCCCGCCGAAAGCAAAAAGCGGAAAGTGAGTTGCGTGGGGTCGTCGCTAACCGTGGCGCCTGGTTGCAGCAACTGCCCATCGTTGGGAATGATGGAGATGAGCGCCGGACCGCTACCGGTCAGAAGCGTGCGCTCCTCGAAGCGCTCGAACCGCAACTCGCGGCGATCTCGGCGTGGGCGTCCCACCTGTTCTGCGTGGTGCGAATCGAGCCCGCGAACGGTATTGCGTCGGCGGCGCGTGCCCGACGACCTACGCGGAAATCGCCCATCCCCCTTAAACCACGAACCCATAGGTACTTAATCCCCGTGCTGGAGTGCGATGCGCGCGTCATGGCGCGCGATTTTGGCGGTTTTGCCGATTGTCACCAGAAACTACAAGCGAATCAAGGAAAAAATGGGGGCTGTGCATCACCCACTGTGCGCTATCCGTGGTGCGATAAGTAACATGGATTGCGTGCGCATTCGCGAGATTGCCAACCGCGGCGGCGCGACGGACCGCGAGCATCCTGACCCTGCCGAAGAGGGCCTTTCGTAGGGCCCAGGAACGCCCATTCCGCGACCAAAAACGGCCAGCCGTTGCGGCCTGCTGGCCACAATCCAGCGCGCTTTGACGACCTCCGTGGACTGCGGCCACAGGCGCCGTCGGCGCGTGCCATTTGTTGCGCACAGCGAGCCACCTCGACGCTGTGGATACGAGCCCCTGTATACGATGAGTGACGAAGGTAGCAGCCAACGCTGCGCATCGCGCTTACGTTGATTGACAGATTATGTGATGAGGAGTGTTAACACGCCGGTGCACACTCAACCGACAAGCGGTGGATACGACGCCGGGAGTGATCTCTAATGAACTGAGTTGCCGACCGAGCGACTCCTGCCCCCAAACGCGCTTGCCGAAGCCCGACATAGATGCGTCTGACCCACATCCGAAGCGCTGAACGACAAGCGTTTGCGAGCAACTTGCGGCACGCAGTCTTCGTCTCTGCCGGACTAGTCCGGTTCGCCAGATTGTTAGCTCAGCCGCTCAATCCCACCTTCCTCGGGCGGCGGCGGGGTGTCCTGGTAGGCCGGGCTATCGATGATCTCGATCTGGATCGTACGCTGCGTCGCGCCTTGTTCGAACGCCGACACGTAGTTCTCCATCTCCACAGCCGTCGGAGCACGTCCCAGATACTGCTCGAAGAACGCCGTCGTCAGGTTCTGGTAGTACTCCACGCTGCTATCGAAACCGTTCACCACCTGGGCGCGGGTCATCGTGCCCGAATCCAACTGGCCGGTCCAGTAGTTCAGA
>DASZTS010000129.1:0-35205 GCA_035547915.1 Pirellulales bacterium | reverse complement strand
GGGCGGCGGCTTTAGGCGATGACGACCGACTCAGCCAATGGATCGTCAATCGCCCTGGCTCCCCGTTTTACCGACGATCGACCCCAAAGGACGATCCAATAGGCTGCGCCGCCTAAAAATCAAATCCCCTTATGCACCCCCTAGCCGTTAGGGGGCGCTCGTGTCGGCCAAACGCTTGATTCTTCGGCGAATGTCGGCATCGACGGTTCGAAAACGCCTGTCGCTGGTCGACCCGTAACGCTGCGTAAAATCTTCCCAAGAAAGGCCTTCTTCCAACCCCGTTGTGTCCGGCAAATAGTCGGCCGCCTGGAACCGGCCGACGATGCCGTCGAGCGTGATCGAACGCTTGGCTACGCGATCGGCCAGCGCGATGCCTGCGAGGTCGGCTGCCCAATCCACGAAGCTAAAACCGCTCTCCGTTCGGGCGTCGCGCAGTTCCTTGGCCATGCCCGCCGCTTCGGCCGCGCGGTTACCGGCCGTGACCGCGATGGCCGCTGAAAAGGTCACGTGCTGCGACAAATCTTCACGGCCACCCCACGTCGGACGGCCAAGAACTTGCAGGCGACGTCGACGTTCGGTATCGGATTCGACCCGGCAGATGAAGTCGCCCAGCACCGCGTACCGCCGCATCTCCACCCGACGTTCCAAACCGATCGCCAGCCCCCAAAAAAAGGCTTTGACCTGTTGGTCGGACGGCGTTTTCAGGGCTTCGGCGGCAGCGGCCTGGATATACGCTTCCGTGAGCCGATCGCCGTCTACGATTGGCGACTCGGCGAGAACGTCGGCGTTGGGTATTTCGTCGGGGTCTGTCGTCAGTGCGGTGTTCACGCGAGCCCGCTCGACGATTGCCCGCAGCACCTGTCGGGTTGCCACCAGGAACGGCTCCCGCGGGCCGATGCCATTTTCGGCGACGTTGCCCGCAACGGGGATTTTTTGGACGGGCTTTGCCGCCGCTTCGCCCACCGTTTTGGGAGGCGGCTCCGTTGCGCCGGACCCCCGGTCTGTAGCGAAACCGAGCTGATTGTCTGTCCCGGCCGGGTCGATACGCGTTCGGCCAATCGTACGGCCCACGAGTGCCAACAGCTCCGGCGCCGCCCCGTCTTTGGACAAAGCTTGCAACACGGTTTCGTATATTTCGCTCAGCCGCCGCAACTTGTCCGGCGGCAGATCGGTCAGTCTCACGATCGGCCGTCGCGCCAATTGTTCGGCTACCAGGCCGACCGCCAGCGCGTTTAACGGATCGAAACCGACCACGAAGTTTTTGGCCAATGCCTGGCGATCGCCCATACGGCAACGCATCACGGAGGCGGCCTCCGGACTGTGCACGGCCCCCAGGTAATGTCCCAATTCGTGGACGAGCAGTTCGTACCGTTCGCGCTCCGAGAAGTGCTGCGACCATTCCCGCACGAGAATGTGCGAGCCCAAGGGCACGCGTGTGCCACCCATGTGCGCCGATCCTTCGGGCGTCTGATATTGGCTGGTAAAGCCAATGGCGATTTTCGCCGGTTCCGGGCGAACGGCCTGTTCGAACTCGCTCAGCGAAGCGAGGAAATCGTCGGCATCGCTGCCGGACTTCCACGTCTCTACGGCCAGCACTTCAAAGCCGATCCCGAATTGGGTTTCGAATAGACGGGACGCTTCTTGCACGCGGCCGCGCAGGCGCGTCTCCCAAACACGGCGTGCGGCTCGTTCGTCGTCGTCAACCAGGATCTTTACCGGAATGCGATGAACCTCCGGCGTCGGAGCGGGCTGAGTTTCCGCTTGGGGATTGTGCCCACCTTTGGCTTGTGGGCGGTCGGGTTGGTCTTCCAGGCGGTCTGCTTCCTCGACCAGGCCGATTCGGCGCAGGACGAGGCCGCGTTTGTCCTCGGCCTCGTGCAAAAAATAGGCGGAATCGGCCTCGGTATGGTACTCAGTCGCTGCACTGGATCTGGGATTGGGCCCAGTTTTAGAATCGATGGCGTTTGCGGAAACTGGCCGGCGGGTTGCCGTCTGCGGACTCGCAGAGACTCGCACGATAGCCGGACTTGATGGGTGTAAGACTTCCGTTCGACCGGCAGCCAACGCCAACGGGCGCGGCGGCCGGCCCTCTTCGAGCAGTTCAATTTTCGCTTCCTTGCCGCTCTTATTGGCGATAACCAGAACGTCGCCCCAAACCGGGGCAAGCGAAAGGGCCCACCACGGTAGGCAGACCGCAGCCATCCGAGCCATCAGCGCCATCATCGAACTCCATCAACTGTCCGGAAGCGGAAACGCAACGTGCGCTTGTTGGTATGCGCCGCTCCCTGTTCGTCTCGTGTCAGTGGGACCAGGTCGCAATTGAGAAACGAAACACCGTCGGGGTAGCCTGTCGCCAACGCTCAGGTCGCATGGGTCGAGACCGGTCTTCGCCCGCCAAGCAGATGCTCGCCGATCATTGTATCGTCCTTGGCAGGGTCGAGGGCAAGCGAACCGTTTCGTTGACTTTTCGTTGACCAGTTGGATCGAGGGGCCTCTGGACGGTCGTTCTTGCAGACGACACCGGCGGATGACGTCGAACGGGCGGCGAGCACCGAGTATCCCCATGGCCGGAGCGCTATCATGGGCTGTCTGGCCAAAGGCTGGAACGAGTGCACGTGTCCGGGCCAGTTTGCTGCCACTCGCGACGAAAGCGTTCGCGACCGTTATCAACGGTTCAATGAGATGCGGAATTTATTGCAAGGGGTTTACTTGACACGGACGCGAGGACGGATAGGCTTGTACAGACCGGATGGAAATCCGGTTCGGATGGCGGTGAATTGAGGCGACGTTCACGTCGCGACGGGCCAGCATTCCGAACCGGGCCGGTGAGTTGGTTGGCGGTCAAAGATGCTTGCCGCACCAACGAAACAGTCGCCTTTGCTGAGGAGGCTGTTCAAGGGCTTCGAGCCGAGCTTGGCTCGATTTGACCCACCGGGACGGAGTCCGCGCCGACGGCACCTTTCTTGTGCCCGGCTCCACTCCTGGCCGCTCAATACCTGATGCCGCGCCACAACCAGAAACATCGACGAAGACGTTCGGAGCGCCTAGATGCCCCTTCGTCGCCGGAGAAACTGGTGGCGCTGTCGCTCGGAGCAAGAACAGCGCTAGCCGCTTGGGCACGACGTCTGGAATCCCCGCCGATTCGCGGTGAAGAACGAGCCTTGCCTGACCGAACCCGCTGGCTGGCGCTGCTGCTGATTCCGCTCTTCTTCTGGTCGTACTGGCCCGTCTTCGGCAACTTGTGGCGAGCCTGGGGACAAGAGGCGGATTATTCGCATGGATACTTGGTCGGGCCGGTGGCTCTCGCTTTTCTTTGGGTGCGCCGTGCCTCCTGCCCGGTGCCGAAGGGCTGGCTGTCGCTGGGGAGTTTGTTGCTGATCGCCTGTAGCGTCGGCCTGAGGATCGCCGGCGCCTTGTGGTACGTTGAGGCGCTCGAAGGCTGGTCGATGCTCTTGTGGCTGGCTGGTGCCTGCTGGCTGCTAGGTGGGTTGCACATGCTGCGATATTGCGCCCCGGCGATCGGCTTCCTGGTGTTCATGATTCCCCTGCCATTCCGTGCCGAGGGTCTGTTGAGTCTGCCGTTACAGCGGATCGCCACGGTCGCGAGTTGCTGGATCTTGCAGTGCCTGGGACAGCCTGCCATCTCGGAAGGTAACATGGTACTGATCAACGATACCCGGCTGATGGTGGCCGAGGCTTGTAGCGGGCTGCGGATTTTCATGTCGATCCTGGCCTTGGCCTACGCCTACTGCGTGCTGATCGACAGGCCGTGGTGGATCAAGCTCATTCTGCTGGCCGCTGCACTGCCGATCGCGCTCATTACCAATGCCCTGCGCATCGTCGCCACTGGATTGACTCACGAATTTGTTTCGAGTCATGCAGCGGATGTCTTCGCGCACGACTTGGCGGGGTGGATGATGCTGCCCGTGGCCGGCTGTTTGATGTGCGCCCTGCTGCGGTACTTGGCGTTGCTCTTCGTCCAAGTCGAAACCGTGTCCGCCCGGGAATTGCTGTGCCCGCAAGCGGCACGATAAAGATAGACGCAACTTCTCCGTTTGGGTGCCGCCACTGCGGACGATCCGGTCCGTTTGCGCGGCGGCAATCGCCCTTGTCAATGAGTGGGTAGCTTGATGTCCTCCGCCGACAATTCAGACAGGCAAAACTCTGGGCCCATGCCAGCGGCCACAACGAGTTCAACCAGCAAACTTCCCGCCGTCATCGGTTATTCCGGCTATCCGGGTCACCAGGGCGCAGGATCCGCTTCGCCGACGCCGGGCCAGGGTGCGGCCTTTAGCATGGGCGATGCCCGGCTTGTGCTCCGTCGTTGGGGATGGAAGTGCACGGCCACGGGCTTTGTGCTCGCCGTCGTGGCAGCCGCCATCGTATGGCTGACGTTTGTACCCACCTATGAAGCGACGGCCTTCTTGGAGATCAAATCGCGGCCGATCGTTATCGCCTTTCAACAGGAAGACAACTCGCATGTCTTCAGCGAAACGCAGTTGCAGACCATCCGCAGCGCGGTGGTGTTGTCTCGTGTCGCCACCCAACCCGATGTGGCTAATTCCGTCGACGGCCGCGCCGAGTCGGCTTTGAGCTGGCTCAAAAAGGGACTCAAAGCGGCCTATCTGGGGCGGTCGGAGCTCTGCGAAATCACGTTTCGTGCCGGTAGGCCAGAGGTGGCGGCACTCGTGGCCAACGCCATCATGGATGCCTATCTCTCGCTACACACGACGAATGTCAGCGAGGGTACCAAACGGGTCGTGGAACTGCTGAAAGAGGAAAAGGCCCGCCGGGCCGAGGAAGTGCGCGGTTTCCAGGATCGCGTGCGGCTGCTGACCAAGACGGCGACGGAAGACGATCCGAGTCTTCTGCATCACGAGGAGCACGTCATCGTACAACAGAATCCGCTCGCCGGCCTGGAAGACAAGCGAACGGCCGCCGAGGTGGAGCGGGCGGTGCTAGAAGCCAAGCTCAAGGTGGCCGAGGAATCCCAAGAGCACACGTCCGAAGCCCCGCCGGCCGACTTGGCCGCGGCCGTGGATGACCATCAGCAAATCAAAACCCTCAAGACGCAACTGGCGATCGTCCAGTCGCGGCTACTAGAGCACCGACGGCGATCCCGGAATCCGAACGACGCCGACGCACAGCGCATGGAGCGGGAAGCCGCGGACCTGGAGAGGTCGATCCAAAGTGCCGTGGAAAGCCTGCAGCCGAAAGTCGCGGAGGACCTGCGCTTTCGGTTGTCCGCGAGCCGCGCGCAGCAAATCGCTGAGCTAAAGACCAACATCGAGAACCAGCGGACGCTGGAGCAAATCTGGTTCGATCGCATCACCGACCAACGAAAAAAGTTGGACCGGCTGGGGGACAAGTCCGTCGATCTCGATTTCGCCCGTGCCGAATTGGAGCGAGCCCAGGATGTATTTCACCGGATCTCGGACCGCATCGTGCAACTGCAAACCGAGATGAGCGCGCCTTCACGGGCCACGCCACTGAAGCGGGCTGAGCCGCCCACCAAGCCTCTCGAACTGGTGCCCTTCAAGCGTCTCGGCCTGGCCTGCCTCACCGCCTTTCTGATTCCGTTCGGGCTAGCCATTAGTTGGGAGCGGTGGACCCGTCGGATACATGATGCACAGCAATTGGCACAGGAAGTCAATGTGCCCGTGTTGGGCGAAATCTCGATGCTTCCGACTCGATGGTCCGCCGCGGGCGCGGCCGCGGATGGGCGCTACGTGCGCGAACGGATGACCTTCGAGGAAAGCGTGGACGCCCTGCGGCTGGCCATCATGCTCTCGCCTGAGGTGCGTGATCTCCGCTCGCTGGCGATTACCAGTGCCGTTAGCCGCGAAGGCAAGACGAGCTTGGCGTCGGCTTTGGCCAGCAGCCTGGCCAAGTGTACCCGCGAACCGATTTTGCTGATCGATGGCGACATGCGCTGTCCCAGCCTGCACGAGGTGTTCGGTACGCCGCTGGAACCGGGGCTCGTCGATGTGTTGGCCGGCCAGCGGCAGGTTCCCCAAGCCATCATCGAAACATCAGGTGGTCAGGTGCATTTTATCCCAGCGGGGCGCTTGACGAGCAGCCCCCACGGATTGCTGCAAAGGGGAGATTTCGCCAGCCTGCTGAAGAGCCTTTCCTCGGCCTATCGCTACGTGATTATCGATACTCCGCCCGTGCTGGCCGCCAGCGAGGCGATGGTCATCGCCAGCGCCGCCGAGGGGGCCCTTGTTTGTACGATGAGAGATTTCAGTCGCGGCCCTCAGTTTCGCCTGGCCTGCCATCGCTTGTCGGTTGCCGGTGTACGGCTCATCGGGACGGTCATCAACGGCCTTCCCACGCGCTCCTGGGCTTACAAGTACGGCGGCTACGGCTACGGCCACGAGCGCTATCGCGACTATTCCGACGGCTCTCGCGAGCAAATCAGCAAGTGCGGTCCGACGCACGACTTTACGGCAGACAGCGAAGGCAACGTCGAATCGGCATAGGCAAGGCTTGGGGTGCCGCAACATCACGTCCGCAGCCAACCCACCCTGGCATGACGAATCCTATTTCACACTCCGCGACACTCCCCAGACCAGCGGCTGCGCCCGGTTCGGCGGCTGAGACACCGGCGCCTCGTTCGGAAAACGCGCCGGAGAAAATGAAACTCCGGCGGATGGTGCCGACACGTCGCTGGGTCGTCAACTATGGGGCGCTGCTGTGGTCGCTGGTGCTGGCCTTCGTCCTGACGGTTGGAATCTATGCTTGGCACGACCACGTGGTGGAGGGCAACGCAAATGCTCTGTTGAAGCGTGCCGACCAGCAGGAAGCCGAGAAGCAGTGGAGTGCCGCGGCCGACACTCTGAAACGCTTTTTGGCGCTCAATCCCCACCATGGCCCTGCTCGGATGCGCCTGGCCCAGGACTTCGATCGGGTCGCGTCGAGCCCGGCGCAAAAGTACAAGGCGCTGCAACTGTTCGCCGCGGCGGTGGCGATCGCTCCCAATGAAGCCGAGCCCCGTCGGCGCCATCTTGCCCTGACCTTCGAGATGGGGGATAGCGTGGCCGCCCTGGAGCACGCTAACTCGCTGCTCAAAAACGCACCCTCCGACGCGGTGGGTCTCAAGTACCGCGCGTTGGCTCTTTACGCTCAATGGGAATTGAAAAAAGAGAAGTCACTGATCAACGTCAAGCAGGCTTTCGAATCGGCCAACCATGCTGACCCGGGAGACGACACGATTGCTGCCCGGCTCGCCCGCCTCTACCGGTTGGAATTAAAGCATCCCTCGGCCGACGAACGAGCCAAGCTGGCCGATGCCGTGATGGACAAACTGGTCGAGACGGGCCACGACAAAGTGGCCGCCTTGGTCGCCCGCAACGCGTACCGTAGCGAGTTCGATCTACCGGGTGGCGAGGCCGACCTGAAGTGGGCCCTCGAATTGGCCGACGAACGGGGCAAGGAACTGCATGACCCGGCCGTCTTCCTGGCGGCGGGCTTGGCAGGGCAGGAAAAGGGCGATGCCAAGACGGCCATCCAATATTTCAAGCAGGCCGTCGACGTTGCACCGGACAAGCCGCGCGGCTACCTGCTCCTCAGTCAGGTATACCGGGGTGAAGGTGACTTGTCGGCAGCCGTAAGACTGCTGAACCATGGCCTAGAGCATATCGGCGACAATAGATTGCCTTTGCAAGCCCAGCTCACTTCGCTGCGCATCGAACTCGACGAGTTCGTAGAGGCGCGGACTCTTCTCGACACGATGCAATCGCAGGCCGCGCTCTTGTTCGGTGGCGAGCAGACGGAATGGCTGGCGATGATTCAATCGCTGAGGGCGGAGTTGCTCCTGCGGCAAAAGGACTATCTCACGGCGATTCCGGTGCTCAAGCGCGTCCTCATGTTGCGACAAGGGGGCGCGGCCTACGAGCAAAAGACCGCCACGGACGCACGCACGCAGATGCAACTGGGCATCTGCTATGCCACGTTGGGCCAATGGGACCAAGCGGCACTCGCCTATCAGGCGGCGGCCGATCTGCAGCCGCAACAGGCCGCCTTGCGTTTGGCGGCCGCCGAGGCCTGGGACAACGCGGGCTGGCTCGATGAGGCAGCCCGGCAGTATCAGGACGCGCTCGCGTTAGACAGCGTTCCGCCCCGAGCCGTGGAGGCCGTCGCCAGCGCCCTCTACCGCCAGCAGATGCGTTTGCCCCGTTCGAAGCGAGATTGGTCCGCTGTGCGACAGGCCTTTAATTACGCTCAGGGGTCTCTGCACGATTCGGCCTCGCTGCAACTTCTGCGTGCCGAATACGAACTCGCCAAGGGCGAGTTCGACCTGGCGAACGGGATGCTGGAAAGCGTCGAGGAAAAGATTGTCGAAGCACCCGGCCTGACGGTACGACTCGCGCGATTATACGAACGGCTGGGCCGGCACGACGACGCCGACCGCATCGCCGAAAAGCTTACGAGTGAGCAGGCCGCACTGCCCGGAACGCTGCTCAAGTGCGAGTTGCTGCTGCGTCGTAACCGCGGCGACGACGCCGAGAAACTTCTGGCGGCGGCGCTGTCTATGCTTTCCCCCGCCGAGCGGAACATCGCACGCTATCGCTTGGCGCTGATTTACCTGTATCGCGGCAAACGCGAGGAAGGGAGGCAGGAACTGGTAACCGTTTCGCAGAGCGCGGTCGATGATGTGCGGCCCCTGGAACTACTCGCGGAGATGGCGCTGGAAACGGGCGATTGGAACGAAGCTCAGAAGCAGGAAATGCTCCTGCAAGAGCTGGAGAAGATCGATGGCCAGTCGGGCTGGCAATTTTATCGGGCTCAACGACTGATCGGTGAGGCCCTGCAGCAGGTCGATCCGGCCAAGCGCGATCCGCTAATCGTTGAGGCCCGGTCGCTCGGCCAGCAGCTCGAGCGCGTGCGTCCCTACTGGGCGCCCACTTATCTACTTAAAGGTCGGTTGGCACAGCTCGGCACGAAGCCGGATGACGAAGCGGCCGTCGAAGCCTATTTTGAGGCCCTGCGTCTCGGCGAGCGTCGCGTGCAACTTTATCAGGAGTTGATTTCGCTCTTGTTTCGATGTCACCGCATCTCCGAGGCCGCCGCGCTGATCGACCGGCTCCGCGAAGCGGACGACGTGCCGCAAGAGCTCGTCTCGCTGGCCGTTGCCGCCGACGTCAGTCAGGGCAACCTCGGCCGCGCTGTACGATTGGCCGCCGCCGAGGTCCACCGCAATCCGAATGACGCCATGAGCCACTTGCGGTACGGGCAACTATTAGCCCTGGGCATGCCCACCGAGGCTCCTGCCCGCCAGCGGCAGGTCGACGAAGCCGAAGCCGAGTTGAAGCGAGCCCAAGAGTTGGCTCCCCGCGACTCGCGCATCTGGTCGGCCTTGTTGGCCTTCTACCATACGACCGGCCAGGTGGAGCGGTCGCGTGAGACCCTCGCGCAGGTGGCCGGTGACGACTTCCTCGGCGACAAAGACAAGGCGTTTTTCCTGGCTCAAGGGTATGCCTTGCTGGGTGACGACAAACAGGCCAGAAAGCTCTATCTGGAAGCGGTGGATGCCAACCCTGATCGCGTCGGCGTGCTCGTGCAAGCGGGCGATTTCTTCTTCCGCAGCGAACCCGAGCGGGCCGAGAAATATCTGCGCCACGCGGTCAAGCTCGAACCGGGCGAGCCGACGGCCGTTCGCAAGTTGGCGGCCCTCCTCGCCCTGCGTAGCTCCAGCGAACAAGAGATGAACGAAGTTTGGCAGTTGCTCGATGCGAACAGCTCGCAGGGCATGCCCGACGTGGCCGACCAACGGCTCCGCGCGGTTCTCCTCTTGCGACGCGGCGGCTCACGATCGCGCAAGCAGGCGCAGCAAGTGCTTGAATCGTTGGTGGTGAGTCGCTCTATCGCGCCACTCGATCGCTTGTTGCTGTCCCGTCTTTACGAGGCGCAGGGTGAGATCGAGAAAGCGCGCGAACAATTGGAATCGCTGGTGCAACAGGGGCAGCCCGACCCGGCGCACCTGGCGGCCTATGCCGATCATTTGTTGCGTAATGCCGGCAAGGGCCGGACTTCGTCGCCCACGCGCCTGCCGCAGATCCTCGATCAGCTCGCGTCGCTCGAACCCGAAAAGAAGAATTTTCGCACGCTCAGCCTGCGCGCTCGCTGGTTGCAACTGATCGAGCGCGGCGCCGAAGTGCCCGCCCTGGTCGACCAGTTCCTGGCGCAGCCGCTCCCCACCACCGACTCGGCCCGTAAGGCGCAACGACTGCTGATGGTGGCCGGCCTGTACGACACACTCGGCATGCAGGAGCTGGCCGAAGACTGCTATCGTCAAGCGCTCGACGTTTCGGCCGCCGCCTACCGTCCTCTGGCGACCTGGCTGGCCAGGCACGGGCGCTCGCCAGAGGCGATCGAGCTCTGCCAACGAGCTGCGGCGAGCGATAAATCGGCCGGCCCGGCGTCGGCGCTCGCGGCGGTGTTCACCGCCGGCTCCGCCACTGCCCGAGAGCGCGCGGCCGCCGAGCCAGTGTTCGCCGAGGCACTGTCGCAACACCCGGAAGATCGGGGGTTGCTCTTCGGACTCGCCACGTGGCGGCTCATGCAACATCAGGAAGACGATGCTGAACGCCTGCTGCGCCGGTTTCTGCAACTCGAGCCGCGCAACGTAGCGGCTATGAACAACCTGGCGATGTTGCTGGCCGATGATCGCGGGAGTGCCGGCGAAGCACTGGAGTTGGTTGAGCGGGCCATCACCATCGCCGGCGCCCAGCCGGAATTGTTCGACACCAAGGGTTGGGTGATGCTCGAACAGAAGCGGTTCTCCGAGGCGGAGGCGAATTTTCAAGAGGCCTTGGCCATGCCGCCAGACAGTCCACGTTATCGCTTCCACCTCGCATTGAGCTATCAACGTCAGGGCAAGAACCAGGACGCCCAGACGATGCTCCAACGTGCCTTAGACGACAATCTCGCCGCCCAGCTATTGAGCCCCAAGGAACGGGACGAACTCCATAGATTGCAGTCGATCGGCAAGTAGGCGATCGCCTCTGGCGGGATGGAGCAAGGGCTGCCATCTTCCGTTGGCCACGTGTTGTGGTCGCCGTTCGGCTCTGCCGTCGATGCCCAGGAACGTGGTACCGACAAACCCGGAACCTTCACTCGTTGAGAATATGTAAGAATGTCTCGCGCCTACCTTCCCTGGTTGATTCTATTTGCCGCCACGGCCGGCAGCGGCGCGGCGGCAGGCAAGCTCGGCAACCGTTGGGGCACGCCTCCGGACATGAGCGCCGCGGCCGAGCGGCTGGCGCGTCTTCCGGCCGAGTGCGGCGAATGGCAACTGGTCGACGAACGACCTCTCGATGAAGGGCTAATCGAGATGTTACAGTGCGCGGCGTCGACCAACCGCACCTACCGTAATCGGTCCTCGGGCGAGACGGTTCATATCTCATTGATCGTCGGTCCGCCGGGCCCGACCTCAGTGCACACTCCCGAAATCTGTTTTTCGTCGCAAGGCTACCACATCGACGTTCCGGCCGAGCGACGCAGGTTTTCGACAACAGGTAAACCCGGCGATGGCGGCGCTGCGTCTCCTGCCAACGAATTCTGGCAGACGACGTTCGCTCCCGACAACCGCCAGCCGGATCGGTTGGTGGCCTGTTATGGCTGGTGTGATGGCCGCCGCTGGCTGGCCCCCGACCATCCGCGGTTTGCTTTTGCCGGGGCTCCCTTCCTGTACAAGATGCAACTCGCCATGAAGATCTCCATCGAAAGCGAGAAAGAGGGAGACCTCTGCGGCGACTTTTTGAGGTCGTTGCTCCCCGCCCTCGCAGCGTCAGGTTTCTACACCGACTGAAGGTCGAGTCCGAGAACGTTTGGCGACCAAGGTCGGCCGCCTGACGGCCGATCCGTACGAAACGGTCCCGCGTGCTAATGGATTCGGATCGATCGAATTTATCTTGACCCCTGAGTTTCGCCCTTATGTCGACCCTTACCCGTAAACGTCGCGGTCAAAACAACCGTGTCGGGCGGCCGCCGCGCGACCCTGCCAGCGTCGAAACCGTACCGTCGGGCTATTTCCGCTGGCAAGGCGTGCGCTGCCGGCTGGCAGGAGCCGTGTTGCTCGTGCCGGCGCTGCCGGTGATCGGCTTGCTGGTGCTCGTGGTGCGTCTCACATCGCGGGGCCCGGGCGTCTTTCGTCAAACGCGCGTCGGTCTGGCGGGGCGGCACTTCACGATGTACAAGCTTCGCACGATGCGGATCGATGCCGAAGCCGGCACAGGTCCCGTTTGGACCCAAGAAAACGACCCGCGCGTGACGGCGGTCGGTCGGCTACTGAGGCGATTGCACCTTGACGAGTTTCCTCAACTCTTCAATGTCGTGCGTGGCGAGATGGCGCTCATCGGTCCTCGTCCCGAGCGTCCCGAGTTTGTTCACCGTCTGGCGCGCGATATTCCGGGCTACCTGGACCGGCTTTGCGTGCGGCCAGGAATCACAGGGTTGGCGCAGATCAACTTGCCACCCGACACCGACTTGGACAGTGTCCGCCGCAAACTCGTGCTCGACGTCGAGTACGTCGAGCGGGGTAGTGTCGGAATCGATGTGCGCATCTTCTTGGCCACGTTCCTACGCCTGTTTCACATCCGCACGGCCATATTACTAGGCTTGCTCGGGTTGCGTCGCCACCCCGAGTTGCTACCGGAGTCCGCGGAACTCGATCTCGTCGGGTTGGCTTTGCCGCGGGAGTGACAGGTCGGCGCCCCATTTCCTATTCGGCACGGGTGAGACGAATACGAACGCCAGGATACACGTTGACGTCGGTTCTCCTGCGCCTCCCGTCCCGTCGTACGTAGGCTGCCGTGTCCTTCTTCCTTTTTCTGCTCGTCACAGGGACACTTTTCGTGCGGCCAGCCGAGGTCGTTAGCGATCTTGCGCTATTGCCAATCTACGAGTGGTTGATCGTGGGCTGCGCACTCTCCTCGATTAGTCGTATTTTGCCGTTGCTGCACCGCGAGGCGCTCGTGCGGCAGCCGATCACCCTCGCCGTATTCGGCTTGCTTGCCGCTGTGTTCCTTTCGCACATTAGCCACGGCGACCTATGGCGCGCCCGCTACGATACGCTCGATTTTTCCAAGATCGTCGTCTACTACCTGCTGCTCGTCGCCAACATCAATTCGGCGGGACGGCTGCGCACATTTCTGTTCTGGCTCTTGGGTTGTATCACCATCCTGGGCGCGCTTGCGTTGTTGGAATATCACGGCATCGTGCATATCGAGTCCCTGACCACTCACGTGGACTTAGACATCGACGAAGAAACGGGCGAAGAGCAAGTGGTGCGGCGCATGTGCGGCATGGGCATCTTCAACGACCCCAACGATCTGTCGATGATCGTCGTGGTCGGCATGGCGCTCGCCGCCTACTTCTTTTTCGATCCGCGCCTCGTGATTTTCAAAGTGCCGTTGGCGGCCACTGCCACGGCATTTCTTTACGCTCTGCTCTTGACGAAGTCGCGCGGTGGTTTGTTGGCGATGGTAGCCGCCGGCTGGGCCCTCTTTCACTCGCGCTATGGTTGGAAGAAAGCCGCCATTCTCGGTGCATTCCTGTTACCGGCAGGGCTGTTGTTGGTAACGGGACGCCAAGCCGACATCGGCGGCGCGGTGAGCGCCGGCACCGGTCAATCGCGCATTCAGTTATGGTCGGCCGGTTTGCAAATGTTTCGGGCGAACCCGCTATTCGGCATCGGTTTTCACCTCTACGCCGAGGAAGCGGGGCAGGTCGCTCATAATTCCTACGTCCATGCCTTTGGCGAACTTGGCCTGTTTGGAGGTGCCTTCTTTCTCGGCGCGTGGTACTGCGCATTGCGCGACCCCTACCAGTTGGGCCAAGCTGGCCGGCGCTTCGCCGATGCCGACATGGGCCGCTTGCAGCCTTATTTGCTGGCGGCGTTGACCGGTTTCGCCACCGGCATGATGAGCCTGGAGCGCATCGAAGTCGTGCCGACGTATCTGATGCTCGGCCTGGCATCCGCCTATCTAGCGTTGGCCCACACCAGGCCGCCCTTTGTCGGCACTCAATTCGATGGCAAGCTCGTCAAACGAGTGCTCTTGTACAGCATCGTGTTTCTCATCACCGTCTATGTCTTCGTCCGTGTCTTCAGCCGTTGGAGTGGCTGACATGGAAATTCGGTCCTTGATCTTTGATCGCCCGCATGGCAACTGAGCTGGAATACGTGCTTGACCCGGAACCGAGCGGCGGCCGCGCTTCGCAAGGCGCCGCCGGGACCGTTGGTGATCCACCGCCCGGAGCGGCCGCATCCGCGCCGGCCAGTAGAGGTGCGCCGCATTTGCCCCGGACGTTCATCCGACCAGTAAGCGGTTGGAGGCTGGTCAACGCGCGCGAACTCTGGCGGTATCGAGAGCTGTTGTATTTTCTCACCTGGCGTGACGTGAAGGTCCGCTATAAGCAGACGCTACTCGGTGCCGCGTGGGCGGTGCTGCAGCCCGCGATGATGATGATCGTTTTCACGATCTTCTTCGGTCGCATGGCGAACGTGCAGACCGACGATCTGCCCTATCCGTTGTTCGCGTTTTGCGGGCTCTTGCCTTGGACGTTCTTCGCGGCCGCTATCGCCAATGCCGGCAACAGCGTCGTCGGCTCCGAGCGGATCATCACCAAGATTTACTTCCCACGGTTGGCCATTCCCTTCGCGTCGGTCGGCGCGTCACTCGTCGATTTCGGGGTCGCCTTCAGCATGCTCTTCCTGCTCATGGCGTGGTATCGTATCGCCCCCACCTGGAACCTGCTGCTCGTGCCGCCGTTGGTCGCCTTGTTCACGCTTGCCGCTCTGGGCATCGGCACGCTACTCGCCGCGTTGAACGTCGCATACCGTGATTTTCGTTATGTGATTCCTTTTCTCGTACAACTTTGGATGTTCGCCACGCCGACCGTTTACATGCAGCCGGTTGAAGGCATCCGCCACCAGGAGCCGAGAGCATCGTCCGGCGGCAAGGCGACTGCCCGGGCCTCGACCAGGCGGCCCGAGGATGGCGAGCCCGAAACCCAAGGCGCCGCTCGGGATTACATCCAGCACCTATTGCACGTCAACCCGCTTACCGGTCTGGTGGCGGCATTCCGCGCTGCGGTGGTTGGTAACCCGATTCCATGGAGAATGCTCGGCTGGTCCACGGTCGGCACGATCCTGTCGTTCCTCATTGGCTGTCTCTACTTCCGCCGTGTGGAAGATTCGTTTGCCGACATTATTTGAATATTGCGCCGCCTCAAACGTATCAAGGAACTGTTTCCGGTGATGGGTTTTTGACGATCGGCTCGACGATGCAGATCGTGTCGGTCGGCTTGACGACCCTGTTACTGATGTCCCGCTGGGCAACGGCGCACCGCAAGGGCAGCAGCCCAAATGCTGCGGCAGGCCCCGTCATGATCGCGACCATGCACCGCTCCCGCGGTGGTGGTCAAGGAAAACCTCGCCGGCCCGCTCGGAAGCCGCCGACTCGTAACATGTGTACCTGTTTTTACCAATGAGTTCGCCAGCGATCTCTGTCCGCAGCCTTGGCAAGCGCTACGTCGTCAACCATGCTCTCGAGCCTGCACCGTATCGTACGTTGCGAGACAGCTTAGCGCGAACCGTTACGGCGCCGCTGCGCCGCTTGCGAGGCGGAACGAATGGAAACCGTGAAGAGTTCTGGGCATTAGATGATGTGAGCTTCGACGTCCAAGCCGGTGAGGTCGTTGGCATCATCGGCCGCAACGGGGCCGGCAAAAGTACGCTCTTGAAGGTGCTGTCTCAGATTACCCAACCGACAAAAGGCGAAGTCGAGCTCCGCGGGCGAGTTGGAAGTTTGCTGGAGGTGGGAACCGGCTTTCATCCGGAATTGACGGGGCGGGAAAACATCTTCATGAACGGCGCTATCCTGGGGATGAGCCGGCTTGAGATCCAGCGTAATTTCGATGCGATTGTCGACTTCGCGGAGATCGCCCAGTTTCTCGACACTCCTGTTAAGCGTTACTCCAGCGGCATGTATGTTCGGCTGGCCTTCGCTGTCGCGGCCCATCTACAGCCGGAGATCCTGATTGTTGACGAAGTTCTCGCCGTCGGCGACGCCAATTTCCAGCAAAAATGTTTGGGACGGATGCGCGACGTGAGCCGGTCTGGGCGCACTGTTCTGTTCGTAAGCCATAACATGGGTGCTATTGACACTCTTTGCGATCGCGCCATCGTTTTGTCCGCCGGTCGTGTATCTTTTACCGGTAGCTCCAATGACGCTGTCCGCCGGTACTATCGCGATCTGGAAGCGTCTAATGGACAGCTCTGTCTTGACCAAATCGTTCGCTTGCCTCCGCTACGTCCAGTCATCAAGCAGGTGACCTTTCACGACGGCGATGGTCACGCGGTGCAAAGCGTTGCGACCGGCCGACCACTCTCTATTCGTATTACCTACGAGGATCAACGACCGCTGACGGACGCATACTTCGGATTGACGATTCAGAATGCGGCTGGCACCAAGCTGATTTGGCTGCAAACGCGACTCCAACAGGGCCGGCTTCCCGATTTGCCGCCGACCGGGACCGTCACCTGTGAAGTACCTGCCCTGCCGCTCGTTCCGGGGAACTATTTCATCGACGTTGGTTGCGGTTGTGGTGCGACGCAGATTGACTTTGTGGAGCGTGCGGCCCCACTCGAAATCGTGGCGGCCGACTTCTTTGGAACGGGCCGGCTACCGACTTCGCGACAGGCTGCCGTGCTTTTGAAAGCGACGTGGCATAGCAGCATGAGTGCACCGATAAACACGAACGCAGCTATGGCAGATCGCGCTCTTTAAGTGCTGCGCATGTCGTACGAAGCCGCTGGCGATCGTTTAAATCAAGGCAACGAGAATCTCTCTCCATTGTCGTCCCCTGCGCGGATTCGTGGCCTTGATGGGTTGCGCGGTATATGCATCATCCTGGTATCGATCTCTCACTTCGTCGTCGCCCGAAATTCGCCGTTCCCTGAATGGTTCAAGGCTGCGCGCTTCCTCGGCGAGCCGGCCGTGGATGTGTTTTTTGTGATTAGTGGCTTCCTTATTACCTCGCTGCTTCTTCGCGAAGCCGACACTTGCGGCGGGATTTCCCTGGGCCGATTCTACGGGCGACGTGCCCTCCGGATACTTCCGGCATATGTAGCCTTCTTGATTACCAGTGCCGCATTACAACGCTGGGGAATCGCTCGACTTGATCCGAAGGGCTGGGCACTGGCGTTGACGTATACGGTTAGCCTCGTGCCGCATCAATACTCCTGGATCGGACATGTATGGTCATTATCGGTGGAGGAGCATTTTTATCTTTTGTGGCCGCTCATCCTATTTTTTCTGCCTCCCAAACGGGCTTTGTACATCTTGGGCTTGTCCATTATCGCTGCCTCTGTCTTACGGGTCGCGATCTTTTATTCACCCGCCAGGGACCTGGTCGATTTGGATTTATTAACTCTTACTCGCATGGATACGATCGCGGTTGGTTGCCTGCTGGCTTTTGCAACACGCGACGACCGATCGATTCCTGTATTTGAAATGCTGCGACGTTGGCCCACGGCAACTGTCTTGATTTCGATCAGTCTCGTTGGTGCCACACGGCAATGGTTGGGGCAATCGGCCAAATACGATTTGATCGTAATGCGGCCGTTCGAGGCAGTGCTGTTTGCATTGATTGTTGCCGCTGGGGTGAGCAATAACCAGTCGGTCGTCGGCCGGTGTCTCACCTCGACACCGCTGGTTGCGATAGGGGTATTGTCGTATAGCCTGTACATCTGGCAGCCGTTTTTGCACCCCGCGTCCGACGCCTGGCAATTTTCCTGGCCGGTCAATATCGCGTGTGCACTGGGGTGCGCGGTCGTGTCGTATTTTTGCGTGGAAAGGCCGTGCTTGAGGTTGAAGCGAGTCTTTGCGCAAGTTGCATTGTCTGAAAGAGAGCCGGTTGCGGAGCCTGCAGTATGAGTGTCGGTATGCTAACGAGTACGGCGCGGAAGGTAACGAAATTGTTTCAATTTAACAGGGACTTTTTATTCATAACACTGGATAGCCTTCGTTTCGATACTGCGGCTCAGGCACTCCAAGCCGGCACAACCCCCACTTTCCAGAAGCTCGTTGGGCAGTGGGAGAGACGGCATACGTCCGCGACCTACACGCTTCCCGCGCATGTCTCGATGTTTTCGGGTTCGATGCCACGTCCGCCGCGCGGCGACGATCGCTCGGTGGAGAGCGAGCCGAGAATGTTCGCCCTGTCGACGAGTTGGAGCCGTTACAAGGGCCGGAACATCCGCTACTTCTTCGACGATGCCGAGAACGTGCCCAAGGGGTTCGAGAGCAAGGGGTATCAGACGATCGGCTTGGGCGGCGTCGGCTGGTTTTCCAACGAGGTCAAGGCCTCGTCCTTCTGGGAGGGACGCTACTTTCAGAAGTTTCTCTACAAACCGTCTTACGGTGAGCAGAACCCCCGAGCCTTCGAAGAACAGATCACCGACCTGGCGGCATTGTTGCGAGGACTGGAACCCGGCCGTCGATTCGTGTTCGTCAACGTTTCGAGCACGCACCGGCCGTACTCGAACGGCGACGGCACGATGTCGGTCAAATCGCAGCGGATGTGCCTAGAGTACGTCGACCAGCACTTACCCAAACTGCTGGAGCTGTTTCCGCGCGGGGCGGTAGGCGTAGTCTGCGGAGACCACGGCGATTGCATGGGCGAGGACGGCCTGTGGGGGCACAACGTCGTCCATGAACAGGTAATGACCGTGCCTTACGCCGAGTTTGAGTTCTAGATCTTAGAACGTCGATGGCACACGAACCGCTCGTCAGCGCCGTCATCCCGTCCTACAACGGTGGCCCGTTCGTGGCCGAAGCCGTGGCGAGTGCGTGCGCACAAACCTACCCGCGGATGGAGATCGTGTTTGTCGATGATGGTAGCACCGATGACACGTACGAGCGGTTGCGGCCCTACCTGGGACGCATCCGTTACCTGCGACAGGAGAATCGCGGTCTTTCGGCGGCGCGCAACGCGGGCATTGCGGCAGCCCAAGGTCAATGGATCGCGCTGCTCGACTCGGATGATGTCTGGCATGCCGAAAAGACTTCGGTGCAGCTTAAGGCAGCACGAGAGCACAATGCCTTGTTAGTCGGCTCCCGGCCGACCAGCCTATCGCCGGCGCCCCTTCCGCTTCAGCCCGCGGCACGTGTCCTGGGCCTGAGCGACTTCGTCGTTTCGGCACCGATTGGCCCCTCGGGCACAATCATCCACCGCGGTTGCTTCGAGAAGGTTGGCCTGTTCGACGAAACACTCCGCTCGATCGAAGACCGAGATATGTGGCTGCGGATCGCGAGTGAGTTCGTCTGTCTACAGGTCCAAAGTCCGTGCTGGTGGTACCGAGTGCATCAGGGTCAGATGAGTCGCCGCGCGGGCCGCATGTTCGATAATTACCGGCGCGTGCTCGATAAGTTCTTTGCGACGAGTCCGCGGCATCATGCGTTGCGAGCGATGGCCTATTCCTATCTCTACGCCGACGCCGCGTGGGCCTATTTCGCCGAGGGAGATCGCCGACGGGCGATCTCCTACCTCCTCAAATCGGTCTGTCGATATCCGGGGCGACTCAAGGGGGCGGGCAGGCCGTCGAGCTGGTCCCGCAGCAAGGAGCTGGCGAGATATGTGTTCGGTCGTTTGCCTGCGTTGCAGTCTTTACCGGAGGCGCACCTCGTGCATCTCCAGGGAACCGAATGAACATGAGTCAAACTTTAGCCAACCGCCTGGCCACCGATTTCCGTGAGCTGATCCACGAGCCGGCAATCGCAATCAATCTCATGCGCAGCCGCAGTGAGCAAAACGATCCCTTTTATCTACAGTTGACCCTCGATTTCTACCGAGAGACCCGGCGGCGACATTCGCGTTGTCCGCTGCTGCGACGGTTCGGGCATGGCGTGGCCACGTGTGTCCTACCGGAATCGTTCAACGATTACTTTATGCAAATCGAAGCCTCGGCCCGGCGCAACTTCAAGAAGGCATCTCGTAGCGGTTTCACCTTTTCGCGCATCGACTACAACCAGTTCCTCGACGACGTCAGCCGGATTCGCCACTCCGCCGAATACCGACAGGGAAAATTGCCGAAATCGCTCCTCGATCGGCCGGTCGTGCCATCCGAAAATCCCCCGTCGCGCAGCCCGTACCACGACTATCCCTATTTCGGCGTGCTCCGCGATGGAAAGTTGTATGCCTATGCCGGCTGCCTCGTCGCGGGCGAGGTCTGCATCATCGAGACGATCTATGGGGACGCCGCGGTACAACCCGAGGGGATCGTTCCGATGCTCATCATTTCGATCGCCGGGCACCTACTCAAACATTATCCGGCTGTGAAGTATTACTGCTACGGAACGTATTTCGGCGCGCGCGATGAAATGCGCCGCTTCAAGCGGAAGTTCAATTTCCTCCCTCACCGCATCGAATGGCAATTGGGCCCCAACGCCCAACTGGCGCCTGCCGCTAGCGAATCGAGAACCGACTATTCAGCGGAGCTAACGGTACGTGCCTATGCGGGGCGAGAATCCGTGGGAGCTCTGGCGACGCCGCTGTGCTCGGCAGGCTTACTCCCCGCCACCGTTCTGGGCATGGATCCTGAATACCTGGCGGACGGTCGTGAGGGCCACTTGCCGCAGGCACTGGTAGCGTATGCCAACGATATCCCGATCGGGTACTTGCCGTTTGTTGTGCGGCCGGCGTCCATGTCGGTGCGGATCGCGCCGCGCCGCGCGGCACCCTTCCCGTATCGGCAGCTACGTCTGCTCGGCTACCAGGCGGCACCCACGGCCCCGGCGTCGCTGCCCACGGATCTTCTCCGCCGCGCCACGGCCGCCGCCGGACGGTATCACCTGGGGATTGCGGCGGAAATCCCGATCGACAATCCGCTCGCCGACGCCATGCTTTCTTGGCAACCGCGCAATGCGCACGAGCCGCGCGTTAAATGTACGACCTACAACTCGTTTCGCGTGGAGATCGCAGGGACCTTCGAGGACTTCCTGCGCTTTCGATTCAACCCGAAATCTCGTTCGACGTTGCGGCGTAAAGTGCGCCGCTTCGCCGAGGAGTTCAAGCACGTCGATGCCAGGCTGTTTACTGGCGAAGAGGTTGTAACCGACTTCCTCCGCGACGCGGAGATCGTGGCTCGACAGACCTACCAGTGGACGCAGGGCCTGCCGGTCATCAAACGATCACCCGACAGCGAGGCGACGCTGCGCCACCTGGCGCGGCGCGGTCTATGGAGGGCCTACATCCTCTACGCCGATGGCGAACCGTGCGCCTATTGCCAAGGCTCGGTCTATCGTCGCATCTACGATTACGATGTGCTCGGCTTCAACAGCCGCTATTCCAGTCTCAGTCCGGGCATGTCCCTGCTCTATTTCATCCTCGAAGACCTCTTCTCCGCCGGCTTGGTCGACGAACTCGATTTCGGCGCAGGACCAGCCGAGTATAAGCGCCGCTTCGCCACGCGCGACGCGCGCGTGCTCTATGCCAAGATGTACTCTCCGCGCGCTTATACGTCGGTTCTGAAGGGGCTTGAGTTCGGATCGGCAACCTTGGCCACGACCGCCAAATGGGTCTTGCGTCAAGCACGGCGGGGACGGAACGCGGAACCCGCGGTGTCAGCCGGTGCGGAGTAGGCAAGGGTATTGCATTTGACGGAGAACAACTTCCAGGTGCGAGACGATCGGTCGGGCGAGCAGGCCGATTCCGTGGCCTCGTGTCTGCGGCAAGAGTATCCGGGGCCGAGGCGCGCCAAACCGCTCACGGTACGGTTGTTCTGCGAGGAAAAGGGCCACCTGCCCCCCATCGCAGATCTATGGCGAGACGGCCTGTCAGGCGCTCCGGCGCGGCAACAGTTATACGGCTACGGTTGGTACGCCGCCTGGTCGAAAACGTATGGCACGCGACGTCCCTGGACGGGACGCAGCCGTATTCTGGTCGTGCAAACCGATGACGGCGAAACGGTGGCCCTACTTCCGCTCGTCGAGATGCGTCTGTACGGAGCGAACGTCCTCTCGTTGGCAGGTTTCTTTCAGCCGAACCGGGCCTTCGTTTGCGCCGACAACCATGTCGGCCCGGCATGCCAGGCCTTGGCGCAGGCCCTGTTCTGTGCGCCGCTCAACTGGCACGTCTTACGGCTCGGCCCGATGAATGCCGACCTTCCGGAAAGCATTCACCTGTTCGATGCCTTGCGCGGCGCGAGCGGAAACACGTCGACTAAGCGTCTGTCACCGATGATCGTGGCGAGCGACCTTCCCACGAATTTTGAAGCATACCAGCGCGAAGTATTGGGCAAACGGTTCACCAAGGACATCCTCTATTACGAACGTCGCTTGCGCAGCGGCGGAAGCACGAGCCTGCGCCATTTCGCGAATCCGCAGGGACAGGAACTCGAAGAGATGCTGAGCGACTGCCGCATCGTGGAAAGTCGTTCCTGGCTGTCGCGCGCCGGCGGTCAGTTAAGATTCGCGAAGGAGGTGGACTTTTCCTTCTGGCGCGCCCTGGATTTCAATGGCTCGGACGCAAGGCTCGACACCTGGGTGCTGTACTTCGAGGGGCAACCCATTTCGTTCGCGGTGACGATCACGGCCGGAAGCACCCGCCATATGATCGCCAATCAATTTGATCCGGCCTTTCAAAAGCACAGCACCGGCTCGATTCTCTATTTTCACGCGATGAATCATGCCTGCCGAAACGGCGTCACGACGGTCGATTTTGGGGGCGGTGATTTGCATTACAAAGGCCGCTGGGGAGGAGTTGAGGCCGGCCGCCGGGCAGAACTCGTCTGCTTTCGGCCCTCGCCGCTGGGGTGGGCCTTGAACCACTCCTTGCGTACGACGCGCTCTCTCGCCCAAGCCGTACGCGGCCTGCGCAATGCCGCGCGCTTCAAACAGAGGGCCGGCTGCCACGCCGCCACAAGCGATGCTCCGGCCCAAACTCAAGCCTGACTGCGGTAATTTGACCACGCCCCAATGATCGCCCGGCTGTGGAAATCGCTAAAAAACCATCGCTTCGGGCTGTGGGAAATGAGGACCGCCTGGCTTGACGCGCGGTTTGGCGGCTACTGTGGAGGCCGTGTCGCAACTCGGTTCCGGCACATGGGCGCCAGCGATGTTCATAATATGTCGTATCGGATCATTCATCAGGCCATGAGCGGCCTCGTCGTCGAGCCGGAGGACGTGCTCGTCGACGTCGGTTGCGGCCGCGGTCGCGTGCTTAATTGGTGGCTGAGCCAAGGCATAACGAATCGTGTCGTCGGTATCGAGCTCGACCCCGTCGTCGCCGCGACGGTCAAAGTACGGCTGGCGAAATATGGCAATGTCGAGGTTTTAGGCGGGGATGCGGTCGAACTGACTCCTGCTGATGCGACCATCTGCTTCCTCTTCAACCCTTTTGACGATGCCGTTTTACAGCGTTGGCACGATGCGGTGTTGAGCCGTTCGACGGCCCCGCACCTCTCGGTGATCTACATCAATCCTCGTCATGTGACGGTTTTTGAAAAGGCTGCCAGGTGGACGATCGACTTCATTCCCCGTGACGTCGCGACGTTCTTCGATATTGCAGTGATGAAGCTGCGAAATGAATGACGGCTACGCGAACGAAAGGCGGGCAGACCGGTACGCGTGCCGGGCGCGGTACCTGGTGCGTGGATTGCGCCAACCATGCTGAACGTGTTCATTACCGTCGACACCGAGGCCTGGCCGCGCCATCCGGAGTGGCGGCGCAGCCGCCTGCGCGAAGATATCGAGCGCGATGTGTACGGCGCTACTCCCGCCGGACGGTTCGGCGTGGCGTATCAGATGGACGTTCTCGACGCGCATGGACTCAAGGCCGTGTTTTTCGTCGAAGCGCTTTTCGCCTGCGCGACGGGGCTCGCGTCTCTCCGGCAGCTTGTGTCCCAGATTGAGAGCAGGGGGCATGAAGTCCAACTCCACATCCATCCGGAATGGCTGGCCTGGATCGAGCCTTCTCCCTTGCCACGCCGCACGGCGCAGAACCTGAAAGAATTGTCGCAGGAGGAGCAGAAGGTCCTCATCAGCCTGGGCCTGCAGAATCTGCGGGAGGCGGGCGCCGGGAACGTGTGCGCCTTCCGTGCAGGAAATTACGGCGCGAATTTCGATACGCTGCGTGCCCTGGCGCACCACGGCGTCCGCTACGACACGAGCTACAACGTCTGCTATCTCGACTCCGACTGCGGACTACATACCCCGCGCGCCCTGCTGCAGCCGGAGGAGATACATGGGGTGCGGGAATTTCCGATCACTTTTTTCCAGGACTGGCCAGGCCACTTCCGGCACGCCCAGTTGTGCGCCTGCTCCAGCCAGGAGTTGGAGCACGCCCTGGACGAAGCTTGGCGGCGAGGTTGGCGGTCGTTCGTGCTGGTTTCGCACAGCTTCGAACTGCTCAAACGTCGCAAGCAACCGCCGCTCCCTCCCTTGCCCGACGGAACGGTGATACGTCGCTTCGAGAGGCTTTGCCGCTTCTTGTCGACCAACCGGGACCGGTTCGGCACGTGCGGGTTTCGAGACCTCGATAACACGCCGCTTGGGCCCTGCCTGGCGGATGAGCCGCTGCGCTCGACCGTGCGGCGGACCGCCTGGCGCTTCGGCGAGCAGGCTGTGCGGCGGCTGTGGGTCGGACGATAACGCGGATGAGTTGGAGCACCAAACTGCGACGGGGCGAAGGACGGTTGTGGGGCCCCCTCAAACGGACGGCAAAGTTGCTGCTAGGGCTGCACCTACCCGTGGTCGGTCCCCTGCGCCTGGTGGTGCGCGGTGCCTACCTGCTGCACGTCGTGGCGCGCGACGGCACGGCGCTGGCGCTGCGGTTTTTTTGGTATGAGCCGCTGTTCCGTGGCCAGTGCGAACACGTCGGCGCGCCGTTTTATATGGAACGATTGCCGTACCTGGTCGGTCGCGGCCGCATACTGCTGGGCGATGGGGTGCGTCTGTCTGGCAAGTCGTCGTTCGGCTTCAGCAATCGCCTGCACGACAAACCCGAGTTGGTGATCGGCGACGGCACGTTCATCGGTCACGACTGCGACATCGGCGTCGCCTCGTCGATACGCATTGGCCGGAGCTGCCTGATCGCCAGCCGCACCTGCATTTCGGATCACGATGGACACCCGCTCGATGCGACGCGGCGCCGCGCGGGCCTGCCCACCCCGCGCGAACAGGTGCAGCCGGTCGTCATCGGTGACGATGTGTGGATCGGCGCCGGCGCGCTCATCCTGAAAGGCGTGACGATCGGCGATCGTTCGGTTGTGGCGGCGCGGGCGGTGGTCACCAAAGATGTTCCCGCCGATGTGATCGTGGCGGGCAATCCGGCGCGCGTCGTGCGCCGACTTGCCGACGACGAACGGCCGGACAACCCGCCCCCCATAGAATCGACCTCGACGGAGCCGGCCGCCCAGCCCGCGAACAACCTGTACGCATGAATCGATGGTTGAAGAACCGCTTTACCCGGGCCGTGCGACGGCGATTATTCGGCTCGGCGACCCTCGACGTCCTATCCGAAATCGCGCACCGTGGAGTGGCCCCGGGCGATTTGGACGCGTTGGAAGTGTTCGGGGGCACGGGCGAGCTGCACACGGCCGACTATGCCCGACTCGTGCGGTCGCTGACGGTCTGGGAAATCGACCCGACGGCGGAAAATACGTTGCGGCGGAACCTGCCTGGCGCAAAGATCAAGATCACCGATTCGTTACACGAGACGAAAGTCACTCCGGAAAAATACCACTTGGTCGTGGTCGACAATCCGTTGTTTGTCAGTGAAAGCAGCCTGTGCGAACACTTCGAGTTCTTTCCGGCCATTTTCCGACTGCTGGCCGACCGGGCAGTGCTCGTCTTGAACGTCATACCGGAGGCCTCGCCCCGGTTCCGCGCGGAGTTTCCCTACCTCTTCAATCCGTATCACTTGCTGCGGCGTGGCGAGTTTTACGGCTCGGCCGATCCCCAGAAAATCCCGATCGCCGACATGCTGCCGACCTACGCCTCATTTGCGGTACAGAGTGGTTTCGATCTCACCTGGCATTTCAGCAAGAAGCGGGGAAAGAACATCGACGTACACTTTCTCGTGCTCGGCCTGCAACGCGCGGCCACGGCCGGTAGGGAGACGAACGGCCGATGACCGGTGCTTCGGGTAGACGACAGCCCAATCCGCTGCTGGGCGACCGTGGCCGGGCGGCGGGCGAACCTGCGCCGGCGACGGAAACGGTCCGGGCGACGTCTGCCCAAACCACATCTTCCCATATCGCGGCTCGTGCAGCCGACGGATCGAGTAGGTCACTCGGGACGCGACTGCTTCAGCTCTGCGCCTGGTTCAGCCTGGCCGTGGCGGTGGCCGCCTGGACCATGCTGCGCTGGGGCACGGACCGCTGGTCGTGGGCGACCGTTTTAGCCTATATGCCGCGCTGGTTGTGGGCGGCACCGTTGACTCTGCTGATCCCTGCCACGTTGGTGCGGCCGCGCCGGTTTTGGCTGCCAACCTCGCTGACGTCGCTTTGGGTGGCTTGGCCTTTGATGGGGCTGTGCCTGTCATGGCCTGCCAGCGGACAATCCGGCCCGCCTTCCTCCGCCCTTGCGAGCGATGGTCTGACCGTGCGGGTTCTCACCTGCAATGTGGGATTGGTAGGCTTCGATCCGCTAGAAATGGGCATGCTCGTGACCGAGACACAGCCCGATCTGATCGCTTTTGAAGAGAATGTCTCCGCGGAAGAACTTTCGGCCGCGGTCGGGCCCGATTGGCACGTATCGGCGGTGCCCGGGATCGTGGTGGCCAGCCGCTGGCCCATCGTCGACTCGGAGAGGCTGACTTGGCCGACGGCATACGGGGCGCGAACCGTGGCACATCGCGTTCGCTGTCGCGTACCCGCAGTGCTTCCGCACGAGTCGGAGACCTTGGCCGAGGAGACCTTAAACCCGCGGCCGGGTGCGGACCTCGGAGAACAGGAACTCGATTTCGTGGCCGTCCATTTCTATTCACCGCGCAAAGGGTTGGAGGCGGTGAAAAATCACCATCCGGACGCCACCGACCAAGTGGACTACAACACGGAATTACGTAGCGCCGAATCGACCAAGGTTCGCCGCTGGATCGACAAGCTGTCCGGCCCACTGATCGTGGCAGGCGACCTGAACATGCCGCCCGAAAGCAACCTCTTCCGCCGCGATTGGTCGCGATTCACCGACGCGTTCGTCGCGGCCGGCTGCGGTTATGGCTACACCTACGGTTACACGACCTCGGGCTGGTTTTACGGCATCCGCATCGACCACATCCTGGCCGACGCCGGCTGGCGGGTGGAGCGCTGCTGGGTCGGGCGGCATGTCGGCTCAGATCACCGGCCGGTCGTGGCGGAGTTGCTCCGAAGGTAGGCGCGCCTCGCCGTGTGTCGAGTGCAGGTCCGCGGTCTGCAGTTTTTTCCAATCTTTGCGATGCGTCTCGATCGACCGATCTTTTTGGTGGGCACCGGGCGTTGCGGCTCGACGATTGTCCACAAGATATTTACGTACCATCCGGAGGTCAGCTTCCTCTCGGGACTGTGTCTGCTCTATCCGGACCAGCCCAAATACAACCGCTGGGCGATGCAATTGATGGACGTGCCGCTGGTGCGGAATTACGCCCGCAAAAAATTCCAACCGGCCGAACACTGGCCGTTTTGGGACCGTTACGTGCGCGGCTTTAGCTTTCCCTGCCGCGATTTGGTGGCCGATGATGTGAGGCCGATCGAGACCGCCCACATGACGGGCGTACTCCAGCAGATGCTGACGGCGCGGCGACAACGCCTGCTAGCCAAGCTCACCGGCTGGCCACGGATCGGCTTCTTACAACGGATGTTTCCCGGCGCCCATTTCATCCACGTGGTCCGTGACGGCCGGGCGGTCGTGAACTCGCTCTTGAACGTCGATTTCTGGCGCGGCTGGGGGGGACCCGCCCTCTTGGGATTGGGAGAGCTTACCGTTGGCGAGCAAGCGGAATGGGATCGCAGCGAGCATTCGTTCGTCGTGCTGGCGGCCATCCAGTGGAAACGCTGGATGGACGCTTTCGAGGCGGCCAAGCAGGAGGTACCGCCCGCGCAATATCTCGAGATCCGGTACGAGGATTTCACAGCCGATCCGGCCGGGACGTTCAACCAAGTTCTCGCTTTTTGCGGCCTGAGTTCGCCGGCGGAGTTCTTTGCGCGCGTGCGACAATTTCGTGTGAAAAGCGAAAACAACAAGTGGCGCGAGCAACTCACGGCCGCACAACAGCAGCAATTAGAAGAGTCGCTGCATGAGCATCTGCTTCGCTACGGTTACGACACCGTGCCGGAGCCGGCCGGCGGACGGTAAGCATGGCTCCTCTGTACCAAAAGGAATCTGTGGAGGAAACGGCGGAGGGTGAGCGGGCAGGTTTGACCTACCGCGTCGGCGCGGTCGAATCGAACAGCTCGATGGCGCCATCGGCGCCGACCCGACGCAGCCTGAAAGTGGCTCACGTTGTCGTCTCGCTCGACGTCGGCGGGCTGGAACGGCTCGTGGTTGACCTGGTGCGCGAAGCGACCCGGCTGGGCAACGAATCGGTCGTCATCTGCTTGGAACGGCCGGGCGATCTCGCGAAACAGGCCGAGGAGCTCGGGGCACCGGTGTACTGCATCCATAAACGGGCCGGTCTGCGGCCGGCAACGGTACCGGCCTTGGCCCGTTTGTTCCGGCAGCTTCACCCCGACGTCGTCCACTGCCACCAAATCGGCGCACTGGTTTACGCGGGGCTGGCGGCGCGGCGTGCGAAGGTGCGGGCCGTCGTTCATACCGAGCACGGCAAGCACTATTCCTCGCGGTTGCGCACGCGGTTGCTGGGACGCCTAGCCTCGCATTATGCCGACCGATTTTGCTGTGTCTCGTACGACATTGCCCAAGAAGTGCGCCACTGGCGGATCGTGGCGCAGAGAAAAATCGCAACCGTACCGAACGGCATCGACATCGGCCGGTTTGTGGATCGCCGCAGGCACGTTCCGCGCACCGAGGTCGGACGTGCCGACAGCATCCGTCGCGAGCTGGGCATACCGCCCGAAGCACCCGTGGTGGGAACCGTGGGCCGGCTGCATCAAATCAAGCGGCAAGACGTCTTAATCCGGGCGTTTGCCAAATCGATCCACCCGGAATCGTCGCTTGCCGGAGAGGCCACGCCTGCCGCGCACCTACTGCTTGTGGGCGACGGACCGCGGCGTGCCGATCTCGAGCGCCTCGCCGCGGAGTTGCTCCCCGACGCACGGATCCATTTCGCCGGATACCAGGCCGCGCCGGAGCATTATCTGGCTCTGATGGACGTCTTCGTGCTCTCGAGCGAATCGGAGGGGATGCCCCTTTCCATTCTGGAAGCTTGGGCCGCCGGAGTGCCTGTGGTGTCGAGCGCGGTCGGCGGTGTGCCTGAGCTGGTCGCCGACGGAGAAACGGGGATCCTGTTTCCACCCGGTGACATGGCTCTCCTGGCGAATTGCTTAAAGCGGCTGCTGTCGGACCGAGAGCTGGCCGATCGACTCACAGCCACGGCGAGCGAGCGAGTGCGACGCGACTACAGTCTTGCGCGCACCGCCGAGCGATATCAGAGGCTGTACCAGGAACTGACCGGTTGAGACGTTTCACCGGCGCTGCGCTCGGTGCGCGCCCGCGCGAGTCCGCGTCCGGCCGAATGGTTGACTGAATTGAGAATCCTCGCCATCACCAACCTCTATCCGCGGCCCGGCCACGAACGGATGGCGGCGTTCAATCGACAGCAATTCCGCGCGCTGGCGGAGCGCCATGAGTTGCGGGTCATCGCACCGGTGCCTTGGCAGGAGGTTCTCAAGGACCGGCTAACCGGTAGAGCGACACCCAGCCACTATATCAATGGCGATGGTATCCACGTCGATCATCCGATTTTCTATTATTTGCCGCGGGTGCGGTCGCACCGGTGGGGCGAGTACTATCTGCGGAGCATCCGTCCGATCGTCGAACGTCGGATAGAACAATTCCGGCCGGACGTCATGCTCGCCTGCTGGGCGCATCCCGACGGTTGGGCCACGGTAAAGCTGGCGCGACAGGCCGGCCTGCCGGTGGTGGTGAAGGTGATCGGCAGCGACGTGTTGGTGCTCACGCGTCAGCCGCGGCGGCTTGAGCCGATTTCGCGGACGCTGCAACAAGCCTCCGCGGTCGTGGCAGTCAGCCGTGACCTAGCCCAGCACGCAGAGCGGCTGGGCGCCGAACCATTCCGCGTCCACGTCGTGCCCGAAGGCACCAACCGCGAGTTGTTCGCGCCGGGCAGCAAAGCAGAGGCGCGCCAGCGTCTCAACCTCACCCCCGATCGACCGATCATCCTGTTCGTCGGCAACCTGCTGGAAAGCAAGGGCGCCGCGCTGTTGATCGAAGCTTGCCGCCTGTTGCGTAACGAGGGAACGCAAGGGTTCCAGTGCTACCTTATCGGCAGCGGACGGGACGCAGGCAAATTGCGGCGCCTGATCGCCCGTTACACCCTAAGCGACTGTGTCAGCCTGCCCGGTCCCTGCGCGCAAACCTGCTTGCCAGACTGGTACCGGGCCAGCGACGTGGTCGCCCTGCCCAGCTTTTCCGAAGGCATACCCAACGTGTTGCGCGAGGCGTTGGAGTGCGGCCGGCCGTTCGTGGCTACCCGCGTGGGCGGCATTCCGGAGATTTCGCACCCATCGTACAGCCGGCTCGTCGAGCGCGGCGACGTGCGCGCCTTGGCCGTGGCATTAGCGGAGAACCTTGAATCGCCCACCGCCGTCGATCCGACTCTCGTCCGCCTCTGTAATCTCAGTTGCCAGGAATCGGCCGCTCGATTTGCCGACGTGCTGGCCACGGCCGTTGCCGAGCGTAGACCCAACCCCGCCCCCTCCCCACGATCACGAGCATGATGCAAACCCTCGACACGCATTCCCCATCCAGCGAACGCACAGATACTCGACTGCGCGGCCGCGACATCGTCTGCCTGAGCCACGATTGGACGGGCGACCCCCTGTCGCGGACGCACGTCATGCGTCTCTTGGCCCGTGAGAATCGCGTCCTGTGGGTCAATTCACTCGGTTATCGGTCTCCCACCGTTTCCAAGGCCGACATTAGCCGGGCCGCGCGCAAGCTGCTGGCCGCGTCCAAACCGATCCACGAACCAGAGCGGAATATTTTTGTTCTCAATCCGCTCATCATCCCGGTGCATAGCCGGCCGTGGATCCGTGCCTTCAATCAGCGGTTTTTGGCGTTTCAAGTCCGGCGAGCCATGCGACGGTTGCGGTTTCAGCGCGTCATCAATTGGACCTCGAACCCGGTGGCCGCGGTGGTCGCGGGCAAGCTGGACGAGGAGCTCGTCGTCTATCACTGCGTCGATGAGAACTCGGCGTTCACCGGCGTGGCCGCCGATGCGCTGCTGGACCTGGAGCGTCAATTGATGACGCGGTCCGACGCCGTCTTCGTCTCTGCTGAGCGGCTTTACGAAGCAAAGGCGCGGCACAACCCGCACACATACCTGGTCCGACACGGTGTCGACTTCGATCATTTTCGCCGCGCCTTGGATGCCGACACCCCTATACCCGACGAGGTCGCCGGCTTGCCGCGGCCGGTCATCGGATTCTTCGGCCTGATCGCGGATTGGGTCGACGTCGACATGATGGCCGAGATGGCCCGCCGCTTTTCGAAGGGATCCCTGGTTGTGATCGGCAAGGCGACAACGGACGTTTCGGCACTGGAGAAACTTCCCAATGTCCATTTATTGGGGCGCAAACCTTACGCCGACCTGCCCGCCTACTGCAAGTCGTTCGATGTCGCGCTCATACCATTTCGCATCAACGAGCTGACGCTGAATGCCAACCCGCTCAAGGTGCGCGAATACCTGGCGGCTGGCTTGCCTGTCGTTTCATCGCCCATTCCGGAAGTCGAGGTGCTGGGACAGTGCCGCATTGCTCGCGATGCCGACGCCTTCGAATGTGCGATCCGTGCAGCGCTCGACGACCCAGGCCCCTCCGCCGCGCGCAGCGATGCCGTTCGGCACGAGAGCTGGCAGGCCAAGATCGGCGAAATCGAGGCACACTTGGCCGGCCTATCGGCCTGGGAAGGAGAAGAGACTTGAAACTTCTCGCCGTGGTCGGCGCGCGGCCCAACTTCATGAAGATCGCTCCTGTGATGTGGGAAATCGAAAGGCGCGGTGGCATCGAGCCGTTCCTGGTTCACACGGGCCAGCACTACGATCAGCAGATGTCGCAGTTGTTCTTCGACGAACTGCGGATGCCCAAGCCCGACGTGAATCTGGAAGTCGGTTCCGCTTCGCACGCCGTACAAACGGCCGAGGTAATGAAGCGTTTTGAGCCGATCGTACTGGAGCACCGCCCGGACGCGGTGGTCGTCGTAGGTGATGTCAACTCGACGCTGGCCTGCGCGCTGGTGGCGGCCAAGCTGGAGGTGCCCGTGGCGCATATCGAGGCGGGTTTGCGCAGCTTCGATCGCAGCATGCCCGAAGAAGTCAACCGCGTGTTGACCGATGCCATCAGCCATTGGCTGTTTATCACGGAATCTAGCGCGGCGGACAACTTGCGGCGTGAGGGGATTGCCGAGGAGAAGATCCATTTCACGGGCAACCTGATGATCGATACGCTGCTGGCCTGCCGCGCGCGGGCGGAACGTTCGACGATCCTGGAAAAGATGGGCCTCACCGAGCGCGGTTACGCCGTGCTCACCTTACACCGGCCATCGAACGTCGATGAGCCGGCCGTGTTTCGCGCCTTGCGGATCGCGGTGGAGAGGTTGCAGGGCGAGCTGCCGATCGTGTTTCCCGTCCATCCGCGCACACGTAAGGCGCTGGCCACGTGGGAGCCGGAATCGCTCGCCAATCTGCGCCTGACGGAGCCTTTGGGGTATCTCGATTTCATGAAGCTGCTCGCGCACGCCCGACTCGTCTTGACCGACTCTGGCGGGGTTCAAGAGGAAACGACCGTGTTAGGCATTCCCTGCTTGACGTTACGGGCCAACACGGAGCGCCCCGCCACGATTCACGAAGGAACGAACGTGCTCGTCGGCATGGATCCCGAGCGCATCGTCGCAGCCGGCCTGGCTGCTTTACAGGAAAAACCTGGCCACGCTCGCCTGCCGCAGGGGTGGGACGGTAACGCCGCCGGGCGCGTGGTCGATGTGTTTTTGCGCCCACGTTGAGTAGCCAGCGCCCAGGCTCCGCCTACTTCCAGGTTTTTGCCCGTACCCCCGGCGCGACATGCTGCTTGTCGAAAGGCTGGCTGGGCAGGTGTCCCCGGGAAACCACCCGGCCGGATCGCGCTTCGGCCGCTAAAACTTTCCCATAGCAACTGCCCATGCAGCAAACCCTGGCAATCGTTCTCTGGCTTAGCTTCGGCTTGGTGGTCTATGCCTACCTCGGCTATCCGCTGCTCATCTGGCTCTGCTCACGGCTTTTCGGGCGAGTCGAGCTGCCGCCGGAGCTTAGCGACGGCGAGTTACCGACCATCACGCTGCTGATTGCGGCGCACAACGAGCAGGCGGTCATCGGCCAGCGGCTCGAAAATGCGCTCGCGCTCGATTATCCGCCCGAGCGGATGGCGATTCTGGTTGCGTCCGACGGCAGCAGCGACGGCACCGCCGAAATCGTGCGCTCGTTCGCCCACCGGAATGTGCGGTTGCTCGATTTCCAGGCCAACCGCGGTAAGTCGGCCGTGCTGAATGCCGCCTGGAGCGAGCTTGCCAGCGAACTGGTACTGTTGTCCGACGCCAACACCCACATCGAGCCCGCGGCGCCGCGGCGCTTGGTCCGCTGGTTTCGCTCGCCGGACGTCGGCGCCGTCTGCGGTCGGCTGATACTCGTCGATCCGGCCACCGGCAAGAATGTCGACAGCCTCTATTGGCGCTATGAAACGTTTTTGAAGCGCTGCGAGGGCCGGTTGGGCGCCCTGTTGGGGGCTAATGGGGCGATCTACGCCATCCGGCGCGAGACTTTCGTGCCGATACCGACGGAGACCATCGTCGACGACTTTGTCATTCCTCTGTTAGCCCGGCTGAAACGGGGCTGCCGTCTCGTGTACGATGCCGAAGCCGTGGCCTACGAGGAGACACCGGCTCGGATCGGTGACGAGTTTCGCCGGCGGGTGCGCATCGGGGCGGGGGCATTCCAAAGCCTGGGGCTGCTCTGGCCCTTGCTGTCGCCCCGGTATGGTTGGTTAGCGTTCAGCTTCTTTTCGCACAAGCTGCTGCGATGGTTGGCGCCTTTCTGCCTCGTGGCAATGATCCTGGCCAACTTGCCACTCGGCTTCCAGCCATTTTACCGGGCCACCTTGCTAGCCCAGGCGACCTTTTACGGACTTGCGCTGATCGGTGCCCGCTTGCCGGGCAAACGCGGGGCGGTGCGATTGTTGAGGTTGGCGACGCTCTTCAGCAGCATGAACTTGGCGCTATTGGGTGGGTTTTTCCGCTGGCTTAGTGGCCGTCAGCGCGGCGCTTGGGTTCGCACGGAGCGGTAACCTTGGCGCAACCGACGAAACCGAATCAAGCTTCTGCTCCGACGGTCGAACCGCCCGGGCGCACGGTCGCTCGGCCGATCGAGTAATAGCTGAAACCAGCCGCCAGGAGATGCGAAGGCTCGTACACGTTTCGTCCGTCGAAGATGACCGGCGACTTCATCCGCCGCCGCATCTCGTCGAAATCGGGATGCACGAATTGCTTCCATTCGGTCACGATCGTCAGCGCGTCGGCGCCGTTGAGAGCGTCGTATTTGCTGTCGCAATAGACAAGGTGCTCGCCATAACGGGATCGCACGTGCTCCATCGCTTCGGGATCGTGCACCCGCAGCTTGGCACCGCGCGGGAGCAATTCGTCGATCAGGACGAGAGCCGGTGCTTCGCGCACGTCGTCGGTGCGCGGCTTGAAGGCCAAACCCCAGATGGCGATCGTTCGCCCGGCGAAATTGTTGTCGAAATGCGTCGCCAGTTTCCGGAACAGCACCTTCTTCTGCTGCTCGTTGACGGTATCGACGGCGGTCAGCAACTGGGGCACGATGCCGTGCGTGCGGGCCATCGCCTGCAAGGCCCGCACGTCTTTCGGAAAGCAACTGCCGCCGTAGCCGACCCCCGGAAAGAGAAAGGCGAACCCGATCCGGCTGTCGTGCCCAATGCCACGGCGGACGTCGTTGATGTCGGCTTCCATGCGCTCACAGAGGTTGGCCACTTCGTTGATG